>NZ_JBITKE010000008.1:0-215665 GCF_044460705.1 Nonomuraea sp. NPDC050022
TGTGTGGGGGGGGGGGCGTGGGCCGTAGTTGGTGGTTGTCTGGGGGGGGTTTTCCCCGGGCCGGGGGTGGCGGGCGGGGTTTTTCCCACAAACCCGGGGGGCGGGGGCCCCGCCCCCCCCCCCGCCGGGAACGGGGTCAGTTCCAGTAGTGCGATTCGGAATTGTTCGCGAACGTGGGCGCGGTGTTCCCGTAACCGCCCGGTACGAGCTGCCCGCACTGGCCGGACTGGTATGTGTTGGTGCAGATGTAAGCGTTCAGGAACAGGTGCGCGTTGATGGCGGACTCGTCATTGTTGGCGATGAATCCGTTTGCCGTGCTGGCGGACCAGTCTGGGTGTCCGGTCGTATCCATGTACGTGAAGTCCGCCATGCGGCCGGTCAGGTTCTGATTTTCCCAGACGCACAGGTCGTACCAATTGCAGACGCCGTCCTCCATGATTCCGGAGATGGTCGGCTTCTGTAATGTGGTGGAAACCTTGGACTTTTGGAGGTAAGACGGCTCCGGCTCCGCTTTCGCCGGGAGGGAGAACAGGGCGAGGGTGCAGAATGCCAGGAGCATTCCGATGACGGCGCGTCGCATCGTGATCCTTTCAGCAGGCGAGGGTGACTTCGGGGGTTGTGCCGTTCATGGTCAGTGGGGACCCGGCGTAGCCGGCCTTGGTGAACACGGCGGTGCCGCCGGCGAAGTACGTGTTCGTGGTGCCCTGGCACGGCGCGCTGGAGTAATGGATCCCGTAGTTGGCCGGGTTGTAGCGCTTGGTGGTCGTGGTGGTGGACCCGTCCTTGTAGAGGTTGAGGTACAGGTCGATCGAGTCGACGACGGCGGTGCACTGCACCTCGATCTCGGTGTGTACGTCGTTGTACAGGCTGTTGACGTACGGGAGGCTGAGATAACCGCCGCAGTAAATGACGTCCGCCGCCGCGTTGCCGCCCTTCGGGGTGTCAGCCTTTCTCGTGAGGGTCATCGTGAACGACTGGGTGGCGCCGCCTTTGAGGGGAACGGACGGCCTTTCCGGAGCGGCGGAGGCCGGGTTGCCCATAAGAACGACTGATAACGCGAGGGCGACGGACAAAACGAGTGTGCGAAGACGTGTGGACATTTCTGCGCCTCCAGAGGAAGAAGAGGGTTCATGCTGCCTCCCCTATGGTGATCGACTGCCGGGGACGCGTCTTCGTTATATTGCGTAAAACTTCCTGTCAAAATCTGCCTAGCATTTGTAACAAAGGGTAAAGTCCCGTGTCGGCGCGCTGGAGCGCGGCCGATGCGCAGGCAGAACGGGCAAAGCTGCGAAGCCCCCGCTGGGCGGGCTCCGGTGGCGAACTTGTCCGCCAGCCATTGCCTGCCTTCCCCGTTCTCGTAGTAGCCGCTGCACCCCGGGCTCGGGCTCGGCGGATCTCCCGGCTCCACCCCCATTTCCCGGCATTTGGCCAGGATGGTGGCGAAATCCGAGGGTGTTGCCGCCGATCGCGACGGTGACGATGTCCTCGTCGCCGTTGAGCGCGTCGATCTGCGCGGGCTTGGCCGGCCGTGCGCAGGCGCCACGGTTGAACGGCGGGCCCAGGAGCATGTCACAGGTCTGCGGGTGCAGGACGCCCTTGCCTACCTCGGCTGCACCGTGACGCTCAGGGCGATGGGTGGTAGGCGCATGCCTCTCCTTCGTCGGTCACATGTGGCATTTGCTTGGCCCGGAGCGGCGAGGGGGCATGAGGTCTCTGCCAGGTGGCTGTGCTTCCTGCGGTGATTCTTCTCGATCTCCGAGGGCCAGCCTCGGCCGCTACGTCCGCCTCGGCGAGGAAACCTCGGCCCGCGTCACCGCCGAGCACGACCCCGCGGCCCGGCGACGCCAACGCTGAAAGCTAGGCGCCTACCGCCAAGGGTCACCGTGGTCCTGGCACCCCCGCCGTACCCACTGATCAACACAGTGGCGGCTGGCCGGAGCTGTAGGAGTTCCGGGGCGTCACGGATCGCTAACAGGCGAAGAATCCGCAGGTCGCTACCGCTAATTTCGGCACTCAGCCTCCTCGAAGGCCGAGATCACGATTGCGGTTCTTGATCGTTTCCGAGCGGTGACTGTCGCTGACTTGGCTATCTCTCCGGCATGATCAAAGGCTCGCGGAGGATGCGGGTCGACCGACCTCGACCTGGAGCGGGCCCAAAAGCCATTGCCGCCGATCCCCGCCTTCCTTCACGATCAAGTATGGCGATGACACGAGAACTGCTCGCTTGTGTACGGGGTCGGACGCCGGGCCGCGCCGGCCGCACCGTTGGAGTCCGGGCGCTACCGGTTGTGCTCGCCGTCCTCGCCGTCCTCGTGATGGCCGGCGGTGGCCAGGCCGCGGCCCGTACGGCCGTGGCCGGGGTGGCCGCCGAGGCGCCCGGTTCGTCCTCCGGCCCTCCCGTGGTGCTGCCGAAGATCGACTGCGCGGCCCTCGCCGGGCAGGACCTGTCGGGCACGCCCGGCGCTCCGGCGGTCATCGGGTCCGCGACCGCGACGACCTCGCCGGTCGGCTGGGCGGCCTGCGAAGTCAAGGGAACCGCGGCGCCGCAGATCCAGTTCGACGTGCTCCTTCCCACCGAGACGTGGCGGCAGCGGTATCTGCAGACCGGGTGCGGGGCGTTCTGCGGGAGCGTCGACATCTACGCCGACGCGACGGACGGGTGCGTGCCGCTGACCCGCGGCGACTTCGTCATAGCCACCGGCAACGGGGGGCACGTCGGCGTCTCCGGCTTCGACGGCACGTTCGGTGCCGATCCGCAGCTCCGGGTCGACTTCGGCTACCGCTCCGACCACGTCGTCGCGCTCGTCGCCAAGCGGCTCATCGCGCTCTACTACGGGCAAGGCCCGCGCTACTCCTACTTCGACGGCTGCTCGCAGGGCGGCCACGAGGGGATGACCGAGGCGCAGCGCTACCCGCGTGACTTCGACGGCATCATCGCCGGCGCCCCGGCGTCGTTGCTCACGTCGCTCATCGTGTGGTCCGCGGGCTGGCACGCCACGGCCAACACCGACGCGCGGGGCCGGCCCATCATGACCGCCGCCAAGCTTCCCGCGCTGCACGCCGCCGTCATGCGCGAGTGCGACGCACGGGACGGCCTGGCCGACGGCCAGATCGACGACCCGCGTGCCTGCGCCTTCGATCCGCGGAGCCTGCGCTGCGCGACAGGAACCGACAGCGCGGACTGCCTCACCGACGCGCAGATCGATGCCGTACGCAAGCTGTACGACGGGCCACGCGACGAGCGGGGCCGGCGGATGTACCCGGGGGGCGAGCCCGTGGGCTCGGAAGCGAACTGGGCCCGCTGGGTCACCCCGACCGCCACCGGCGCCCCGGCCGTGGCCGAGGGCAACGCGACGAACGCGCTGAAGTACCTCGCCTACCCCTCTGCCCGGCCGTCGGCGACACTGCGCGACCTGCGCTACGACTCGGCGACGTTCCGCGAAATCAACCAGCAGGCCGGCGTCTACGACGCGAGCGATCCCGACCTGACGGCCTTCCGCGCCGCGGGCGGGAAGCTCCTCCTCTGGCACGGCTGGGCAGACCAGGCGATCTCGCCGTACGGGACGATCGCCTACTACCACGCCCTCACCGAGCGCATGGGCGGGACGGACGCCACGCAGCGGTTCGCCCGCCTGTTCATGCTGCCGGGCGTCGCCCACTGCGGTGACGGTCAGGGACCGGACGCGTTCGACGCGCTCACCCCCGCCCTCGCCTGGGTCGAGAACGGCGTCGCACCTGACCGGCTCGTCGCCACGAAGCGCCAGGACGACACCGTCGTACGGACCCGGCCGGTCTACCCCTATCCGGCCGTCGCACGCTACGACGGGAGCGGCAGCATTGACGACGCGGCCAACTTCGCACCGACACCGCCGCCCACGCGCTACGAGGACGACATCCCCTGGCTCGGGTCGTTCCGCTCCGGCTACGAGCAGACCTGCGGCTGGCACGACGGCCGCTGGTCCTGCACCCTGGCGCGACGGCCGAGCTAGCTGGGCGGCTTGGCGTCCTACTCCAGAACCACGGCCAGGGCCACTTGGTCCTGTCACCGCCCCGCTCACGCCAACGACGCTGACCAGCAACTACCGCGCTGCCCGCAGCCCGTTTCTGCCCAATTCGTGAACCACCCCTAGTGTCGTGGGCGCGGGCCGGTCATGGCATCACGACGAGTCGCCTGCCTTTGAGGTCGGTTCGCTGCCAAGCGGTCGCGATGTCGCTCAGCGGGACCTTCTCCACGTCGAAGGTGAGCTCGCCGGACCGCGTCCACGTCACGACCTGCTGGTACACCTCGTCCATGGTCCGCGGGTCGAGTCCCTTGGCCGCGCCGTAGATCTCCACGCCGGAGGTGCGCAGGCTCGACCCGGCGAGGGCGAGCTCGGTGTCGACCGACTCGCCGATCTGGACCACCCGGGTCGGCTTGGCGAACGCGAACGACCGCGGCACCAGCGCGCGCAGCAGGATCTCGCTGGGCCTGCCCCACAGGTAGTCCATGACGACGTCGTAGCCGTCCCCCCTGGCGTCGAGGTACGCCTGCGCCAGCGCCTCGTCGGAGACCGCGGTGTTGATCACCGTGTCGGCCCCGATGGCCTGTACCTCGCGCAACTGGTCGTCGTCGCGGCCGGTGGCCACGATGCGGCCGGCGCCCAGCAGCCGGGCCACCTTGACCGCGAGCCGCCCGGCGACCCCGGTGGCGCCCTGCACCAGCACCGTCTCCCCGGGAACGAACCCCGCGGCCGTCTTCATCGACATGGCGGTGACGGCCGAGGCCATCACCGCCACCACGGCCGGGTCGATGCCGTCGGGGATCGGCATGTAGGAGCCCTGGGGCACCACGGCCTTCTCGGCGAGCGCGCCGTAGGGCGGGCGGATGTTGCCGAACCCGACGAGCGTGCCGTCCGGGAGAGCGCCGATGCCGTCGAAGGCAGGGATCATCGGAAGCCGGCCGATGTACTTCTCGCCGGCGTAGTGCGTACCGGCCGCGATCGCCTTGTCGACGTTCTCGACGGCGACCGCCTTGACATCGATGATCACCTCGCCGTCGTCGGCCACCGGATCGGGGAAGTCCTCATAGCGCGGGATGCCGCCGACCTCGTGGAGCACCGCTGCCTTCATCCCAGCTCCTGCCCGAACAAGCGAGCGATCCGCATCTGCCACGCCACCAGGACACGAGGCGGCCGGGCCGAGAAGTGGTTGAACCCGTGGTCGTGCGAACGGTGGTGCGTGAGCGAGTGCCGCCACCCATGGCCGTGGCGGGCCTGGCCCTGGTGCCCGGCCGGCCGCTCGGTGTGCGCGGGAATCCCCGGAATGCGATGGGTCGCCCGGTGCAGCAGGTCGCGGAGCGAGTGCTGGTGTCTCATCGTCGCCTCCTCTGGCGCGCGAGTCTCTATCACTGATAGGGCACTCTATCACTGATAGACTCCGGAAGGGAGGTGCCGGAATTGGCTTTGGACAAGCAGCGGATCGTCACCGAGGCCGTCGCGCTACTGGACGCAGAGGGTCTCGACGGCGTGACCACGCGCAAACTGGCCGCCCGGCTCGGCGTACAGTCGCCGACCCTTTACTGGCACATCCCGAACAAGGCGGCGCTGGTCACCGCGATCGCCGAGGCGATTCTCGAGCAGCAGTTCCCCGAGCCGGCGTCGCCCGCGCCGGAGGAGCGCTGGGCGGACTGGCTGATCGGCCTGGCCGAGCGGCTGCGCCGCGCGCTGCTGGCCCACCCGGACGGAGCCCGGATCATCGCGGCCTCCCAGCTGTCCCTCAAGATGGCCGCCATCTCCGAACTGGCAATGAGCGCACTGGTCGGGCGGGGCATTCCCCTGCGGCAGGCTCGCCTGATCGTATTGACGGTGTTGCGCTTCACCGTCGGCTACGTCCTGGAGGAACAGGCCGGCCGCCCCGACGCGGACGCCCTGGACGGCTTCGACATGGCCGCGTACGCCACGGCGTACCCCACCGTGATGGCCGGCGTGACAGAGTATTTCCAGGCTGGCCACAGCGTCGATGATCTGTTCCGCGACTGTCTGGAACAGATCATCCATGGTTCCGCGGCGCGGTCCGACCCCACGTCCTGACCGGTCAGCCCTGGCACAAGCGCCCCGGGTCGCCCAACACAGCAAGCCGGCGTCGTCTCTGTTTCATAGGCCCTCGCATATGAAACACCCGACCGGTACCTCTGGGACGACCAGTCACGCCAACCCGATCCGTCCGCGTTTCGCGGCGTACTTTTCATTCGCGTTGTGCTCGCGGGCCCCGGGGTCGCGGCATCGCCACCGGGCGCTGCTGGCCGGCCCGCAGGAACCGTGCTTCTAGACTTGCCGCATGTCGGATACGCAATATGAAGACCTGCTCCGCCTCGTGCTCGACACGGGCGCCCGCAAGGAGGACCGTACCGGGACGGGCACGCGGTCGATCTTCGGTCACCAGTTGCGCTACCGGCTGTCGGACGGCTTCCCACTGATCACCACAAAGAAGGTCCATTTCCGCTCGATCGCGTACGAATTGCTGTGGTTCCTGCGCGGCGACGCGAACGTCGCCTGGCTGCGGGAGAACGGCGTCACGATCTGGGACGAGTGGGCGGCGCCGGACGGTGATCTCGGCCCGGTCTACGGTGTGCAGTGGCGGTCATGGCCGACCCCGGACGGGGGGCACATCGACCAGATCAGCGAAGTGCTGCGCACGCTCCGCGAGAACCCCGACTCTCGGCGGATCATCGTGTCCGCGTGGAACGTCGCCGACATCCAGCGGATGGCGCTGCCGCCATGCCACGCCTTCTTCCAGTTCTACGTCTCCGACGGCGAACTGTCCTGCCAGCTGTACCAGCGCAGCGCGGACCTGTTCCTCGGCGTGCCGTTCAACATCGCCAGCTACGCACTGCTGACGCACATGATCGCCGAGCAGGTGGGCCTCGGCGTCGGTGATTTCATCTGGACCGGAGGCGACTGCCACATCTACGACAACCACCAGGACCAGGTCCACACCCAACTCGCACGCCACGCGCGGCCGTTCCCGACCTTGAGCCTGAAGCCGGCCGACAGCCTGTTCGACTACACCTACGAGCACTTCACGCTGAACGGCTATGATCCGCACCCTGGCATCAAGGCGCCGGTGGCGGTGTGATCGGGCTCATCTGGGCGCAGTCGGCCAACGGCGTGATCGGCCGCGACGGCACGCTGCCCTGGCACCTGCCGGAAGACCTGAAGCACTTCCGCTCCCTGACCGCGGGCGCGACCGTGCTCATGGGCCGCCGTACCTGGGAGTCGCTGCCGCCGCGCTTCCGGCCGCTGCCGAACAGACGCAATCTTGTGCTGTCACGCACGCCACAGGAAGGCGTGGAGACCTTCCCCGACCTGCAGCAGGCGCTCGCCACGGCGGCCGGGGACGTGTGGGTGATCGGCGGCGCGGCCGTGTACCGGGCGGCGCTGCCGTTCGCGGACCGGATCGTGGTCACCGAGATTCGCGAGTTCTTCGCAGGAGACACGTACGCGCCGGACACGGGGCGCTCGCCGGACTCCGTCGGGCCGTGGCAGGAATCGTCGACCGGACTGCACTACCGGTTCGTGACCCGGGACCGCTGAACGACTGGGTCCGAGTGCCGCGCCCGGATAAGTCCCCTTATCCGGGCAAAAACTCCTAAGGTCCTGGGGCATGACCCTTGTTGAACATCACCTGGAAAGTGTCCGAGGCGCCGCCCAGGCGGGCGACTACGAGGCCGCGCGCGAATACGGCAGACTCCTGAGTCTTCTCCCGGCCGAGATGGAGGAGTCCGATGATGAGTGGCCGTGCGTGTGGTGGTTTCGTGTCGCGCTGGAAGGGCGCCCTGAGGATCACGAGGCTGCCGTCTTGCTGGCCGCCCGCCTTACCGGTGACGCCGATGCCCTCGCCTACGCCTATGGGCTCGACGACGAGGAGGATTGCGACGAGGAGGGTGAGGACGAGGAGGGCAACCTGGCCAGGAGGAACTGCGAACGGATGCGAAAAGAGGCGCAGCGGCTCTACGCGCAGGTGTTGCGAGCGGACCCCGCGCATCCGGGCGCTCGCAGCGGGTTGGCCGCTTTCGAGGGCGTGCCCTTTCCGGTGGCTCCCTTCAGCCACTACTTGGTCCAAGGGGAGTACTGGAGCGGCACGGCCGGATGCCGTGAACAGCTCGTCGTCAGTGACGCCGAAGAACTGCAGTGGGCATGCGATCACTGGTTCGCCGAGATCGCCGGTCTCGGCGCCTACCATCTGTCGGTGTACGCCTCGGGTGAGCGGCTGAGCCACGCGAGCCTGGAACCACTGGTCCGGGCGGCTGATGGATCTTTGGACTGGTCGGTGATCACCATCCCGCCACTTCCCGGGGAACCCCTGCCTCACGGCCATCCCGCGCTGCTGCACAACGGCCACATCGCACACTACGGCTGGTACTCCCTCGACCTCGGATGATCAGCGTGTGAGCGATCCCGACTCCGGCGATCAGCCGCTCAGTGTTCTCCGCCGCATCCTTCCGGAGCTTGCGCGGCCGCGTGGAGGTCATGGACAACGTATCCTGCGTGAGTGTTCGCCCCCTCACCTGATCTGGATGACGTGCTTGCCGCGGACTCCACCGGCTTCCAGGGCCCGGTGGGCATCGGCGAGCCGGTCCAGAGGGTGGACGGTGTCCACGACAGGGACGATGTCGCCGTGCTCGGCGTAACGGGTGATCTGGGCCAGCAGCTCGGTGTCGGGGTTGCCGCTGAAGACGCGGATGCGTCCGCTCCCGTGGATGGTGGAGGCGAGGATGGAGGCGAGGCCGGCCAGAGGCCTGTTGAAGTCGAGGGTGATGGCGACCATGCGCCCGCCGGGCGCCAGCAGGCGGCGCAAGCGGGACTGCTGCGTGCCGGCGGTGTCGACGATGACGTCGAAGCGGCCCAGCTCAGACAGGCGGGTCGTGCGGTAGTCGAGTGCTTCGTCGGCGCCCAGGCCGCGGACGAAGTCGAGGTTCTTGGCGCCCGCGAGAGCGACGACGTGGGCGCCGAAGAGCTTGCCGATCTGCACCACGACGCTGCCCACGCCTCCGCTGCCCCCGCGTACCAGTAGTCGCTCACCGGGTTTGATGGCGGCCTTGTCGCGCAGGGCGGTGACCGCCGTGGCCCCGCCGGCGAGCAGTGAGATGGCCTGCACCGGGGTGAGGTTCTGCGGAGCGGGGGCGATCTGGCGGGGGCGCACGGCGACGTGCTCGGCCATGCTGCCCGTCTTGCGCCCCAGTAGCCCCCACACCCGATCCCCTTCACGTACTCCGGTGACCGACGAACCGACTTCGGTGACCTCCCCGGCGAAGTCGATTCCGCTCGTCTTGGGGAAGTTGCGGCCGGTTACCAGGCGCGTTCTCCCGGCCCGGTCGAGCAGCTCGCCGCCGTTGACGCTGGCGGCGTGCACCCGCACCAGCACCTCCTCGGGCGCGGGGGTCGGCGTCGGCCGCTTGCCCACATAGAGGACCTCCGGGGGGCCGAATCGGTCGAAGAGGGCTGCGCGCATGTCGCTCATGATCTTGTCCTGTGTCGCATTTCGAAGCCGCGGAGGCGCTGGGTGCGCCCGCTGGTACGCTCACGCTAAACCCGTAAGTGGATGACATCGTCCATTTAGCTTGAAGTGAGAGACATTGCCTGCTCAGCCATCTCACAAGCCGTCCGGCCACGTCGGCGATGTGCCCGGCGGTGCGGACCCGGTGGGCCTGCGCGCCGATGCCCGGCGCAACCGGGAACGCATCCTCCAAGCCGCCCGCGAGGTGTTCGCGGCCCAGGGTGTTGACGCCCCTATGAGCGCCGTCGCCCGCCGCGCCGGCGTCGGCGTGGCAACCCTCTACCGCCGCTTCCCCACCCGCACCGTGCTGGCCACGGCCGCCTTCGCCGAGCAGCTCGCCGTGTGCGCGGCAGCCTTCGACGAGGCCCTCGCCGACCCTGATCCCGGGCACGGCCTGTACACACTCCTGGAGAAGGTGTGCACCACGCAGGTGACCGACCGCGGCTTCGCCTTCGTCTTCTGGGATCAGTTCCCCGACGCCCTTGATCACGATCACGAACGCGACTGTGCCGAAGAGGCTCTGGCGCGGCTGGTCCAGCGTGCCCGCGAGACCGGACAGCTGCGCGACGACTTCGACCTCGCCGATATCACCCTCCTACTCCTGGCGAACAGCGGCCTCACCGGGCAACCGAGAGACGCCGCCCTCGCGGCCTCCCGGCGCCTGCTGGCCTATCTCTTTCAGGCTTTCCAGGTACAGCGCCCTGGCTCTCTCCCGCCTCCCGCGGCGATAGGCCCTGCGCTCGCGTAGCTACGGGCAGGGTGAAACGCCGACGCCGAGCCAGCTGGCGGCGTCGATGGTCGGTCGGAGCGGGACCGGCCGCTCCGGACCAGGCTGTGTCGATTCAGAACCCGGGGGCTTTCAGGCTCCGTGCGGTGAGTTCGATGGCAGGGGAGCCTCCCAGGTGGCGGTGATGTCGCGGGCGACATCACGGAGGAGGTCGATGAGCATGTCCACGAGTGGTGTGAGGCCGGCGTCGGTTCTGGTCACGGCGTAGAGCTGGCGGTAGGGACTGGGGTGGGCCAGTTCGCGATGGGTGGTGCCAGGCGCATGGGTCAGGGCCAGGCGCGAGACCAGGGCCACGGCGATGCCTGTGCCGACGAGGGCCTGGGCGACGTCGTAGGACTCGGTCTCGAACCGCACGGTGGGAGTGAAACCGGCCTCGCGGGCGGCGTCGTGGAACTGTTCGCGGGCGGCATGGCCGGCCAGGATGGAAACCCACGATTCGTCGCGCAGTTGTTCCAGGCGAAGTTCGGTGTCCGCGGGCTGCCCGGTGGCCAGTGGGTGGTCATCGGGGAGAACCACGACCATCGGGTCCAACAGCAGCGAGTGGGCCCGTAGGTGTGGGGGCGGCGTGAGCGGTGTGCCCCAGGACGCGACGATGGCGAGGTCCAGGCGCCCCGCGCTGATCTCCTCCGCTCCGCGTCCGGACACCACGTCCACGACCGAGACGTCGGCGTCCGGATGGCGGTGCCGCAGGGCCGTCAGGGCGGGTGGCAGCAGATGCAGGGCAGCCGCCTGGAACGTGCCGATCCGCAGACGGAGCGAGAGGTGGCCGAGCAGTGCGGCCAGTTGCGCCTCGGCCTTGTCCGATGCCTCCTGCACGGTTCGACCGTGGGAGGCGAGCAGCGCACCGGCCGCGGTGAGCGTTGCTCCGCGAGGACCACGGATGACCAGGGGCACCTGCCAGTCGCGCTCGGCCTTGGCCACCTGCTGGGTGACCGCCGCGGGTGTGAGTTGGAGCGCGTGAGCCGCCGCCGTCAAGGAGCCGTGCCGCTCGATCAACGCGAGAAGCCGCAGCTGTCCCGGATCCACCAGCATTCACTAATCCTAACGCTGCACCCTTCTCTTTTAACTTCTCTTACGAGTATGGGAGAGGAAGACTCGTGGGACACCCATCGGCCGCAATCCCCGGAAGGGGTTCTTTCCCATGCCCACGCATGTGCCCGTTTTCATCGCCACCACCTTGCTGCTGGCGATGCTGCCAGGCGCGAGTCAAGCCCTGATGATCCGGCAGGTTCTGGAAGGCGGGCAACGTACGGTCCGAGGCACGCTCGCGGGCAACGCCACCGGCTTCCTGCTGTGGTCCACGGCCGCCGCGGCCGGGCTGTCCGCCGTCCTGCTGGCCAGCCCCACCGCGTACGCGGTGCTCCGGATCGCGGGCGGCATCGTGCTGATGATCCTCGGGGTGAACACGCTACGGACCGCGCTCACCACCGTCTCCACTCCCCCGGTCTTCGAGGGCGGGCGCCGCACCGGCTTCGCGGGCGGATATCTCACCGGCCTGATCACCAACCTCGGCAACCCCAAGGCGGGCGTGTTCGCCGTCTCGGTGCTGCCCCAGTTCGTGACCCCGAATGGCCCGGTGTTCCTGTCGACCGTCGCCCTGGGAGCCCTGTGGGCGCTCGTCAGCGCCTCCTGGTACACGTTGCTCACCTGGGCCGTCAGCCGAGGGCGCGCCCTGGTATCGCAGCCGACCGTCCTGCGGGGACTCAGCGTGACCACCGGCGTCGTCCTGCTGGGGCTGGGCGCCGCGGTGGCGGCGGGTATCTGAGGGCGGGGCCGGTACTTCTTCCAGCGCCCGACTCGACTTTTGACCCACCGGTCGGCCGGCCGCCATTGGCTCAGGACGGTCCTGTCCGGCGGGCCGGTGGTTTCGCGGCCGGTTGTCGGTGAGGATGGGGGTGTGTCCGCGTGGCTGTCCTGGTGGGCTTCGGTGCGACGCTCGCGCAGGGTTCCGGCCGGGGTCGCGATCGTCCTGGTGGTGCTGGGCGTCGTCGCGACCGCCGTCTCGCTGGACGCCCCGTCCGACGGCAGCATCGTGCGGCTGGGCTGGTCGACGTGGCGGCTCGACGGCGTCGTGGTGGACGTGCCGGCCGCGCCCTCGGGGCCTGGGCTGCGGACCGGGGACCTGGTGATCGCCGTCGCGGGCCGGCGCCTGGCCGACGGGCTCGGCGCCGTCGCTCGTCCTGGCCCGGGCGCGAGCGTCCCGTACGGCGTGGCCGGTGAGGACGCGGTCGTGGCGGTGCGCGTCGATCGGCCCTATCCGTACCCGCTGCTCGTGCAGGGCTGGGGCAATCTCGTGTTCGTCCTGGCGCTGGCGGGGCTGGCGGCCGCGCTGTACCTGCGGCGGCCCGAGGCGCCCGCGACGGCCCCGCTGCTCGTGCTTGCGGCCGGGCTGCTGGGCAGCACGCTCACCGTCGCCGTCGGACTGCCCGTACTCGCGCTGGCCACCGGCGGCCCTCAGCTCTGGCTGTTCCACATCAACGCGATCGTGTCGTACTCCATCGGCTGGGGAGCGTTCCTGGCCTTCGTGCTCGCGTTCACGGCTCGCCAGCCTCTGTCGCCCCGCACCCGGAAGACGATCGCCGTCGCGTACGCCGCGCCCCTGGCCGCGATGGCCGTGTGGAGCGGGGTCGCGGCGCTGATGGCGCCTGACACGCTGCGGTGGCTCGGCCTGCTGCACAGCGGTCAGACGGCGGTGGTGGCGCTGGCGCTGGTGGCCGGGACGGTCTGGGGCGCGATCAGCTATCGCGGCAACCCGGATCCGCTGATGCGCGGGCGGACGCGCTGGATGCTGGGCGGCGGCGCGACCACGGCCGTACTCGGCATCGCGGGCTGGCACCTGCCGGAACTGATCACCGGAACGCAGCCGCTGCCGTGGGGCGCGCTCGGCCTGTCCGGACTGCCGTTCGTGGCCGGGATCGGGGTCGCGCTGCGCCGCCACCGCCTGTTCAACGTCGAGAGGCTGGCCAACCGCTCGCTGGTCTACGCCACCGTGGTCGCGATCCTGGTCGCCGGGTACGCGGCCGTGGTCGCGATCCTGGTCAGCGTGCTGCGGCTGTCGGGCACCGTGGCCGCCGCGCTCGCCGCGGCCAGTGCGGCGCTCGCGCTGGCGCCGCTGCGCAACGCTGCGCAGAGCACCGTCAACCGGGTGATGTACGGCGACCGCCACGACCCGGAGGGGGCGCTGACCCGCCTCGGGACACGGCTGCAGGCGGTGCTGCTGCCCGCCGAGATGCTACCGGCGATCGTGGAGACCGTGGCCCGGTCGTTACGCGTGCCGTACGTGGCGATCGACCTGGTGGACGGCGCGGGCGAACGCCACCCGGCGGCCCGGCACGGCGTCGCGGCGGGCCAGGTGCACGCCGAGCCGCTGCGCTACCACGGGACGCTCGTCGGGCTCCTGCTCGTCTCGGCGCGCGGCTCGGACGACCCGCTCGATCCCATCGACCTCAGCCTGATCGCCTCGCTGGCCCAGCAGGTGGGAAGCGCGGTGCAGGCGGTACGGCTGCACGACGACCTGGCCCGCTCCCGCGCCGAGGTGGTGGCCTCGCGGGAGGACGAACGCCGCCGGCTGCGCCGCGACCTGCACGACGGGCTGGGACCGACGCTGGCCGCGATCGGGCTCAAGGCCGCGCTGGCGGCCCGCGCCGTACCGGGTGACTCGGCGGCGCGTTCCCTGCTCGGCGAGATATCCGCGGAGGCGAGCGCGTCGCTGACCGACATCCGGCGCCTGGTCGAGGCGCTGCGCCCGCCCGCGCTGGACGAGCTGGGCATCGTCGCGGCGGTACGCTCCCGAGCGGCGAGCCTGGCGGGGGCGATGCCGATCGAGGTCATCGGCGAGGAGGGCCTGCCGCCGCTGCCCGCCGCGGTCGAGACGGCGGCCTACCGGATCGCCGTCGAGGCGATCACCAACGCGGTCCGGCACAGCGGCGCGACCGGCTGCACCGCCGAGATCGCGCTGGCGGCCGGCGGCGTCGAGGTGACGGTACGCGACGACGGCTGCGGGCTCGATCCTGCGCGGGCGCCCGGGGTGGGGCTGCGTTCCATGCGGGAGCGGGCCGCCGAGGTCGGCGGGCAATGGTCGATATGCTCCCTGCCCGAGGGGGGCACCTGTGTGCGCGCCTTCCTGCCGGCGGATCTGGGCGAGTCTGGGAGGGCACGATGATCCGGCTGATCCTTGCCGACGACCACCCCGTGTTCGCGTCGGGCCTGCGGGCCCTGCTCGACTCCGAGGAGGACATGACGGTGCTCGCGGTCGCCGCGACCGGCGAGCAAGCACTGCGCTCGGCGATCGAGCACCGGCCCGACGTCGCGGTGCTCGACGTCAACATGCCCGGCGGCGACGGGCTCACGGTCACCTCCCGGATGCGGGCCGCCGCTCTGCCCACGCGTGCGCTGATCCTGACGATGTACGACGACGACGAGAACGTCCTTGCCGCCCTGCGGGCCGGCGCCCACGGCTACGCGCTCAAGGGCGCCGGCCCCGAGGAGATCACGGCCACGGTCCGCGCGGTCGCCCGCGGCGAGGCGGTCTTCGGCGCCGGCGTGGCGACGCGGCTGCTCGCGCACTTCTCCAAGGCCGTCGTGGCCTCCCCGTTCCCGCAGCTCACCGAGCGGGAACACGAGGTGCTCGGGCTGGTCGCGCGGGGCCTGGACAACATGGCGATCGCGCGGCGCCTCGGCGTGAGCGGCAAGACCGTGCGCAACCACGTCTCGAACGTGCTGACCAAGTTGCAGCTGGCCGACCGGCCCGCGGCGATCGTGCGGGCCCGCGAGGCGGGACTCGGCGGAGCGCCCGAATCCCACTGAAAGCCCCTTTCGCCCGGGAAAACCTCCCGGATCGACCGGGACCCGGGACCCATGACGACGGGACGCGGCGCCGCCCACCCTGAGGGTGACTGATCGACGAGCCACCTTCAAGGAAAGGACGATCCCATGCGCGGGAGCCAAAGGATGCTGGGCGCCATATCGACCACCGCGGCCCTGATCGCGGGGCTGACCTTCGCCACCTCCGCAACCGCCCACGCGCAGGGCACCACCGCCCTGGCCACCAAGACCTTCTACTTCGGAACGATGCGGGCGGGCGACTGCACGATGTTCTCGGGCGCCCGATGGACCTTGACCTCCACCGGCAAGGCCTCCTTCGACGGCACGGTCACCAGCAGTGATGACGACGACGCCTGGCTGATGTGGGCGAAGATCAAGGACGAGAACGGCGCCGTGCTCGGCTGGCTGCGACACACCCGCTCCAACCCCACGAACCTGACGAAGTTCGTCATGAACATGCCCAGCCACACCGAGCCGTACCGGTGGCAGATCAAGGACACCGAGGCGGAGTTCGACCCCGGCCTGTTCCCGCTCATCAAGCACATGTCGCTGAGCAAGCACTGCTGAGCCCGCACCGCCCGCCCTGACGACGAACATGAGAGCACGGGCGCTCGGCGGGCTGGGGCTGCTGGCCTCGGCGATGCTCTGCCTCGCCGCGACCCTGACCGCACCCGCCGAGGTGATGTGGGGGGCCGGAGCATGGGCCGGGGTGGCGGCGACCGCGACGGTGTACCGCGACGTCGCGCGGCACGCCGGACGTGGGCGGGCCGCCGTCGCCCTGGCCCTGCTCGGGGTGGTCGCCTCGGCCTGGATGGTCGAGGCGACGCTGCGGGTCGCCGGCGGGCGGTGGGTCGCGGCGCAGCCGGTCCCGCGGCTCGCCTTGGCCTATGCCGCCGCCGCCGGCATCGCGTTGCTGGCGTACGGGCTCGCCCGCGCCGCACTGGTCCGGCCGGCGGCTGGAGCGGCCATCGCGTTCGCCGCTCTGCTCGGCCCGCTCACCGGCGATCCGGGAGCCCCCTACCTCCTGGGTGCCGGGCCCCTCGGCGCCGCTCTGCTCGCCGGCGCGATCCGGACACGCATCCCGGCACGGAGGTCGCGGGACGGCCCGGCCTGATCCATACGATACGAAAGGAAAGATCGTCATGACCAACCCGAACTTCTCATCGTGGCAGAGCCAGCAGAACGCCAACCAGAACGCGGCCAGGGCGGCCCAGTGGGCGCGCCAATCCACTCAGGACTCGGCGCGGCTGGCGCGCCGCTCCGGCCGGTCGGGCTTCGTCGGCAACGTGATCGCGCTGCTGATCGTCATCGCCGTGCTCGTCGTCGCCGCGCCGTTCGTGCTGGAGATCATCGCCCACGTCTAGCACCTACTCGGGATCCGCTGACGAGTGATCTTTCCCGTCTGGACCTTTTGTAGCCAAAAAAGATGACTTAAGGTCAAAACGTGATCCAAGAGTGAAGGAGGTGCATCATGCGACGCTATTTCCGGATCTTGGTGGGACGGCTGGGTCGTGCTCGTGCCAACGGCGTCTATGCCCACGTGGAGTGCAGTAACGACTGACGTCCCCAGGGGCGGCCGCGCGCCGCCCCACCCACGCTCCCCCCGAGGTTGGTATGACCGAGACCGGAATCCCAGGCCCTCGCGGACGGTGGCTGGTCGGCCAACTCCCCGCCTACGAGCGCGACCGCATGTCCTGGCTGCGTACCAACCAGGCGGACTACGGCGACATCATCCGCCTGGCACCCCACGCCGTCGTCGTCCTCGACCCTGATGCCGCCCAGCAGATCTTCACCCAGACCAACGACACGTACATGCTCGACAACGCGATCGTGGTCAGCCGCCGGGCGCGAGCCGCGCAGGAGGCCCGCCTACCTGTCTTGATGCGCCGCCGCCGACTGGCCAGCCGCGCGATGGTCAACCATCTCACTCCGGAGCGCATCGACCGCCAGGTGGCCGAGCTGAGCGACCAGCTCCGCGCCCACGCGGGCCGCTCCACCGACCTGTTCACCGCCACCACCGCGATCTGCGGCACGGCCACGGCCTGGTTCTGCTTCGGCGGCGGCACCCGAGACTCCCGCGTCACCGAGATCGCGGAGGCCTCCCTCGCGGCCTTCTACGGAATCCTGAAGATCCTGGAGATCGGCGAGGTCCGCGTCCGCTGGCTCCCGCGCCCGGCCGCCAAGAAGGCCATCCGGGCCAACGAGGCCCTGCGCGCCCTGATCAAGGAGGAGATCGCCGGCCGCCGCGCTGCCACCCCGCCGCCCCACTCGCGCGACCTGCTCGACGAGCTGCTCCGCATCAGCGACAACGACGCCGACGTCGCGGCGGCGGTGCGCCTGGTGGTCTTCACCGCGCCCGGTGTCCCCGGCGCCGCCTCCTCCTGGCTCACCCTCCGGCTGGCCGAGCACCCGGAACTCGCAGCGCAGATCGCCGACGAGGCGGCCGGGCCCCTCTCGATCGGCCAGGCCGTCGGCGCGCGCGCCCTCCCGCTCGCCGACGGCTTCCTGCGCGAGGTGCTGCGCCTGCATCCGCCCCAGTGGATGCTCAGCCGTACGGCGTTGCGACCCACTCGGCTCGGGCCGTACGCCCTGGACACCGGCCAGCAGGTGATGGTCTGCACCTACCTCATCCACCGCGACCCCCGCTGGTGGGACGACCCGGAGGCGTTCTCACCGCAACGCTGGCACCAGACGCCCAAACGCGGCCGCTACCTCCCGTTCGGCGCGGGCCCGCGCGGCTGTCCAGGCTCCCCGCTTGCCAAGATCCAGCTCATGGCGCTGACGTCGCTGCTGGCGCGCGACTACCGTCTCCAGGTACGGCACGGCGACCCGGAGTTCGGCGGACTGCTCAAGCCGGCGGGCGTGCTGACCCTCATGGAACCGGCTGAAGATCGATCGCTTGGCTGAGTCGCCATGGACACGCGGCCGATCCCCTGCCGTTGCGGCTGGTGTCGATCACGAACTTGGCGGCGCCGCCGAGCGCGGAGTTGATCGCGTTGGCCTCGGGTTCGCGCCGGTGCTCCGAGGCGGTGCCAGGCGGCGCACCATCACACCGACGAACTCCTCGCCTCGCACGAAGCCGAAGTCCCGGGAGTCCCAGCTGGTGTCCGAATTGTCGCCCCGCACGACCAGGGCATGCCGCGGCACGACGGTCTCGGGCACGTCGCGAAAGGCCGGAAAGCCCTGTCTCGGTACGGGATCGCCGGCAACCGCGACCGCCCGTTTCACGAGCAACCGCCAACCGGGATGATCCGGTTTCTCCGGCAACGCCTCCTCGCCACCCGGTTCGAGACCCGGTGGCAGCCCGTCGATGGGCGGTGGATCGTCGATCCGGACGACCACGATCTGACCCGCGTGGACCCGCCTCGTCCTGCGGACGAGCAGCATGTCCCCGGAGCGCAGGGTGGGTTCCATGCTCGGCCCGTCAACGGTGGCCACCAGGTAGCGTCGGCGGATCCACCACAGCCAGGCTCCCAGCGCCAGCACGCCGCCTGCGCAAGAGAACAACCCTCGATCAAGTCGGGCGCTGTCAAGCTGCTCAACTTCATCGTCGATCCAAGCGGCCAGACCGCCTCGGCGCTGGTGGAGTCCGCCGAGGGGATCTGGACTCAGGTGAAGGGCCTGGCCCTGGCGGGCGCGGCCGAGGCCGCCTCGTTCATACAGGGCGTGCTCAACACGATCGGGGCCGCCTTCGACACCTTCAAGGACTGGATGCAGGACGCCTTCCACTGGCGTTCGATCTGGCGCACCATGGACGCCTTCTACGGGTATGTCACCGACGGGCTCTCCTCGGTCGCCGGCTGGCTCGGGAGGCCGCCCCGGTGGCGGCCGGACGCTTCTTCAGGGATCTGAAGTCGGAGCTGAACACCGGGCTCGACACGGTCGCGGCCCTGCTGGGCGACACCACGATCGGCGAGATCACACACGGCCGGCTGCGCCTGCTGCCCGCACCTGGGACCAAACGCTCGCCCGCCTTGACGGCGGCGCTGTCGGGCAGCCCCGCGCAGCACAACTACGTGCTGTCGAAGATGCTGTCGAACCTGCCCGACCAGCCCTCCCCGGTGATCCCGGGGCTTCCCGACGGCTTCGCGGAGAAGATCGCCAAGGCGATCGACGACATGGGCGCCGTTCAGGATGGCGAGCAGACGGTGCGGGACCTGACGGCGCTGTGCGAGACGCTGTTCCGAGACCCGTCCCGGGCGGGCGACATCCGTGTCGCGGATCTGCTGGCGGCCTTCCGCGACCTGATCGACCTGGCCGTGGACTGCGCCGACATCCTCGCCGTGGTGCTGCTGGAGTTCGCGGCGGCGATCATCCGCGGGCTGCTCGACGTGCTCACCACGCCGATGACCGACGTGCCGGTGCTCAGCTGGCTCTGGGAGCACGTGGTGCGGCCGGACGAGAGCGACGACCCGATGACGCTGGGCCGGATCCTGTGCCTCGTGCTCGCCGCCCCCGTCACCCTCACCTGCCTGATGGAGACCGGCCGCGGGCCGTACGACGCCTCCCTGACGGCGGATGCGAAGGCGATGAGTGGCGCCTCGGCGCTGGACGACGCGAAGTTCTACACCTCCGGCCTGCTGATCATCATCGACATGATCGCCGACACGATCAACATGGAGGACGCCGCCGCGGCCATGGCGAACCCCGGAAGCGATGGCGTCAGCCTGAAATCGGTGTTCTTCAACGCGCTGGACGTGGTGGCGAACGGGGTCGTCCAGGTCCTTTTCAGCCCCGAGTTCGCCTGGAAGTGGGACTGGTCGTCCATGACCAGAGGCGCGCGGATCACCAACGCGACGTGGATCGGCCTCTGGGCACCCATCCTCTCCGACGGGGCGTTCGTCCTGGTGGACATCATCACGGGCAGCCTGACCCTGGCGGGCAAGCAGGTGCCCGCGGCGCTGAAGGCCCTGAACTTCCAGCTGAACGCGACCATCGATTACGTCCTCGCCGTCACCCTCACCGGCACGGGTGTGGCCGGGGCCGCCTACCAGCTCTCGGACCACGACCCCGGAGTGTCCGGCCTGGACGTCTTCGAGGCCATCGCGCAGCCGCTGCCGTGGCTGGGCCAGATCCTCCTGCTTCCAGAGGCGGTCGAAGAGACCGAGGGGCTCTCCTCGTTCGTGCAGATATGCCTCTGGGACCCGATCGGCGACTTCGACTACGACAGGTTGGCGACATCATGAGCACGGGACCGAGCCGCGACGAGATCCTCTCCCGGCTGCGAGGCAAGGGAGTGACGCAAGGCTGGGACGTGGTGTACGCCCTGTCCGCGCACAAGGTGAACGAGCTGTTCCAGCGCCAGTTCGTGCTGGACCTGAGCACCGGGAGCCACCTGCCCCCGGTGACGGGCAGCGTCCCGGTCATCGGGGACTACGCGGTCGAGTTCGACGACGTCGTACTCGACCACCCGCTGATCGCCTTCGACCCCGAACAGGACCCGCAGGCGGCGCTGCTCACGATTCCGGTCCTCGCCGGGATCATCCGCGTCGTCGTCGCCGACGCCGCCACGGCCAACGTCGTCTCCACCCAGTGGATCACCGAGGGACACGGCTACACGATCACCGGTACGGTGCCCCTCGCCAAGGTGAAGGGGGAAGTCGGCGAGCAGACCCACGTCGTCCTGCGGATCGAGGACGGCAAGGACTTCTTCGCCGGGCTCGGCATGCCGGACGCGGCAGGCACCCTGCTCGGCACGTATTTCCTCCGCTTCCTGCGCGACCACGCCACCGGCTACCGGTACGCCCTGGGCACGCTCGACTACACCCCCAACAGCACCGACCTCACCCCCGCCGGCGACTTCGAGCTGGCCACGCAGCGCGACCAGAGCGACCCGGACGACGCCGGACGGGTGCTGCTGTTCGTCCCCACGAAGTACCACCAGCAGGGCGACAGCCAGACGACGCTCCCGCTGGCCAACCCGGTTCCCGCGGGGATGGACGCGGCGCTGCTGGTGTCGAGCCGGGTGTTCTTCGGCGAGATCATGCCGATCGCCCTGCACGACGCCCTGGCGCGGGGCGGTGAAGGCGTCACCGTCGCGGCGGCCGGCGACCGGGACGAGGCGTGGTCGGTGTCGACCACCGGCGGGCGCGCCTACATGCAGGCGCGATTGCCGCTGCCCAACGGATCCGTCCAGCCCGGATGGTGCGGCGGTCCGGAGCCGGTGATGGTGACCCTGAAAGACATCACCGGCTCCGCCCAGTCCGGCCGGCTCACCGGCAAGTGGCGGCACGACTGGCCGCAGCCGTGGAGTGTGGAGGTCTCCACCCCGTTCACGTACTGCCAGGACGGCCAGGTCACGATGACGGTCGAGCTGGACATTTCCTACCTGCCGTCGGTCGACCCGGTCACCGCGGTGATCTCCTTTCAGCCCGACGGCGGGGTCAAGGTGAGCTACACCGCGCCGGACGTGGGGTTCGACCTGTTCGACAAGAAGGAGGCACAGCAAGTGGTCTCCGAATGGATCTCCGCCCAGGTCTGCCACAAGCTCGGCGACCTGCTGCTCGGCTTCGACATCCCGCACGTCGGGGCCTTCGCCGTGACCAACCTCCTGTTCCCCGGCCGGCAGACGTCCCGGCTGGAGAGCGCGCACGTGCCCGGCGACCTGGTCGCGTTCGGAACGCTGCGGACCTCCGACCTGACCGTGACGCCACCGGTGGCCGCCGTGTCGACCGGGGAGACGCTGCGGCTGTCGGCCGACCGGCCAGTCTCCTGGTCGGTGCCGCGCGGCGGCGGGAAGATCGACGCGACCGGCCTCTACACGCCCCCTACCGCGGTGACGGGATCCAAGGTGGTCGTGGTCACCGCCACCACAGACGGCAAGGACAAGGAGCAGGCGTACGCGGCAGTCGTGGTGAGCCCGGCGGACGTGCGGATCGCACCGGTCATCTCCGTCCTGCCGGCCCGCTCCCAGCCGCAGACCTTCACCGCGGTCCTGCCCGGGGCCGCCGGCAACGCCGTCTGGTCGCTCTCCCCCGCCCTCGGCTCGGTGGACGCCAATGGCGTCTACACCCCGCCCAAAAAGATCGACAAGCCCACCGCCGTGACGATCAGCGCGCGGATCGGCGACCGTAGCGGCCGGGCGCAGATCGTCGTCCTGCCGTCCATGCCCGCCGCCATGCAGGTCACGCCGTACGCCCCCGCGCCGCTCGGACCGGGCGGCACGCTGTCCTTCGCCGCGACGCTCGGCGGCGACCCGGCCGAGGCCAAGTGGAGGATCCTGCCGCAGGTGGGCGCGATCGACCAGAAGGGCCTCTACGCCGCGCCCGAGCGGATCGAGACACCGCAGGCCGTCCTGGTGATCCCGCCGACCCCCGCACCCCCGCCCTCGGCGGAACCGCCGTCGTGCTCCTCACCCCCGAGACCTCGCAGGACATGTCATGACCGCGCCCGTGCCGCTGATCCACCGGCCGATCCAATCCCTCCAGGAGCTCGGCGACCACCTCCAGCTGGCGCTGGGCATCGAGCTGTCCACGATCCCGCCGTACCTGTGCGCCCTCTACTCCATCAGCGACCCGGCGTCGGAGGCCTCCCGCCTCATCCGCGGGGTAGTGATCGAGGAGATGCTGCACATGATGCAGGTCGCCAACCTCATGAACGCGATCGGCCGCATCCCCTCGCTGGAAGGCAAGTATGTGCCCAGCTACCCATCGAACCTGCTGGGCCACGCGGCCGGCGGGCCGTTCGTCCAGCTCCAGCCGCTCTCCCCGGCGCTCGCGCGCACGGTGTTCATGCGGATCGAGAAGCCGGAGCCGAGCCCGGACGCGCCCGCCGAGGACGAGCCGTACGACACCATCGGACAGTTCTACAAGGCGATCGAACTGGGCTTCGTCACCTGCGTCGACAAACTCGGCGAGAAGGGGGTGTTCGGGCAGGACACCGGGTTCCAGCGGGACGACACCTACATCGGGCCGGGTGGCGGCCAGCTGCACATCGTGCACGATCTGGACACGGTGACGGCCGCCATCATGGAGATCGTCCAGCAGGGCGAGGGGGCGCTGATCCAGCAGCCGCCCGTACCATACGAGGAACCGTACGGCGGCTACGACCACTACGGCGAGCGGTCCGACGGCACCTACGGCCCGATCATCGGAACCCCCTGGGAGCTGTCCCACTACCGCAGGTTTCAGCGGATCGCCGAGGGCGAGGTGAGCCTGCCGCCGATCTACCCGATGCAGGCGAACCCGTCCGACACCGACCTCGACGGCGACTTCCGCCGCCTGTCCCATCTGTTCGACAACTGCTACACGCTGGTGCTGGCCGCGCTCGGCGAGGCGTTCGGCACGACGACCGCGCCGCGCCCGTTCTTCCAGACGGCCTTTCCCGTCATGCGGGCGGCCCTGCCCGCCCTGGCGACGCTGCTGATGCGTACCCCGCTGAGCCCGGCCGCCGATCCCGAGCTGGGGCCGACCGCCGGGCCGGCGTTCGTCTACCGGCCGCTGCCGGTGGCCGACATCGCGGCGATTACGGCACACTCGCCGCCCTCCAGCGCCGCACCCGCTCCCGCTACACCTCCTACCTGCTGGACCGCAACGGCTACTACGGCATCGAGACCCGATGGCCGGACGCCCCGTTCTGGCTGAGGCGCGCCAACAGCCGCTTCCAGCCCGGCATACCGGCCTCCCCGTACGCGTGAGCACCCGATGCCCTGCGTACCAGAGCAGATCTCTCCGCCCCGACGACGCGCGGCCGGCTTCCTCAGGGCTCGCCTCGCCGGGAGCGACGAGGGGGTTCGTGGCGAAGCTGAGGCCATCGTGCGGCAGCTGGTCGTCCAAGGCCCGGCAAGATCACCGCCGATCGGCTCGGCCACAGCGCGCCCTACCTGCGGGCCCGCATCAGCCAGTTCGGTGATGGATCGGGTGCCGCGGCGCAGGGCGTCGCGGGCGAGGCTCATGCGCCATTGGATGAGGTATTCCAGTGGAGGGGTTCCGACCTGGGTTTTGAAGGTCGCCGCGAATGCCGAGCGTGACATGCGGCTGATGTCGGCGAGCTCCTTGAGCGTCCAGCGGTGTGCGACGTGTGCGTGCATGGCGCGGAGTGCGGCGCCGATGCCGTCGTTGTTGAGTGCTCCCAGCCAGCCGGTGAGGCGGTCGGTTTGGTCGGCGTGGGCGCGCGGCATGTGGACGAAGAGGACTTGTGCGAGGTGGTCCAGGACCAGGGAGCTGCCGAGTGCGGTTCGGCTGCTACACCGACGCCGAGCGCGACCGCGACGC
Organism: Nonomuraea sp. NPDC050022; assembly: GCF_044460705.1. NCBI lineage: Bacteria > Bacillati > Actinomycetota > Actinomycetes > Streptosporangiales > Streptosporangiaceae > Nonomuraea > Nonomuraea sp. NPDC050022. Next base: position 24,358 of record NZ_JBITKE010000008.1, read on the forward strand.
CAAACTCTCCTCGATTCCCGCCGGCATCGACGCGGCCACGACAGCGACCACATCGCCTACAGCATAGTTGAGTGGTCTGACGGCGAGCCCGGCACTGTGCCCGCCACCAGGACAGCCTGATGGCCTCACGGCGCGCCAAGCAACTCAGGGCCCGGACGGCGGCCCGTCGGCCGACCGGACTCTGAACGAGGTACTGGCAGCACTACGCCCACTGACGGCCGATGCGGAGGCCGCTGCCCCCTGCACCCCCTGTTCCTCGCCGGTGAGGCCGGCTCCGGGATGGCCCGGGGCGCGAACCAGGCTGCAGGCCGTAACGGGTGCCGTCCGAGGTCGTGGAGTACGCGCCAACCTTACTTACCGAACATGCCTGACGCCTTCTCGGCACCCCAGATAATCAGGCCCCCTTCGATCAAGGCTCTGACCTGAGCCGACTCGCTATTTTGCGCCTGGTGACGGTGACCCGAACGGGGGGCCTTGGCGGTCGTAGATGTTGAGCGCCTCAGTGATGTCCGACCCATCCACCCAGAACGTGCCCGTGTTGCCGTACCTGTCGAACGCGATGATCTCCGGATTGAAATGCCCTTCCCATTGCTCTAGCGGCCCGTTGGGGATGTGCCATCCGTTGCCACCGGTGGTGGAGTGCACCCAAGTGAAGCACAGGTAGCGTTCGGGATATGTCCTGTCGTAGATCTCCGCGAAATCCCACCAGTTGTTCCCTTCGGGGAAATTGACGATTTCCCCCGTGCTGGAGTCATGCGGCTCATCATGCCAGACATAGCCGCCGTAGAAATTTTTGTGGTTCTCCGGAGTGATGTTGTACGCGAATAACCCGGCGTAACCAGAATCCGTGAAGTGGCCCCGCACCTGGAACGTGACGAAGTAGTTAGCTGCACCCTTCAAGGACAGATAGTAGTTCCAGGCATATGTCGTCACATACTTTGTGTTTTCCCCGTCCTGAGTTGACGTACGCGAGCAATCCCAGTCGATGTCATTCAACATGTACGTTCTGGCCGGCCGTGGATTGAGCGTGACTTTGCTGTGGCATGTCCCAGTTTGTGAACTGTTGACGGTAACACCGGAGTCGGTCCTGACCCGGACACCGATCGACTTCCGGCTCACCTCGGGTGAGCAGTACACATAGAACGAGACGTGCCCGGTCCCGCCACCTTCGATCGTGGCTTCGGCGCCCTCGCTGGACCCGTCCGGGATTGCAGTGAACTCGTTCGCGGCGTCCGAATAGGCCCAGCCCGAGATGCCGTCCCGGTTGAGTGTCGACCCATCGACGTAGTCGATGAGCCACAAATTAGCGGCTAGGTGCTGGGGGTCGACCCGAACGGGATCCCCGTTTTTGTCAGTCGGCTCGACGTTGATCGTCACGCCGATCCTGTTCTGTCCATTCGCGTAGATGTCGCAATTCTCGCCGCCGCTCTCGAGCGTCACCGACAGCTTCGACACGCTCTCCCATGTTGACATGTTTATCTCCTTCGTTCGCGTGAGATGGCACGGTGGGTCTAAGGCCCGGCGATGGGCAGTCCCGATTGTTTCCGTCGCGCCCATAGGCACTCGGCACGGCCTCACGTCGATAACGTCACCGAAACCCCCAGAGCCTGATGACAATTCTCCCGAGCGGCCTCGGCTCTGAGAAGTCCCGGGCCCTGTAATGATCAACAGCCGATAGCAGGGCAGGGTGGGAGAGAGGGGCCGGCCTCGCAGTAGTCGAGCCCGAGCCTCCCCCGGTGATGGCGATGATGCGCTGGCTGGTGGACGAGCCGACGCCGACGCGCTCACGCAGGCCGGGGGCGACGGCGCGGTATCGCAGCGAGGGCGATCATGGGGCAGGCGCCACCCCCTAGAGGCTCATATATGTGGGTTGCCCCTGAATATTGCCGGTCTAGTCGGCATCCTGGGCGATGAACTCGGCATAACCGTCCGCATCCCAATTGAAATCGGACTTGGGTTCGCGGTCATGGATCTCCATCTCAAACAGCCAGCCCTCGCCGTAGGGGTCCCTGATGAGTAGCTCCGGAGTGTTGGCGAGCGCGGTGTTGACGGCGACGACTTTCGCCTCGACTGGTGCGCAGAAATCGCTCCAGCTCTCGCCAGGAGCGGCATCCCCGTCCTCCCACTCCTCGTCGGAATCAGCATCCCCCTCCTGAGTCCAGCTGACCTGACCGAAGGAGTCACCCAGCTCGACGTAGCTACCTACCTCAGGCAACCGCACCCGCAGCTCTCTGTCGGGGATCTGACCTATGAAGAAGGCGGTGAAGCCGACCCTCACCCGGTCGCCAGGCGTGTCCAGCTTCCTGTTGCGCCTGAACCACTCACCGTTGCCCCACATGTGCAGCTCACCGGCGTACAGGCGATCCTGGGGGTACTCGCTCACTTCTTCCTCCCGTAGAACGGCAAACCGAACTCTTCCGATCTTCGCCCGGCGGCGGCCGCAGTGTCGAGGGGCCGCACCCGGGCCCAGACAACCGCCGTGGCGTGGTCGTCCAGGAGGCCGCGCGCCCAGGTGGTCAGCACCGCGCGACGTTCGCGGAGCCTGATCTGTTGGCGACCAGGAGGGCGATGTGGTCGCAGGCCACGCACCGCGGCCTCTGCCCGCGTACGGCGAGGCCCTGCTGACACCGGGCACCGGGGTCGGCGCACACACGCTGCGTGGCGGTCGCCCGCCGGTCGGCCGCCACGAGCCAGCGGCCTGATGGCCGCCGAGTGACCCCACCTGGGCTCCCGAGTCAGCCTGAGCCGTACATCTGGTGGCACGCAGGCGGCGGCGTGCGCCGGCGGTGCCAGGCAGCCTGGGCTTCGGGCGTCAGTGCGTCCACAGATAGGAGGCGAACGGGGGGCAGCGGGGGCGATCTGCTGCCATGCCTGGTCGCATTCGGCCCGTGGAGTCGCTCGGGGTGACCGGGATGTCCCCCGTCGACGCAATGGGGATGTCGACAGCGCCATGGGTGACCACCCGCGGCCGCGAGGCCGGCGACCAGCTCTACCCGTGACCCTCCGTGATCCTTGCTGTCAAATGAGGGTATTTATTCGATTATGTGTTTGGGTTTTTGTTTCGCCCGAGCGCCTTTACAAAGTAGATTTCTTGGAGGAGGTGGTCGGCGGGTCAGTTCTGCCGTGTGCCGTCCGGACCGTTCAACAGGGCGATGCCCAGGGTGGTGGCGGTGTGGTGCGCGGTGTTGCGGTAGCGGGTCGTATGGATGAGCCCTGCCTCCCGCAAAACGGTGGCATGCTGGCTCGCACCTGGAGGCGTGGTGCCGCTCAACCCGGCCAGTTCCGTGGTGGTGCAGCCGGGATGTTCGGCGATGACGCTCAGTACGGCGGCGCGGGTGTTCCCGAGCAGCGCGGCCAAGGCGGCTGTGGAGCCCGGGGCCACCTGCTCAGGGACCAGGGCGGTCAACCGGTCGAGAGACAGATCGCCGGGGAGGGGATAGGTGACCTGCGGTTGGCTCTCGTCGTCGTCGACGATGGAGCGCGATGCGAAGGCCGACGGCACCAGCACGATGCCCTGCCCCTGAAGATACAGATCGTGGTCGAGGCCATTGGCCATCCGCACTTCCAGCACCGGTGGGTTCCAACGCATCCAGCGCGGGTTGGCCAGAGTCAGCAGCCGCTCGACGCCTCCGGTGAGCAGATGCTGGGTCCGGACAGCGCGATCAGCCGCGAAACAGCCGGTGAGCCGCTGCCAGTAGGGGCCCAGTAGCTGCTCGTACAACTGCTCGAGCGCCTCCCACAGATGCCCACGCAGCGTTTCATCGTCGCCGAGATGGCGAGCCCATGTTGGGACGCTCTGCAGCTCCGCCATCGCGGCGAGTTCGTTGTTCATCACGTCGGACGGGGTCGCTCTCACTTGCTCGACCAGCTCTGGGAGGGTGCCGGCCTTAGCCGGGCCGAGAAAGGTCGGTGCCCACCCGACCGCGGGAACCAGGGATAAGACCATGCGCGCGTGCTTCGGCAGCCGGGGCATGACCCGTCGGCGCCAGCCGTCCAACCACGCCGCTTCACGGTCTTGCAACATCCGTATCGCCAGCTGCAGCTCCGCCAAGGGCATTGGCGCCTCGGCCACTCTCGTACGAGCAAGATCCTGACTGGTGAAGTGAACGCGATAAACCATCGACGCCCCCGTATTTGACATCCCCTGAGGTGATTCTTCCCAGACGTCATTATTCAGGCCAGCCTGAATCTCCTGGAGATTCCGTCCCCGACGCCACACCCTGGACCTCGGACCCGGTTTCAGGCCTGACCACCGACCAGCTCATTCAGGCGTACTTGGTCTCTCCCGGAAGGATTGACGAGCGTGCTGCGCATCCACTTCACCGGCGCCGATCTGGCGCGGACCCGGATCGCCCGGGAACCCGACACGATGTGGGAGCTGATGCTCAGCCTGAACCGGCTGCGTCGCCGCGAGCACAGCGTGGTCTACGGCGAGTGGAAGCGACGCGCCCTCCGCCGCGTGCCGTCGCCCACCGGGCGGCTGACCACCCTCGCGCCGCCCCGCGGCTACACCGTCGACTTCCTCACTCCGCGAACGGAGTCCGGCTCGCTGGAGGCCGGTATGGAGGCCCTGCGCCGCACGCCCCGTCACCGGTTGCGCGCCGACCTGGCGGAGCTGTCGCACAGGCACTCCACCACCCGGCTGCCCTCCTGGACCCACGGCCTGGCGGCCGGGGGTACGCAGGAGGTGGAAGCCATCGCGACGGCGGCCGGCGCCTACTTCCAAGCGTGCCTGTCGCCGTACTGGTCCCAGATCCGGGTGGAGGTCGGCAAGGACCGGACGCGCCGCTCCCGTCTGCTGTCGGAGGGCGGCTGGGAGGCGGTGTTCGCCACGTTGCACCCGTCGGCGCGCTGGTCGTACCCGGTGCTGGAGTTGGCCTACCCGGCCGAGCACGACATCCATTTGGAGGGACGCGGGCTGATCCTGCAGCCGTCCTTCTTCTGCCGCCAGGCCCCCGTCACCTTGCGCGATCCGGAGCTCCCGCCGGTTCTGGTCTATCCCATCGAGCATGACCCGGCGTGGGCGCACGGCGGGGGCGCTGATCCCCCGCGAACCTTGGCCGACCTGCTCGGACTCACCCGTGCCCGGGTGCTGGAGGTCGTCGCTCTCGGCGCGTGCACGACGTCCGAGCTGGCGCGGCAGCTGCGCGTCCCGCCCTCCACCGCCAGCCGCCAGGTCACGACCCTGCGCGAAGCCGGGCTGGTGACGAGCCAGCGTCACGGTCAGAGGGTGCTCCACTCCGCCACCCATCTGGGCACCGCCCTCCTCAACGGCCACCACCACGACCTGACCGAGTAGGGTGCGTCACCGCTCAAGCCTCTCGGAGGTCAGTTCAGCTGGTCCGCCGTGTGGTGGTCTGCTCACAGTCGGACTTGTCGGCGATGACGGGGGCGAGCAAGTAGGACGGGACGACCTTGGCGTCATTGAGCGCGGACCAGGGTGAGTATGTCTTCCACTGAGCCCGCCGGGTCGCTGAGCCGAATCAGCCGGCTCGCCAACCGCATCGTCGGAGCTCGCCCCGACGCCGAAAGGGAAAGGCCGTCCGTTCCCCGGTGAGGGAGACGGACGGCCTCGGGTTCAGCGGTGGCTAGAACTTGTGCCAGCCTCCGAAGTCGCCGCCCCGGCTCTCGCTCCCGTAGAGCCCGATGCGGAGATTGCGGTAGTCGTCCCGGTCGAACCGGTAGGAGTAACGGCGCCCCTCGAAGGCCTTGACCCAGCGGTAGTGCACGTCGCCGTCATCGTCCTGCCACTTGAAGCGGACCCAGTTGTAGTCGTCGTCCCCGTCCACGATCACAATGGCGAAGACGAAGACGACGTCACCGGACCGATCGCGGTGCCACTCCCCCTTGATGTAGCTGCGGTCGCCCCGGTCCTCGCCCCGGCCGAAGCCCGAGTACCACCGGAAGCCGTTCGAACTGGCAGCTGTCGCGGTCGCCGTGGTCGCCGCCACCCCGGTCGTCGCGGCGTTCGCGGCCGGCGCGAGGGCCAGTCCCGCTGCCAGGGAGCCGACGACGGCGCCCCCGGCGAGAATGCTGCGAATCTTTCGCATTCCGTCCTCCTGATTAGTCGTGATGCCCAGTGGTCGTTCCGGACGGACATGAACGTAGGAGGTTTCCTGCCGCTGTTCTGCGTAAAAATCCATACTCGCCGCAACTGTGCCGTTTTACCACCTCAGGGGCCACATGAATGGTGGCAGGCCCGTATATTCGGCGTCTACAGAATGTCTACGGAATGTCTGCCTCTCCGGCTACTACGGATTCCGAACAACGCGAAAGAGCTGGTCCCGCTGATGAACTCCTGGAACCCCCTCGCGCTACTCGCACGCCAATGGCCTCGGCCGGACGCGGGGCCATGGGCGAGACAGGCAGGAAGCGCGGTGGCGGGCAGCGCGAGGGCCGCCGCCACCGCGACGATCATCGGGCACCGGGACGTACGACACCGCCGACCCGGAGCCGACACCAGGAGGGATCAGTTGGCGGGCTTGCCGAACCAGCGGGAGAGGTGGTCGTCCAGGTCCTGCTGATCGTCGCCGATCCAGGCGACGTAGCCGTCGGGGCGTAGCAGGACGCACGGGACATCCAGTGCCGCGGTGGGATCCGCGAGGTAGTCGACCCGGTCTGACCAGCCGCCGACGGCCAGGCGTTCGGTGCGGTCCAGCAGCAGGCCGCGGCCGCGGTGCAGCAGATCGTACAGGTGGCCCTGTTTCAGGTCGATGTCGCGCAGGCGGCGGCCAAGCAGGTCGGGGCCCGCACCGAAGTCGTAGCGGACGCCGATCGCGGTGATCTTCTCGATCAGGTGGCGGTTCACCTCGTCGAAGTCCATGAGTTCGGTGAGCAGCCTGCGCACGGCCTGCGGGCCCGGTTCGGTGGAAAGCAGTTCCATCTGGGCGCGGGTGTTGTCCAGTACGTCCTTGGCGACGGGATGACGTTCGGCCTGGTAGGTGTCCAGGAGTGTCTCCGGTGCCCAGCCGCGGATCTGGGCGGCCAGTTTCCAGCCGAGGTTGAACGCGTCCTGGACGCCCAGGTTGAGGCCCTGTCCGCCGATGGGTGGATGAATATGTGCCGCGTCGCCGGCCAGGAACACCCGCCCGGCCCGATAGCGTTCGGCCAGCCGGGTGGCGTCTCCGAAGCGGGACATCCAGCGCGGGGAGTGCACGCCGAAATCGGTTCCGGCGATGATGCGCAGTTGTTGCTGGAAATCGTCGAGCGTGGGCGGTTCCGCGCGGTCGGCTACTTGAGCGGCGGGGACGAGGACGCTGTAGACGCCTTGGCCGAAGGGCCTGAGCCAGAATTGCTTATGGGTGTCTTGGAGTTGGGCCACCTTGGCGGCGATCTCCTCCTGCGGCACGCCCACTTCCATCTCGCCCATCAGCGTCTCGGTCCGCGAGGGCTCGCCGGGGAAGCCGACGCCGAGCAGTTTGCGCACCGTACTGCGCCCGCCGTCACAGCCGATGAGATAGCGCGCACGCAGCCGTTCGCCGTCGGCCAGCTCGACGGTCACGCCCTCGTCGTCCTGCTCGAGATCGGCCACCGCGCGACCGCGCCGGACCTGCGCGCCCAGGTCGATCGCGTGTTCTTCAAGCAGGCGTTCGATGACCGGCTGCGGGATGCCCAGCAGGTAGGCGTGCGCGGAATCCAGGCCCTTGGGCGCGGGTTTGGGGATGGCGGCGAAGAATCCGCCGGCCGGACGCTGTCTTCCGTGTTCGAGCATGCGATCCAGCAGTCCGCGCATCGCCATCAGCTCAAGACTGCGAATATGCAGACCGACTATGCGGACGAACGACTTAGGCTCGGTCTCCTTCTCCAGAACGAGTACCCGCACATCGTGCAGCCGAAGTTCGGCGGCCAGCATCGCGCCGGTCGGGCCGCACCCGGCAATGATCACGTCGAACATGGGCGCGCGATCGGAGGCCGGCGACCGGAGCCCGGAGATGTCCGACGTCGGCTCGGCGGGGAACTGCGGAGAGTGCATAGGTGTTGCCTTTCGGGAGTGCCTTGTTGGCGAGGCGCTCCCGGCGACACCTACGTCAATCGCCGGCCGTGACCGGAAGGGGGAGCACCCACATCGATACAGCGTTCATGGGTCTCACCTCCTGGGGCGGTGTCACGGTCGACTGCAAGCTACAAGCCCGAGCATCATCCCGTCCAATCCTTTTCCAGCGACTCTCAGATCGACCCGGGCGGAGGCTCGTCGGCCGGGAGCGGCAGTGCCACGATGCGGCAGGCCTCCGACTCTGCCATGCCGAACATCCGCAGGACGTTGAGCACGGTCTGGTCGTCGACGTCGGCGAGCAGCCTCTCCAGCCAGGCGGCGTGGGTCTCGAGCGCCTCGGCGATCGCCGCGTCGAGTAGTTCCGCCTTGGACGAGAAGTGGTTGTAGAACGTACCGACGCCGACGCCGACGTCGGCGGCATCTGTGATCTGCTGGATGCTGACCTCGAAGTCACCGCGCTCGGCGTAGATCTCCTGCGCGGCCTCGATCAGCGCCCTTCGGGTGCGCAGCTTGCGCCTCTCTCCACGCGACGACTGCTGTGCCGGCATGGTCGAAATCGTAGCCGGGGCGAGCCCGTTACTCACCGCGGTAGCCCGGACGGTCCCGCGGCCTTGATCACGCGGTCGGGGTCGACGCTGACCCAGGCGACGCCGGCGTTCCGCAGCCAGCGTGCGAGGAACCGTTCGCCTTCGCCGCCCTCCGGATCGACGGTCAGCCAGGCCGAGGGCAGGGCGTCGGGGACGGCCGCGAGGTCGGTGCCGGGGAGCGCGACGACCGCTGGGCGCTCGCCGAGCACCCGGTCGACCAGCACGGATTCGCCGTCCGGGCCCGGCAGGCGGACGAGCGGGAGGAGCGCGCCTCGTACGCTGCGGAGGGTGCGCCGCTGGTCGAACATGTTGGCCCGCGGAAGCCCCGCGGCCGTCCTCCGCTCGCGGGAGAAAGTGGCCAGCTCGCGGTGGCCCCCGTCGACGAGCCGCAGCCCGGCCGCGGGGCGGGTCCGAACTCGTCCTCAACGCCGCCGGCCTGGTGGCGTGCGCCGTCTCGCTGCTGATCGGGCGGCCGCTCACCGAAGCGGTCTGCCGCAAGGCCGGGACAGAGCCGTCCCGGACGGCCGGCGATCCGGCCGCCCGGCGCCGCCACGTCCGCCTGACCGCGGGCTGGGCCGTGCTGTGGGTGAGTCACCTCGTGCCGCTCGGCTACCTCTACGCGGCGAACTCACTCGTCGGACTCACGCTGGTCAGCGCACTGTTCAGCAAGCCGTCGCTGCCGGCGATGGCCGCCTTCACCGTCGTGGTCGTACGCCGGGCCGCGCGGCGGGGCCTGTACGCCACTGCCGCCGCACCGCGATCATCAAGTGGCGACTGTCACGCCCGAAAGCCGCTGTAGAAAGGACCCGTCATGACCTCCTCGATTCTCAAGCTGGCCGATGAGATGTGGGCCGGTCGGCGCGAGCCGGCCTCCATAGCGGAACCCGTCATGGCTGACGCCGAGGAGGTCGCCGACGGGGTGCTGATGGTGCCCGGTTTCGGGCACGCCTTCGCCCTCCGGCACGAGCACGGAGTCGTACTCTTCGACACCGGCGTCAAGCTGCTCGCCGACAAGCTGCACGAGCGGGTGACCGCGTGGGATTCCGGGCCGGTCACCCACGCCGTCTACTCCCACGGTCACGTCGACCACGTCGGCGGACTCGGCCCCTTCGACGCCGCCGCCGATGCTCACGGTGTGCCTCGCCCGCAGGTGATCGCGCACGAGAACGTACTCGCGCGCTTCCGGCGCTACGCCGACACGCAGGGCTACAACACGATCATCAACCGCCGCCAGTTCCGCATCCCCGACCTCGTCTGGCCGGCCGAATACCGGGAACCGGACGTCACCTTCTCCGACACCCATGTGGTCGAGACCGGTGGCCTGCGCCTCGAACTCACCCACCACCGGGGCGAGACCGACGACCACGTGGTCGGCTGGCTCCCCCAGCGGCGGATCCTCTTCCCCGGCGACCTGTTCCTCGGCGTCTCCCCGAACGCCGGCAACCCGCAGAAGGTGCAGCGCTATCCCGTCGACTGGGCCGCCGCCCTGCGCTGGATGGCCTCGCTCGACGCCGAGTTGATGCTCGGCAGCCACGGCATCCCCGTCGTCGGCGCCGATCACGTACGCGAGGCCCTGGAGAACACCGCCCGCTACCTGGAGACCCTCGTCGACCAGACGCTCGCTTGCCTCAACGACGGCGCGACGCTGGTCGAGACCCTGCACCGGGTGCGGGTGCCGGACGATCTGGCCGCGCTGCATTACCTGCAGCCGCTCTACGACGAGCCGGAATTCATCGTCCGCAACGTATGGCGCCAGTTCGCCGGCTGGTACGACGGCAACCCCGCCCACCTCAAGCCCGCCACCGACGCCGCCCTCGCCACCGAACTCGCCGCGCTCGCCGGCGGCGCCCAGGTCCTCGCCGACCGCGCACTGGAGCTGTCCCGCGCCGGCGAGCACCGGCTGGCCTGCCACCTCGCCCAGCTCGCCGGCGACGCAGCCCCGGAGGACAAGGCCGTCCACACCGCCCGCGCCGAGGTCTACGCGCTCCGCGCCGCCCAGGAGCGCAGCACCATGTCGATCGGCATCTTCAGCTGGGCCGAGGCCGAATCGCGGGACATCCTGAACGACCCTGGTGCGATTACCTAGCTCGCGACGAGCCTGGTTGTCCGGGGGTCCGTGTCTCCACCTCGTACCAGGCGATCGGCTGGACCGACGAACGCCCAGAACCGCCTGCGCATCGGAACTGAGTCGCTCACCCATCCGCGCTCGCGGCATGGCCACGTTCGCGCCAAAAGATTGTACCTTTCAGCCGAAGATGCTACCTTTCCCGGCAATCGCAAGGAATGGGGAGTACGGATCGATGGCTGTGAGCCCGGGACCTGACCGGCCAAACGTGGTGATCTTCGTCGGAGACGACCACGGCTATGGCGACCTGTCATGCATGGGATCACCCACGGTGCGAACGCCGCGATTGGACGCGCTGGCGGCCTCGGGTGCCTTGCTGACCAACTGGTACTCGAACTCGCCGGTCTGCTCACCCTCACGGGCGGCCCTGCTCAGCGGCCGATATCCGGGGAACGCGGGCGTACGGTCGATTCTGCAGGGGTATCGGACGACGCCGGGCCTGAGCCAGGACGTGCCGACGCTCGCGAGCGCACTGCGGGAGGTCGGCTACCACACCGAACTGGTCGGGAAGTGGCACCTGGGCCTGACCCCGGAATCACGGCCGGAGGCCCACGGGTTCGACCGGACGTTCGGGCACCTGGCCGGGGCTGTGGACTACTACTCGCACATCCACTACAGCCCGAACAACCGCCGGGTGAGCATGAACGGCGAGACCTATTTCGGCACGCCGCTGCATGACCTCTGGGAGAACGGGAGCGAGGTCTACCTCGACGGCGAGTACCTCACCGATCTGGTGGCCGACCGCGCGACGCGCGCTGTGCGCGAGGCCGCCGCGGCGCGGTCGCCGTTCTTCCTGTACGTCCCGTTCAACGCGCCCCACTACCCCCTGCACGCCCCGGCGAAGTACAAGGAACGCTTCGCGCACCTGCCATGGGATCAGATGATCATGGCGGCGATGATCAGCGCGCTGGACGACGCCGTCGGCGCGGTCATGGACGAGCTGGATCGCCAAGGCGTGCTGGACAACACGCTCGTGCTCTACATGTCCGACAACGGGCCGTCCCGCGAGATCCGCAACTGGATGGACGGCAGCCAGACCCCGTACCGCGCCAGCAGCTCCGGCGGGCTGAAGGGCCACAAGTTCAGCCTCTTCGAGGGCGGCATTCGCGTTCCGGGCATCGTGAGCTGGCCAGGCGTGATCCCCGCGGGGCAGGTGGTGGAGGAGCCGCTGGCCGCCATGGACGTGTTCCCCACCGTGCTCGCCGCGGCGGGCGGGGAGCCGGAGAGGTACGAGTGCGACGGCCACGACATGCTGTCCGTGCTCACCGGCGGCGCCCGATCACCGCACGAGCACCTGTTCTGGGAGCAGGGCGTGCAGACGGCGACCCGGCGCGGCCGATGGAAGCTCGTCCTGGACGGCCAGCTCGAAGAGGGCCTGCCCCCGGCCGAGCCGGTGTTCCTCGCCGATCTCGCCGACGACCCCGGCGAGACGGTGAACCGCGCCGCCGAGCACCCGGGCCTCGTGGCCGAGCTGACCGCGGCGGCCACGAGCTGGCGCGACGGCATCGAACAGCGCTGGAGCGCCGAATGGCTGCCGCGCATCCCGGACCACGACACCCACGTGTTCCCACCCGGCGTATCAAAATGACCGAGCCCGCGCCCTCCCCGGCGCGGGCGACCTCGAGAAAGATCCGCACCATGAGGTTGCGTACCATCCCGGCCGCGGCGTCGGCCGGACTGCTGCTCGTCACGAGCTGTTCCCTGACCGAGGCCCCGTCCTCCTCCGGCTATCCCTCGCAATCGATCTCCATCATCGTCCCCGTCCCGGCGGGGTCGTCCACCGATCTGTCCACGCGCGTGCTGGCACCCTGCCTGGAACAGCAGCTCAAGGCCACCATCGTGGTCGAGAACCGCGAGGGCGGGTCCGGCGCCGTCGGCAACGGCGTGTTCGCCCGCGCGAAGGCCGACGGCTACACGCTCGTGTCGACCACCGCCGCCAACGCCGTCCTGCCGCCCATCCTGGAAGGCGACGTCGGCTACACCGTCGACAGCTTCCGGCCGGTCGGGATGATCGGCACGGCGCCGGTCGTCCTCGTGGTGCCGAAGGCCTCCCCCTTCACGACGGCGAAGGACCTTTTCACAGCCGCCAAGACCGGCGCCGTCAAGCTCGGGATCCCGGGCAAGACAAGCGTCCCGGGCATCTCCGCCACCGCGCTGATCGGCTCCACCGGGCTGCAGCTCACGCCGGTGCCGTTCGACGGCAACGGCGGCACCATGACGGCCGTGCTCTCCGGCGAGGTGCAGGCCGGTTACCTGTCGGCCGACGCCGCGGTCGTACTCCCCCGCGTGCGATCAGGCGAGGTCCGCGTGCTCGCCACCGCCGCCACCGAGCCGATCATCACCATGCCGGACGTGCCGACGCTGAAGTCCCTGGGGTACGCCGATCTCCCGTACGCCGACTCCTTCTGGTTCCTCGCCGCCCAGCCCAAGACCCCGGACGACGTCGTCGGCCGGTTGGAGGGCGCGATGAAGACCTGCATGACCTCCGAGAAGGTCGTCACCGGTCTGGGCAAGGGCGTGGCGCCCGCCTCCTTCATGGACGGCGCCCAGGTCACCACGCTGCTGCGGCAGGCGGCCTAGGACTATGCCAAGAAGCGCGGCTGACATGGCCGCTTCTTCCGACCTCCGGTCCGGCCGGATCGGCTTCGCGCTCCTGACGCTCCTGGCCGCCGTCGCCACGACCGGCGCGTTCACCACACTCGACTTCGGCAGCCCCGCCGAACCCGGTCCCGGGTTCTGGATCGGCTGTATCTCGGCCGCCACCCTCGCGTTCACCCTGGCAGCGCTGCTGAACCCGGGCGTCGTCATCGACGGGGTCAGCCGTATCACGCGCGCCGAGGGGCTCGCCGTCGCGGCGGCCCTTCCCCTGCTGGCGCTGACGCCGCCGATGGTCACCCTGCTCGGGCTCACCGTCACCACGGCGCTGACCTGCCTCTACTGGTTCATCGTGATCACCAGGACCGCCCCTGTCCGCAGCCTGATCGGAGCGGCCGCGATCACGACGGGGATCGTCGTCGTCTTCATCGAACTGCTCCACGTGCCCACCCCGCTGGGCACCCTGACCGGGATCCGGTAGTCATGGACATCCTCCAGAATCTGGCCGACGGGCTGCAGGTGGCCCTCGCCCCGCAGAACCTGCTGTTCGTCCTGCTCGGCGTGTCCGTCGGCATGATGGTCGGGGTCCTGCCCGGCCTGGGCCCCGCGCCGACCGTGGCGCTGCTGCTCCCGATCACGTTCGGCCTGGAGCCGTCCACCGCGGTGATCATGCTGGCCGGCGTCTACTACGGCGCCATGTACGGCGGCACCATCACCTCGGTGCTGCTGCGCATCCCCGGCGAGGCGGCCTCATCTCCCGTACGCCGGAGCGGTTCGGCCACGGCGTCCCACAGGCGGTGTCCGGCCCGGAGACCGCCAACAACGCCGCCAGCATCTCCAGCTTCATCCCGCTGCTCACGCTCGGCTTCCCGCCGAACGGCGTGCTCGCCGTCATCTTCGGCGCACTGCTGATCCAGGGCGTCACCCCGGGGCCGACCTTGATCTCCGACCACCCGGACATCTTCTGGGGCGTGGTGGGTTCCATGGTGGTCGGCAACCTGATCCTGCTCGTCATGAACATCCCGCTGCTGCCGGTCTTCGTACGGATCGCGAAGATCCCGCCCGCCGTGATGTCCACGCTCACCGTGGCGATCCTCATCGTCGGCGCGTACACCATCAACGGCAACACCTTCGACGTCGCCGTCATGGTGGCCGCCGGTCTGGCCGGTTATCTCCTGCGGAGCATCGGCGTCCCGCCCGCGCCGATCGTGCTGGCCTTCATCCTGGGCCCGATCTTCGAGACCAACTTCCGCCGGTCGCTGGTGCTCTCCGACGGCGGCTTCGGCATCTTCGCCTCCTCGCCGACGGCCGTCGTGCTGCTCGCCCTGACGATACTTGTCCTCGTCAGTACGGCGCTGCCCTTGGTCCGTCAGCGCCGCAGGACTCTCGAAGCGGAGAACTGACCAGTGACCGTACCCGCTCCGCCCGGCACGCGTCCCTGGCGCGACGTCGTCCGAACGGCCCGGCCCCAAGGCGGGACGGCGAATGGCCGTCCCGGTGACGAGTAGGGTGATCGTATGTCGGCTGCGACTCTCCATTCGGCGGTTCTCGACGCACTGGGTTCAGACATCGTCAGCGGAGAACTGCCCGCCGGATCCGTCCTCACCCTGGAGAGCCTGCAACAGCGCTACTCCGTCTCGCGAGGGGTGGCGCGCGAGTGCATGCGCATCCTGGAATCGCTGCGCATGGTCACCTCACAGCGCCGCACCGGCATCTGCATCTCGCCTGAGCAGCAGTGGAACGTCTACGACACCCGGGTGATCCGCTGGCGCCTGGACAGCAAGCACCGCGCCGCCCAGCTTCGCTCTCTCACCGAGCTGCGCCTTGGCATCGAGCCGATCGCGGCGCACCTGGCCACCCTGCGGGCCTCCGCCGACGAGCGCGCCGCACTCCGTGCCGCGGCGCAGGACATGCGCCGCTACGGCACGACGCACCGCCCGATGCGCTACCTCGCCGCGGACATCGAGTTCCACCGGATCATCCTCGGTGCCTCCGGCAACGGGATGTACACCGCCCTCGCCGATCCGATCGCGGAAGTCCTCAGGGAGTCACCGACGCACGGCCGCTCCGACTACCCCGTCCCCGAGACCATCGGCTATCACGAGGCCGTCATGGAAGCCATCTGCGCCGGAGACCCGGACGCCGCCGAGCGGGCGATGACCACCCTCCTCAGCGATGTCCGCAGCGCGTTGAGACTGCTGTAGGGAGCCTGGCGCATCTCTCGAGCAGCACGCATAGTGCCAGGAGTAGAGGTAGGCGCCGGCATTCAACTGCTGGATGATCCGAGCCTGACACCTCCTCGGCTGGGGTGTCAGGCTCGGTGAGCGCGTGAGTCTCAGAGCTTGCGGATCGATACGGCGTTGTCGCCGATCCCGCCGCCCCGGGGATATACGCACAGGTAGGTCTGTACGACGGCGACGACGGTCCAGCCGGGCGGCGCCGATTGGACGCCGCAGATGATGAGTGTGCGGCCGGAGGGCAGACCGTTGATATTGGTGAGGGTCTGCTGGTTATTGAGGACGCCGTTGGGGGTCTTGCTGATTTCACAGTTGAAGGAGTAGGACAGCGCCGTGGCATAGAACCCGGCCGGGGGCGGAGGCGTGATACAGGTGGTCACCGTGCCGCCCGCGGCGGTGTCGCTGATGACCTGGACGGTTTTCGCGTTGTAGTAGATGGTGCCGGGCTGGCCACACTGGTACCAGTCGAAGTAGGCCGTCGGCATCGAGCCGGTGGGGATGGGGGCGTTCGCGCAGACGTTCGAGCTGGGGCCGAGCATCCGCGTCGATCCTTCTGCCGGGGAGGGAGAAAGGCACATGACGGCGGCCGCCGCGACGACGATGGCGGTCAGCAGTCTTCTCATCGGCGCTCCTGTCGAATCGATGTGGGGGGCCATCACGGCTCATCATTACTGGGCCCCTGCCTCCGAGAAATGCCTATTGTTGCCTAAAAGCACGAATGTCATTTTTTATCACGCATATTGCAAGTTTCTGCTACAACTGCGATACTCCCGCCATAAATAGGATATGCGACTCGCCCATTTAAGGTAGCGACCTTAATACCGACACTCTGCCGGCTAACGGCGGCTCAGGCGACGCGATGGTCGTCGAGGGCATCGGGATCCCAGTCGATCCCGATGCCGGGGACGTCGGGCGGTGTCATCTCGCCGTCCTCGATCACCGGAGAGCCGCGGGTGATCGCCCGCAACTGCGGGATGTACTCGACGTACATCCCGTTCGGCACCGCGGCGGCCAGGCTGACGTGCAGTTCCATGAGGAAGTGCGGGCTCACCGCGACGTTGAACGCCTCGGCGGCGTGGGCGACCTTCAGCCACGGGGTGATCCCGCCGATGCGGGCCACATCGACCTGCACGATGCCGACCGCGCCCGCGGCCAGGTAGTCGCCGAACCGCTGAACGGAGTAGAGGGATTCGCCGACCGCCACCGGCACCGAGGTGGAGGCCGCCAGTCTCCGGTGTCCGTGCAGGTCGTCGGCCGGCAGCGGCTCCTCGAACCAGGCGATGCCGAGCGGCTCGTAGGTCCGGGCGCGCCGGATCGCCTCCGCGGAGGTGAACGCCTGGTTGGCGTCGACCATGACCTCGAAACCCGGTCCCACCGCCTCGCGGACGGCCGCGAGCCGTTCGGCGTCTTCGGCGAGCGACGGCCTGCCCACCTTGACCTTCACCCCGCGCAGCCCGGCTGTGGCGGCCCGCTTCGCGCCGTCCACCAGTTCCTCCACGGGCAGGTGCAGCCAGCCGCCCTCGGTGTCGTAGACGGGTAGCCGCTCGTGCGCGCCGCCCGCCATCCGCCACAGCGACTCACCGGTACGGCGGCCGCGCAGGTCCCAGAGCGCGGTGTCGACGGCGGCGAACGCCAGTGAGGTGATGGCCCCGACGGTGGTCGCGCGGGTCTGGTCGAGCATGTGCCGCCACAGCGCCTCGACCGGCCGGGCGTCCCGGCCCAGAAGCGCCGGGACCAGGTGCTCGGTGATGAGTGACGTGACGGCCCGCCCGCCGGTCCCGATCGTGTAGGAGTACCCGGTGCCGGACAGCCCGTCGGAGGTGTGCACGGTGACCAGCACCGTCTCCTGCTTGACGAAGGACTGCATCGCGTCGACGCGGACGGCCGCCGGTTGCAGGTCGACCAGCTGGACGTCGATTCGTTCGATTCGGGGCATGTCATGTGCTTTCTTCACTTGAGCGCACCCAGGGTGATGCCGCTCGTGACGTAGCGCTGGAAGATCAGGAAGAGGATGACGATCGGGAAGGTCGCGATGACGAGGCCGGCGAAGAAGGCCCCCTGGTCGCTGACGAACTGGCCCTGGAAGGAGAGCAGGCCGACTGACAGTGTGCGGTCCTGCGGGCGGGTCAGCAGGACGACGCCGAACTGGACCTCGCTCCACACGAAGATGAGCCCGAGCAGCGTGACCGAGACGAAGCCGCCCTTGCTGATGGGCAGGACCACGCGGAGCAGCGCGGCCAGCTCCCCGTAACCGTCGATCTTGGCCGCTTCGAGCAGTTCCCGCGGCACGGCGGCGAACACCGACCGCATGATGAGGGCGATGGTGGGCGTCATGAACGCCGCGTACACCAGCGAGATGCCCGCCACGCTGTTGAGCAGCTGATACCTGCCCAGCAGCTCGAACGTCGGGATCAGCGCGACGACCAGCGGGACGCTCAGGGCGAGGACCATGACGCGGCTGACCGCGTTCGACAGGCCCCTGGTCGCGCGGGCCAGGCCGTAGCCGGCCAGGCTGCCGCAGGTCACGCCGATGGCCAGGCTGCACAGTGCCACCAGCACGCTGTTGATGATGTACGTCGACAGCGGCGCGCCACCGACCACGCCCCGCCAGGCGTCGGCGTAGTTCGACAGCACCCACTGGCCGCCCAGCCCCAGCGGGTGGGCGTAGATGTCGCTGGTCGGGTGCAGCGACAGCAGCAGCATCGACACGAACGGCACCACCGTGATCGCCGTCCAGACCAGCAGGAGCGTGTAGCCGACGTACCACAGCGGGCCGTGCCGCCAGGCCGATCGCCTCCGGCTTGGAGTCCGCGGCGCCGTCATCGCGCGTCCAGGGTCTGCTGGCGGAAGATCCGCATGACCGTGATCCCGATGACGGCGACGATCAGCGTGGTGAGGACCGCGGTGGCCGAGCCGTAGCCGTAGTCCTGGTCGACGAAGGACTGCTTGTAGACCAGCACCGGCAGGATGCTCGTGGAGTTACCCGGACCGCCTCGGGTCATCGCGTAGATGACGCCGAAGGCGTTGAAGGAGAACACCGAGGTCAGCGTCGTGATCGTGCCCAGCATCGGCACGATGTTCGGCAAGGTGATCCGGAACAGCCGGCCGGCCGCTCCGACGCCGTCGAGCGTCGCCGCCTCGTGCACCTCCTCGGGGATGGCTTCCATCGCGCCCAGCAGGATCAGCATCGCGTACCCCGTTTGCGTCCACACCGCGACGAAGATCGCCGCGTACAGTGCCGTCGAGGACGACGCCAGCCAGGCGTGATCGTCTCCGAGCCCGATCAGGCCGAGCAGTGAGTTCACCACGCCCGTCGTGGGCTGGAAGGCGTTCGACCAGAAGATGCCCGCGATGCTGACCGGGATGATCACCGGCAGGAACCAGACGACCTTGAAGATCCGGGCGCCGGGGACCTTCCGGCTGATCGCGTTGGCCAGGAGAGTGCCGAGGGTCACCGTGAACACCACGGTCCCGACGAAGAACTGCAGGCTGGTCCCGATGGACTGCCAGACCAGCGAATCGCGCAGCAGGCGCCGGTAGTTGTCCAGGCCGTGGTAGGCGACCGAGCCGATGCCGTCCCAGGAACCGAGGCTGATGCGCACGGATCCGGTGATCGGGTAGGCGACGAGCACGAGCAGCAGCACCAAGGCCGGGACCATCGCCGCGATCGGGAAGATCCGTGCCCTCCGGCGCGGCGGCCGCGCCGTGGCGGTCGTCGCCAGGACGACTTTGTCGGCGATCATCAGTCCGACGCTCCCGACACCTTGCCGGACTGCAGGTCCTCCAGCGCCGACTGGTACTGCTGGGCCGCCTGCTGCGGGGTCAGCTTGCCGGCCACGAGCTTCTGCAGCACCGGCACGGAGAACGCCTGCCCGAGGGTGGAGGGCACGGTGGAGTCCCAGATGTTGACCAATCCGACGGACCGCGACAGCTCGAACTGCTGCTGCACCAGGTCGCCGAGGTTCGACAGGCTCGACGCGGGGATCGAGCTGAACACCGGGAGCGAGCCGGTGGCGGCGATGACGCTGACCTGGTACTTGTCGGTCATGAAGAACTGAAGGAACTTCTTGGCCAGATCCGGGTTCGCCGCCTTGGCCGGGACCACCAGGGTGTCACCGTTGAAGGCGTCGAACGGCGTCTTGCGGCCCGGCGTGAGCGGGGGCAGCAGGAACCAGCCCATTTCGAACGACGGCTTGGCCTCCTTCAGGCTGGAGTAGGTGTAGTTGCCGCCCTGCAGCATCGCGAGTTTTCCGCTGGTGAACAGCCCCTGGGCCTGGTCGGTGTCCATGCCGAGCATCCCGTTCTGGTAGATGCCCTTCTTCTGCCAGTCCTGGATCGTCTGGAGCACCTTCACGAAGCCGGGGTCGGTGTACTTGACGTCCGTGGGTGATCCGGGCTTGAAGTTGGTGAGCATGGCGTCGTAGTCCTCGGCCGGCACCGCGGTGGGCAGCAGCGCGTCCAGCGTGTGCCCCAGGTCGTACGGGCTCGAACCGCCCACCCCGAACCCCTCGTACCCGGCGGCCTTGACCTTGCCCACCATGGATTCGAAGTCGGCGACGGAGGCGACCTGGTGGTCGGCCGGGTCGGGGAGGCCGGCCTTCGCGAAGGCCGCCTTGTTGTAGTAGACGGGGTTGATCAGCAGTTGCTCGTAGAGGACGCCGTAGTGGTGCCCGTCGGTCGTGTAGTAGTCGGCCTGGCTCTTGGAGTACTTGTCCGCCAGGCCCGCGGCCTTCCACACGTCGTCCAGCGGGGTCAGCTGCTTGTTCTTCAACAGCGCGGACCAGACGCCCGTGCTGCGCTGGAGGTAGCCGATGTCCGGGGTGCCGGTCGAGCTGAGCAGTGCCACGTTGGGGCCGCGGGAGCTGCCGGAGTCGACGCCCTCGAAGGTGACCACCGTGCCCGGGTTGGCCTTCTCGAAGTCCTTGCCGACCTGCTGCATGGCGCTGGCCAGCGGTCCGGTGGGGATCTGGATCCGGAGCGACTTGCCGTCGCCGCCGCCCGGTCCGGTGCCGGTGCCGCACGCGACGCCGACGGCCGCGAGCAGGACGCCCGCGAGGACGGGCCTGACTACCTTGAGAGTTCTAGACAGTGGCATGGGAGCCGTCCTTCCAGGGAGCTGACAGCTCAATGGCGATGACGTCGATGAGTGCGCCGGTCGGTGGCGGCACGGTGATGAACAGTTCGCCGAGCGGCTCGTCGTCCGCGCCGTTCGCCTTGTGCACTTCCTCGTTGAGGCTGTACTCGAGCGGTTGCTCGGTGCCGAGCAGGCGGACGCCGACGACCGAGCCGATGGGAACGTTCCTGACGACGAGCACGTCCTGCGGTATCAGCAGCAGGTGGAGGTAGATGGTGTTGTCGCGCTGCGTCGCCGGACCGTGGAAGTCGAGGCGTTGCGGCGCGGGCGCGGCCCCGACGATGCTCTCGCCGTGGCCGGCGAGCCAGCCGCCGAGTTGCTTGAGCGTGGCGACCTCGGTCGGCACCAGCGACCCGTCACCCCGCGGCCCGATGTTGAGCAGGAGGTTGCCGCCCCGGGAGACGACCTCGCTCAGGTAGGAGGCGAGCAGCCGGGGGCTCTTGTAGTCGAGGTCGCCGGGCCGGTAGGCCCAGCTCTCGCTCATGGTGAGGCACAGCTCCCACGGGCCGCCCGGTGGCCGGCGCGGCATGCCCTGCTCGGGTGTCGCGTAGTCGCCCTGGCCCGGCAGCCGGTCATTGATGATCACGTCCGGCTGCAGGGATTTGATCAACTCGCGAAGCTCGGCGGCGTGCCACTCCTCCCCGGTGCGTTCCCACTCCCCGTCGAACCAGAGCAGGTCGATCGGCCCGTACTCGGTGAGCAGTTCGGTGAGCTGGCCCTTGACGTAGCCGAGGTATCGCGCCCACTGCTCCGGCGCGGGCCGCCGGTAACGCTCGTGCGGGTAGGGACGATCGGCGTCGGTGAACGCCGGGTAGTCGGGATGGTTCCAGTCGAGCAGCGAGTAGTAGACGCCGACACGCAGGCCCTCGGCGCGCAACGCGTCGAAGAACTCCCGGGTGATGTCACGCCCGTACGGCGAGGCCGCGATGGAGTACTCCGACTGCCTCGTGTGGTACATCGAGTACCCGGCGTGATGGCGGACGGTGAAGACCACGTAGCGGGCACCCGCGTCGCGCGCGAGCCGCGCGACGCCGCGCGGATCCCAGCGCCGCGGGTCGAACGTAGCCGCGCTCGACTGATATTGCGCGATGGTCATGTCGGCTTCGGGTTCTGTCCGGTCCGGCAGGATCGAGTGGCCGACCAGGGGCCAGCCGATCTCCACGCCTTGCTGACTCGCATGGTCCCAGTGCACGAACAGGCCGAAACCCGCCTCGCCGAACCAGTCGGGAATGGTCACGAGCTCATCCTTCTGCGTTGGGCAGACTTGCCCAGATCGGATACGATACGATTTGCATGAGGATGCAGGGCGTTTCGGGCATCTGTCAACCACGAATACGGAAGTTCATTTGGAGGGGAGATGAGTGACTCGACGCCGGTGGCGGGCGCGTCCGGCGGCTCGGGTTCGGACGAGCCGGCCAAGGTCAGCGTCCGCGAATCGGTCTTCCAGGCGCTGAAGGCCCGGCTCATGGATCACGACCTGGAGCCTGGGGCGAAGCTGTCGATCGACGGGCTCGCCCGCGCACTCGACGTGTCGCAGACGCCGGTCCGCGAAGCGCTCGCGCGTTGCGAGTCGGAGGGGCTGGTCGTCCGCCGGCCGAACACGGGCTATCTGGTGGCTCCCCTGCTCGACCGGGCCGCCCTTGACGACTTGTACGACGTCCGCCTGCTCCTCGAACCGTCCGCCGCCGCGCGTGCCGCACGGTACGCCACGACCGCCGAGGTGAGCGCCATGCGAGGGTCGCTGGAGCAGATGATGTCACCGCTGGTCGGCGACACCTACGAGGCGTATCGCGGCTTCGCGGAACTGGACGCCCTGTTCCACAACGCGATCGCCGAGGCCAGTCGCAGCCCGCTCATCGCCGACACGCTGCGCAGATTCCGCGCGCACACCCATGGTTACCGTCTCTACTTCCGCCATGGGATCGCCAGTCACGCCGCCGATGAGCACCGCGCGGTGCTCGACGCCATCTGCCGCAACGATCCGGAGGCGGCGGCGAGCGCCATGACCGCCCACCTGGAGGCGTCGCGGTCACGCCTGACGAGCGCCTACGAAACCTGACCCGGCCAGGTCCGCGATCCCCTACCATTTCCCGTTATGCGGATTCCCGTTATGCGGATTCCCGTTATGCGGACTCCTGCGCTCACCACCGATCCGCTCGTCGGCCGGCACGGCTTGAAGCGACGCGTCGACGAGCTGACCGGCGCCGCGCGTACGGAACAGGGCGGCGCGCTGGTGCTGGAAGGCGAGGCGGGCATCGGCAAGAGTGCGCTGCTGGAGTAGGCCCGCAACGCGGCGCCCGGGTTCCGGGTGGTCCGGACGTCCGGTCGGAGTTCGAGCAGGAACTGCCGTACTCCGCGCTGCACCAGCTGTGCGTGCCGATGCTGAAGCAGCTCGACGGGCTGCCGGACCGGCATCGCGACGCTCTGCGGGCTGGCCCAGGGCGATGGTCTTCCTCGCCCGCCGGATCGCCGCCGACCCGGTAGCGATGATCTTCGCGGTGCGGCCGACGGACGCGGCGGAGGGGTTCGGCGAGCTGCCGAAGCTGGCCGTCGGCGGCCTGAGTGACGAGGACGCCAAGGTGCTGCTGGCGACGCGGAGCCCGTTCCCCCTCGATGACCAGGTCCGGGACCGGCTCGTCGCCGAAGCACCGGCGACGGTACGAAGGCGACCCCGAGCTGGCCGCGCTGGTGGGCATGCTGCCGTAGCCCGCGCGGTCGCCGCCGTCGAGAAACGGTGACATGCGGCGGACGGCGCGCGCACATTCGGCACCGATCGTAGTTCGTCATGAACGACGGATCTGGATTGCTGGGATGGCACCTGCGAGCGGCGCGTGAGAGGGCGTTCGCCGGGCGGGAGGAAGAGCTCGCGGTTTTCCAGGCGGCGTTGTACGGCGGCGGCTGCAGCGTGCTGTTCGTGCACGGCCCCGGTGGCATCGGGAAGTCGGCCTTGTTGCGGCGGTTCGCTCACGAGGCCGCGGTGATGGGGCGGCCGGTGTCCATGGTGGACGGGCGCATGTCGGAGCCCTCACCGGGGGCGTTCGAGGCTGAGGCGGAACCGGTCTTTCGTGATGCGGGGGCGGTGCTGCTGATCGACTCCTTCGAATGCGTTCAGGGCTTGGAGGGATGGCTGCGTGAGCGGTTCCTGCCGCGGATGCCCGTGGGGGCGCTGGTGGTGATCGCGGGGCGCTACCCGCCGGATCTGCGCTGGCGGGCGGACCCGGGATGGGCTGGGGCGCTGGAGGTGCTGCCGCTGCGCGACCTGCGGGCCGCGGACGCGCAGGCCCTGATGGACTCCTGCGGGGTGCCGCCCGAGTCGCGTGGGCCGCTGTCAGCCTTCGCCGGTGGTCATCCGCTGGCACTGCTGCTGGGAGCGGCCGTGGCGGTGAAGGACGGCGGGGGCGGCCGGCGGTGGACGCCGCGTCAGGACGTGGTGGCCACGTTGCTGGATCAGTTGGTGGGCGAGGTGCCTTCGGCGGCCCATCGGCATGCTCTGGAGATCTGCGCGCACGCGTACACGACCACGGAGGACCTGCTGCGTGCGGTGCTGCCGCAGGACGCCGGGACGTTGTTCCGGTGGTTGCGGCGGTTGCCGTTCGTGGAGTCGAGCGGTCTCGGGTTGTTTCCGCATGACGTGGTGCGGGAGGTGGTGGAGGCTGACCTGCGATGGCGGGATCCGGAGGGGTACGCGGTGATGCGCGAGCGCGTTCACGCCCATCTGGCGGACAAGGTGCGTACGGCGAGCGACGCGGACGTGCCCGGCGCCGTGGCGGCACTGCTCTACCCGCGCAACGGGGCGTCGGCCGATTTCCACGGCCGCCACGACGAGGGCGAGTTCCAGGAAGAGGTGCTGCGCCAGGAGGACGTCGACACGTTGCTCCGGGTGGCGACGGCGGCGGAGGGCGCGGCGTCCGCGCGCTGCGCCGCCTTCTGGGCGGAACGTCAGCCGGAGGCGTTCCGGCTGTATCGGCGCAGCGAAACCGGCGAGCCCGTGGCCTTCGCCGCGTGGTTGCGGTTGGCGCGATTCGATGAGGAGGAGCTGACGGCCGATCCCATCGTGGCCATGGCGTGGGCGCACGCCCGTGCCACCACGCCGTTGCGCACCGGTGAACATATGGCGGTCAGCCGGGTATGGACGCTGCCGACGTATCGCGGAAACTCGCCTCTGATGGAGGTGATCCAGTGGCGAGTGATCGGCGATTGTCTGCGGGCCGAGCGGATGGCCTGGTCATATATCGCGGCACGGCATCCGAACCATGTGTGGGCGGAGCTTTTACGGCATTACGGGATGCGTGACATCTCCGAGCAGCCGCGGTTGGGGGATGACGCGTACACCCTGTTCGTCCATGACTGGCGCGCGGTGCCGGCGCGGGCGTGGCTGGAGCGGATGAACCGGCTGCCCGCCGGCGGCCCGGGTGCCGCGACGGCGGAGCTGGCGGTGCTGTCGCGGGCGGAGTTCGCCGAGGCGGTCCGCGAGGCGTTGCGCCAGTTGTCGCGGCCGGACGCGCTGGCCACTTCCCCGCTGACGCGCACCAGGCTGATCGCCGAGCGGGCCGGGCGGGATCCGGCCGCGGCGCTGGGGGACCTGCTGCGCCAGGTGATCGACGACCTGCGTGCGGATCCGCGCTCGGTCAAGTTCCATCAGGCGCTGTCGGTCACGTTCCTGTGCGGCACGCCCACCCAGGAGCTGGCCGCGGAACGGCTCGGCCTGCCGTTCAGCACCTACCGCCGCCATCTGGCGGCCGGCATCGAACGTCTCCGCGCCGACCTGTGGCACCGGGAGCTGTACGGCGCACCGGCGTAGCGATCCACCTAAGAGTCGGCAAGAGCGAAGCCGGCCGCCGCCTCCGCGTGCAGCCGGGCGCTCGGCAGCACCGGGATGGCGCTGTCCTTCTCACTGATCAGCAATTCGATCTCCGTGCAACCGAGGACGACGCCTTCAGCGCCGTCGGCCGCGAGATCATCGATGATCCGGGCGTAGGCGTCCCTGGACGATTCCCGGAGCACCCCGCGCACCAGTTCGTCGAATATCACGTGATGGACCAGTTCCCGCTGCTCACGCCGCGGCACGACCACGTCGAAGCCGTGGGCGGCCAGCCGATCCCGGTAGAAGGGCTCCTCCATGGTGAATCGGGTGCCCAGCAGGCCGACCTTGCGCATGCCCCTGGCGCGGATCTCGGTGCCCACGGTGTCGGCGATGTGCAGTACGGGCACGCTCACTGCCCGCTGCACGTCGTCGCTCACCCGGCTGAAGGTGTTGCTGCAGATGAGCAGGACCTCGGCACCCAGATCCGCCAGTTTCCCGCCCGCCCCGGTCAGCAGCGTACTCACCTCGTCCCAGCGGTCGGCGAAGATGAGGTCCTCGACCCGCGTGTAGTCGACCGACCAGATGAGGCTGTCGGCGGAATGGCTGCCGCCGAGTCGCTCGCGTACCCGCTGGTTGATGATCTGGTAGTAGATCACCGTCGATTCCCAGCTCAACCCGCCGATAAGCCCGATAGTGCGCATGGAACTCCATTTCCTTTTGGACAGTCACTGGGTCAGCGCACGGGCGCAGGCGCTGAGCCCGATCTCGCTGGAGGCCTTGACGAGCACCACGTCTCCCGGTTCGAGGAGCGCGGTGGCCAGCTTGATGGCCTCGGCCACGTCCTCGACGATGTGGACGGCCACGCCCTGGTTCGCGGTCTCCGCCGCCCACGCCATCGCGAGCGGATCCCCGGCGCCGACCGTGATCAGCACGTCGAAGCGGAGGTCGGCGACGAGCCGGCCCATCTCCGCGTGCCGGGCGCGGGAGGCGTCGGCCTGCTGGCCCATCGCGCCGAGTATGGCGACGGTACGACGAGTGCCGGCCAGGGCCTTGACCGCCCGCAGCCCGGCCCGCATGGACTCGGGGTTGGCGTTGTAGGCGTCGTTGACGATGGTGATGCCGTCAGGTCGTTCGACGATCTCCAGCCGGCCCCCGGAGCGCCGCCGCGCGGCGGTCAGCCCTTCGGCGATCTCGGCAACGCCCAGGCCGAGTGCGGTGGCGACGGCGGCGGCGCCCAGGGCGTTGCTCACCTGGTGCTCGCCTATGAGGTCGAGCTCGACCGGGGCACGGCCGGCGGGCGTCACCAATTCGAACGCGGTTCGCGCCCGGTCGGCCATCCGTACGCCTTCGGCTCGCACCCGCGCCCGCGCCGACCTGCCGTACAACAGGATCTGGGCCTTGGTGCGGCCGGCCATGCCCATGACGTACGGGTCGTCGGCGTTGAGCAGCGCGAACCCGTCCTCCGGAAGCGCCTCGACCAGCTCGCCCTTGGCCTCGGCCACGTCGGCCGGCCCGGCTCCCATACGCTCCAGATGCGCGGTGCCGACATTGAGCACCAGCCCGACCTGGGGAGGCGCGAGCCCGGTCAGGTACGTCAGGTCGCCCTTCCGGCTCGCGCCCATCTCCAGCACCAGGTATCGGGTGGTGGCGTCGGCACGCAGCACGGTGAGCGGCAGCCCGAGCTCGTTGTTGAACGACCTGTTGGTGGCGACCGTCGCGGCGCGCCGTTCGAGCACCTGGGCCAGCAGGTCCTTGGTCGTGGTCTTGCCCACCGAGCCGGTCAGGCCGATCACGATCGGGCTGACGCGTTCGAGCAGGTGCCTGGCCAGCAGGCCGATCGCGAGCTGGACGTCCTCGACCACCAGGGCGGGCACGCCGACGGGCCGCGCGGCCAGCACGACGACGGCGCCGTCCGCGATGGCACCGGCCGCGTAGTCGTGACCGTCGACGCGGGCGCCGGCCGTCGCGGCGAACAGGCCGCCGGGCACCACCTCGCGGGAGTCGACCGCCGCGGGCGCCGTCACCAGCGCCCGCGGGTCGGGCACGTCATGCAGGCTCGCGCCGACGACCCGCGCGATCTCGTTCAGCGTCATGGGGATCATGAGCCGCTCCTGGCGAACGCGAGGTCGATCAGGCGGCGCAGCAGGTCCGGGTACGGGACACCGCTCGCGGCCCAGGACCTGGCGTAGACGGAACGGGAGGTGAAGCCGGGCATGGTGTTGATCTCCAGTACGTACAGGCGTCCCGTGTCCTCCTCATAGAGGAAGTCGACCCGGGACAGGCCGTAGCCACCGATCGCCCGGAAGGCGCGCAGGGACAGCTCGCGTGCCTCCTCGGCCACCCGTTCCGGCAGCACGGCGGGGATGGTGGCGATCTCGGCCTGGCTGAGGTATTTGGCCTCATAGTCGAGCCAGTCGCCGGGCACGATGAGCTCGCCGCACACCGAAGCGTCCGGCGTGTCATAGTCGCCGAGCACGCCGCAGATGACCTCGCGCGCGCTCACGCCCTGCTCGACGATGACCACCCGGTCGTAGGCCAGCGCCAGCTCCACGCCCGCGCGCAGTTCCTCCATGGAGGTGACACGTGAGATGCCGATGGAGGAGCCCATGCTGGCCGGTTTGACGTACATCGGCCAGTCGAGCGACTTCACCAGACCCCAGTAGTCGGTGGTGGTGCGCCATTCGTGCGCGGTGAACCACACGTGCGGGGTGACCGGGATGTCCTCCGCCAGGAACACGCGCCGCATCGCGACCTTGTTCATGGCCACGGCGGAGGCCATGACGCCGCAGCCCACGTACGGGATGCCCAGGGTCTCCAGGTGACCCTGGACGACGCCGTCCTCGCCGAACGGCCCGTGCAGCACGGGGAAGACCACGTCCGCCAGATCGCCTCGCAGCTCCACCGGCCATCTGCCCTGCCGGTCGATGATGACGGCGACGGGCTCGTACAGGTCCCTCGGCAGGGCATCGAGCACGGCCTGCGCCGACTGCAGCGACACCTCGTGCTCGGCGGACGGCCCACCCGCCAGCACAGCCACGCGTACGCGTTCGGTCAAGATCACTCAGCCTTTCCTCAGCGGCACGGCGACAGCACGGTGTGCGCCGTCGTAGAACCAGCCCGCCGAGTGTCGGCTCTTCGCCTGATCACTTCCCAGGCCATTCGCTGCCCAGTTCCTGACCAAAGCGCGCCCGCAGTGTGCCGCTACATCCGCCACCGCCACCGCCACCGCCTCCGCACCCGCCCAAAGCCATCGGCCGCTCGGCGAAGTCCCCGGCCTGCCCGTTACCGCCGGTTGAGCCGAAGGTGCGTGGTTAATCCTGGTTAATGGGTTGGGCATAGGATCGGCGGCATGGCGCTGCGACTTGTTCAGGTGAATTTCAAGGCTCGGGATGACTCGGCGCTCGGCCGGTTCTGGGCGGAGGCGCTCGGTTGGGGTCTTTCCAGCGAGGGACCCGGCGTGACCAACCTCGAACCCGAGGGCTTCTCCTGGCCGGACCCCGACGCCTTCTACATCGATCTCGTCGCCGTGCCGGACCCCGAAACGGTGAAGTATCGCGTGCACCTCGACCTCGCCACCACCTCCGCCGCCCATCAGGCGGAGCTGGTCGCGCGCCTGAAGGAGCTCGGCGCGACACCCGCCGACGTGGGCCAGGGCGACGTCCCGTGGACGGTTCTGGCCGACCCGGAGGGCAACGTGTTCTGCGTGCTGGAGCCTCGGGAGATCTACCGGGACACCGGGCCGATCGCCGCGATGGTGGTCGACTGCGACGATCCGCGGGCCATGGCCCGGTTCTGGGGCGAGGCCACGGACTGGAGCGTGCACGAGGTGACCGACGATCACGCGACGCTGCGCTCCGCCAAGGGCGTCGGCCCGTATCTTGAGTTCCTCCGCAGGTCCGGCGTGCCGACCGTGTGGAGCCGCATCCATATCGACCTGCTGCCCGACCCCATCGACGAGCAGGCGGCGGAGGTGGCCCGGCTGCGGACCCTCGGCGCGACGCCCGCCGATGTCGGCCAGGGCGACGTCCCATGGAAGGTCCTGGCCGACCCGGAAGGCAACGAGTTCTGCGTCCTCGGCCGGGCCTGACCCGGAACCTGCCCCGCCTGCGCGCCGCCTGGCGCCACTACTCTCTCGGCGGTACGGCCGCGCCCGCCACGGTCAGCGAGTTCGGAGGTCCACTCGCGAGGCCAGGCCGGGATAGTCGAGGACGAATCCGGACTCGTCGTAGATCAGGCGGCAGGCGACGTCAAACACCGGTGCGGCGTAGTCATAGCGCTGACGACGGCCCTCATCGGGGATCCGGGTGTAGTGCTGGTCGAGGCGTTCGACGGTCAGGTCCACGGCCCGTACATAGGCGGCCGGGGCGTCCTGGCCGGCGCCCACGGCCAGGAGCAGCCGGTGCACGGGGAACGCGTTCGTCATGGCCGATGACTCCAGATCCACGTCCAGGCAGCCGTCGAGGTGGGGCGCCGGCACACCGTCGACGCGCCAGCTCCCCGGGTCGCCGGACTCCAGGACCGTTTCCCTCACACCTGCCATGGAACGGCTGGTGAGCTGTGCCCGCCGGGTCCTCCAGCCGGCGTCCACCTCGATGGTGTAGCCGACGGCCCAGGTCTGGCCCTCCTCGACGGCCGTGGTGCGGCCCTCGATGAGATGGCCGCCCCGCGTGGGTTGGAAGTAGACGACCTCGAAGCCCGTGCGGGCGGTGTGGTGCCGCCAGGCCGCGGTTTCCGGCGGAGAGGTGAAGATCACCGGGTAATTGTGCCGCAGCTGACCGGCTCCCCGGTGGCGAACGACTCGTTGGCGGCCGGTCCGATCACCAGGGCGCGGGCGCCGTCCCGCTCGTCCGCGAGCGCCACCGGGGAGGCCGCGCCGTCGAACATCGCGGCCGGCATGCGCTCGTCGGCGCCGCCGTGCCCCTCGTGGACCACCGTCACCGGGACCTCGCGCGGGGGCGCCCACAGAGGACGCACGCGGATCCGCGCCCCGCCGGAGTTGGGCGGGGCGACGTCGCCGTGCAGCGCCCCCGACCCGGCGGTGACGCCCGTGCCCGGATCGGCCCATTGCGTCTCCTCGACCTCCAATTCCAGCCGCCCCCGGGTGCCGTTGAACATCACCCGGTACCCCTCCCAGGGGGAGTACGCCGTGAGGTGGTAGGTCATCGTGGCGCCGCGTCGGTGGTGCCGACGTCGAACTCGGTGATCGCGATCGCCTCGGGCACCGTCACCGTCGACGGCCGCCGCCGGAAGGCCGGCAAGGTCATCGGGTGACTCCGGCCACGTCAGAGCGTCATGAAGCGCTCGCTTTCCGGCCGCTGGGGGTCTGGAAGCCGGTCAGGCCGGGTGTGTCGTCCGTGGTCAGGACGATCTGGTTGAGCACCAGCCCGGCCTCGCGAGGCGCTAGCGAGATCGTGTGCTCGCCCGGCCCGAGCGCCAGCGCGGCCGCGGCGACGCTCGTGCTGCCGTACCAGGTCTCGAACCCGGTCTCCGGCCCGGACTTGTTCGACTGGTATCTCCACTGCCCGTCGACGACCACGTGGTAGGAGTCGGCGTCGGCGTTCGGGTTGCTGGTGTTGACGAACAGGTAGTACGTGCCACCGGTCTGGATGTCGACGGTGAAGTCGAGCCGCGGTGGTGCTCCCGCCGCGGAGCTCCCGTTGACCTTCTGTGTCGGGCCGGCCTTGAACAACGCCTCGGCCTGGGCAGCCGAGGTCGCCAGCCACTGCGCCTTCGCACTGGCGTCGGCCGGCGGGACGACCTGGAGACCGTTGCGGGCCAGCGCCCAGCCGTGCGTGCCGTTGTTGCTGTCGGCCGCGTTGGCGGCAGCGCTCTTCTCCAGCGCGTCGGCCGCGTCGAAGACGACCGAACCGTTCCGCTCCAGATAGGCGC
Organism: Nonomuraea sp. NPDC050022; assembly: GCF_044460705.1. NCBI lineage: Bacteria > Bacillati > Actinomycetota > Actinomycetes > Streptosporangiales > Streptosporangiaceae > Nonomuraea > Nonomuraea sp. NPDC050022. Next base: position 55,722 of record NZ_JBITKE010000008.1, read on the forward strand.
CGACCGGTGCCCCAGTGGCTCTGCCCACCGTGACAGGCGCCACCCAGGCCTCACCGCCGGCGGCGGTGATGGACAGCTCGGCCTTCCCGGCCCGGTGTCCGGTGACCTGTACCTGACCGTCCTTCACTGCGACCGACACTGCGGTCTCGTTGTCGGACTCCGCGGCCGCCACATCCCGTACACCCGTGATCGTGCTCGTCTCGCCCACCGACGTCTGGATCGCGGGCAGCCGCCGGAGCCTCGGCATCTCGTCAGGAACAGGCGCCACGGTGGCCTTCTGGGGTGGGGCGATGTTGTTCGGGCTCTCGGGCGGGCCGACCAGGCCGTCACCGGCCGCGCCGGCGCGGGTCTCGATGATGATGCGGTCGAAGAGGATCGCCGCGTCCGAGCGGTAGACCACGAGGTCGTGCCAGCCCGGTGTGGTCACGTCGATGGTGAAGTTCAGGGGTTCGATTTGACGCATGATGTTGAAGCCCCAGGGGCTGGTGCTCGTACCGGCGACAGAGTTGCCGCGCAGCAGGCCGGGCGCCTGGGCGTCGAGCCCGATCGCCGTACGCGCGGTTCGCGGCGTGCCGTTGTCCTCTGTGCCTTCGTTCAGGGTTGGAATGCGGTAGAAGGTCCCGGTGAACTTCCCGGTGGAGGTGAAGTAGACGCGGTATCTCAGGCGGGCGGTCGTCTCGAAGCCGGAGTCGACCCGGGGCGCGATCTCCGGGAAGCCGCCCATCAACGCCCCGCGCTGACCCACGCCCTCAAGGGGGGCCCACCGGCTCCCGTCGGTTCCGGGCACGTTCTCGGCGAAGTGCTCGGCCTCAAGGGCCACGTATCCGTTGGCCTCCAGGTGCCCGCGCTCGGCATAGCGCAGGTCCACGGCCGCCCGCGCCGCCTCGACCGTGAACGTCGCGACCGGGTCGCCGACCTTGGCTCTGTTGACGGCGTTGAAGACCCGGATCGTCCCCGTCGCGGCCGGGTGGTTCTTGGCGACGGTCACCGTGACCCGTTGCTCTGTCGCGGTCGTGCCCGAGCGCTGGGAAAGGGTGATCCACCGAGCGTCCGCCTCGGCGACCCACTCCTGCGCTCTGGCCGCGTCGTCCCGGGAGAACACGTCGAAGAACCGCTTGTCGTCGGGCGCGGCCGAGTTGAACGCCAGCGTGCCACGGCCAGGCTCCTTGCTCCCCTCGGCGGCGGCGCCCACCGCGTCGGCCAGTGTGGCCACCCGGGCGTACCGGTCGTTGGTCAGCATGACGGTGCCCTCGTTCGGGAAGCCTTCGGGATGGCTGTGGCCGATAGCGTGGTCCCACTTGCCGCCGCTGATCGTGTTCCAGTAGTCCTCGTCGGTGAGAACGCGCTCACGGGCCTGCTTCGAGAGCAGCTCGTAGCTTCCCGCGCCGGCGTAGCGGCCTTGGGCGGCGGCGAGCTGGTTCTTCCAGTAGTAGCCGATCTGCTCGGCCATGTTGCGGTAGGACCGGACCCGGTGGAGCACCTGCTGATAGAACGCCGGGCGATAGCGCGGGTCGAGCTTCGCGGAAACACCCTCGAGAATCGCCACCAGTTTGTTGGACTCGTTGATGTAGCGCTGGAGCTCATCCCCGTCCGAGGTGGCGCTGAACGGGAAGACCTGACCGTTGTGGATCCTTCCCGAGCTCGCGTTGGAGGAGTTGATCTCCCCCCAGAACTCGGCGCGCTTGGTGCTCTCGAGCGCGTCGAACCTTTCCAGCGCGTCGGTGACCACGGCGGCGTCGTCGCCCTTCAGCCGGAAGTCTCGCCGCACCTGCTCGGTGAGGAACCTGCTCCCGATGTTCGTGTCGTCATAGCCCTTGACGTCCCACGCGAGCTTGGCGAACAGGTCGAGCTTGATCTCGCCGGGCTTGATGTCCCCGACGTTGAGGATCCAGTAGCGCCCCGCGCCGGAGTTCCACGCCCGGTGCAGCTGCTGCACCATCAAGGACATCGGCGTGGAGTTCAGCCACAGGTAGCTCTTCGGCTCGCCCCAGTAGGAGATGTGGTAGTAGACGCCGTTCCCGCCGGACCGGGCGGCTTCGGTACGGGTGGGCACCTGGCGCAGGTAGCCCTGGTTGTCCTCGGCCCACATCAGGGTCACGTCACCGGGGATGTAGTTCTTCAGCCCGGCGTTGTAGAGATCGTTCATCTCCTTGTAGGGGATGAACACCTGCGGCACGGCGTCGGCGCTGCCGTAGACCGCCGCGATCAGCTTGCGCTGCTCGCTGATGACGTCGGCCAGCATCTCGATCTTGTCCTTGAACCCGTACGGGTTGCCGGGTGTGAACACCGGATCGCTGTCGTGCACCCCGCGAATACCCAGGGCGAGGATGTTCTCGAAGCCGGAGTTGGCGACCACCCGCTGGCGCCAGTACTCCAGGATCGCGGGCTTGTTGATCGAATAGTCGTAGGCCGCCACGGCGTCCGCGCCCTTGATGTCGAGCGCGTCCTTGTTGCGGTCGTACCACTGCCGCCACTCCCCCTCGTTGTTGCGCAGCATCAGCTCCGCGTGAGAGGAGGAGGCGACCACGCCGAACGCCGACGCCTCGCGAGCATTGACCGGGGTTCCGTTGTCGTACGTCCCGGTGTCGGTGACCGCGTTGAACGCCCTCGAGGCCAGGTGCATCGCCGGCCATAACGTGTTCAGCTTGAGCCGCAGCATCAGCTCATAGACGTGCCGGTAGTAGTTGACATCAGGCGTGCCGTTGCCGGTGGGGAACTTCTTCTTCGCCCACACCATGGTGCGTTCTTCGTCGTTGATGAAGATGCCGCGGTACTTGACGTCCGGCCCGTCGTCGACCCTGGCCTTGCCTTCGACCTCGATGTCATCGCGCCGCTTGACCGGCATGTCGCTGTACCAGTACCACGGCGAGACGCCGATCTCCTCGGAGATCGAGTAGATCCCGTAGATCGTCCCGCGGGCGTCGCTGCCCGCGATCACCAGTGCGTCGCCGACCCCGGGAACCGGGTTCTTGATGGTCTTGGTCGCGTACGCCTCCCACTTGCCCTTGATCCCGGCGGCCTCGTCGAACTTGCCGGCCGCGACGATCGCGTCGATCAGCCGGCTCTGACCGAGCTGGCCGACGATGATCGCGGTCTTCTGGCCCGCGGCTTTGGTCCGCAGGGCCGGCAGCTTGCGCTGGTCGGCCTTCGCCAGCCGCGCTTGCCTGGCGGGCGTGTCGTCGACGAACAGGCTCTGCACCTCGCCGGGATCGATCGCCCCGGTCACCATGGCGACATCCTGACGCAGGTCCTGGACCGCGCGGCGGATCTGCGTGTAGTCCCGATCGGCGTGATCGCCGCCATAGGACGGGTCGATCAGGATCGGAGCGGTCGTACGCCCGTCGAAGATGGTGAAGCCGGTCGATGACGCCTGCGCCGGCGTCACCCCCACCCACGTCAGCGACGCGGCCAGCAGGGCGCCGATCGTCACAGCCACGGACCATCGCCTGGCCCGACCCGCGATGTGCGGCAGTCTCTGTCCGGGCTGCGACATCCCTCGCTCCTCTCGCCCGACACGGCCCGACGTGGCCGGCATGATCGGAACGTAGGTACCAGACGACAATTTCTGCAAGGTGTTGCCAGAATTTCCATCGCGTGACTAGATGCGTTCGTGGAGCCCACGATCTTTGACGTCGCGCGAGCCGCCGGCGTGGCCGCGTCGACGGTGTCCCGGGCGTTCAACAAACCCGGCCGGGTCAACGAAGCGACGCGACAGCGGATCATCGCCACCGCCGCGCAGCTCGGCTACCAGCACAGACCACAGAACCGCGCTCTCGCCGGTGTCCGCCACCGCACCGTCGCCATGGTGCTCTCCGACATCACCAATCCCCACTTCTTCGAGCTCATCCGCGGCGCGGAGCAGCGCGCGAAGGCATCCGATGTCACGCTGGTGATCGTCAACGCCGAGGAATCCCGGCGCATCGAGGAGAACCAGATTCGCGGCTTGGCCACCGGCGTGGACGGGTTCGTACTGGCCTCCAGCCGACTCGACGACGAGGTCCTGCGCGACCTCGCCAAACTGCACCGGATCGTGCTGTTCAACCGAGAGCTGCCCGGGCTGACCAGCGTGACGTTCGACACCGGCGCCGGCTGTCAGCAGATCCTGGAACACCTGGCCTCGCTCGGACATCAGGGCATCACCTACTGCGCCGGGCCACCCAGCTCCTGGATAGGTGCGGCGCGCTGGGCCGCACTGAGCGCCGGGGCCGAAGCGCACGGTCTGACGGCGCACCGGATCGGTCCGTACGCCCCCAACGTCGCCAACGGCGGGGCCGCCGCCGACGGAGCACTGCGTACCGGTGTGACGGCGGTCGTGGCTCACAACGACCTCCTGGCGATCGGAATCATCCGACGTCTCGCCCAGCGCGGTGTCCGAGTCCCGGCCGACATCAGCGTGATCGGGTTCGACGACATCTTCGCCGCCGACTTCGTCCATCCCTCGTTGACCACCCTGGCCGGGCCCGGCTCGCATGCCGGTCGGCTCGCGGTGGAGCTCCTGATCGAGCGGCTCGCCGCACGATCACAACGCGAGGGCGAGGCGATCCGCCTGCCCACCGAGCTGGTACTTCGCGAGTCGTCCGGCCCGGCGAAGTGCCTTCCCAGCAAATGAGGTGCGCATGAAGCGAGCGGACGCGGCGCGGCGAAGACTCCTCGCGATGACGGTGGCCGTCGTCATCCTTGACCACGCGAGCGACAACGGCATCGGGTACATCGCCCACAACGAGACCCGCGGTGACATCGACGACCAGAACCTGGAGAAGATCTTCTCCCGGTACGAGGAACTCGGCATCCACGCGGTCGAGACGGGCTACGCCACCAAATTCCTGCTCGGCGGCGTCAACCGCAGCCACTACGACCAGGAGGCCGTCCGCCACTACCAGCGGGTGATCGACGCGGCGGCCCGGCACCGCATCACGATCGACGCGCATAAGGCGATCAAACCCACCGGCCTGGCGCACACCTACCCGAACATGATGACGGGCGAGGGCGTCGCGGGCATGGAGCAGCAGAACTACATGGGCGTCAACGGCAACCCGCCGGCGCAGGCCACGATCCTCCCTTTCACCCGATTCATCGGAGGACCCGCCGACTACACGCCCGGCGTCCTGAACGTCACCTGGGACCCGGCCAGGCTCGGCACCCGCGTCCAGACCACCTCGGCCGCGCAGCTCGCGCCGTACCCGACGTTCTTCAGCCCGATGCAGATGCTCGCCGACACCCCCGGGAACTACGCCGCCCACCCCGAATTCGCCTTCCTCAAGAACATGCCCGCCACGTGGGACGAGACCCGCGTCCTGGACAGCGTCATCGGGGACTACACCGTGACGGCCCGTCGCGACGGGGGCACCTGGTACCTCGGCGCGATCACCGACGAGAACGACCGGACCCTCCAGGTCCCGCTGTCGTTCCTCCCCCAAGGCACCTTCGTGGCGGAGACCTACGCCGACGCCCAGGAGACCACCTGGAAGGGCGACCCGCTGCCCGTCGAGATCCGCAAGACGCTGGTCCGATCGTCCACCCGGTTATCCATGTCGCTGGTCGCCGCCGGCGGGCAGGCCGTCAGGATCAGACCCGTGACCGGCCGGGACCTCGACCAACTCCCCTGGTACGCCGACCCCCGTGCCGGATACGGCACCCCCGAAGCGGTGCTGGACCCGGCCACCCAGCAGCTCACCGTGCAGGCTCCCCTGACCAACAAGGGCAGCACGGTGGCCGAATTCCAGACCCGGCTGTTCAACGGTCGCGCCGCGGGCCAGGTGCGGAGCGTCGCCGTCTCCTGAGGCTCCAGGAAGTACGGCTGGCGCTGTATGGTCTTCCCCTCGCCGAGGTGAGCGCGCAAGCCCGAACCGCCATCGACGACCGGCTCGCCGCCCCGCTCGGCCCACCGCAGGCGCTGTTCTCTCTCGCGCTGAAGGTGCGGCTCGCGACCGACGCCGGAGCCCTCGACCCGGCACTGTCCGGCCGGCTCGGCACCGAGGTCGAAACCTCGATCACCGCCGCTGCCGCCGACGACCCGGCGGGGATGAGGGAAGCGCTCAACCGGTTCACGGCCCTGGTCACGGCCGCACCGATCCCGGCGGACGTCGCGGCCGACCTGCTGGCCATCAGCGGAGTGCTCGCCGCCGGGCCTCGCAGGATCGAGGCGGAATCCGCGCAACTCCTCAGCGGCGCGTGCCTGCGTACCGACCACACCGGCTACACCGGCACCGGCTTCGTGGCCTGCATGAAGACCAAGGAAAGCGTACGGTTCAACGCCCCGGTCACCGTCGGCGGCCTCTACACCCTCCGCCTCCGCTACGCCAACGCCATGGGCACTACCCAGACCATGACGCTGAGCAGCGGCACCCGGTCCAGCCGGCTCAAGCTCCCCACCCTGGCCAACTGGGACACCTGGTCGGAGCACCAGCTCAGCCTCCTCCTCACCCCGGCCACCCCGCTGATCTTCGCCTTCGGCCCCAACGACAACGGCAACGTCAACCTGGACTCCGTCACCCTCGACCCCGGCCCCGGAGCCATCCACCGACACCCCGCAGCGACCAGGGGGAGGCCCTAAGATATTCCTTGACACGAATATTCTCCATGATGAATACTTCTCGCCATGGACGCAGTGGACATACTTCTCACCGCGCTGGCCGATCCGGCCCGCTGGCGGCTCGTGAGCCTGCTGGCCGAGCGGCCCCGCCCGGTCGGCGTCCTCGCCCAACTCGCCCAGGCGCGCCAGCCGCAGACGACCAAGCACCTGCAGACCCTGGAGCGCGCCGGCGTCGTCACCTCACAGCGCACCGGTCAGCGCCGTATCTACGCGCTGCGGCCTACCCCCCTGCGGGACCTGGCGGCCCTGCTCAACCGGATCGCCGACACCGCGGACCAGGCCGGCGGACCGCGTGTCCGCTGAGCCATCGAACGGGGCATGGACCTGTGCCAGGGCGGCCAGGAGGCAGCCCGCGCGCATGGCTCGCCAGGCGCGCTACGCATTGATGTTCGTCTCCTCGGTGATCTCCAGGTCCACCATGCGGCCGTCTGGGTCAGTGAGAAGGTGCCTGCCGGTCGGGAGCTCGCGGACGACCGCGTGCGCGGGGACGCGGACACCCAGACGCAGGCTGCCTGTGGGGGGGTCGGCGGCCGGAGGCCGGGTAGACCTCGAAGACCGTCCCGCCAAGCTCGGCGGCGTAATGCTCGGGGCCGACCGGCTCTACAACACCTTGTACGGGATTCTGTCGCCGCGCCAGCGGGTGATCCCGCAGATGCTGCTGGAGGTGCCCGTCGGCAGGCGCGCCTCAGACCTGGAGCGCCGGCGCAAGAGTCCGGCTGCGACATCGGGCAAGAACCTGGAGAAGGCGCTGGAGCGCGCGGCGGAGATCCTCGGGGTGGGACTGGGGGCCATGCCGCCGCCACCTGAGGTGCCGCACCGAGATGGTGCCGCCGCCCGACGTCGACCCCGCGCTGGTGACAGGGTTCGAGCGCCTCGACGTCGCCTACGCCGCGGCCGCCGAGCAAGAACACGTCGATTGTCGGTGACCGCCCTGACCTTCTCGGGCACCGGTAGGTTTCGCACTGCTGCGATATGATTTGGACGGTTTGCTAGTTGGCAATCTCTCGACTCACCCGGGAGCCGAGGTGGCTCTGCCCGTTCATCCCGTCCGGCCAGGCGTCGACGATCAGCCGGCCGGTGGCGCTCTCTTACGCCTTCAGGTCCTGGGCCCGTTGCGGGTGTGGCGCGATGGTGTCGAACTGGATGCCGGTCCCCGGCAACAGGCTTATCTGCTGGCCCTGCTTCTGGCCCGGGTGGGCACGCCGGTCAGCACGAGCGAGCTGATCGACCTGGTCTGGGACCACGAGGTCCCAAGCAGCGCGCTCAACATCATCCACAAACACGTCGGCGCGTTGCGGCGACTGCTCGAACCCGCGACCCCCGCCCGTAAATCCGGCTCATACCTGCACCACCGCGGCGGCTCCTACCAGTTCACCGCCGCCCCCGGCACCCTGGACCTCCACACCTTCCGGGAACTCGTCGAGACCGCCAAGGCGGCCCTGGCACGGCAACGCCTGGAAACGGCGCTCGATCGCTATGTCGAAGCGCTTGGCCTTTGGCGGGGCCGTGCGGGCGACGGGTTCACGCACCGATCGACCGCGCTGCCGACCTTCGCCGCCCTCGACGACGAGTTTCACGCCGCGTGCACCGAAGCGGCCGAACTGGCGGTGTCGCTGGGCCGACCGGCGGGGGTGCTGCCGGCGTTGCAGCTGGCCGCATCGATGGCGCCGTTCCACGAACCCGTACAGGCCGGCCTCATCTCCATCCTCGGGGCGGCGGGACGCCAGGCGGAGGCACTGTCGGTGTTCCGCGAGGTCCGCGCCCGCCTTGCCGACGAGCTCGGTATCGATCCTGGCCCGGAGCTGCAAGCCGCACACCTGCGAGTGCTGTCGCAGCCCTCGGCGTCGCCGCTCGTGGCGCGTACGGACGTTGGGGATGACGGCGCGTCGGCGCGAACGACAGCCGGGCTGGTCGGCCGGGCCGAGGAACTCGCCCTACTGCGGCAATCCGTCGAGATGGCGTTCACCGGCCGCCCTGCGCTCCGTATCGTCGAAGGCGAGCCGGGCGTAGGCAAGACCCGCCTGGTACGAGAGATCGCCACCGAAGCGAGCCGGCGTGGCGCGCTGGTCGTCTGGGGTTCGTGCCTGGAAGGCGACGGAACACCGTCGATGTGGCCCTGGGAACAGACGCTCCGCCCGATTCTCGACAGCCTGCCCGCGCCGCTGCGGGAGAAGTGGCTCGCCAGTGAGCTCGGCAGTCTCCTGGAATCGCGAGACGACTACGCCGCCGCGCCGGCCATTCCCAACAGCGGCGCCCAGTTTCGCCTGTTCGAGCAGGTTGTCACCGCCGTTGGGCAGGCCTCGGCGCAACAGCCCACGCTGCTGATCGTCGATGACCTCCAATGGGCCGACGCCGCCTCGCTCCAACTGTTCGGCCACCTGACGGCCCGGCTACCCGCCGGCACGGTGATCATCGGTGCGCTACGCGATCGCGCACCCACACCCGGCTCTGATCTGTCGCGGGTTCTGGCCGCGGCCAGCCGGCTGCCCGGCCACCGCAGGATCCGCCTCGGCCCGCTCGGCTTGACCGACGTGACCGAGCTAATCCGCCGCGAGACCGGCCACGATCCCGGTGCCGAAGTCGCCCGCGGCATCCATGCCCGCACCGCCGGCAATCCGTTCTTCGTCCAGGAGCTGTCCCGGCTGCTCAGCGACGGCGGCTCGCTCGGCGACGGCGGCGCGTCAGTACGGGCCGGGGTGCCGGCCACCGTGCGAGACGTCGTCCGCGATCGGATGTCCGGTCTCGACGACAGCGCTCACGGCCTGCTGCGCATCGCCGCGGTCATCGGCCGCGACGTGGACCTCGACCTGCTCGCCCGCGCGATCGGCGTCGATGTCGCGGACTGCCTCGAACGCCTCGAACCGCTGCAAGCACTCGGTCTCCTGGAGACCAAGCCGGAAGACCCGTTCTCGTGGCGCTTCGCGCACGACCTGGTCCGCGAGTCGGTCACCGAGACCATTGCGCGGCGGCAGGCCGTCCAGCTGCATCTGCGCGTCGCCGACGCCCTCGAACACATCCATGCGGACGACGAGTCCGTCGCCGAACGCCTCGCCTACCACCTGCGGGGCGCCGGCCCCCTGGCCGACCCGGTTCGCACCGCGGAGGCACTGGCGCGCGCCGGCCGCCGCGCGGCGACCAAGCTCGCGTTCGCGGCCGCCTATCGGAACCTGGAATCGGCCGTCCAGATCGCCCGGACGGCGGGGCTGCTGGAGCTGGAACTGTCCGTCCTGTCGCTGCTCAACCTCCTGGCCGTCGAGCCCCCGGGAATGGGCGGCTCGACGTTCGATCTGCTGGAACGAGGCGCATATCTTGCCCGCAGACTCGGCCGCGAGACGGCCGAGGCCGAGTTTCTCTTCGTTCGGATGACCGGGGCCTACGTCTCCACCGAGAAAGACCGTGGGGTGTGGGCTCGCCGGCTGCATGAGCAAGGCCAGGCGTCCGCGGACCCGATCATCCAGGCGTACGGCCGGCAGGCCTGGGGCCTGTACCAATGGGACATCGGCGACATCGGCGCGGCGTATCAGTGTTTCAGCTGGGTAGGCCGTACCACTGCGGACGGCATTGCCTCGCTGCTCGCGAACTCAGCCGACCCGCACCCGGGGCCGGCTCAGGAAAGCATGTACCACCTTGCCAGCCGGGTCGGGGGCGTCCCGGCTCGACGCCGCGACGACCTCGGACGTTGGCGGATCCAGGATGAGTGGGTCGGTTATCTGGCCGTGATCACCACGCTGCATGGGGATGTCGAGACGGGGCGTTCCCTGCTCGGCACGGTGTACCAGGCCGAGGGAGACCCCTTTGAGATGTCGGGCTGGACCCGCTACCAAACCATGGCCGCCACGATGGCCGGTGACACGACCTGGACGATGCACGCGACCGAGCGGTGGGTCGCGGCCAGCGCCGACCGTCCCGGCGTCGCGCAGGAAGCCTACATATGGCTGGACTGGTACTGGGCCCGTGCCCTCACCGGCGACGACCCTGCCGGCACCGCGGCCAAGGCCGAACATCTCCTGGCCGCGACCCTGCTCGACCCGCCGAGATGGGGCCTTGCCTACTGGTACGGACTGATCGCCGAGATGTGGCTGGCAGCCGAGATGCCCGACAAGGCCGCGACCGCCCTCGACCGGGCCGACCAGGCCGTCCAGGCCCACGGCCAACGCTATGCCGAAGGACTTCTCCTGTTGCTGCGCGCCCGCCTGCTGCACGCCCGCGGCGAACCCGTCGACGTCGTGCGAGCCGCCGCCGACGAAGCCCGCGCCCGATCCGGCGAACGCGGGGCCCACCTCTTCGCCCGCCGCGCCGAGAGGTTCCTGGCCGATCTCGACCAGAATCCGGCAGGATGTTGATCGCGATGCGGTGAGATGGGGTCGGCTACGCGTCGGCCATTCGCGTTGTGTTGCGGACAGGCCCAGGCCGGCCAAGCCGGCCGCGGTGTCCAGGATCGTCTCCTCGATCGGCCGGGGCCGCCAGCCCAGAACCTCACGCGCTTTCGCGCTAGACGCCTGGCGTGCCACGCCCAGGTCCGGAACGACCGTCGCGAAGCGAGGGCTCACCAGCGCGCCAAGGCGGATCGCCCAGTCCGATGCCGTCCGGGTCGGCACTCGGCGGGCCGCCGGGCCGAGCCGTACCCGCGGCAGGTTCGCGATCTCCGGCAGCGACATCACCCCGGCGGCGGCCAGGAACCGCCCAGCCGTCGTTGGAGGTGAGGTCGGCCACCGCGAAGGAGACCTCCGCGCCGGGCCGCAGCATCTCCCGCACGGCCGCTTCCCGCTCCTGGAGGCCCACGTGGTGCCCGGACTGCTGCTGTCGGGCCTGCCTGACGGCTGGCGGTTCGTCACGCCCCGCTACGACATGGACGGACTCAGATATGGAGGGTGGGCCGGTAGATGAGCTCTTGGGTACGGCCGTCGAGCGTCCGGCTCTCGATCAGCTCGAGGTCGAAGTCGGCCGCATCCTGGAAGATCGGGTCCGCTCCGGTCTGGCCGGTGATCACCGGGAAGAGCGTCACCTGGACGCGGTCGACCAGACCGGCGGCCATCAGCGCCCGGTTCATCGACAGGCTGCCGTGTGAGCGCAACGGGACCTCGGACTCCTCCTTGAGCCGGGCGACGACGTCCACGGCGTCGCCGCTCACGACGGTCGCGTCCGGCCAGTCGAGGGGTCCTCTCAGTGTGGTCGACACCACGGTTGCGGGCAGGTTCCTCATCCGGGTGACCCATGGGTCACGGACGTCGGAGTCCTCGGTGCTCGAGGCCAGCATCCGCGCGAACGCCCGATACGTGTTGGCCCCGAAGACCATCCGCTGTTCCTCGCTGTGCAGGGCGAGGCGGTGCTCCAGCAGCTCGGGGCCTTGCTTGCCCCAGTAGCCGCCCCAGTTGCCGCCGGCAGCGCCGAAGCCGTCGAGGCTCATAAAGACGTCGAAGGTGTACGTAGCGGTCATGGTGCTCTCCTCGAACGCGGGATCGGGTGTGTGGAGCGGGTCACGTGGTCCGGTCGGGTGACGCCGGTGCGGCGAGCTCGGCCAGGTGGCGCAGCGAGTTGATGAGATGCTCGGGGCCGAAGGGCGGGAACTGGATGTACTCCCGCCTGAACCGCGGCACCGCCGACCAGTCGTAGGTAAGCGTGACCTCGGTCTCGGACGGACCGAGCGGCGTAAGGTCGTAACGCCAGATCCAGCCGCCGAGCTCCAGGCGACCGTCCTCCTCCTCTGTCCCCGTCAGCCAGCCGATGGAGCGCGGCGGGTCGAGCACCGCGACCTTGTTGGCCACCCGGTAGTCACCGTCTGGATGCTTCGCGTGATACATGGCCATCCGGAAAACCTGCCCCACCTCGGTCAGCGGCGCCCGGTCGGCAGGCTCCTGAACCCAGCCGGTGCCATCGATCGCGGCATGGGCAGCCGGGTCCGCCAGCACCGCGAACACCCTCGCGGCGGGCGCGACGACGGTCAGTGTGGCGCTCACGTTCTCCTGGTCCATGGTGTGCACGCTCCTTGCCTTCTCATCTCGGCGAGCCGGCCCGTCGCCGGTCTCTCATCTTGGCTACGAACGGGCTCGACGCCATCCGACACCCACTGCGGAAAAAATCAGAAGACGTACTCGGGGCATGACGGGCATCCCACAGAAAACCCATGCCTCCCCCTGCCGTGAGTGTGTCGCGCGGGCCAGGGGCGACGGTGGAAAGCCAAGGCGGCGGCCAGGCAGGCGACGGGTATGACGGGCAGCACGTACCGGTGGTCGAAGTCCAGGACCGCGACCGGGCCGATCAGCAGGCCCATCGCCACGGCCCACGGCAGCAGTGCCACGCGGGGCCGCCGCACCGCGGCGACCGCGCCGAGCAGGAGGATCAGGCCCAGGAACGGGCCGCGCAGGTAGGCGGCGTACTGGTAGGCGATGAGGAAGTCCGCGTACGGAGACACCGACGACAGACCGCGGATGGCCGGGTCGTACTCCCGTTTGACCTTGTCGATCAGCGGCTGGTCGGGCAGTTCCCCATGCCCGCCGCTGAAGCCGAAGGCCGGGGTGGTGCGGTCGGGGTGCGGGATCGGGGTCCAGGAGAAGGCGATGGCGGTGTCGCGTACGACTTCGGCCAGGTAGTCCAGCGGCTGGGCGAGGATCGCGTCGATCGCGAACGAGCGGGCGAGGTCGTTGTGCGTGAACCGGTCGCCGGGCAGCGAGTTGAGCGAGGCCCCGGGAGCCCACACGTACTCGGAGGCCGCGTCCACCTTCGTCCCGTTGGGGCACAGGCGGGCCACATCGGGCGGCGGCTGGATGCGGGCGCAGTCGGCGAAGGTCATCGTGCGGGCCCACAGGGCGACGCCGTCGGCGCCGCTGATGGCGAAACGGCCGTGGTGCTGGGCGTACCAGGCGGCGTAGCCGGCCAGAGGTAGGGAACCGGCCAGGACCAGCGCGGCCAGTGGCCGCCATCCCACGCGCCGCACGGCCAGCACGAGCACGATGAGCAGCAGCAGCGGAAGCGCGATCGTCCTGGTCAGCGCGGCCGTGGCGAACAGCAGGCCCGCTCCGGCGGCGGCGCGCACGGATAACCGGGGCGACCACATCAGCATGGCCGGCCCGGCCACGACAAGGAAGATGAACTGCGTGTCAGACAGGACGGCATGCTCCAGCCGCAGGAAGGAGGCGTCGAACAGCAGCGGCACCGTCGCCGACGCCGCCACCCAGCCGGGCGCCGACCTGCGGCGCAGCACCGCGTACAGCAGTATCCCGGTGCTCAGGCCGATGGCATGCTGGACGGCCGCGACCAGCTCCACGCTGTGGAACGGCAGCAGCGCCCGCAGCAGCAGCGGGTAGCCGATCGGATGGAACGTCGCCGACGGAGCCGGGTGCACGGCGGTATCGAGGTAGGTGAAGGAGTCGTACCAGTAGAGCGTGACGGGGCGATAGCCGAGCATCGTCACCACCCGCAGCGCGGCGGCCAGGAGCAGCAACGCGGCGAAGAATCGGTGGTCGGCGAGGCGGCGCTGCGAGGGCAGCGCCACGCGGGTGTCGGTGAGCACGCGAAATCCGATCGTGGCGGCATGACAGGGGTCCGCGCATGCCGAGGACAACGCATGGCGGTGATGAGGGCGCGCGCTCAGCCGCGCGCGCCCCGGGTGGAAGCTCTCAGTGCCGGGCCGGGATCAGCAGCGGGACGGCGGCATCAGCGGCGTCCTCGTGGGAGTGCGTACGCCGCCGAACTTACGCCCCGTACGTCCGGCCTCCCGCGCCACGCCCCGAACGGCAGTCGTGTGCTTTACGCTGCTTATAATGAATATTAATGGCGTCAAATCACTGGCGCCTCCACATAGCGTGCATGAGAGGCCACGTACGTGAAGCTCGTGATCTTCGGGGCCAACGGCCCGACAGGACGGCTCACCACCGCCCAAGCCCTCGCCGAGGGCCATACCGTCACCGCTGTCACCCGGCATCCGGAAACCTTCCCCCTCGGCGCCCCCGCGCTGAATGTCGCGAAGGCGGACGCCCTCGACCCCGAGGCGGTGCGTCGGGTGGTGGCCGGGCATGACGCGGTGCTCTCGACGCTCGGCGTCCCCTACGGCTCCGCGGCCACCACCACGTTCTCCAAGTCCGCCGAGCACATCGTCGCGGCCATGACCGCGCACGGCGTCCGGCGCCTGGTCTGCGTGACCTCTACCGGCGTGCCGATGAAACCCCCGCCCGGCGAGACCCTCATCTACCGCAAGGTGATCGTGCCGACGCTCATCAGGATGGGGCGCCCGCTGTACGAGGACGCCGCCCGCATGGAACAGATCGTGGCCCGGACCGATCTCGACTGGACCGTCATCCGCCCGTCGGGACTGTTCGACGGCAGCGCGATCACCGGATACACCGTCGGACCACCGCAGATGGTCGGCCGGTTCACCTCACGTCGTGACCTCGCGGACGCGCTCATCCGCGCGGCCGTCGACGATCGCGACGTCCGCTCCATCGTCGAGGTCATCACCACCGAGGGGACGCCCAGCGTCTACCGCGTGTTCCTGAAAGAAGCGCTCCGCGTCGGCCGCGCGTGAGGACACGCGGTCACTCTCCATCCACCTCGCCGGGGCCGCCCGCGTCGGGCGTCCACGATCGGACGGTCCGTTCGAGCCGCTGCGACCAGCCTTGGTCCTCGCCCGGCGAGAAATATTCGGACCAGCCCTCGACGGTGAGCCGCTCGGCGGAGCGGAGGGCGAGCACGCAGCGATTTCCGCCGAACACGGTGACCCCGCTGCCGGCCGGACCGATCGTGTCCTCCACCGTCTCGCCGAGCTGCCGGAGAGCGGCGGCCGGTTCGCCTGCCAAGGAGATGGGGACGGTCAGACCGCGATATTCCCGCTCGCCCGCGTACCGCCGCTCGTGTTCCGCCACCGGGACCAGCCGGCCGCGTCCTTCAGCCAGTGGCCGCAGCACCGCACCGGACCGGTCGCCGGGATCCACAGCCACCTGGCGAGGGCGGCGGTCTCGTCCTTGTTCATACGCGTGATCTTAGGGAGAGGCCCCGACAGCCGGTCACTCCTGAGAGTGAACGGCGCTATCCGTCGTGGGAGGGATGCGCCGGGCGGCCTGGATCCCGATACTGAGCGAGATGTCCGGACTTACTGAGCGGCTGCGCACCCGGTTGACGGACGTGCCGCCACGAGTGGTGGACGTCGCGATCACGGTCGCCGTGTCGGCGGCCACCGTCGGCCCCGCGCTCGTCCCCTCCTCGCAGCCATGGTGGGTGGTGGCGCTGGCCGTGCTGGCCTCGGTGCCCGTGCTGTGGCGGCGCAGGGCACCGCTCGTGGTGACCTGCGTGGTCGGGCTGGCGATGACCGCGCTGGTGATGTGGGAGAAGCCGATGCTGCCGTACGGGCCGCTGGTGGGCACCTACACCATCGCCGCGCTGAGCCCGCCGCTGCTGCGGCTGGCGGCCGTTCCGGTCATCGGCGCGGGGGTGTACGTCTCGCTCGCGCTGCCGCAGGAAGGGCTGGACTCCTATCGCGTGGTCGGTACGGCGTTCGTCGCCGCGTACGCGCTGGGCACCAGCGCCCGCGCCCGCCGCGCCCGGGCCGCCGAGCTGGCCGAACGGGCTCTGCGGCTGGAGTGGGAGCGAGCCATCGCCGCGGCTCACGAGCGGGCGCGCATCGCCCGGGACATGCATGACATCCTCACCCACTCAGTCGGCCTCATCGTCGTCCAGGCCGAAGCCGGGCCGCTGATGCTCCAGTCCGACCCGGCACGCGCGCAGGCCGCCTTCGACACGATCGCCGACACCGGCCGGGGCGCGATCGCCCAGCTGCGAACCCTGCTCGGCACGATGCGCTCGGGCCAGAGCGATCACCGGGAGCCGCAACCCGGGCTCGCGGCCCTGCCGGAACTCATCGAGCGGACCGGCCGTTCCGGGCTGCGGGTGACCTTGACCAGCGACGGCGTGCCGCGGCCGATCCCCGTCGAGGTCGACGTCGCGGCGTACCGGATCGTGCAGGAGGCGCTGACGAACGTGCTGCGCCACGCGGACGCGCGCACCGCTCAGGTGCGACTGCGCTGGACGCCGGGCGTTCTGGCGGTCGAAGTGGCCGACGACGGCAAGGGCGCGGACGGCGAAGGCACCGACGGCCAGGGGCATGGCCTGATCGGGATGCGCGAACGGGCCGCCGCCTGCGGTGGGACGCTGCGCGCCGGCCGGGGAGCGAAAGGCTTCGTCGTGGCGGCCTCGCTCCCGGTTGGATAGGCACATGCTCCGCGTACTCGTGGCCGACGATCAGGATCTGTTCCGCGGCGGCTTCGCCATGATCCTCGACGCCCAGGCCGACATCACCGTCATCGGCGAGGCGGCCGACGGCGCGCAGGCCGTTCGGGCAGCCACCGAGCTGCGGCCGGACGTCGTACTGATGGACGTCCGGATGCCCGGAATGGGGGGGATCGAGGCGACCGAGCTGATCTGCGCGACGACATCCGCCAAGGTGCTGGTGCTGACCATGTTCGATCTGGACGAGTACGTCTACGACGCGTTACGCGCCGGGGCCAGCGGCTTCCTGCTCAAGGACATCCGGCGCGACGAACTGGCCGCGGCGGTGCGCGTGGTGGCGGCGGGAGAGTCGCTGCTGGCGCCTACGGTGACCAAACGCCTGATCGAGGATCTGATCCTCCGGCCGGGCCATGGGGTGGCGCCCCGGCTGGCCGCCCGCCTCGCCGAGCTGACCGGCCGTGAGGCCGAGACGCTGCGGCTGGTGGCCCGGGGGCTGTCCAACGCGGAGATCGCCGGCGAGATGGTCGTCAGCGAACACACCGTGAAGAGCCATGTCAGCAGGATCCTGACGAAGCTGGAGCTGCGCGATCGGGTGCAGGCGGTCGTGTTCGCCTACGAGTCGGGACTCGTCGTCGCCGGCGACGCCTGAGCGCTCCTGGAGGGGGCCATAAAGCGTCTGAGCGGTCCGTGAGAGGGAGCGCGGAGTTCACTCTCGCCGCCGATGTGGGCGCGGGGCGCCGGTGTGGAGGATCGAGGCAGTTTCCCTGGCGGAGGAGTCTGCTCGATGAGATCGCAACGATGGTGGTCGATCGGCGCGGGAGTGCTGTCGGCCACGCTGTTCTTGTTCGGTACCGGCCTGAACCCGGTGCCCTGGTGTACGTGGATCGCGCCGATCCCGGTCCTTGTCCTGGCGCCGCGCTGCTCGGCGCGTGCGGCGTTGGCCGCCGCGTCCCTCGCATGGCTCGGCGGCCAGACCCCCATGTGGGGATATTTCCTGAACACAGTGCAGATCCCGCCGACGATGGTCGTGCTCCTGCTCGTCGGCTCGGCGCTGCTGTTCGGTCTGGTGGTGCTCGCCTACCGCGGTCTGACGCTGCGCGGGCACCCGCTGATGGCCGTCGGCGTCGTCCCGGCCGCGTGGGTCGTCATCGAGTACGCGCTGTCGCTGATCACGCCGAACGGCGCCTGGTGGAGCCTGGCCTATACCCAGGCCGACGTCCTTCCCGTCATCCAGATCGCCTCGGTCACCGGAGCATGGGGCGTGACGTTCGTGCTGATGGGCGTCGCGGCCACGGCCGCCGCCCTGCTGCGGCCCGGTGCGGCCGGCCGGGTGCGGGTCGCCGTGACCGCCGCGACGGTCGCGGCCCTGGTGGCGGGCTACGGGTGGTGGCAGCTGCGACCGGCCGAGGCCGGGACAGCGGTCAAGGTGGCACTGGTGGCCAGCGACCGGTCGATCGACCCGGTGGCGGTGACCGATCCTGAGGGGCGCGACCTGCTGGCCGGTTACGTGAGCCGCATCCCGGCCCTGGCCGAGCGCGGGGCCGACGTCGTCGTCCTTCCCGAGAAGACGTTCCGGGTGGATGAGGCGGACCTGCCGTCGCTCGCCGGACCGCTGTCCCGGCTCGCCTCCGGCCACCGCGTCGACATCGTCGCGGGGCTGATCCTCACGAGGGACGGGCGCGAGTACAACGCGGCCATCGACTTCCCCGCCGATGGCGGACGGCCCGTCGAGTACGTCAAACGCCACCTCGTCCCCGGCCTGGAGAGCGATTTCGCGGCCGGTCAGGCGCAGGCGTTCGTGCCCGGATCCGGCCGGCGATGGGCGATCGCGATCTGCTTCGATCTCGACTTCCCCGACCTGGTCCGCGACTATCGGCGCGACGGGGCGAGCGCGCTGTTCGTACCCGCCTGGGACTTCGGCGCCGACGCGTGGCTGCACAGCCGGATGGCGATCACGCGCGGCATCGAGAACGGCCTGGTGGTGGCACGGGCGGCCCGGCAGGGCGCCTTGACCGTGAGCGACCCGCACGGCCGCCTCCTGGCCGAGGCACGCACGACGGGCGCGTCCTTCGTGTCGGTGACCGCGGACCTGCCGGATCGCGCGGTGCCGACGCTGTACACCAGGCTCGGCGACTGGTTCGCATGGATCTGCGCCCTCCTGCTGGTCGCGATATTCGCGGTGCGCTTCGTTTCTGGTCGAGGGCCGAAGCCAGAGGCACCTCGGCCCGGGAGTGCAAGGAGACGGACGGCGCCGGTCTCCTAGGCGGAGACGGAGACGGACGGTTCGCGCCACCGCTCGCCGGCTTCCGCCGGTGGATCCGTCGCCGTCGGCCCCTCCTGTATCCTCGGTGCATGCCCACCGACCTGCCAGCGCGGATGGGCGATGATCTGTCGCTCCCCCACGCCTACACCTTCACCGACGGCCACCTGCATCCGGGACAAGCGCCGGGGCTCGGCGTCGACCTCGACGAGGAACTGGCGGCCGCGCACCCGTACGAGCCGTCCTACCTGCCGCTCAACCGGCTCCAGGACGGCACGATCCACGACTGGTGAGGCCAGAACCCGCTCAGAGCCTTCATGGCCGCCGGCCCCACAACAGGTAGGCGAGGGGGCCGACCGGCTGAACGAAGATCGCCATCCACCACAGGCCCTTGCGCCCCCGCACATCGCCGGCGGGCCGTAAGCAGAGATCCGCGGCGGCCGCCGCGGTGAGTGCGACCTCCACGGACGCCAGCGCTATCAATGTGCCCTGCTGCCTTTTCGACATCTCGTTCCAGCGCATCGGCGCGCTCCCTTCACTCCTCTGGCGCTCTCGACGGCGTTCGCGGGCTTCTGGACGCTTCACGCGCATGCTCAATCGCACGGTGGTACCCGCGGGACCCGTGAGGAAGGAGACCTGGTCGGCCAGCCGGCGCGTCAGCCAGATTCCTCTCCCGCCGGGAGCGCCCGGCGGCGGGAGCGGGCCCTCGGTGAGCGCCCGAGCGGGGATGCCCGGCCCCGTGTCGGTGATCTCGCACAGCAGGCCGCCGTTCGTCCGCCACAGGCTGAGGCTGCCCCGGCCGCCACCGTGCGCCAGCGCGTTGGTCACGCACTCGTTGACCGCGATGAGGAAGTCGGTGAGCGGCTCGCCCGCGAGCCCTTGGTCCGACGCCGCGTGGAAGACGGCGGTGCGAGTGCTCGCCAGACACCTCCCGTCGAAATGCCTGGCGAGCACGGCGGTGGTATCCATGTCATGCCATCTCGACGAGGCGGTTGGCGTCGTTGTCGTACCAGTCGGCGATGTCGGGGTCTCCGCGGAGCGCGCGCCGCGGGACGGCCCGGCCGATCCCGCCGAAACCATTGAAACCGAGTCTCATGCCTGTATCGTCCGGCGCGTCCCGCCGGGCACTTAGAGGCGTCGGTCCCCCATGCGGTGGGACCTTCGGCCTCCCTGGGCCGCGGGACGGGTCCGGGTCAGGACCCTCCCGGGTCTTCTCCGCCCGGATCTCCTTTCCCTTCGAGCGCGTGCTGTCCGCTGGACGTGGACAGTGTCGTTGGTCCCGGCGAATGAGGACGTTCGCCGCTGTACGGAAGCGCGGGGGGCGGCGAGCATCATCATGAAGACATTTCGGAGGTGTGATCGATCATGATCGGTGGACGGATGATCGCGGAGGCTTCAGCGCTGGACGCCGAGTTGCTGGCGCTGAAGAAGCGGGTCGACCAGCTAGAGGAAGAAGTACGCACGTTGACCGCGGCGAATCTGGCCCTGGTCCGCGCCGTGGAGAGCCTTCGGAGCGACCTCGTCGCCACAGGTTGAGCCGTCGGCTCCACCCGCTCGGCCGGCTCCACCTCTTGGCCTGCCTGTCGGCAACAGTGAACCGTTCGCGGCGCTGGGCGTCCAGCGCCGCGAACGGTATGTCGAATCTCGTCCTGCCGATCCCCCGGAACGCGCCTACAGCAGCGGAGGGACGATGAGGAGGTCTTCCTTCTCGAACGACACCTCGCACACCACGT
Source organism: Nonomuraea sp. NPDC050022 (assembly GCF_044460705.1). Taxonomy (NCBI): domain Bacteria; kingdom Bacillati; phylum Actinomycetota; class Actinomycetes; order Streptosporangiales; family Streptosporangiaceae; genus Nonomuraea; species Nonomuraea sp. NPDC050022. The sequence continues at coordinate 76,525 of NZ_JBITKE010000008.1, forward strand.
CGACCACGCCCTCGACTTTGCGGACCGCCTCCGTGACCGCGATGGCCTGAGACCTGTGCCGCACCCGTCCGCCGACGGTCACCACGCCGTTGTCGACCTCGACGGAGAACGCTCCGGTGTCAGGCAGCACGGCCCTGACGTCGGCTTCCAGGTCGGCGGCGGGCCGGGTGAAGACCCGCAGCACGTCGCGCTGGTGCAGGGTGCCGACGATCCGCCCGGTGACCGGGTCGATCACGGGCAGCTGCTTGAGGCGCTTGTCGTGCATCAGCCGAGCCGCGTCACGCACGGCGGTGCCCGGCGTGACGGTGATCGCCGGAAAGGTCATGAGCTCGGCCGCGGTGACCGCCGCCGCCTTCTCGTGCTCGCTCCGCCGCCTCCTGGACTCGAACATGGACACGCTGTGCCGTACCGGATCGGCCTCTTTCAGCAGTAGATCGTCCTCCGAGACCACACCCACCGGCCTGCGGTCGGCGTCGATCACGGTGACCGCGCCCACCGCGAACCGCTTCATCGCGGCCACGATCTCGGCGAACGACGCCTCCTCCAGCACGGCGATGGCGACCCGGCCCATGACGTCCTTGACTTGGATGGACATAACCCTTCACCTCCACCCCCACCGTCCCTCGTCCCGGCTCCGACCGGCAGTGACGAAGGGCCCGGATGATCCCGTCGTAGGTCCTCTACACGCGAAACGCGACGACATGGCCTGCCAAGGTCTTTGGTCCCTTCCAGAAGCGGCGCGTGGTGACTACCGTCTGTCCCATGATTCATGTGTTCCTCGTCGACGATCACGAGGTGGTAAGGCGGGGAGTCGCCGCCCTGCTGGGCTCCGAGGACGACATAGAGGTGATCGGCGAAGCCGGCACCGCCGAGTCCGCGATCGCCCGCATCCCGGCCCTGAAGCCGGACGTGGCGGTGCTGGACGTCCGGCTGCCGGACGGCAACGGCGTGGACGTGTGCCGTGAAGTGCGCTCCCGCCTGCCCGGGCTGGCGTGCCTGATGCTGACCTCCTACGCCGACGACGACGCGCTGTTCGAGGCGGTGATGGCGGGCGCCGCCGGTTATGTGCTCAAGCAGATCCACGGCTCCGACCTGGTCGGCGCCGTGCGCACGGTCGCCTCCGGGCAGTCGCTGCTCGATCCGCAGACCACCGCGGCGATGCTTCAACGACTGCGGGAGCAGGCCGCCAGGAGGGACCCACTGGCGGCCCTGTCCGATCAGGAACGCAACATCCTCGACCTGATCGGCGAGGGGCTCACCAACCGGCAGATCGGCGAGCGGATGTTCCTGGCCGAGAAGACGGTCAAGAACTACGTGTCCAACCTGCTGTCCAAGCTCGACATGCAACGCCGTACCCAGGCCGCCGCGCTGGCCGCCCGGCTGCGTGCGGATCGGCGCGATTCCCAGGACTTTCGCTCCTGACCGTGACCAGCCGCTCAGTCGCCCGCGGGCAGGACAGGGTCGAGGTGGAACATCCCGGTGACGACCTCGCCCGGCCTGTCGACGGCCCTGACCCGGCCGGCAACCGCGGCGAGCACATCCCTGGCCGTGATCAGCCCGATCAGCCCCTCCTCCGAGACCACGGGGAGCGCGTCGCACCCGGCGTCGAGCATCACGGCCGCCACCTCCGACAGCGACATGTCCGGCTGGACGCGGGGCCTGCGCCTGCTGCCCAGCAGCCCGCGCACCTGGCGCCTGAACTGCTCCTCAGGGCCGCCCGACCAGGACGCGGCCACGTCCTCGCGGGTCAGCACGCCCAGCACGTGCCCGTCCTCGACGACCGGCAGGTGATGGACATCGCCCCGGCGCATCAGCTCCCAGGCCATCAGCGACGACTCCTCCGGCCTGATCGCCACCAGGATCCGGCTCATCACCTGCTTCGCTGTCAGCGACTCGACGTTCATCACCGCTCCTCTCGTGGACGTACGACCGCGACGGGGCAGGTCACGTGGTGCAGCACGCCGTGGCTGACCGACCCGAGCACCGCGGAGGCGAACGCGTCCAGCCCGCGCGAGCCGACCACCACCAGGTCCGCCGTCTGTGAGGCCTGAATCAACGCCGCCACCGGGTGCTCACACACCTCCGCGTCGGTGATCTTGACGTCCGGGTTGCCCTCGCGCCAGGAGGCCACCCGCTCGCTTGCCATCCGTACCTGCTGCTGGAAGGCGTCCTCCAGCAGGCTGCCGGACACGGCCGCGTACGGTGAGAACATCGGTGTCCGCCACCCGTACACCACATGCAGCTCGGCGCCCTGGGCACGGGCCTGCGCCAGTGCGTACTCCATGGCGGCCCGCGAGTGCTCCGACCCGTCGTAGCCGACCACTACCCGGCCGTGCCGCGCCTGCGTGGGCGCGCGGACGATCACCACCGGGCCGACCGCGTGCCCCGCCACGGCCAGGCTGACCGAGCCCAGCACCAGTCCGGCGAACCCGCCCAGTCCCCTGCTGCCCAGGACCACGCTGTCCGCCGGCGCCGACTCACCGATGAGGTCGTCGATCACGTTCCCGGTCAGCGTCTCTGTCGTCACCTCCGCGCCCAGCCCGCGCGCCCGCGTCGCCGCGACCTCCAGCGCCTTGGCGCAGTAGGCGGACCCACCAGGGCTGTGCGGCCACTGCTCGCACACGTGCACGATCCGCAGCGGCAGCCCTCTGCGCTCGGCATCGGCCGCGGCCCACTCCACCGCCGCCGCCGACGGCACCGACCCGTCCACGCCCACCACGATCCGTCTGGCCATCACGCGTCTCCTTCGCAAGGCTTCCTTCCACCTCCAGCCTCACAGAACAGGCCCACCGCCACCTGGGGACGAAGTCCTCGATACAGGTGCCTTTGGTCCCGAATCAGCGGACAGCGTGTTGACGGCAGCGCCGGATAGTGGCGCGCGGACCGGGCCGGCCATCGCGGATGACGCCAAGCGCCCGCCTCCGTTGCCGGAGGCGGGCGCTTGGTCGTGGGCGGCTACTTCAGCCAGGCGGTACGCCGGACGATCGGCAGGGTGCCCAGCCCGAGTGTGGCGCCGGCGTTGGCCAGGGCCAGGCCGACCAGGACGATGGAGTAGATGAGGTGCTCGTCCAGGAACGGGTTGTTGGCCAGCGGCAGTTCGGCGGCCCACATCAGGACCAGCATGAGCGTGCCGGTGACCGCGGCGATCCGGGTGCCGGCACCCAGGATGAGCGCGGCGCCGATGCCGAGCAGGCCGAGCATGAACAGCCAGTCCACCCACGGCTGGCCGGCCAGCGAGCTGAAGAACCCGCCGAGCGCGTTCTCTCCGGTGCCCTTGAGGAAGCCGGTTGTCGGGCTGCCACCCGAGATCCAGGCCTTGCCGGCCGGAGTGGCGAAGCCCCAGCCGAAGGTCTTGTCCAGGAACGCCCACAGGAAGATCCACCCGATCGAGATTCGGGTGATCGCCCAAACGTAGTCGACGGGGCGGTGCGCGGCGACAGGGCCGTTCTCCAAAACGGGCTTGTTGACGGTGGCGACCATGATGGCCCCCTTTCAGTGCGGGTTCGTCGTTCTCGTCACCTCCAAAGCACACCGCTTGCCCTCTTGCCGGGGCAGTGCCGTACGACCCGCGGCTTGAGGACCTTGGTCCCCTCGCGGCTTCCGACGCAACCACCGCCACGGACGAGCCGCTGGACTGGCTACGCGCGGGGCAGGCGCTCCAGCTACCACGCGCCGCACGCCGCCCGGCCACCGAATCGGGGTAGGCGTCATGCCGTCCAGATGCCAAACTCGCGACTATGGCCGAGTCCGAGGGCAATCCCCTCATGCCGCACATGCGGCTGGATGACCTGCTGGCCGAGCTGCAGGTGCGGCTCAATGCCGTGCTGGCCACCCGGGATCGGGTGCACGCGCTGCTCGAAGCCGTCGTGTCGGTCGGCAGTGATCTTGACCTGGAGACGGTGCTGCGGCGCATCGTACGGACCGCGACCACGCTGGTGGATGCCAGTTACGGCGCGCTGGGGGTGGTCGGGCAGGACAATACCCTGCTCGAGTTCATCCCGGTCGGGTTGAGCGAGGAGGAGATCGCCCGCATCGAGCACTGGCCGCACGGGCTCGGGCTGCTCGGCCTGCTGATCAAGGACGCTCGCCCGCTGCGGCTCAAGCGGATCTCCGACCATCCCGAGTCCTACGGCTTCCCGCCCGGCCACCCGCCGATGGGCAGCTTCCTCGGTGTCCCGATCCGGGTACGCGACGAGGTGTTCGGCAACCTGTACCTGACCGAAAAACGCGACGGCGCCGAGTTCGACGACGAGGACGAGGCCATCGTCATCGCGCTCGCCACGGCGGCGGGCGTCGCGGTGGAGAACGCCCGCCTGTATGAGCAGACCCGACGGCGCGAGACCTGGCTGGAGGCCTCCGCCGAGATCACCACCAGCCTGCTGTCCGGCGACGACCCACACGAGGTGCTCACCCTGATGGCCCGCCGAGCCCGGCAGATGATCGACGCCGATCTGGTCCAGGTACTGCTACCCGACCGGTCCGGGCAGTCGTTGGCCGTCGCGGTCGCCGAAGGCTCAGGCGCCGAGGAGCTCATCGGCACAAGCTTCCACATCGCCAGCACGCTGGCGGGCGAGGTGTTCACCAACGGCGAACCGATGGTGGAGGGCGACATGCAGAGCGCTCCTTACCCCGACTCGCCACTGCGCAAGCTGGGCTACGGGCCAGGGCTCATGGTGCCCTTGGGGGCCGCGCCCGAGGTACGCGGCGTCCTGGCGGTGACCAAACGCTCGGGCCGGCTGCCGTTCAGCGGAGCCGACCAAAGGATGCTGCAGGCCTTCGCCGACCAAGCAGCCATCGCGCTGGAGCTGGCCGAGGCCCGCCGCGACGCCGAACGTCTCGGGCTGCTCGAAGACCGCGACCGCATCGCCAAAGACCTGCACGACGTGGTCATCCAACGCCTGTTCGCCACCGCCATGACGCTGATGAGCACCGTCCGCCTGGTAGACCGGCCCGAGGGCGCCAAACGCCTCCAGCACGCCATCGACGAACTGGATGGGACCATCCGGCAGATCCGCTCCTCCATCTTCGCCCTGCAGGCGCCCCGGGACGACAGCGAGCCCAGCCTGCGCGGACGCATCGTCGACCTCATCGAGGACGCCGGCAAACACCTGGGCTTCATGCCCGGCCTGCGCATGGAGGGCCAGATCGACAACCAGGTACCCGAACCCGTCGCCGAACACCTGCTGGCCGTCCTCCGCGAGGCCCTGTCCAACCTGGTACGCCACTCCAGGGCGGCCAAGTCCGATGTCTCCATCGAGGTTGACGGCAACGGGCTCACGCTCGTGGTATCGGACAACGGCGTCGGCATCGGGCAGGGCGGCCGTCGAAGCGGCCTGCGCAACATCGAGGAACGCGCCGCCCAGCTCGGCGGCTCCGCGAAGCTGGACGTACCGCGGCAGGGAGGCACGCGGCTGACCTGGACCGTACCCGTCTGAATCAGGCAGACGCACAAGCAGCCATCGCGGCTCCTACAGCAGTGGCGGGACGGTGATCTGGTCGGCCCTGTCGTAGGTCAGCTCCGAGACGACGTCGATCACGCCCTCCACCCGGCGGATCTCCTCCACCAACCGGATGGCCTCGGAGCCGCGAGTCACCCGGCCGCTGAGCCGCACCACACCACCGGAGACGCCTGCCGACACCGACCTCAGGTCACCGATCACGGCCCTGATCTCTCTCTCCAGCTCGCCCGTCGAACGGCTGAAGACGCGCAGCACGTCTGATCGGTGCAAGGTGCCGGTGATGCGCCCGGTGACCACGTCGATCACCGGCAACTGCTTGATCCGCTTGTCGTGCATCAGCCGCGCCGCCTCACGAACCGAGGTTCCCGGGGTCACCGTGATCGCGGGCGTGCTCATGAGCGCCGACGCGGTGATCGCGGCCGCCTTCTCCTGCTCCGCACGCCGCTTACGGCCGTCGAAGATCGAGGCACTGCGCCGTACCGGGCCCGTCTCCTTGAGCAACAGGTCGTCTTCGGAAACGACCCCCACAGGACGGCCATCGGCATCGATCACGCTGACCGCCCCCAGGGTGTACCGGCGCATCGTACGTACGATCTCGGCGAACGACGCGTCCTCCCGAACCGCGATGGCGACGTTCCTCATGACATCCTTGACCTTGATGGACATCTCTGCCTCCTCATCTCTCTGGTAACGCCGCCACGGGTGGCATGGGCGAACGTCCCTCTACGCGCGCACCACCGCCACCGGGCAACGGGTGTGGTGCAGGACGCCGCGACTGACCGAGCCGAGCAGCATCGCGCTCACCGTGCCGTGGCCGTGCGAGCCCACCACCAGCAGATCGGCTCCGGCGGACGCGTCGGTGAGCGCTTCCACCGGCAGCGCCGGCCGAACGTCCTCAACAACCGTCACCTGCGGGTAACCCCCCGTGAACATTCCCACCCGATCACGGACGATCTGCTGCTGCGCGCCACGAACCTCATCCATCTCGTACGGCACCCCCGGCGCGTACGCATGCACCGGCAACTGCCAGGCATGCACCACCCTCAGCACCGCCCCCCGCAGCCCGGCCTGCCCAAAGGCGTAGGCCAGCGCGGGCTCGCACCCGGGCGAGTCATCCACACCCACCACCACCTCCCCGCGAACCGGCCGGTGATCGCCACGCACGACCACAACGGGACAACCCACATGACCCGCCACATGCGTACTGACCGAACTCAGCAACGCACCGGCGAACCCCCCGAGCCCACGGCTACCGAGCACGATCTCAGCCGCCCCCTTGGCCTGCTCACGCAACACCTCAGCCGGCGCGCCCTCGATGTCCCACGTCGTGACCTCGACCTCAGGCTGACGCTCATGAGCCAGCGCCAGCGCCTCCCGCAGAATCCGCTGCCCCTCCCGCAACAGCGCGTCAGGCACCGCGGCATTGGGGAACCTGCCGATCTGATACGGCGAACGGTCCACGGCATGCACGATCCGCAACGACTCCCCCATCCGCAGAGCGTCATTGACCGCCCACTCCACCGCGGCCCGCGCAACCATCGAGCCATCCACCCCCACGACGATCATGATTTCCTTCCTCCGTCACCTCTCCATCCGACCCGCTCACACAGCCTCGGTGCAGGGCCGGAAGTCCGTCAGGCAAGAGCCGAAGGACCCTGTTCGCCCCAGTGACGGGTGAGCAGCATCGGTGACACCGCGGCCATTCACCCGCAAACCTCACCAAAGGGCCCGGTTGGTGGCCTTGGTCCGGGCCATCCGGGTCTTATGACCCTGTGCCGGGCACCGAGCTTCCCTCAGCGTGGGTAGCGGAGAACCCCTCGATGAGAGTTCGGAGGCCGAGATGAAACGCTCGATACTGGTCGGAATCACGGCCGGATCGCTGCTGGCGGCAACCGCGGCGACCGGCATCGCCATGGCTACCGCCGACGATGCCATCGGGCGGCAGGCGGCCGGGCAGTCCACCGTCTGCCAGACCGGCTGGGGCATGATGGGGCCAGGCGGCCCGATGCACGGCGTGCGGGTGAGCGACGAGGCTGCTTATCTGACCCAAATGGTCGCCCACCACCAGGAAGCGGTGGCCGCGGCCAAGCAACTGCAGCGCTCGGGCCGGGCCCAGATGCGCGCCCTGGGCGCCTCGATCGTCGCCACGCAGAACGCCGAGATCGCCACCATGAACACGTGGCTGGCCACCTGGTATCCGGGGCGGGCGACGGGCACCCGCTACCAGCCGATGATGCGCGACCTGTCCAAGCTGTCCGGCGATGCCCTGGATGAGACGTTCCTGTGCGACATGATTCCGCACCACATGACCGCGATCATGATGTCCCAGTACCTGCTGGCCTCCGGCCACGCCCAGCATCCGCGGGTCGCCACCCTCGCCGCCAAGATCCGCGACACCCAGCACGCCGAGATGTTCCAGATGCAGCGGTATCTGGCCGACTGGTTCGGCGGTTCGACCATGCCCGGCCACATGTGGGGTCGGCCGGGCGGGTCCTCACCGACGTCGTGGCCGGGCATGGGCGGAATGATGGGCTGGTGAACGCGGCCTGGCAGGCACCGCCGCTTGTGCGAGACACCTGCCATTCGGCCCTGTCCGAATGGGACTTTCGTTGCTGGTTTGACAGCTCGTCACCTGCGAGAACAGGTAGGGAAAGGATGCGGTGCCCCGATGCGGCCGACCGGACGACGACAGATCAGAGAGGAAGACATGGTGATACCCGCACCCTCTGGGTTGTCGTCCGCGGAGGCGGCCGTGCGTCTGGAGCGGGACGGGGCCAACCTGCTCCCGCAGAAGCCGCCCGTTCCGTTGTGGCGGCGGGTGCTCGCCCAGCTTCGCGATCCGCTGATCGTCGTCCTGCTCGTGGCGGCGGCGTTGACCATCGTCTCGGGCGACTGGGCCGACACCGCCGTCATCATGCTCGTGGTCGTGGTAAACACCTCCGTCGGGGTCGCGCAGGAGATCCGCGCTGACCGGGCCATCACGGCATTGTCCGAGCTCACGGCCCCGGTGGCCCGCGTGGTCCGCGACGGGTCCCAGGCGCGGATCCCGGCGGCCGAGGTCGTCGTGGAAGATCTGCTGGTGCTGGCCGAAGGCGACGTCATCGTGGCCGACGCCAGAGTGGTGGAGTCGGCGGCATTGCTCATCGACGAGTCGTCCTTGACCGGCGAGTCGGCGCCGGTGGACAAGGCCGACGGCGATCCGGTCTCCTCGGGCACCGTCGTGGTGAGAGGGCGTGGCCGGGCCATGGTCACGGCCGTCGGGGCGGCCAGCGCGAGCGGCCGTATCGCGTCCATGATGGTCAAGGGAGCCGGTCTGACGCCGTTGCAACAGCGGCTCATGGGGGTGGGCCGCTTGCTGGCCGGCGTCACGGTGTTGCTGTCCGCGGTGGTGCTGGCCCTGGGGCTGGTCCGTGGGCAACCGGTCGAGCTGATGGTGGTGACCGCGATCAGCCTGGTGGTCGCGGCCGTGCCCGAGTCGCTGCCCGCCGTCGTGACCTTGAGCCTGGCCTTGGGAGCTCGCCGGATGGCCGCGCGCGACGCTCTCGTACGAAGGCTGCCCGCCGTGGAAACGCTGGGCTCGGTGACGGTGCTCGCCACCGACAAGACCGGGACTCTCACTGAGGGCCGGATGGTCGCCCGGCACGTCTGGACCCCCATGGGGGAGGCCACGATAACCGGCTCCGGATACGCGCCCGACGGCGAGGTCGTGGTCGACGGCTCGCCGGGCGGAGCGGGCCTCACCGACCTGCTGACGGCGGCCGTACTGTGCAATGACGCGCGATTGTCGCCGCCGCGGGACGCCGGCGAGGAGTGGACGGCGCTGGGCGACCCGACCGAGGCGGCCTTGCTCGCCGCCGCCGCCAAGCTCGGCCTGGACCGCAAGGAACTGCAGGGGCGTTTCCCGCGCGTCGCCGAGCGTCCCTTCGACAGTGAACGCAAGCGGATGACCACCGGGCACCGCCTGCCCGATGGCGGGGGCCGAGTGATCTGCAAGGGAGCACCCGAAGCGCTGCTCCGTCCCGCTGTCCTGATCGACGACCCGGCACTGCTGGCCCGCGCGGCCGAACGGGCCGAGCAACTCGCCCAGGCGGGATACCGGGTCCTGGCGGTGGCCGGCGCCGACCTGGACACCGTTCCGGAAACAGCGCGGGAGAGCGGCTTGTCGCTGCTCGGACTGGTCGCGATCCTGGATCCGCCGCGTCCGGCGGCCTCCGCCGCGATCGCCGCCTGCAAGCAGGCCGGCATAAGACCGCTCCTCATCACCGGCGATCACCCCGGGACCGCTCGAGCCGTCGCCACCGAGCTGGGCATCATCACCGCCGGCGACCCGGTCGTGGACTGCCGGGATCCCGGAGCACCCGGCCAGGCCGCGGCCGGGGTGTACGCCCGTGCCACCCCGGAACAGAAGCTCGAGATCATCGAGGAGCTGCGGAAGCGCGGCGAGACCCTCGCCATGACGGGTGACGGCGTCAACGACGGACCGGCGCTACGCCGTGCCGACATCGGCGTGGCCATGGGAAGACGCGGCACCGAGGTCGCCCGCCAGGCCGCCGACCTCGTGCTCGCCGACGACAACCTGGACACCGTTGTCGCGGCCGTCGAGGAGGGCCGCCGCGTCTACGCCAACATTCGCCGGTTCCTGGTCTACGGCCTCTCGGGCGGGGCCGCCGAGATCGCGGTGATGCTGCTGGGGCCGTTCGCCGGCCTCGCGCTCCCCCTGCTTCCCGCCCAGATCCTGTGGATCAACCTGCTCACGCACGGACTGCCGGGCGTGGCCCTCGGCGGCGAGCCGGCCGTGCCCGGAGCCATGACCACCCCACCACGGCCGCCCTCCCAGAGCATCCTGGGCGCCGGGCTGTGGCAGCGCGTGATCCGGATCGCCGTCGTCCTGACCGCCGTCACTCTGGGCGTCGCCGTCTGGGCCCACCAGACGGGGCGTCCGTGGCAGAGCATGGCCTTCTTCGCACTCGGCGCCACCCAGCTCGGCGTCGCGCTCGGTTCCCGCACCAGGCCCGGCTCGCTGGCCAACCCCATGCTGCTGCTCGCCGTCGCGGGTGCGTTCGTCCTGCAGCTCGCCGGACTGTACGTGCCGCCGCTGCGCGAGCTGCTCGGCACCGAACCGCTGCCTCTGGGCGAGCTGTTGATCGTCACCGCGCTGTCCGCCCTCGGCTACGCCGCCGTCCGGCTTGATCGCATCCTGCATCCCTCCCGCCCGCCGGTGAAATCGCACTGACCGGGACGGGGCGAGCCGCTCATGGTGAGCCCGGCCATCATCAGCCGGCGTTTCCGGCCCTCGTCGAGCGTGCCGCCGATGCCGGTCAACGGCCATCGTGGGCGTGACCTTGCCCAATGATGACGAGCGCCTGCGTGTGACTCACAGGTGTGGGGTCATGATGGGGAACATGGGGTCAGGCAGCCGATTCGACGCTTTCCGTGCCCTGGCTGAGCGTCGTGGGCGTCCTGGCGTTCGGCTGCTGGAGTCTTTGTCCGAGGCGGCGAAGGCTGGGCGGGGACCCGCGGAGGCGTGGGCGCCCGAGGTAGCCGAGCGGTTCGGCCTGCCGGCGGCGTCGGGGCTCGGGCCGGCCACCTTCTACGCCGACCTGGCGGCTCCGCACGGTCACCGTCATGTGCGGATCTGTACCGCCGCGGCCTGTTTCGCCGCCCGGGCGGGCCGGCATCTTTCCGAGGTGGAGGGAGTGCTCGGCGTTCGGGCGGACCAGGTCGACGCGGACGGGGAGGTCTCGCTGCAGAGCGTCCGCTGTCTTGGCTACTGCTATACGGGCCCTGCCTGTCTCGACGGCGACACGCCGTGTACCGGCCCGACGCTCGCCGACCAGCTCTCCGGCCGCGCGGAACCCCAGGCTCCCCCGATACCGGCCCTCGACGCCACCGGCGCTCCCGTGCTGCTGGCCGGTGTCGTCGAGGGAGCTGACGCCTGGCAGGTGTGGCCCGGCGTCGTGCGGACGCGCACGCCCGAGCGGGTCCTTGCCGAGGTGTCGGTCTCCGGGCTGCGCGGGCGCGGCGGAGCGGGCTTCCCGGTGGCCGCCAAGTGGGCCGCCGCGGGGGGTTCGCCTGACACGGTGGTGGTGGCCAATGGCGATGAGGGTGATCCGGGTTCGTACGCCGACCGGCTGTTGATGGAGGCTGATCCGGGACGGGTCCTGGAGGGGCTGGCGCTGGCGTGTTTCGCCTGCGGGAGCCGCCGTGGCGTGGTGCTGGTCCGGTCGGAGTATCCACGCGCGCTGGCCCGGATGCGGATCGCGGTCGAGCGGGCGCGAGCCGACGGGCATCTGGGGCGGCGGATCCACGGCACTGATGTCGATCTCGATGTCGAGGTGGTCGCCGGCTCGGGCTCTTATGTCGCGGGTGAGGAGACCGCCCTCGTCGCCGGGCTCGAAGGGGGGCGCGGCTGTGCCCGGCCGCGTCCGCCGTACCCCACGCGGCGAGGGCTGTGGGATGTCCCGACGGTGGTCAACAACGTCGAGACGCTGGCCGCGGTCCCGTGGATCATCGCTCACGGCGGGGACGCCTACGCCGCACGCGGCACACCGTCGGAGACCGGCACGAAGCTGGTCTGCCTGTCGGAACGGTTCGCTCGGCCTGGCTGCTACGAGGTCGAGCTGGGCATGCCGGTGCTCAGGATCGTCGCCGAGCTGGGCGGCGGCCCGCGTGAGGGTTCGGAGTTGACGGTTGTGCAGGTCGGCGGGCCTCTGGGCGGGTTTCTCGCCGCCGACCAGCTCGACGTGCCGCTGTCGGAGGCGGGCCTGGCCGGCCGTGGCGCGGCGCTCGGTCATGCCGGACTGGTCGCCTTCGACCAGCATGTCGAGCCCGAGCAGGTGCTGCGGCATCTGTGGGAGTTCGCCGCCGCTGAGAGCTGCGGGGCCTGCTCGCCGTGCCGGGTCGGGTCCCGGCGCGGCTTGGAGATCGTCCGGAGCGGCGCACCGCCAGGTGAGGAGTACGCGCGGCTGCTCCGGGTCATGGGTGAGGCCAGCCTGTGTGCCTTCGGTCGGCGAGTACCGGCGGCGGTACGCGCTCTCGCCCGCGCCTACGGCGAGCGGCCGGCGGGGTGGGACCGGTGAGAGTTCGGGTCGACGGTGTGACCGCTCACGTGGCGGATGACGCCTCGGTGCTCGATGCCGTGCGCGCGGTAGGCGGCGAGTTGCCCACGTTGTGCCACGATGATCGGCTGACTGCGGTCGGCTCCTGCCGTACGTGCCTGGTGAGATCCGGCGGAAAGGTGGTGGCCGCGTGCGTGACCCCGGCCACCGACGGCGCCCTGATCGAGGTCGCGGCCGACGATCTGCGGACGCTGCGCCGCGAGGCGGTCGAGCTGATCGTCTCGGCTCTGCCGTCCTACGCTCTTATCGGTGACGCCGGCGGCGGCGAACTGTCCAGGGTCTGCCAATCGCTGGGGATCGCGCCGCGGGCCGCCCGAGGGCTCGGCGGCCGGGGACGCGATGACAGCCACCCCTACGTCCACCTCGACCGGGACCTGTGCATCGCCTGCGGCCGGTGTGTGCGGATGTGCGCCGAGGTGCAGGGCACTTTCGCGCTCACCCTGGTGGGGCGGGGTTCCGACACAGTGGTGGCGCCCGGCACCGGCGGAGCGTGGGCGGACTCCGATTGCGTCGCCTGTGGTGGCTGCGTCGACACCTGCCCCACCGGCGCGCTCACCGAGCCCGGCCTGCCCATCGGCGGCAGCGCACCGGAGGCGGCACATACCCGCACCACGTGTGGCTACTGCGGGGTGGGCTGCTCGCTGGACGTGCTCACCCGCGACGGCGAGGTGGTCGCGGTGCTGCCCGATCGCGACGGCCCGGTCAACCGCGGGCACGCGTGCGTCAAGGGCCGCTTCGCCCACGGCTTCCTGCGCTCGCCCGAGCGCCTCACCCGGCCGCTGCTGCGCCGCGCCGGCCGGCTGGAGCCGGTGAGCTGGCACGACGCTCTCGAACACGTCGCCCGAGGACTACGGGCCGCGGTCGCCGCGGGTGGCCCCGACGCGGTGGCGGCGATCTCCTCGGCTCGGGCGACCAACGAGGAGAACTACCTGATCCAGAAGTTCATGCGCGTCGTGATCGGCACCAACAACGTCGACAACTGCTCCAGGCTGTGCCATGCCCCATCAGCCGCCGGGCTGACCGCGACGTTCGGCCTGTCCGGGGGCACCGACCGCTTCGACGACGTGGAGACGGCCGACTGCCTGCTGCTGGTGGGCGCCAACCCCGTCGAGGCGCACCCGGTGGTCGGCGCGCGGCTGCTCCAGCGGGTCCTGCGCGGTGCACGGCTCGTCGTGGCGGATCCCCGGATGGTCGGCCTGGCCCGCTACGCCGACGTTCACCTGCGGCCCCGGCCCGGCACCAACGTCGCCCTCTTCCACGGGCTGGCCCACGTGCTGCTCGCCGAGGGCCTGATCGATGAGGAGTTCCTGCGCCGCCGAGCCACCGGCCTGCCGGAGCTCACCACTCTGCTGGCGGACTACTCCCCGGACCGGGCGGCCGAGATCACCGGCGTCCCCGCCGACGACATCGTCGCCGCCGCCCGGCTCTTCGGCCGGGCCGAACGACCGGCGATCATCTACGGACTGGGCGTCACCGAACACCTGCACGGCACCGACGGAGTGCGCACCCTGGCCAACCTGGCGATCCTGCGCGGAGCGGTCGGGACCGGCAGCGGCTTCGGCGTGAACCCACTGCGCGGCCAGAACAACGTCCAAGGCGCCTCCGACATGGGCGCGCTCCCGGACCTCCTGCCCGGATACGGGAAGGTCACCGACCCCGCCGCCCGTGCCCGAGCCGAGCAGGTATGGGGTAGGCCGGTCCCCCGGCGACCCGGACTGCGCATCCCGGAGATGTTCGGCGCCGCACGCGCCGGGGAACTACGGGCGCTGTGGGTCATCGGAGAAGACGTGTGCGCCACCGACCCGGACAGTACGCACGTCATCCAGGCGCTGGAGGCCTGCCCGCTCGTCGTCTGCAACGAGCTGTTCCTGTCCGAGACCGCCCGCAGGGCCGACGTCGTGCTCCCGGTCGCGTCCTGGCTGGAGAAGGAGGGCACCTTCGTCAACTTCGACCGTCGCTTCCAAAGGGTGCGAGCCGCCCTCGGCCCGCCGGGAGAGGCGATCACCGATTTCGAGGTCGTCCACGCGCTCGCCGCGGTGCTCGGCGCCGAGCTGGGATGTCCCACGCCGGCGGAGGCGCTGGCCGAGTGCGGCCGAATCGCTCCCGTCTTCGCGGGGCTGTCTCATGAGCGCCTCGACCGCGAAGGCGCTGTCGCGTGGCCGTGTCCGGACCCCGACCGGCCCGGACAGGCCACCCTCTACCGAGAACGCTTCGCCACACCCGACGGCCGGGCTCAGCTCAGCGCCGCGCCCTATCTGCCGCCGGGCGAGCAGCCTGACGACCGTTACCCTCTGGTGCTGATCACGGGACGGCGCTGGGCGCACTACAACTCCGGCGGCATGACCCGGCGCACGGACAATCTCCGGCTCGACTCCGTGGACAGGCTCGACGTCCACCCCGCCGACGCGGCCCGCCACGGTCTGCGCGACGGCGACCCCGTCGTGGTGGAGAGCCGCCACGGCCGGGCCAGGCTGGTCACCCGCACCACCGACGACATGGCGCCTGGCCAGCTCTTCTGCGCCTTCCACTTCCCCGCCGGCGGCGTCAACACCCTCATCTCCGGGTGGGGTGACACCGTGACGTCGTGCCCCGAATACAAGGTCACCGCCGTGCGGCTGACAGCGCCGTCCGGGGTGGACTAAGGCAAGCGAGACAGGGCCAAGAGTTTCATCGCCCATGGGTCTCATCTCATCGGCTTGGGGGAAATGCCGCATGGACCGAGAAATTCCTCTTCCAGGAGGCGGCGCGGTGAGCGATCGATACGCTGGTCGGCCCATTCTGGTCGGCTACGACGATTCGCCTGGCAGCCATGAGGCGCTGCACTGGGCGGTCGAAGAGGCGCGGCTGCGTGGACTACCCGTACTGGTCTGTCATGCTTTGCACTGGCCCTATGTGCTCAGGCCTGTCGCACAGGAGGTCCTGACGCAGATCGAGCAAGTCGCCCTCGCCGTCGTGGACGAGGGCGTCCACCGTGCCCGGGCCCTGGCTCCGGAGGTGGATGCCCAGCCGCTGCTGGGGAGAGGTACCCCCTCGGCCGTGCTCCTGGAGGCCACGCGCGAGGCGGAGATGACCGTGCTCGGGTCGCGCGGGCGGGGCGGGTTCGACGGCCTTCAGGTGGGGTCGGCCGCCGTGCAGGTGCCCGCGCACAGTGTCAGGCCGGTCGTCGTCGTACGGCCCCTCCCGCGACGGAGCGGCCAGGACGTCCGGATCGTGGTCGGCATCGACGGCTCACCCGCGAGCCTGGCGGCCTTCGATCTCGCTCTGGACGAGGCCGCGCTGCGCGGCGGCTCCCTGACGGCCCTGTGCTGCTGGGGAGATTGCCGATCATCGTCGTGGCAGGAGCCGCTTCCCTTCGTGGATTCGCACGCGCTGCGCAAGGGAGCGGAAGCCCGCTTCTATGAGGTCGCGTCCCAGCTGGCTCGCAGGCACCCCGATGTACCGGTCACGGCGGACTTCGTGACCGAGCGGCCCCAGCGCGCGCTGATCGACGCGACCAAGGACGCCACGCTCCTTGTGCTCGGCAACCGGGGAAACGAATCACCCGCCTGCCTTCTGCTGGGACCGGTCACCCAGACCGCGCTGCTCGAAGCCTGGTGCCCGGTCGCGGTGACCCCCACCGTCAATCTGAGACCGCTGTTCCCACCGGGATGAACCCGGTCCTCATGCCAGCATGTCGGGCAGCGGACGCCGGACGGATTCCTTGTCGTCGAAGGTGATCCCGAGCCGCATGATCATCTGTGGATACTCCTGCGAGCACACCTCCTGCCTGAGGAACTCCCGCAGGTGGTGCATCTCCAGCGCCTGGGTGTGGAAGGCGGCGCTGACACCGTACGCGGAGGCGTGCAGAAGGACGCTTTGCAGTGCCTGTCCCGTCGCGATCCATTCCTGTCGGGTGTCGCCCTGGGTGGTGAGCAGGGCCACGACTCCGGTGGCCGTGGAGGCGCGCTGGTCCGCTTGGCTGCCCCAGTCGTGGCGCCAGGCGTAGTCGCGCTGCGGGAAGTGCGGGTCAGTCCGGGCCGCACGGCGCGGGTAACCCTCGGCCGGCACGCCGTCCTTGCGGACGCTGCCCGGTGGCCGCGCCCAGCGGATCACTTCCAGGCTGAGCACCCGGTCCTGGGCCTGCGCCGCCTGCGCGGCCTGGGTGAGCGCCGCGATGATGCTCACCGCGGCGGGCGAGCCGACCGGCGTCAGCCTGGCCCCCTCGCTCCTCGCGTCCTTGACCAGCCCATCGACCAGCCGCTCGGGCACGGGCAGGTCGGTGAACCCGGCCCGATGGGTGCGGCGCCGCTCGATCTCCGCGCCGAGCGCCCGCGTGTGCTGGTCGGCCTCCAGTTCCGTGCCCACGCTGATCGTGGCCAGCAACGAAGGACGGTCCGGGTCCGGCAGCACACGGACGGACGGCTCATAACCCGCGCATCGCAGCGCCGTACGGATGGTGAAAAGGGCGGCTCCGCAACTGATCAGCAGTTCCCTGCCGGTGCTGTCGCCGAAGAGCAGCTTCCTGTCGGTGTCGGCCCGCAGACTGATCTCCGCACCGGACACGCCGAAGGACCAGGGCTGCGTGTTGTGCACGGAAGGGGCCCAGCGAGCGGCCTTCAGTGCCGCCTGGATGGCATGCTCCCGATGCTGTGCCGTACGAGTGGCCATGACAGCGCCTCCGATCGGTGACGACCCCAGCGCATCACATCGGGGAGGCAGCGGGGCAGGGCCGAAGGTCCCACCTCGTTAGAGGCCTCGGCCCGCCGCGCCGCCCGCATTGACCAACGACCATCGCCGTCGGGACTTACGGCCCTACCAGGCGCGCCGCCGTCGGAGCTGTGATGAAGGTACAACAACAGCCGAGGAGAAGGGCTGAGCCGTGAAGCGCAGGACCGTCGCCGACGTGATGACCGACAAGGTCGTCACGGTCACCGCGAGAACCCCGTTCAAGGACATCGCCGAGACCCTGATCGCCGGCGGCATCAGCGCCGTCCCGGTGATCGACGACGACGGCCACGTCATCGGCATGGTGTCGGAGGCCGACCTGCTGCGCAAGGAGGAGTTCCGCGAGCAGTTCTACCGGGAGGGCTACCAGCCGCCGCTGCGCGCCCGGCTGCGCCACCCCAAAGGCAGGAAGAAGGCCGCCGGTGACACCGCGGCCGAGCTGATGACCAGCCCGCCGATCACCATCTCGCCCCAGGCCCCGGCCGTCTCCGCCGCCCGGCTGATGGACGCCCACGACGTCAAGCGGCTCGCGGTCGTCGACCAGGACGGCCGGCCGGCCGGCATCGTCTCCCGCCGCGACCTGATCAAGCTGTTCCTGCGCTCCGACGACGACATCGCCGCCGAAGTGCGCGAGGACATCCTCGACCGAGGACTGTGGGTGGACACCTCAGGCGTCGTCGTCCAGGTACGCCACGGCGTGGTGACACTGAGCGGCCAGATGGACCGCAAGACCGAGACCGCGATCGCCGTACGAATGACCGGCCGGGTCAACGGCGTGGTCGACGTCATCGACGAGCTCACCTGGAAACACGACGACTCCACCTGGGAGGCCAGATAGCCATGCTCGTGCGCGAGGTCATGAGCAGCCCGGCCATCACCGTACGCCGCACCGACCCGGTACGGCAGGCCATCCGGTCACTGCACGGCCACGACATCACCGCCGCCCCCGTCGTCGACGACGCCGACCGCCTGGTCGGCGTCGTCAGCGAGCTCGACCTGCTGCGCGGCGAGTTCGAGCCCGACCCGCGAGCATCGGTACGGCCCGTCGATCCGTCCGCCGAACCGCCGCCCCGCCGGGTCATGGAGGTCATGACCCGCGAGGTCGTCACGGTGACCGAGACCACCGACGTCACCGCGGCCATCGATCTGATGGTGGGCAAGCGGATCAAGAGTTTGCCGGTCGTACGGGGTGAGCGGATCGTGGGCATGCTCAGCCGCCGCGACCTGATGGCGATGCTCGCCCGTTCGGACGAGCGGCTGCGCACGGACGTGATCGCCGCGCTGCGCGAGCACTACCCCTTCGGCCCCAGCTGGGACGTCGCCGTCCGCGACGGCGTGGCCCAGCTGAGCGGGCCACCCCACCAGCACGCCGACCACATCGCCGACGTGCTGGCCCGCACCGTGCCGGGCATCGTCCGGGTCAGACACCTGAGGTGATCGCCATGAGAATGACCGTCCAGGACGTGATGACCACCGACGTGGCCGCCGTCAACCACCAAGCCTCCTTCCACACCGTCGCCGACCTGCTCATCAGCAAAGCCGTCAGCGGCATGCCCGTCCTCGACGACGACGACCACGTGCTCGGCGTCATATCCGAGGCCGACCTGCTGGCCAAGGAGGAATTCAAGGAGCTCTACTACGACGACGCCTACCGGCCGCCGCTACGCGCCCGCATCCGCCACGTCATGGGCAGCGAGGGCACCCGCTCCTACAAGGCGCTCGGCGAGACCGCCGGCGAGCTGATGACCGCACCCGCCCACGTCACCACACCCGATTCCCCCATCGTGCTGGCCGCCCGCCTCATGGACACCCACGGCGTCAAGCGGCTGCCCGTCATCGACGCCGACGGCAGGCTGGTCGGCATCGTCAGCCGCCGCGACCTGCTCAAGGCGTTCGTCCGCGCCGACGAGGAGATCCGCGAGCTGGTGCTGGCCGGGATCCCGACCAGCACCATGTGGACTGACCCGAAGGGCCTGGACGTCAAGGTGACCGAAGGCGTCGTCACCTTGAACGGGATCGTCAGCAGGCACACCGAAGCCATCTCCGCCGTCCGCATGGCCGAGAGCATCGACGGCGTCGTCGCCGTCCATGACGAGCTCATCTGGAAGCACGACGACGTCCTCGAAGTCCCGATGTGGGGCGGCGCCCCCGCGAGCCCGCCATGAACCCATGGGCGCTGTCCTGCGGGCGTTTCGATCCGGCTTCCGAGCGCGAGGCGCTGTGCACGCTGGGCAACGGCCGTTTCGCCACGCGCGGCGCGACCCCTTTTCCCGCGAGCCTTTCACCAGGCGGCAAGGAGAACCCATCATGACAAGCACCGGCGACCTCGGACGTCGCATCACCTATCACCGCGTGCGACTCGGCCTGACCCTCGACCAGGTCGCCGAACGCGCGGAGATGTCCCCCGGCTACCTCCAGTACCTGGAGGAACGTCCCGGCACACCCACCGCGGAAACCATGTACCGCCTGGCCGGAGCTTTGGAGACCACCGTCGACGACCTCCTCGGCGGAGGTGTCGATCGGCCGCCCGGCCGTGGCCGCGCCAAGGCGGCTCCGACTCTGGAGAGTCTGGACCCCGAAGAATGCCTCAAGCTGATCGAGCCCGGCGGCATCGGCCGGGTGGCCTTCAACGGCTCCCACGGCCCGACCGTCCTGCCCGTCAACTACAGACTCCACCACGGCTTCATCGTCTTCCGCACCGCGCCAGGCGGCCCCATGGACCAGGACCTGCGCACCGGCGTGGAAGGCGTGGAGATCAAGGTCGGGTTCGAGGTGGACCGGATCGACGACGCCCAGCGCGAGGGATGGAGCGTCCTGATCCAGGGCCCCGCCCACCACATATCCCCCGGCGAACTGTCAGAGGTCACCGAATCCGACGTCACCCCGTGGGCGGGCGGCGAGCGGCAGCTGTACATCCGCATCGTCCCGCACCAGATCACGGGCCGCCGCATCCACCACCTTTGACCGTCATGGTTCCTGATGCCCCGCGCGGACGGCGGCCACGCGGTCGCGACCGCGTCGTCGGCCAGCAACCTCTCCGTATCCGCCAAGAGCGCGCACCCGGACGCTGCCGCGGCGTTCCTGAACTTCGCGGCCGGCCCGGAGGCCGCGCGGATCGCCGTGGACCACACCACGATGCCGCTGCTCGCCGCCGTCGAACCGGCCGGCGACGACCCGCTGTTCGCCGACGACGTCGCCGCCGCGGCTCAGCTCTCGGCCGACGATGCCTCCGTCCCGTACCTCGACTGGGCCACGCCGACCCTGCTCACCACGATCCAGACGCAGATGCAGGACCTGCTCGCCGGCAAGGTCCAGCCGGAGGCGGTCGTCCGATCGGCGCAGGCCGACTACGACAAGTTCCAGCAGACGCTGGGGAAGTAGCCGCGCCATGGTGACCGTGAAGCAACTCCCGGCGCGCGGCGCGCCCGCCCGGACCGTGCGGCACGCGCAGGCATCCTCCAGCCATCGCCGCAGGCGCCGGTGGCTGGGGCTGGCCTACCTGGCGCCCGCCCTGCTCGTGAACGGGATCGTCGTGCTCGTTCCCGCGGTCCAGGGCGTGTGGCTGTCGTTCTACCACTGGAACGGCATCACCGCGGCGACGTGGGCGGGCCTGGCCAACTACCTCGGCTTCCTCCAGGTCCCGGCGCTGCGGCAGGCGATCGAGCACACCCTGTTCTTCATCGTGTTCTTCTCTGTCCTGCCCATCACGCTCGGCCTGGCCAGCGCCGCGCTCACCGCCCGCAAGGACGTCAGGGGCGCGGCGGTCCACCGCTGGATCATCTTCCTGCCGCAGGTCCTCACCCCGGCGGTCACCGCGGTCATGTGGAAGCGCGTCTACGCCCCCGACGGGCCGATCAACTCGGTGCTGCGCGCCTTCGGCCTCGACTCCCTGGCCCACGGCTGGCTGGGCGACTACGACTGGGCGCTGCCCGCGATCGGCCTGGCCGGCACGGGGGCGGCCTTCGGCCTGTGCATGGTGCTGTTCATCGCCGGCACGCAGGCCATCCCGTCGGAGCTGTACGACGCGGCGCGGGTGGACGGCGCGGGCCCCCTGCGCGAGTTCCGCACGGTGACCCTCCCCGGGTTGCGCGGGCAGCTCGCGATCGCCGTGACCCTCACGGTGCTGGGCGCGATCCGGGTGTTCGACATCGTGTGGCTCACCACCCGCGGCGGCCCCGGCACCTCGACCATCACCCCCACCATCGTCATGTACCAGCGCGCCTTCGCCAATCCCGACGTCGGGGCGGCCTCCGCCATCGGTGTCGTCCTGGCGCTCGTCTCCCTGCTCATCGGGCTCGTCGTGGTACGGCTCTCCGAGGACGGAACCCGATGATCTCCACCCGGGAAAAGCTCTTCAACTACGCGTTCCTGACGCTCCTCGCCGCCAGCGTGCTGTTCCCGATCGGTACATCCTCGGCGTGGCCCTCAGCCCCAGCACCAGCGGCACGCTCGACCTCGCCCATCCGCAGTGGTCCAACTTCGCCGCCGCGTGGCAGCAGGCCGGTTTCGCGCACTACCTGCGCTCCAGTGTGATCATCACCGCGACCGTCGTGCTGGTCTCCACCGTGCTGGCGGTGATGAGCGGGTACGCGTTCGGCGTGCTCGGTGTGGTCGGGGAGAAGGCCATCTTCCCGCTCATGCTCCTCGGCATCATGATCCCGATGGAGTCGATCATCGTGCCGCTGTACTACGACTTCCTGTCCTTCGGCCTCACCGACGGCTACCAGGGCATCATCCTCGCGCATGTCGGCATGGGCGTGAGCTTCGGCGCGTTCTGGATGCGCGCGGCGTTCCGCACGGTGCCGGCCGGCATCGCCGAGTCCGCCGAACTCGACGGTGCCGGCTCCTGGACGTGCCTGTGGCGGATCTACCTGCCGATCTCCCGGCCGGCCATCCTGACGTTCGTGGTGCTCAGCTTCATGTGGACCTGGAACAACTACTTCCTGTCCCTGATCCTCGTGGCCGACTCCGGCAACCAGCCGCTGACGCTGGGGCTCGGCGCGTTCTCGGGCCGCTACCTCGTGCAGGTCAACCTGCTGGCCGCCGCGGCGGTACTCATGTCGCTGCCCATCGTCTGCCTTTACCTGTTCTTCCAGCGGCAGTTCATCCGCGGCATGCTCTCGGGCGCTGTCAAGGGCTGAGCCCGCGCGACCGGAGCGCGCCACCGGCGGGGCCGAAGGTTCACAATGACGCCCCGCCGCACATCACCAGGTGCTGGCCGGTGACCGCCCCTCCTTCCGGGCCGAGCAGGAAAGCCGTCAGCCCCGCCACCTCCTCGGGCCGGATGAAGCGGCCCAGCGGCGGAACCCGTGGTGGGGTGGCGGCACGTCCGGGGTCTCGCAGCATGGGCGTGTCGGTCGGCCCGGGCGCGACCACGTTGACGGTGATGCCACGCGGAGCCAGCTCCATGGCCCACGAACGGGACAAGCCCGCGAGCGCGGCCTTGGTCGCCGCGTACTGGCTCTTGCCCGCCGCGCCCGCCATCGTGCGGCTTCCGATCAGCACGACGCGACCACCGGGGCGGATCGCGCCGACGAGGGCGTTCACCAGGACGGTCGCCGCCTCGACGTGGACCCGCCACATGAGGGCGCCGTCCTGTGCCGACAGACCGCCGAGCGGCGCGGAGCGCTGCAGACCGGCCGCGTGGACGACGGCGTCGACGGCGCCCACCGAGGCCGATGCGTCGGCCAGCTGGTCGAGGTCGGTCAGATCGGCCTGGATCCACGAGTAGGCCGGCGTGTCCCGCTCGCACTCCGGAGGGCGGGTGCGGCTCATCCCGGTGACTCTCCACCCCTCGGAGAGCAGGCGCGCGGCGATGGCCTGGCCGATGCCGGAGCTGGCCCCGGTCACCACCGCGTGCTGTGGCTCGTCCGCTTGCGTCGGCACCTCAGAGCCCATCGCTTTGGGCGGCCCATTCGGGTCGTACCCGGACGTACTTGATGACGCGGCGGTGGTAGGTGAAGACGATGTGCAGGTCACCGTCGGCGGTTTCCTGGATGGAGGGGTAGGAGAACTCCCGGTTGAGTCCGTCCCGAGAGTTGTTGGTCAGGCAGTAGCCGTCGCCGACTTCGAGATCGCGGCGGATCGGCCACGTGCGACCCCCGTCCGCGGACAGTGCGAGGGTCATGGGCGCACGCGGAGCGCCCCAGAACGCGGTCCGCTCATCACCCTCTACGGCTGCTGCGGGCTCTTCGCCCGTCGGACTCGCCGGGGTGGCGGCGAGCCCGTCGTCGTCGATCTCGTCGTACAGGGACGCCCGGCGCTCGACGGCGTCGGCCGCGCTGCTGGCGTTGAACACCAGTGCCAGCCGGTCGTCGCTCAGGGTGACGTACTGGATGGAGGAGTTGTTGTTGGGCAGTTCGGTGGCGGCGGGAGCGCTCCAGGTCTCGCCCTCGTCCGCCGACCGGCTCGCGTAGACCGCATCCGCCCAGCGGCTGCGGAACAGCGCGAGCAGCGTGCCGTCGGCCAGCAGGTGGACGTTCATGTGGACGCAGCCGGTGCTCTCGGGGACGGGCTGTTCGCGCCAGGTCCGCCCCTCGTCGTCGGAGATCATGAGAGAGCTGGTGTCACGGTCGCCGACCCAGCGCTTGCCCGGTGTGGTGACGCAGTTGAAGACGGGCAGCAGCCATCGGCCGGACGGCAGCACGAGCACGGGCTGCCGGACGAAGACGCCACCGCGGCTCGTGGCGGGGAAAAGGGTACGTACGGGTCCCCAGGTGTGACCGTCGTCCCGCGAGATGCGGCAGCGGACCTCGGCGGTGTCCTGGTTGCCGGCGCGCTGGGCCGTGTACAGCAGCCACAGCTCGTCGGCGGGAGTGGGGAACAGGACGGGGTTCTGCTCGGAACGCGTCAGATCGTCGGACAGCCGCGCCGGCGTGGACCAGGCCTCCGCCCCCTTCTCCAGCCGGGAGAACCAGATGGAGATGTCGGCGACGCCTTCCTGCGTGCCGCCGAACCACACGCAGCCGAGATCGCCGTTGCCCAGCGCCATGATGTTGGCCGCGTGGTTCTGCACGGCGGGCGCGATCAGGTACGCCTCGTGGCGGTCCGGATCGGCGTCGTGTACGCGGATCACGCCGTCCATGGGCAGGTCGGCGACGGCGGGCTGGGGCTCGCTCACGATTCTCCTTGAGAGGACTGGTCTCCGCGGTGAGGCTGCTCCCCGCGGGAAGACTGGGCTCGGGCGTCGGTCAGGTGGGATTTCGCCACCAATTCGAGGTGGACGAGGTCTGACGCGATGGACGCGAAGGTGTATCCCTCGGCCAGGCGCTTGGCGGCGATGGCGCCGTCGGGCGTGTGTATCCCGGCCGCGATACCGGCGGACTTGGCGGCTTCGCGCACCGTGACCAGCGCGTCCTCGAACCGGGCGGCGATCACGGGGTCGCCGGGAAAGGCGGCGCCCAGGGCCAGCGCCAGATCGGATGGGCCGACGTAGACGCCGTCCAGGCCGGGGGTGGCGCAGATCGCGTCGATGTTGGCCAAGCCCTGCGCCGTCTCGATCATGGCCAGGACCAACACGGTGGCGTCGCTGTCGGCGGGGCGCGGTCCGATGCGCAGCGCCGAGCGCATCGGCCCGTACGAGCGGCGCCCCTTCGGCGGATAGCGGGTCGCGGAGACGGCCGCGGCGGCGTCGTCGGCGGTGTCGATGAGCGGCACGATGACGCCCGCGGCGCCCGCGTCGAGGGCTCGGCCGATGCGGGCGGCATCGTTCGCCTCGACCCTGACCAGGCCCGCGGACACGCCGCCCGCGTCGATCGCCGTCAGGCTGTTCAGCAGACCCGAGTAGCCCAGCAGTCCGTGCTGGGCGTCCAGGCACACGTAGTCGTAGCCGAGGCGCGCGATGCGCTCAGTGGACACCGGCGAATCGAGGACGGACCAGTAGCCCAGTGCGGGTTGCCTGGCCCGGATCCTGGCGGTGAAGTCGGTGATGCTCACTGCTGGCGTTCTCCTCGGTGGTCATCTCTCAAAGGGATCGGCTCTCAAAGGGGTCGGCTCTCATCGGTTGTAAGCGGGCATGGGACCGCGCAGTGCCGCGCCCACACGGTCACAAGCTGCCACGACGTCCTCGGGAAGCGGTCCGGCCGAGGCGGTCGCGATGTTCGCGCGCAGGTGCTCGGCCTTGGAGCCGCCGAGTAGGACGGCCCCCACGCCGTCGCGATGCAGCAGCCACCGCAGGGACAAGTCGATGAGGGACAGGCCCGCCTGCGCGGCGATCTCGCCGAGGGTGGTGACGGCCTCGAACAGCGCACCGTTCCAGTAGCGCTGCCGGTACATGGGCGCCAGCTTGGAGTCGCCGAAGCGGCCGGCGGCGGGGTCCTGCTCGAAGGTGTGCCGCCCGGTGAGCAGGCCCCCGCCGAGCGGGTTGTAGACCATGGTGGTCAGGCCGGTGCTCCGCGCGAACTCCAGGTATTCCTCCTCTACCCTGCGGGCCAGGAGGTTGTACAGCTGCTGGGCGACGACCGGCCGCGGCGCGCCGACGGCGTCGGCGGTGTGGTTGATCTCCGCGATCTGCCAGGCCGCGTAGTTGGAGACGCCGAGCGCGCCGATCTTGCCCTCGGCGACGAACTCGGCGACGACGCCGAGCGTCTCGGCCAGCGGCGTACGGCGGTCGGGCTGATGCAGGTAGAACAGGTCGACGTGGTCGACGTTCAGGCGGCGCAGGCTGCCTTCGAGACTCGCGCGCAACCCTGGGGCGGACAACGGAGCGTGATCGCCCGCGTCCGGATGGGGCATGCCGGCCTTGGTGGCGAGGACGATCCGGTCGCGCCGGGTGGCCAGCAGCGGCCCGAGAATGGATTCGGTCGCGCCACCCGCGTAGGCGTTCGCGGTGTCCACACCGGTGATGCCGGACTCGAGCGCCAGGTCCAGCATGCGCTCGGCCTCTTTCGCGTCGGCCGTGTCACCGAACGTCATGGTCCCCAAGACCAACTGGGACAGCCGGACGGGTGATGTCATTGGTCGGTTCCTCGCTGAACGGGTGGTGCGGGCAGCCGCGTGGTGGCCGGGGCTCGCACCAGCTCGCGCGGCTTACGTCCCTGGATCGCGGTCGGATCCAGCGCGGCCCTGCGCAGGGCACGGGTGTAGGGGTCGGCCGGTGCGGCCAGCACCTTGCGGGTCGGGCCGGACTCGACCAGCCGCCCCTTGCTCATGACGATGATCTCCTCGCTGATCTCCCTGACCACACCGAGGTTGTGGGAGATCACGACATAGGTGAGGCCGGTCTCGGCCTGGATCTTCATCAGCAGGGCGAGGACCTGCGCCTGCACGGACACGTCGAGCGCGCTCGTCGCCTCGTCGCAGACCAGCAGGTCGGGCTTGGAGGCGAGGGCTCTGGCGATGCCGATGCGCTGGCGCTGGCCACCGGAGAACTCCGGCGGGCGCCGCTCCAGGGCCGTGGCCGGCAGGCCGACCTGGTCGATGAGCGAGGCCGCCTCCTTGGCCCGCGCGCGTTTGTCGCGCATTCCGCGCACGCGCAGCGGTTCGGCGACGATCTCCTGCGCGGACAGGTGCGGGTCGAGCGATCCGTACGGGTCCTGGAAGATCATCTGCACCCGGTTGCGCATGGGGCGCAGCTGTTTCTCGCTCAGCCGGGCGATATCGGTGCCACCCACCACGATGCGTCCCGCGGTGGGCTTGACCAGCCGGACGATCGACCGGGCGATCGTGGACTTGCCGCAGCCCGACTCCCCCACGATGGCCAGGGTGCCGCCCCGCCGGACGCTGAAGCTGACGTCGTCGACCGCGCGGAACACGCCATGGGCGACGGGGTAATCCACAACCAGGCCGTCGACCTCGAGCAACGTGTCATCGGTCATCGGGACTCTCCCAGCGCTATGGGCGCGTCCGGAGACTCGCCGTCCTCGTCCCAAGGGCCGAGCCGTGGGACCGCCGCCAGCAACTTCCTGGTGTACGGGTCGCGGGGCGCGTTGACGATCTGCTCGGCCTCACCCGACTCGACGAATCGGCCGTCCTTCATGACATGGATGCGGTCCGAGACGAGCCGGGCCACGCCGATGTCATGCGTGATCATGAGGATGCCGATACCGGTGTTCTCCTGCACTTCGAGCAGCAGGCCGAGGATCCCGGCCTGGACGGTGACGTCCAGGGCGGAGGTGGGTTCGTCGGCGACGAGCAGAACGGGCGATCCGGCGAGCGCGATCGCGATGAGCACGCGCTGCAGCATGCCGCCCGACAGCTGATGCGGATACTTGCCCAGCTGGGACGCGGGGTCCGGGATGTGCATCCGGGCCAGCAGCTCGACGGAGCGGGAGACGGTTTCCGTCCTGGTCAGGCCGCGGTGCCGCAGCCGTACGGCCTCGCGCAGCTGCTGCCCGATGGTGTGGACGGGGCTGAGTGCCGTCATCGGATCCTGCGGGATGAGTGAGACGGTACGCCCGCGCACGTCGCGCACCGCGCGCGGGTCGGCGATGACGTCGACCCCCTGGAAGCGGGCCGTGCCGGAGAGGACCGCCAGCTCCGGGGGGAGCAGCCGCAGGATGCCCATGGCCGTGGTGGACTTGCCGGATCCCGACTCGCCGATGATCGTCACGGTTTCGCCCTGGCGGATGAGGAAGCTGACGCCGTCGACGGCGCGGACGATGCCGGCCTCGGTCATCAGCTCGATCTGCAGCTCCTCGACCTCCAGCAGGGGGCGGTCGGCCTCGTCGAACTCGGCCGTCATGCCCGGCTCACCTTCCCTTCCGTCTGCGGGCCCTTGCGCCGGCGAGCGCGGTCCCGCAGGCCGTCTCCGAGCAGGTTGACACCGACGACGAGCAGCACGATGACCAGTCCGGGCAGCGTGACCAGCCACCACGACGTCGTGATGTAGTCCTGGCCGTCGGCGATGATGCGGCCCCACGTGGCGAACGGGCGCTGCGGGCCGGCGCCCAGATAGCTCAGCGCGCTCTCCAGCAGCACGGCCTGGGCCAGCAGCAGCAGGATCACCAGCGAGGCCTGCTTGACCACGTTGGGCAGCACGTGCCGGAGCAGGGTGGTGATGCGATGCAGGCCGAGCACCCGGGCCGCGGCCACGTACGGTTTCTCCCGCTCGACGAGCACCAGGGAACGCGTCAGGCGGGCCACCTCCGGCCACTGCGCGAAGGCGATCACGAAGGTGATGACCGGAATGGACGGGCCGAAGAGCGCGACGACGAGCAGCAGCATCAGCAGCAGAGGCAGCGACAGCTGCGCTTCCAGCAGGCGCGAGACCACGGTGTCGACCCAGCCGCCGAAGAATCCGGCCGCCGCGCCGGCGATGAGGCCGATGACGCCGGACACGACGATGGCCAGCACACCGACGGTGAGCGAGACCTGGCCGCCGTGCAGGACCCGGGAGAGCAGGTCCCTGCCGAGCTGGTCGGTCCCGAACAGGTGCCCGTCGGTCAGGGGTGGCAGGCGACGCAGGCTGAGGCTCTGCGCGTCCGGTCCGGGGATCGGCAGGAGGCCGGCCAGGACGACGGGCAGGACGACAAGGGCCACGGCCACCGAGCCGACCCATATCTTCAGCCGCGCGCTCTTGCGGCGGCGGGCCGCCGCGGATCGGGCGAGATCCTTGGCGGTCACCGCGCTGGGCCGCGCGGGCGGCGCCGCGGTGTCCCGGCTGCCGGAGCCGTCGGCGGGGCCGACTGTCGTGGCGGTCATGAGGCCACCGCCTTCCCGAGTCGTACCCGCGGGTCGAGCAGCGGGTAGGTGAGGTCGATGAGGAGCTGGACGAGCACCGTCAGGATGGCCGTGACCAGGACGGTCGCCTGGATCAGCGGGTAGTCCCTGGTCTCCAGCGCGCGCACGACGAGCGATCCGACACCTGGCCAGGCGAAGACGACCTCGACCACCACCACGCCGTTGAGCATGGCGGCGAAGCGGGTGCCGAGCGCGGTCACCAGCGGAACGGCCGAGTTGCCCAAGGCGTAGCGCCAGGTCAGGCCGCGTTCGGAGATGCCGCGGGCGCGGGCGATCGTCAGATAGGGGGCGGCGAACCCGGCTCCCATCTCCCGGCGCACCAGGCGGGAGATCAGCGCGATCTGCAGGATGCCGACGGTCACGGTGGGCAGGACGAGGCCGGCCCAGCTGGTGAAACCGGATGCCGGGAGCACGGGGACGAGCACCGCGAAGATGGTCAGCAGCATGATGCCGCTCCAGAACTCCGGCATGGACTGCCCGGCGATCATGGCGACGTTGGCCCCCAGCTCACGGGCGGTGTCGGCGTGCCTGGCCATCCAGACACCGGCCGGGATGGCCACGACCGCGGCGAAAAGGATGGCGGACACGGCGAGCATGATGGTGTACGGCATCCGGCTGAGGACGACATCCAGGGCGGGGGCCTGGAAGGAGAAGGACGTACCCAGGTTGCCGTGGAACAGGTCCTGGACGAAGATCCCGTACTGCTGTATGAGCGGTTTGTCCAGGCCGAACTGGGCGCGGATGCGGTCGAGCTCAGCCGTGGTGGCCAGCGGGCTGGCGTAGGCGGCCGCCGGATCCCCTGGTGCCAGCCGTACGAGGACGAACACCGTGGAGACGGTCAGGAAGATCGCCAGGATGCTCTGCCCGACACGCTGCGCAACATAGCGGACCACGATTCATCCATTCAGTCGCACGGATGCGAGTTCGTAGGAGTTGGTGGGACTGAGCAGCACGTTCTCCACGCGCTTGCGCCGGGCGATGACGGTCTTGGGGACGAAGGCCCACATGCAGGGCCAGGTGTTCCAGATCTCCTTCTGGGCGGTGGCGAGGATGCTCTCCCGGGCGGCCTTGTGGGTTTCCTGCGAGGCCTTCTCCAGCAAAGCGGCGATCTTGGGGAACACGTAGCCCTGGTAGGTGTCCCGGGTGGCCTCCTTCTCCTTCGTGCCGGCGAACATGCCCTGCAGCGGCGTCAGCGCCAGCCCGGTCGGGCCGGGGTAGCCGTTGCCGAGGACGTCCCAGTCGCCGCCCCGTCCCTGCCGCCACTTGGAGATGTCGCCGCCCGGCTGGAACTGCTGGAGTTCGGCCTGCACGCCGACCGCCTTGAGCATCTCCACCACCGCCTCCATGACGCTCGTGTCGTTGGCGAACTCGCCCGTCTCCCAGATGATCTTGATCTTGAGATCCTTCACTCCGGCGGCCTCGAGCATCTGCTTGGCCTTCTGCGGGTCGTAGACGTATTCGCCCGTCTGGACCGCGCCGGTCAGGGTGTCGGCCACCACGCCCCGAGCGGGGGAGACCGAATCGGCGAAGACGTCCTTGATCAGGGACGGGCCGTTGATGGCGTAGCTCAGCGCCTCACGTACGCGCGGGTCGGCCAGCGGGTGCCCGGCGGGCTTGCGGAAGTTGTAGAAGAGCTGAGTGATCCGCGTGCTCGGCACCTGCTGCACCTCCACGTCACCCAGCCCCGACAGCTGGCTGATCGCATCGGGGGAGATCGCGTCGATCACGTCGACCTCGCCGCTGCGCAGCGCGACGACGCGGTTCGCCTCCTCCGGCAGGAACCTGACCTGTACGGTCTTGATCGCGGGCGCGGGGCCCCAGTACTTGTCGTTGACCTGCAGCGTGTACTCGCCGGTGCCCCGGTTCGCGGCGGTGACGACGTAGGGGCCCGATCCCACACCGCCCTGGAGTTCCTCCGGTTTGTTGGCGGCGGCGGGGGTGATGAGGATGTTCGCCATCAGGTAGTCGAGCGTCGGCACCGGATGCTTGGTGACGAGCTTGAAGGTGGCGGCGTCGACGGGGGTGACCGTCGGCCACTCGGGGAAGAGGCCGGCCAGGAAGGATCCGGGGACCTTCTGGTACATCTCCAGCGCGGTTGCGACGTCTTCGACCGTGACCGGGCTGCCGTCGGAGTAGCGGACGCCGTCGCGCAGCTTGACCGTCCACTCGTTGGGAGCCGTCAGCTCGAACCGCTCGGCCAGGACGTGCTGCACGGTGAGCTTCGGGTCGATGAAGGTCAGCGCCTGACGGACGCCGCGCTGGACGGTGACGGCGGCGTCGAACTGGTTGAGCTTGTTGTCCAGCGACACGAGCGAGCGGTTGAGCGCCAGGGTGATGCCGGAGCCGCCGGCGGGCCCGCCGCTGGAGCCCACGCCCGGCGCACTCCCCGGTCCCGCGCAGGCGGCGAGGGGACTCAGGGTCATGGCCGCACCCGTGAGAGCGCCGAGACGGAGAAGACTGCGACGGGAGAACTGGGGGCCGCTTCCGGGATGAGTCACTGGGCTTCTCGCTTTCTGAACCGTCCGCAGTGGTACGCCGCTCAGCAGCGGCCGTCTGCCAGGACCGGATGTTTCCCACGTCACAACGACGTTGCTGCACCATTACACGACTGCGCATTTCGCGCAAGGGGCCTAGCGCATTTTGTGCAAGCTGTGACATCATCCAGTCAAGACGAAGGATATGTCGACGCGTCCGCCTCACTCGGAAGCGGATCGCGCATATGGGTTCGCGAACGCCGCGAGAGTCCTTCTGACCTGCAAAGATCAATCACACCGGGGGTTCCTTGAGGCCCAATCCCAGCACGGCCGCGCACGGTGTCCTCATCGTGGCCGACGACCTGTCGGGGGCAGCCGAGTCCGCAGCACGAGTCATGATGCGCGGAACACGCACGAGGATTCTTCTCACCCATGACACCGTGCGCGGCGAGCGCGAACTCGCCGACATCCTGGTCGTCGACACCGACTCCCGGCACCGGCAGCCCGCCGAAGCCGCCGCGGCGGTGCGTTCCACGGTCGCCCTGGCCTCAGCCGGGCGGCCGCGGCTGATCTTCAAGAAGATCGACTCTCTCCTGCGCGGCAACGTCGCGGCGGAGGTGGCCGCGCTCGCGACGCCCGGCGCCGCCGTCGTCGTCGCCCCCGCCCTGCCCGGCCTGGATCGGGTGATACGCGGCGGCGTGCTGTACGTGGCCGGTGCCGCCCTCCACCAGGCGAATGCCTGGGCGGTGGACGGCGTCCCGGCTCCGACATCGGTGGAGTCGGCTCTGGCGCCGCTCCCAGCCCGCGTGCTGGACCTCGCGACCGTGCGATCCGATCGCCTTTCCGAGGCGATCGCCTCCTGCGCGCGGGATGCGCATATCGCGCTGTGCGACGCGGAGACGGATCAGGACCTGGACGCCATCTTGCGTGCCGCGCTGACCGTGCCGTCGGTACGGCTGGTCGGATCCGGCGGGCTCGCCGACGCGCTCGGGCGTCACCTGCGGAGTCTCGGCCCGGCTGCCGGGGAGCATCCGCCTGTTCCAGGGCACGGTGGCGTGGGCTGCCCGGCGGCGCTCGTCGTGGTGGGCAGTGCCGAGCCGGTCGCGGCCGAACAGGTGCGCCGGCTGACCGAGGCCGGAGCCGTGCCCGTGGCCCTGCCTCTGGCGGCCCTCCTCGGCACACCCGACGGCCGCGAACCCCTCCCCCACATCCCCCTCGGCGACCGAGCGGTCGTGGCCTACCTCGACTCCGCCGGCGTCGTCCTCCCGGCCGCCTCCCGTGACATCGCGAGTCGGCTGGCCGAGGCCGTCGCGGACGCGGTGCGCGCGTACGAGAGGCCGGTGGACCTCGTCCTGACCGGCGGCGAGACCGCCCGGCGCGTCCTTGATGCCCTCCAGGTGCGGGAACTGACCCCGGTCGGGCAGGTGCACCCTGGAGCCGTCCACTCCCGGACGGCCGACGGCCGTTCAGTGGTCACCCGCCCGGGCAGCTTCGGGGAAGCCGACTCGCTCGTCGAGATCGTCAGGGCCCTGGCCCCGCACTCCCTCGAATCTCTTCACCCCACCCTCTCCCAACGCGAAATCTCTCAGAACCAAGTGAAAGGTCCCGAAGTGAGCATCAGCACTGCCGGCGTCAGCCGACAGCCTCGCACCGCGGCCACTCCGATCATCGCCGTCACCATGGGTGACGGTGCCGGTGTGGGTCCGGAAGTCATCGTCGGCGCCCTCCAAGACCCCGGCACCGCCGCACTCTGCCGTCCGATCGTCATCGGCGATGCCGTACGGCTGCGCCAGGCGGCCGACATCCTCGGGATCGACACCGAGATCGTCGCGATCGACACAGTGGCCGACGCCGTGTTCCAGCCGGGCCGCCTCAACGTCATCGACCTGGGGCTCCTGCCGGCGGACCTGCCCTGGGGGAAGATCTCCCCCGTGGCGGGGGCGGCCGCGTACCACTATGTCCGCGTGGCCAGCGAGCTGGCGATGGCCGGGGAGGTGCAGGCGATCTGCACGGCGCCGCTGAACAAGGAGGCCCTGCACGCGGGCGGCTACATCTTCCCGGGCCACACCGAACTCCTCGCGCACCTGACCGAGACCGGCGAGGTGTCCATGATGCTGTCCTCGCCGAAGATCCGGGTCATCCACGTCACCACGCACATCGGACTGATCGACGCCATCGCGAAGATCGAACCCGGCCTGGTGGAGCGGACCGTCCGCCGGGGTCACGAGGCGCTCCAGCGGGCCGGGATCGAGAACCCGCGCATCGGAGTGTGCGGCATCAACCCGCACGCCGGCGAGAACGGCCTGTTCGGCTACGGCGAGGAGGCCGAGAAGATCGTTCCCGCCATCGAAGTCCTGAAGGCCGACGGCATCGACGTGCAGGGGCCGCTACCCGCCGACACGGCGTTCTTCGTCGCGGGACGCGGTGACTACGACCTCATCGTGGCGATGTACCACGACCAGGGACACGGGCCGGTGAAGATCCTGGGCATCGAGGCCGGAGTGAACATCACCGTGGGCCTGCCCGTGATCCGCACGTCCGTGGATCACGGAACCGCCTTCGACATCGCGGGGAAGGGCATCGCTGAGGTCGGTAGCATGATCGAGGCGCTGCGGCAAGCCGCCCAGATGTCTCCCAGTCCGGCGAGCTGACTCGGGACCGTTGAACGCAAGCCGAGAAGGAGGAGCGTTGTCCAGGAACTCTGACCGTCGGCGCGCCGAGATCGTGCGCCTGGCCACGACCAGTGGTCTGGCCAGTGTCGAAGAACTGTCCTCGACGTTCGCTGTGACGCCCTCCACCATTCGCCGTGACCTGGCCCGGCTGACCACGCAAGGCCTGCTGACCCGGACCTTCGGCGGCGCGATGGCCGTCGTCGCCCACCCCGAGGACTCGGTGCGCCAGCGCGTCGGCGAGGCCTTCGAGGCCAAACACGGAATCGCCCGATGGGCGGCTCAGCAGATCGGAGCCGGCGAATCCGTGCTGCTCGACGCCGGCTCGACCGTCGCGGCGCTCGCCCACGAGCTGCGCTCCAGCACCCAGCTCTTCATCGCCACCACGAGCTTGACCGTGCTCAAGGAGCTCGGCGACGTCGAGAGCCTCCATGTGGAGTGCCTCGGCGGCCGGCTGCGCCATCTCAGCCAGGGGTTCGTGGGCCCCACCACCGAGGCGTCTCTGGAACGGATGTCGTTCGACCGCGTCTTCCTCGGGGCCGACGGAGTCACCGCCGACCGAGGGATCTGCGAGGCCGACCTCCAGCAGACCCGGCTCAAGGAGCTCATGGCCCGCAACTCCCGCAAGACCTACGTACTGGCGCACGCGGCCAAGCTCGGGCGCGGTCCGTTCCATGCCTGGGTGCGGCTCCCCCGGCCCTGGACGCTGGTGACCGACGACACGGCCTCGGAAGACGCGCTGGCCCCGTTCTCGAGAGAGGGTGTCGAGGTGGTCGTGGTCGACGTCGAGGGCCAGGTCAGCAAGCCGAAGCCGGCCGCGGATCAGCCGAGCGCCCCGCAAGGGTGAGGGCAGCGCGGCCGATCATGCCGCCCTGAGCCGGGCAACCGGTCACAATCTTTGGTGGCACGGCCGATCATGCCGCGCTGACTTGGGCAACCGGTCACAATTTTTGGTGGCGCGTGGCCTCATCGGCAGGTTCCGTCTGGCTTGTGCGATTTACGGCGTGGGCGGTGAGGGCGCCGATCGCGCAGATGATCGCGATGCCGAACAGCACGTACTGTGCCGAGTCGAGCATCGAGGCGCCGCCCAGGTTGACCAGGACGCCGCCCACCGCCGTACCGAACGCGATCGACAGGCTCGTCACGGTGGCGATCGCCGCCGCCGCCCGGCCGCCTTCCTCCGGATCGCGAGTGCTGGACATCGCGGCCACCGACAGATGCGGATAGGCCAGGCCGATGCCCGCACCGGCGGCGAGCAGCACCGGCATCCAGACGAGCACCAGCCAGCTCGGCGTGTCCGCACGCTGCAGCAGCCCCTGAAGGAGGAGGCCGGCGGCGAGCAGCACCGGGCCGAGCACACGCAACCGGTGTACCGCCCGGCGTCCTGTCACCGACGAACCGCCGATCTGGGTGAGCGACCAGCCGAGCGAGATCGCCGCGGCGAAGAACCCCGCGACGAGGGGTGGCAGCCCGGCCAGCCGCTGGCCGAACAGCGGCAGGAACGGCTCGACGGCGACGCCGAAGGCCAGCAGCCCCAGCGTCAGGTAGACCCACTTCAATGACGAACCCCTCTGGTATGTCGTACGCGGGAAGACCCGCAGCTCGCTGCGCCGCTCATGGACGACGAACCCGGCCATCAGCAGCAGCGCCAGCGTGATACCGGCTCACGCGCCCACCTCCACGACGAATGTGTGGATGGCGGGCTCGACGCCGCCGAGCTGTTCGTGATCGTCAGGACTCATGCCTTCAAGGCTGTTGTTGAACTGTTCCCGAAGGCTTTCCCCGCCTGTCGTCGACAGTGCTGGGCGGATGGGGGTGTGACTTGGATCGCTTGAGGTCGTGATTCTTGGATCGGTATTTGTCGTGGTCGGCTTGGCTGCGGTGGTTGGTGAGCCGAAGCATGCTGCTTGTCACTGAGGCGGACTTGTTGTCACCAAGGTCCTCGATTGGTGACGCGGCTGGTGTCTGGTTGTGGCCGTGAGAAGCAGCAACGTTTGTTCGCTGGTCTGAGCGACGGCTGCGTGGTCGTCGGGGGCGGTGATGTCGATGAGATATAGCGACAGTGTCATGGGGCATGCATAGGTAAAGCGCGGGCGTGGTATTGATCTGCCTCCTGCCACCGAACTTGAGGCATCGCCATCGAAGCCGAGGCACCTGTAGGCGTGTGTCAACAAGACGGAGGCATCTGTCGATCTTGACCGCTATGGTTGGCGGCACTTGATCGCCAAATCGCTTCGAGGTCCGGGTCGCAGCGGTCGGCGTGCTGTCACCGACCCTGGAGCAAGCCGTTGATCGAAGTTCTGACACCGATTCGCAAGATAAGGATCAAGCAGGCGTACATCCCCGAGGCTCGAACGGTCCTCCCTGACGGGGACACCTGTGTGGTCGTCGACGCCTACGGCCAGTTGTTCACCGTCTCGCTGTCCACCAGCGAAGTGGTCCGAGTGGAGTCGGGCTCGCTGGGGGTCTCCGCGCTTTCGGTGACCCCAGATGGCCGGCTGATGGCCACGAGCATGCACGCCTTCGGCGAGTACGGCATCCGGATCTGGGACGTGGCGAGCTGGACGGTAACCACGGAGTTGCCCGGGCACAGCCACCCGATCCTGGCGGTGTCGGCGGTGGGTCGAATCGTGGTCACGGCGGCCCGGGACGGTACGCGGATCTGGGATTTGCGCCAGGGATCCTGCAGATTCACGCTGCCGGGCACAGAAGAGGTGATGTGGGTCGCGGTAACCCACGACGAGCGCCATGTGATCACGATGAGCTGGGATCGTTCGATCGTGCTCTGGGGCCTGCGGGCAGGCGTACCGATCCGGACGCTGCGGGAGGCCGACGCCCGATTTCCAGCCTTGAGTTCGCCCGCGAGTGACAACGGGGTCTGGATCCGGACCGTCCTGGCGGACTCGGTACGCGGTCGCGTGCTGGCGGCCGACGGTCAACTGTGCGTGGGCGGCCTCGACGGCCGGGGTCCCCTGGCGAACTGGGAGACGATACCTCGACACGACAGGGTGCACATGATCCCAGGAAAGGACATGGTGCACACCTGCGTGGCGGCGCTGAATCCGGCGGACGGGACCGTGGCCGTCGACTACGGCGGACGCGTATACCTCCTGGACCCAGGCGGGCAACCACTCGCAGTGATGGGACCGGAACCGGGGCCGGGGTGGATACCAGTGAGCACCATGACCTTCACCCCGGACGGCCGGCTGGTGTACTCCTTCCCCGGCGCCTTCGCGGCCGTGGAGGTGTGGCCGGCGCTCTCAGAGCTCACCGAATGAGACATCTGTGCTCACCAACGGGTCACACGGGGCTTGAGGGGTGATGGTGTAGGTGGTGGCAGTGGTCAGCCAGTGGCTTGTTCGGTGCGGGCGCGGGTCTGGGCGAGCCGGTAGGAGTCAGTGCCGGTCTCGAGGATGGTTCCGCCAAAGGTGAGGCGGTCGACAATGGCCGCGCAAAGACGCGGGTCGGTGAAGGTCTTGGCTCGCAGGAGGCCAGGGTGTGGATGACGGCTGGATCGATGTTGGGGTTGGCGTCGAAGTCGAACTCGCGCAGCGCCTTTTGCCGAGGGAACGAGGCGGCCTTGATCCGGCGTTCGGAGCGACGTCGGCTGCGGTCGTCGCACTCGGCCATCAGCAGCTCGGCCAGGAACCCTCGGTAGGTCATCTGATCGCGGGCGGCGGCCTCGGCCAGCTCGGGGAACTTGGCCCGGACGGTGGGTAGCCGCAGCATCCGGCAGGCGCTGTTCACAGCGGTTTCGGCGGCTTGTTCGGTCAGTCCGCGGTGGCGATTGGTCGTCATTGAACCTCTCCCTGGCTGGTCGATCCTTGTCTCCCGGATGGGCGACGGCGCAAGAGCTGGTCGTAGTAGGCCACCGACGGCAACGGCCGCCGATCGACAGGCAGCTGGGCCAGCCGCCGAGCGGTCAGCGAGGTGACGGTCGCGGCCGGGGCCGATGCCGCCTGATCGGCCTTGCCGGTGTCGGCCGCGTCCTCAGTTTCGGCAGCCTTGCGGGCTTCCAATGCGACCGCGTCAGCGGTCAACGCCCCGGCCTGGAGCGCGGCGGCGATCCCGGCCACGATGTGCTCGTGGTTCATGTGGCGGCCCAGCAGCAGCACCTGGACCAGGGCGCGCCTTTGGCCTTGAGCCGCTCATGCCGGGCGACTTCCTCGCGCCCGTTATAGACGACCAGCTCCGAGGCGTGCAGCACCACCCGCACCATCCGGCCGATCAACCGGACCGGCACCGAGTAGCGGTTGGTGCGGACGCTGATCTGGCTGTGGCGGTCCACCCGCAGCGAGAAGTGCCGACCGGTTTCGAACGGCTCGTCCGGCAACGGCCGCAGCAGCGGACGCTCGACGGCGAACAGCTCGCCGATCGTGCGGGGACGCGACCGGATCCGCCGCTGCTCGTCCTCTTCGTCCCAGCGGTCCACCATCTGGTTCAGCTCGGCCAGCGAGTCGACCTCGGGCACCGGGACGAAGTGGTTGCGGCGAAACCACCCGATCTGTCCCTTCAGGGGTGTTGCCCAAACTCATCAACAAACGTTGCCGCTACACGCGGACGAAACCAGGTGTCGGGTCGCCGGATCAGAGGACCGCCGCGATCTCCGGCCAGGAGTAGAAGACCTCATCGGGTGGCACCTCGCCCGCGAGGACTCCGCCGAGGGAGGTGTAGAAGCGGCGGGCGCGTCCGTTGACGGCGCTCAGCGCCGAGGGCGCTTCCAGATTGACGGCATAGCCGGCGATCGCGCGGGAGTGGTCATCTTCGATCACGGTCAGCCACGGCCGGGCGGGGCTGTTGTTGTCGTCGATCACCCAGATGTCCAGCTCGGTGTGGTCAGCCTGCCAGATCTCATTGGGCTTGGCGGCCTCGCGCCGGTAGACCAGCTCGTAGGTCTCGCGGTACTTCTTGGTGCCCTGCACGCCGAGGGTGACCAGCGCCGGGTCCAGCGAGCTGACGATCTTATGCACAGTCCAGTACGTGGGGATCGGCCAGTCGCGGGCGGCGGCGACGGAAGCGCTCTGCCGGTGGATCGTGGCCACGCTCGGCCGCGGCGTACGCAGCGCCATCCCCTCGATGAAGGCCACCAACTCCTCGGGGAATCGGCGCAGCCCCTTGTCCTTTCGGCCGGCCCGGGCCAGCGCCTCCAGCCCACCCCGCCGGTAGGCCGCCAGCCAGCGCTGCAACGTCCGGTAGGTGACACCGCTCTCGCCCTGCCCCGCCGCCAGCCGGGCCAGGGGCACTCCCTCATGCAGATGCGGGGCCAGCAGCTCATAGCGGGCCATCGCCGACCCACGACTGCCAGGCTCGGCGGCGGCCCGCCCCGGATCGGGCCGGGGTAGTCGCGGCCTCGGCTTCTTGCGGCTCCTCACTCGCGGTGCTCACCATGTCATCGTCGGCCCCGCGCGCCGCAGAGACCATCCGCTTCGACGCCACGCTCATGCCACGGCCAGCACAAACCGTACCCCCTGCCGCAGAGGCTGTTCGGGCGCCGGAGGCCGCGCAGGCGCAGGCATGGATGGGTGCCGGGGTACGGCGAGCGCGCCGGACATCCGGCGCGCCCGTGTGCATGGGCGGGGTCAGCAGCTACTGACGGTGTCGCCTCCATCGACGGTGCAGGTGCCGGAACCCAGTCGCCACCTCCGCCGAACCAGGCGCCACCGATGAGTCCTCGGCCCTGTCGGCGTCTCCCTGTGGCGCCACCTCTCGGCGCCGCCTTCCTCCTGCCCATCACCAGAAGCGTCCCCCGCATATGGGGTAAGCCGCGTCGAGGAGGCGGCGCAGCCGCAGAGCGTCCGGGGCGAGGGCGGTGACCAGGACTGCGGGGCCGGCGAGCGGGGTCAG
The DNA here is from genome assembly GCF_044460705.1 of Nonomuraea sp. NPDC050022. Taxonomy (NCBI): domain Bacteria; kingdom Bacillati; phylum Actinomycetota; class Actinomycetes; order Streptosporangiales; family Streptosporangiaceae; genus Nonomuraea; species Nonomuraea sp. NPDC050022. The sequence continues at coordinate 116,472 of NZ_JBITKE010000008.1, forward strand.
CACGGCCTGCCCGTGGGCCGGGTCGTCGCCGAACAGCCGCACGTCCGGCGGCTTGTCGTCGAAAGCCGGGTCGACGACGAGGAGTTGGCCGGCGGCGCGGTGGCCGGCCAGGACGGCGGGTCCGTCCCAGCCGGGTGCGTCCGGCCCGTACGTGTTCTGCTGGTCCAGCAGCGGGCGTCGGTCGTGCCGGACGGTGAGGCGGGTGGTCAGCCGGCCCGGGGGTTCGCCGGCGCGGCCGAGGACCTGTTCTTCGCGCAGGACGAGACGTGCGCCGGCGGCGAGGTCGACGGTGCAGCTCTGGCGCAGGTTGCTGCGGGCGGCGGAGATCAGCGGCTCGGGCAGCCAGTGCAGGCTCGCCTGTTCGCCCACGCTCAGGTGCACGTCGTAGGTGGCGTGTCCGGGGGTGGGGCCGCGCAGGGCGATGGTGGCGGCGGCCGTGGTGACGTGCAGGTGGGCGCCGGGTTCGACGGCGGCTTCGAGGCGCAGCCGGTCGCCGCCGAGCGGGGCGCTCATCACGCCGAGGATGCACACCCGTGCCTGATTTCCCTGCGGGCGGTGGCGGCGCAGGTCGAAGGGGCCGGCGCCGGCCAGGACGGGAAGCGCGGTCTCTTCTCCCACGCTGATCGCCCTGATCCGGGCGGTGGCATGCACGCCCGAACTGGTGCACCCGGCCGCAGCGGCCTGGGAGGCGAGGATCACGCGGCGCTCGCGGTCCAGTCGGCCAGGCGCGCGCGGACCCAGTCCGACACGGGCGTGACGCCGCCTTCAGTTTTGAGGGCGGTGAAGGCGACGGGCAGGTCGCCGCGCTGGGCCTTGGCGTCGCGGGCCATGCCCTCCAGGTCTGCGCCGACGTACGGGGCGAGGTCGGTCTTGTTGATGACGAGCAGGTCGGAGGCGGTCACGCCGGGGCCGCCCTTGCGGGGGATGTCATCGCCGCCCGCAACGTCGATGACGAAGATCTGCGCGTCGACCAGGCCCCTGGAGAAGGTCGCGGTGAGGTTGTCCCCGCCCGATTCGACGAGGATCAGGTCGAGCGGGCCGAGCTGTTCCTCCAGGTCCTCGACGGCTTCGAGGTTGGCGGAGATGTCGTCGCGGATGGCGGTGTGCGGGCAGGCGCCGGTCTCGACCGCCCTGATGCGCTCGGCGGGCAGGACGGCCTCGCGCAGCAGGAACTCGGCGTCCTCGCGCGTGTAGATGTCGTTGGTGACCACCGCGATGGACAGGTGATCGCGCAGCGCGCGGCACAGGGCGGCGACGGTGGCGGTCTTGCCGGTGCCGACCGGCCCGCCCACTCCGATGCGCAGCGCGCGACGGCGGCCGTCAGGGCGTCCGTCAGGGCGTCCGGGGGAGGAACCGCCGGGACCGTGGAGGTGATTCTCGGCGAAGGCGTGGCTGTGGTGCAGGTGCATGGCTGCTCCGGTGCTCGGGAGGCGAACGGTCGGGGAGGCGAGGTGGTCAGGAGGCGAACAGGCGCATCGGGCGGGCGGCGTGCTGTTCAGCGGTGATGTCGAGCAGTGGTGCCGAGGCGGCGGGCAACGCCTGCACGCCGTCGGCCTGGACGCGTTGCGCGGCTTCGGTGGCCTGCTGCGCGAGGTGGTCGATGTCGGCGGCCAGGCGGGCCAGGACGGCGGTGGTGTCGAAGGGGTCCAGGCTGAGCAGGCGTACGGTGGCGGTGGCCGGGCCGCTGACGCTCTCGTATGCAGCCGCGTAGGCGGCGTCCAGCGGCGTCAGGTTGGCCGAGCGGGCAGCCAGGCCGAGGACGATGGGCTGGTGCGCGCCGCGGGGCCGGGCCGTGGCCAGGGCGTCGAGCTCGGGCGAGGGCCAGGCGGCGCGGGCGGCGCGCAGCAGTTGCCGGCCGAGCCTGCACGCGGCCTGGCGCAGGGCGGGTGAGGGGGTGCGGGCGTCGGCGGCCTCATCCAGCAGGAGCGGGTCGCAGCCGGCGGCGGCCGCGGCGGCCAGGCCCGCCGCGACCAGGCCGCTGGTGTGCAGCCGGCCGCGGCAGAACTCCTGCAGGCTCGCCACGTCGCGCACGCGTCGCGCGGTGACGGCCGCCTCAGCCCCGCCGGAGTGGGCGTGCCCGCCGGCGGGAAAGCGGCCGTCGGCCAAGACGAGTAGCGCGGCACGGTTCATCGGACGCGGCTCACCTCTCGTGCGCGGGTCATGCGCGGGGCAGTCGTTCACGGGCGCGATCAAGTGGGCGATCACCAGGTGGCGGTCAGAAGAGGAAGTACAGCTGCGCCATCGGCAGCTCACTGGCTCCTTCGTCGCGGTCGGCGATCTCCTCGATCTCCTCGGTCGTGGCGATCTCCGTCCTGTTCACGTTCTCGTCCTCCAAGCCGATCACCACCTCGAAGGTGTTGGGATCGACGCGGATGTCGGGGATGGCGTCGTTCTCCCGCATGTCGGCCTTGAAGACCTTGCGGGTGTCGCGAATGGGCGTGAACGTCTTGCGCACGGTGACCCGGTCGCGCAGCCCGGCCTTGATGGCGGCCGCGGTGACGAAGTTGACGGAGTTGGCGGCCGGGGCCCGGCCGGTCGCTCCCCACATCGGGCGCGGCAGGATCGGCTGCGGGGTGCTGATGGAACCGTTGGCGTCGCCGACCTGCGCGTAGGCGATCTGCCCGCCCTTGATCACCCGGTGCGGCTTGACCCCGAAGAACTTCGGCTCCCACAGCACCAGGTCGGCGAGCCGGCCCACCTCGACCGAGCCGACCTCGTCGTCGATGCCGTGCGCGAGGGCCGGGTTGATGGTGTATTTCGCGACGTAGCGGCGGGCGCGACGGTTGTCGTGCCCGTCCTGGCCCGCCTTGTCGCCGTCCAGTACGCCGCGCCGCTCCTTCATCACGTGCGCGGTCTGCCACGTCCGCATGACCATCTCGCCGATGCGGCCCATCGCCTGAGCATCCGACGACATGATCGAGATCGCGCCGAGATCGTGCAGGATGTCCTCGGCGGCCATCGTGGAAGGCCGGATCCGCGACTCGGCAAACGCCAGGTCCTCAGCCACCAGCGGATTCAGGTGATGGGCGATCATCACCATGTCGACGTGCTCCTTGACCGTGTTGACGGTGAAGGGCCGGGTCGGGTTGGTGGAGGCGGGCAACACATTCGGCAGGCCCACCATGGTCAGCATGTCGGGGGCGTGGCCACCGCCGGCACCCTCGACGTGGAAGACATGGATCGGATGGTCGCCGATGGCCGCGATGGTGTCCTCGACGTTGCCGGCCTCGTTCAACGAGTCGGCGTGCAGGGCGAGCTGCACGCCGGTCGCCTGGCACACCTGCAGGCAGCGGCGCAGCACGGCCGGGGTGGCACCCCAGTCCTCGTGGATCTTCAGGCCGAGCACGCCCGCTTCCACCTGGTTGTACAGCGACTCGGTGGACATGGTGTTGCCCTTGCCGAGCAGCCCGATGTTGACCGGGAAGCTGTCCAGCGCCTCGAACAGCCGGGCGACGTGCCAGGAGCCGGGTGTGACGGTCGTGGCGGTGCTGCCGTCGGCGGGGCCGGTACCGCCACCGATCAGCGTGGTCACCCCGGATGCCAGCGCCTCATTGATCTGCTCGGGGCAGATGAAGTGCACGTGGGTGTCGACACCGCCCGCGGTGAGGATCTTGCCGTTACCCGAGATGACCTCCGTCTCGGGGCCGATCACGAAGTCCGTCGCCGTGGCATGCCCGTCGTGCAGCCGGTCCATGGTCTCGTCGTTGTAGGCCTTGCCGAGCGCGACGATCCGGCCGTCGCGAATGGCGACGTCGGCCTTGACGATCCCCCAGTGATCCAGGATGACCGCGCCGGTGATGACCGTGTCGGGCGGCTGTGGGGCGCCGAACCGCTCGGAGTCGCGCGGCGCGCACGACTGGCCCATCGACTCCCGCACGACCTTGCCGCCGCCGAAGATGACCTCGTTGCCGCTGCGGCCGGGACCGCCGCACCAGTCCTCGGTGATCTCGATCCGCAGATTGGTGTCGGCCAGCCGGATGCGATCCCCCACGGTGGGCCCGAACCGGTCGGCGTAGTCGACCCGGCTCAACGGCTGATGCCTTCCCTCTGTCCGCGGCTCAGGCAGCGGCGCCGGCGGCTCAGGTGCGGGCGGCTCAAGTGTTGGTGAGTCAGTCACGGAGCTTGCCTCCGACCTTGCCGTTCAGGCCCTCGACGATGCGCTTGCCCTCGATGGGCACCAGCTCCACCTCCAGCGGGTTAGGGGGTTCGAAACGCACCGAGCTGCCCGCGGGGATGTTCAGCCGCTTGCCGTAGGCGGCCTCGCGGCTGGGCTCGATGGTGAGGCGGGAATTGACCTCGTAGAAGTGGAAGTGCGAGCCCACCTGGATGGGACGGTCATCGGTATTGGTGACCGTCACGATCGTGACCTCGCGACCGGCGTTGAAGGCCACCGGGCCGGCGTCGCGCGGATGGTCGATCTTCCCGGGGTGAACCGGTGCCGCCTCCTTGCTCCCCTCCGGAATAGGGAGGATGCCCAGCTTCTGGATGGGGTTGCGAAGGGTGACCATCTTGGTGCCGTCGGGGAAGGTGGCCTCGATCTGAAGATCGCCGATCATCTCCGCCACGCCGGGCATGACCTCTTCGTACGTGGGCAGCGGCAGGTCGTCCGGCTGATGCTTCAGCTCCATGAGGTTCTCGACGGATCTGCCGTCCCGGGCCCCTTCCAGCACATACGCGGTCAAGATCGCGACCGTCTCCGGGTAGTTGAGCTTTCGCCCCCGCTTTTTCCGCTTGTGGGCCACGTCCGCGGCCACATGGATCATCAGACGTTCCTGCTCATGCGGAGTCAGATGCACTCCGCCACCTCGCCTTCGCTCCGCCCCGGGCTCTCCCGAGGCCCACCACGGACACCGACCGGCCTCAGCCATGCGGCGGCCGTCCGCTCGCTCCAGGTGGGAACCGGAGCTCCCGCCTGTGCGCCCACAGGAGCGCCAGTTCGGACTGGTGACCCCGCAAGGCGACCCGAGGCGTTAACAGATCAACACCCCGCTGCCCACAGAACGTAACTTGACGAATACTTGGAGCGACGTAGCGTGACGGTGAGGAGTCCATCACCAGCGACAGAGAATTGACAATATCTGTCACTCTTCGGGCGAGCCGGTGCCGTCCGGCCAGCTCGGCACCCGCTCCGTCCGGGCCGACTCGGTAGCGTTATCTGTCACATCGTCTTCGCGGGAGGTCCATCCATGCCGGTCGTCGCGTTTCCCGGCGCGCCCAGCCCGGCCAGTAACGGGCACTCCGGCGCCACCGTCGCCGACGCGGTCGCGCACTTCCTCGACTCGCTCGGCGCGGCCACCACCCGCACCAGCTACGCCCGCACCCTCGCTCAGCTGACCGCCGTCACCGGCCCAAACCCCCCCGTCGCCGCGCTGCAGCCCGAGCACTACGCCGCCGTCATGACCGGCTGGGACACCGCGGCCGCGGCCACCTGGAACCGGCACCTGTCCGCCCTGGTCTCCTTCACCACCTGGGCCCAGCGCCAGGACCTGCTGGCCACCAACCCCGCCCGTCGGCTGCAACGCCGCAAGACCACCCGCCGCGGCGACCGCACCATCCCGCAGGCCCGCCTGGAGGCCCTGTTCACCGACGACCGCCACGCTGTGCGGGAGCGAGTCCTGTGGCGGCTGCTGTATGAGACGGCCGCCCGGGCCGAGGAAATCCTGTCCCTGAACGTCGAGGATCTCGACCCCGAGTTCCGCCGCGCCCGCGTCGTCTCCAAGGGCGGGGCGATCGAGTACGTGCACTGGGCCACCGGCACCGCCCGCCTGCTGCCCCGTCTGCTTCAAGGCCGCATCGCGGGCCCGCTCTTCCTGGCCGACCGACGCGCCCCCACCTCCGGCCGCCGCGCACCCGCGGCCGCCGACATCTGCCCGCTCACCAGACGGGGCCGGCTGTCCTATCCCCGCGCCGAGTACCTGTTCAAGACCGCCTCCGCCGAACTGGACCCGCACGGTGAAGGCTGGACCCTGCACCAGCTGCGCCACAGCGCGCTGACCCACCTGGCCGCCGCCGGCCGCACCGCCCCTGAACTGCAGGCCAAATCTCGCCACCAAAACCTTGCCAGCCTTGGCCACTACGTACGCCTCGGCGAGGAGACCTCCGCCCGCATCACCGCCGAGCACGACCCCGCTGCACTCCGCCGCACCCGCTGAGGTCAGGCCAGACCGACCTACCTCAGCGACACTTCTTGTCTGCGGCCGGTTCCACGACGTCATGCAGGGATGTCTTTGGGGTTCAGGACTTGTTCGGGAGGAGCCCCCCGGTCACTACGGCGACCCCAACGACAAATACCGATCCAAGAAGCACGACCTCAAACGATCCAAGTCACAGATAGGGGCGCGAAAGCCTCAAGCCGCGGTAGAACCTTGCCCCCGCGCGTGCCCGGTCAGCGGGGATGGTTCGGATGAGCTCCGTGGGCGAACCGCACGGTGATGGACAGGCCGCCTTCGGGGCGGGCGCTGGTGGTGAGGGTGGCGTGGTGGGCTTGGGTGACGGCGTTGACGATGGCCAGGCCGAGGCCGTAGCCGTCGCGGCGGCCGTGACGATCGGGCGCCAGTCTCTGGAAGGGCTGGAAGAGCCGCTGGATCTGGTCGCCGGGGATGACCGGCCCGCTGTTGGTGACCGTGAGGGCCACCTGGGTGCCGATGGTCTGGGTGGTGATCTTGACCTGGCCGTCCGGGCGGTTGTGGCGGATGGCGTTGTCGATGAGGTTGGCGACGAGGCTTTCGATCAGTTTCGGGTCCCCGGCCGTCACCGCGGGCATGAGGTGTTCGGCCAGGTCGATGCCGGTCTGCGCGGCTTGGTCGCGGCGGGAGGCGAGCACTCCCGCGACGATCTGGGTGAGGTCGAGGGCGTCCCAGCGGGTGACGCCGCGCTCGCTGGTGGCCAGGGCGAGCAGCGCCTGGACCAGCCGCTCCTGGTGTTCGCCCAGGGTGAGGGCCTCCTGGCAGACCGAGCGCAGGGTCTCGGCGTCGGCGTCAGGGTCGGCGAGGGCGACTTCGAGCAGGGTACGCAGGCCGGCGAGCGGGGTGCGCAGCTCGTGGGAGGCGTTGGCGACGAAGTGGCGCTGGGCGTCGAAGGAGGCTTGCAGGCGGGCGAACAGGTCGTCGAGGGTGTGGCCGAGTTCGGTCAGCTCGTCCGCGGGCTGGCCGAGGTCCAGGCGCCGGTGAAGGTCCCCGGCGGAGATGATCTTGGCGGTGGTGGTGATGGCGCGCAGCGGGCGCAGGAACCGGCCGGCGACGTACCAGCCGAGAGCCAGGGCGACGGGAATCAGTATGACCAGGGCGACGGCGGATCCGGTGAGAAGTTGGGGCAGGCTGATCCCGGCCCCGGTTTCAGTGATCGGGCCGGATGGGCCTTTGGGGGTGGTCTGCTGGATGCTGACCAGCGGGATGTCCACGAGTATGAGCACGAAGGTCCCGGCCGCGTAGATGCCCGCCGCGTAGGCCAGCGCGAGCCGCGTCTGCAGCGACCTTCTGGTGGGCGTCTGGGAGGTCATGAAGGTCCGATGGGGTTGAGCGTGTGGGGAGGTCATGACGGTCCGATGCGGTTGAGCGTGCGGGGAGGTCATGACGGTCCGATGCGGTAGCCGCCTTCGCGGACGGTCTCGATCACCGGCGGGTCGCCGAGCTTGACCCGCAACCGGTGCATGGTGTGCTTGACGGCGCTGCTGAAGGGGTCGGCGGCCTCGTCCCAGACGCGCTCCAGCAGTTCCTCGGCGGAGATGACCAGCCCTGGCATGGCGAGCAGGCATTCCAGCAGGCCGAACTCCCTGGGGCTCAGCTCAAGGCGCCGGCCGGCCCGGAAGGCGATACGGCGGGCCGGATCGAGGGTGATGTCCCCGCAGGCCAGGGTGGGCGGCAGCGGCGGGGTGGCACGGCGGCCCAGGGCACGGACGCGGGCGACCAGTTCGGCGAACGCGAACGGCTTGGGCAGGTAGTCGTCGGCGCCGAGGCTGAGCCCGTCGACGCGGTCCTCGATCGTGCCGGAGGCGGTGAGCATCAGCACGCGGGTCTCACAGCGGCCGTGGGCCAGTCGCCGGCAGATCTCGTCCCCGTGGACGCCGGGCAGGTCGCGGTCGAGGATCACCACGTCGTAGCGGGTGACGGCCAGGCGGTCGAGGGCGGCGGTGCCGTCCAGGACGACGTCGACGGCCATGCCCTCGCGGCGCAGCCCGGTTCCGATGGAGCGGGCGAGGATCTCGAAGTCCTCGACGACCAGGACCCTCACCGACCCCCACCGCCTGGTTGAGGTGCCATGCCTCAACGATCCCAGATCCCCGGTCGCAGCCAGGTCGCAGCCGCTGCGACCCGGCTGGAACCGGGTGCCGCGTACAACCTTCGGCATGAATCCATCTACGCCGTTCCGATCCGGCTTGCACGCGGAGTGGACCAGGTTCCGCACCGGGCGAGGCTGGGTGCTCGCCATGGCGGCCTCCATGCTGGTCACCGTGTCGCTCGGGCTGCTGATCGCCGGAGGCGTCCGCAGCAGCTGCGTGACCGGGAAGGGCGAAGGCCCCTGCCCCGCGCCCTTGCTGGGACCCGATGGCACGGCTGTGCAGGACAAGTACTACTTCGTGCACCAGCCGCTCAAGGGGAACGGCGGCATCACCGCCCGCGTGGCGGACATGACCGGGCAGATGCGGCTGCCGGACGCCGTACCCGGGGTGCGCAACATCAAGGAGGGGGTGGTGCCGTGGGCGAAGGCCGGGCTCCTCGTGCGGCAGAGCCTCAAGCAGGGCACACCGTACGCCGCCGTCATGCTCACCGGAGATCACGGCGTGCGGATGCAGTACAACTACACCCACGACGTGGCCGGCGGACCGCACAACGGCCCGCAGTGGCTACGGCTGACCAGGTCTGGCGATACCGTCACCGGCTTTGAGTCGGACGACGGCAAGACGTGGACCCAGGTCAGCACGGTCAAGCTGACCGGGCTGCCGGAGACGGTCGAGATCGGGCTGTTCGCCGCCTCACCAGGTGCCTTGTGGGACATGGCGGAGGCCTTCGCCCAGGCCACCGCCACCTTCGACCAGATCAAACTGCAGGGTGCGAACGGTTCGTGGCGCCGCGACGACGTCGGCGTCGCCCTGGAGTCCGACGGCAAGACCCCGCATCACCCGGGCGGGGTCGTCGAGTCCGGTGACAAGCTCATCGTGACCGGGGGTGGCGACATCGGGCCCGCCACGGTGGAGGGCGGTCTGCGCGCCGACTTCACGCTGCTCGGCGGGGTCATCGGGCTGATTCTGGTGCTCGGGGTGGCGGTCACGTTCTACACGGCAGACCTCCGGCGCGGGCTGATCAGGACCGACCCGCAGCACGCACAGCCGCTCGCGCCGCCGGTCGGACCGCTGGTCGGGCCGCTGGTCGGGCCGCTGGTCGGGCCGCTGGTCGGGCCGCTGGTCGGACCGCGTCCGGTGCGGCTGCTGGCGGCCAAGGCCACGGTGGTCGGCGCGGTCGCGTTCGCGGCGGGGCTGATGACCTCGGGGATCGTGGTGCCCGGGGGTCTGGCGCTGTTGCGTGCCCATCAGAACCCGATTCAGCCGCTGACCCTGGGTACCGAGCTGCGGGTGATCGTCGGCTTCGCGGCGCTGACCGCGGCCGCCGCCGTACTGGCTCTGGGCCTGGCCGCGCTGGTCAAGCGGGCCATCGTCGCCATCGGGCTGGCCATCGCGCTGGTCGTCGTGCCGTACCTGCTGGCGACCGCGGGTCTGGCGCCATGGCTGCTGGTGATCACCCCTGCCGCCGGGTTCGCGATCACGCAGAGCGTCCCCACGTTCGCGCATGTGGACGTCGGCCCGTCACTGTTCGGGAGCTACTACCCGCTCCCGCCCTGGGCAGGGTTGGCCGTGACCTGCGGGTACGCCGCCCTCGCCCTCGGGGCGGCGATAGCCGTGCACCGCGGGAAAAATCATCGGTGACTGCGGTGGGCGGTCTCCGGGCCGATGACGCGCAGGAGCTCGAGTGCCTCGATGCTCTTGGATCCGGGCGGCGGCGTGAACAGGCGCAGGCGCTGGTCGGCGGCCTGCGTCTGCAGCATCTCGAAGTCGAATTCGATGAGCCCGACGGACGGATGCACGACGCGCAACCGGTTCTCGCGGCGCACGGCGACCTCGTGCCGCTGCCAGAGGTCGGCGAACTCCTCGCTGGCCGCCCCGAGCCGGTCGATCAGCGCGCTCGAGGGCCGATCGTAGTCACGGCGTGTCGCGGCGGCGCGCAGGTCGGCGACGCGCAGGCGGCTGTGGCGGTCGTGTTCCTCGGCGGGGTACGCCTGGCGCACGAACGGGTCGGTGAACCAGCGCCACACGATGTTCCGGTCCCGTTCCTCGATCCTGCACACGCACCCGAACAGCGCCTCGGCCAGGGTGTTCTGCGCGAGCAGATCTCCGAGGTCGGTCAGGAGCTGGGCGGGCGTGTCGCCCAGCCGGTCGAGAAGGTAGAGCAGGCCGGGACGTACGTGATTTCCGGCGCGCGCCCCTTCGGGCGGCCGGTGACCCGCCAGCAGGTAAAGGTGATCTCGTTCATCCTCGGTCAACCGCAATGCCCGGGCGAGCGCGCTCAGTAGCTGGACCGACGGCTGGGAGCTGCGCGCCTGTTCGAGCCGCATCACGTAGTCGGCCGACACCCCGGCCAGCTGGGCCAGCTCTTCGCGGCGCAGGCCGGGCGTGCGGCGCCGCGGTCCGGCGGCCAGGCCGACCTCCTGCGGCCGGAGCCGTTCGCGGGAACGGCGGAGGAAGTCCGCCAGCTTGACGCGGTCCATCTTCATGTCATCCATCCTCGCCGCCCGACGAGCTGCGCGGGCCGCGCACGCTAGGAGGGCCGATCCTAGGCAATCGGCTCCCCTCCTCATCACCGCACGCCCGTGGCATCGTCCCTGGTGTCCAGCGATGAGAAGGGGAGACAGACATGAGAGAGATCGACATGAGAGAGATCACAGTGGGCGCCGCGCACGTGCCGTACCGGGTGATGGGCGAGGGCCGCCCGCTCGTCCTGGTGCATGGGGGCAGTCCGGGCTCGAAGGCATGGGACGGCGTGGCCGGGGCGTTCACGGGCACCAGCACGGTGGTACTGCCGGATCTTTCGGGAAGCGACGCGGCGCGCGACGACGGGAGCGAGCTCACGGTCGAGCTGCTCGTCGAACAAGTCGCCGCCGTGATCTCCGACCTCGGGGAGGGGCCCGCCGACGTGGTCGGGCACTCCATGGGGGCTTCGGTGGTCGCCGCGTTGGCCGCCGTACGGCCGGATCTGGTGCGCAGCGTCGTGTCGGTCACGGGCTGGGCCGGGCGGGGCGATGCGTACCTCCGCAACGCGTTCACCGTCTGGCGCGATCTCGCCGGTGATGGCGACACCTTCGCGCGGTACACGATGCTGATCGCCTTCAGCCGTGAGCATCTGGCTTCCATCGGCCCGGCGGCCGTGGCGGAGCTCGCCACGGCCTTCCGGCCCCATGCGGGCCGGCTCCGGCAGATCGATCTCGCCTCTCGGCTGGACGTCCGCGACCTGCTGCCGCGGATTCAGGCGCCGACGCTGGTGATCGGGTGCGCCCGCGACACGCTGATCTCCGCGGAGTACTCCCGCGAGCTGGCCGCCGCCATCCCGGGTGCCTCGTACGAGGAAGTCGACAGCGGACACATCGTGATGGCCGAGCGGCCGACGGAGCTGGTGAAGCTCGTCCGCGACTTCATCCACACGGGATGACAGAGGTGGTCATCGCGTCCAGGCTGAGCTTGAGCATCGGGGCGATGGTGCCGCCGAAGCCGGCCCGTGCCCGCGCGGCCGGCGCGGATCGCGGATCCGCGCCCTGGCAGGAGCGGTAGTTGGCGAAGCTGACCACACGGAGGTCGGGCAGCACCAGCCAGGCGTATGCCTGGTCGGGTTCGCGGGCGGGGTTCTGGATCACGAGCCCGGACCCGTTGAGCGGCTCGTACGGCCCGGTCAGGCTCGGTGCGGCGAAGCCGTAGAGCCCGGTGGGCGCGCGGCCGGCCGGGTGAAAGGTGTGGCGTTGGGTGGAGAAGAAGAGGTAGTACCGGCCGTCACGGACGATGACGTGCGGTCGTTCGAGCTCGTGGTTGATACCTTCGGCGACGAGCAGTGGCGGCAGGAGGGACCAGGTGCCCGCTTGTCGCTCGGCCAGGGCGATCGCGCCGGTGAAGCCGTCCTGCCACGCGGTGGACGCGGCGACGAGGAGATGGTCGCGCCCGTCGGCCGGGTCGCGGAACCAGCCGGGATCGCGGAAGGCCCTGATACGGCCCGGCGCTCCGTCACCCTCCCCCACCGGCAGGCCTGGGGCTCCGTCACCCTCCCCCACCGGCAGGCCCGGGGCTCCGTCGCCCTCCTCTGTCGGCAGGTACATCCGGCCGTCGGAGCGCAGCACCTCCCTGTGCTCGGCGTCCGGTCTCAACGAGATCCGGCCGTCGTCGGCGATCAGGGCGGCGCGGGCCTCGATGACGCTCTGCCGGTACGTCGGTCGTGCTTCGCCGCGCCGTCCGGCGGCCGTGTAGTACACCGACACGGTCCCATCAGGCCACCGGACCGCTGACCCGGACCATTCACGGCTGCCGGGCGCGGCGCCGTCGGCGAAGGCGTTCCCCAGGTCCTCCCACTCGTCGCCGCGTCGGGCGAGCAGGCGGATCCGGGCCTGGTCATGGCGCTCTTCGGGGTGGCCGGCGGCGGGGGCCGACAGGGCCATCCACAGCTCCCGGCCGCCGAGCACGCTCGTCGAGCCGTCCTCGTCCTGGATCGGCCACAGGTCCCACAGGTCGTGGCCCGGCAGGATCGGTGGCACGGAGGCGGGGGCGATGACGGGCGCCGAGGTCGTGGCGGCCTCGGCGAGCAGGTCGAGGTGCCGGCGGGTCCAGCGTGCCGGATGGAGCATGGTCATCCCTTCAAGGAGCCCTGGAGCAGGGCCTTGACGAAGTGACGCTGGAAGATGAGGAAGATCACCAGCGTGGGCGTCAGGATCAGCAGCGACCCGGCGCACAGCAGCGGGATATCGGTGCCCCACTGTCCCTGGAAGGCGCCCAGGGCGCCGGACATCGTGCGTTTGGTGGGATCGTCGACCAGGACGATGGCCAGCAGGAACTGGTTCCAGGTCCACAGGAACAGCAGGATGCCCAAGGACGAGATCGCCGGCATCGCCAGGGGGACGTGGATGCGCCGGAACAGCTGCCACACGTTGGCGCCGTCCATCCGCGCGCTCTCCGACAGCTCCCCGGGCATGTTGACGAAGTGGGCGCGCATCCAGAAGACGCTGAACGGCATGAACAGGCCGATGAGCGGCAGGATGATCGCCCAGCGGGTGTTGAGCAGCCCCATGTCGCGGATCTGGTAATACAGCGGCGTGATGATGCCCTCGAAGGGGAGGGTCAGGCCGAGCACGAACAGCAGGAAGATCACCCGGCCGCCGATCACGCGCAGGTGACCGATGGCGAAGCCGGCCATCGTACCCAGCAGGATCGAGATCGGGACCACGCCGAGCACGATGAGGGCGCTCGACTTCAGCAGCTCCCCCATCTTCGCGGCCTCGAAGGCGCGCGGGAAGTTGCCCCACTGCGGGTGGTCCGGCCAGGCCAGCCCCGCCGGGTAGGTGCCCGAGGGGTGCAGGGCGGTGACGAACAGGCTGAGGAACGGCAGGAGCGTGACCGCCATCATGAGGACGAGCAGCAGCCTGCCGGTCCAGGCTTCCCGCGAGGCGGTGATCATCGGTTGCCGTCCTTCGCGAACCACTGGATGGGCAGGGCGCAGGCGATCACCAGGACCATGAGCACCACGGCCAGGGCCGAGGCCATGCCCACCTCGCGTTCGGAGAAGGCCAGGTAGAAGATCTGCAGGCCGGGCACCATGGTCGTGTTGCCGGGACCGCCCTGGGTGGAGATGTAGATGATGTCGAAGCTCGCCAGGGCCGCGATCACCGTCACCGTGACGCAGACCGCGATCTCCTGGCGCAGGCTCGGCACCGTGATGGAGACGAACTCCCGCCACGCCCCCGCGCCGTCCAGCCGGGCGGCCTCGTACAGCGCCGGGTCGATCTTGCTCATGCCGGCCAGGAGCAGCAGCGTGCACAGGCCGAGCAGCACCCACGCGCCGATCATGCCGACCGCGGGCAGGGCGGTGGCGAAGTCGCCCAGCCAGGCCCGGGTCACTCCCCCGAGGCCGACGAGCGAGAGCAACTGGTTGATCACGCCGGTGGAGGCCAGCAGCCAGCTCCACGCGATGCCGGCCGCCACCAGCGGGATGACCTGCGGCAGGAACAGCACGGTCCGCGCGATCAGGGCGAGTCTGCTGGCGGAGATCCGCCGGATCGTCGCGGCGATGGCCAGGCCCAGCACGACCGGGATCGCGCTGAAGAACACGATCAGCTTGACGGCGTTGACCAGCGAGTCGAACAGGTCCGGGTCGGTGAAGACCTTGCCGTAGTTGGCCGGGCCCACCCAGGTGGACGGGCCGATGCCGTCCCAGTCGTAGAGCGAGTACTGAACGGTCAGGGCGATCGGGCGCAGGACGAACACCGCGTAGAAGGCGAGCGCCGGGGCGACGAACAGCCAGCCGGCCAAGCCGCGCGCGCCGCGCAGCTTGGCCACGGCCGGCCGCCGGTGCGAGAGTCCCACCTGCCTCAGTTCCCTTCGAGCTGGCCGGCGTAGTCGGCCTGGACGCTCTTCAGCAGTTCCTGCGGCGTCTGCTGTCCCGCGACGAGTTTCTGCAGCTGGGGGGTCCAGCTCTTGGCGTAGATGGCGCCGGTGGCGTTGGCGATGAAGTCCATCGCGCCGTTGTCCTTGGCGATGTCCGCCCCCGCGGCCAGCGTGCCGGCGGTGACCGTGCCGGATTCGACGGCGGGCATGTACGCGTCGGCCGGTCCCATCGGACGCGATCCGCCGACCTCCACGCCGATCTCGCGGGCCCGCTTGTCGGTGGCCACCCAGTTGAGGAAGAAGGCGGCGCAGTCGGCGTTCTTGGCGTTCGCGGCGATCCCGAAGGTCAGAGGCGCCGACATGGCGGCCCGCTTGCCGCCCTGCTGGACCGGCGGCATCAGGGAGAAGGCGACGTTGCCCGCCATCTGCTTGTCGAGGTTGCCCGACTCCCAGTCGCCGTTGAACATGAACAGGCCCTTGCCGCCGATGAAGCGGCTCATCATCGTCGCGTAGTCGACCGCGTTGACGTCCTTCTGGAAGTAGCCGGCCTTGATCCACCGCTCCAGGTGCTGGGCGGCTTGCAGGTTCGACGGGGTGTCGATGGTGGCGCCGGGCTTCTGGAAGATCCAGTCGTTGATCGGCTGGGGCGGTCCGTAGGAGGCCATGAGGTTCTGCAGCGGGAAGGCCAGGCCGCCGGTGGCGCCGCCGTTGAACTGCACGATGGGCGTGATACCCGCGCTCTTGGCCTTGGCCAGCACCGCGTCGAGCTCCGCCAGCGTGGCGGGCGGCGCGGACATCCCGGCCTGCGCGGCGAGCTTCTTGTTGTAGAAGACGCCGGTCATGCTGAAGTTGAGGCCCAGGGCGTACAGCGAGCCCTCGCCGCGCGGCCGGCCGCCCGGGCCCAGGCGCAGCTGCTGGAGCTGCGAGGCCGGCCATTTGTCCCAGCCGAACGCCGTCGCATAGCCGTCCAGGTTCTTCAGCAGATTGTCCTTCACCAGCTCGGAGACCTGGGGCAGGCGCATCAGGTCGGGCGGGTTGTCGGCCAGCACGCGCGGGGCGTTCTGGGTGATGACGGCGAACTGGTCCTCGCGGATGTTCCACGTGACGTTCGGGTGCTGCTTGGTGAACTCGGTGGTCAGCGCCTTGGGGAGGGGGAAGCCGGTCTCGAAGTAGCCGTTCATGGTGATCGGCGCGGTGCCGCAGGTGGGCGCCGCGGACACCGGCGAGGCGCTGGTGGCCTGGGGTCGCGGGCTGTCGCTGCCGGGAGCCGCGCAGGCGGCGGCCAGCGTCCCCATGGCGATCACAAGCGCGGCCCCGGACCTGCCGGGGCGAACTCGGCGTGCCATGTGCATCTCCTCTGCTGCTTGGGACGATCGGCACCGGGCTGATGTCCCGCTTTCCGTTGCTAAATCGGGTTAGCGCCCGATAGTCTCACGGCGCGCGTCATACGATGTCAACCCCCCGTACCACTCTCTTGACGATCGGAGGTCCTGGGTGAGCCCACGACGGGTCACGCTGGCCGATGTGGCCAAGGCGGCCGGTGTCTCCCGCCCGACCGCCTCGCTGGTGCTGTCCGGCCGCGGCCGTGAGCTGCGTATCTCTCAGGACGTCGAGCAGCGGGTCCTGCGGGCGGCCGAGGAGTTGCAGTACCGGCCCAACATCGTCTCCGTGGGCCTGCGTACGGGCACCAGCCGGACGATCGGCTTCGTCTCCGACACCGTCGCCACCTCGCGGCTGGCCGGCGACATGATCAAGGGCGCGCTGGAGGCGGCCCGTGAGCGCGGTTTCATGCTGTTCATCGGTGAGACCGAAGGCGACGCCGAACTTGAACGCCTCCTGCTGCAGGCCATGCACGACCGCCAGGTCGACGGGCTCATCCTGGCCTCGATGTTCACCAGGACCATCAAGGTGCCCAAGGGCATCACGGCCGCGCCCGCAGTGCTGCTCAACGCGCTGCCCAAGCAGCCCACTCCCCTGCCCGCCGTCATCCCCGACGAGGCCGAGGCCGGCCGCCGCGCGGCCCGTGTCCTGCTCGACGCCGGCCATCGCGACGACATCTACCTGATCGGCGCGGGCCCGCGCCTGCGCGACGTGCCCGCGCAGAGCCTCGCGGCGGTGGAGCGGCTCGTCGGTATCCGCGAAGCGCTCGGCGCGGCGGGGGTCAAAGTGGCGGGCGCCCGCACCTGTCCCGACTGGCAGCCGGAGTACGGCCTCGCCGCGACGCGCGACCTCCTGCGCACCGCCAGGCCGCGTGCGCTGATCTGCTTCAACGACCGCATCGCCATGGGCGCCTACCAGGCACTCGACGACTTCGGGCTCAAGGTGCCGGGGGACGTCTCCATCGTCTCCTTCGACGACCACCCCCTCGCCTCGTGGATGCGGCCCCAACTGACCACCGTGGCGCTGCCCCACTACGAACTGGGCCGCAAGGCCGTCGACGTGCTGTTCACGGAAATCGACCGGTTCACCGAGGCCGACCGCGAGCATGCGGACACCGACCGGGCCGGCGAGGTGCACCGGGTCCCGATGCCGGTCCGCAGTCGCGAATCCGTCTCGCCGTCGCCGGCTTGACCGTTGATCACGTGCCGGCCGGCGTCTCCAGGGATGGAGCCGGGTCGAAGCGGCCCCAGACGCCGCTGACCGCGCGGTTCCTCCGGCCGTTGCGCGACAGCGTCACACTGACCAGCGCCGACAGTGCCGCCACGTCAATCGGGTGAGCGATACCGGCGAGCTCGGCGCCGGTGGACGAGGGAACAGCTCGGTCAGGTAAGCGGCCGTCGGCCCGTAGATCATCGCCGAGAACACGATCTGCAGCAGCACGGCGATGACGATCTGCGCGTACTGGTGATTACCTGCGGCCGCTTTCATCCACGCGTACAGCGGCAGGAAGGTCAGCGCGGCCAGGACGAGCCCGGCGACGATGATGCGGCGGAGATCGCGGGGTGAGGTCTGCTCGACCTCGGGAGATTCGGTGCGGCGGTTGTTCGGCAACAAGCTGATGTCCCCTTCGGCTGGGCCTCCTGGCCGGCTGACCAGCGGTAGAGGGGACGTTAAGCGCGCCGTTATCTTCGGGTCCAACGATTGTTGGCGATGGGAGCCGTCTCCCGGAGAGAACTAACGGCGTGCTACAGGTTCGCCGCGAGGCGGGCCAGGATGCGCGCCGCGGGCTCGGCGGACGCGTGCCGGTAACCGGTGCCGGCCCACAGGTGGAGGCGTTCGGCGTCACCGGCGGCGGCCGCGGCTCGGCGCAGCGGGCTGGTCAGGTGGTGCAGCGCGGGGTAGCCGGCCGGGGCGAGGTGGTCGTAGCTGTCAGTGAAGGCGTTGCGCAGCGCGCGTGCGGGGCGGCCGGTGAACGCGCGGGTGACGATCGTCCGGTCTCGGGCCGGGTCGGCGAGAGCGTCCTGGTGCGTTTTCGAGGCGCCGCTTTCGTCGGCGCGGATCAGGACGGTGCCCACCATGGCGGCAACAGCGCCGGCCCGCAGGACCTCGGCGACGGCATCGCCGGTGGCCAGACCTCCTGCGGCGATGAGCGGGAGATCGGTCACCTGGGCCACTTCGCGCAGCAGCTGGGTGATCGGTGTCGCCGCGGGAAGGCGGTCGGGGGTGAGGGTGCCCGAGTGGCCACCGGCCGCGCCCGCCTGTACGGCCAGGAGGTCGGCGCCCGCGTTGGCGGCGCGGAGCGCTTCCTCGGCAGAGGTGACCGTCTGTGCGATAAGCGTGCCGGCGGCGCGCAGCGCCTTGATGACCGCCGGATCCGGGATGCCGAAGGTGAAGCCGGCCAGCGGGACGGGGTTGGCAAGGAGGAGGTCGATCTTGTCGCGCCAATGGTCGTCGTCTTCGGTGAGAGCGACGGTGGCGAGGTCGAGTCCGTACTGGTCGGCTTCGGGCTGGATGGTGCGGGCGTAGCGGCGGTAGGCAGCGGGGGCGGCTGGGATCGGGTTGGGGGCGAACAGGTTGACGCCGAACGGGACGGCGGCCGCTCGTACCTCGGCGATCTGCTCCGCGAGCGCTTCCGGGCGCTTGTAGCCGCCGGCCAGCAACCCGAGGCCGCCGGCTTCGGCGGCGGCGGTGACCAGCCGGGGCGTGGTGGCGCCGCCGGCCATGGGTGCGGCCAGCACTGGAACGGACAGGCCGATGGCGGTCAGTGCGCTGTTCATGGTGGCCTGCTCTCCTGCCGGTGCCGGATCCGGCCCTTCGCCGTCCTCGGCTCCGAGGTTAGGAGGTGGGACCAGTGACTGGGAAATTCAGTTCGGAGCGCCCAGGTAGGGGAAGACCGTGAGCGTGTCGCTGTGCGGCTTGATCCCCTGGGAGGGCGCGTTCCCCTTGGTCAGGATGGCCAGCTGCGCGTCGATGATGTCGTCGGCGAGCTGGCGGCCGTTCGGGTAGCCGGCCGGATCGGTGCAATCGTAGGTGAGCAGGTCGGGCAGCAACTGCCCGGCCACCTCGGTGGCCTCGTGCTCGGTGTAGCCGCCGCCCGCGCCCAGCAGGGCCCCGACGATCTTGCCGGTGTGGTCGCGCCGGTCGTCGGCGGGCGCGCCGGCGTTGTAGGCGTTCTTGTCCTTGTCCTTGGTGAAGACGATGTTCATCAGCGGCCGGCCCATCCGCTCGACCTGCGTGCCCTCCAGCAGCACCGTCGTCCAGTAGCCGACCGGTTGCTCCAGGAACAGGCTGTTGGGCACCTCCAGCACGATGGCGAAGACGTTCTTGTCGGCGAAGAAGTCGGCCCCGGTGAAGGCCATGCCCGCCTTGAAGCCCTCCAGGTCGAAGAAGAACGGATCGCTGCGGAGCCCGGCGAAGAAGCGGTACTCCCCCTCGGTGGAAGTCTGCGCCCGCGGCCCGAAACACACCGGGGCACCGGCGAAGAGCACCTCGCCGTCCAGCTTCACCCTCGCCGTCTGTTCCGCCTCGCCGGAGAAGGTGACCGCGAAGGTCAGGTCGGCCACGGCGTCGCCGTTGGTGTCCAGGTTCAGGTTGTACACGGCCCGCGGGTGGAACCGCTCCCCCATGGTCGGTGCCAGCGGGTTGACGCACATGATCAGGACCGAGCGGTCCTGGTCACCGGGCTGCCGGAAGGCGAAGATGTCGGTGATGTCGATCCGGGCATCGCCATGCGGCGGCTTCATCCCCGGAGCATCGAGATGATCGGACATCAGGAGCCTCCTTCGGCGATGGCCGCCAGCCGGGGATCGGCGATTCCCCGTCGACGTACTCCTACCGGGATCCCCAAGACCTCCACCAGCGCGTGATGGACGGCGTCGACGACGGCCTTGACCTGGTCGGGGCGGCGTCCGCGGACCATGTCGATGCCTACCAGGGGCATGTCGGTGCTCCAATCGCGAGGTGAGGCCGCCCCTCACGATCCTGGACATTCCCCCCCAGCTCGGAAAACAAGGGCGGCCACCGTCTTGTTGCACCTCAGGGAAGAAGAGCTTTACGGGTGCTTGACCCCAGCACCCCGTTACGGTTGTCGCCCCGTGGACTGTCAGCGGCCTACATGAGCTTGGCGAGAGTGGGACCTGACACGTCCGTCGATGTGGGGCTGATGTACTCGGTGGAGACGTTCAGCTCCTTGCCGGCCGCGTCCGACCCGCTCTTCATGGCGCCGAAGAACGGATCGCTCAGCGGGCCGGAGACCACGACGACGGACAGCTTGCGGCCCGCGTCTCCGGAGGCACCGGGCGATGCGCCGGTGTCGCTCTGCCTGGAACATCCGGCTGTCAGTACGGCCAAGGCGACGATCGTCGAGATCAGGGCAAGGCGGAACCTGCGGACGTGGGGCATGACGCTTCCTGGGCCGAGGGAGGCTCGCGTGTTCGCGGCGAGTGGGCCTCCACCCGCCCACTCGGAGCAGGCGTGGCGGCGATGGGAGGACATCAGGCTCGCATCGGGCTTCACATCCGACGATTGTTTGCGATGCGAGCCATCTTCAGTGGAGAACACTTCTCTCGCCCCGTCCCGGCCACGGACGCTCGACCAGGCAGGCGGGTCAGTCGTCGAGCGCCTGGTAGAGGGTGGTCCAGAAGTCGTGGATCAGCCGCGCCGAATTGGGGACGGACATCCCGACCTGGGTGAGCATGATGCCGGTGAGCTGGTTGGCGGGGTCGGCGTAGGTCGAGGTGCCGCTTCCGCCGTCCCAGCCGAACTGGCCGATGGGCGCGTAGTCGCCGCGGTAGGTGCGCACCGCCATCCCGAAGCCCCAGCCGCCGTGCTGGCCTTGGCCGAAGGACACATGGACGTTGTTGACGGCCATGGCGTGCCGGGCGGCCTGCTGCTCGGGGGTGAGGCGGTTGGTGGTCATCAGCTCGACGGCGGGCCGTGACAGGATCCGTTCGCCGCCGTGCGTGCCGCCGTTCAGCAGCATCCGGAAGTAGGCGTGGTAGTCGTCGGCGGTGGAGACCAGCCCACCGCCGCTGCCCTGGAAGGCCGGAGGCTTGCTCCAGCGTCCCCCGTCGGCCGCGTCCCACACGTGGAACTCCCCGCTCCGCGGGTCGGGGGCGTACAGGTCCGGCAGCCGATCGATCTGGTCAGCGGGCACGTGGAAGCCGGTGTCCTTCATGCCCAGCGGCTCGAAGATACGCTCGCGCAGGAACTCCTCGAACGACTGGCCGGTGACCCTGGCGACCAGCACGCTGAGCACGTCGTGGCTGATCTGATACTGCCAGCGCTCTCCAGGCTGGTGCATCAGCGGCAGCTCGCCCAGACGGCGCATCCACTCATCCGGCCCGGGCATCGGCTCCGGCAGATCGGGCGTCAGCCCCCGCTCGAAGATCGCGCCCATGATCGGCGTGCCCAGCGCCGTCATGTCCATGCCGAGCCCGAACGTGGAGGTCAGCAGATCCCGTACGGTGATCGGCCGCCGCGCGGGCACCGTGTCGTCCAGCGGGCCGTCGATCCGCTTGAGCACCTGCCGATCGGCGAGCTCGGGCAGCCACGGCTCCACCAGGTCATCCAGTCGCAGCCGGCACTCATCCAGCAGCACCATCGCCGCCGCCATCGCGACCGGCTTGGACGTCGAGGCCATCCGGAAGATCGTGTCCCGGCGCATCGGCGCGCCACCGTCATGGCGCATCGTCCCGATCGCCTCGACGTGCGTCTCCTCGCCCCGGCCGACCAGGGCGACCAGCCCGGGAATCTTCCCGGACTCGACATGCCGTCCCAGCACGTCACGCAGTCGGCGCAGCCCCGCTTCGGAGAAGCCGCCGTTGCCGTTTCCCATCATGAATCTCCTCGCGCACAGTGTTCGATCTCTGCGAGCCCTGCCTGGGGCTCGGTCATGGGTCACCCTCAGCGGCGCCACCGGTGCCGTTCGGAAAACCCTGAACGCCTGCGACACTACATTGCGTTTATAAATCAGTCAACAAGCAATGAGAGCCCGTTTCACCTGCTCTATCTAGTAAACATGGCCTTCTTTGCAATGACTGTGAGACTGAATGCAAAGGGTGATCAGACTTGCATTGCAATGGGAAGCGAGCGAATACATACTGTTGCGGTGGGTGTGCGGCCCGCGCATGTCGAGAGACAGGAGACGAGCACCGATGCCCGGAGGCAGACTCACCAATGAGGACCGTCAGCGCATCGCGGCGGCGCTGGCCGAGGGGCTCGGATACGCGGAGATCGGCCGGCGTCTAGGGCGGCCCGCCTCGACCATCATGCGGGAGGTCACCCGCAACGGCGGACCCGACGACTACGGGGCGGAGCAGGCGCACGAGGCCACCCGGCATCGTGCGCGCCGGCACAAGCAGGCTCAGCCTCCGGCGCCGCCGATCCCCGACAGCGGCCACGGGCGTGACCCCCAAGCGGTGCGGGACTTCACGGAGTCCTTCACCGCTCTCCTCGTTCAGCAGGGCCTGCCCCGGATGGAGGCCAGGGTGCTGGCCTGCCTGTACATCACCGACTCCGGCGCTCTCACCGCCGCCGACCTGGTCCAGCGGCTCCGCGTCAGCCCCGCGTCGATCTCACACGCCATCGCCTTCCTCGAACAGCAGGGCATGCTCAGCCGCGAACGGGCCCCCGGCGCGCGCCGCGAACGCTATGTCATCGACGATCAGATCTGGCTCGGGACGCTCCGCGCGGCTCTGCGGATGAACGAGGCCCTGGCCGTCGCATCGCAGCGCGGAGCCGAGATTCTCGGGGCCACCACCCCGGCGGGCGCCCGCTTCGAGTCATCCGCCGAACTTCTTTTCCTCCTGAGCGGAGCCTTCCGGCAGGTCATGGAGGAGTGGCTGCGGAACCAGACCGCCCGGAGCGTCCACGCGCCGACCACCTCTTCTTGACGCGCGCCACCGCGGACCTGCGCGAAGCGCCTGTCCGTGCGGGCCTTCGGATCAGCCCGCGGACCCCATCCGGCCGATCATGTCGAGCACGAGGTTGGCGGCCACCTCCGCCCCGTCGGTGCGGACCGTCTGCGCCACGACGGCCGCGCGGGCACCGGTCTCGGGAGCCAGAGCGATCTTGAGCGCGGCCGACAGCGACTCGGCGGTCGGCGTCGGACCGTCGTGTCCCGTACCGATGCCCAGCTCGGTCACCCGGCCCGCCCAGTACGGCTGGTCGGCGACCTGAGGCACGATCACCTGCGGCGCCCCGGCACGGGCCGCCGTCGCCGTGGTGCCCGCGCCGCCGTGGTGCACGACCGCGGCCACCCGGCCGAACAGCTCCTGATGGTTGGCCTCGCCGACCACGAAGCAGTCGTCCCGGTCGTCGACCAGGGCCAGATCGGCCCAGCCACTCCCGAGCAGGACCCGGCGGCCCTGCGCCCGTACCGCCTCGATGACGGCCTGGGAGATTTCCCGCGCGCTCGCGCCCCGCATGGGCATGCTGCCGAAGCCCACGTACACCGGCTCCGCGCCGGCGGCCAGGAACGCCTCCAGATCGGCCGGCAGCGGGCGCTCGTCCGGGCGGATCCACGCACCGGTCTGGACCACGTCAAGGTCCGGCGTCTCCTGCCACGGGCCCAGAACCGGGTCGGCCGCCAGGAACGGGCGGTCGGTGAAGGCATAGTCGCGGACGCCGTCCACCGGCGGCAGGCCGATCGAGGCCCGGTGGGTGTTGATCATCTCGCCGAAGAGCGCGTTCTTGTGCTCGGCGTCGAGATCCCACAGCGCCCGGTTGTCGGTCACCCCCGCGGGGACCTCCTGCCCCGGCCAGGGGCGAGGCGGACGGTGCGGCGACGGCAGGTAGCTCGGAGAGAATGACGTGAACACATAGGGCACGCCCAGCTTCTCGGCCGCCGCCCGCGCACCGGCCACGGCCGGGAACGAGCCGGTGGCCACCACCGCGGCGCAGCCCTCGGCCGGCCCGGTGACGGCCTCGTAGGCCATGGCGGTCAGCTCGGCGGCGATGTCGGACAGGCTCGTCTTGCCGGGGACCGCCCCCGTCGCCAGCGCGCGGATCGGCCAGCCGAGAGCAGTCAGCGGCACGTCGATGCCGTCCAGCAGTTGTGCGAAGTCCGGCGGCGCGCACACCCGCACCTCGGCGCCCAGCGCCTTCAGCCGCACCGCCAGGCCCGTCATCGGCCCGACGTCCCCGCGCGACCCGTAGGTCACCAGCACAACGCGCATTCCACGACCCCCATTTTTCGTACGTTTCCAGCGTCGAGGGGTGATTGTGCGGCATGACCCGGGCCTTGTGGCAAGGCCCCCCATGCGCTATAGGTTAGAAGTGGAAGGAGCGGTCATCCCTCCTTGCTACCGCCCGTCGGGCCGCCCTTCACTCACAGTCGATCTCGCGCAGCGCGGCCATGCCCTCGTCCGGATCGGTGATCACCGCGTCCTCGCCGTCCTCGTCGCCCAGCGAGAGGACCTGGGGAGACAGCTCGATCAGCGAAGCGATGAAGGGCCGCCAGGTCTCCGCGGACAGTGACGACTGGACGCGGATGATCAGATCGAGAATCTGGTCCAGGTGGTCGTCGAAGGAGATGGAGAGCCCCGCCAGGTGCTCCTCGGATGCGAAGTCGAATCGGATCACGTTGACGTCGGGCAGACATCTGATCCGGAGCGTGATGGTGTCATCCCGGTATGTATGGTCTACCCAACGCCACCCTTCGCCGCTCTCGGCCTGCCATCCGCGGCTCTCCAGCCGGCCTTGAATGTCGTCTATCGTCACTGGCCGTTCCCTCATGGTCATTGTCGGGAGCTTTGGTAGCTTCACGTGGGACAGACAGCATCCGGACTTCCGCCTTGCTTCGGGGACGAAGCACAGGAAGTCGTATTACATCTGATTAGAGGAGCAGTATGAGGGTTGTCGTCATCGGGGGAAGCGGTCATATCGGCACATTCCTCATCCCCCGGCTCGTACGCGCGGGTCATGAGGTGCTCAACATCAGCCGGGGAAGCCGGGTCGCCTATGCCGAGGCCCCTGAATGGCAGCACGTACAGCAAGTGACGGCGGATCGCCAGCAAGAGGACGCCGAGGGCGTTTTCGGCGACAGAGTGGCGGGGCTGCGGCCGGACGTCGTCGTCGACTTGGTGTGCTTCACCCTTGAATCCGCCGTCGCCCTCGTGGAACGACTCCGCGGGCAGGTGGGCCACCTGCTGCACTGCGGATCCGTGTGGCGGTACGGGCCGAGCCACAAGTCGCCCATCGCGGAAGGGACAGGGACGGAACCATTCGGTGACTACGGCATCCAGAAGGATCGAATCGCGCGGATGCTGAAGGACGAGACCGCCGGCGGCGGCGTGGTGACGACGTCGCTGCATCCCGGGCACATCGTCGGCCCGGGCTGGGACCCGATCGGACCGATCGGCAACTTGGACCCCGCTGTCTGGCGCACACTGTCGGCCGGACGGCCACTGAAGATCCCCGGACTCGGCGTCGAGCTCATGCATCACGTTCACGCCGACGATGTCGCTCAGGCCTTCGAGAAGGCGATCGCGCATCCTGACACGGCAGGCGGGGAGGACTTCAATGTCGTCGCCCCAACGGCCCTGAACGTCCGAGGGTTCGCCCACGAAGCAGCGAGCTGGTTCGGGCAGACGGCTTCGCTGGAGAGCGTGTCTTGGGAGGAGTTCCGCGCCACCACGACCGACGAGCACGCGCAGGTGAGCTGGGAACACCTCTACCGCAGCCACTGCCTCACCATCGACAAGGCCAAGACACTTCTCGGCTATTCACCCAGGTACGAGCCCGAGGCCGCAGTACTCGAGTCCGTCCGCTGGCTCATCGAACACGGCCGGCTCGAGGTGGACCGTCCCCTCGTCGTATAGCTTCCCGCGGTCGCCGGCTGCTTCGACGAGCTTGGGCAGCGCCGCGGCCGGGTCGCCGGCAGGCTGCCCTCCGGCGACCGCGCCGAGCGGCATGTGACGTACACCACCGATCACGGATGTCACACAGCGGCGAGAACCGGCGTCTTGTGCGGACAACGCACTTGAGAAGCGAACAGGCAGGAGCCGGCCATGAACGAGCGCAACGAGCCAACGACAGGCACAGCCGAGCCGCTCGCCGGTCCCGCCCAGATGGACCCCGCCACCGAGGCGTTCGTCACCCACCGCAACCTGCTGTTCACCGTCGCCTACGAGATGCTCGGATCGGCCGCCGACGCCGAAGACGTCCTCCAGGAAACCTGGCTCCGGTGGATGACGGTCGACCTGACGCAGGTGCACGACCAGCGTGCCTACCTGGTCCGGATCACCACCCGGCGCTCGCTCGACCGGCTGCGCACCATGAAGCGTCGCAAGGAGGCCTACGTCGGCCCCTGGCTGCCCGAACCCCTGCTCACCACGCCCGACGTGGCCGAGAACCTCGAACTGGCCGAGAGCGTGTCCATGGCACTCATGCTCGTCCTCGAGACGCTCTCGCCGACCGAACGCGCCGTATTCGTCCTGCGCGAGGTCTTCGACGTCAGCTACGACGAGATCGCGACCACCGTCAGCAAGACCCCCGCCGCCGTACGGCAGATCGCGCACCGCGCCCGCCAGCACGTCCAAGCCCGCCGCCCACGCGAAGCGATCTCCCCCAGTCAGGCCCGGGCAGCTCTGGTTTCGTTGCAGCGCGCGCTCGAAACCAGCGATCTACAGGGCCTGCTCGACGTGCTCGCCCCCGACGTCGTCCTCATCAGCGACGGCGGCGGCGTCAAGCAGGCCGCGCCACGGCCGATCACCGGCGCCGAGAAGGCGGCCCGCTTCATCGTCGGCGGCCTCGGCAAGGCCCAGGTCACACTCACCGGCGACCCCACCGTGGTCAACGGCAACCCGGCACTCGTCCTTCGCGTGAACGGCGAGATCGACGGCGTCATAGCGGTCCAGGTCGAGGATGCCCGCATCACCGGCCTCTACTACGTCCGCAACCCGCGGAAGCTGACCCGCATCGCATCAGAGACCCCGCTCACGCTGCGATGACCCGCGACGGTTGACCCTGCCGCAGGGTCAATGTCCCAGCATGGCGGCATGACCAACGCGTACGGCGATGGAGAGCAGGCGACGAGAGGCGACAGGACGATGCGGCACTTCACGGTCCACCACGACGGCGTCACGCTCCCAGTGACTCGCGGTGGCCGGGGAAGACCGCTGGTCCTGTGCCCCGGACTGAACTCGACCCAGGCCCACCTTCACGAACTGACCGAGCTGCTCCGGCGCGACCACGACGTGGTGACCTTCGACCTGCGGGGCCATGGCCTCGCCTCGGCCGCCGACCACTACTCCTTCGAGGCGTTCCTCGGCGATCTGACCGCCGTACTGGCGGAGCTGGACGCGGCGCCCACGCTTGTGGGCTACTCGCTGGGCGCGGACCTGGCCGTCCACTATGCCGCCGAGCATCCGGGCGCCGTCGCCGACCTCGTCCTCATCGACGGGGCGAACCCGGTGCCAGAACCGTTCATCACCGAGGCCCTCCTGCCGGAGTTCCGCGCCATGTGGGCGGACCTGGCGGCGCGGCAGCAGGCCGAGCGGGGGACCGCGCGTCAGGTGCTGCTCACCGCCCAGGAGATTCTCGACCTGAACATCGAGATCGATGCGGTCCGATCCAGGATCCTCCACCGGTACGAGAAAATCGACCGGCCCATCAGCCTCATCATGTCGACCTCGATGGGCGGCGACAGCGGCGAAGGACACGCGCCGCGGTTCAACCGGAACTGGCGCGCCGGTGTCGAGCGGCTGATCCGTGAGCAGCCACACCTCGCCATATCCTGGCTCGACGCCGACCACCAACTGGTCTTCACCCACGCCCCGGAAATCGCCCAGATCATCCGAAATACCCAAGCCAGCCAGGCGACTTCTTAAGCAACCCCTGGGATGCTGCTCTGATGCTGACCATCAGCGAGCTGGCGTCCTACGCCGGAGTGACGGTACGCGCGGTGCGGCACTACCACGCCAAAGGACTGCTGCCGGAGCCGGAGCGAGACCACTCCGGCTACCGCAGATACGACGCCGGCGCCGCAGTCGAACTGATCAAGATCCGTACCCTCGCCGAGGCCGGAGTCCCACTGGCGCGCGTGCGCGAGCTGCTCCAGGCCGACGAGGCGGAGTTCGCCACGGCGGTCGCGGACATCGACGAGCGGCTGCGGGCGGAGATCCGGCAGCGACAGCGCCACCGTGAGCGGATCGCCCGGCTCGCCTCCGGGGACAGCTTGACGCTGCCCCCGGAGGTGGTCGACTATCTCGACCGGCTGCGCGCGCTCGGGGTCGACGAGCGGATCGTCCAAGCCGAGCGCGACGGCTGGATCCTGCTGGCCGCGCACTCCCCCCAGCGGGTCCCGGAGTGGATGGCACGCAAGCGGGAGCAGATCGCCGACCCGCGGCTGATCGATTTCTTTCTCACCCTGAGCCAGGCACTCGACCGGCGCGCCGGCGACCCACGGCTGGTCGAGCTGGCTGACAAGCTGGCCGTCTACATCACGCGGCTGGCTGAGGAGAGGGGCGAGGACTACGTCGACGACATCGACATCGAGCCACCGCTCGTCCAGCTGATGGACACGTTGGCGTTCGAGACTGTGCCGCCCGCCCGTCGGCTGATTGAGCTGCTGAAGAAGCGAGGCTGGACCGGCTGGACCAAGCTCGAGCGCGTGGAGCCCGCGCGGGCGACAAGGACGCCGGACCTTTGACGCGCTACCGGGTCTTCGTGTAGGCGTCCTTGAGGCATATCTTCCCCTCGCGGAAACGCCACAGGTCGATGCCGTACTCGCAGTACGGCGAGCCGCTGTCGGAGACGAGGTGGTACGTCCAGGTGCACACGGCCCATTCGCCGTTGATGAGCGGCTCACCCTGCTCGATGACCGCACCGGCGTCGTGCTCGAACATGGCACGGAAGCCATCGGCCGGCTCGGCATGGCCGCGGAAGGTGCGGCCCGGCTCGGGACCGACCGACGCGGCGTAGACCGCGTCCTCGGTCATCAGCTCCAGCAGTGCGTCGGCGTCGCGCCTGGCCCAGGCGTCGGCGAAGCGGGCCAGGCAGTCACGCGGGCTCGTCTCGAACTCAGACATCGTCGTTGTACTCCTGTGCGAGGTAGGCGTCCAGGTCGGGCCCGCCGGGGTTGGCGAGGACGTGCGTCATCCAGGCACGCCGCTCGAAGTCGGTGACGCTCAGCTCCCACACGCACCCGGCCGCCGGACTCGGGTGTGGCGCCAGGTGCTCGGGCCGGTCGGCGGGCGCGGAAAGGATCCGCTGGTGGACCTCGTTCTTCTCGGCCCACCAGCAGGCCAGCGCATAGCAGAGCCGGGGCGCGTCATGGGCGATGACGAACCCGACACCGTACCGGTCGGGCGCGACGGCAGGCGCGGGGAACACCGTTCGCGCGGTGCGCAAGGCGGCCTCGGCGACTTCCGCGCGGGCAGGTCCCCGTGCGACGCGATCGTGTAGAGCTTGACCGCCCAGTCACCCAGCTCGGCCCGCCGCAGGAAACGCACGCTGCGGGCGCGATCGTCGAACCGGCGGAGGTCAGCGCGGGCACGGCCGCGTTCGTCGCACTCCGCTTCAACCCCGAGCCCGGAGCCAAGGCGGAGGTCAACGCGGCCTTGGAGCGGGAGCCGTGCGTGCTGGAGGTGCACGAGGTGGCAGGCGAAGACTGCTACCTGATCAAGGTCAGGGTGGGCGCCACGGTCGAGCTGGCCGACGCGCTCGACCGTATCCGCGCGATCCCGGCGATCTCACACACCAACTCCACGGTCGTCCTGCGCACCGTCTTCGAACGACCGATCACCATCGATGCCGGGCAGCGGCACTGAAAGAGATCGTTTCGCCCGGCCGACATTCGTTCCCCTTCCTCACAGGCATGACGCTCGGATTGACGTTGCTAGTCGTTTCAGTCATGATTGAAATAACTAGCAACCTCACAAGGAGCAGACCATGGAACAGGTGACCTTCAACAGCCTCGGCACCCGCTGCGCGGGCGATCTGTATCTGCCACAGACGAGCGACCCGGTCCCCGGGCTGGTGCTCGGGCACAGCGGGGGTGATGGTCAAGGAGGCGCTGGCGTTCTTCGCGCCGTACTTCGTGAAGGCCGGGTTCGCGGTGCTGGCCATCGACTACCGCACGGTCGGTTCCAGCGAAGGCGAGCCACGTGGCCTGGACTACCCGGAACGGCAGGCCGAGGACTTCCGCAGCGCCGTGTCCTACCTGCAGACCCGCCCCGAGATACAGCCGGAGCGGATCGGGGTTTGGGGCGTCTGGCAGAAGGTCATCCAGCGCAAGCTCGACAGCCTGGGCGCGTTCGGCGAGATCGCCGATGAAGGACTCGACCTCGTCGGCGGCGAGGAGCACCGCGCTGAGCGCATCAAGGCCGCCCATGACTCCCTGACATGGCTGCAGGACCTCGCAGCCCGCCATCCGCTACGCCGTTAAGGAACCGCCATGCACCGCTGGCAACCCAAGCTTGGGCTGATCCAGGAAACACTGCTGCTCACCCTCTATGCCAGAGCCCTGGACGCCGAGCTGCCCAGCCCGATCCTCGGCGACACGCTCTCCGCCGACCTCGCCGGCGGAATCGACTACGACTTCCGCAAGCTGAAGGTCAAACCCAATCTCGTCCTCACCACCGCACTGCGCGCCAAGAAGCTCGACGACGTCGTACGCGCCTACACCGCCGCTCACCCCGGATGTGTGGTGCTCGACCTGGGCTGTGGCCTGGACACCAGGATGCCGCGCTGTGCTCCCCCGCCGGGCGTCGACTGGTACGACGTCGACTTCCCCGAAGTGGTGAAACTGCGATCCGAGCATCTGCCCAGCCGTTCCCACCTGGTCGGAGCCGACCTCACCCAATCCGGCTGGCTCTCCGCCATCCCCGACGACCGGCCCGCCGTCATCGTCGCCGAAGGGCTGCTGCCCTTCATGCCCGGCGACTCCTTCCAGATGATGACTCGCCAGCTGACCCGCCATTTCCCCTCAGGTGAGCTCGCGCTCAACGGCTACACCCGCTTCGCGGCCTGGGCCATGAAGTACCATCCGACCATCAAGGCGCTCGGCATCACCGCCGCCCAGGGCTTCGACGACGCGCGCGAACCCGAGTCCTGGGGCGCGGACCTCGAACTGGTCGAGGAGCGGATCCTCACCCGCGCACCGGAAGTAGCCCGGTTCCCGCAACCGCTACGCGCGCTGACCCGTCTCACCGCCCGCAGCACGGCCTTGTCGCGGCAAGGGGCGCGCATTCTCCGCTATCGGTTCTGACGGCGAGGAAGCCGAGCTCGGGCGGCGCCGTAGCTGGAGGCGCCGCCGGTCACCAGGGCGACCCGGCCGGCGCTCATGCTCGGGCGTCGCCACGTACCGCGATGACGGCCTCGATCTCCACGGTGAGCTCCGGAGCGGCGAGTGCGGCGACGACAGCAAGGGAGTGCGCCGGGACGTCGCCATCGGGATACCACTCGGCGAAAACCTCGTCACGGGCGGCGAAGAAGCCGGGCAGCTGCTCGGTGCCCGATACGAAGGTCAGCAGCTTCACCACATCGTCCGGCGTCGCCCCGAACTCGTCGAGTACGGACCGCAGATTGGCGAACACCTGCCGGGTCTGCGACAGGGCGTCCGGGCCCGCGAGTGAGCCGTCTCGCAGGTTCCCCACCTGCCCCGAGACGAACACCAACGTGGTGTTCTCCGGCACCGTGGCCACGTGACTGTAGTTGCCGATGGGTGCCGGCACGCCGACCGGGTTCCAGCGCTTCGTCATGGGGTCTTCGTATCTCCCAGCGCGTTCGCGGCTCGTTCGACATCGGAGCTGTTGTTGAAGTAGTGGAAGCCCACCCGCAGCCGGTCGCCGAGCAGGGTCGCGCGGACACCGTCTCGCGCCAGGCGGGCCCGGACCGCGTCCGGATCGATGACGCGCACCACCGCGATGTGGCTCCGGGAGCTGGGAAGGAGGGTGCCGGCGCCCGTCTCAGCCACGCGAGCCCGGAAGTCGGCGGCCAGCCGTAGGCAATGGCGCTCGACCCGCTCGGCGTCGAGGTCGAGCAGGAGGTCCAGTGCGGGCAGCGCGCCGACCCAGGAGAGCCAGGCGGGTGAGGTGTCGCAGCGCGCCGCGCTGTCAGCGCGGACGTACGGCCCGCCGAAGAACCCGTAGGGCGGCTCGGTGGACCGCCAGCTCGGCAGCAGGGGAACCAGTCCGTCGATGTGCTCGGGCGCTGCCACCAGCCAGGCGGCCCCGCGCGGGCACAGCATCCACTTGTAGCCGTGCACGGCGAGGTAGTCGGGGCGCACCCGCTCCATGTCGAGGTGGAGCGCGCCGAGCGACTGGGTCGCGTCGACGAACAGGCGGGCGCCCACCCCGTCGGTGGCCTGGCGCAGCGCCGGCAGGTCGGCGCGGTGGCCGTCGATCGACAACACGTCGCTGACGGCGAGCAGGACGGTACGCGTGTCGAGCGCGGCCACGAGGTCCTCGGTATGGGTGTGACCGTCCCTGGGCGGCACCAGCACCACCTCGTGTCCGGCGGCCTCCAGTTGCCACCAGGGAAAGAGGTTGCTCCGGAACTCCTGGGCGGGCACCACGATCCGTCCGGGCGGCAACGACTTGGCCACGGTGGCGGCGGCCTCGGCGGTCGAGCCCATCACGGCGATCAGTTCCTCGGCGATGCCCAGCAGCCGGGCCACAGATCTCTTGCTTGCGGCGGGGGCGTGGTCCCATTCCCGCCAGTCGTGCTCCCCGTAGAGCCACGAGTCCAGGGCCGCCCGCAGCGCGTGCACGACGCCGAGCGCGGCGGGCGGGCTCGCCGGTGTGTCGAGCCACACGTGGCGCTGCAACGCGGGGAAGTGTGACCGGAACTGCTCGGAGCTGAGCATGTGATCCTTCCTCAGCGGATGTGTCGGTTATGGCGCATCGCAGCATGACCTTCGCCGAGCACATCGACTCAAGGAGCGCTTGCCTTTTTCGCTATAGTCGAAAACTTGATGGTCGAAGAGCTTCGATGGCCCCGTGACTGAGAACGCCGAGATCACCGGGGACGGCAGCCTGCAGACCCTGCTGCGCGGCCTCGACGTGCTGCGGGCCGTTGCCCACATGGGCGGACAGGCCACGGCCAAGAGCATCAGCCGGCAGCTCGACCTCAGCCTCGGCCGCTGCTACCACATCCTGCGCACGCTGAAGGCGGGCGGCTACATCGTGCGACTGCCCGGTGGGCGAGTCGACGTCGGCCCGCACGGCGCCTCCCTCGGCCGCCGGCTCGGTGCCAGGTTCGAGCCCCTTCCCGAACTGTTCGCCGTCCTGGCCAGGCTGCACGCGCGGACGCGGGAGACCTCCTATGTCAGCGGCTGGCATCACGGCGTCATCACCCTGTTGCAGTTCATCGCCGGTGAGCAGGCGCTCGGCGTGCGCGGCCTCGACGTCGGCTACACCGGCGACCTGCACGCCCGCGCCTCCTGCAAGGCGGTGCTGGCGCACCTGCCGCGCGAGCAGATCGAGATCATGTTCCGCGGGGTCGAGCTCCGGCGGCTGACCGCGCACACCCACGGCGACGTCGACAGCCTGACCGTGGAGCTCAGCGAGATCCGCCGGCAGGGCTTCGCGCTCGACCTGGAGGAGTTCAGCGAGGGCGTCTGCTGCGCCGCCGCCGCCTACTTCGATCACGACGGTGCTCCGGCTGGCTCGTACACGGTGTCGGTGCCCGTCACGCGGTTCAGGGCCGCCCAGCGCGACCTGGTCGCCGCGGTGCGAGAGGCCGCCGCCATCGCGACGAACCTCCTGCGCGGTCATCACCTCGCGGCGCCCAGCCGCGACTGACCGGCTACCCGCGCCGTCGCACGCACGCCAGTCGACGCCGTTCACGCACGCCAGTCCGACGCCGTTGGCGCCGCCGGTGACGACGGCCACCCCTCGCTCGCTTGACATGCAAGTAGCGGCTTGCCAGTGCCCTCTGGGGGCGCGAGCGTGCAGTGACCAGAACTGGTCGCGACGACACCTGCGGCAACCTGATCCAGATCGCCCACCAGGCCGGCTAGCGGCGGGCGGTCAGTGCGGGATCTCGGTCCGGTGCGAGGCGAGCAGGTCCATCCCGAAGTCCCCGTCCGGGTCCCGCCACACGGAGTGCGCGTGGTTGGCGGCGCGCTGGGTGTTGTCGTACTCGATGAGCAGGCGTGGGCCGGTGAGCCGGTAGTAGTGGGGCTCGCCCGGCGAGACGCTGCCGGCCCAGCCGAAATGTACGCGGTCGAGGTTGCTCTCGACGAGATAGTGGCGGCGGTAGGCGTCGGCGACCGGTGCCGGAGAGCGGTCGGTGTAGGCCGCCAGCAACTCGCGCAGCAGCCCGCGCTGCTCCCCCGTCATCTCGTGGGCGGGGACCCCTTGGGGGTCTTGGGTGAGCGCCATCGTCTCGTGGTCCTGCTCCGTGTAACCGGAGTCGCGCTCGGCGGCTTCGTCGAGCCGGTGGGCGAGCGCGGACAGCTCCGGCCTGGCCAGCGGTCCGCGGAACAGGTCCTGTAGGTGCATCATGCGGTCTCCGGGGCGTACGCGGGCGCGGTTGCCCGAGACGATGTCGGAGATCGCGCGGGGGTGCAGCAGCGCCCGCGCCTGGTCCGGCCTGCGCAGCGAGCCCATCACGGAGCGAGCCAGGTCCTCGGCCCCGCCGAGTGGGCGCAGCGTCCCGGCGAGCAGCGGCGATGTCGCAGGGTTGGCGCCCAGGAACGACGGTGTCGACGCCGCGATCCGTCCCTCGTGAATCAGCAGGTTCACCGACACATGGTGGCCGCCGACACGCCACCCCCACAGGGGGTCACCGGGACGGCCGAAGACGCGTACCCAGTACAGCCCCGGGTCGCGGGTACGTTCCCGGCCCCAGTCGACGCCCCACCCCTCGAGTTCGTCGAGGACGTTCTCCAGCCCCATGATGACGCAGGCGGTGGCGTACGCCGGGCGCGTCAGGCCACTGGCCAGGAGCCGCATGGCGAGGCCCTGCTGCCGGGGCGAGAGCTCGCCGAGCGGCACCCCACCGTGGTCGGTGGGGGTGTAGAACCACCGGACCCGCTCGGCCTCGACGGCCGGGGCGCCGAAGGGGGTCCGCACCGCTCGGGCGGACAGCGCTTCCGGGAGCGAGTCGAGGAATTCGGTCGCGACGCGGACCATGTCGTCCACGAGCGTCCGCTCCGCGTCGCCCGGACCCGCCGCTCCCCCGCCATCCACCAGACCTGCTGCTTCCACGCGATCGGTGACCTTCTCGCCCACCAGACCCACCTCATCCCTCTCGAAATGGTCCCTTTCCGGAGTCATGCGGCGATACGTCCGGTTCCGCGACATCGAGCATAGCCTTCGAACCATCGGCGACCTAGTAAAAAGACCGCCGGTATGTAGGATGTGGCCGTGACCTTCAAGCGCGCCCGCAACGACGAGCAGCGCGGCGAACGACGGCGGCAGATTCTCGACACCGCCGCCGCGATGCTGACCGAGATGCCGGTCGCGAAACTGAGCCTGAACGAACTCAGCCGCCGCGCCGGCCTGGCCAAACCCAACGTGCTGCGCTACTTCGAATCACGCGAGGCGGTCCTGCTCCAGCTCCTGGACACAGAGATCCACGACTGGATCGCCGAACTGGAGCAGTCACTCGAACCCACCAGCGGCACTCCGCGGCAACGCGGAGACCAGCTGGCCGCCATCCTGGCCAAGTCGATCACCGGGCGGCCGGTGCTGTGCGACCTGATCAGCACGCAAGCCGCGGTGCTGGAACACAACGTGTCCACCGAGGTCGCCATCCGGCACAAGAACGCCACCCTGCGCGCCTTCCAAAGCCTGGTCCGGCTGTCTCTCCATTACCTGCCCGAACTCGGCACGCAGGACGCCTTCCGGCTCGTCGGACTGGCCACGCTGACGGTCAGCGCCGCCTGGCCGTACAGCCGGCCCACAGAGGCACTACTGGCCGCCTACACCTCCGACCCGGCGCTGGCCCCCATGCAGGTCGACTTCACCGACCTGGTACGCCAAGCACTGGAAGTGACCATCTCCGGCCTTCTCGCCCGCGGAGAAGACCTGCCGCTGGGAGCGGGCCCCCTCAGCTGAGCCCGCCGCGAGACTCGCCTGTCAGACCGCGAGCGAGCGGACCACCTCCTCGTCCACGCCGATCCCCAGGCCGGGGCCGGTGGGCACGTGGGCGACACCGTCGGCGACGGTGATGACCGGGTCCGTGGCGTACGGGCTGGTGATGAACTGGCGGCCGTTGAGGTCGACGGGCGTGTCCACGCCGAACGCGGCGAACAGGTGCAGCGAGGCGGCCAGCCCGATGTCGGACTCGGTGAGCCCGGAGCCCATGACGGCCAGGCCGCTGTCCTCGGCGAGCTGGCACTGGCGCAGGGCCAGGGTCAGCCCGCCGCAGCGCTGCACCTTGGCGACGGCGACGTCGATGGCGTCGAGCCGGACGAAGGTCGCCAGGTCGCTCGGGTGGCGCAGGCTCTCGTCCACGGCCACCGGGATGGGGCTGGCGTCGCGCAGGCGGCGCAGGCCGGCCAGGTCGTTGGAGGGCACCGGCTGCTCGAAGACGGCTACGTTCAGATCGGTCAGGCGCCTGGCCACCCGGAGCGCGGCGGCGGCCGTGTAGCCCTGGTTGGCGTCCACCCAGAGCACGGCGTCGGGGGCGGCGGCGCGTACGGCGGTCACGATGGCCACGTCCTCGTCCTCGGTGTGCAGGCCGAGCTTGACCTTGACGTGGCGGTAGCCGTGCGCGCGGCCCTCGGCCACCGAGTCCGCGGCCTCGGACGCCGACTCACCCGACACGATCCAGGCCAGCTCGATGGTGTCGCGCCTGCGCCGGCCCCACAGCTCGCCGAGGGACACGCCCAGGCTCCGGGCGTAGGCGTCGTGGCAGGCCACGTCGACCGCCGCGCGCGCCAGCGGCATGCCGATCGAGAACCCCTTGCTGATGGTCCGGTCGAAGGTACGGCAGAGTCCGTCGAGGTCCCACAGCGGGCGGCCGACGGCGGCCGGGGCCAGGTAGCCCTCGATGGTGGAGACGATGGATTCGGTGGTCTCGTACGTCCATGAGGGAATCGGGGTGGACTCACCCCACCCGATGGCGCCGTCGTCGGCCGTGACCTTCACCAGGACCCTGATGGCGGGGCGGCCGCTCTGGACCACGGATCCGCCCGCGACCGCGAAGTCGCGCAGCGAGGGCAGGGCCACGGTGAAGGTCTCGACGCGTGCAATACGGTTCATCAGTACCATTCCGACTTGTCCACCACATTGATCAGTTCGCGCCCGGCCACGAAGCGGCGGGCGTTCTCCAGCAGGACGGCGAAGCACCGCTCCGAGGCGTGCGGTCCCACGCCCGCGACGTGCGGGGTGACGATCACGTCGGGACGCCGCCAGAGCGGGTGGTCGGCGGGGAGCGGCTCGGTCTCGAAGACGTCCAGGGCCGCGCCGGCCAGGTGGCCCGAGGACAGGGCGGCGGCCAGGTCGTCGAGCCGGACGATGGGGCCGCGGCCGACGTTGACCACGTACGCCCCCGGCTTGGCCAACGCCAGCCGGCGCGCGTCCAGCAGGCCCTCGGTGGCGGGGGTGTGCGGGATCGTCAGGATGACCAGGTCCGCCTCGGGAAGCAGCCGGTCGAGCGCGTCCGGCGGCAGGACCTCGGCGAAGCCCGGCACGGGGCCGCCGCGCCGGGCGTCCGTGCCCACGACCCTGGTGCCGAACGCCGCCAGCAGCCTGCCGACCTCGGCCCCGATCGCGCCCACCCCCACGACCAGGGCCGTGGCCTCGCTCAGGGGCAGCACGGCGCCGGGGTCCCAGTCGGGCGCCCAGCGCGCGCGGGCCTGTTCGCGGGCGTACCTGGGCAGGTCCCTGGCCAGCGCGAGCACGAGCGCCAGCGTGTGCGCGGCCACGTGGTCGGTGTAGGTGTCGCGCATGTTGGTGACCTGTACGGGGTGCGCGACCAGGGCCGGATGGTAGAACGCCGGAGGCGGCCCGGCCTGCGGAGCCTGCAACCAGCGCAGCCGTCCGGCGTGCGCCAGCAGGTCCGCGGGCAGCGTGCCGTAGGCGGCGTCG
Source organism: Nonomuraea sp. NPDC050022 (assembly GCF_044460705.1). Taxonomy (NCBI): domain Bacteria; kingdom Bacillati; phylum Actinomycetota; class Actinomycetes; order Streptosporangiales; family Streptosporangiaceae; genus Nonomuraea; species Nonomuraea sp. NPDC050022. The sequence continues at coordinate 154,464 of NZ_JBITKE010000008.1, forward strand.
GCCTCCGCCAGCGCCTCGGCCGCCTCCGCCGGGGTCTCCGGCCGGCGGACGACGAGCTCCGGCACCGCCTGCTCCAGCCGGGCCCGCCAGCTCGCGGTGGCCGGATCGTGCGGCGGCAACAGCACCAGGGTGGTGCTCACGCCCTTCTCGCGAGGCCGGACTCGGTGATCTCGTACCGCAGCGGCTCCCCCGCGAGGTAGCGGACGAGCTCCTCGGCCATCGCCTCGCCGTGGCGGCGCCGCTCGTGGCCCAGGCTGCCCGCCACGTGCGGGGTGACGACGATGTTCGGCATCGTGAACAGCGGCGACCCGGCGACGGGCGGTTCCGGGTGGGTGACGTCGAGGACGGCGAACAGGTCGGTCCGCCGGCTCAGCACGTCCACGAGCGCGGACTCGTCGACCAGCTGGCCGCGCGCCGAGTTGATCAGGGTGGCGTCGTGCTTCATCGACTCCAGCAGCGCGGCGCCGACCATGCCGTTCGTCTCGGGGGTGAGCGGCGCGTGCAGGCTGACCACGTCGGAGGTGGCGAACAGCTCCTCGAGGCCGACGAGGCGCACCCCGAGCCGCTCGGCCTCGGCCGGGTCGGCATAGGGGTCGTGGGCCTGCACGTCGAGCTTGTGGTGGGCGAGCAGCCGCGCCGTGGCCCGGCCCGTGGCGCCGAGCGAGACCAGCCCGACCGTCGCACCGTAGGCGCCCAGCTCGGGCCCGCGCGGGGCGGTGGCGGCGGCGGCGCGCGCGGCCAGCACGTAGCGCCAGCCGTGCTTGAGCGCGTACAGGATCTGCGAGAGGGCGAACTCCGCGACCGGCTCGGCGTTGGCCGTGGCCGCCGTGGTGACCCGCACTCCCCTGGCCCACATCTCCGGGGTCACCATCGAGCGGATGGAGCCCGCGCCGTACAGCACCAGTGAGAGTTTGGGCGCGGCGGCGAGAAAGTCGGCGTCCAGCTTGGGCGCGCCCCACCCGGTAACCAGCACCTCAATGCCGCCGAGCACGTCGGGAGTGAGCCGGTCGGCGGTGAGCAAGGGCGAGCCGATGGCCAAATGCCGCTCAAGCGCGGTCCGGGCATCCGGGCCGTAGACGTCGTCGAAGCGATTCGGGTCCATCACGTACAAGCCGTTCAGCATTATTTCTCCTTCAAGCGAGCCGCCGCCCGCAAACTTGCCAGGCGGGCGGGTGAGCCCAGCCCGGCGTGGTAGTAACGCAGCTGCCGCGCGCCCCCGGCGACGAGGTCGGCGGCCAAAGCCGGGATCCGATGGTGCTCGTCCTCCAGCACGGTCAGGTTGGCGACGAGCGGGAGTTCGGTACGGCTCGCCGCGGCCTTCATCTGGGCCAGGGCCGCCTCCTCCTGGCCCCAGCACTTGAGCACGTACGCGTCGACCGGCGCGTCGAAGGTGGCCAGGTCGATCCCCACGTCGGGGCCGGTGACCTGCGGGTCGTCGGTGGCCATGAGCAGCAGCTCACGGCCGCCGGCCAGCGCCGCCACGTCCCGGACCAGGCCGGCGATGACCTGCCCGCGGTGACCGTACACCGCCTGGGCACGCTCGCGACCGAGCACTTCGTCCAGGCTCGTCCCGGCCGGGACGCCCCGCTGGAGCTCCCCGTCGACGGCGGCGCGCACGTCGCGCGCCAGTTCCTCCACGTCCAGGCCGCGCCCGGCCAGCCCGGCCCGGCAGGGCGGGCACAGGCACAGGGACAGCAGCGCCTTGCCGCAGGCGGACAGGCCGGCGCCGGCGGTCTTCTCGTGGTGACCGGCGTGCTCCATGCCCAGCCAGCCGCACGCCTCCAGCATCAGCGCGGGCACGTCGTACTGCTCGCACACCTCGCGAACGAGAGTGAGCGCGTAGTCGTGGACGGCGGGCTGAGCGGGGCAGAGCGCGTAGGGGTAGGACTCGCCGTAGGCGTTCGTGACCGTCAGGTCGGGCGCCTCGCGGCCCAGCACCGAGGAGTGCGTGAGCACCAGCCAGGCCTCCGTCCGCAGCCCCGCCCCGGCCAGCGCGGCCAGCGCCGTGCCGAACCGGTCCTCGTCGGCCACGCCCCAGCTCGGCGGGTACGGCCGCAGCCGCCCGCGCCAGCGCTCGGGACGCAGCCGGAAGTAGGCCGCCGCGTGGTCGGCCTGCACGATCCGGTGACGCGGATGCCACGGGGTGACGCCCCGGACCGAGTGGTAGGCGGCCTGCAGGGTCACCGTGCTCACGCCCAGCCCGGCGATGCGCTCGGCCGCCGCGGGGTCGCCCACGACGTCCCAGGTGTAGGCGAACGCCCCATGCCTCACGCGGTCATCCTTTCGTGGCGCCGGCCAGGCCGCGCGTGAAGTAGCTCTGGAAGAACAGGAAGATCATCAGCATCGGCAGGAACGAGATCGTCATCCCGGCGGCGAACCCGGTCCAGTCCGTCGCGTGCTCGCCCTGGAAGGACAGCATCCCGACGGCGAGGTTCTGCAACTCGGGCTGGCCGAGGGTGAACACCAGCGGGATGTTGAACTCGTTCCAGCTGCTGATGAACTGGAAGATGACCACCACCGCGATGACCGGCTTGGCCAGCGGGAGGATGAGGCGGAAGGTCTTGAGGAAACCGGCCCCGTCGAGCTTGGCCGCCTCGAACAGGTCGGCCGGGACGCTGGAGAAGAACCCGACGAACAGCAGGACGTAGAGCGCGCCGGCGCCGCCGGACATGGCCAGGATGACCCCGGCCCGGGTGTTCAGCAGGCCGAGGTTCTCGATCAGCACGAACTGCGGGACGATGATCGAGGCGACCGGGATGAACAGGGTCCCCACGATCATCCGGTAGAGCAGGGTCCGGCCGGGGAACTCGTACCTGGCCAGCACGTAGCCGCACAGGGCCGCCTTGACCAGCTCGACCAGGGTCGAGGCGACCGAGTAGAGCACCGTGTTGAAGAAGTATCCGGAGAACCCGGCGTTGACCCAGGCCCGGACGAAGTTGTCGAAGTTCAGCTGGTCGGGCAGGAGGCTCGCGCCGCTGGTGAACATCCCGGCCTGGGTCTTGAACGCGGCCGAGATCGTCCACAGGAAGGGATAGACCCACACGAGCCCGATGACCAGCAGGATCGGCAGGGCGATGAGATTGGCCCGCACGGCGTGGCTGCGCCGGGCCGCACGAGTGGTCGCTGCCATCAGACGCCGTACTCCTTCCTGAGTCGCTGAGCCCGGCGGACCGCCAGGCCCTGGGCGGAGACCAGGACGAAGGCGATGACGGAGAACAGCAGCGCCGCGGCCGAGGCGTAGCCGTAGGCGAACGGCACCGAGCCGAAGGCGTTCTGGTAGATGAAGTAGGACACCACGTAGGTGCTGGTGCCCGGCCCGCCCGCGGTGAGCGTGACGACCAGCCCGAAGACGTGCATGGCGTTCACCAGGCCGAGCAGGGCGATGATCACGGCGACCGGCCTGATCATCGGCAGCGTGATGCGGGTGAGCTTCTTCCACTCCCCCGCGCCGTCGATGGCGGCCGCCTCATAGACCTCCTCGGGCACGTTCTGCAGCGCCGCGATCCAGTAGATCATGTACTGGCCGAAGATCTGCCAGATGGAGACGAGCACGAGCACGACCAGCGCGCTCCACCGGTTGGCGAACACGTCGAACCCCTGGTCGACCAGGCCGAGGTCGCGCAGAATCGCGTTCAGCGCGCCGTTGGACGGGTTGAGCAGGTAGGTGAACACCAGCCCCGCCATGGCGACGGGGATGATGAGCGGCGCGAAGAACATGGTCCGGAAGAACCGCTTGCCGCGCAGCCACTTGCGGGTCAGCAGGATCGCCGCCAGCAGCGAGATCGGCAGCTTGATGACGGTCGTCAGCAGGGCGAACACCAGCGTGTTGACCACGGAGAGCCAGAACAGCGGGTCGGCCAGGATCGTGCCGTAGTTGCCGCCCCCGACGAAGTCATTGATGGGGCCGACGCCCGACCAGTCGAAGAAGGAGTAGTAGATCGTCGCGATCAGCGGCCAGATGGTGAAGCCGAGGTAGAGCAGGAGGAAAGGGGCCAGGAAGACGAGCAGCCAGACCCTCTCGATGCCGCGGACGCGCTCGCGGGAGTGATCGGGGCGCTCTGGCACCCGCTTGGCGGGCGACCGGTCCCTGTCCGGCACCCTTTCCCGCCTGGGGGCGGGAGCGGTGGTTGTCATGGATGTCCTCACGAGGAGTCCGGTCAGTTGCGGTACATGTCCGAGGTGTAGTCCTTCGTGTACTCCCAGTCGGAGAAGGTGTAGCAGTCCATCGACACCTTCAGGCCGCCGGCCGCCTCCTGCTTGAGCCCTTCCTCCAGAGCGGTCTGCCGCTGTTGGGCGATGGCGGCGCCCGTGGTCTCCAGAGGCTTGCCGCTGGTCAGCGCTTCACCCATGGCCTCCCACTCCCCGTCGGGGGTCTTCGCCACCGCGTTGACGTACGCCTTGGACTTGGCGATGTCGGGGCACTTGAGCAGCGGCACGGGAAGCTGGACCCGGTAGCCCGGCTTTCCGCCGATCTCCATGATCTGCCTGAGCGCCGGGTCGGTGACCATCTTCTGGTTGTCGACGTAGGCGAGCGTGCCGAAGGCGCTCTTGTAGTACTGCTTGACGAAGTAGCCGTTGGGGTCGGTCATCCACTGGATGAAGGTCCACATGGCGTCGGGATGCTTGGTCTGCGAGCTGACCCAGTACTTGTTGTTGTCGTACTTGCGGCCGGCCGCGCCGGTCTGCCCGCTGTCGGGGTTGACGCGTGGCGCCACCACGTACTTGTCGCTGCTGAAGCCCTGGCTGGCCCACACGCTCGGCAGCCAGGTGCCGTCGAACATGATGCCGGCCTGATCGGCGGCGAACTGCTGGCGGGAGAAGTTCTTGTCGTTGGTGCCGGGCGCCAGGTAGCCGGCCTTGTTGAGCTCCTGGATGAAGGCGAAGGTCTTCGTCTGCGCGGGCTGGGTCACGTCGAACTTGCCGGTCTTGTAGTCGAAGAACTCGTCCGTCGAGACGCTGCCGATCAGCCCGTACCAGATGCGCTGCATGTCCACGCCCTTGGTGGGGGCGGCGATGCACTGCGCCTTGGTCTTGGCCTTGATCTGCGCGCAGGCGTTCTTGAGGTCGGTCCAGGTCTTGGGCGGGCTGTTGACGTCCAGCCCGGCATCCTGGAAGACCTTCTTGTTGAGGAACATGTAGCCGGAGCCCCAGTACAGGTTCTCCGAGAACGGGAAGCCGTAGGTCTTCCCGTCCTGCATGTTGATGCCTTCCAGGAAGGACCCGTCCGGCCAGCGCTTGGTGAAGTCGGCGGGGACGGTCCCGCTCGGGCTGAGCGGGCGGATCCACTTCTGGTCCGTCAGCTGGGACAGCCCGAGAGCGTTCCAGTAGAACATGTCCGGCGCCTGGTTGCTCTGGAAGGCCAGAGGCAGGGTCTTCATGTACTCGGACTGGGTGATCGAGCGCCACTCGATCTTGATGTCGGGATGCTCCTTGGTGAACTGGGCGCCGATGTCCTTGTGAAAGTTCACCTGTTCGGCGGAGAAGTCCCAGATCCGCAATGTGGTCTGCGAGCCACCTCCGCTCGGGTTGCTCGAGGTGCCGCACGCCGACACGAGCAGAGACGCCATGGCTGCGGTGGCCATCACGGCGGTCAAACGCGGACGAGGGATCATGGACCCTCCTAAAGAGGCGGAGGTCAGAGGGGGGTCGGGTAGCTGGTAAGCGCTTACCCGAGGGTGGGTCGAGAGTAGCCCGCCTCATTCCCCGATTCAAGGCTTGTGAGAAAGCGGTTTCAGATGGATGCTCAGCCGTGAAGTCTGTCTGGCCCAAGATGTACAAGCGCTTTCTCAACTTCAGGAGTACGTGTGCGCCTGCTCGCCTTCACCAAGCCCTTCGGCTCCATCGACGCCCCCGAGCTGGCCGAGGCCGTCGCCTCGGTGGGCGCCGAGGGGGCGGACCTCCTCGTACGCGAGGGCCAGACGGTCAGCCCCACAGACCCGGACGGCATCGCCGTCGTCGCCGCGGAACTCGGGCGTCGCGGGCTCACCCTCGACGTCGTCACCACCGACTTCCTCGACGCCGACGCCGACGCCGAACGGCTCATCGCGGCCTGCGGCGAGGCCGGCGTCCCCCTCGTACGGACGGGCTTCTACCGCTACGACCCCGCCATCGGCTACCACCATCAGCTGAAGGAGGCCAGAGCCGCGCTGACCCGCCTGTCCGCTCTCGCCGCCCGGCACGGCGTGCGGGTGGCGATCCAGCTGCATCACGGTACGATCCATCCATCCGCCGCGCTCGCCCTCGCGCTGGCGGGCGACCTGAATGACGTGCGCTTCTACGCCGACCCCGGCAACCAGGCCAAGGAGGGCAGCGAGGCATGGGCGCTCAACGTCGAGCTGCTGGGCGATCGGATGGCCTGCATGGGAGTGAAGAACGCCGCCTGGCGATCGGGCCCGGACGGCTGGACGTGCGACTGGCAGCCGTTCGCGGACGGGGGCGTGGTCCGCTGGGCGGAGATCATCCCCGGGCTGCGCGAACGCGGCTACGCCGGGGTGCTGTCGCTGCACGTCCACTACCCGGCGGCCGACCCGGTGGCGGCCGTACGGAGAGATCTGGATCATCTGCGCGGGCTGCTCGGCTGACGGGCGCACGGCAGGCAGGAGGAGCGGGTGCGTAATCTGCGGCAGGGCCGCGGGAGCCGGGTGACGATCAGCGACGTCGGGGCGGCCGCGGGGGTGTCGGCCTCGACCGTCTCCCGCGTGCTCAACGGCACGACGAAGGTCGATCCCGCTCTGGCGGCGCGGGTCCACGACGCGGTCACGCAGCTGGGCTACCGGCCCAACGCGGCGGCGCAGGGGCTGGCGCGCGGGGAGTGGGGCACCATCGGCGTGCTGGTCCCCGACCTGGCCAATCCCTACTTTCCCGGCGTGCTCAAGGCGGTCTCGGCCGTCGCCCGCTCCCACGGGCGCCGCGTCATGGTCATGGAGTCGGACGACGACCCCTCGATCGAGCACGACCTGGTCGAGGACCTCATGCGCAGCTGCGACGGCGTGCTGCTCGCCTCCTCCCGCCTGGAGCGCGCCGACCTGGCCGCCCTGACCGGCCGGGGCCACCCGCTCGTCCTGCTCAACCGGATCGTCCCCGGCCTGGCCGCGCCCGCCGTCTCCGCCGACTTCTTCGGCGGGATGATGCTGATCTGCGGCCACCTGGCGCAGCTGGGCCACCGCCGGGTCGCTTACCTGAGCGGGCCCGAGGTGTCCTGGGCCAACTCCGAGCGGATCAGGGCGCTGGAGGCCGCCAAGGCGTTCGGCCTGTCCGTCACGATCCTGCCGTGCGGGTCCACCAGCCAGTGCGGGTACGAAGCGGCCGCCGCGGTGGCCGGCACCGGCGCCACCGCGCTCACCACCTACAACGACCTGGTGGCCCTGGGGGCGGTGACCCGGATGCGCGAGCTCGGGGTGCGGGTTCCCGAGGAGTTGTCGGTGGTGGGGTTCGACGACATCGCGCTGGACCACGTGGCGCACACGGGTCTGACCACGGTGTCGGTGCCCCAGGGGCAGCTCGGCAGGCAGGCGGCCGAGATGCTGGTGGCCCTCATGACCGAGGGGCACGACGGAGCGCCGGTGACGCTGCCGATGGAGCTGCAGGTCCGCGACAGCACCGCCCCGCCCGGGGTTCCCGCGGTGTTGACGGGCGAGGGCGCCGGGGTGTTGACAAGTGCGGGCGACGGCGGGAAACCTAGCTCGGGATAGCGCTTTCCCAGCGAAAGAGAGACCCCGTGCACACCGACGACCGGCCCGGCGGCGATCGAGAAGAGTTGGCGCGTCAGGTATTGGACCTGGTCACGCCCCTGATTTCGCGGTTCAGTCCGGGGCGGGGACGGCTGCGGCTGGGGTTCCACACGGCGCACTACGACCTGGCGTCCGCCGAGCTGGAAGCGTTTGCACGCCCGCTGTGGGGGCTGGCGCCCCTGGCGGCCGGCGGCGGGGCGTTCGACCACTGGGACCTCTGGAGCGCCGGGCTCGCCGCCGGGACCGATCCCGAGCACCCCGACTACTGGGGCGCGGCCTTCGACAAGAACCAGCGACTGGTCGAGACCGCCGCCCTCGGCCTGGCGCTCGCCCTGGCCCCCGAGCGGATCTGGGACCCGCTGACCGGCCCGCAGCGCGACACGGTGGCCGCCTGGCTACGGCATTCCGTCACCGTGGAGCCGAACGACAACAACTGGCTGTTCTTCCCGGTCATGGTGGGGCTCGGGCTCGACCGCGTCGGCATCTCCCACGACCACGACGCCAACACGGCCAGGCTCGACCGGCTGGAGGAGTTCGACCTCGGGCGCGGCTGGTACTCCGACGGGCCGACGTGGCAGCGCGACTACTACATCCCGTTCGCCATGCACTACTACGGCCTCATCTACGCCGCGCTCGGTCGCGACCAGGACCGGGCCGGGCGCTTCCGTGAGCGGGCCGCGGCGTTCGCCCAGGACTTCCAACACTGGTTCAGCAGCGAGGGGGTGGCCGTCCCGTTCGGCAGGAGCCTGACCTACCGGTTCGCGCAGTCGGCGTTCTGGGGGGCGCTGGCCTTCGCCGACGTCGAGGCGCTGCCGTGGGAGGTGACCAAGGGGCACCTGCTGCGGAACCTGCGCTGGTGGGACCGCCGGCCGATCCGCGACAACGCGGGAGTGCTCACCATCGGCTACGGCTACCCCCAGCCGCACATGGCCGAGCAGTACAACGCGCCCGGCTCGCCGTACTGGGCCATGAAGGCGTTCCTGCCGCTCGCCCTGCCCGCGGAGCATCCGTTCTGGACCGCCAAGGAGGCCGACGCTCCCCCGCTGCCCGAGGTCAGCACCCAGCCGGAGGCGGGCGTGGCGCTGATGCGCTGCGAGGAGGGGCGGCACGTGGTGCTGCTCAGCGCGGGGCAGCGCAACCCGTGGGCGCGGCACGGCGCGGCCAAGTACGCCAAGTTCGCCTACTCCACGCGGTTCGGCTTCAGCGTGCCGGCCGGGACGCTGAAGCTGGAGCAGGGCGCCTTCGACAGCACGCTGGCGCTCAGCGAGGACGGCGAGCACTGGCGGCCGTGCGAGCTGCCGGACCAGGTCTCCGCCGCCGACGGTGTGCTGCACTCCCGCTGGACGCCGTGGGAGGACGTGGAGATCGAGACCTGGCTGGTGGCGTTGCCCCCGTGGCACGTACGGGTGCACCGGATCACGACCGGGCGGGCGCTGCGCACGGCCGAGGGCGCCTTCGCGCTCGACCGCGACCGGCCGCCCATCCGGGTCGACATCGGTTCCGGCCGGGCCCGGCTCGACGCGCCCCACGGCCTGTGCGTGATCGAGGACCTGACCGGCGAGCGGGAGGGCGACCTGGTCACGGCCCTGCCCGGCACGAACGTGCTCACGCCGCGCACCACGATCCCCACGCTGAGGGGTGACCTGCCGCCCGGCGAGCACCTGCTGGCCTGCGCGGTGCTCGGCCTGGGGCCCACGGGCCCGGACGCGGCGGCCGGGTGGCCGGAGCCGCCCGCGTGGGAGAGCATCGAGCCGCTGATCGGCCCTAGTTGACGTACTGCTGGAGGAGTTTGTCCGTGGTCGGCCCGACCTGGTCGAGGTCGACGCCGAGCTTGACCAGCACCTGGGCGGCCACGCTCGCACGGTCGCGGGTGAGTGCGAGCAGGAGGTGTTCGGTGCCGATGTAATCGAGGACGCGTCGCAGGGACTCCTGGTTCGCCGCCTGGAGCACTTCGTTGGCCGCCGGCGTGAACGGAAGGTAGCCCGACGGAGCGGACTGGCCTCGGCTCCGGCTCTCCTCAACCTGCCGGCGCACATCCTCAAGGGTGAGGCCCAGGTTCTTGAGAACCTGGGCCCCCACACCCTCATCTTCACGGATCAAACCAAGCAGAACGTGCTCGGTGCCGATGGAGTCGTGGTTGAGCGTTCTGGCTTCGTCCTGGGACAGGACGATGATGCGCCGCGCTCGGTCGGTGAACTTCTCGAACATCCCGCCACTCCTCGCAAAGCAGTCAGTCAGGTTTTGTCCTTGCGCATGCTAGTGCGTCACACCCGTCACCACAGCACCATGCCTTGCCACCTGTTTCCTGGTCAGCTCGTGGACGGGGTGTCGGCCTCCTGTTCCTGACCCGCGGTGGCGGACCAGCTGGCGAGCAGCTTCAGGCCGTCCTCCGTGGCGCTTCCGGGCGGCGCGCTGTAGACGACCACGCTCAGCCCGTTCTCGTCCGGCAGGGCCAGAGACTCGTGATCGAGTTCCAGATCGCCGACGACCGGATGGCGCAGCCGCTTGGTGCCCTCGCGAAAGACGTGCACGTCGTGGGAGCCCCACATCACGCGGAAGGCGTCGCTGCGGGTGCACAGCTCACCGATCAGATTCGACAGCTCCCGGTCGTAGGGATTCTTTCCCGCCGCGATGCGCAGCACGCCGACGGCCTCGTGGGTGACGCGCTCCCAGTCGATGTAGAACTGCCGGGCGGCGGGACTGAGGAAGGCGAACCGAGCGCTGTTCGCCCCGGACGTCGGATCGGCGTACATCGGCGAGAAGAGCGCACGACCCAGCGGGTTGGCGGCCAGCGTGTCCAGACGGTCGTTCTTCACGAACGCCGGCAGCTGCGGCATGCCCTCGATGATCCGCGCCACGCCCGGACGCACCACCGGCCGGGTCTCCCGCTGCCTGGCCCGTCCTTGGGGCGCGGGCCCGGCGGCTCGGGCGAGGTCGTACAGGTGCATGCGCTCGGTGTCGTCCAGGCGCAGAGCCTGGGCAAGGGCGCCCAGCACACTGTCGGACGCGCCCCGGAGGTTGCCGCGCTCCAGACGCGTGTAGTACTCCACGCTCACTCCGGCGAGCATCGCGACCTCGCCCCGGCGCAGGCCGGGCACCCGCCGCTGGCCGTACACCGGCAGCCCCGCCTGCTCAGGCGTGATCTTGTCTCGCCGGGAGCGGAGGAATGCGCTGATTTCGTCCCGGTTGTCCATACCGCCAGGGTAAGCAGACTCCGCCACAGGTGGGGGTCCCTGCCAGTACCTCTCACAGCACAGCCTCCCAGCGTTGGAAAGTGGCCGCCTGGCCCACGAGTACGCCGTCGCCGTCCGTGAGGTTCCACATCGTCACGTCCTCGATCCAGAACCGGCGCCCGGACTTGGCGATGCGCTGTCCCCGGTAGTCGGTCGCGAAGCCGCTCCGGTGCACGGCGTCCAGCAGGCGCTGACGGTCCTCCCGCCGGTCCGGCTCCGCCGAGAGCCGGGAGGGCAGGCCGACGAACTCCGCCCAGTCGTACTCGAAGCAGCGCTGGGCGGTGCGGTTCGCGTAGGCGAAGCGGGGGTCGCGCGCCGCGTCGTGCGCCAGCACGCCGAAGGGCGCGTCCTCGTACAACCAGCGCGCCGTGGCCTCAGGACCGGCCAGCGGGGTACCGACGAGCCGCTGGTGGCAGCCCGCCAGCAGGTCGAAGAAGTCGGGATTCACGTAACAGCCGTCACTTGTCCTGTCGTGGAGTCGGCCTCCAGGCGGGGCATTCCACTGCCAGTGGAATGCCCCGCCGAAGAGGGCGATTTACCAGTGGCCGCCGTTGTGGAGCTGGCCACGGACCGCACCGTCGGGGAACTGGGCCGTGTGCATGTTGGCGTACCAGTTCTTCGGGTTCTTCTTGATGTCCCTGAGCAGGCTGCTCTTGACACGGACGGAGCCGAAGCTGGTGTTGCCGCGAATGGTGCCGCTGGACAGCAGGTCGATCACGACCGGGCCGTTCACGCCCGCCTTGCCGCGGTGGATGTGGAAGGCGGTGGGCTTGCCGGTCTTCCGCCACTGGACGAAGTAGTAGAAGCGGTTGCCGTTGATGCGGAACTTGGCAACGGCCACGCCGTCCGGGTCATCGACCTTCTTGCCCGCTTCGCGCACCTCGTTCCTGCCGAGGAGCCCGGCGGCGAAGTAGTACTTCCTGGACGTGCTGGCCATGGGAGCCCGTGTGACCGTACTCGCCTCGGCGGAGTGGGGCAACCGCCATTCCGGTGCGGCGGCCGCGGGAGTGGCGGTCACCGCGGTGGCGGCCACCACCGCGACCGCTCCTGCCGCCGCCGCGCCGCCAATTACCCGGCGCCACGAGATCCGTCCGTTGCCCGCCTGATTTAACGTGCTCATCATTGCCTTTCCTTTTTGACTCGCAGTTGTGACTCTTTGATCGCTGCAGACCATATGAAAGACAATAGTGGTCGTTCTGCGTAAAAATACACATTCGGCATGTGAGCAATGCCACAGGGCTACTACAAGGGCAGATGCGTTCTTGACGAATACTGAACAGAAAGTGGAATTCGCACTCGCCGACCGGAGCTCTCAATAAGCGTCTTGATAACGAGTGAATATTTACTGAATTCGCCGCTCAACCATTTTCAAGATGGCCACCGTCCAGCGTGGCCAGGAACTCTTCGGCGCGCCGGGCGAACAGGTGGGTCCCGCGTTCGGTGGACAGTGTGCGGCATCTCTCCGCGACGGCCCTCACCTCGGCGACGGATTCCCCTTCCGCCAGCAGCAGTCGCGCCCGCAGCAGGAGGAGCAGGCCCTCCGCGTAGCGCTGACCGTAGAGATCGAGGCAGGAGTCGGCCTTGTCGAGGGCCGCGGCGGCCTTGTCCAGCGCGCCGGCGGCCAGCCACATCTCACACAGATGCCCGAAGCAGGTCGAGACGCTGGCCCGAGGTGGGTCGAGGAGGTTGGTGGCGATGATCCGCTCGGCCTGCGCCGCGGCGCCCGCCGGATCCCTGCCGGTCATGGCCAGCGCCCAGCACCGGACCAGCCGCTGGTAGGTGCCAAGGAAGACGAAGGAGAAATCGGGGTCCGCGGCGATCCCGCGTTCCGCCGCGCGCAAGGCCCGTTCCGGGTCGCCGATCAGTGCTTCCATCCTTGCCGCGTGGGCGGCCCAGACCGTGATCGTGAACGGGGCGTCGCCGGGGGCCGCCAGCCGGTCGAGCAGCGATCGCGCGCCGTCGATGTCATCGTGCATCGCGGTCGCCTCCGCGAGCATCCCGATCATCAGCAGCTGCAGGTCGTACCAGACGGGATCGTCCTCGCGCCGGACGACGCGGGTCAGCAGGATCCGGCTCGCCTCGGTCAGGCGACGGAACGCTTCGCCCATGTTCCCGTCACTGAACTGCTGCAGCCCCCATGCCTGCAGCCCATACGCGCGTACGAGCGGCTTGTCGGATGCTTCACCCTCTTTCAGCAACCGGCGCGCCAGCAGCCTGCTGCGGTCGCTCTCGAGGGCTTGGGCGTGGGCCGCCCAGCGGGAGTAGAGCAGGACGATGGCGTCGAGTTCCCGGCCGAGGATCCGGGCCAGGTGCTCCGCGCGTTCCAGCAGATCCACCGACGAGGTGCCGTACATCTCACGCATCCCGACGACCGCGATCAGCTGAGACAGGGCGGGCAACTCCGCGTCGGCGAGGCCGGCCGTCCGCGCCACCCGGACGGCCAGCCGCAGTTGTCGCTCGGCGGCCTCGAGCGCGGACTTGGCCGCCGCGTGACGGCCCGCGCGCACCAGCGCCGCCGTGGTCCGGCGCGGATCGGCGAGCGGACCGGCCGCCCACAGGTGGTGGGCGACGCGCTCGGCCACGTAGTCGCCGGAGGAGTCGGTACGTTCGAGCGTGTCGGCGACGCGCAGGTGAAGCGGGTTCGCCCGCCCGGCGGGCGTGCTCTCGGAGACGGACTCGCGGACCAGATCGTGCGAGAAGCGGAACGAGAACGGGTTCCCTGGTGTGGGTTCGAGCAGGCCGAGCGCTTCCACGGGCTCCAGACGATCGAGGCAGGTCTGTACGTCAAGGTCGGCGACCCCGGCGAGCAGACCGAGGTCCACCTCCCGGCCGATCAGCGCGGCGATCTGGAGCAGGTTCCTGGCGCGGTCGTCGAGTCCGGCCATCCGGTCGCGGACGACGTCTCGCACGGTGGCGGGCACTCCCACTCGCGCCCCGGCGCCCTCGACGAGCGCGCCGCTGTCAGCGAGCAGCCGGGCCAGCTCCCGGACGAAGAACGGATTGCCGGCCGTACGCGCATAGATGCCGCGTACCGCCTCCGGGCCTGGAACCTGGCCGGTCTCGCGGCGGACGAGCTCGGCCACCTCGGCCAGGCCGAGAGGACCGAGCCGGGTACGGAAGTGGCCGGGCACCCGGCTCGCCGCGGCGAGCGTCCGCGTCAGCGCCGATCCGGGTACGGGCGCGCGGTCGCGGAGCCCTCCGATGACCGCGGTGCCGGCCGGCAGCCGGGCCGCCAGGTGGCTGAACAAGCGCAGCGACGCGACGTCCGCCCACTGGAGGTCGTCGATCATGAGCACCAGTGGTCGCCGCGCCGCGACCTGGCCAATGGCGGCGACGGCCGCCTCGAACAAGCGGAACTGGGCGCCCGCGTCGCGTGCCACCGATTCGCCGAGGCCGTCACCGTCCGGCTCCAGGAGGTCGCCGAGTTCGCCGGCGAGCCATTTCTCCCGCGCCGCGCCGGGCAGCTCGTCCAGCACAGCGCCGACTGCCTGAATCCACGGCCACATCGACGGCGTTCCTTCGCCTTCCAGGCAGCGGGCCCAGACGGCGGCGGCCTTACGCTTCTCCGCCTCGGCAGTGAGCTCCTCCAGCAGCCGCGTTTTGCCTATCCCCGGCTCGCCCTCCAGGACGATGAGCCCCGTGCCTGCGGTGAAGGCGGGCTCGATCGCCTGCCGCAGCACCGTCAGTTCCTCCGCTCGGCCGACCAGGACGTCTCCGGACGATGTCGCGGATCTCGCGGCGGCCTGTACCGGTGCGGGCGAGTGTCCGGCCGAGCGCCGTACGGTCACTGCCTCGGTCGCCGTCGGGTTCTGGTCCAGCACCAGCCGGTGCGCGGCGGCCACGGCTTGGCCAGGGTCGATGCCGAGATCCTCGGCGAGCCGGGCACGGACCGCGCGGAACACCGACAACGCCTCCGCCTGCTGCCCGGCGGCGCCCAGCGTGGAGATGAGGCTCGCCTGCACCGGCTCGTGCAGGGGCGCCATCCTGGCAGCCAGGTGCAGGGAAGGCAGCAGCCGCTCCGGCCGGCCCAGCGACACCGCGAGCTCGGCCGCCGCCGTGCACGCGTCGAAGAACTGGCCGTCCAGCCTCGCGAATATCGACGTCGCGGCCGGTCCCTGGCCCAGCCCATCGCCCGCGGAGCCGTGCCAGAGTCCCAGCGCTTCCACGTAACAGTCGAGAGCCGCCTCAGGGCGCTCCTTCACCAGGGCGGCCTCGACAAGGTTCTGGAACACGACAAGGTCCAGCGTCCCGGCTGCCGCCGCGAACAGGTAGCTGTTGCCACGCCGCTCCAGGTAGGAGCCGGAACTTCGCGCCGAAAGCTCAGGCTCCAGCAGCCGGCGCAGCGACCCGACGTACTTGTGGATGACGTTGAGGGCACTCGCCGGCGGATCGTCCTGCCAGATGAGATCGATCAGCTCATCGGTGCTGATCGGCCGTCCTTCCCTGGCCAGGAGAAGGGCCAGCAGGAAGGCCTGCTGCCGGGGTCCGGCGCTCAACTCGACGTGACCCCGCCAGAGCCGTAAAGGACCGAGAATCTGGAAGAGCAGGGGGCCGCCGGAAGCCCGTCCGTCCTCGCCATCGCCGTCGATGGGAAGGATTGCCACAGCCACGCGTGTACCACCTTGGAATGTCATCGGATCGCCTGGGCTCGGACAGTGAAGCGGATCGCGAAGCCGGTGGGTACTGTGATCCTGCTCGACCAGTGCCCATTCCCAGCGACGTCGCGTCACTGCGCCGGGGGGCGTGTCATGCGATGGGGTGTTCGCTTCTAAGATCCGAGGTGTGGCCAAGTATTTCGCTCTGCACCCGGACAACCCCCAGCCTCGCCTGATCAGCCAGGTCGTCGATTCGTTAAACGCCGACGGGCTGATCGCGTACCCGACGGACTCGTGCTACGCGCTGGGGTGCCGGCTGGGCAACCGGGAAGGCATCGATCGGATCAGGGAGATCCGCAGCCTCGGCAGTGATCATCACTTCACGCTGATCTGCAGGGACTTCGCGCAGTTCGGCCAGTTCGTTCACGTGAGCAATGCGGTGTTCCGGTTGGTCAAGGCGGCGACTCCGGGCGGATACACGTTCATCCTGCCCGCGACCAAGGAGGTGCCGCGGCGGTTGATGCATCCCCGGAAGAAGACGGTCGGTGTGCGGATCCCTGATCACGTCGTCACCCAGGCGCTGCTGGCCGAGCTCGGCGAACCGCTGCTGTCGAGCACCCTGCTGTTGCCCGACGAGACCGAGCCCGCGACACAGGGCTGGGAGATCAAGGAGCGGCTCGATCACGTGGTCGACGCCGTCATCGACTCGGGCGAGTGCGGCGCCACCCCGACCACCGTCGTCGACCTCTCGCAGGGTGAACCCGAGATTCTTCGTCGCGGCACGGGAGACCCGTCCCTGTTTGAGTAAGTTCGAGTAAGGGAGGGCCGCCCCGATCATCACGGGGCGACCCTGGCGGCGGCCGGCGCTTGGCCAGTACGGCTGCGGCTGCGGAGCGCTTGGCCAGTGCGAGCCGGCGGCGCGGCTACTTGGCGGCCAGCTCTCGGCCGGCGTCGCGGGCGGCGGCGAGGGCGTCGCCGTGAAGCTGCGCGGCCAGCGGGCGCAGCGATTCCATGGCCGGGTTGGTGGCGGCGAGGGTGAGCTCACGTTCGACGACGGTGAGGTCGGCCTCCCACATGTCACTCAGAACCCGCGTCAGGTACGGGGTGGAGTGGTCCCAGCCCTCACGTGGGGTCCCGGGTCCATAGCCGCCGCCACGCACGGTGGCCAGCACGGTCGGCTTGCCCTTCAGCACCGGAGTGCCGGCGCCCGCCGCGGCGATGACCAGGTCGGCCCAGGTCTTGAAGTGCTGGGAGACCCCGTAGTTGTACAGCGGCACGGCCAGCAGAACCGCGTCGGCCGCCTCCAGTTCGGCGGCGAGCCGCACGGCCAGCGCGAGCGCGTCACGCTGCGCCTGGGTGCGGTCGGGTTCGGAGGTGAACGCCGCGGTCGCCGCGAGCGCCCAGGCCTCGGCGGGCAGCGGGTCGGTGGCCAGGTGACGACGCACTACCGGCTCGCCGGGCCGGGTCGCCGTCCACTCGGCTTCGACGAGGTCGGCGAGCTCGGCGCTGGAAGAGGTGCCGGGAAGAATGCTGGCGTCCAGCCGGAACAGACTCATGATCGTCTCCTTTAAGGTGCCGCGTCATGCGGCTCAGCGATGTCGGCGGCGAGCCGGCCTGGGTGCCGGCGCCGCGACCCGCTTCAGCATAAGCGGACTTTACCCCGCTTTATATTCCAGAGGTAGGGTGAGAACTTGTGGATCTCCCTGTGGTGCCCTTCGGTCGTCCCCGTGCGGAACGGGTGGACGCGGCGCGCAACCGGCTGCAACTGCTCCAGGTGGCCCGCGAGATGATCGCCGAGCACGGGGTGGAGAGGGTGACCATGGACGGCCTGGCCGAACGGGCCGGCCTGGGCAAAGGGACTGTCTTTCGCCGGTTCGGCACCCGCGCGGGAATCTTCCAGGCCCTGGTGGACGAGGACGACCGTGCCTTCCAGCAGGCCGTCATGGGCGGGCCACCGCCGCTCGGCCCCGGAGCCGACCCGGTGCAACGGCTGATCGCCTACGGCCGGGCCCGCATCGCCTTTCTGCTCGACCACCACGCGATCGTCCGCGCGGCCCTGGACCGCAACCAGCCCGTCCCCGTCGGCGAGCACAACCTCTCCCGGCTGCACATCCGGATGCTCCTGGGACAGGCGCACCAAGACGAACTCCTGGACATCGCCGACCTCGACAGCCTGGCCGTCCAGCTCACCGCCGCGCTCGAAGGCCCGATCCTGCTCTACCTGGGCATGTCGCGGCCCTTCCCGGCCGACCCCACCCCGGCCTCCATCCCGTTGGCCGACAGCTGGCAGACCATCATCGAGCGCCTCTTCCGAACGCCGTCACACAGCGGTTAACTCACGGCAGCGGCGATGCCGCCCGGATACCCCATCGACAGGCCCGTCAGCGGGTGGCGTGGGCCCAGTCGGCCAGTTCCAGTTCGACGTCGGCCTGCTGCGCCGCCGTGGCGAGGTGGGATCGCGTACGAGAGCGCTCAAAGCTGACAGCCGCTGTCCACCGGGTCAGGCGAGGATTGTTGGCGACGCTCCATGAGATGATCGAGATCATGATGGGTTTGTCAGGCACGGGCCGTTCAGTCGTTCACCCCTCCGGGCCGGCCGGCGAGGCTGCCGCGATGTTCACCGCCGATCTGGTCACGGCGTCGGCCGCGTGCTGAGCATGGTCGAGGCGGAGACCACCCCGCGAGTCCCGCACACGTTCGGGGACGGCCTCGCGTCTCCCTTCCCCGGCGGCGACCCCATGAGACCCGCGAGCCATCCAGAGCCGGCCGGCGTCGCGCAGATCCCGGGATTACGACCGCGCCTGCGCGCTGGTGATGGGGGCGAGGTCCCTGCGGCCGACGTCGACCTTGTGGACGCACTGGATCCGCGGACCCGGCGAACGGTGACGGCCTGGCTCAGTGAGAAGCCCTCCGCGCCCCTGCGACAGACACGGCTGCGGATCCTGGCCTCGTTCCTGCGCTGGCTGCACACCGCCGAGCCGGCCCTCGACCTGCTCACCGCCACCGAGGCTCAACTGGACGCCTACTGCTACACCGCCCTCACCACCGGCGTACGCGCGTCCGGCAAGCCCTTGACCAGGGCGACGGTGATCCGGAGACGCGCCACGCTGGCCTCCTTCTACGCCTTCGCCCGGCGAACCGGCGCGGATCGGTCTCACCGTGGCGTGACCGGCACGCCTCCCCTCACCCCGGCCGAGCGGCGCCTGCTGCGAACAGGTGCCAGGCGGCTGGCCGACGACGGCCGATGGGCCGAGGCTCTCGCCGTCGCGCTGCTGGAGGCGACAGGCGCCTGCGTGGAGGCGCTGGCCGCTTTGACCGCCCACGATGTCCGCCCTTCCGCCCCCGCCGACCAGCTGACCCTGATCACCTTGCGCGACGGCCGTGATGGCGTCGTCGCGTTCCCGGTGTCGCCGGAGGTCCGCCACCTGTTGCGCGCGCTGTGCGCCAGCCGTCCCCCCGGAGAGCCGCTGATCAGGCGGGACGACGGCCGGAGCGTCGACCTCGAATGGATCGGGGCCGCGCTCACCGACGCCGCGCTCGCCGCCGGCGTACCCAGGCAGCGAGCCGAACTCCTGCACCCGCGCCTGCTGCGCGCCCGCACGGTGACCGAGCTCGCCCGCCCGTAACCGGCGGGCCGGGCAGGCCCGCCCTGCGGTCCGGGCGGGCCTGCCTCGCGGGCCGAGTGCGCGTAACCGCGGACCCTGGTCGCCGTACCAGACCTTCCACACCCGCCCCTGAACAGCCCAGGCTCGGGGGCGCTGAGCGTTCGCCCGGCCGGGGTCACCTGCCGCCGACGAAGGACCTGGCGGGGATGAAGAGCTCGTGCCCGGTGTTGAAAAGCACCCGCACCCCGGCGGTCGTCCACTCGGTCGCCTTGACGGAGTCGGCCGACGTTTCGATGTCCACCCAATGGCCGTAGGAAAGGCTGGGATCCCGGCCGACGAAGATCTGGTGCGACTCCCCGACAAGGGCGCTGCGGTGAATCAAGGCCAGCAGATGCTTCGAACCGTCGTTGTAGGCCACCGTGGCCGGCTGGTCGCTGCGATAGACCACCTCGGACCGCGGCCACCGCACCGCGACGGACAGCGCCACACCCAGCGCGATGCCGAGAACGACCAGCCCGAGTCCCTTCAGCCGCCGGAACCGGTACGGGCGGGTCAACGGCGGTTCCACGGTCAAGGGCGAAGTCATCCAGGACCTCCGTAAAGGGTCGACTTCGTAGTTGGTCGCTCCGGCATGAGGAAAAGTTCGCGAACGCCGACGCTGTTCACCGTTCCTCGGCCCGGACTTGTCGGTGCGCCTCAGACGTGCACCACCGCGGTGTGGGCGTGCCCGCGGCTGCGACCGACCTCCACCTTGACCGAGCGCTTGGCCTTGCGCACGCCGCGGTCGCGCTTCTTGACCGATTTCACCCGCCAGGGCAGCGTGATCTTCACCTCGTCGGCGGTCCTGGACGGGTCGGAGACCGCGAGCCGTACCCGCCCGTGGTCGCGGCGGATCAGCAGCGTGCAGGGGCCGTCGGCGTGGAGCGGTCCGTCCGCGGTCTCGACGGTCCCCGCGCGCCAGAAGACGGCGGCGAGCACGTTGTCGCGGGCGATGGCCTGCACCGTTCGGGAGTTGGCGAGGATCTTGATCCGCTGCCCGTAAGCCGCGGTCTGCGCGATGGAGGCGTCGGGCAGCACGGCATAGGCGTAGCGGGCCTTGCCCGGATCGACGCCATGGTCGAGCAGGATCGTCGTGTAGTGCCTGGTGACGGGGGTGTTGTCGCCGCCGGTGGTGGCGCCCTTGTCGATATCGCGCCAGCGGCCGGTGCGCTGCTCGCGGATCACCTTCGCGTCGGCGCCGTCGAGCAGCGCGTAGCCGGCCACGCCGGTCAGGTGGACCCAGCCGTCGCCCCGGGTCAGCGGCGGATGCCAGTCGTGGGTGTTGCGGTTCTCCACGATGGTCTCGATGCGGCGGCCGTCGGAGGCGGCGATGCCGGTGCCGAGGGCGATCACCGCGTCATCGAGCAGGAACCACGCCTTCTTGGCCCGCAGCGAGGAGCCGTCGGCGATCAGCTTCATGGCCGCCACGCCGTACTCGCCGTCCAGTGCCACGCCGCCCGCCCACGGGGTGGGTGGCAGGCGGCGCTTGCTGTGCGAGAGGTCGGCGCGCCCGCGCGTGTCGACCGTCGTGCCCGGCAGCCGGTGCGGGTCGATCGTCGGCCACAGGTCGTCGTTCCAGTGGGTGAGGTCGGCGGTGTAGAGGTAGGTCATGCCGTCGCCGGTGTACCAGCCGTGCAGGTTCTCCTGGTTCATGGACTCCGCCGCGCCGATGCGCTCCGAGCTCATCGCGATCGCGTAGGCCCAGGTGGGGCGGCGGTGCACGACCCGGTCCATGTCGGCGAAGACGTACGTGCCCGTCATGCGCGGGCCGACCGGCACCGACAGGTCCTCCAGCAGGGCCTTGGCCCCGGCGATGCTCGCCAGCGACGCGAGCGCGGGGGCGGCCTGGTTGCGGGTGATCCAGCCCTTCACCAGCGGTCGCCAGCGCTGGGCGTAGCGCTCGGGCGCCGCCTCCAGCAGGGTGAGGATGGACTCGACCGCCTTCTCCCCGGAGTGGTGGTCGCGGTGGCCCTGCACCGAGATCTGCCGGCCGCGTACGCAGTCCATCATCAGCCCGTCGAAGATGAACGGCGCGAACGAGCGATCCACGAGGTCGTAGACGTGGCCGATTCCGGTGATCTCCCACGGTGACCTCGCGAGCATGGCGATCAGCTTGGCCACGCTCTCCAGATAGTCCACGCCGTAGCTGCCGTTGTAGGGAAACACGTCGTGCTGGATGAACGACCCGTCACGGTAGAAGCCGTCGCCTGGGCCCTTGGTCGGTCGCAGCAGGTCGGAGACCGCGTTCCTGGCCCGCTTGACGAGGCGGGCGTCGTGGGTGAGCAATCCGCGCATCGCCACCGCCGTGGCCTTGCCCGCCCGGTTGGCGCCGGTCTCGACGACGCCGGGGTGGCTGACGCGGCGCTCCGGGTTGGGACACCAGCGGCGCAGGGGGCGCAGCCAGCGCTCGAGGCGGTCCTTGGGCAGGCCGTCGTACAGCAGGGCGCAGGTGTCGGTCAGCGCGCGGGGGACGCCGATCTCCCACCAGTACCAGTTGCTGCCCCGCCGGTCGAGTCCCTCGTGGTAGGCGTGCTTGTACAGGAAGTCCAGCGCCATGATCGCGGTGTCGGCGACGTGCCCGTCGCGGTGCATGGTGGTGCCCGGCGTGGCCCAGCCCAGCGCCAGCGTGCGCATGCGGTTGTAGGCGCGGTTGAAGTTGCCCGTACGGGGGTCGTCGAGCGGCAGGTCGGGCCACAGGCTCGGGCGGCCGGGGTCGGGCTTCAGCTTGCGCAGCACCGCGTTGGCCGAGCCGTCGACCGCCTGCGCCTTGTCGGTGTAGACGGAGTCGTACGACCCGCCGGCCAGCAGGCTCACCCACCGCTCACGCGCGGCGTCGAACATGGCCGTGCTGACCGTCGCGGTGCCGGCCGCTTCGGCTGGTCTGTCCCAAAGAGCGAGGCCGGCCACGGCCGAGGTGCCCAGCAGGGCGGACCGCCGGCTGAGGGGGTGGGTCATGGCGGCCTTCCGACAACGGGCGAACATCAGCTCAAAGGATCATATGTCGACTCGCCCATAGCCCGGATCCGCCGTGCTCACCAGTCATGGACGGTGCCGTCCGTGAGCCGGTTGAACGGCAGGTACGCCGGTTGGTACGGGAATCGCGCCGCGGCCTTCTCATCGAGCTCCACGCCGAGTCCCGGCAGCCCGCCGGGGTGCAGGTAGCCGTCGGTGAAGCTGAACGACTGCTGGAACACCTCGTTGGTCGCCTGGCCGTGCTGCATGTACTCCTGGATGCCGAAGTTGTGGATCGCCAGGTCCAGGTGCAGGGCGGCGGCCATGCCGACCGGCGAGATGTCGGTCGGGCCGTGGATGCCGGACTTGATCTGATACTGGGCGGCGTAGTCGAGCAGCTTCCGCATGGCCGTGATCCCCCCGGTGTGGGTGACGGCGGAGCGGACGTAGTCGATGAGCTGTTCGCGGATCAGGGTCTGGTAGTCCCACACGGTGTTGAAGACCTCGCCGATGGCCAGCGGAGTGGTGGTGTGCCGGCGTACCAGGCGCAGCGCCTCCTGATTCTCGGCCGGCGTGCAGTCCTCCAGCCAGAACAGGTCGTACGGCTCAAGGGCCTTGCCGAGCTTGGCGGCCTGGATCGGGGTCATCCGATGGTGGCCGTCGTGCAGCAGCGGCAGCTCGGGCCCGAACTCGTTGCGCACCGCCTCGAAGACGCCGGGCAGGTGGCGCAGGTAGGCGCGGGTGTCCCAGTCCTCTTCGGCGGGCAGCGCCGTGCGCTGGGCCGGCTCGTAGTCGTACCGCTTGCCGTCGACACTGGGCTGGGCGGCTACTCCGTACACGGCGTTGATGCCAGGTACGGAGGTCTGCACCCGGATCGACCGGTAACCCATCTCCAGGTGCCGGCGGATCGAGTCGAACAACTCTGGCAGGTCCCGGCCCGAGGCGTGCCCGTACGCCATGATCCCGTTCCGGGAGGCTCCGCCGAGTAGCTGGTAGAGCGGCATCCCGGCGGCCTTGGCCTTGATGTCCCACAGCGCCACGTCCACGGCCGCGATGGCGGCCATGGTGACAGGCCCGCGCCGCCAGTACGCCGAGCGGTAGAGGAACTGCCAGGTGTCCTCGATGCGATGCGGGTCTCGCCCGAGCAGGAGGGGGACGACGTGGTCGGCCAGGTACGACGCGACCGCCAGCTCCCGCCCGTTGAGTGTGCCGTCTCCCAGCCCGCTGATCCCCTCATCCGTCGTGATCTTGAGGGTGACGAAGTTGCGGTCGGGACTGGTGACGACGACGTCCGCTGCGATGATCTTCACGCAGATGCCTTTCTCAAAGGTGGTGGCGGCGAAGTCGAGGGATCACGCTCACCATTCCGCGTAGGAACCGTCCCGGTGCCGCCAGATGGGGCCGCGCCAGGAGTGTCCTGTTTTGCCGGCGGAGCGGACCGCCTGATCGTCGACCTCGATCCCCAGGCCGGGCGCGGTGAGCCGCTCGACGTACCCGTCCACGAAAGCCAACGGGGTCTTGTCGAGGCAGTAGTCGAGCACCTCGGCGCCGCGGTTGTAGTGGATGCCGATGCTTTGTTCTTGGATGAGGTAATTCGGGGTGGCGAAGCCGATCTGCAGGCAGGCCGCGAGGGCGATCGGGCCGAGCGGGCAGTGCGGGGCGAGCTGCACGTCGTACACCTCGGCGAGGGTGGCGATCTTGCGTACCTCGGTGATACCGCCGGCGTGCGAGAGGTCCGGCTGGGCGACCGCGATGCCGGCCTGGAGGACGGGCAGGAACTCCTGCCGGCTGTAGAGCCGTTCCCCCGTCGACACCGGGATGGTGGTCGAGCGGACGAACTCGCCGATGAGGTGCGAGTTCTCCGGGACGACCGGCTCCTCCAGGAACAGCGGCCGATACGGCTCCAGCAGCGGCGCCAGGCGGCGGGCGTTGGCCAGGGTGAACCGGCCGTGGAAGTCGACGGCGACGTCGCGGTCCTCGCCGAGCACCTCGCGGGCGGCGGCCACCCGGGCGACCACGCCGTTCAGCTCGGCGACCGAGGCGAGCGGGCTCATCTTGCCGGAGGCGTTCATCTTCACCGCGGTGAGCCCGGCCTCGACCTGGGCGGCGATGTGGTCGCGGACCTCGCTGGGCTCGTCGCCGCCGACCCAGCCGTACATCCGGATCCGGTCTCGTACCGGACCGCCGAGCAGCTGGTGCACCGGGGCGCCGAAGTGCTTGCCGGCGATGTCCCAGAGGGCCTGGTCGAGGCCCGCCACGGCGCTCGCCAGGATCGGACCGCCCCGGTAGAACGAGCCCTTGGTCAGCACCTGCCAGTGGTCCTCGATGCGCAGCGCGTCCCGGCCGATCAGCAGCTCCGCGAGCTGGTCGATGGCGGCGCGGACGGTCTCGGAACGCCCTTCGCAGGTGGCCTCACCCCAGCCGACGATCCCGGAGGCGGTCTCCACCCGGACGAAGAGCCAGCGGGGGGCGACGAGAAAGGTCTCTATGCGGGCGATGGTCGTCATGCCGGTCAGCCCTTTGTCGCGCCGGCGGTGAGGCCGGAGACCACGTACTTCTGCACGAACAAGGCGATCAGCATGATCGGTACGGTGACCACGGTGGCCGCGGCCATCAGACCGCCCCAGTCGATGCTGGCGTAGCCGACGAAGTCGAAGATCGCCACGGGCAGGGTCTTGGTGTCCGCGTCGGAGAGCACGAGCGCGAACATGAAGTTGTTCCAGGAGAAAATGAAGGACAAGATCCCAGCGGTGGCGATACCCGGTACGGACAGCGGCAGCAGGATGCGGCGGAACGCGCCGATGTGGGTCAGCCCGTCGACCAGCCCCGCCTCCTCCAGCTCCTCGGGCAGGCTGTCGAAGTAGCCCATCATGATGTAGACCACCAGCGGTAGCGCGACGAACATGTGGCTGAGGATCAGCACCCCGAAGCCGCCGACCATCTTCAGGTTGGAGAAGACGTAGTACCAGGGCACCAGCAGCGAGACACCGGGGATGACCCGGGCCATCAGCACCACCAGCGCGGACTTCCGCATGTTGAACCGGCTCATCGAGTACGCGGCCGGCAGGCCGAGGATCAGCGACGCCACGGTGGCGGCGAACGCCACCCAGAGGCTGTTGACGATGAACTCGACGTAGTTGGCCTGCTTGAGCACCTTGGCGTAGTTGTCCATGGTGGGCGAGAAGGCCAGCGCCTTGCCCGGGTCGTAGATGTCGACGTTGGTCTTGAACGACGCGGCGATCATCCAGAGCAGCGGTGCGAGCAGCGAGAGCACCACGAAGGTGAGTGCCACCACCCGGAACACCCGGTACGCGGGACGGGGCTTCATCGCTTGGCCTCCTTGCGCCGGGCGGTCAGGGCCCACATCGCCCCGATGATGATCAGGAAGAAGAGGATGAGGACGGTGGAGGAGACGCCGTACTCGTTGTAGTCGAAGCTGAGGCCGTAGGCGTACACGTTCAGCGTCTCTACCTCGTGGAACGAACCGCCGCCGCGGCCCTTCGTGGCGTAGAGGATGTCGAAGGTCTTCAGCGCGTCGATGCCGCGCAGCAGGATCGCCACGGTCAGCGTGGGCCCCAGCAGCGGCAGGGTCACGTGCCGGAAACGCTGCCAGGTGCTGGCGCCGTCGATGCGTGCCGCCTCCTGCGGCTCGTCCGACAGCGAGGTGAGCCCGGCGAGCAGGATCAGCGTCACCATCGGTGTCCACTGCCACACGTCGATGAAGATCGTGGTGGGCAGGGCCGTGTGCTGGCCGGCGAGCCACGGCTGCGGCCCGATGCCGACCCAGCCGAGGATCTGGTTGGCCATGCCGATGTTCGGGTCGAAGATGAGCCGCCACATCATGCCGACCGCGACCGGGGTGGCGACGAGCGGCATCAGGATGGCGACCCGGACCCATCTCTGCCCTTTGAACGGCCGCCAGAGCAGCAGGGCGATCGCCATCCCGAGGACCACCTCGAACAGCAGCGCGACCACCGTGAACGTGGCGGTCCGTCCTACGGCGGGCCAGAATCGGGCGGTGTCCGTGAAGACGTCGAGGTAGTTCCGGAAGCCCACGAACTCGCTCTCCGCCCGGACGGATCCCTCGGCGTCGGTCAGGCTGAGATAGCCGGTCCAGGCCAGGGGGAACACGATCAGCGCGGTGACGAAGGTCATCGCGGGCGCGGCGAAGAGCCACTTGCGGTGGTCATTGACCCAGCGCACCCAGCCGGGCGTATGGGAGGCGGTCGGGGCGCCGCGCGGCGCCTTGGTGGTGGTGATCGTTGCCATGCTTACTTGGCCTCGTCGTCCAGGAACTTCTGGAACGCGGCGTTGGCCGTGTCGGCGGCCGCCGCGGCGTCCTTGCCGGTGATCGCGTCGACGATCGGCTGGCCGACGATCTCGCGGGCCTCGGCAACCTTCACGACCAGCGGCCGGTCATGGCCCACCCCGGCCTTGGTGCTGGCCTTGATGGCCTCCACCAGGTCCTTCGGGAAGGTCGAGGTGCCCTGCGGGTTGGCCCAGACGGAGCTACGGGCGCCCGGCACGCCGGAGGTCTGCTGGCTGAGCGTCTGGGCCTTGCCGGTGGCCCACTCGATGAACTTCCAGGCGTTGCCCTGGTTCTCCGAGCTGGAGTTGACGCCCAGTGCCCACGACGGGATGTTGTACGGCTTCGAACCGGCCGGGCCGGCCGGGAACGGCGCGAAGCCGACCTTGTCCGAGACCTTGGACTTGGCCGGGTCGGTGGCGTTCTTGTAGAGCGAGTTGGCCTCGGTGTAGAAGGCGGCCTTGCCCTGGGTGAAGATGGCCATCGCCTCGGGCCAGCCCATGTCGGTGCTGACGTTCGCCGGGCCGGAGTCTTTGATCAGCCCGCCGTAGAAGGCGTACGCCTGCTTGGCCGCGTCGCTGTTGACCGCGGCCTTGCCGCTGCCGTCCAC
The DNA here is from genome assembly GCF_044460705.1 of Nonomuraea sp. NPDC050022. Lineage (NCBI taxonomy): Bacteria > Bacillati > Actinomycetota > Actinomycetes > Streptosporangiales > Streptosporangiaceae > Nonomuraea > Nonomuraea sp. NPDC050022. Next base: position 181,534 of record NZ_JBITKE010000008.1, read on the forward strand.
GAAGTCGCCGCCGAAGCTGTAGAGGAAACTGGAGAACTGGGTGACCGCCGGCGACTTGCCGGTACGCGCGACGAAGCCGGCGACGTCCGGCTGGGCCGCCTTGACCTTGGCGGCGGCGGCCTTCAGCTCGTCGAGGGTCTTCGGCGGGGCGCTCAGGCCGGCCTTGGCGAGCAGGTCCTTACGGTAGTAGAGGACCTCCTGCTCGGTGATGATCGGGACACCGACCGGCTTGCCCTCGTAGGTGGTGGCCTCCACCGGGCCGGCCTGGAAGTCGCTGAAGTCCCAGTCCTTGTTGGCCTTCACCTGCTCCGACAGGTCGGTCAGGTACTTGTTCTTGGCGAAGAGCTTCCCCTCCTGCAGGGGGCGGTACATCATCACGTCGATGTCGGACGAGCCGGCGTTCAGCTTGACGTTGTACTGATCGGAGAGCTGGTCCTCGCCGAGTTGAGTGACCTCGACCTTGAGCCCGGTCTGCTTCTCGAACTCGGGCAGGCTCTTCTTGATGTTCTCCGTCCACACGTGGTTGGCCAGGGTGACCCGGACCGTCTTGGACGCACCGCTGTCGTCACCGCCGCCGCCACAGGCGGACAGGCTCATGGCGACAACCACGGCCAGAGAAGTACTGAATATCGATCGACGTTGCACGTCATCTCGCCTTTCTGTCATGGCCGCCGCCCGGAAGAGCGCCACACTCTCGTAACATCGGCTTAATTCCGGGATGCTAGGACAAAAAAGCGGATTTATTCAAGAGCTGGCCGTCAACTGATATGCTTTATGCCGTGAATCAGTCCTCCCCAGAGGGTGCCCCACCCCAGCCCTCCCCTCCCGAGACTGGGCTACACGCACGCGTTCTCGACCACCTCGGCACCGCCATCTGCAGCGGCGATGTGGCCGCCGGTTCCGTCCTGAACATCGACGACCTGGTCGACCGCTACCAGGTCTCCCGCTCGGTGATCCGCGAGGTGCTGCGGGTGCTCGCATCCATGGGGCTCATCGAGACCCGGCGCCGGGTCGGGATCATGATCCAGCCCGCCGTGGGGTGGAGCGTCTTCGATCCGCAGGTGATCCGCTGGCGGCTGGCCTCGGCCGGGCGGATGGCGCAGATGCGCTCGATCACCGAGCTACGGACCGCGATCGAGCCGCACGCCGCCTGGTTGGCCGCCGAGCGGATCGACGACGACGAGGCGAGCGAGCTGGTCGGCCTCGCGGGCAAGATGTGGGCCGCGGGGAAAGCCGGCGATGAGCCGCGCTTCCTCAACCTGGACATCGAATTCCACCGGCGGGTGCTGGCCGGCTCCGGCAACGAGATGTTCGCGAAACTGCAGCTGATCGTCGCCGAGGTGCTGGCCGGCCGGCATCACTACCACCTGATGCCGCACAACCCGGACGAGAAGGCGTTGCAGCTGCACACTGACGTGGCCCAGGCGATCCAGCGGCGCGACGGAGAGCGGGCCCGGGAGGCCATGGTGGGGATCATGGAGCAAGGGTTCGCTGAGATGAAGTCCATGTGGGAGCAGGCCGTCGAACCAGGCGGCGCCTGACGGCGCCCGGAGGACCATCCCCTCGCACAGGCGACACGGAACGTCTCAGCCACCAGGTGCGGCGGTCGAGCCGCGGATGACCAGGCTGGGGGTGACGGAGAAGCGGACCGCCGAGGTGCGGCCCTGGATGCGTTCGAGCAGGAGCCGGCCGGCGGTGCTACCCATGACGGCTCCGTCCTGATTGACGCTGGTCAGCGCGATGTTGGGCAGCGCGGCCGGCTGGGTGTTGTCGTAGCCGGCGACCGAGAGGTCCCGCGGGACGGACAGTCCGGCCTCGTGGACCGCGGCGAGCGCGCCGAACGCCGCCTGGTCGGCGCCCGCGAAGATCGCCGTCGGGCGCGGGGAGCGGCTCAGCAGCTGGCGGGCGCCGTCGTAGCCGCCCTGCTCGTGGTAGTAGGTCTTCGCTATGGCGATCTCGTCGTCGAGCCCGTGCTCGCGCATGACGCGTTCGTAGGCTTCGGCCCGGATGACGTGCAGCAGGTCAGAGGGCCGCGCGTTGCTGTTGTCCTGGTGGGTGATGTGCGCGATGCGGCGGTGCCCGAGTTCGATCAGGTGGCGTACGACGAGCTCCGCGCCGACGTCGTCCTCGTCGAACACCGAGTCGTAGAGCGCCGACCGCTCGTGGCGGGCCAGCACCACGGTGGGCACCTCCTGCGCCACCTCCTCCAGCCGGGCCCGGCCGGCGAGCGGGGCGACCATGATGATGCCGTCCACCTGCCGGTCCACCAGGGCGTCGACCGCGTGCTTCTCGACCTTACGGGTGACGCCGCCCTGGATCATGATCGCCTGGTAACCGGTGCCGGCGAGCTGCTCCATGAGGCCGTCGAGGATGTCGGCGAAGAACGGGTTCCTGATGTGCGGCAGCATCAGGCCGACGGTGAAGGTGCGCCCGCGCATCCCCCGGGCGGCCGCCTGCGGCCGGTAGCCCAGTTCCTCGATGGACGCCTTGACCCGGTCCTTCATGGCCGGGCTGACGCCATAGGCGTTGCGGATCACCTTGGACACCGCTGTGACGGAGACCTGGGCGTGGCCGGCCACATCGGCGATCGTCACCCGTCGCCGTCGATTGTGCGCGGCCAATGGGACTCCCTTCACGAGCGAGATCCCATTCTACGAGCTCGATCCGCACGGGTAACGTTACCCATTTGATCAAGCGAAACACAGCAAGTCAGGTGGTAACAAGTGGGAAGCGTTACTCAAATACGCTCTTGACGCTGTCTCAGGCAACGCCTACGTTAACTCGCATCGGGGGCTGTTAAAACGTTTCAACCAACCCGGAGGGGCGTTGTGAAGACCTCTCACCTGGGAGCGGCGATGGCCGTTCTCGCGATGGCGGCCCTGACCTCATGCGGGTCGGGCTCCGAGCAGGCCGCCGACGGCACGGTCACGCTGTCGTTCATGACGGGTAGCGACCAGTCGACCGTGGACACGACCAAGGCACTCGCCAACGCCTTCATGCAGGCCAACCCCAAGATCAAAATCGAGATCGAGACGCAGCCCGGAGGCAGCGAGGGCGACAACATCGTCAAGACCCGGCTCTCGACCGGCGAGATGACGGACGTGTTCTGGTACAACTCCGGGTCGCTGCTCCAGGCGCTCAACCCGGCCCAGACGCTGGTCGACCTCACCGGCGACCCGGTGCTGGCCAACGTCCAGCCCGACTACCTGCCGGTGGTGACCCAGGGCGGCCACGCGTACGGCGTGCCGGCCAGCGCGGCCTCCGGCGGCGGCATCCTGTACAACCGCAAGGTCTACGAAAAGCTCGGCCTCCAGGTGCCGAAGACCTGGGCCGAGTTCATGGCCAACAACGACAAGATCCAGGCGGCCGGGATCACGCCGGTGATCTCCACCTTCAAGGACTCGTGGACCTCGCAGTTGTTCGTGCTGGGCGACTTCTACAACGTCCAGGCCTCGATGCCGAGCTTCGCCCCCGACTACACCGCGGGCAAGGCCAAGTTCGCGACCACCCCGGCGGCGCTCGCGAGCTTCCAGCACCTGACCGACGTGCACGCCAAGGGCTACCAGAACAAGGGCTTCGGCTCGGCCACCTTGGACCAGGGGCTGAAGCTGCTGGCCGACGGCAAGGGCGCGCACTATCCGATGCTCACCGCGATCCTGCCTCCGGTGCTGAAGACCAGCCCGCAGGCCGCCACCGACGTCGGCTTCTTCGGCATTCCGGGCACGGACGCGGCCAAGAACGGCGCCACCGTCTGGGAGCCGCCCGCCCTCTACATCCCCAAGACCACCAAGAAGCTGGAGGCGGCCAAGAAGTTCCTCGCCTTCGTCGCCTCGCCCGCCGGCGCGGACGCGGTCACCCAGGCCGTGCAACCGACGGGGCCGTACCGGGTGAAGGGCGCCAAGCTGCCCGACAACGCCATCCAGGCGGCCAAGGACGTGCAGGCCTACATCGACAAGGGCGCCACCTCGACCGCGCTGGAGTTCGTCTCGCCGATCAAGGGCCCGTCCCTGGAGCAGATCACCGTCGCGGTCGGTTCCGGTCTGACGGCTCCGGCCGAGGGCGCCGCCCAGTACGACAAGGACGTGGAGAAGCAGGCCAAACAGTTGGGCCTCCAAGGGTGGTGACCAAGCAGCAGGCCGGGCCCCGCTCGGGGCCCGGCCCGGCCCTCGAGGGCCGGCCCGCCCGGGCCGACCGCCGCAGGCGGCACGCGGCCTACCCGTACGCGCTGTACCTGCCGGCCACCGTCGTCTACCTGGTGATCTTCGCTGTGCCGACGGGGATGGCCTTCTACTTCGCGCTGACCCGCTGGACGCTGTTCGACAGCACCTTCGTCGGCCTGCAGAACTTCCGCGACTTCCTGGCCGAGCAGAACCTGCGCATCGGCTTCCAGAACACGATCTTCTACGCCGTCGTGACCAGCGGCCTGAAGGTCGTGCTCGGGCTGCTGCTGAGCGTGCTGCTGACCTCGAAGCTGCGGCTGCGCGGCTTCCTGCGCTCGGTGGTGTTCTTCCCCGTCCTGGTCTCCACGGTCGCGGTCGGCATCACCTTCAGCGTCCTGCTCAAGCCCGACACCGGCCTGGTCAACCGGGTCCTGGCCCTGGCCGGGATCGACGGCGGCGACTGGCTCGGCGACGCCACCACCGCGCTGCTGTCGGTGGCCCTGGTCGACGTGTGGAAGGGCGTGGGCCTGGCCACCGTGATCTACATCGCCGGCATCCTGTCCATTCCGCGCGACTACTACCAGGCAGTGGCCGTGGACGGCGGCAACGCCTGGCACCGCTTCCGCCACGTCACCCTGCCGCTGAGCTGGCCCGCCACCTACTCCGTGATCATCCTGTCGTTCATCGGCGGCCTGCGCTCGTTCGACCTGATCTGGACGATGACCCGCGGCGGCCCCGGCTTCACCAGCGACACCATCGCCTCGATCATCTACAAGCAGTATCAGGCCGGCTTCTTCGGCCTGTCCACGGCCGGCAACGTGCTGCTGTTCCTGGTCGTCTCCGCCATCATCGTCCCGCTCACCTGGTTCCTGGGCAAAAGGCAGGTCGCCGTATGAGGGCGCTGAGAAGGTTCGGCGCCGAGGCTATCGCGCTGGTCCTGGCGACCGTGTTCTTCCTCGTCCCGTTCGCCCTCATGCTGCTGACCGCGGTCAAAGACCCCACGCAGGCGCTCGACCTGGACTTCGCCTGGCCGGCCAACTGGCGGCTGGTGGAGAACTTCACCGAAGTGATCGAAGCCCGCGACTACGTGCTGCTGCGCGCCTACGTCAACAGCACGGTCCTGACCGTGGTGTCGGTCGCGCTGATCGTGGTCTTCGCCGCCATGGCCGCCTTCGTGCTGCAACGGCGGCCCGGGAAGGTCGGCTCGCTGGCCAACTTCCTGGTGCTGTCCGGGCTGATCATCCCGCCCGCGATCGTGCCGACGATCTGGCTGCTGCAGGCGTTCGGCCTGTTCAAGACCATGCCGGGGCTGATCCTCGTCGAGGTGGCGTTCGGGCTGTCGTACGCGGTGCTGCTGTTTCGCGCGTTCATCGCGGCCATCCCGCGCGAGCTGGACGAGGCCGCCATGATCGACGGCTGCACCGGGCCCGCGCTGTTCTTCCGCGTGATCTTCCCGCTGCTGCGGCCGGTCACCATCACCGTGATCCTCACCAGCTCGGTGGCCATCTTCAACGACTTCGTCAACCCGCTGTACTTCCTGCCCGGCGACGACAACGCCACCGTGCAGGTCACCCTCTACAACTTCCAGAGCCAGTACAACACCCAGTGGAACCTGCTGTTCATGGACATCGTCCTGATCACGATCCCGCCGCTGCTGCTGTTCGTCTTCTTCAACCGCAAGATCGTCGCTGGGATGACCGCCGGCGCCATCAAGGGATGACCAAGATGAAGGGAGTGACCTGTGTCCCGATTACGTCGCCGGATACGTACGCTCGCGAGCCTGGGATTCGCCCTCGCGCTCTCGCCGCCTCTAGGAACTCCGGCGAGCGCAGCACCTCTGGTCCAGGTGGTCGACCTGAATGTGGACGGCAGATACGACCAGCCTCTCGGCCTCGACGACCCCACCCCTTCGGTGGGGTGGCGGATGAAGGAGACTCGGCAAGCCACCACGCACCCCTGCTATCGGCCGCCCGCACGAGCCGCGTGTCCGGGTGACGCGCAGACCGCCTATCAGGTCCAGGCCGCGACCAGCGACGCGAACCTCCAGCAGGGCGGGCTGATCTGGGACTCCGGCAAGGTGAACTCCGCGGTCCAGACCGGCGTCCGCTACGCCGGTCGGCCGCTGGGTTCGCGGCAGCGGGTGGTCTGGCGCGTCCGCGTGTGGGACGCCGACAAGAAGCCGTCGGACTGGAGCAAGCCCGCCTCCTGGGAGATGGGCCTGCTGCGGCAGAGCGACTGGGGGGCGGCGCGCTGGATCGAGTACCCAGGCCGGACGGAAACCCAGCCCATGCCGATCTTCGCCCGCCAGTTCGGCGTCGACCGCGGGAAGCAGGTGGCCGGTGCCCGTCTTTACCTGTCCGGCGTGGGCCTGCAGCTGCCGACCCTGAACGGTCACCGGCTCAGCGACGAGGTGCTCGCCCCTGGATACGCGAACTACCAGCTCTCCAGTGAGTACCGCGCCTATGACATCACCGATCACCTGCGCGCCGGAGCCAACACCCTCGGCGTCCGGCTCGGCAACGGCCCCGCCTATGTGCGGCGCGGCGTCACCAACGCGGCCGTCGGCCGCACGGCCCCGTACTCGTGGTGGCAGAGCCAGCTGAAAGGCGCCGGCGCTCTGGCCGCCGACGCCGGGGCCGGTGCCACGACGGTGAAACTGACCGACGTCGCCAACTACCACGTCGGCGCCACCATCAACATCGACACCGGCGACGGCGGCGACGACCTCGAATCCCGTACGATCACCGCGATCGGTTCCGCCGGCGCCGACGGGACGGGAATCACCTTCACGCCAGGGCTGGCCAAGGCGCACGCCTCCGGTGCGACGGTGACCGGCTCGGGCAACAACATCGCCGCCAGCGACGCGAGCGCCGGCGCCGCCGTCACCCCGCGCATGATCGCGCGGCTGGACATCGTCTACCGCGACGGGTCCACGGACGTCATCGTCTCCGACCGCGGCTGGCGCACCGCGCTCGGCGCCCTCGTCACCGACGCCTGGTACTCCGGTTCGGACTATGACGCACGGCGCGAGCAGGTCGGCTGGGACCTGCCGGGCTCGGACCTGTCGGCCACCGCCAAGCGCCGCGACGGCTCGGCCACCTCGTGGGTGAACGCGGGGATCGCGCCGCCCCCGAACCTCGCCACCCGGCTCGTCGCCCGCGCGGCGGAGCCGGTCAAGGCGGTCGAGACGTTCACGCCGGTCTCGATGACGAACCCGGTCCCAGGCACCTGGGTGTTCGACCTCGGCCAGAACATCACCGGCTGGCCGCAGCTGAACCTCAAGAGCACGGGGCCCGGCGGAGTCACCATCCGGATGTCCCCCGCCGAGTCGCTCGCCCCCGACGGAACCGTCGACCAGGCCTCGATCATGGGCGGAGGCGGCTCGCGGGGCCGCGACCTGTTCAACACCTACACCACGGCCGGACTTCGTGGCGGGGAGACCTGGCACCCCGACTTCAACTACTTCGGCATGCAATGGATCCAGGTCACCGGCCTGCCGGAGGGCTACACCCCGGCCAAGGACCTGGTCAAGGGCATCCGTTTGCAGGCCGCCACCCCGGTGGCGGGTGAGGTCACCACCTCCAGCGCGCGCGTCAACCGCGTTCACCGGATGGCCCGATACTCCTTCGCGTCCAACATGATGTCGGTGTTCACCGACTGTCCCGGACGGGAGAAGCTGTCCTACCCGGCCGACTACACGATGCCGATGGGCGCCATCCATCGCGATTACCAGCTCGCCGCCTACCTGCGGACCACGATCCGGCACCTCGTCGAGGGACAGTCGATCGCCGACACCCCGATGCGCGGCAACGTGGCGTTGAAGACCCCGGTCTACGACTGGGGCTACAGCGGACGTTTCGGCGACGAGATCAACTGGGGCGACGCCATCATCCTGGTCCCGGCGCTGCTGTACGAGCTGTACGGCGACACCTCGACGATGGCCCGCTACTACGACCAGATGGTGGCCTTCGCCGACTACGTCCAGCGTGAGAAGGCGGGAACGGGCGAGGACGCGCACATCGTCGACGCCGCCCTCGCCGACTGGGTCGCGGCCGACCAGACCTCGGGCCGGATCACCGGCACCTGGGGCTACTACGTCATGATCACGAAACTGGCCACGATGGCCGGGCTGACGGGTCACACCGACGACGCCGCCCGCTACCAGACGCTCGCCGGTGACATCAAGAACGCCTTCAACGCCCACTTCTACAACCAGCAGCTACGCCGCTACACCAGCGCGGGCGACGCCGGGGCCACCGGCGCCACCCAGACGGCGCAGGCGCTCGCCCTCGACGCCGCGCTCGTCCCCGAGGGTGAACGCCCGGCGGTCCTCGACGCGCTGGTCGAGCTCGTACGCGCTTTCCACCCCAACGGCGACGGCCCGCACTTCAGCGGCGGCACCATCGGCATGGCCCCTACTGTCCGCGCGCTGGCCGCCGGCGGCCGCGACGACGTCCTGTGGGAGCTGTTGCAGGGCGACGACCAGCCCAGCTACGGCTTCTTCATGCAGCCCACCAGCGCCAACCCGGGCGGCATGACGACGATCGGCGAGAACTGGAATCGCGGGGCCTCGAAGAATCACATGATCCTCGCGCAGATCGAGGAGTGGTTCCACACCGGCCTGGCGGGCATCCGCGAGGCCGGCGGCTCCACCGCCTACCGGCGCCTGGTCATCCAGCCCAAGCCGGTCGGCGACCTCACCTCGGTCAAGGGCAGCTACGAAACGCCGCAGGGCGTCGCCCGTTCCGCGTGGACCCGGGGCGAGCGATGGTTCAAGCTGACGGCCGACGTCCCGGCGAACACCACCGCCGAGGTCTGGGTGCCGGCCAAGAACGCGCGTTCCGTCGTCAGCCCACCTCGGGCCACGTTCCTGCGGTTGGAGCGTCAAGCAATGGAGGGTCAAGCGATGGAGGATCAAGCGATGGAGGGTCAATACGCGCTGTATGACGTCCCGTCTGGGTCCTTCACCTTCGTAGCGGCAACGGCTGGCTAATCCGTCTTCACGGCGGCGCTGGGATGGCGCGGGTGGCGAGCCGGGCGGGTCACCGTAGCTGGTCGGCCCAGCCGAGCGTGTCGACGGTGGGTCCGCCCGGCACGTACTCGCAGCCGATCGAGCCGGCGTAGCCGTGCTCTTCTCACCCTGGCGGCGCTGGTCACGCTTTTCCCGCTGATCTGGACCGCCCTCGGCTCGTTCAAACCGGGCGTCGAGGTGCTGCTGCCGACGCTCTTCCCGAGAAACCCGACGCTGAGCAATTACGCGAGCCTGCTCGGCGGGGAGGATTTCTACCGGTACTTCGTCAACAGCGTCGCCATCGCCGTTTTCAGCGTCGCGGGTAATGTGCTGCTCTGCTCGATGGTCGGCTATGCGCTGGCCAAACTGTCCTTTCCCGGCAAGCGTCTCGTGCTGGGGGCGGTGCTCATCACGATCATGGTGCCGGGCGTGGTGATGTTCGTGCCGTTGTTCATCACCGTCAACGGTCTCGGGCTCTCCAACAGTTACGGCGGAATGATCGTGCCGTTCCTGGTCGGGGCGGGCGGTGTCTTCCTGTTCCGGCAGTTTCTCCTCGACATCCCCGATGAGCTGCTGGAAGCCGCGCGCATCGACGGCGCCGGGGAGTTCCGGATCTTCTTCCGCGTCGTGCTGCCGCTCTGCGGTCCGGCCCTGGCCACGATCGGGCTCCTGACCTTCATGTCCATCTGGAACAACCTGCTCTGGCCACTCGTCGTCGCACAGTCCAAGGAGCTCTACACGCTCCCGGTCGCGCTGGCGTTCCTCTCCCAGGGCGACGGCACGATCAACTACGGGGTGATGTTCGCCGGGTCCGTGCTGACCATCGCGCCGATCGTGCTGGTCTTTCTGTTCCTTCAGCGATATTTCATCACAGGCATCGCAACGACGGGAATCAAATGACCGAGTGGTGGCGGGAACCGTTCCAACTGTTCCAGTCGAACATCCGTATCCCCGACGGCGACGTGGACACCGACGCCGCGACCCGGCTCATCCAGCGGCTCGGCTTCGATGTATGGCTGCTCAACGCGGGCGGCATCTGCTATTTCTATCCGGTCACCGGTGACGCTCAAGAGATGAGCCCCGCGCTGGAGCGGCGTGCCTCGGGCGACCTGATCGCGGACGCTCTCGCCGACTGCCGCCGGCGCGGAATGCGGCTCGTGACCCGCTTCGATTTCTCCCGGCTGCCGAGCCGGTTCGTACAGGAGCGCCCCGAGTGGGCGTACCTCACCGCCGGCGGCGGGATGTGCGAGGCGGACGGACTGACCAACATCTGCCCGCGCAGCGACTATTACGAGAAGCGGGTGCCCGAGATCCTCGCCGACTTCGTCGACAGATATGACGTGGACGGCGTGTTCTTCAACTGGATGCAGTTCCCCGTCGCGTCGTACACCATGGATTTCTACGGCACGTGCCACTGCGGCCGTTGCCTGACCGCCTTCCGCGAGGCGTACCCCGATCTCGAATACCCCACGGGCTTCGAGCACGACAATCACGCCACCCTCACCGTGCTGAACGGACGGCATCTTCAGGCGCTGGCCGATCGGTACGCCCGGCTCGTCAAGACCCGCCGGCCCGGAATCGCGCTCTTTCTCGCCGACGCCCGCGCCGACATGGTGTTCCTGGAGACCAACAGCCCGATCTCGACCGGCCAGAGCTGGTGGGAGCACACGCCCGGCGAGCTCGCGAGCGCGCACAAGACGGCCCACCCGCACACCCCGGCGCTCGTCCACTCCTCCCAGAACGTCGGCCTGCCCTACCGCCTGGTCGGTGAGCAGCCCGCACAGTACGCGCGTTACTTCGCGCAGGCGCTCGCCCGAGGCGCCCGCCCCTCGGCCGTGGTGATCGGCAAGCCGACGACCGAGCATTTCTCCGCGTTCGCCCGATCGACGGCCGTGCTCGAGATCTATCGTGACAACCACGATCTGTACGCGGACCTGCGGCCGTGCGCCCCGGTCGCCATCGTGCGCCCGCCGGGCGGCACCGCGATGGCGGCCATGCAGTACCGCTCGGACTTCACCGAGTACCGGGGGCTGTTCGAGTCCCTCCAGCAGCGGCACATCCCGTTCGACGTCCTCGGCGCGGAGTACGCGCGCGAACTCGTCGAACGGCAGGGGCTCGCCCAGTACGCGGTGATCGCGGTGCCCGCCGACGCGATCACCACGCCCGAGCTGGCGGCGGCACTCCTGGAGTTCGCCGACGCCGGCGGCGAGCTCATCCTCACGGGTGACCCTTCCGCGCTGCTCGACGAACCCGCCGTGACGCTTGTGCTCGACGGCACCCGTCAGCTCGGCGGGCGTTTCGGCGCCCGTCCGGACGGACACTTCGGGGACCGGCTGCCGCTCCTCGGCACCTTCTGGGGCGTCGAAGGCGGCGAACACGACGGATGGCTGCTTTCCGAGCAGGCCCCCTTCGGTCCGCCCGAGCTGACGTACGGCAACGAGAACTTCACGCCCTACCCGCTCCGGGTGAGCCTGCCCCGAGGTCGCGGTCGCGTCACCCTGCTGCCGTGGACCGCCGGCACCACCCAGCGAGTCAGCGGGCTGAGCAGCGTCGCGGATTTCATCGCCGACACCGTGGCCGACCGGATCGGCGATGCGCGGATCTTGTCCGCCGAGTTCGCGACCAGCGTCGAGATCGTGGTCGGGCGGTCCGGCGACGCCCTCGTCATCCATCTCATCAACCATTCGGGCGGCCGGCCGGAGCGGCTCATCGACCCTGTGCCGATCCGCGGCCACCTGCGCATCCCCCATCGGGTGGCCGGCGATCGGCCCGTGGTCACGTCGCTGTCCGGATCTCCGTACGAGGTCGGCACCGAGACGGACGCGATCGTGATCGACATCGAGGTGGGCGCCGTCGAGGTGATCCGCGTTGACTGACGCGACCACGCGCGGCGTACGCCTCGACGTCGTCCGCTACGAACAGCGCGGCTACGGCGCCGGGGACGCCGCCGACGGGCCCTTCCGGCTGGACGACCTCGTCGATGATCTCGTTCACGTGCTCGACGGGCTCGGGCTCGACCAGGCGCACCTGGCCGGCGTCTCCCTCGGCGGGATGGTCGCCGCGCGGGCGGCCGCACGGCAGCCCGGCCGCGTACGCAGCTTGACGATCATCTGCTCCGCGCCGGTGCTCCCGCGAAGCTCCTGGATCGAACGCGCGGCGGCCGTACGCGGCGCCGGGCTCGCCGTGATCCGCGACACCGTCGTCAAACGCTGGTTCACCCCGGAGTTCGCGTCCGAGAACCCGGACATCGTCCGGCGCTACGGCGCCATGCTCCTGGCCAACGACGCCGAACAGTACGCGCGCGCGTGCGAGATGCTCGCGGCAGCCGACGTACGTGACGACCTCACCGACGTGACCGCGCCGACCCTGGTCATCGGCGGCTCGGCCGACGTCGCCACCCCTCCCGCCAGCCAAGAGCTCTACGTGGCCGGCATACCGGGGGCGCGCCTGCTGATCCTCGACGACGTCGCGCACATGGCGACGGCCGCCGTGCCCGCGAAGATCGCGCGCGAGATCATCGGGCACGCCGCTTCGTTCACTGGTTGAGGCGTGCGGTGACCAGGTCGGTGAAGCCGTTGGCGAGCAGGATGACGGCGATGGCGGTGAGCAGGATGCCCGCGATCCGGTCCAGGAGCATGGCTCCCTTGAGCGAGATACGCCGTTGGACGTGGCCGGACAGGTAAAGCGTCAGCCCGGTGACCACGGCGAAGCACAGGGCGGCGACTGACAGGGCGATCTTGTCGGTCATGTTGGTCGCCGCCGCCGAGGCGGCGACACCGAAGGCGAAGGTGGTGCCGCCGATGGTCAACGGGAAGGTGAGCGGGGTGTACAGGATGGTCTTGGGGTGCGGCGCCGGCTCGGGTGGCAGTGTGCTGCCCAGCTTCTCCTCTTCCTGGAGTTTCTCCAGCTCTTCGACGGCCCCGGCTTTGCCGCGCATCAGCGGGATGGAGGCATAGGCCAGGGCGATGCCTCCGGTGGCGGTCAGCGCGGCGGTGCTGATGCCGAGCAGCTTGAGGAGCGGCTCGCCGATCCACAGCGCCGCCAGGACGAAGACCGCGACGTTGACGGCGAGTCCGAGCGCCAGCCGGTTGACCTGTTTGTGGTCATAGGGCCGGACGATCGGCAGATAGGAGGCGAGCGCGGCGACGGGGCTGTAGAGCCCGAACAGGGCCAGGAAGAGAATGATTGCTGGATGGGTCATCGCGGTCCTCCCCGCTGCGGCGATGCCGGCGACCGACCCCATGGGCGGGAACGGTCGCGGCCGGTGGCGGGGGGATGGCGCGGGGACGGTGGCCCGCGCCTTTCGCTTCGGCTGCTAGATGGGGTCGCGCAGGATCGGGCAGGTCATGCAGTGCCCGCCGCCCCGGCCCTTGCCCAACTCGAAGCCCTCTATCTCGATGACGTCCACGCCGTGCTCGCGCAGCTTCCTGTTGGTGAACTCGTTCTTGTGGTAGCCGACCACGACGCCGGGCTCCAGGGCGACGAAGTTGCTGCCGCTGTCCCACTGCTCCCTGGCCCGCTGGTGGTCGTCCCCGCCGGTGGAGATGATGTCGAGCTTGCCGATGCCGAGCGCGTCCTCGAAGGCGGCGGCCAGGTTCGGTTCGCGGTGCACGTCGAGAGTGCCCGCCTTGTCGCCGGGCCGGAGCGAGTAGACCGCCGCGTTCTCCACGACCGGCGGGTAGCCGGTGGCCTTGTCGACGTCCAGCAGTGTGAACACGGTGTCGAGGTGCATGTACGAGCGGTGTGGCGGGATGTTGACCGCGAGCACCCTGGTGGCGGCCTCGGCGGCGAACAACTCCATGGCCAGGTGCTCGATCATGATCGGGCTGGTGCGCTCGCTGACGCCGATGGCGACGGTGCCCTTGCCGATCGGCATCATGTCGCCGCCCTCCAGCGAGGCGCGGCCGAAGTCCTCCTCGTCGAAGTTGCCGTCGTCGCCCATCGGCGGGTACCAGTAGGCGAATCCGTCGTCGGCGAACATCGGGTGGAAGTGGTAGATGATGCTCTGGTTGATCGTCTCCAGGCGGCGGGCGTGGTAATAGAGCGGGTTCAGCGAGACCCCGCCGTACAGCCAGGCCGAAGGGTCGCGCTGGTAGAGCGAGTTCGGCAGCGGCGGCAGGATGAACGAGCCGGTCTTGGCCATCGCGGTGACCAGGGAGCAGGCGTCGAAGCCTTCGCGGCTGGCCTGGGCCGCGGTGACGAACTCCTCCTTGGTGAGCCCGCCGATCAGGTGCTCGGCTAGCTTGTCCCCGCTCCAGGAGGCCAGCTCGGCGCGGATCTCGTCGACGAGTGAGGGTCCCACCGTCAGGTGGGTGACCGTGCGCTCCACCGCGTGCCGCTTGGCCTCGGGTGTGGCCTCCAGCGCCTCGGCGAGCAACTGCTGGTGGTGGAAGACCTCGATGCCGCGGCCGCGCATCATCTCGACGAACATGTCGTGCTCGACCTGGGCGCGGCTGACCCAGAGCACGTCGTCGTAGAGCAGGTCGTCCTTGTTGGCCGGGGTGAGCCGTTTGAGGCTGAGATCGGGCCGGTGCACGATCACCTGCCGCAGCGTGCCCACCTCGGAGTGGACTCCGTATTTCGTGCTCACAACGTCCTCCCATGCGCATCGGTAGCGGTGAAGGGGAGGGTGGCCCGCGCCTCGCGACAGCGGCAGTACGGGGATCTCCACCGCGTTCGGCATCATTCCACTGCGGTGACAGCTCCAATCCGCCGACGGCGATGCTTTGTCAAAAGGTTGAGGTGGCCGGGCAGGGCTTGGGCCGCCGCTCTCTGTCAGCTCATGACACGGGCCCTCAGGCGGTCAGCAGGGGTAGCGGCTCGAAGGTGTGGTCCTGCCACAGGCGGCGCGAGGTCTCCTCCGGGTAGGCGGTGACGGACGATGTGGTGTCGAAGACCTGGGTCAGGCGCTGCCGGGGGTCGTACGCGGGCCAGCCCGGGTCGCCCGTCGCGGCGAAGGTCGTCCAGGCCGTACGGATCTGGGCCGTCAGTGCGCGGGCCTCGGTGGTGTGCTCCGGACCGATGGCCACCGGGCCGAGGTGGGCGTCGTAGGTGCCGAACAGCAGCGGGCCGTCCAGGCCATGGCAGGCCCGCAGCAGTCCGCCCGTGCCCGGGGACTGCCAGGTCAGGTCGTACAGGTACGCCTGCCCGCCCCCGGCGACCTGGGCCTCGGCCAGGTGCAGCGTCGGCATGCGGAACAGCCAGTCGCTCTGCACGAGCTCGAACAGGTCCTCGGCGGACGCGTCCGGGAACGCCGCGCGGTAGGCGCGTTCGCCGTCCTCGCCCGGACCGTAGCGCCGCAGCGTCCGCGCCGCCTGCTCCTCGGTGACCTTGCCGAACAGGTCGCCGAGGAGCAGGAAGGTCCGCCACTCGTCGCGGTTGTGGCCGATGATCAGCTCCACGTCCCGTCCCGCGCCGCGGGCCAGTCCCTCCCAGGGCGTGGTCGGCAGCACTTCGCCGTCGACGACGGGAGAGTACAGGGACAGGGTGTGCGCGAAGGAGCCCCAGCGATCCTCGTTCTGCCGCATCTTGGCCGACAGCGCCTGGCCGACCGCCGGGAGTTCCCGCGGATCCACGCCGGACAGCTCCTCGGCCGTCGGACGCAGGCCGGCCTCGGCGGCGATGGCCGCCCCGACGTCCCTGGCCAGGGCGCCGGACAGGAACGTGCCCGGCAGGCTCTGCCCGACGGCCCGCTGGAACAGGCCCGCCGCGCTCGGCATGACCATCAGCGAGGCGATGGACCCGGCGCCGGCCGAGTCGCCGAGGATGGTCACCTGGCCGGGGTCTCCCCCGAAGGCCGTGATGTTGTCCCGCACCCATTCCAGGGCGGCGACCTGGTCGAGCAGACCCCGGTTGGCGGGCGCGCCCTCGATGCCGGCGAAGCCTTCGATGCCCAGGCGATAGTTCAGCGACACGAACACCACGTCGCCGTCGCGGACGATGTGCCGGGCGTCGTAGCCGGGGCTGCCGGAGAAGCCGAGCTTGTAGGCGCCACCGTGGATCCACACCATCACCGGGCGGCGGGCGGCCGGGTCTGGGGCGGGCGTCCAGACGTTGACCGTCAGCCAGTCGTCACCCGGGCCCTTGAACGTGAAGAAGTCCCCGCCGCCGCGACCACCCATGTCCGTGTCCTGCGGGACCGGCGGGCCGAACTCGTACGCCTCTCGTACGCCGTCCCAGCGGCGCGCCGGTCGCGGCGCCTGGAAGCGGGCCGCGCCGAGCGGGGGTTCGGCGTACGGAATGCCGCGGAAGACGGCCAGGCCGTCCTCGGTACGGCCGCGCACGACGCCGGCGGTGGTGCGGACCTCGGGTTCGACTACGGACATCGCTGGGCTCCTTAAAACGACTGATTTAACAGTTGTCTATTTTCTAACACATGTCTAGGGTTGGCGCCGTGCAAGTCAGACAAGACCGCCGGGTGCTCCGCTCTCGCGCCGCGCTGATGGCCGCCGCGGTACGCCTGGTGTCCGAGCGCGGCACCACGGCCCTTCCCGTCGGGGATCTCTCCGATGCCGCGAACGTCAGCCGGCAACTGGTCTATCTGCAGTTCGGCGACCGTGACGCGCTCCTCGTGGCGGCCGCGGCCGACCTGGTCGAGCGGGAGCTCATTCCGGAGGCGGGCGACGACAGCGCGCCACGTCGCGCGCGCGTGCTGGCGATGGCCCAGCACTTCGCCCGGCACCGGCCCTTCTACCGCGCGATGCTCACCGGATCCTGCGCCTTCCCCATGACCAGGGCCCTGAACAGGCTGTTCGGCTCGCTCATCACCTCGACAGGCCTGCGGGAGGTGTTCGGCGATCTCGACGACGACACGGCACGGGACCTGGCGACGATGATCACCGGCGGCACCGGCGCGATCGTCAACGACTGGGTGGTCGACGCCGACGACCCCCTCGACCCCGAAGAACTCACCGACCGCCTGCTACGCCTCGCGACGGCGTATGCCCGCGGCCTCCCCGCCCTCGCCCCTTCCACCGGAAGGCACCCCCGATGAACCTGAACAGCCACCTCGTCCAGCGCATGCTGCGTCTGCCCCCGCCACTCACCAGGGATCTGACCGTCGAGCGCGACCTGCGTGTCCCGATGCGCGACGGCGCGGTCCTGCTGGCCGACCGCTGGACCCCGGCGACCGGCGGCGACGGCCTGCCGACCGCGCTCATCCGCGTCCCCTACGGCAGATCCGGTATGACCGCGGCGCCGATGGTCCGGCCGCTGGCCGAGCGCGGCTTCCAGGTCCTCATCCAGAGCACCCGTGGCACCTTCGGCTCCGACGGCCCGTTCGACCCGCTGCGCCGCGAGCGCGAAGACGGCCTCGACACTCTGGACTGGGTGATCGAGCAGCCTTGGTTCGGCGAGTCGATGATCCTGGTCGGTGCCAGTTACAGCGGCTTCACCCAGTGGGCGGTCGCCGACGCCGCGCCGCCCCAGGTCAAGGCCATGATCCCGGGGGTCTCCGAATCGGCCCTCACCCTGGACTTCCTGCACGGGGACGCCTTCTCCCTGGAGACCCCGTTCGTCTGGGGCGTACAGGTGGCCGGCCAGGAGCGCAGGTTCGGCATGCTGCGCCAGATGCTGGGCGGGAAGCTAGGTGGTGAGAGGAAGAAGGTCCAGCGCGCCCTGCGCACGCTCCCCTTGAACCAGGCCGACACCGCCGCGATCGGGCGCCACTATGACTACATCCAGAACATCCTCGTCCACGACGCCGATGCGCCGTTCTGGCGGGACCTCGACCACCGCCACCGGGTCGCGGACATCACCGTGCCGGTGAGTACGGTCGGCGGCTGGTATGACATCTTCCTGCCCGGCCAGCTCCGCGACTACCGCGCTCTGCGGAACGCTCGTCTCACCGTCGGCCCCTGGGCCCATATCTCCATGGGCGTGGGCCACACCTACACCGCCGAGGCCCTCGACTTCGGCCTGGCCCTGGCCAGAGGCGAGCAGCCGGCCGAGCGCGCCCCGGTACGCCTGTTCGTCATGGGCGAGGACAAGTGGCGCGACTTCCCGTCCTGGCCGCCGCCGGGGTACGAGCCCCAGCGCTTCCATCTTCAGCCGGACGGCGCCCTCGGCACCGAGGCACCCGCCGATTCCTCCCCTGACGGCTACCGCTACGACCCGGCCGACCCCACCCCCGCCGTCGGCGGCGTCCGCATGGCCTTCGGCGAGAAAGCCGGGCGCGTCGACAACACCGCCCTCGAGGCCCGCCCCGACGTCCTCACCTACACCACTGCCGCGCTGGACGGCGACGTCGAGATCATCGGCGACGTCAGCGCCGAGATCTTCTTCCGTTCCAGCCTCCCCTTCGCCGATGTCTTCGTCCGGCTGTGCGATGTCGACGCCGACGGCCGCTCGACCAACGTCTGTGACGGCCTGCTCAGCCTCACCGGCGCCGACGACACCCGCGCGGCGCGGGTGCGGATGTGGCCGACCGCGTACCGCTTCAAGCGTGGGCACCGCATCCGTGTCCAGATCTCCAGCGGCGCCTTCCCCCGCTACAACCGCAACCCCGGCACCGGCGAACCCCGCGCCACCGCCACCACCCTCCGTACCGCCGACCAGCAGGTCTTCCACGACCCGCGGCACCCGTCGGCGGTGCTCCTCCCCATCCGCCAGGTGACGTCGGAAAAGTCCGGGCAATGACCGGCGCAAGCCCTGGTGCCAGTGGCTGACCCAGGCACTGGTGCACGCCGAACCCGAAGGCCATGTGACGGCGGGCATCGCGCTGGATGTCCAACCGGTCCGGGTCGGTGAACGCCTCGGGGTCGCGGTCACCATCCGGCGCAGCCTGCCGTCTCGCCTGGTCGGCGGGCTGGGCAGACGGCGGGCCGGTTACGAGCGGGGTGTCACCGGGGCCTGCCACAGGCCGACGATCGCGTCGATCAGGCTGGTGGCCAAGTCGTCCCAGGTCGGATGGAGAGTGGGCGCGTCGTCGACGAGGGCGCGTTCCCGCTCGACGCACATCTGCACGATGAGGTGGCGGGCCATGGTGACGCGTTCGCGGCGGATCTCGTCGGGCAGGGCGGGCAGGGACCGGGCCAGGCCGTCCCGGAACAACCGCAAGATCGGGGCGGCCGTCAGGGCTTCGTCGACCATGACCGCGTTGAGCGCGGGGTCGGCCATGACCTGCGCGGTGAACCGGGCGTACCAGGTGGGGCTGCCCAGGGTCTCCAGGTGTTCGGCGAAGGGGCGGACCAGGCACGACGCCCAGTCCCGCGGGTCGGCGGAGTCGCCGATGCCGGTCATCATGCGTTCGCGGATGCGCTCGATATGCCCGGCGTGCTTGCGGGCGATCGCGCGGATCAGGTCGGCCTTGGTGCCGAAGTGGTAGCTGACCGCGGCGTTGTTGCCCTGCCCGGCGGCCTCGCTGATCTGGCGGTTGCCGACGGCGTGCACCCCGCGTTCGGCGTACAGCCGCTCGGCCGCGGCGAGCAGGGCTTCCCGCGTCGCGCTGACCTGCTCGTCTCGTGTCATCTTCATGATCGTCGTCTTCTACCGCACCGGGACTTCGCGCAGCCCGCGACGGCCGAGTCCCTCAGGTCGTCGCAGGTCCTCGGCCGTGCACGGCGAGGCGTGATGGAAGGACAGCTTATGCAATAGGCCGATCAACGGCCCTACCCGCCGTTTGACAGCCACCCATCCCTCGCTAAACTTTAAATCAATCGCTTGATTTAAACAGATGACGGACGTCCAGCAGGCCGCCATGGTCTGCCCCGCCCTGGCCATCACCGTCGAGGAATGACCCCTGCGCCCACGCGCGTCCAGGGCTCCGTCGCGGGCGACTCCCGGATGGCGTCCACACCGTGATCGGGTGGCCCGAAGACCGTGTCTCCACGGCGGTCAGCGATCCTGACCGCCGTGGCCCGCGTGAAGAACGCGGGACATGAAGACCATTGACACACCTTCGATGCCGGATCTACGCTCCGGTCGAATCGATTCGTTATGGCCCTCCAAAAGCGTCCTTGCGATGGGCGAAAGCCCGGCTATACGCACGGGCCCAGCTGTCGAATTGATTCCGAAGGAGCCGCACATGTTCACGGCAACCCCACGACCGCCCGGTAGACGGCTCGCTCGCGTCTCCGGGCTCCTGGCCGGGATGCTCATCGCCTTCACCGTCCCGGCGCCGGCCCACGCCGCGGACGAATCCATCAGCGTCGACTTCGCCACGGCCGGCGGCGCCCCTACCTACCGCGCGTCCGGGTGGATCTACGGCATGACGGAGAACGCGTCCGGACCGGCGGATCACTTCTACCGTGACGTCAAGTTCCGGTACATGCGCGCCGGTGGCGCGCAGCTCGGCTCCCCCGGCGGCTGGGTGTCGGGCGCCTACGACCGCAGGTGGAACGCGACGCTGGCCCAGGCCCGGCGGACGATCTCGCTGGGCGGCCAGTTCATCATCCTTCCGCATGATTTATGGGGCGCGGACGGGTACCCGATCTCCCGCTTTCCGGGCGACAACGGCAACTGGTCCGACTACGACGCCTTCCTCACCCGCCTGATCAACGACGTACGAACCGCCGGAATCACCGTTCAGTGGGACATCTGGAACGAGCCGAATATCTCCCTGTTCTGGAACCGCCCGCAAGCCCAGTACTTCGAGCTGTGGCGGCGCAGTTACCAGCGCATCCGGGCCGCCTTCCCGAACCAGCTGATCGTCGGACCGAGCTGCGCCTGCGTGCCCTCCACGACGAACGCCTGGTGGAACGGCTACCTCGACTTCGTCCGCGCCAACAACGTCATCCCCGACATCGTCAGCTGGCACTCCCTGCCCGGCGACCCGGTGGCCAACGTGGCGGCCGCCAACGCCACCCTCGACCCGCGCGGCATCCCGCACCCGCGCCCGTACCAGATCAACGAGTACGGCGCGTCCAACGAGCAGAACCCGGGAGACGGGTCGTGGTACATCGCCCGGCTGGAGCGCGCGGGCGCCGACGGGTTGCGCGCGAACTGGGCGAGCGCCGGCAACCTGCACAACGATCTGGGCAACCTGCTCGTCCGCGACAGCGCCGGCCGGCACCTGCCCAAGGGCGAATGGTGGGTCTACCGCTTCTACGCCTCCCAGAGCGGCCAGATCGTCTCGACGACCCCGAGCGCCGCCTACGACGCCTTCGCCACCAAGACGGCCGGCGTGGCCAAGATCCTGGTGGGCGGGGGCGGGACGACCGGCAACATCGCCGTCGGTCTGCGCCGTCTCGACACCACCAGCGGCATCGTGCAGAACAACCAGGTCCGCGCGCTCGTGCAGCGCGTCCCGTACAATGGCGGCGGCGCGGTCCAGGGGCCGATCACCGTGCAGAACACGGTCCTGACGCTGTCGGGGAACGCGATCACACTGAACCTGCCGCACACCAACGCCGACGACACGTTCACCGTCACCCTGCTGCCGCCGTCGGACGGCGGCTTCCAGTCCGTGGCGGTCGCGCAGCACTCCCAGCAATGCCTGGACAACACCGACCTGAGCACGGCCGACGGCAACGTGCAGCAGCAGTTCCCCTGCGAGGGCGGCGACCAGCAGCTGTGGAACTTCCGGCCGGTGACCGGCGTGAGCGGCACGTACACACTGGTCAACCAGCAGAGCGGGAAGTGCCTTGAGGTGAACGCGGCGGCCACCACCGACGGCGCGCCGGTGAGCCAGCGGACCTGTGCCGATGGGGCGCAGAACCAGCAGTTCGCCCTGCGCAAGGTGACCTACGGGGGCAATGATCCCCGGGACTATCAGCTCGTCGCCCGCCACAGCGGCAAGTGCGTCGACGTCAGCACCATCTCGACCGCCCCCAGAGCGCCCATTCACCAGTGGACCTGCAACCCGGTCGGCCAGGCCAGCCCGCTCAACCAGACCTGGCGGCTCTGGGGCCGGTGACGGGTGCGGGCTTGGCACCCCGCCGCTCGTGGGCCGCGGCGAGAATGAGGTACGCGCTGGCCGTCCAGGTGTAGGCGCGGTCGCGCAGGCCGGCGCCGGTACGGGCGTCGAAGTTCTCCGCGAATCCCGATTTCTCGCACAACGCGCGGAATCGGGTGCTGATCTCGTCCGCCAGATCCGGGAATCCGGCGCGGCGCAGACCGTCCTCGATCAGCACGGTCGAGGGCGCCCAGATAGGGCCGCGCCAGTAACCGTCATCCTGGTAGTGCTCCGAGGCGGGCAGCTCGGTGGCGGGCCCGAACGCGGTCAGGTGCCGCTCGATCCGGGCGGCCAGCGCCGCCCGGACGGGTCGCGGCAGCTCCTCCCCCAGCACGATCGGCATGAGGTCGAGCAGGCTGGAGCTGGACCAGGTACGTCGTGAGTGCGCGCCGCGGGCGACGAATCGCTCGCCGTCCCACAGTTCGGCCAGGAGCGCGTCACGCATCCGGTCGGCCTGTTCGGTCCACTTGGCGGACGCGCCGGGGTCGGGTGCCAGGCGGGCCAGCTCGCGCATCTGCAGGATGAGGAAGGCGGCCAGGTCAGCGGTCTCGACGACCCGCTCGGGGTCGAAGGTGGTGGCGTTGTCCCAGCCGCTGTCGTTGCCGTGCTGATAGTGCGGCAGCTCACGGCCACGGGCACGGCGGGCGTCGAGCCAGAAGACGGTCCAGCGTTCCAGCAGCCGATAGACCTCGGCCGGGTCGGGCGCGGCAGGGAGGTGACGCAGGGTCCAGCCGTGGATGGGCGGCTTGACGAAGTTGTACAGAATCTCGGAGTGGGTGACGGAGTCGGGCAGCGCGCCGGCGGCGTCCTGGTGGTCGAAGGGCAGCCGGTACTGGTGCCAGGCCAGCTCCGGCAGGCCACCGGCGAGGGCGAGGGCGTTGAAGCAATGGTCCCAGCTCCACACCTTGTCCATCCAGTGCTTGGACATGAGCACGGCGGGCCGGGTGACGAACCCGGCGGGGCGGACGGTGGCCGACCACAGCACGTAGGCGGCCAGCTCGGCGGCGGGCGTGCGGTCGCTACGCCAGGGCGCGACCGCCGTGGCGAACGCGTCGAACTCCGCCCGCGCCGCCTTGGCGACCTGCTCGAAGGCGTCGCCGCTGGTGTAGGGGGCGCGGGCGGTCTCGTACTCCTCGATGGCGATCTCCCACTCGCCGCTGAGGAGGAGACCACGTTCGGCGGTGCCCAGCGCCTGCGTGCCGCGGTGTTCGACCTGCCCGCCGAGGAGCGTGATCCGGTAGCGGCGGCCGGTCTGGTAGACGGTGAAGACGTACGAGCCGTCGACGGGGTCCTGGTAGAAGTACGGGCCGCTGAACGGCGTCAGGACGGGATCGGCGGCCAGCAGGCGGAGCCCTAGGCCGCGGCCTCTGACCCGTACCGTGTCGGGGCCGTCGTAGGCGAGGTCGATCCGGCCGTCGTCACGGCGCCAGGTGAGCTGATGCGGGGTGGCCGTGACGACGCTCTCGGCGCTGGGGATCAGCCGCAGGATCGCGTGCATGCCGGTCTGGTGCGAGACCAGGTGCACGTCCTCGGCGTAGGTCTGCTCCGCCACCACGGGCGAGAAGCCGAACCAGGAGCCGTGGAAGCTGAACGGGATGTCCCGCAGGGAGAACACCGGGCCTGAAGCGGCGACGGTCATGGAGTGAAAGGTCCCTTCTCAGTCTTTGACGGCGCCCGCGGTGACGCCGGCGGCGACATAGCGCTGGGCGACGACGAGCAGGATGGTGGCGGGGACGGAGGCGATCACGGCGGTCGCCATGATGGCGTTCCATTCCTGGTTGTTGTTGCCGATGTAGTGGTAGATGCCGAGGGTGATCGGCTGGTGGTCGCCGCCCTGGTCCAGGGTGGAGGCGAAGATGAAGTCCGACCACGCCCACAGGAACGCGAACAGCGACACGGTGATGAGCGAGTTGCGGCTGACGGGCAGCACGATCGAGACGAACGTACGCACCACCCCGGCGCCGTCGGTACGGGCGGCCTGCAGCAACTCCTCCGGAATGCCGGACATGAACGTGGTCAGGATCAGCACCGCGAACGGCACGGCGAGGGTGGAGTCGGCCACGATCAGTCCGGGAACGGTGTTGAGCACGCCGCTGGACAGGAAGATGGCGTAGAAGCCCATCGCCATGATGATCCCGGGGATCATCTGCGCGATGAGCAGCACGAAGCTCAGCGCCCCGCCGCCGCGCGGGCGCAGCTTGGCCAGCGAGTACGCGGCCGGCGCCGCGAGCACCAGGGTCAGCGCCACCGTGCCGAGCCCGACGACCAGGCTCACCCCCAGGTAGGGCAGCTGCTGGTCCAGCACCGCCCGGTAACCGTCCAGGGTGCCGTTGACGGGGAACCAGTTGGTCCTGCGCATGTCCTGGTCGCGGGTGAACGACACGTTGATCATCCAGTAGACCGGGAACAGCATCACGCCGGTCAGCACCAGCCCGATCACGGTCTTGAAATGCCTCATGCCGGCACCTGCCTTCGCTGTGCGCGGATGTAGACCAGGCCGAAGACCAGCGCCATGACGATGAGCAGGTTCCCGACGGCGGCGCCGGGCCCGAAGGAGGGCACCAGGTTGCCGAACCCGAGCCGATAGGACCAGGTGGCGAACGTGGTCGAGGCCCCGCTCGGTCCGCCCTTGGTCATGATCCAGATGATGTCGAACACCTTCAGCGTGTAGACCAGCCCGAGCAGCAGCGTGATCGCCGACACCGGCCGCAGCAGCGGGAACGTGACCCGCCAGAAGCGCTGCCAGCCGTTGGCGCCGTCCAGCGCGGCGGCCTCGTAGATGGCCGGCGAGATCGCCTGCAGCCCCGAGTACAGCACCACCAGGTTGAACGGGATGCCGATCCAGATGTTGGCGATGATGACCGACCACAGCGACCAGTCCGGCGAGGTCAGCCAGTTCACCGGGCCGATGCCGAGCCACGACAGCGCCGCGTTGACCACGCCGGAGTCGCTGTTGAGCATCCACGACCAGGTCGAGGCGGACACGATCAGCGGCAGCAGCCACGGCACCAGGAACAACCCGCGCAGCGTGGCCGAAAGCCGGAAGTTCTTCAGGAAGAACAACGCCAGCGCGAGCCCGATGGCGAACTGGAAGGCCAGTGAGACCAGCGTGAACACCACCGTGTGCCACAGCGCGGGCCCGAAGGTCGCGTCGGCGAACACTCTCGCGTAGTTGGCGAACCCGGCGAACGGGGCATCGCCCCGCACGAAGGAGCGCACGGTGTAGTTACGCAGGCTCAGCTCGATATTGCGGTAGAGCGGATAGGCGTAGAAGACCAGCAGGTACAGCACGACCGGGGCGAGGAAGGCCCAGGCGGCCCACTGGCCGGACCGCGCGCGTGCCGCCCGGCGGCTCCGTGCCGCCTGATGAATCCGTGCCGCCTGATGAATCCGTGCCGCCCGGCGATTTCGTGCCGTCGTCCGGGCGGTACGCACAGGTTTCTGGATGGCTCGGCTCATGCTGCTACTGGATCGCGCTCGCCGCCGACGACTGCGCCGCCGCCATCGCCTCCTGGGGAGACTTCGACCCGCTCAGCGCCGCCTGCACCGCGCCCCACATGGGCTCGGAGATCTTCGGGTACTTGGTGCCCAGGTCGTCGCTGGTGCGGCCCTTGGCCGCCTTGACCGCCTCCACCCACACCCGCAGGTCGGGTGTGGCCGCCACCTGCTTGGCCTGCACCGCCTCCGTGGGCGCGATGTAGGACAGCGTGGTGGTCGTGGTGAGCGAGTTGTCGGCGCTGGTCAGGCAGGTCACCAGCTTCTGCGAGGTGGCGTAACGGGCGGTGTCGGACTGCACGGGGATGCTGACGAACTCGCCGCCGGTGGGCGCGGGCGCGGTGCCGCCGCCCTTGGCGGGGACCGGGATGATGCCGTACGCGAAACCGGCCTTCTTGGCGTTGGCCAGCTGCCAGGTGCCGTTCTCGGCGAAGGCGAAGTCGCCGCTCGCGAACTCCTGCCAGCTCGTCGTCTGGGTGTTGTTGATGACCGAGTTGGGGGCGTACCCCTTCTTCAGCCAGTCGCTCCACAGCGCCACCGCCGACACGCCCTCGGGCGAGTCGAGCTTGGTGAGGTTCGCGCCGGAGCCCCAGAACCAGGGCAGGAACTGGAAGCTGCCCTCCTCGGTGCCGATCGCCGAGAACGTGATGCCCTTCTTGCCGGACGCCTTCACCTTCTCCAGCGCCCCGGTCAGCGACGCCCAGTCCTTCACCGAGGCGATGTCCACCCCGGCCTTCTTCAGGACGTCCTTGTTGTAGTACAGGGCGAGGGTGTTGGCGCCGATCGGGACGCCGTAGGTCTTGCCGCCGCTCTGACCGGCGGCCAGCAGGTTCGGCGCGATCGCCGTGACGTCGAGCTTGTTCTCCTCGGTGGTGGTGAGAACGCCTGCCTCGGCCAGCGTGGAAACGACGGGATTGTCGACGATGAGCACGTCCGGCGAGTTGCCCTGCTGAGCGGCCAGCAGCGCCTTGTTGGTCAGGTCGCTGGTGTCGTAACCGGTGCGCTCGACCTTGACGCCGGCATCGGTGCCGCACTTCTCCAGCAGCTTCACCCAATCCGAGCTCTTGTCGTACTGCGGGTAGGGGTCCCAGACCGTGTAGGTCCCGCCTCCGGCGGCCGGGCTCGCGCTCGCCGAAGCACCGTTGCCGTTTTCGGGCGATGACGAGCAGGCGACCAGCCCGCCCACGGCGGCCAGGGCCGCCAGACTCGCGCCGGCCACACGCCGGCTCCTTGCCGCTGCTCTCATTGGGCTGACCTCCGCTGACAGGCGTTACGCGGCCGTCTCCCGGCCGGGTCGAATCGATTCGCCGAACCGATTCGCTGAAGATAGGCCCGCTTCCCGCGAGAGTCAATGGGAGGTGCGACTGGATCACCGGGATGTCGTGGGGGATGCGCGGCAGGCGGCATATCCTCGTCACGGACTCCGAGGACGTACCATCTCGTGAACCGGTTCGACCTACCATGGTCGCCGGGCGGCGGATCGGACGAGGAGCACGGGTGAACATCGGAGAGATCGCCAAGCGGGCGGGCGTGTCGCGCAGCACCGTCTCGTACGCGCTCACCGGCAAGCGCCCGGTGTCGGAGGAGACCAAGCGCCGCATCCAGGCCGTCATCGACGAGCTGGGCTACCGGCCCAACGCCGCCGCCAGGGCGCTCAAGGAGGGCCGCACCCGCACCATCGGCCTGGTCATCCCGCCGGCCAGCCAGCGCCTGACCGATATGCAGCTCGGCTTCGTGGCCAGTGTGGTCGACGCCGCCGCCCGCGCCGACCTCGACGTCCTGCTGTCACCCTCGGGCGGCGAGCACGACCGCTCCTTCGAGCGCGTCGTCACCGGGCGGCGCGTGGACGGCGTCATCCTGATGGAGATCCGGCTGGAGGACGACCGGGTGACCCGGCTGCTGGAGAGCGGCCCGCCGTTCGTCGGCATCGGCCGTACCCGCCGCCCGGAGGACATGTCCTGGGTGGACATCGACTACGAGACGCTCATCGCCAAGTGCGTCCACCACCTGGCCGACCTCGGCCACCGGCACCTGGCGCTGGTCAACCGCAACGCCGAGCTGGTCGCCGCCGGCTACGGGCCGGGCCACCGCGCGCAGGCCGGCTTCGATCGCGCCATCGCCGAACGCGGCCTGCACGGCGTGCGGGTCTGCTGCGCCGACGACGCCCAGGCCGGACAGAGCTGCCTGCGGCAGCTGCTCGCCGACCATCCGGAGCTGACCGCCATCGCCACCATCAACGAGGCGGCGGTGTCCGGCATGTACCGCGCGCTGGCCGAGACGGGCTTGACCGTGCCCGGAGACTTCTCCATCGCCGGTGTCGCCGCCCAGCACTGGGCCGAGAACCTGCACCCGCCGCTCACCGCCGCCGACGTCCCCGCCGACGAGATGGGCGCCCGCGCCGTCGAGCTGCTCATCCAGCGCATCGCCGACCCGGCCACCCCGCACCGCCACCTGCTGATCGCCCCGCCGATCTCGCTGCGCGCCACGACCGGGCCCGCCCGGCCCCGCGCCTGACGACACCGCCTGAGACTCACTCTGGGTCCGATCCGGCCCGGTCCGCGAGACGGCGGCATGTCGCGACCGTTTCCTGGCTCTTGACCACCGCGCCAAGAGACGCTTATGGTCAAGTCGAATCGATTCGACTTGCCTTTTGAGCACTCCCCCGGACAGGAATGGATTCCCGGCTGTCGTTACCGGAGCCCTGGGTACGTTGCCGCGGACCTCGCGCGAGAACGTAGACGAACAGGACCGCCATGACCGCCGCGCCCGCCCACATGGCCTGCTGCCAGCCGTCGACGAAGGACTCCTGGGCGGCTCGGATCAGCGCCCGCACCTGGGGGCCGGCCCCGCCGGCGGCCGTGATGGCGTTGACGACGCCCTCGCGGGCGGTGTCGGCGCCCGGCACTCCGTCGAGGCGGGCGTCGATGGCGCCGCGGTATCCGGCGGTCAGGACCGCTCCGAGCAGCGCGACACCGAGCGCGGTGCCGAATTCCCGGGTGACGTCGTTGAGCGCGGACGCGACGCCTTGACGCGCACGCGGCAGGGCGGTGGTGATGGCCTCGGTGGCGGGCGTCATCGTCAAACCCATGCCGAGTCCCATGGCGAGCATGCCGGGGAGGATCGACAGGTAGCCGCCGTCGACGGAGACGAAGGTGGCCATGAGGACCAGCCCCGCGCCACCCAGGAAGATCCCCGAGGCCATCGTCGAGCGGCCGCCGACGCGCGCGGCCACCCTCGGGGCGAGGCCGGAGGCGAACATCATCAGCAGCGCCATCGGCATGAGGGCCAGGGTGGAGCGCAGGCCGGACCAGCCGAGCACCGCTTGGAAGTACGGGAAGAGGACCACGAAGATCCCTGCCTGCACGCCGAAGACGGCCAGGAGCGACACGGAACCGCTCGCGAGACCTCGCTCGCGGAACAGGCGGACGTCGAGGAGTGGCGCCGGGCGGCGTAGCTCCCATGCCACGAATCCGGCGGCGGCGATGACGCCGACGAGGAGGCTCAGTAGTGTCGCGGGCGCGGTCCAGCCTCGTTCGGGACCCTCCTGGAGGAAGAAGACGAGCCCGACCACCGCGACCACGGACGACAGCGAACCGACGGCGTCGAACCCGTGCCCGGACGCCTCACGCGAGTTCGGGACGGATCGCAGCGTCATGGCGATGGCGACGACGACGAGCACGACCGGCAGGACGAAGAGCCACCGCCAGCTCGCCAGGTCGACCAGGATGGCCGACAGGTACATCCCCAAGATGCCGCCGCCGCCGGCGACGCCGGTCCACACGCCGATCGCCTTGGCGCGTTCCTCGTCCGGGAAGGTCGAGGTGATGACCGCGAGGGTGGCCGGCATGATCATCGCCGCGCCTACGCCGCTCAGGAAACGCGCGGCGAGCATGAGCTCCGACGATGTGGCAAGGCCGGCCGCCGCGCTCGCCACGCCGAAGACGAGCAGGCCGGCGAGCAGCACCGGCCGGCGGCCCCACCGGTCGCCCAGCGCGCCGAGCGGCAGGAGCAACGCGGCCAGAGTGAGGGTGTAGATGTTGATGAACCACAGGACCTGGGATTGCGAGGTGTCGAAGGCGACGCTGAGCTCCGGCTGGGCGACGTTCAACCCGGACACCGAAGCGATGACGGCCATGAGCGCGACGCAGACGCCGGCCAAGATCGTGCGTCGTTGCCGTGGGTCTTGGATGGTCGGGCCGGGGGCTTTCGCGCCTGAGGACGGGCTCGTACTCACGGGATTCCTTTCGTGAGGGCAGGGGGAATCGGCGCCGGAGCGGTGGGCTCCGGCGCGGTCGGATGGTGTAGTTACCGGCCATGGGTCGTCCCTCTCTGCGGGTGCGTTCCTCATGGTGCTGAGCGTCAAGGCGGTTGTGCAAACGCTGTTGCCAAATGGCAAAATGGCAGGATGGATGAAGCCATTGACCGCACTCTCGACGCCGTCGGACCGAGGTTGAAACGCCTTCGGCTGCATCGGGACGTCACACTCGCCGACCTCGCGGCGGAGACCGGGATCTCCATCAGCACCTTGTCCCGGCTCGAGGCGGGCCTGCGACGTCCCACGCTCGAGCAGCTGCTACCGCTGGCTCGCGCCTACGGGGTCACCCTCGACGAGCTCGTCGACGCGCCGCCGACCGGCGACCCCCGCGTCAACCTGCGGCCCATCTCCCGTGGCGACGGCGCCGTCATCCTGCCGCTGACCCGGAGGCCCGGCGGGATCCAGGCCTACAAGTTCGTCCTCCCGGCCGGAAGCGACGAGGCCGAACCCGACCTGCGCAGCCACGAGGGCTATGACTGGGCCTATGTCCTCAACGGAACGCTCCGCCTCGTACTCGGCGAACACGACCTCATCCTCAAGCCCGGGGAGGCGGCGGAGTTCGACACACGCACCCCGCACTGGTTCGGGGCCACCAGTGCCGGTCCCGTCGAGTTCCTGAGTCTCATCGGGAGACAGGGCGAACGCACGCACGTCCGCGCGGCACCGAGACCTGGCTCGGCCGAGTGAGAGAGCTCGGGGACCTCAAGCCCTAGACCACGTCCACCGTCATCATCTCGACCGGGTGCCGCCACCGCTGGTTCACTCTTGCTTCATCGTCCTTCCCTACCGTGGGGCTCGCGTCGGCAGGCCCGCACCCCGGAGGAGCGATGAGCGAGTTACTCGGCGGCCTCACGCGAGTCGCCGTGGCAGCGGCCATCACCCTGACATCGGCCGGGTGCGGGATGAGCGCCCTCCGCCATACCCCGTCCATCCTGGACAAGGACGAGCTGATCGTCGCGGTGAAGCCGGACCAGCCCGGCCTGGGCCTGCGGACCAAGCAGGGCACCTTCGAGGGCTTCGACGTGGACGTGGCCACCTATGTGGCCGGCCACCTGGGGAAGAAGGTCTCCTTCGTCGCCACGACGTCGGAAGGCCGGGAGGCCAAGCTGAACTCCGGCGAGGCGGACATGGTGGTGGCCACCTACTCCATCAGCCCACCGCGCAAGACGCAGGTGACGTTCGCGGGGCCGTACTACGTCTCGCAGCAGGACATCCTGGTCCGCAACGGAACGACGAACATCGGCGACGTACGAGATCTCGCGGGGCGCAAACTGTGCGAGGCCCAGGGCTCCATCTCCACGTCGCGGATCATTGAAGGCCGCGGTGTGGCCGCCGTTCTGGTCCCGGCCCGCACCTACAGCGAGTGTGTGGACCTCCTCAGATCCGGCGCGGTGGACGCGGTCTCCACCGGCGACCTGATCCTGGCCGGGTTCGCCGCCCGGGACAAGGGCGCGTACACCATCGTCCACGCCCCCTTCACGGAGGAGCGGTACGGCGTCGCCCTACGCCATGGCGACGTAGCCGGATGCGAGGCGGTCAACCGGGCCATCACCGCGATGTACCAGTCCGGAACGGCGCCCAAGCTTCTCCGCGAACACTTCGGCGCGACGGGTCTTTCGATATCCACCTCAGTGCCGCAGTTCGAAGGCTGCGCCTAAGAGGTCATCGGCGTTCCGCGGGGGCGCGGCTCAAGCGGATCATCGCCCGGTACAGGGCCGTCGGGGTGGGCGCGGGCGGCAGGGGCTCGGGATTCGCGGGGTCCGGGACGGCGTAGGACTGGATCATGCAGCCGACGAGCCGGCGCCACGCCTCAGGGGCCGCGCCGGCCGTGGCCGCGATGACACCGGCGTTGGCCATCAGGAGGATGACCAGGTCCTCGGTGGTGAAGTCGGGGCGCAGCCGACCGGCTTCCTTGGCCCGGACGACCAGCTCGCTGAAGCCGCGGTAGGCCTCGTCCCGTTTGGCCTCCATGGCCCTGGCGCTGGGAAAGGTCATGGTCAGCACCTCGGAGAAACCGCGATCCGCGGCCTGCATGCCGCAGACGGTCTCGATGTACCAGGTGAATCCATGCCAGGGATCGGGGTCGGCCAGCGCGGTGGCGGCGGCATCGGCGTACGTCTGCATGGTGTCGGCGAAGACGGCCGCGACGAGGTCCTCGCGGGCGGAGAAATGCCGGAAGAGCGTCGCGATTCCGACGCCCGCCTCGCGCGCCACGGAGGCCATCGAGGCCTCGATGCCGTCGCGCGCGTAGACCCGCCGGGCCGCGGCCAGGATGCGATCGCGGTTGTGCCGGGCATCGATGCGCAGGCCCTGGGTCGAAGGGTCTGCCGACGGGTCTGGGGAAGCGGGGACGCGGCGGGCGGCAGGGCTCATGAAGCCATCATACAGAATCGGAATGGCCTATCCGATTCTGCTGTTACGCTGCACAGAACAAACGGATAAGCCATTCCGATTAGTTGAGGAGAGTCACCCATGCGCGCAGTCGCCCTGAGTTCCGTCCCCGCGAGCCCCGCCGTCACCGAGGTGGCCGCGCCCCGGCCAGAGGCCGGTGAACTGCTGGTGAAGGTCGCCGCTTCGTCGATCAACGGCTTCGACGCGGCGACCGCGGCCGGCTACCTGCAGCAGATGATGGAGCACCGCTACCCGCTGATCCCGGGCAAGGACTTCGCGGGCACGGTCGAGGCCGTGGGCGAAAGCGCCGAGGGGTTCGCCGTCGGGGACCACGTCTTCGGCGTGGCGATGAAGCCGTTCCTGGGCACCGGCTCGCTTGCCGAGTACGTTGTCGTGTCCGCCGCCTACGGTGTGGCGCACATTCCCCAGGGGCTCTCGACCGCTACGGCCGGAGCGCTGGGACTGGCCGGAACGGCCGCTCTGGACAGCGTCGACGCCGTGGACCCGCAGAAGGGCGAGACCGTCCTGATCTCCGGCGCCACCGGCGGCGTGGGCGCACTCGCCGTGCAGGTCGCGGTGGCTCGCGGCGCCCGGGTGCTCGCCACCGCGCGACCGGGTGCGGAGAGCGATTTCGTACGAGAGCTGACCGACGCCGAGATCCACCTGGTGGACTTCACCGGGGAAGTGGAGGCGCAGGTGCGCGCCCTGGCCCCGAACGGGGTGGACGCGGTGCTGCACCTGGCCGGCGACGGCGCTCAGCTGGCGGCTCTGCTGAGGCCGGGCGGCCGGCTCGCCTCCACTCTCGGCTTCGGCCCCGACGCGGTCCAGGGTCAGGAGGTCAACGGTCATGAGGTCAGCGTCACCTCGGTGATGGCCGACCCGAACCAGCTCACCTTGGACAAGCTGGCCGCCGATGCCGCCACGGGCGCCCTGCGGGTGCCCATCACCGCCACCTACCCGCTGGACCAGGTCGCCCAGGCGTTCGCCGACTTCGGCACCGGCGCGCGGGGCAAGCTCGCGGTCTCCATCGCCTGAGTCCGCTTCCCTCTATCCCAAAGGAGTTGATCATGCCTACCCTCGCCATCGTCGGTGCCGGCCCCGGTATGGGCCTGTCCATCGCCAAGCTCTTCGGCGGACACGGCTTCGACGTCGCCCTGATCGCCCGGAGCAAGGACAAACTGGATGGGCTTGTCGCCGAGCTCACCGGCTCGGGCGTCACCGCGGCGGCCTTCCCCGCCGACATCATGGACCGCGCCGCCCTGGCCGCCGCTCTGGACCAAGCGGCGGCCCACTTCGGCGGCATCGACGTACTGGAGTACTCCCCCGCCCCGCACACCCCGGTCCCCGGCATCACCATGGCCGGCCCGCTGGAGGTGACCGTGGACAACCTCCAGCCGCAGATCGACTACTACCTGTACGGCGCGGTCACCGCCGCCAACCAGGTGCTGCCCGCGATGCTCGAAGCCGGCGCCGGCACCCTCCTGTTCACCACGGGAGGCGGCTCCATCACGCCGAACCCGATGATGGGCAACATCAACGCGGCCGCCGCCGCCCTGCGCAACTGGGTGCTCAACCTCAACGGCGTCCTGGCCGAGCGGGGCGTCTACGCCGCGCACGTGGCGATCAGCGTCTGGATCGGCTCGAACGCGCCGGCGGGCTTCCCCACGGCGGAGGCGGGCGACATCGCCTCGGTCTACTGGGACCTGTACAGCAGCCGCGACCGGGCCGAACTGGAGTTCACAGGCTGATCGGGTTACTCGTGGGTGCTCCTGCCAGGAAGGCACCGGCCGTGGGGGGGGGGGGGGGGGGGGGGGGGGGGCGGGGGGGGCGCGACGCGCCAGACCACCCACACCGCCCACCCAAACCCC
>NZ_JBITKE010000008.1:215675-644707 GCF_044460705.1 Nonomuraea sp. NPDC050022
CTCCTCGCGCTCCCGCCCCCCCGCCGGCCCCCCCCCCCCCCCCCCCCCCCCCCCCCCCCCCCCCCCCCCCCCCCCCCCCCCCCACGGCCGCGAAACAAGGACGAAAGACCCTAACGTCCCCTCCCTGATCCGCTGATGCTGGGAAGCATGCAACTAGACGCGTCCGGCCTGCAGGTGCTCTCTCGCCAGGAGTGCCTCGGCCTGCTGGACACGGCGCGGATCGGCCGGATCGTCTTCACCGACCGGGCCCTGCCCGCCGTCCAACCGGTCAACTTCTGCCTGTACGGCGAGCACATCGTGATCCGCACCTCCGTCGGCTCCAAGCTGGCCGCGGCCACCCGGCGGAGCGTGGTCGCCTTCGAGGCCGACGAGTTCGACCCCGACTGGCGTACCGGCTGGTCCGTGACCGCGATCGGGCACGCGCGAGCCGTACACGAGCCCGAGGAGATGGCCCGCCTCGCGCAACTCCCCCTGATGCCGTGGGCGCCGGGCAGCCGTGACCACTACATCATGGTGGCGGCCGAGCAGGTTTCCGGCCGCCGCATCACCGCGGCACCGACCACCTGAGCCGCCGGACCGACCAGCTGAGCCACCGCATCACAGCGGGACCGACCACCTGAGCCGGGTTCCGCCGCCCTCAGGTGAATCGACGGTGAACGTGCCGCCCAGCCGGGTGGCACGTTCCTCCAGGTTGGCCAGCCCGCTGCGCCGGCCATCGGGCTCGATGCCCAACCCGTTGTCGGTGACGACCAAGGTCAGCCGACCGGCCGCCGCCTCCAGCAGGATGTCGGCCTTGGCCGCCTTGGCGTGCCGTACCAGGTTGGACAGGGCCTCGCGCAGCACGGCCGTCACCTGCTCGGCCACGGATTGGCCGACCAGCGTGTCGAGCTGCCCCTCCAGCCGCAGTCCTGGGCGGAAGCCCAGGTGTGCGGCGGCCTCGTCGACCAGCTCGGTGACCTGACCGCGCAGCCCGCTCGTCCCCGAGCCCTGCAGGGCGAAGATGCTGGCTCGGATCTGCCGGATCGTCTCGTCCAGCTCGTCGACGGCGTGCTGGACCCTGCTCGTGGCCTCGGGACGTTCGATCAGCCTGACGGCGCCCATCAGCGTCATGGCCACCGCGAACAACCGCTGGATCACCACATCGTGCAGGTCCCTGGCGATCCTGTCGCGGTCTTCCAGCAGGCTGAGCCGCTCCGCGGCGCGACGCACCTCGGCCAGCTCCACCGCGATGGCCGCCTGGCCCGCGAAGGCCTCCAGCATGTGGCCCTCGGCCTCGCTGAACGGCAGCCGCCCCGAGCGCTTGCTCATGGCGACCACCCCGCGCACCGAAGGCGGCGCGCCCAAGGGCACCAGCAGCCGCATGTCGCCCTCGGTGAGCGACTCGCCCCGGGTGTAGACCTCCCCCGCCATCGTCGTCGCCACCGCGCACGAGGTGCCCAGCAGCTCGTCCGCCCGGTCGCCCTCGGCGATCTCCACCACCAGCCGGGTGCCGCCGTCGGCGGGCACCATCAGCTCGACCAGATCGGCATCCGTCATCTCCTTGGCCTTGCTGGTCAGTGTGACGAGGACGTCGCGCGGATCGGTGCCGGACAGCAGGCTGGTGGTGATCTCCGAGGAGGCCCGCAGCCACTTCTCCCGCCGCCGCGTCTGCTCGTACAGGCGCGCGTTCTCCACCGCCACACCCGCCGCGGTGGCCAGGGCGATGACGACGGCCTCATCCTCCTCGTCGAACTCGCCGCCACCGCGCTTCTCCGTCAGGTAGAGGTTGCCGAACACCTCCTCACGCATCCGGATCGGCACACCCAGGAAGGTGCCCATGGGCGGATGGCCGGGCGGGAAACCGTAGGATTCCGGGTGATCGGCGATCCGCGCCAGTCGCAGCGGCCGGGCGTCCTTGATCAACAATCCGAGCAGGCCGAGCCCGTGCGGCCAATGTTCGATCTTGGCGATCTCTTCCTCGGTCAATCCCACGGGAATGAACTCGATCAGCGTGCTCCCATGGCCGATCACCCCGAGCGCGCCGTAACTGGCGTCCACCAGGTTGGTCGCGGTCTCCACGATCCGCCGCAGCACCGTTTCCAGATCGAGATCGCTGCCCACCGACACCACCGCGTCCAGCAGCGCGTGCACGCGGTCGCGCGTGGCGAGCACCGCGCTCAGCCGCACCTGCAGCTCGGCCAGCAGCTCGTCCAGCCGCATGGACGGCATCACCGATCCATCGCTCATACTCGCAGTTTCTGCCCGCACGATCGATCGCTAAAGCTCCCTCGATCAGCCCTGGTGGCCTATGAGGCGTAACGGCTAATCGGTGATATAGTACTGTTCATGGTTTTGACGGGAGCTTCCCTGCAGCGGACGAGTCTGCGTGATCAGGCACTGTCGGTGCTGAGGGAGGCGCTGGTCACGGGCGCCCTGGAGCCGGGCGAGGTGTATTCGGCGGCGTCGCTGGCGACGGAGCTCGGGGTGTCCACGAGTCCGGTACGCGAGGCGATGCTCGCCCTGGTCGATGAGGGTCTGCTGGAGGCGCTGCCCAACCGGGGATTCCGTGTCGTGTCCTTCACCGAGCAGGACTTCACTGAGATCTTCGAGCTGCGCATGATGCTCGAAGTGCCCGGGGCGGGCCGGGCGGCCGAGTTGGGCTTGGGGGATCGTGCGGAGCGGCTGTCGCGGCTCGTCGACGTCATCGAGCGGACGGCCGAGGAGCACGATCTGCCTGGCAACCTTCAGGCCGATCGCGACTTTCACCTCTTGCTGCTGGAGGCGACCGGAAACCGGCGACTGGTCGACTCGGTGGCGTGCCTACGCGACCAAACCCGCCTGTACAACCTGCGCCGCCTCACCGCGGACGGCGACCTGGCCCGCTCCGCGGCGGAGCACCGTCCGTTGCTGGCGGCGGTCCTGAAGGGCGACCGTGCGCTCGCCGAAGAGCTGATGCGCCGGCACCTGTCGCACATTCCGGGTGACTGGTCGTCGGGCGGCGAGCCGCGGCGCGGGCCCATCACTTGAGGGCCGCCGCTTGAGGGTAAGAAGACTTCGCGAAGGAGCAGTGGTCCTCTCATGAGCGTTCTGTCGTCGATCAGCGGTCCGGCGGATCTCAACGGGTTAAGCCCCGCGGAGCTGGACCGGCTCGCCGCCGAGATCCGTGAGTACTTGATCGACGCGGTCTCCCGTACGGGCGGGCATCTGGGGCCGAACCTCGGCGTCGTGGAGCTGACCATCGCCCTGCACCGGGTCTACGACTCCCCCACCGACCGCGTCATCTTCGACGTCGGCCACCAGGCGTACGTGCATAAATTGCTCACAGGGCGGCAGGACTTCTCGCGATTGCGGCAGGAAGGCGGGCTTTCCGGCTACCCGAGCCGGGTGGAGTCCCCGCACGACGTCGTGGAGAACCAGCACGCCTCGACCGCGCTCAGCTGGGCGTACGGGCTGGCCAAGGCCCACCGTCTGACCGGTCGGCGCGACCGCCACGTCGTCGCCGTGATCGGGGACGGCGCCCTGACCGGCGGGATGGCATGGGAGGCGCTGAACAACATCGCCGCCGACCCGTCGCTGCCGCTGGTAATCGTCGTCAACGACAACGAGCACTCCTATTCACCGACGATCGGCGGCCTGGCCACCCACCTGGCGGCGCTGCGCACCACCGACGGCTACGAACGGTTCCTGCGGCGTACCCGGGACATCCTCGACCGCACCCCGATGATCGGGCGTCCGTTGTTCGACGCTCTGCACGGCGCCAAGAAGGGGCTCAAGGACTTCGTCGCGCCGCAGGGCATGTTCGAAGACCTTGGCCTGAAGTACGTCGGCCCGATCGACGGTCACGACCGGGCGGCGGTGGAGCAGGCGCTGCACCTGGCCAAACAGTTCTCCGGCCCGGTGATCGTGCACTGCATCACGGAGAAGGGGCGCGGCTATCCGCCGGCCGAGCAGTCCGACGAGCGGTTCCACCAGGTCAAGGTGATCGACCCGGACACCGGCGTGCCGCTGCGCGTGGCCGGAGAGGACTGGACCTCGGTGTTCGCCGGGGAACTGGTGCGGATCGGTGCCGAACGACCGGACGTGGTGGCGATCACGGCGGCAATGCTGCGCTCGACCGGGCTGGAGCCCTTCGCCCAGCGCTACCCCGACAGGGTCCTCGACGTGGGCATCGCCGAGCAACACGCGGCCACCGCCGCGGCGGGACTGGCCACGGGCGGGCTGCATCCGGTCGTCGCCGTGTACGCCACGTTCGCCAACCGTTGTTTCGACCAGTTGCTGATGGATGTGGCACTGCACCAGTGCGGGGTGACGTTCGTCCTGGACCGGGCGGGGATCACCGGCGACGACGGCGCCTCGCACAACGGCGTCTGGGACCTGGCCGTCCTCCAGGTCGTACCGGGGCTGCGGATCGCGGCACCCCGGGACGGCGAACGCCTGCGGGAACAGCTGCGCGAGGCGCTGGTGGTGGACGACGCGCCCACACTGGTCCGCTATCCGAAGGGAAGCGTCGGTCCCCCGATCCCGGCCGTCGGGCGGATCGGCGGCATGGACGTGCTCCGGGAAGCCACCGTTGATCGCCGGAGCACGGGCACCGAACCGGCGGCAGATGTCCTGATCGTGGCCGTCGGCGCGCTGGCTCCGCTGTGCCTGCGGGTCGCCGAACGCCTGGCCGATCACGGCATCACCGCCACGGTGGTCGACCCGCGCTGGGTCAAACCGGTCGATGACCTGCTGCCCGGCCTCGCCGCCCGGCACCGCATGGTGCTGACGGTGGAAGACGGGGTACGGGCGGGCGGCGTCGGCTCCGCCGTCGCGCAGGCCCTGCGCGACGCGGGGGTCGACGTGCCCATGCGTGACTTCGGGGTGCCGGTGGCGTTCCTCGACCACGCAGGCCGCGATCGCGTGCTCGCCCGCCTCGGCCTGACCGCGGCGGACATCGCCCGCCAGGTCGAGGAGACCTTCCTCCGGCTCACACGCCAACCCCAGGACGCCTCGTCCGCCTGACCCCTATGGATCAGGAGGAAGATCATGGGTCGGTCAGGTCGGTGAGCGGGCGGCGGACCCCGTGGCTCTCGTCGGCGGCGATGCCGAGCCGCATGAGCATCTGCGGGTAGGCGCCCGCGCACATCCGCTGCCGGAGGAAGTCGCGTAGGTGCGGCTCCTCCAGCACCTGGGTGTGGAAGGCGGCGCTCACTCCGTGGGCCGAGGCGTGCAGCAGCACGTGCTGCAGCGCCTGCCCGGCCGCCAGCCAGGCCTCGCGGGTGTCCTCGCGGGTGGTCAGCAGCGCCACCACCCCGGTGGCGCATGACATGCGCTGGTCGGTGTCGATGCCCCAGGAGTGCTGGTGGGCGTAGTCGCGCTGGGCGAATTCGCCGGCCGGCTGCTTGGGGTAGGCGTCGGCGGGCACGCCGTCGCCTCGGGTGCTTTCCGGTGGGCGCGCCCACCGCATGACCTCGAGGGTGAAGGGCCAGTCCTGCGACTGGACCGCCTGGGCCGCCTCGGTGAGCGCGGCCAGGGCCCGCACGGCGGCGGGCGCCCCGACCGGCGTGAAGGTCGCGCCCTCGGTGGCGGCCTCGCGCTGCCACTGTGCCACGAGCCGCTCGGGCACGGGCGTCTCGGTGAATCCCGCCCGGTGCGTACGCCGCACCTCGATCTGCCCGGCCAGCATGCTGGTGTGCTCGTCAGGCTCGACGGCCTCGCCCAGCCGTACCGTCGCCAGCAGCGAGGGCCGGTCGGGATCGGGCAGGATCCGCACGATCGGCTCGCGGCCGGCCTGGTGCAGCGCGGTACGCAGGTTGAACACGGCCGCCCCGCAGCTGATCAGCATTTCCCTGCCGCCAGGGTCTTCCAGGGCCAGTTTGCGATCGGTGCTCGCGCGGACGGCGATCTCCTGGCCCGTGACGGCGAAGGTCCAGGGCTGGGTGTTGTGCACCGACGGTGCCCAGCGCGCCGCCTCGAGCGCGATGTCGATGGTCATGTCGTTCTCCCAGGTCAGGCCGCGGATCGCCATGGATCCACGATCCGCCCGCGTGCCTGCCACCGGCAGAGGCCAAAGTCCCATCGATCACGGCCATACGGCACTCCTCGCTGCTCCCGCGGTCAGGGGCGCCAGGGCGTACGGGAGCCGGTCGGCCGGTCGGCGCGGCCGCGGTAGACGATGTAGGGGCGGGTCAGGTAGCCGAGGGGCGCGGTGAGCATGTGCACCAGCCGGGTGAACGGCCAGATGGCGAACAGCAGCAGCGCGCTGAGCGCGTGCAGCTGAAACAGGATGGGCGCGCCGGCCATCAGGGCGGGGTCCGGGCTGAAGGAGAAGATCGACCGGAACCAGGGTGAGATGGTGGTGCGATAGTCGTAGCCGCCGCCGATGACATTGGCCGCCACCGTGGCGGCCAGGCCGAGCACGATGGTGGCGCTCAGCACCAGGTACATGAGCTTGTCGTTGCGGGTGGTGGCGGTGAACACCGGTCCGACGGTGCGGCGCCGGTAGATGAGGATCGCCAGGCCGCCGAGGGTGGCGAGGCCCGCGATGGTGCCGAGCAGGACGGCGCCGGCGTGGTAGGTCGCCTCGCTCACGCCCACCGCCTCGGTCCAGCTCTTGGGGATCACCAGCCCGCCGATGTGGCCGAGCAGGACGACCAGGATGCCGAAGTGGAACAGCGGGCTGCCGACGCGCAGCAGCCGTGACTCGTACATCTGTGATGAGCGGGTGGTCCAGCCGAACTTGTCGTACCGGTAGCGCCAGACGTGGCCGAGCACGAACACGGTGATCGCCACGTAGGGCGCCACCACCCACAGCAGGATGTCGAGGGCGTTCACCGGGATGCCTCCGTGACGGCGTAGGGCTCCAGTCCGACCTCCTCGGCGGGCGGTCCCTCGGCCGCCAGCCGCAGCGCGGCCTCCTTCTCACGCGGGCCGGCCGGGGGCAGCGTGGCGGTCACGGCGGCCACCACGCCGGCGTACGGCGAGCGCTCGTCCTCCAGCGCCGTACGCAGGAGCTCCAGGCCCGCCCGATGCTCCCGCAGCAGGCGCCCGGCCTCCCGCACGGCGCCGCGGGCCGACAGCTCGCACACCACCGCCACGTGGTCGGGCAGCTCGCCATCGGCGACCTCGAAGCCCGCCGCGCGCAGGGCGTGCTTGAAACGCAGCAGCGCCCCGCCGCGCTTACGGGTGTCGCCGTAGGCGTAGTACGTCAGGTACGGGCAGCAGCGCCGCTTGAGGTCGAAGGTCGCCACATAGTGGGCGGCCAGGTCGGCCTGAGCGGTGCCCGCGACGTGGTCGAGGAAGGCGGTCAGGCGGTCGCGGACCTCCCCGGCGGGCAGCGTGATCACCGCCTTGGCCAGCACCTGGCGGGCGCCGTACAGCCGCTCGTCGGGGTAGCCGAGCAGCACGCTGGCCACCATGTGGGCGGTGCGCAGTTCGCCTTCTCCCAGAGCTCTCATCATGATCCGTCCCGGTTTCTCTTCGGGAACAGCCCCTCAGGGGTGCCCTTGCCGTCCCAGTTGAGGAGGTTGACGCGGCCGCGCAGCTCGCCGACGTCCTCCAGGTCGTCGCCGGACTGCCGCTCACGCAGCGCGTGGAAGTTCTCCACCGCCACCGGGTCGGGCAGACCGGAGGACTCGCCG
Organism: Nonomuraea sp. NPDC050022; assembly: GCF_044460705.1. Lineage (NCBI taxonomy): Bacteria > Bacillati > Actinomycetota > Actinomycetes > Streptosporangiales > Streptosporangiaceae > Nonomuraea > Nonomuraea sp. NPDC050022. Next base: position 223,277 of record NZ_JBITKE010000008.1, read on the forward strand.
AACGGGCCGCTCATGCCGGGGCCGCCCTCGTAATCGAGGCTGCAGCCGGTGGCGCTCTCCTCCAGCCGCGCGCCCTGCTCGGCGTGGGCCTTGGGAATGACGTACCGCTCGCCGTAGGGGGCCAGGGCGAGCAGCCGGTGCATGCCCTCGACCTGCGGGCCGCTCATCCCCACGGCGGCCGCGATCGACTCGTCGGGGTCCTGGCCGAGGTTGAGGCGGCGCATGTAGGAGCGCATGGCGGCCAGGCGGCGCAGCGCGGCCCGCACCGGCCCGGGGTCGCCGGCGGTGAACAGCTCGGCCAGGTAGCCGATCGGGATGCGCAGGGCGTCGATCGCACCGAACAGGTTGCCGGCGTCCTCTCCGTCGTGGCCGGTGTTCGCCAGGACGTCGACCACGGGCGACAGCGGCGGGATGTACCAGACCATCGGCATCGTGCGGTATTCCGGGTGCAGCGGGAGGGCCACGCCGTACTCGAAGATCAGCTGGTGGATCGGGGAGTTCCGGGCCGCCTCCAGCCAGTCCTCGGGGATGCCCGCCGCCCGGGCGGCGGCGATCACCTCGGGGTCGCGCGGATCCAGCAGCACGCTCTTGTGCGCCTCGTACAGATCCTTCTCGTCCGGGACGGAAGCGGCCTCCAGGACCCGGTCGGCGTCGTAGAGCAGCAGGCCGAGGTAGCGCAGGCGGCCCACGCACGTCTCCGAGCAGACCGTCGGGATGCCGACCTCGACCCGGGGGTAGCAGAAGGTGCACTTCTCCGCCTTGCCGGTGCGGTGGTTGAAGTACACCTTCTTGTACGGGCAGCCGGTCACGCACATGCGCCAGCCACGGCAGCGGTCCTGGTCGACCAGGACGATGCCGTCCTCGGATCGCTTGTACATCGCGCCGGACGGGCAGGAGGCCACGCACGAGGGGTTGAGGCAGTGCTCGCAGATGCGCGGCAGGTAGAACATGAACGCCTGCTCGAACTCCAGCTTCACCTGGTCCGACAGCTTACGGAGAACCGGGTCGGCGGCGGTGAGTTCGGGGCCGCCGGCGAGGTTGTCGTCCCAGTTCGCGCTCCAGGTGATCTTCGTGTGCTCGCCGGTGATCAGCGACCTGGGCCGGGCGACGGGCGTGTCCTCGGAGGCGGGGGCCGAGAAGAGCCGGTCGTAGTCGTAGGTCCAGGGCTCGTAGTACTGCTGGATGGAGGGCATGAGCGGGTTGGCGAAGATGGTGAGCAGTTTCTTCAGCCGCCCGCCCGCCTTCAGCCGGAGCCGGCCGCGCCGGTTGAGTTCCCAGCCGCCCTTCCAGGTCTCCTGATCCTCGTAAGTGCGTGGGTAGCCCTGGCCGGGGCGGGTCTCGACGTTGTTGAACCAGACGTACTCGACCCCGGCCCGGTTGGTCCAGGCCTGCTTGCAGGTGACCGAGCAGGTGTGGCAGCCGATGCACTTGTCGAGGTTCATCACCATGGCCAGCTGCCCCATGATCCGCATCAGTAGTCGACCTCCTGAGAGCGGCGGCGGATCACGGTGACCTCGTCGCGCTGGTTGCCGGTGGGCCCGAGGTAGTTGAAGGCGAACGACAGCTGGGCGTAGCCGCCGATCAGGTGGGTGGGCTTGATCAGCAGGCGGGTGAGGGAGTTGTGGATGCCGCCGCGCCGCCCCGACGTCTCGCTCTTGGGCACGTCCACGACGCGTTCCTGCGCGTGGTACATGTACACGGTGCCCTCGGGCATCCGGTGGGAGACGACCGCGCGGGCCACGACGACCCCGTTGCGGTTGACCGCCTCGATCCAGTCGTTGTCGCGGATCTTCGCCTTGGCCGCGTCGGCCGGGCTCATCCAGATGGTCGGCCCGCCTCGGGAGAGCGTGAGCATGAGCAGGTTGTCCTGGTATTCGGAGTGGATGGACCACTTCGAGTGCGGGGTGAGGTAGCGCACGGCGATGCCGTCCGCCCCGGAGGCGCCGACGCCGGGCTCGCCGAACAGCGCGGTCATGTCGAGCGGCGGCCGATAGGTCGGCAGCGCCTCGCCGGCCTCGTGGATCCAGTCGTGGTCGAGATAGAAGTGCTGGCGGCCGGTGAGGGTGTGCCAGGGCTTGCGGTGCTCGATGTTGATGGTGAACGGCGAGTAGCGCCGCCCGCCGGTCTCGCTGCCCGACCATTCCGGCGAGGTGATCACGGGCACCGGCCGGGCCTGGGTGTCGGCGAAGGTGATCTGCTTGTGCTCGTCGGCCAGCCCGTCGAAGGAGGTTCCGGTACGCCGGCCCAGCGTGGCGAACCCCTGGGCGGCCAGATGCCCGTTGGTGGTGCCCGACAGGGCCAGGATGGCCTCGCACATGTCGCTGTCGCGGGCCAGGGAGGGGCGGCCCTCGACGCTGCCGCCGCGGACGGTGCCGGTCATCCGGCCCAGCCGGGCGATCTCGCCGGAGACATCGTACGTCAGCCCCTTGGTCGTGGCGCCGAGCCGTTCCAGCAGCGGGCCGAGGGCGGCCATCCGCTCCGCCACCGCTCCGTAGTCGCGCTCCACCGTGACGATCTTGGGGAAGTCGCGTCCCGGAGTGGGCGGCCGGCCCGTCACGCGCCAGTCGTGCACCCGCCCGTGCGGGGTGGCCAGCTCATCGGGCGTGTCGTGCGTCAGCGGCATGGCCACCACGTCCGTACGAGTGCCCAGGTGGGTCTTGGCCAGGGCGCTGAAGGCCCTGGCGATGGCGTGGAAGGCGGCGAAATCGGTGCGGGTCTGCCAGGGCGGGTCGATCGCCGGGGTGAAGGCGTGCACGAACGGGTGCATGTCCGTCGAGGACAGGTCGTGTTTTTCGTACCAGGTGGCGGCGGGCAGCACGATGTCGGAGAACAACGTGGTGGAGGTCATCCGGAAGTCCAGCGACAGCAGCAGGTCGAGCTTGCCGCGCGGCGCCCGCTCCGGCCAGGTCAGGCTCTCTGGCCGCTGCCCAGGCGCGGCCTCATCGGCCCGCACGGCCGAGTCGGTGCCCAGCAGATGGCGCAGGAAATACTCGTTGCCCTTGGCCGAGGAGCCGAGCAGGTTGGCCCGCCACACGGTCAGCACGCGCGGCCAGTTCGCGGGCGCGTCGGGGTCCTCGCAGGCGAACCCGAGCCGGCCCGCGGCGACCTGCTCGGCCACGTACGGCCCTGCCTCCGCGCCCGCCGCGGCCACCTCGTCGGCCAGGTCGAGCGGGTTGCGGTCGAAGGTCGGGTACGACGGCATCCAGCCCAGCCGCGCCGACTGCGCCAGCAGGTCGGCGGTGGCCTTGCCGGCGAACGCGCCGTCGCCGAGCGGCGAGGACAGGACATCGGCCGCGTAGGTGTCGTAACGCCACTGGTCGGTGTGCAGGTACCAGTAGGCGGTGCCGATCATCTGCCGGGGCGGGCGCGACCAGTCCAGGCCGAAGGCGAGCTGCGCCCAGCCGGTGATCGGCCGGCACTTCTCCTGGCCGACGTAGTGCGCCCAGCCGCCGCCGTTGACGCCCTGGCAGCCGGTCAGCGTGGTCAGCGCCAGGAAGGAGCGGTAGATGGTGTCGGAGTGGAACCAGTGGTTCGTCCCCGCCCCCATGACGATCATGGACCGGCCGCCCGACTCCTCGGCGTTGCGCGCGAACTCGCGGGCGATCCGGGCCGCTTTGGCCGCGGGCACGCCGGTGATCGCCTCCTGCCAGGCCGGGGTGTACGGCTCCGCCGCGTCGTCGTAGCCGGACGGCCAGCGCCCCGGCAGCCCGTCGCGGGCCACGCCGTACTGGGCGAGCATCAGGTCGTACACCGTGGTGACCAGGTGACCGCCCACCCGCCGCACCGGCACACCCCGCTCCAGCACCCCGTCGCCGTGCCCGTCGAAGCGCGGCAGGGCGACCGGCACCGCGTGCTCGCCCAGGACGGTCAGCAGCGGGTCCACCTCGCCCAGGTCGAGGTTCCAGCGGCCCCGCCCCTGCTCGGAGTAGCGGAAGGCGAGCGAGCCGTTCGGCACGACCGGCTCGCCGCTCCGCGCGTCCAGCAGCACCGTAGCGAACGCCGCCTCTTCCCCTTCCTGCCCCAGGTCGGCCGCGGTGAGGAACTTGTCCGGCACGTACGATCCGTCCCGCTCACGCAGCCGGACCAGGAACGGCAGGTCGGTGAAGCGCTTGACGTAGTCGGTGAAGCCGGCCGTCGGCCGGTCGGCGAAGAACTCCTTGAGGATCACCTGCCCCATCGCCATGGCCAGCGCGCCGTCCGTGCCCGGGTGCGGGGCCAGCCACTCGTCGGCGAACTTGGCGGCGTCGTTGTAGTCGGGCGCGAGCACCACCACCTTCTGGCCCCGGTAGCGCGCCTCGGCCATGAAGTGGGCGTCGGGCGTGCGGGTGACCGGCACGTTCGAGCCCCACAGCATCAGGTACGCGGCGTCCCACCAGTCGGCCGACTCCGGCACGTCCGTCTGGTCGCCGAACACCTGCGGGGAGGCCACCGGCAGGTCGGCGTACCAGTCGTAGAACGACAGCATCGCCCCGCCGATCAGCGACACGAACCGGGCGCCCACCGCGTGCGAGGCCATCGACATGGCCGGAATCGGGGAGAAACCGGCCACCCGGTCGGGGCCGTAGGTCTTGATGGTGTGCACGTGCGCCGCGGCGATGATCTCGCAGGCCTCGTCCCAGGTGACGCGCACCAGGCCGCCCTTGCCGCGGGCCGACTGGTAGCGGCGGCGTTTGTCCGGGTCCGTGGTGATCTCGGCCCAGGCGGCGACCGGGTCGCCCAGCCTCGCCTTCGTCTCCCGGTACATCTCCACCAGGACGCCCCTGGCGTACGGGAAACGGACCCGGGTGGGCGAGTAGGTGTACCAGGAGAAGGCGGCCCCGCGCGGGCAGCCGCGTGGCTCATACTCGGGCCGGTCGCCGCCCACGCTGGGGTAGTCGGTCTGCTGCGCCTCCCAGGTGATCACGCCGTCCTTGACGTACACCTTCCAGGAGCAGGAGCCGGTGCAGTTGACGCCGTGGGTGGAGCGGACGACCTTGTCGTGGCTCCACCGGTCGCGGTAGAAGGCGTCGCCTTGGCGTCCGCCGATCTGGTGCAGGGTCCGCAGGTCGTCGGAGACCGCGCCGGGTCGCAGGTGCCGGCCGAGTCTCAGCAGGGCGTCACTGACCGGCCCGTCCATACCCGCCATTCGCACAACTCCTTCATCCATCAGCGCTTCGATCGTCATGTCATGGCAGGCGGAGGTCCGCCGCGGCGTCCGGCACGAAGGTCTCCGGCCTGCGCGGCGGGCGCCGGTAGCCGGTGGCGGGCGGGCGGGGCGGGATCTTCAGCTCCGCCCGCCGTACCTCCTCGTAGGGGATCGTGGACAGCAGGTGCGCGATCATGTTGATCCTGGCCCGCCGCTTGTCCTCGCTCTCCACGTCGTACCACGGCGCCTCTGGGATGTCGGTGTGCACCAGCATCTCGTCCTTGGCCCTGGAGTAGTCCTCCCAGCGATTGATCGACTCCAGGTCCATCGGCGACAGCTTCCACTGCCGCATCGGATCCTTCAGCCGGTCGTGGAAGCGCCGCTCCTGCTCCTCGTCGCTCACCGAGAACCAGTATTTGCGCAGCAGGATCCCGTCCTCCACCAGCAACCGCTCAAAGATCGGACACTGGTGCAGGAACCGCGTGTATTCCTCGTGGGTGCAGAATCCCATCACCCGTTCGACACCCGCGCGGTTGTACCAGCTGCGGTCGAGCAGCACGATCTCCCCGGCGGCGGGCAGATGCTCGATGTAGCGCTGGAAGTACCATTGCGACCGCTCACGCTCGGTCGGTGCCGGGAGCGCCGCGATGCGCGCCACGCGCGGGTTGAGGTATTCGGAGACCCGCTTGATCGTGCTCCCCTTGCCCGCCGCGTCCCTCCCCTCGAAGATCACGACCACCCGCCGGCCTCGCACCCGCACCCACTCCTGCAGCTTCACCAGCTCTCCCTGCAGGCGGAAGAGCTCCTTCTCGTACGTCTTGCGCGGCAGTCTCTTCGTCATCGGGCTTCCTCGGCGGACGGTCCGAACGGCACCGGTAGCGCGGCGGAGCGCCGCCTGGCCGTGGCACGCACCGCGGTCAAAGTCAGCACCAGCGTCAGCACCGACACCCCGGCCAGCAGGGCCAGGCCCACCCCGTAGGAGCCGAACAGGCCGTAGACGAACCCCATCTCCACCGGCGGCACGAACCCGCCCAGCCCACCGGCCGCGCCGACCAGGCCCGTGACCGAGCCGACCTTGTCGGCCGGGGCCGCCACCGCGACCAGGGCGAAGGTGGCCCCGCTGCCGGCGCCGAGCGCCGCCGCCATGGTCAGGAACGCGACCGTGCCCAGCGGCATCAGCGGCGGGGTGAACGCCAGGACCGTGGCGCAGAGCGCGACGACGGCGAACACGGCGGCCAGGACCCGAATCGCCCCGATCCGGTCTGACAGCCAGCCGCCGACGGGACGCGCCGCGACCGCCAGGATCACGAACCCGGCCATCCGGTCGGCCGCGTCGGCCTGCTCCAGTCCGTAGGCCGACCGCAGATAGACCGGCAGGTAGACGGAGAAGGAGACGTATCCGCCGAACGTCACCGCGTACAGCACGCAGGCCTGCCAGGTGATCGGCAGGCGCACGGCCGCGGCCAGCCGCGCCATGGTCGACTGGGCGGGCGCCGTACGGCCCGGAGCGTCCCGCAGCACGAACCAGGCCACCATCGCGTAGACGGCGAGCACGGCCGCGGTGAGCAGGAACGGAGTGGCCGAGCCGCCGGTCCTGACCAGCTTGACCGTGGTCAGCGCGCTGATCGCGGTGCCGCCCATTCCCATGCCGAAGACGCCGACGGCCAGGCCACGGCGCTCGGGCGGGAACCAGGCGCTGACGAAGGGCACGCCCACCGCGAACGCCGTCCCGCCGATGCCCAGGAAGAACCCGCCCACCAGCAGCGCCGCCAGCGAGCCATGCCCGGCCAGACCGATGAACAGCACCGGGACGATGGTGGCCGCCGAGATCAGCGGGAACATCACCCGGCCGCCGAAGCGGTCGGTCAGCGCCCCGACCGGGATGCGGCCCAGCGAGCCGACGATCACCGGAACCGCGACCAGCAGCGCCTGCTGGGCCGCCGACAGTCCCAGCAGTTCCTTGAAGCGCGGGCCCAGCGGGCTGAGCAGCGCCCACGCCCAGAAGTTCACCGCGAATCCCACGGTCGCCACCGCCAGCATCAGCGCCGGCCCACGGAGATCGGAGCGTGGGACTGCTCGGTCGATCCTGTCGGTGCTCATCTCACCCGTTCCTGTCGCATTCACCCGCTGCCACCTGGTCTTTTGCCCTGCCTCATCCCCTCGCATCCCACAGCAGCAGCTCTATGCCTCCTAGGGGCGAAAGTCCTGCCTATTGAGTGCTTTGGTCTTCACTCGCTTTTGGGACTTTGGCCTCTATTCCGTGGTTGACCTGGCCGGTTAGCGTCGGAGCATGATTCGTGTGTTCCTCGTCGACGACCATGAGGTGGTACGGAGGGGCGTGGCCGCCCTGCTGGACTCCGAGGACGACATAGAGGTGATCGGCGAAGCCGGCACCGCGGAGTCGGCGATCGCCCGCATTCCGGCGCTCAAGCCGGACGTGGCGGTGCTGGACGTCCGGCTGCCCGACGGTAACGGCGTGGACGTGTGCCGTGAGGCCCGGTCCGGGCTGCCCGGGCTGGCGTGCCTGATGCTGACCTCCTACGCCGACGACGACGCGCTGTTCGAGGCGGTGATGGCGGGCGCCGCCGGTTATGTGCTCAAGCAGATCCACGGCTCCGACCTGGTCGGCGCCGTGCGCACGGTCGCCTCGGGGCAGTCGCTGCTCGATCCGCAGACCACCGCGGCGATGCTTCAACGACTGCGGGAGCAGGCCGCCAGAAGGGACCCGCTCGCGGCCCTGTCCGATCAGGAACGCAACATCCTCGACCTGATCGGCGAAGGGCTGACCAACCGGCAGATCGGCGAGCGGATGTTCCTGGCCGAGAAGACGGTCAAGAACTACGTGTCCAACCTGCTGTCCAAGCTCGACCTGCAGCGCCGTACGCAGGCGGCGGCGCTCTCGGCACGACTGCGGACGAATCGGCGAGACTGACCGCCCGAGACCTCGGATGGCCGGTCACGTCGTGATCCTCGGAGCGCCCACCACAGCGCCGTCGAAGCCGACCACGATCGCTCCGCTCATCGTCGTCCCCCGTGGTCGGCGAGTCGCCGTTCATGACCTCTCCGGGTGCGGCCGGACGACCGCGACCGGGCACGTAGCGTGGTGCAGCACGGCGCGGCTGACCGAGCCCAGCACCGCCGAGGCGAATCCGCCCAGCCCACGCGACCCGACGACGACCAGGTCGGCCGTGGTCGAGGCCTTGATCAGGGCGCCGGCCGGGTGCTCGCACAGTTGCTCGTCGGTGATCTCGATGTCGGGGTACTTCTCGCGCCAGGGGCTCACCCGTTCGCCGGCCGTATGGACCTCGTGCTGGAAGGCGTTGTCCAGCAGGCTGTCGTAGGCGGCCGCGTACGGGGAGAAGATCGGCATTTGCCAGGCGTACAGGACGTGCAGCCGCGCGTGGCGGGCGCGGGCCTGCTCGATGGCGTACTGCATGGCGAATTCGGAGTCCTCCGACCCGTCATAGCCGACGACGATCCGGCCGTGCTCTTCCTGGCCGCGCCCGCGGACGATCGCCACCGGGCCCCACGCGTGCCCCGCGACGGCGGTGCCGACCGAGCCGAGCAGCATGCCGCTGAAACCGCCGAGTCCTCTGCTGCCCAGCACCAGGCTGTCGGCCGACGCCGACTCGCCGATCAGCTCGTCGACCAGGTTGCCGGTGTGTAGTTCCGTCGTCACCTCCACGCCGCCCGCCAGCTCACGCGCCTGGTCGGCGGCGGCATCCAGCGTGCCCGCGCAGTACTCCGCGCTGAACGCGGCGAGCCCGTACGGCCACGGCTCGCAGACATGCACGATCCGCAGGGCCAGTCCCCTGCGCCGAGCGTCGGCGGCGGCCCACCGCACCGCCGCTGTCGCCGGCTCGGACCCGTCCACGCCGACCACGATCCGTCTGGTCATCACACAACCCCTTCCCGAACTGGAACACCTCAGCTCCAGCCTCGCGAAACAGGCGGCCGACCACAGGGGGCTGAAGTCCCGAATACGAGTGCCGTTGGTCCCGCAGTGAACCAATCACCAGAATCCGCCGCCTTGACAGGGCCACGTCCCAACGTAGATCGTTTCGCAAAAGAAGTCTCATTCCTCGCAGGGCCGACGGTGGAAGAGCGCCATGAAGATGATCATCGGTGGGTTCGTACTGGCGGCGGTGGCGGGCGCCCTGTGGGCGCGAAGGCGCTACGTGGTGGTCACGGTCGAGGGGACGAGCATGGCCCCGACGCTCTCCGACGGAGATCTGGTTCTGGTACGCAGGCGCCGGATCGACCAGGTCACCACGGGCGACGTGGTCGTGCTCGAACCGCCGCGCACCGCCGCGGGGCTCGGACCGCCGGGACGGGACGGCCGGCACTGGAACATCAAGCGGGCCGTCGCGTTACCCGGTGACCCCGTTCCCCCGGGGATCGGGGACGGCGTGGCCCGGGTGCCCGCCGGCGCGCTGGTCGTCCTGGGTGACAACATCGACAGCGTCGACTCCCGGCAGCGCGGGTTCTTCGACGCCGACCGCCTGCTCGGTGTCGCGCTGCGCCGGTTGGGCGGGCCACCGCTGTAAAGCGGGTACATCGTGCGGTTTCGACTTCTCGGGCCGATGCGGATCCAGGTCAACGGATCGCCGGTCAGGATCACGGCGCCCAAGCAACGTACCGTTCTCGCCATGCTGCTGGCCCGGGCGGGTCACGTCGTACCCATCAGGTCGTTGGTGGCGGAGGTGTGGGACGAGCGGCCGCCCCGCTCCGCGGTGGCGAACCTGCGTACGTACCTCATGCAGTTGCGCAAGCTGCTGCCGGATGAGGAGCGGCTGGTCACCTCCGACGTCGGCTACCTGCTGCGGGCCGGACCGGAGGAGCTCGACCTCCTGGAGTTCGAGGCGCTGTCCGCGCGCGGCCGCCAGGCGCTGGCCAAGCGCGACACGAGCGCCGCCGGGGAGGCATTCACCCAGGCCCTGGCCCTGTGGGAAGGGACGGCGGCGGAGGACGTACCGCTCGGGCCCACGCTGCGCGAGGTGGTCGCCCGCCTCACCAACCACTACCTGGGCGTGGTGGAGGAACACGCCGACATCCAGCTCGCCCTCGGCAGGAACGAGCTCGCGGCCGCCCGGTTGCGCGAGGTGATCCGCCAGTATCCGCTGCGCGAGCGGCTGCACGGTCAGCTCATGACGGCCCTCTATCGCTGCGGCGACGTGGTCGGCGCACTGGACGCGTTCGGGGCCGCCCGCCGGGTCCTGGCCGACGAGCTGGGCATCGATCCCGGGCCGGACCTGCGCTTGCTGCAGCAGGCGATCCTGCGCAGGGACACCGCCCTGCTGGCGGCCGACCGAGACACCGCGGCCGTGCCCGTCGCGGACGGACGCCCGCGCCCACGTCTGCTTCCCCGGGCGCCGCTGGCGTTCGTGGGCCGCTCGGCCGAGCGGGCCCACCTGCGCAGCGTCCTGTACGGGGAGGCGGGCGCGGCCGTGATCGGTTCCGGCGCGGGCCCGCCCGTGGAGAGGCCGCACGGTCCCGACGCGGCGAGCCCGCCCGTGGTGGCGTTGCACGGGCCTGGTGGGGCGGGCAAGTCGGCGCTCGCCCTGACGGTGGCGCACGGCGTGGCCGACCGCTATCCCGACGGCCAGCTCTACGTGGATCTCCAGGGATCCACGCCGGGCCTGCCCCCGTTGCGGCCGGCCGAGGTGCTCGGCCGTTTCCTGCGCGCGCTCGGAGTGCCGCCCTGCGACGTCCCGGCGGCACCGGCGGAGGCGGCCACCCACTACCAGTCGCTGCTGGCCGACCGCCGCGTCCTGGTCGTCCTCGACAACGCCGTCGGCGCCGCCCAGGTGGCGCCGTTGCTGCCGGCGGGCGGCGGCTGCGCGGCGCTGGTCACCAGTCGCGCCGCGCTGACCACCATGGACGCCGTGCCAATCGCCGTCGGCATGCTCGACGAGGTGGAGTCGGTGCGCCTGCTGAGGTTGCTGGCCGGTCCCGAGCGGGTGAGCGCCGAGGCGCGAGCGGCCGCGGAGATCGCCCGCTGGTGCGGCTTCCATCCGCTGGCCCTGCGCATCGCCGGTGCCCGGCTGGCGGGCCGGCCCGACTGGTCGCTGGCCCGCTTCGGCGAGCGGCTGGGCGACCAGCAACGGCGGCTGGACGAGCTCCAGGCCGCCGACCTGCGGGTGCGTACCTGCTTCGAGGTCGGGTACGGGACGCTGACCAGCACCGCGAAGGCGGTCTTCCGGGCGTTCGGCGTGCTGGAGGTGCCTGAGGCCGGCGTCGAGCTCACCGCCGCGCTGGCCGACGTCGACCAGACGACGGCGGAGGCCGCGCTCGATGAGCTGACCGAGGCCCGGCTGCTGGAGCCGGTCTGCGACGGCCGGTTTCGCATGCATGACCTGCTGCGGCTGTTCGCCGCGGAGCTGGCCGTCGCCCATGACGCGCCACGGGAGCGTACGCGGGCGGTCGGACGGGCTCTGGAGTGGTACCTCGATCGTCTCCGCCGGCTGCAGACCCTGCTGCAACCACACCTGGTGCCGGCCGGCGGGGGCGGGAACGCCTCCGATGTGGGACTGCCGGATCTCGCCGCGGCCCTACGGTGGCTGGACACGGAGCTACCGTTCCTGGTGGCGGCGGCCGTACAGGCGGCGAAAGGTGAGCGGGGTGGCTTCGTCATCGAGCTGACGGCGCTGATCAAGGCCATCGCGATGAAGAGCGGCTACTGGCGGGAGCTCGAGACCATCGCGCGGCTCGCCATCGAGGTCGCGCGGCGTGACGGCGACCGTGTCGCGGAGGCGGCCACGCTGGCGACGCTGGGCCTGCTGGAGTGGAAGTCCGGCCGGCCCGAGGCGGCCCGCGCCCTCCTGCACCGGGCGCTCGGCCTCTGGCGGGCCGTGGGCGAGCGCGGTGAGGAAGGGCTGGCGCTGCACAATCTCGGCTGGCTGTGCATGCAGACCGGGGATCTCGACGCGGCCTTCGAGCACATCGGCGCGGGCCTGCTGCTGCTGGAGACGTACCGGCCGAACCGGGTCGGACTGGTCTCGCACAACCTGGGCGAGGTGCTGCTCCGGCTGGGCCGCCACACCGAGGCGGTGGACCGCTTCGAACGGTGCCTGGCCATCCGGCGGGCCGATCGCGACCTGTACGGCGAGAGCATCACCCTGGCCGCGCTCGGCCGCGCCCACTGCCTGCTCGACCAGCGGGACAAGGCACTGGCGGTACTGGCGGAGGCGCTGGTCCGCTGCGAGGCGACCGGCAACCGGGAGGACCAGTGGGAGGTACTGCTCAGCAGGTCCGAGATCCGGCTGCGGCAGGGCGATCCGGCCGCGGCGGTGGCCGACCTGACCCGCGTCCTTGAGCTGACCACCAAGATCGGCGACGCGTACGGCCACGCCGCCTGCCTCCGCCAGCTCGCCAGAGCACGCGCGGCCCTCGGCGACCCGGGGGCCGCGGCGGACGCCGGCAAGGCCGCGGGACTGTTCGCCGATCCCGCGACGCGCTGCGATCCGGTGCTGGAAAGGCTGCTCACCGCCCGGTTGTAGCGCGGCTGTATGGGGTGCTGTATGCCGCCCGAATAGGTTTCGGCTAACCGCATCGCTACGAAAGGAACGAGTCCATGACTGCTGTTCTTGGCCGGCTCGGCGACCGGATTCTCGGCAAGCTGGTGCCCAAGGCGTCCGCGAAGGCGGCCGCCGAGTGGTACGTCCACTGCTACTGCCGGGAGCGCTCCGACTTCCGCAAGATCTGCACCACCGCCGGCGGCACGACCCGATGCGGCGCCTGCTACGCGTTCAGAGTCTGCGGCGGCTAAGTAGGACACGCAGGTCTGGCGGCGGCGGCCACCCGCCGCCAGACCCCGGCTCGCTCGAAGTGAGGTTGTTTCCTGATGGCTTTCCTGGTTGCCGCTGTCGTGTTCCTCGCCCTCCTGTGCCTGTTCAACCTGGTGCTCAACCTGGGAGTGCTCCGCCGGCTCCGCGAGCACACCGCTGAGCTGGAGCGCCTGGCCGGACACGCGATGCTCATGCCGTACGATCCGGGCGTCCTGGTCGGTCGCACGCTGCCCGAGGCGGCGGCGGGCGCGCGGCTCGTCGGCTTCTTCGACGTCGGCTGTAGCACCTGTCACGAGCGCGCACCGCAGTTCGCCGAGGAGGCGGGCAAGGAGCCCGCCCTGGCGGTCATCACCGGCGACGGCGCGAAGGTGGCCGATCTCGTCACCGTGGTCGGCGGCGTGTCGAGCGTGATCACGGGCGATGAGGCCGGCAGTCTCGCGCACGCCCTCGGCGTGGAGGCCTTCCCCACCTTCCTCCGGGCCGACCAGGAGGGCAGAGTGCTGGCCGCCGACACGGAACTCGCCGCCATGGCCACCGCCGGATGATGCCGGACCGGCTGCGGCGGGCCGCCACCCTGGGGTTGCTGTGCTGGCGGGCGGGACCTGTGCTGGCGGTGTCCCAGCTGGTCGTCACCGTCGTGGCCGGGCTGCTGCCCACGGGCGCCTTGTGGGCGACGAAGCTGCTCATCGACGGGCTGGCGACGGGCCTCGCGGAACGGGCGCTGGGCCCGGTCGCCGGGCTCGTCGCGCTGGGATTGGCCTCCGGGGTGCTGCCGCACGTCACGGGGTACCTGCGGGGCGAGTCGGACCGCCGGCTCGACCTGTTGCTGCAGGACCGCCTGTACACGAGGGTGAACGAGTTCCAAGGGCTGTCACGCTTCGAGGACCCCGCTTTCCTCGACGAGTTGCGGATGGCCACGCAGGCCACGGGCGGCGCGATGGGGCCGATCACCTCGGGCCTGTTCGATCTCTGTCGCAACGTCATCGCCCTGGCCGGGCTCCTCGGCGCTCTGGCCGTGCTGAGCCCGCTGATGGCCGGGCTGGTGGCGGTCGCGGCGCTGCCCACCCTCGCCGCCAGGATGTCCCTGGAGAAGCGGCGGACCAGGATGCTCGCCGGGCAGTCGGCGGCGGCCCGGCGGCAGATCTTCTACTCCTCCTTGCTCACCGACGTGGAGGCCGCCAAGGAGGTACGGCTCTTCGGGCTCGGCGACTTCCTCAGGCGCCGGGTCATCGGCGAGCTCACCACGATGCAGACGGCCGAGCGGCGCCTCGACCGGCGCGAAGCGCTCACGCAGTCGTCACTGGCGACCCTGTCCGCCCTGGTCAGCGGCATCGGCTTGGTCTGGGCGGTGTATTCGGCCCTGTCCGGGCGGCTGACCCTGGGCGACGTCACGGCCTTCGCCGGGGCGGTGGCCGGCACCCAGGCCGCCCTCATCGCGACCGTGGAGAACGCGGCCAACGCCGGCCACTCACTGCTCCTGTTCGACCACCACGAGCGGGTGATGTCACTCTCCGACGACCTCCCACCGCCGCACCGCCCGGCCGCGCTGCCGGCCCTGCGGCGCGGCATCGAACTGCGCGACGTGTGGTTCCGGTACGCCGAGGGCCACCCCTGGGTGCTGCGCGGCGTCGACCTGACCATCCCTCACGGCGCGTCGGTCGCGTTGATCGGACTCAACGGAGCCGGTAAGAGCACGCTGATCAAACTGCTGTGCCGCTTCTACGACCCCTCCCGGGGGGCGATCTTCTGGGATGGCGTGGACATTCGCGACGTACCGCCGGCCGACCTCCGCGCCCGGATGGGCGTGCTCTTCCAGGACTACATGAGCTACGACCTCACCGCGGCGGAGAACATCGGCGTCGGCGAGATCGAGGCGATGTCCGACCGGAGCAGGATCCAGGCCGCCGCCGAGATGTCCGGAGCCGACCAGACCGTACGGGCCCTGCCGCACGGGTACGACACGATGCTGAGCCGGATCTTCTTCGGCCCGGAGGACGAGGCCGGAGTGGTGCTGTCCGGAGGCCAGTGGCAACGGCTGGCCCTGGCCCGCGCGCTCGTCCGCGAACAGCGCGACCTGCTCATCCTCGACGAACCCAGCTCGGGACTCGACGCGGAGGCCGAATACCAGGTGCACCGGCGGCTGCGTGAACACCGGGCGGGCCGTGCCAGCCTGCTCGTCTCCCACCGGCTCGGCGCCGTGCGGGACGCCGACCTCATCGTGGTGCTCGGCGACGGGCGCATCGTCGAGCGGGGCACCCACGACGACCTCATGGCCGCGGACAGCGGCTACGCCCGGCTGTTCGAAACCCAGGCCAGCGGCTACCGCGTCGAGGCGTAGCGCCCACCCGGGCCGCTTCAGTCGCTCTCGATCCGTCCCAGCGGCTCGGGATCGTCCGCCAGCGCGGAGCGCGCCGCGAGCCAGCTCGGGTCTTCGGGGTAGAAGACATGGCGAAGGTAGGCCCAGGTGAGCCGCTGGATCAGGGCGACACGTCCGGGGTGTTCGTCCGTCGTCTCCGCGACTTCGTAGCCGGAGACTCCGCCGAGCGAGTGCTCGGCCCCGAACAGCGTGAGCAGGCTCTTGCCGCCCGGACTCAAGAAGTAGGGGTCGGTGAACCACTCCGGCCCTCGGGCGGTCAGGTGGGACTGGTCTCGGTCCCCCGCGACCACGAGGGCCGGCGTGGTCATGCCCGCGAAGCTCGGATTCATGAAGGGGAAGTGCTCGGCCGCGAACGGGCTCAGCTCGGCTCCGCCCCGGCCGGGCGTGGCGAGCAGCACCCCCGCCTTGATCCGGGGGTCGGACATGTCCTGTCCCGGTTCGCCCTCGGGATCGAGGACTCGCGCGCCCAGCAGCATGCTCGCCGTCTGGCCGCCCCAGGAGTGCCCGGCCGCGGCGACGCGGCCGTGGTCGAGGCGCCCGCCGAGGCCGGGTACGGCGGCTTCGAGGAGATCGAGCTGGTCGAGGACGCGCTTCATGTCCTCGACCCGGTAACGCCAGATCAGTGGGGTACGGGGATCTTCTGGCGGCAGGCTCAGCGTCCGCGAGTCGAGATGGGTGGGTTGAATCACCACGAAGCCGTGAGCGGCCCAGAAGTCGGCCAGCGGGGCATAGCCGTCCGACGACCAGCCGAAGCCGTGCGAGAAGACGATGACCGGCAGTTCGTGCCCGGCCGCGGGCGCGGACACGCGCACCCGCAGGTCCTCACCACGGCCCGGGGCCGACAGGACCACCGGCTTCACCGAGACGACCGGGGTGGGTGCGCTGACGGCCACGTCGCCGTCGCCCGCGGCCGGGACCGCCATGTCTGTTTCGATCATGATTGGGATGCTCCTTCAGTGGTCTTTGGTGATGAACTGGTCGGCGACCCAGCGTGCGACGTCGGCGGGATAGGGCGCCGACAACCCGAGGACGATGTGCCGGAAACCGGCGTCGAGCGCTTCGCCAATCGCGTCCCGGGTGCTGCCGGGCTGGTCGTAGGAGACGGGCAGGTGGATCGAGCGGGTGATCGAGGCGGGGTCACGGCCGATCTCGGCGCAGTAGCGGTCCAGCAGCGCGCTGCGGCTGATGACGTCGTCGATGTCGCCGCCGGGGATGTTCCACAGGTCGGCGTGCTCGGCGACCACGCGCAGCGTCGCGGACGAGCGTCCGCCGATGAGGATCGGCGGGTGGGGGCGCTGGACCGGCTTGGGGTTGCCGAAAGCGTTGGTGACCTGGACGTACGTGCCGTGGAAGTCGAACGGTTCGGTCTCGGTCCACAATCGCCTGATCACCGTGCACGCTTCGGCGAGGCTGCCCACGGCGTGGGCGGTGTCGTGGAAGGGCAGGCCGTGTGCTTCGTACTCGCGCCGGGCCCAGGGCACGCTGGGTCGTGAGCCGACGCCGATGCCGAAGTCGAGCCGTCCGCCGGAGACGATGTCGACGGTCGTGGAGATCTTGGCAAGGATCGCGGGAGGCCGGATGCGGTTGCTGGTCACCAGCACGCCGAGCCGCAGCCGCCGGGTCTGGGCGGCGAGGGCCGAGAGCAACGTCCAGCCCTCGTAGATCGTGCCGTTCGGGTCGCCGAAGATGGGCAGGAGATGATCGAACAGCCACGCGTGTTCGATCTCGGGGATCGTGTCCGCCTCGCGCCAGACCCGCAGGACGTCGTGGTAGTCGACCTGTGACGGGGCGGTCATGATCCCGAAGCGGGGTCGGGTGGTTTGCGACATTGAGGGCTTTGGTCCTTTCGACGCTGGGCGCTATAAACGGAACGGGTTTCCGATATGTTCTGCCGACGCCCATCGCATCGACTTACTCGCATCCCACTGCGATCCCAGGCATGGGCATGACGCGATGACGAGGCGCGGGTTGGCCGCCGGTCGGCGCTCTGGCATCATGAGTAAACGGAATCCCGTTCCGACTACTATAAGGAACACGGTTCCGGTTCGCAACCCGACAATGGAGGGAACGGTAACGGTGGACGACGGAGGCGCGGGCCCCCGCAAGCGGGCCGATGCCCGGCGCAACGAGAGGACGCTGCTCGACGCCGCCGCGGCCGTCTTCGTCACCTCGGGCGTCGAGGCGCCGGTGCGCGACATCGCGGCCAGGGCGGGAGTCGGGGTGGCCACGATCTACCGGCACTTCCCGACCCGGGCGGATCTCATCATCGCCGTCTACCGGCACCAGGTCGAGGCCTGCGCCGAGGCCGGGCCGGCCCTGCTGGCGGCCGTCGCGAGTCCTTACGCCGCGCTGGGGCGATGGATCAACCTGTTCGTCGACTTCCTGGTCACCAAGCACGGGCTCGCCGCCGTACTCCGCTCCGACGACGCCGGCTTCGACGCGCTGCACGCCTACTTCCTCGACCGGCTCGTACCCGTGTGCGGCCACCTGCTCCAAGCCGCGGCCGCCGCCGGCGAGATCCGCGCCGACGTCGACGCCCTGGAGCTCATGCGCGGCGTCGGGAACCTCTGCATCGGCGCGGAGAACGATCCCCGCTACGACGCTCGGCGGCTGGTCGAATTCCTCATCGCGGGACTCCGCCTACCGCGGTAGCGACGCGCGGGTGTTCATACCGGCGGTATTCTACAAAGTTACCGGCGGTCCGTTACGCTGTCGGCCCGCTCTCCTGCCCCTCATCTGCTGAGACTGGCCGATAGAGGTCGGAGAGCGGCATGAGCGCGCCCGTGTCGGCGTTGAGCCGCACATCCTCGCCGAGGTCGTCCACCTGCTCCCAGGTGACGTAGCGGCTGTCGCGGTGCAGTCCTCTGACGAGGGCCCGGACGAGGGCTGGTCCAGGTCCGTGCGGCCCGCGTTCGTAGCCGAACAACCGGCCGGTGTGACGAGGGACCACGATGAGGCCGGCGACGCGAAAAGCGTGCTGTACGTCGCCGAGCATCGGCCCGTCCTGGCGGAGCCGTACATCGGCCACCTGCCCGACCGGCCTGCCGTCGGCATCGAGGACGCGGCGGCCGAGCAGGGTGCTCATCCGCAGCTCGCCCGTGACCTCGCCGATCCTGGCCGGGTGCCGGTCGCGGGCGACCGGCTCGGCGCCGCTGCCCGGCAGCGGGGCGATGAGGTTGACCCGGGCCCAGTGTTCGAGAGCCGCCTCCTGAGGCGTACCCCCCACCGTGACGGCGCTGTCGATGTCGGATACCAGGCGCATGGGGAGGCGCTGCGGACCGGGATCCTCTTCGGGGCGGAACAGCTCGGTGACCGCCACCATCAGGCGGCCGACGAGGCCGCCGAGGCGCGGGCCCAGCGCGAGCGGGCCGGTCAGGATCGACACGATGTAGGGGCGCCCCTCCTCGTCGAAGGTCAGCTCCAGGTCGTCGATCTTGCACACCGGGTGCCCGTCGTCGGCGCTGATCACCTGCCGGTCGAGCAGGTGCAGGTTCGCGTGCAGTTCCCTAGCCCTCATTGCCCCGCCTTCGTCGCGATCATCAGCGGGACGGCCGCCACGGCCACCACGAGCAGAAGGATCATGTACGCGGTCCCGAGTGCGTTGCCGAACCGGCCGTTGACCTGGTCGCCCATGTAGTCGGGATCGTTGGCGATCATGAGCACTGGCAGGTACGTCAGGGGAAGCGCCGCCGCCGAGAAGACCAGCGAGTACTCGGTGACCATGATCGGATCGATGGTCGTCAGGATCAGCGCGATCGCGATGACGACCACCGCCAGCACCACGGAGTGGAAGCGCGCGGCGTCGCGGGGGCGGACCAGCTTGCCCCACTGCCAGCCGAAGTACTGGCTGATGGTGTAGCCCGACGACAGCGCGGTCTCCAGAGTCGCGCCGAACGTCGCCGCGAACACCCCGAAGATCACCGCCGCCAGGCCGAGCTGCCCCAGTCCGATCCCGGCGGGCAGCAGCATCTGGCCGAGTGTGTCGACCTCCGCCTTCACCGGGAAGAACACCACCGCCGCGCAGCCCGCGATGGCCAGCGACAGGAATCCGCCCAGCGGGAAGCCGACGAACACATTGGCCCGTGAGGTGATCAGGTCCTTGCGGGTCCACTTCTCCTCGACCCCGCCGGAGGAGAAGAAGAACACCTCATACGGCGTCATGGCGCCGCCGAGCAGGGCGATCGCGTAGTACCAGTACGTCGGCGCGCCCTCGTCGGCCGGCGGCTGGGTGAGCTGGCGGCCCAGCTCGTGCCAGTCGGGCCCGAGCTGCCACAGCGCCACCGCGAACGCCACCAGCGCCAGCCCGGCCAGCCCGAAGATCCGCTCCATCGTCTCGAACTTGACACGCCACATCACCAGCCACGCCACCAGCGCGACGCCCGGCACCCACAGCAGGTAGTTGATCCCGGTGGCCAGCTCCAGGGCCAGTGACGCGCCACCGATCTCGGCGGCCAGGGTGAGGACGTTGATGAAGAACGACGCCCCCAGGTTGACCAGGCCGGCCCGTGGCCCCATCCGCTCCCTGACCAGGTCGAACACCGGCCGCCCCGAGACGGCCGCGATCCGGCCCGACATCTCGGCGAACAGGCAGATCCCGATGACGCCGACCACGACCACCCAGGCGAGCGACATCCCGAACCTGGCGCCGACCAGTGAGTTCGCGACCAGGTCGCCGATGTCGACGAACCCTCCGAAGGCGGTGAGGATGCCCAGCGTCACCGCGAAGAGCTTCTTCACCGATGTGCCTCCTCGAAGGCCCGCAGCTTCGTGGCGACCCCTTCAAGGTCCTTTGCGGCTGCGGCCGAATCCTTGATCCCGTCCCGCCTGACCTGGATGAGCAGCGACGCCACCTGGTCCTCGGCCTCGCCGGTGAGGTCGAGCAGCCGCCCGCGCACCTCGTCGGCGGCGGGGGACGGCGGCTGCACCCCGCCGAACTGGCTGTTGACGCTGCCCAGATCCTTGACCGTCTCGGTGAACAGCGTCTTGAGGTAGGGCGTGGTCAGGCGGTCCTCGTGGCGTACGGCCAGCCGTACGATCTCCAGGCTTGAGGCGGCCGACTGCGCCGACTGGGCGGCCTTCAGCCCGTAGTCGTGGTCATCCCAGGCAGGGCTCGCACACCCGCTCAGCAGCAGCACGGCCAGGGTCAGCGCGACATGCTTCGAGGCCCTCATGTACGGCGCCGCAGCAGGAAGTACCCCAGCAGCACCAGCAGCACCAGGAATTGCCCCCAGGCCGCGAGCAACACCAATCCCTCATCTTGCACGAGGGTGCACCTGCCCAGCCGCCGAACGATCATGCACCTTGCGACGGCGAAGGGCCTGCGAGACCTGTCAGAGCAGGACCGGCCTGGAGGTGGTCAGCGGAAGTCGGCGGCGTGGTCCCGTGCCCATTCCGCGAAGGTCTGGGCAGGGTGTCCGGTGAGTTTCTCGACGATGACGGAGGTCTCCGGGACGGTCTCGGCGCCGGCTGCCCACGCGCCCATGATCGCCTCCACGCCCATCGCGGGCATCGTCCTGCCCAGGTCGGCCCGCGCCTGTTCGGGTGTGATCGCCTCGATCGGGATCTCCCTGCCGATGGCCGCGCCGATGTGCCCGACCTGCTCGCGCAGGGTGAGCGCCTGCGGCCCGTACAACGTGTACGCCTGCCGCCCGTGCCCGTGCTCGGTCAGCGCCGTCACCGCGAGCGCGGCCATGTCCCGCTCGCTGACGGGAGCCGTCATCGCCTCCGGGTACGGCAGTCGCACCGCCTCCCCGCCCTTGATCGCCCGCGTCCACCACCATCGGGCGTTGGTCGCGAACATCCCCGGCCGCAGGAAGGTCCAAGACAACCCGGACTCCTCCAGGGCCGACTCCACGATGCGATGGTCCCGCGCGATCGGATTACGGTCGGCGCCGGGCTGCACGACCGCCCCGGACGAGAGCAACACCACGTGCCGCACCCCCGCAGTAAGGGCAGCCGTCACGAAACCGGCGATGCCCGCGGGCTTGGCATAGAGGAAGACGTGCGAGGCGCCTTCCAGCGCGGCGGGCAACGTTTCCGGCGCGTCCAGATCCGCCGCTATGTGGGAGCTGTCCGGCGTCCTGCTCGTCAGCCGGACCGGCCTGCCCAAAGCGGTCAGACCTGCGGCGACATGGCGGCCGACACTCCCCCGGGCGCCGAAAACAACCGTGACCATTGTGTGGGGCCTCCCCTGATCCTCGGTGAGCATGCCGTTCCCTTGGCGACATGACATGCCGCACATACTACTCAATCAATTAATTGAATGAACCTTCGAGAGGTGGGCGCCCGGACCCGTGAGCGAGCTTCCCCCGGTCGAAGTGTGATCACGCCGGAGGATGTGTGCTCAGCCAGGCTGCCGCTCTGCGCGCCGACGCACGCGACAGCCACGCGTCCTGGACCACCTCGGCCAACTCGTCGCGGGTGAGCTCACCGATCCGGCCGGCCCGCAGGAGTACCGACGGGTGACCGTTGAAGTGCGCGGTGGTGAAGAACTGCGACGCCTCGTCCTGCACCAGCGCCTGCTTGTCCGCCTCGGACTCGACCCAGAAGACGATCACATCCGGATAGCGTTCCCCGGTTTCGGGGTCGACCGCATCCGGCCGTGGATTGCGGAAGAAGATGAACGACTTGCCGCCCACCTGGTAGACCGGATTGCCGCCGGTCCCGTGTACGACGGTGACGTGCGGCATGGCCAGAGCCAGTTCGTGCACGTCCTCGACGCGGGCGGGCCGGGTTCCATCATCGTCGGGCACACGCCCAGCGTAAGAGGTTTCAGCGTGTTGGACGAGATCATCAAGCCGCACAGCCGCAGCTGCGTCTGACGACCAACGGGGCATACGCGGCAAGCGCCTCGGAAATGTCGCCGAACAGCAGCTCGACGGCCTGCTCCGCCATGACCCGCAGCGGCTGCTCGGTAACGGTCAGCGCCGGAGCGGTGTGGGCGCTCTCCGGCGTACCGTCGAGGCTGATCAGCGCCAGCCGGTCGGGGACCGCGAGCCCGCGGGCCCACGCCCCGGACAGGACCCCGATGGCGTGCTCGTCCGTGGCGGTGATCAAGGCGCGCGGCATGGCCCCTTCGGCGATGAGGTGGCGGGTCAAGGAGTCCGCGGCGCCGCGTGAGTAGTCGCAGCGCAGGAGCACGGCGTCCGGATCGCCGGACACGGCCGTGGCCCAGGCCTCGCGGCGCACTCCCACGGGCCCTTCGTCGGTGGGGCCGGACAGGAAGGCGGGGCTCCGGTGCCCGTGCCGGCGCAGGTGTGCGACGGCTTCGCGCACGGCGGCCTGGTTGTCGGCCGCCACCACCTGTCCGTGCCCGCCGGGGTGCCCGTGATGGACGTACACGGCCGGTACGCCTGCCGCCTCAGCCTGAGCCGCCACATCTCCCCCGCCGTCCGCGGCGACGATCACCAGCCCGTCGACCTGGGCGGCCAGGAAACGTTCGATGAGATGCCGCTGGCGATCCGCCGAGTATCCGGCGTTGCCGACCAGCGTGAGGCGGTCGCGCTTCTCGAGCGCTTGCTCGATGTGTCTGGCCAGGGCGCCGAAGTAGGGATTGGACGCGTCGGCCAGCACCAGGCCGACCACGCCCGTCGTACGCGAGCGCAGCGCCCTGGCGATGCGGTTGGGCCGGTAGCGCAGCTCGGCCGCGGCCGCCAGGACGCGTTCGCGCGTCGCGGCGGCGACGGGACGCGGACCGTTGTTGATCACATAGCTGACCACCGCCGTGGAGGTCCCCGCTCGGCGGGCGACATCGGCCAGCGTGATGGGCTTGTCTGCGCGTTTCATCATAGCGGTTTACATTCTGCCATCTAATCGATTAGATGGCTGTGGTCTAACCGATTAGATGAAAGGTGAGCAGTGCCGGCTCTTCCCTTGATCATCGACACCGACACCGGGTCGGACGACGCGGTTGCGCTGCTGCTGGCCGCCGCCAGTGGTCTGGGCGACATTCGCGCCGTGACCACGGTGGCGGGGAACGTACCCCTGGCGACGGGGACCCGCAACGCGCTCTTTTCCCTGCAAGTGGCCGGGCGCGTCGACATCCCCGTCCACCCGGGATGCGAACGCCCGATGACACGTCCGCTGTCCACCGCCCAGCAGGTGCACGGCCAGGACGGGATGGGCGACATCGGCTTACCCGACCCGCTGCGGCCGGCCGAGGAGCGGCACGCCGTCGAGGTCCTGCTGTCCTCCCCGCGCGATCACCCGGGCGAGTTGACGCTGGTCACGCTCGGCCCGCTCACCAATCTCGCGGCCGCGCTGGTCCGCGACCGCGATCTGCTGACCCGCTACCGGCATGTGTACTGCATGGCCGGCGCCGCGGACCTGAGCGGCAACATCACGGCCACCGCCGAGTTCAACGCCTGGGCCGACCCCGAGGCGGCCCGGGTGGTGTTGCGGAGCGCCACGTCCGACAAAGTGACCTGGATCGGCTGGGACGTCTCCCGCCGGGACGCCGTCATGACGCCCGAGGACCAGTCCCGGCTGGAGCGGCTCGGCACCCCGATGGCCACCTTCGCCCACCGCGTGAACCGTACTCTCGCCGACTGGGCCCGCGACGTCACCGGCCTGGCCGGCTATGACCTCCCCGACCCGGTCGCCATGGCCGTGGCACTGCGGCCCGATTTGATCACCCAACGGGAGCGGGCCCATGTGGACATCGCCCTCGGCGACGAGACCCGCGGCCAGTTGATCATCGACCGCCGCCGCTCCGCCCCGCCGCCCAATCTGACGCTGGTCCGCCGGGTCAATGAAGTCGGCTTCAAGGACCTGCTGTTCACCACCTGCGCCGGAATCCACCAAAGCCGACACGACCTGAAAGAGCACCAATGATCGCCGCTTCCGTACCGCGTCACGAACTGCACTGTCATCTCGACGGATCGGTACGCCCCGGCACGGTCGCCGACCTGGCCCGCCACCAGGGCATCGCCTTGACCGCCCCCGTCGAACAGCTGGTCACGGCACCCGCCTCCTGCGGCAGCCTGAGCCACTTCCTCACCTACATCGACCTGCCGCTGCGAGTACTCCAGACCCCCGACGCCCTCCACCGGGCCGCCCGCGAGCTGGTCGAAGACTGGAGCGCCGACGGCGTGGTCTATGGCGAGGCGCGCTTCGCCCCGCAGTTGCACGGCCATCGCGGCATGACCCAGGACGAGGCGGTCCAAGCGGTCTCCGAGGGGCTGGCGGCGGGGCGGCAGGCCACCGGCGTACGCACCGGGCTGCTGTTGTGCTGCCTGCGACACCAGACACCCGAGGAGAGCCTCGCCGTCGCCGAGACGGCGCTGCGGCATCGCGACCACGTGGCCGGGCTCGACCTCGCGGGCGATGAGCGGCTCTACCCCGCCACCCCGCACCGGGCCGCCTTCGATCTCGCCCACGCGGCCGGACTCCCGTGTACGGTCCATGCCGGTGAGGCGGCGGGCGCCGACAGCATGTGGGAGGCGATCGACGTGCTCGGCGCGCGCCGGATCGGCCACGGCGTCAGGTGCGCCGGCGAGCACGCGCTCCTCGAGCGGCTGCGGCGCGACGGCATCGCCTTGGAGATGTGCCCGACGAGCAATGTACTGACCGGCGCGGTCTCCAGCCTCCAAGCGCATCCCGCGGCCCGGCTCCTGGCCGACGGGCTGGCCGTCACCATCAGCACCGACGCGCGCACCACCTCGGGGACCACCCTGTCCCAGGAGTTCGACCGGCTGCGCGCGGCGGCCGGGTGGACGGCTGAGCAGGAGCGGCTCGCGCAGGATCACGCGGCCGCCGCGGCCTTCGCCCCGTGATCGACGGTGCGGCTCAGGGCTGGGGATCACCGTTGATGAGGTCGATGAGTCCGAACGGCGCGCGGTCGCCGAGGCAGAGGTCCAGCATCTCGTGGGCGTCGGCGTAGAAGGCCTCGGTGCGCGGGAACAGCTCCTTCTCGTAGGCGGTGAGTGCCGCTTCGATGTCGCCGGGGTGCGCGACGATCGCCTTGGCGAGTTCGGCGCCGTCGAACATCGCCAGGTTCGCGCCATCGCCTGACGGCGGCATCAGGTGCGCGGCATCGCCGAGGAGCGTCACCCCAGGGACGCGATCCCATCGGTGCCCGTCCGGGAGCGTGTGGATCATGCGCGCGACCGGAGCGGTCTCGCCGTCGGTGATCAGCGCGGTGAGTTCCGGCGCCCACCCGTCGAACTCGGCCGCGACCCGAGCGGTCACGGCGGCGGCATCGGTGAAGCCGAGGTCGTCGATCCACTCGGCGGGGCGGTTCAGCTCGACGTACGTGTGCAGGATGTTCCCCGCCTCGCGGTGCGCGATGATCCCCTTTCCCGGGGTCAGCGCGTACATCGCGCCGGCGCCGACCGCCTCGGCCGTCGCGGGGTGCCGCTCGTCGGCGTCGTAGAGGTAGGTGTCGATGAAGGTCGTGCCGGTGTACTCGGGCTCGGCGTCGGACAGCAGTGGGCGGATCTTCGACCAGGCGCCGTCGGCACCCACGAGCAGGCCGCTGGTCACGCTCGCGCCGTCGGCGAAGGTCAGCTCGTGCCGGCCGTCGCCGAGGGGCCGGACACCGGTGACCTTGCGCCCCCACTGGACCGTCTGGCCGGGCAGGGAGTCGAGCAGGATCCGGCGCAGGTCTCCGCGGAGCACTTCGGGACGCCGCGCCTTGCCGTCGTCCGGGGCGTCGAACAGCAGCTTGCCGTGCCGGTCGAGCACGCGCAGCGCCTCAGCGCCCTCGTGGATGATCGCGCGGAACTCGGCGGTGAGACCGGCGTCGGCGAGCGCGCGCTGCCCGTCGTCCTCGTGGATGTCGAGCTGGCCGCCCTGCGTACGGGACTTCGCCGAGGGGTCGGCCTCGTAGACCGTCGCGGGGATGCCGTGGACGTGCAGGACCCGGGCGAGGGTCAAGCCGCCGAGGCCGGCGCCGACGATGGCGATCGGGTGGTGGCTGGTGTTCATGGGCTTCCTCGTTCCCGTACGGGCGGCTGCCCGGACTCCAATATGGATCGGCGTTCCATAAGTAATATGGAACGCCGGTCCAGGATGTGTCAAAATGAGGTCATGGCACGGACACGCGGAAGAGCACCCACTGGGGGACGCGCCGGCGCCCTTTCGCGAGAGGTGATCGTCGACGCGGCCGTCACGCTGCTGGACGAGCACGGCGAACGGGGACTCACCTTCCGGCTGCTGGCCAAACAGCTGAACACCGGACCCGGCGCGCTTTATTGGCACATGACGAACAAGGACGAGCTCGTCGCCCTGGCCGCCGATCAGGTGCTCGGCCACGCCTTCGCCGCGGTTCCGCGCCTCGAGGAGGGCGCCGGCGCCGGGCTGCGCGCGCTCGCCATCGCCGTCTTCGATGCCCTTGATCGGCACCCGTGGGCAGCCTCCCACGTCACCGCCCCGGCCACGCTGGCGAACGCGCTGCGCCTGCTCGACCGCATCGGCACCCTTGTCGCACGAACCGAGCTGCCCGCCGAACGGCATTTCGCGGTCTCCACCGCGATCTCCTACTACATCACCGGCGTCAGCGCCCAGATCATCACCCCATGCGCCACCCTCGACGCGGCCACCAGCCGGGACGCCTACCTCGCGCGGACCGCCGAAAGCTGGGCAGAACTCGACCCCGCCGACTACCCCTTCCTGACGCGCACCACCACGGACCTGCGCGACCACGACGACCGCGACCAGTTCATCACCGGCCTCGACCTGCTCCTGGACGGCCTGAACACGACCGCGGCCCCGTGATGCCGCGCTTCAGGCGGTGCGGAACCCCGAAGGATGTGCCCAGTGCGTGCCCACGACCTGCTCGCCGCTTTTCCCGTGGTCGGTCTCGACTCTCCCGTGATCGACGCGGCCAGGATGCTCGCCGAGCAGGATCTGCCCGGCATCATCGTGGTGGACGACGACGGCGCCCCGTTCACGATCCTGCCCGGCACCCAGGTGCTGCGGCTGGCCGTGCCCGGCTATTGCCAGGATGATCCGGCGCTGGCCCGGGTGGTGGACGAGGCGCACGCCGACGCCTTCCTGAACGCGCTGGAGGGCCGCACCATACGCGAGGTCCTGCCACGAGACCGGCGCGAGTTGCCGGTCACCGACCCCGATGCCACCGTCCTGGAACTGGCCGCGTTGATGGCCCGCACCCACAGCCCGCTGGTCGCGATCGTCGCCGATAGGCGCCTGCTGGGCGCCGTGACGCTGCAGGCGCTGCTGGACCGGGTGCTCGGGGCGTGAATGCGCCGGCTTGGGTGAGCGTGGCGGTGTTCCTGATCGCGTACACATTGATCGCCACCGAGAAGGTCCACCGGGTCGCCGCCGCGCTCGGCGGCGCCGGGATCATGCTGGCCGTCCACGCCACGGGCGCGAAGGCGGCGTTCTTCTCCGAGCACACCGGGATCGACTGGAACGTCATCTTCCTGCTGCTCGGCATGATGGTCATCGTCGGCGTACTGAAGGAGACGGGCGTCTTCGAGTACCTGGCGATCTGGGCCGCCAAGCGCGCTCGCGGGCGCCCGTTCCGGCTGATGGCGCAGCTGGTGCTGATCACCGCCGGCGTCTCGGCGCTGCTCGACAACGTGACCACGGTGCTGCTGATCGCGCCGGTGACCTTCCTGGTGTGCGAGCGGCTGGCCGTCAACCCGGCGCCGTTCCTGATCGCCGAGGCGATGGCCTCCAACATCGGCGGCACGGCCACCCTGGTCGGCGACCCGCCGAACATCATCATCGCCAGCCGTGGGGGCCTGAGCTTCAACGACTTCCTCCTCCACATGGCACCCATGGTCATCGTGCTGATGGCGGTGTTCGTCGGCCTGTGCTGGCTGATGTTCGGCCGCTCGTTCCGCTACGACCCCGAACGCGCCAGCGAGATCATGGCGCTGGAGGAGCGGGAGGCGATCGCCGACCACAGGCTGCTGTGGCAGTCGCTGGCCGTGCTGGCGCTGGTGATGGCGGCGTTCGTGCTGCACCCCGTGCTGCACTACGAGCCTTCGGTGGTCGCGCTGCTCGGCGCGGGCGTGCTGGTGGCCGCGACCAAGGTGACCACCGAGCAGGCCATCGCCGAGGTGGAGTGGCCCACGCTGGTGTTCTTCGCCGGGCTGTTCGTCATGGTCGGCGCGCTGGTCGAGACCGGCGTCATCGGCCGGCTGTCCCAGGCCGCCGCCGCGGCGACCGGCGGACAACTGGAACTGGCCACCATGGGCATCCTGGGCGCCTCGGCCGTGCTGTCGGCCATCGTCGACAACATCCCCTACGTGGCGACGATGAGCCCGATCGTGTCCGACCTCGTGCAGGCAAGCGGCGGCAACGGGCCCGGACAGGTGCTGTGGTGGGCGCTGGCCTTCGGCGCCGACCTGGGCGGCAACGCCACCGCCGTCGGTGCCGCCGCCAACGTGGTCGTGCTCGGCATTGCCGCCCGCAACGGCACTCCCATCAGCTTCTGGCAGTTCACCAAGTACGGCCTGATCGTCACCGCGGTCACCGTCACACTGGTCGCCCCCTACCTATGGCTGCGCTACCTCATGTGACAAGTCCGGAAGCGTCACTATTCGGGGTGAACCGCGAGGGGTACGCTGGCAGCAGGTGAGCCGGGAAGCCTGGTCGGCACGTCCACTCCGTATCGAGTGAAGGATGTGCCCGTGTGCCCCCGAAACCCCTACCCCCACGACTTGATGACGCTCGGTCTGTGTCCCCGGCCATGAGCGCGGCAACCCCGGTCATCGAGATCGCGCACCTCAGCAAGCGCTATCGCGACGTGGCAGCCGTCGACGACGTCAGCCTGCGGGTGCGGGCGGGACAGATCTACGCCCTGCTCGGTCTCAACGGTGCCGGCAAGACCACCCTGATCCGCATGCTGCTCGGCATGATCGCACCCACCGCCGGGACGGTACGGGTCCTGGGCGCCGACGTCTCGGCCGGCGACCGCACCGCCTGGGCCAAGGTGGGCTACCTGGTGGAAGAGGCCGCCGCCTATCCCGAGCTGACCGTACGCGAGAACCTGGAGGTGGTCCGCCGGCTGCGCCGGCTACCTGGCAACGCCGAGGACATCATCGAACGGCTGGCGCTCACCCCGTACGCCGACCGCCGCGCCCGCGCCCTGTCGCTCGGCAACCTGCAGCGCCTGGCTTTGGCCAGGGCCCTGCTGCACGCCCCCGCCCTGCTCATCCTCGACGAGCCCGTCAACGGCCTGGACCCCGCCGGCGTCGCCGAGATCCGCGCCCTGCTCACCGATCTGGCCCACCAGCACGGCACCACCGTGTTCCTGTCCAGCCACCTGCTGGCCGAGGTCGCCCGCCTGGCCACCCGCATCGGCATCCTGCACCACGGCCACCTGATCGGCGAACACGACGCCGACCACCTGGACCGGCACCGCCGCCGCCATCTGCGCCTGGCCACCCGCGATGACCACGCCGCCCGCGCGGTGCTCCGCGCATACGGCTACCGCCCCGAGTTTGGGCCGGCCGGCCTGCTGCTCACCGATCCCCGCGCCCTGGCCCAGCCGGAACAGGTCGCCACCGTCCTGGTCCACGGCGGCGTGCCGCCCACCGACCTCCATCTGGAGGAGGAAGACCTGGAGACCTTCTTCCTGCGTACGGTCGGGCCCAGCGCCCAGGCCGCACCAGGAGCCGGGACGAGCGCCGAATCGGGGGCCGAGACGCGTGCCGGGTCGGCGGCCGAGAGGCGTGCCGAACCGAGTGCCGAATCGGGGGCCGAGCATGCGTGAGGCGCTGTGGGCGGAACTGCTGAAGGTGCGGCGGAGCCGTCTGCCCTGGATCACCGCGCTGGCCTTCACGATCGTCGCGCTGATGTGCGGGATGTTCATGTTCATCCTGGCCGACCCCGCCCGCGCCCGGGCGTTCGGCCTGCTCGGCGCCAAGGCCCAGTTGTCCAGCGCCAGCGCCGACTGGCCCGGCTATCTCGCCCTGCTCGCCCAGGCCGTCGCGGTGGGCGGCCTGGGCCTCTACGGGATGATCGCCATCTGGCTGTTCGGCCGCGAGTTCAGTGATCGCACCGCCACCGACCTGCTGGCCCTGCCCACCTCCCGCACCGCCATCGTGGCCGCCAAGTTCACCATCGCCGCGCTCTGGGCGCTGCTGCTGGCCCTGCTACTCGCCGGGCTCGGTCTGCTGATCGGCACTTTGCTCGCCCTGCCCGGCTGGTCAGGGCCGAGCGCGGGCGAAGGCGTCGGCCGCATCGTGGCCGCGGCCGCGCTGGCCGCGCTGACCACCACCCCACTGGCCCTGGCCGCCAGCGCCGGCCGCGGCTACCTGGCCGCCGTCGGCGTCCTGCTCGCCATCGTCTTCGCCGCTCAGGTGATCGCCGCGCTCGGCTACGGCGCCGCCTTCCCCTGGTCGGTGCCCGCCCTGTACGCCCGCATCGCCGGCCCCGGCCAAGACCCGCCCGGCCTCGCCGGGCTACTGCTGTGCGCGGCCACCGGCGCGGCCGGAGTCGTCACGACCGCCCTCTGGTGGAACCGCGCCGACCATACCCGATGACGGGCACGCAGCCTGCGGGACAGAAGAACGCCGCCTACCCGCTGACCAGCGGTCGGGCCGCCCAAACCTGCAGGTCAGCGGGCGGGCCGCCCGAGCTCGCTGGCCGGCAGTCGGCAAGATGCCACAAAGCCGGCCCGCGGTCGGCTGGATGCCACAGGCTCTCAGCGGGACTCAGGACGCCGAGCCGCGCTCGGCCAGGCCGGTCAGGCGGCACAGCGCGGTGAACCCGTCCTCGGTGCCGGGCCAGTGGCGGCGCACCGCCTGCAGCCCGGCGCGGCGGACCACCGAGCGCAGCACCGCCGTGACGATGATCGCGTCGTCGGCGTAACCCAGGACCGGGATGAAGTCGGGCACAAGATCGAGAGGCATGGCCAGATAGGCCAGCAGCAACCCCAGACGTACCCGCACCCCGCGTGGCAACTCACGGTCGGCGGCCAGGCGGCGCACCAGCCGCAGCACGTCGGGCAGCAGGCGCAACGCCTCGCGCAGCAGCCCACCGCGCGGCCGGAGGACTGCCAGCGCCGCGATCAGCGCCAACCAGGTGACCAGCAGCGCGACGGCGATCCCGATCAGCAGATCCCATCCCCACCAGCCGGTCATGGCCGCTTCCCCGTTCCGTTCTCCGCCACGGGGAGACCGCTCTCGGTGACGGGCACCTCGGACGCGGCCCGCGCCGCCCTTGTGGGATCGCTCTCCGTGACCCGCGCCTCGGCCGCGGTCCGCGCCGCCCTTGTGGAACCCCTGTCAGTGGCGGGCGCCTCGGACGCGGTCCGCGCCACCACGGTGAGACCGCTCTCCGTGGCCGGTGACTCGGCCGCGAGCGCGTCCTGCTCGAAGGCGGCCAGGTCGGCTGCGGCCTCCTCGACCCCGGCTCGCGCCGCCGCGCCGGCCGGGGCGGCGAAGTAGTCGCGGGCGGCGATCTTGGCCAGCCAGGAGCGGAAACGCTCCAGGTCGGCCTCCGACTCCTCGACCTCGGCGTAGGTGGCCCTGCCGCGCTCCCGCTCACGCGCCAGTTCCTGCCGGAAGGCGGGCAGGCGCTCCAGTACTTCGGCGTACTCGGCGTCTCGGGCGGCGTTGAACTCGCCGGTGACCTGCCGCTTCTCGGCCTGATCGGTCAGCGCCATGTGCAGGAGGCGGCCGGTGCCGCCCTGCTGACGGACCCGGTCGAGCAAGCGGCGCACCTGCCGCAGGGTTTGCTCGCGTTCGGGCAGCAGGCATACCGACTGCTGCAGATACAGCGCGCCCAGCGAGCGCAGCTTGCGCCACACCTGCACCCGCAGCGTCGGGGCGGCTCCCGCCGTGGACACGCTGATCAACAACCAGCCCTGCTCGTCCGCGCTCTCCGTCACGCGCCCATGTTACACCCGTAACAATTTTCGGCAACGAATAGCTCCAGCGAGATGAGCTCCGGTATCACGGCCTCTACCTGATCGCCGATTCGCGTCACCGCCGCCATTCGCGGCCAGGCCGACACCGGCCGTTGAAAGCCGCGGCCACGAGAATCCACCCAGGTCAGAGACCGATCAGCAACAACCCGCCGGCCACCACCAGCCCGGCCTCCACCGCCACGACGAACACGCCGTCGCTCACCCGGGCGACGATCTTCTTGCCCAGCCAGGCGCCGGCCAGCGTGGCCGGGGTCAGGGCCGCGCCGTAGGTCAGGACGCGCCAGCCGAGCAGATCTCCGGCACCATAAGCGGCGATCTTGGCCAGGTGCATGACCAGGGCGCTGGCCGCTTCGGTGCCGATGTAGGCGGCTCGCGTCAGGCCGTACGCCAGGAAGAACGGCGCGGTGAGCGGTCCGACCGAGCCCAGCAGCGCCGAGCCGAGACCGGAGGCCGCTCCGACCGCCGCGAAGGCCGGGTCGGCCGGCGAGCGGGGATGGGGGCGCAGGCGCCGCCAGGCGACCACGACCAGCAAGAAGACGCCCAGCAGCCGCTTGAGCGGCCCCAGCGGAGCGTGCGCCAGCAGCAGGCCGCCGGCCACGGCCAGCGGGACGGCACCGAGGGCGAACCAGCCCACCAGTGACCAGCGCAGCTCACGCCGGTTGAACACGACCCGGGAGCCATTGCTGGCCAGTTGGGCCAGCGTCAGCATCGGCACCGCCACGCGTAACCCGAACAAGGCGGTGAAGACCGGCAGCAGCAGCACCCCACCACCGAACCCGGCCACCGCCGAGACCACCGCCAGCACGAACGCCGCCGCGCACGCGGCGGCCAGCGTCAGCGCGAACGTGCCGTCGATCACCGACGTCAACCCGAACGCGGCATCCGACGCCCACGCGGCACCCGACGCCGACGCGTACACGACATCCGACGTAGGCACGGACACGACATCCGAAGTGGACGCGAATGCGCCATCCGACGCCGACGCGAGCGCGGCATCGATCACCACCAGGCTCAGCCCGTCACGGCATGGGCCAGCGCGAAGCCGAACACGCCCGCGCCCAGGCCGCCGGCCACGCTGGCCACCACATTGGCCCAGGCGACGAAGCGAGCGCCGTCCTGGGCCAGCCGCAGGGTCTCATAGCTGAAGGTGGAGTAGGTGGTCAGCGCGCCGCAGAACCCGGCGCCGGCGAAGGCCAGCACCGCGCCGTCGGCGGGCAGTCCGGCCAGGAAGCCCAGCAGCGCCGATCCGGCCAGGTTGACGCTGAAGGTGCCCCACGGGAACAGGGAATCGTGGCGGGCCTGGACGAACCGGTCGGCCAGGTAGCGCAGGGGCGCGCCGATCGCCGCGCCGAGAACGACCAGCGCCACTGTCAGCGGGCCGCTCACCGGGCCTGCCCGCTGCTGGGGCGGCCGACGTAGCGGATCACCTCGACCTCGTCCAAGATGACCAGCCCCTCAGAGATCAGCTCGTCCAGCTGCGGCAGGAAGGCCCGGATCCGTTCGGCGGCGTCGACGATGACGACCGACACCGGCAAGTCCCCCGACAGCGACAGGATGCGCGAGGTGTGGATGTGGTTGGAGGCGCCGTAGCCCTCCATGCCGCGAAACACGCTCGCGCCGGCCAGCCCGGCCGCATGCGCGCGGTGGACGATCTCGTGATACAGCGGCTTGTGGTGCCAGGTGTCGGTGTCGCCGACGTAGATGGTCAGCCGTAGCGCCGCTCCGGTCAGTTTCATGCCCGCCTGCTCTTTCCGAGGCACCAGCGGGCCGCGGCGCTGCCCGCCCATACCGCGGTCAAGGCCAGCACGGGGGTCAGCGCCAGGTACGCCAGCGCCATGCGAGCCGCGTCGCCCGCCAGCAGCTGGCTGGTCTCCAGGATGTACGTGGAGAAGGTGGTGAACCCGCCCAGCACGCCGACGCCCAGCAGCGGGCGCACCCATCCGGGCGCGGACCAGACCTCGGTGATGGCCACCATGAGCACTCCGATCAGCAGACACCCGACGGTGTTGATGGCCAGCGTCGTCCACGGAAAGGCCCCGGCCTGGCGCGGAAAGGCCACGCCCAGGCCGTAGCGGGTCAGCGCACCCGCCGCGCCGCCGAGCGCGATCACCCCCAGCGTCGCCCACGGAGCCCGGCGCAGCTCGGCCCGCTGGGCGGCCACGCGCAGGTCGACATCGGCGTCCACGGGACGCTCCGTTTCGGGACGGGACATGAAAATCCTCCTACCAGCAGCACGAAACAACCTCTGGTAGGGACCGTTGGCGGCTGGGTGCCACGGATACCCGCCACCGGATCGGCGGCGAGGCGGTGGGCCCCACCACCGCGACCTCCCCCAGGGAGGTTCCCCTCGACTATACCGATCGGCCCGAACAGGACCTGGCGGCGACCTCTCGGGCCTGCCCCTTTCAGCGTCGACAGCGGCCCCGGGTTCGGGCGGGTTCCGGATGGGATCAACGCAGTGTTCTTGCTCGTCCCGAGCGGCGTTCACATGGCGTTCAGCGGGCTCTTCGAGGCTTGCGGGTCGGCACCCTACCTTCACCGCGAAAGGCTTCATCGTGAGGAACAACAAGGATGAACGGCCCGAATCTGCCGGGCTTTCCCGGCGGCGGCTGGTCAAGTACGCCGGTGTCGGCGCGACGCTGGCCGCCGCGGCACCCCTGGTGGGCGGCACCGCCGCGCAGGCCGACGACGAGCGCTCCTTCGGCGACGGCGCCAACAACGGCCGGATGTGGCGGGCGGGCGATCACCATGTCCACTCCGAGTACAGCGGTGAGTTCGACATCAAGACCAGCCCGCCGACCTTCCACAAGGGCGCCGACGCGGTCTACCCGATCGTCACCAACGCGATCATGGCCAAGTATTTCGGGTTGACCTGGGCGATGTGCACCGACCACGGCGGCCCGACGCATTCCAAGGTTAACCTGGAGCAGGCCTACCCCGACCTGCTGCGCTCGCGGGTGCTCGTACCCGAGGTCCTGCAGTTCTGGGGCATGGAGTTCGACGCGCCGGCGCTGGACCACCACACATTGATGATCCCGCACCACGCCGACGAGGCGCGGCAGCTGTTCGAGCTGGAGAGTCGCTTCGCCAAGCACGACGCCTTCCCGGCCGACCCCGGGCGCGACACCGAGGCCAAGATGGTGGAGTTCCTCAAGGCCGCCCGCGACATGCGGCAGAAGCCGCTGGTGATCGCGCACCACGCGGCGCGGTCGGCGACCGGGCTCGGCGTGTGGGGGCAGGACACTCCGCGCGAGTTCCGCAACGGCAACAACACCGCCCCCGACGTGTACGTGGGATTCGAGGGCGCCCCCGGGCACCAGGCCGGCCCGCTGAACGGCGGCGCCCGCGGCGGGTACGGCAACCACCCCACCTACGGCGGCTTCGACCAGATGACCGCGCGGGTCGGCGGCCTGTGGGACTCGCTGCTGGGCGAGGGCCGGCACTGGTGGATCACGGCCACCTCCGACTCGCACGTGCACTGGACCCGCGGCGGCTCGGACTTCTGGCCGGGCGAGTACAGCAAGACGTACGTGATGGCCCGCCAGGACTACGGCGACATCATGGACGCCCTGCGCAACGGCCGCATCTTCGTCGCCACCGGCGACCTGATCACCGCTCTCGACGTCACCGCCGGCAACCAGGGCCGCCAGGCCACCGTCGGCGAGACGCTGGTGGTCAACCGGCGCAACCGCACCGACGTCGAGGCCGAGATCCGGTTCCGGCCGCTGGAGGGCAAGAACGGCAACGGCGACCGCCCGGAGGTGCGGCGCGTCGACCTCATCACCGGACAGGTGAGCGGCGTGAGCGCCAACCTGGACGCCGACACCAACCCCACCACCAAGGTCGTGGCGCGCTTCGGGCCGGGCGACTGGCGCCGGCAGGGCCGGGACTATGTCATCCGGCACACGCTGCGCGATGTGCAGGCCGACAGCTACCTGCGGGTACGCGGCACCAGCACCGACGAGATGGAGCCGGCGGCCGACGGCAAGGAGAGCCCGTGGCAGGACCTGTGGTTCTACTCCAATCCCGTCTTCATCCGCGTCCGCTAGCCCGCCGGCCTTGGGCGGTCCCGCGTACCACGCGCGGCCGCCCTCTCTCCGCGCCAAGCGTGGCGCCGGAGGTCTTTCAGCTGGGGGTCTTCCAACGGTGCGGGGCCGGGTTACGTTCGCGTTCGGCGAGCCTCGGGGATCGTCTGCCTTCCCGTTCCTGTCCTACAGGGGAATCCGAATGCGCAGAGTCATCACCATCCTGGCCACCGCGCTCTCCTTGACCATCGCCATGGCCGTGCCCGCCACCGCCGGCGGCCTGGACGACGTCTTCGCCAAGCTGCTGGTCAAGCAGGTCAAGGGGACGAACGTCGCCAAGCACCTGCAAGCCCTGCAGGACATCGCCACCGCCCATGGCGGCATCCGCGCGACCGGCACCAGCGGCTACGACGCCTCCCGCGACTACGTGGCGAACAAGCTGCGCAAGGCCGGTTACAAGGTCACGCTGCAACCGATCAACT
Organism: Nonomuraea sp. NPDC050022; assembly: GCF_044460705.1. Lineage (NCBI taxonomy): Bacteria > Bacillati > Actinomycetota > Actinomycetes > Streptosporangiales > Streptosporangiaceae > Nonomuraea > Nonomuraea sp. NPDC050022. The sequence goes on from NZ_JBITKE010000008.1 coordinate 259,919, forward strand.
ACGTCAAGAGCTGGGCCGAGAACAGCCCGCCGACGCTGGCGCTCACCGCGCCGAGCGCGAAGACGTACGTACCGAACGAGGACTTCTTCACCTTCCAGCCCTCCCCCTCGGGCGAGGTGACCGCGCAGGTCCAGGGCGTGGACCTCACGCTGCCACCCACTCCCACGCCGACCTCGACCAGCGGCTGCGAAGCGGCGGACTTCGCCGGGTTCATGGCCGGCCGTATCGCGCTCGTCCAGCGCGGCACCTGCCCATTCGTCACGAAGGTGCAGAACGCGGCCGCGGCGGGTGCGACCGGGCTCATCATCTTCAACGAGGGTCAGCCGGGTCGTACCGACGCGTTCCCGCTGGACATCGGCGAGTGGCGGGGCGGGATCCCCATGGTGTTCGCCGACTTCGCCGTGGGCAACGAACTCGCGAGCACGCCGGGCGCGAGCGTACACCTCAAGGTCGACGCCAACCTCGTCCTCGGCAGCACGGACAACGTGATCGCCGAGACCCGCTTCGGCGACCCGCGCAATGTCGTTATGGTGGGCGCGCATCTCGACAGCGTGACGGCGGGGCCCGGCATCAACGACAACGGCTCGGGCAGCGCGGCGATCCTGGAGGTCGCCGAGGAGATGGCGCTCTACCCGGTCAAGAACAAGGTCCGCTTCGCCTTCTGGGCCGCCGAGGAGATCGGGCTGCTCGGTTCCGATCAGTACGTCGGGTCGTTGTCGCAGGCGCAGCGGGACCGCGTCCGGGTGTATCTGAACTTCGACATGGTGGCCACGCCGAACTACGCCTACAAGCTGTACGACGGGGACGACTCCGACAACGTCGGCTCCCCCGCCGGTCCGCCCGGTTCCGCCGAGATCGAGAAGCAGCTGGCGGCGTTCTACGGCTCGCGCGGCCTGCCCACGGTGGGCACGGACTTCGACGGGCGCTCGGACTACGGGCCGTTCATCGCGGTCGGGATCCCGGCCGGCGGCATCTTCACCGGCGCCGAGGGGATCAAGACGGCCGCGGAGGCGGCGCTGTTCGGCGGGACTGCCGGGGTCGCCTACGACGCCTGCTACCACCAGGCGTGCGACACCATCGCCAACATCAACGCCACGGCGCTGGACGTGGACGCGGACGCCATCGCCGACTCCGTCGCGCGATACGCGTTCAACCTCCGCTCCATCCCGCCGCGAGTGGCACCCGCGACCAGCCGTGCGCGCTTCACACCGTCAACGTCCGGCTTCCTCGATGTGTTGACGCGAACGGGAGGAAAGGATACGTTCCGGTAGATTTCACGGTTGTCCAAGGGAAATCCGGTGAGATGCCGGTGCGGACGCGCCACTGTATCCGGGACGTAGATCCCGGGAGCCAGGTCGCTTGGGCCTCCGTGACCTCATTTGTTGGGACGCGTCATCCCTGAGGAGGCACTGATGAGTGGTCTGTCCGCTCCTACCGTCATTCCGTTCCCCCGTCTGCGGCTGTGGTTGCTGGCCGTACCGGTACTGCTGCTGGTCGCCTACCTGGTGCTGATGGACAACGGCGCCATCTCGCAGACGGGTGCGTACCTGCACGAACTCATGCACGACGGGCGTCACCTGCTCGGCGTGCCCTGCCACTAGACCCAGGCATGGTACGCACCCTGCTGGTCAGGGGCCTGCTTCTGGGCCTGCTGGCCGGATTGATCGCGGGCGGCTTCGCCTTCGCCTTCGGGGAACCGCAGGTGGACAGTGCGATCGCACTGGAACAGGCGCACGCCGCGCAGGAACCTGGCCATGACCACGGCGAGGAGGAACTGGTCAGCAGGCCGGGCCAGAAGGCCGGGCTCTTCCTCGCCACCGGCCTGTACGGGCTGGCCGTGGGAGGGGTCTTCGCCCTGGTGTACGCGGGTCTGCGGGGCCGGGTCGGTCCACGGTCGGAGGGCGGGCTGGCGCTCGCCGCCGCCGGGTCGGCGTTCGGGGCGGTGATCCTCGTACCGTTCGTGAAATATCCGGCCAATCCGCCGGCTGTCGGAGACCCGGAAACGATCAACAGCCGGACCGCCCTCTATGTCGTGATGATCCTTGTCGGCCTGGCCGCGATCGCGATCGCGGTGGCGACCGCGCGCCGGGTGACCGCCGGGCCTTGGGCGCGGTGGGTCGCGGCCGGGGTCGCGTACCTGGTCCCGGTGGTCGCCGCGTGGCTGCTGCTGCCGACCGTGGACGAGGTGCCCGAGGGCTTTCCTGCCACGTTGCTGTGGCAGTTCAGGCTCGTGTCGTTAGGGACGCAGCTCGTTTTCTGGACGGCCTTCGGTGTGCTGTTCGGGTGGGTGAGCGACAGGGCGGCGCGGCGGGGGGCCGTACCCGCGACCGCCGCCTCGCCGGGCTGAGCCGGCGTGCTGTTCGTCCGGCACGCCAGCACGCCGGGGATGCGGACCGCCTGCTTTCCCGGGGCGGATGAGGACGCCGACCCGTCGAGCCTGGCCAGGGCACACGGCTTGGCCAGGGCACACGGCTTGGCTTCGGTGGTGGCCGACTCGATGGCTGTCGGCTCGGCGGCGACCGGCTCGGCAGTGACCGGCTCGGCGGCGGGCGGCTCGGCGGCGGTCGACTCGGTGGCGTGGGTCGCTCCCAGTGCCGCGGCGCGGCAGACCGCCGCCGCGCTCGGCCGGGAAGCGTGCGTGGTCGCCGCGCTCGCGGAGGCCGATCACGGCCGGTGGCGCGGCCTGCCGTACGGACGGGTCGCGCGGGAGGAGCCGGACGCGCTGGCGAGCTGGCTGGCGGATCCGGACGCGGCGCCGCACGGCGGGGAGAGCCTGACCGTGCTGGCGGCGCGGGTGGCCGACTGGCTCGACTCGGTGCGCGGGGAGCCCGAGGCGGTCGCCGTCTGCGACGCGGGCGCCATCCGGGCGGCCCTCGGCCATGCGCTGGGACTGGACCCAGTGCACTCCGCCCGTTTCGATCTCGCGCCGCTGTCCGTCACTGAGCTGACCGTCACGCGAGGCGGCTGGCGGGTCGCCCACGTCAACCGGAAGATCCTTTAACCGGAAGATCCTGTCTTGAACGTACGGAAGGTCCTGTCTTGATCGTCTCGTATCCGTTCAGCGCCGTCGTCGGGCTCGACGACCTGAAGCTGGCGCTGGTGCTCAACGCCGTCTCGCCACGGGTGGGCGGTGTGCTGGTACGGGGTGAGAAGGGCACCGCCAAGTCCACCATCGTGCGCGCGCTGGCCGCCCAGCTGCCCCCGGTGAACGTGGTGCCGGGCTGCCGGTTCGCCTGCGATCCGGCCGCGCCCGACGCCGAGTGCCCGGACGGCCCGCACGAGCCGGACGCCCAAGGGCTTCGCCGTCCGGCCGCGTTGGTGGAGCTGCCGGTCGGCGCGTCGGAGGACCGCCTGGCCGGCTCACTCGATGTGGAGCGGGCGCTGACGGAGGGGGTGAAGGCGTTCGAGCCGGGCCTGCTGGCGGCCGCGCACCGCGGCGTCCTGTACGTGGACGAGGTGAACCTGCTGCACGACCACCTGGTCGACCTGCTGCTGGACGCGGCGGCCCTGGGGACCTGCTACGTGGAACGGGAGTCGGTCTCGGTCCGGCATCCGGCCCGGTTCCTGCTGGTCGGGACCATGAACCCGGAGGAGGGTGAGCTGCGTCCGCAGTTGCTGGACAGGTTCGGGCTGACGGTGCAGGTGAAGGCGTCCAGGGATCCGGTGGAGCGCGCCGAGGTGGTACGGCGCCGGCTGGCCTTCGACGCGGACGCCGAGAAGTTCGCGGCCAGGTGGGCGGCCGAGGAATCGGCGCTGGCGACCAGGATCGCCCAGGCCCGCGGCCGGGTGTCCGGCGTGCGGCTGCCCGACGCGCGGCTGCGGCAGATCGCGACGGTGTGCGCGGCGTTCGAGGTCGACGGATTGCGGGCCGACCTGGTCACGGCGAACGCCGCCATCGCCCATGCCGCCTGGCATGGGCGCGAGGCGGTGACGACCGAGGATGTACGGGCGGCGGCCCGCCTGTCGCTGCCGCATCGGCGGCGGCGCGACCCCTTCGACGCGCCGGGACTGGACGAGTCGCTGCTCGACGAGCTGCTGGAGAGCACGTCGGAGGATGAGGATCCGGACGATCCGGAGGGTCCCGGTGGCGGGGGTCCTGACGCCTCCGGGCCTCCTGACGTCTCCGGGGCTGCTGACCATTCCGGGCCTGGGGAGGACGGCCGCCCGGCGAGCGCCGCGCCACCGGCGGGTGACGGCGAAACACCGATGCGCGATCAGCCGACCGGTCCCTCCGACGGCGGGACGATGGATGATGGCCGCGTCCCGAACGACGGCCGCGTGCCGAACCACGGCTGGATGCCGAATTTCGGCTGGATGCCGGATGGCAGGGGGTCGGCGAAGCAGTCGGCCGAGGCTGGGCAGCCACCGGACGCCGGGGGCACACGCGAGCAGGAGCCGCCGGGCCGGGTGGCCGGGCTGGCGGCGCCGTACAGGGTGCCGTTGCTTCAGGTGCCCGGGATCGGCGAGGGCGTGGCGGGGCGGCGCTCGCGCTCGCGCACCACACGCGGCCGGGCCACCGCCGCACGCCGCCCCGGCGGACGGGTCCGCGATCTCCACGTGATGGCGACGATGCTGGCGGCGGCGCCGTACCAGGTGACGCGCGGGCGCACCGGTCCCGGGCTGGTGCTGCGCCAGGACGACCTGCGCGAGGTAGTGCGCGAGGGCAGGGAGGGCAACCTCGTGCTGTTCGTGGTGGACGCCAGTGGCTCGATGGCGGCTCGCCGGCGGATGAGCGCCGTCAAGACGGCGGTGCTCAGTCTGCTGCTCGACGCCTACCAGCGGCGCGACAAGGTCGGCCTGGTCACCTTCCGTGGCGCGGGCGCCGTGCTGGCGCTGCCGCCGACCTCGTCGGTGGAGGCGGGCGCGGCCCGGCTGCGCTCGCTGCCGACCGGCGGCCGTACCCCGTTGGCGGCCGGGCTCGTGCGGGCGGCGGAGGTGCTGCGCGTGGAGCGGCTGCGTGACCCGGCACGGCGGCCGCTGCTGGTGCTGGTGACCGACGGGCGGGTGACGGCGGGCGGCGATGTGGAACGGGCCGCCGCCCTGCTGGACGGCACGGCGAGCGTGGTCGTGGACTGCGAGAGCGGCCCGGTGCGGCTGGGTCTGGCGGTCCGGCTGGCGGTGCGACTGCGGGCGCGCCTGGTCTCGCTCGACACGCTCTCCGACCTGAGTTCGGTCGTACGTGATCACCGGAAGGCGGTCTGATCATGCCGCAAGGGAAGCCCGCCACCGTGCCCGACGACGGTCTCACGACCCGGCAGCGCCGGACGCGGCCGCTGCTGATCGTGCACACCGGGCCGGGCAAGGGGAAGTCGACGGCCGCGTTCGGGATGGCGTTGCGCGCCTGGAACCAGGGGTGGCCGATCGGGGTGTTCCAGTTCGTGAAGTCGGCCAAGTGGCGCATCGGCGAGGAACGGGCGCTCAAGGTGCTCGGCGACACGGCCGAGGGCGGCTCGGTGACCTGGCACAAGATGGGCGAGGGCTGGTCGTGGATCCAGCGTCCCGGCACCGAGGAGGATCACGCGGCCGACGCCCGTGAGGGCTGGGCGCAGATCAAACGCGACCTGGCGGCGGAGACGTACCGGTTCTACGTGCTGGACGAGTTCACCTACCCGCTGAAGTGGGGGTGGCTCGATCTGGACGACGTGCTGGAGACGCTCGCCGGGCGGCCGGGCAGCCAGCACCTGGTGATCACCGGCAGGGACGCACCCGAGCGGCTGGTCGAACTCGCCGATCTGGTTACGGAGATGGGCAAGGTACGACATCCCATGGACGCCGGGCAGAAGGGTCAGAAAGGCATCGAGTGGTAGTGCCGCGGCTGGTGATCGCCGCGCCTTCGTCGGGCAGCGGCAAGACGACCGTGGCCACCGGGCTGATGGCGGCGCTGCGGGCGCGCGGGCTGGCGGTCTCGCCGCACAAGGTGGGGCCCGACTACATCGATCCGGGCTATCACGCGCTGGCCGCCGGGCGTCCGGGGCGCAACCTGGATCCGTGGCTGGTGGGCGAGGAGCGGGTGGCACCGCTGTTCCTGCACGGTGCGGCCGGGTGTGAAGTGGCGGTGGTCGAGGGCGTGATGGGGCTGTTCGACGGTAAGGGCGACGGCGACTTCGCCTCCACCGCGCACGTCGCCCGGCTGCTGGACGCGCCGGTGGTGCTGGTCGTGGACGCGGCCCGGCAGAGCCGGTCGGTGGCGGCCGTGGTGCACGGGTTCGCCACATTCGACCCGCGCGTACGGGTGGGCGGAGTGGTGCTCAACCGGGTCGCCTCGGACCGGCACGAGGAACTGTGCCGGGCCGCTCTGGACGCGGCAGGCATGCCGGTGCTCGGCGCGATCCGCCGCGACGACGCCGTCTCCACACCTTCCCGCCATCTGGGTCTGGTGCCCGCCGCCGAGCGTGAGGCCGAGGCGGTACGGGCCGTGGAACGGCTCGGCGCCCTGGTGGCGCGCTCCTGCGACCTGGACGGGCTGATGCGGCTGGCGACGACGGCGCCCCCACTCACCGCCCCGGCATGGGACCCCGCGACGGCGCCCGCCCTCACCGACCCGGCATGGGACCCGGAAACGGCGGCGCCCGAGCTCGCCGGCCCGGCATGGGGCCCGGCGAAGGAGAGCGCGCGCGTCGAGGAGAGAGCGCGCGTAGGAGAGGGTGTCGTCGTGGCGGTGGCGGGCGGGGCGGCCTTCACGTTCGGGTACGCCGAGCACGTCGAACTGCTGCGCGCGACCGGCGCGGACGTGGCGACCTTCGACCCGTTGCGCGAGGAGAAGCTGCCGGACGGCACCGCCGCGGTGGTGCTCGGCGGCGGCTTCCCCGAAGTGTACGCCGCCGAGCTGGCCGCCAACGAGCAGCTCCGTGACCAGGTGGCGGCCTTCGGCGGCCCGATCGCCGCCGAGTGCGCCGGGCTGCTCTACCTGTGCGAGGAGCTGGACGGGCGGCGCATGTGCGGGCGGGTGCCGGGCCGGGCACGGATGACCGGCAGGCTCACGCTCGGCTACCGGGACGCCGTGGCCCTGAAGGATTCGCCCCTGACCAGGGCGGGCGAGCGCTTCCACGGGCACGAGTTCCACCGGACCACGGTCGAGCACGCGGGCGAGCCGCTGTTCCGTAACCGGGGCGGCGGCACGGACGGACACGGCGACCCGCTGGTCACCGCGTCCTACCTGCACCTTCACTGGGCCGGATCGCCGGCCCTCGCTCACCGGCTCGTGTCGTCCTCCAGGTCCCCTTCGGTCTTGAGATAGACCTCCTGCAGACCGCGCAGGATCTCCGGGTCCGGGTGCTCCCACATGCGCCGCTCGGCGGCCTCCAGGAGCCGTTCGGCGATGCCGTGCAATGCCCATGGGTTGGACCGGGTCATGAACTCCTGGTTCTCCGGGTCCAGCACGTACGTCTCGGCGAGCTTGTCGTACATCCAGTCCGCCACCACGCCCGTCGTGGCGTCGTAGCCGAACAGGTAGTCCACGGTCGCGGCCAGCTCGAAGGCGCCCTTGTAGCCGTGCCGCCGCATCGCCGCCAGCCAGCGCGGGTTGACCACCCTGGCGCGGAAGATCCGTGAGGTCTCCTCCGACAGGGTGCGGGTGCGCACGGCGTCGGGGCGGGTGCTGTCGCCCACGTACGCGGCCGGGGCCCGGCCGGTGAGCGCGCGGACCGTGGCGATCATGCCGCCGTGGTACTGGAAGTAGTCGTCGGAGTCGGCGATGTCGTGCTCGCGTGTGTCGACGTTCTTGGCGGCCACGGCGATCCTGCGGTAGGCGTCCTCCATCTGCGGGCGCGCGGCCACGCCGTCGAGGTCGCGGCCGTAGGCGTAGCCACCCCAGACCGCGTACACCTCGGCCAGGTCGGTGTCGTCGCGCCAATTGCGGCTGTCGATCAGCGGCAGCAGCCCGGCCCCGTAGGCGCCCGGCGCGGAGCCGAAGATGCGCATCGTGGCGTGCCGCTCCTCGCCGCCGGTCGCGGTCACGTGGGCGCGTACGTAGTTGTGCTCGGGCGGTTCCTCCAGCCCGGCGGCCAGCCGTACGGCGTCGTCCAGCATGGCCACCACGTGCGGGAACGCGTCGCGGAAGAAGCCGCTGATGCGGACGGTCACGTCGACGCGCGGCCGGCCCAGCTCGGCCGGCGGGATCGGCTCCAGGTTCGTGACCCGGCGGGACGCCTCGTCCCATGCGGGGCGGATGCCGAGCAGGGCCAGCACCTCGGCCACGTCGTCGCCGGCCGTACGCATGGCGCTGGTGCCCCAGATGGACAGCCCCACCGAGCGCGGCCAGTCGCCGGTGTCGGCGCGGTAGCGCTCCAGCAGCGATTCGGCCATCGCTTGGCCGGTCTCCCAGGCCAGGCGGCTGGGCACCGCGCGGGGATCGACGGAGTAGAAGTTGCGGCCGGTCGGCAGTACGTTGATCAGGCCGCGCAGCGGCGAGCCGCTCGGCCCGGCGGGCACGTAGCCGCCGTCCAGGGCGTGCAGGATGTGGTCGAGCTCGTCGGTCGTCCGGGCCAGGCGCGGGACCACCTCGGTGGCGGCGAACGCGAGCACCCGCGTGACGAGCTCGCGCCGATCGGCGGGCAGCGCGAGGGCGACCTCCTGCGCGACCTTTTCCGCGACCTCCTCCGCAGCTTCCTCCACAGCTTCCTCCGCAACCTCCTCCGCGAGCTTCTCCGCAGCTTCCTGCGCCACCTCCTCGGCCGCCTCCGGCGCCCAGCCTCGCTCCTCCATCGCCGCCACCAGGGCACGGGCGGTCGCCTCGGCCCGGTCCACGTCGGCCAGCCCCGCCGTGCCGTCCTCGGCCAAGCCGAGCGCCTCACGTAAGCCGGGCAGCGTCTCGCGGCCCGACCACATCTGCCTGGCGCGCAGCATGGCCAGCACCAGGTCCACCCTGACCTGCCCGACCGGCGCCTGGCCGAGCACGTGGAGGCCGTCGCGGATCTGCGCGTCCTTCACCTCGCAGAGCCAGCCGTCCACGTGCAGGATGAAGTCGTCGAACTCGGTGTCGTGCGGCCGATCGGCCAGCCCGAGGTCGTGGTCGAGCCGGGCGGCCTGGATCAGTGTCCAGATCTGGGCGCGGATCGCGGGCAGCTTGGCCGGGTCCATGGCGGCGATGGTGGCGTGCTCGTCCAGGAGCTGTTCCAGCCGGGCGATGTCGCCGTACGTCTCCGCCCGCGCCATCGGCGGCACCATGTGGTCCACCAGCACCGCGTGCGCCCGCCGCTTGGCCTGGGTGCCCTCGCCCGGATCGTTGACCAGGAACGGGTAGATCAGCGGCAGGTCGCCGATGGCCGCGTCGGTGCCGCACGAGGCGGACATGCCGGCCGACTTGCCCGGCAGCCATTCCAGGTTGCCGTGCTTGCCCACGTGCACCATCGCGTGCGCGCCGAACTCGGCCGACAGCCAGCGGTAGGCGGCCAGGTAGTGGTGGCTGGGCGGCAGGTCGGGGTCGTGGTAGATGGCGATCGGGTTGTCGCCGAAGCCGCGCGGCGGCTGGACCATGACCACCACGTTCCCGGCGCGCAGCGCCGCCAGGACGATGTCGCCGTCATGGACGAACAGCTCGCCGGGCGGGGCTCCCCAGTGCCGCTCGATCCCGGTGCGCAGGTCGGCGGGGAGCGTGCGGTACCAGCGTTCGTAGGAGGCGGCGGAGATGCGTACCGGATTGCCCGCCAGGTGCTCCTCGGTCAGCCAGTCCTGGTCCTGGCCGCCCGCGGCGATGAGCGCGTGGATGAGCGCGTCGCCGTCCTGCTCGGCCACGCCGGGGAAGCCCTCGCCCAGGTCGTAGCCCGCTTCGGCGAGCCGGGCCAGCAGCCGTACGGTGCTGGCGGGGGTGTCCAGGCCGACGGCGTTGCCGACGCGCGAGTGCTTGGTCGGGTACGCCGACAGCATCACCACCAGCCGCCGCCCGCCGGGCGGGGTGTGGCGCAGCAGCCCGTGGCGTACGGCGATGCCCGCCACCCGCGCGGCCCGCTCGGGGTCGGCGACGTAGACGGTCAGCCCGTCGGGGTCGATCTCCTTGAAGGAGAACGGCACGGTGATGATCCGGCCGTCGAACTCGGGGATGGCCACCTGCGAGGCGGCGTCCAGCGGCGACAGGCCGTCGTCGTTGTCCTCCCACGCCTGCCTGGACGTGGTCAGGCACAGGCCCTGCAGGATCGGCACGTCGAGCGCGGCCAGCGCGCCCACGTCCCACGCCTCGTCGTCCCCGCCCGCGCCCGCTGTCGCGGGACGCGAGCCGCCCGCCGCCAGTACGGTCACCACCAGCGCGTCGGCGGCCCGCAGGGTGTCCAGCAGCTCGGGTTCGGCGGTGCGCAACGAGGAGCAGAACACCGGCAGCGCCTGCCCGCCCGCCTCCTCGACGGCGGCGCAGAGCGTCTCGACGAAGGCCGTGTTGCCCGCCATGTGGTGCGCCCGGTAGTAGAGCACCCCGATCACGGGCCCCTCGTGTGACCGTGCCTCGCGCTCCAGCCGCCCCCAGGACGGCGTGGGCGCCGGCGGCGCGAACCCGCTGCCGGTCAGCAGGACGGTGTCGGACAGGAAGGCGTGCAGCTCGGTCAGGTTGGCGGGCCCGCCGTGCGCCAGGTACGCGTGCGCGTCGGCGCAGACGCCGCCGCGCACCGTGGACAGCTCCATCAGCTCGGCGTCCGGCGCCTGCTCGCCGCCCAGCACTACGACCGGACGGGGCCCGGCCAGCAGCGCGTCGAGCCCCTCCTGCCAGGCGCGGCGACCGCCGAGCAGCCGTACGACGACCAGGTCGGCCCCCTCCAGCAGGCCGGGAAGATCGTCGGGGCCGAGCCGGGCGGGGTTGCCCAGGCGGTAGGCGGCGCCACAGGCACGCGCGCTCAACAGGTCGGTGTCGGAGGTGGAGAGCAGCAGGACGGTACGGCTGTCGCCAGGCACGGCGCGATCCTCCCTCGGGGTCCTCGCCCCGGTCGTGGGTGTCGCGACGGCAGGAGTCTCCTGGCTCCCGGATCAGCGCTCACCCCGGCCTTCCCACCCGTTGCCGGGCAGTGGCCTGCGGTGGGGTTCGCTCCCCGGTCACAGTGGCGGGACCGCGCCGGATTCGCACCGGCTTCCTCCCTTTGCCATCGCCTACCCAGGAGCCTACGGCAGGAGCAACCTCCACCAGAAGTGGCATTACCATCCTCATCGTGTCCATAGCCGACTTTTCCGGACGGGTCCGGCCCGACGCCTGTCCGGGAGCGCTCCAGGTGCACGAGGCCGCCGACGGCCCGCTGGCCCGGGTCCGCCTGCCCGGCGGCGCGGTCTCCGGCGGGCAGCTCCGCGAGCTGGCGGCCTGCGCGGCGGAGCTGGGCTCCGGGGTGGTCGAGCTCACGTCGCGGGCGAACGTACAGGTGCGCGGCCTGCGCGCGCCGGCCGCCTTCGCCGAACGGATCGCCGCCGCTGGGCTGCTGCCCTCGGCCGCGCACGAACGGGTACGCAACATCGTCGCCTCGCCGCTCGGCGGCCGTGGTCCCTCGGGTTCGGTGGACACGCAACCCCTGATCGAGGCCCTGGACCTGGCTCTGTGCGCACGGGTCCGGCTGGCCGGGCTGCCGGGGCGCTTTCTGTTCGCGCTGGACGACGGCACTGGGGATACGTGGCAGCTGGCCGCCGATGTCACTCTCGTGCCTGCGGCAGTGGACGGTGACGCCTGGGTCTCACTGCCCGAGGGCGCGGTGGCGGGCGGTGGCGCCTGGTTGTCACTGCTGCTGGCGGGCGTGGACGTCGGGCTTGTCGTGTCCCGTGACGCGGCGGTCGGGCTGATGATCGCCGCCGCCGAAGCGTTCCTCGACGAGCGGGAGCGCGGGCTTTCCGATCGTGACCGGGGCGCGTGGCGGATCGCGGAGTTGGCGGACGGTCCCGCCCGAATCGCCGCCCACCTGGGCGTGGCGGGCGCGCGTAAGACGACCGCCCTGGACGCCTCCCCTGCCTTCTCGGCCCGTCGCCCCGGGCCTGTCGATCAGCGGGACGGCCGCGTGGCGCTGGAGGCCGTGGTGCCGCTCGGGCGGCTGTCCGCCGCTCAGGTACGCGCCATCGCCGACACCGCCGACGACGGTGGGGCGGTTCCCGTACGGCTGACGCCTTGGCGAACGATCGTCCTGCTGGACCTGTCCCCCGCCGCGGCCGAGCGGGCGGTGCGGCAGCTGTCCACGGCCGGGCTGGTGACCGATCCGGCGTCGCCCTGGGTCGGCGTGAGCGCCTGCACCGGACGTCCCGGCTGCGCCAAATCGCTGGCGGACGTGCAGGAGGACGTACGGCGGTGGGTGGCGACCCTGGACGCGCCCGCTGCGACGCCGGTGCACTGGGCCGGTTGCGAGCGGCGCTGCGGACTGCCCCGCGGCCGGGTGGTCCAGATGGTGGCCACCGCCGACGGATACGAGGAACGACCGCACTGATGGCGGTCAGCTTCGACCGATGCGAGGAAAGGCAGCAGTGACCGACTACCTGCGCGACGGCGCCGAGATCTACCGGCGTTCGTTCGCGACCATCCGTGCCGAAGCCGATCTCACCGGGATGCCCCCGGATGTGGCCCAGGTGGCGGTGCGGATGATCCACGCGTGTGGCATGACCGACCTCGTCGCCGACCTGGACTGGTCGCCTTCGGTGGTCGTCCGGGCCCGCGAGGCGCTGCGGCGCGGCGCGCCCGTGCTGTGCGACGCGCAGATGGTCGCCTCCGGCGTCACCAGGCGCAGGCTGCCCGCCGACAACGACGTGGTGTGCGCTCTGGGCGAGCCAGGCGTGCCGGAGCTGGCCGAACGCCTCGGCACCACACGCAGCGCCGCCGCCCTGGAGCTGTGGCGCGACCGGCTGGACGGCGCCGTGGTGGCGATCGGCAACGCCCCGACCGCCCTGTTCCGGCTGCTCGAACTGGTCGCCGAGGGGGCCGGCAGGCCGGCGGCGGTGCTCGGCGTGCCGGTCGGCTTCATCGGCGCGGCCGAGTCCAAGCGGGCTCTGGCGGACAGCGACCTGGAATACCTGGTGGTGCACGGACGCCGCGGCGGCAGTGCGATGACGGCGGCGGCGGTCAACGCCATCGCGAACGAGACGGAGTGACGGCGATGACGGGACGACTGTACGGGGTCGGACTGGGCCCGGGAGACCCGGAGCTGGTCACGGTCAAGACGGCCCGGCTGATCGGCGAGGCGGACGTGATCGCCTACCACGCCGCCAGGCACGGCCGCAGCATCGCCCGCTCGATCGCGCTGCCGTACCTGCGGAAGGGGCAGATCGAGGAGCTGCTGCTGTACCCGCTGACCACGGAGACCACCGACCACCCCGGTGGCTACCAGGGCGCGCTGGACGACTTCTACGCCGACTGCGCCGAACGGCTGGCCGCCCACCTGGACGCGGGCCGGACCGTGGTCGTGCTGAGCGAGGGCGACCCGCTGTTCTACGGCTCCTACATGCACATGCACAAGCGGCTGGCCCACCGCTATCCGACCGAGGTGGTGCCGGGCGTGACCTCGGTCAGCGCCGCCTCCGCCGTCCTGGGGCGGCCGCTGGTGGAGCGCGACGAAGTGCTGACCGTACTGCCCGGCACGCTGCCCGCCGAAGTGCTGGCCGAGCGGCTGCGCGGCACCGACTCGGCGGCGGTGCTGAAGCTGGGCAGGACGTTCGAGAAGGTCCGCGACGCCCTGGCCGAGGCAGGGCGGCTGGACGACGCCTGGTACGTCGAGCGTGCCACCATGGGCGCCGAACGCGTCGCGCCGCTCAAGGACGTGGACGCCGACGGCGTTCCGTACTTCTCGCTGGCCCTGCTCGCCAGCCCGGCCGAGCGCACCTTCGTCCCCGAGCCCTCGTCGACCGAGGGGCGCGGCGAGGTGACCGTCATCGGCCTCGGCCCGGCCGGGCGGCCGTGGCTCACGCCGGAAGCGCAGGAGGCCCTCGCCGCGGCCACCGACCTGGTCGGCTACGGCCCGTACGTGGACCGGGTGGCGCCCAACGCGCGCCAGCGCCGCCACCGCACCGACAACCGGGTGGAGGCCGAACGCGCCAGGCACGCGCTGGAGCTGGCCGCGACGGGCGCACGGGTGGCCGTGGTGTCCTCCGGCGATCCCGGGGTGTTCGCCATGGCCAGCGCGGTGCTGGAGGAGGCGGCGGCCGGGTTCCCTGACGTGCCGGTGCGGATCGTGCCGGGTCTGACGGCCGCGCAGGCGGTGGCCAGCAGGGCGGGCGCGCCGCTCGGCCACGACTACTGCGTACTGTCGCTGTCGGACCTGCTCAAACCGTGGGACGTGGTGGCCGGCCGGCTGACCGCGGCGGCCAAGGCCGACCTGGTGCTGGCGCTGTACAACCCGGCCTCGCGCAGCCGTACGTGGCAACTCGCCGCCGCGCGTGACCTGCTGCTGGAGCATCGCGACGCGGCCACCCCCGTGGTGATCGGCCGTGACGTCGGCGGCGCGCAGGAGAGCGTCACCGTCACCACGCTCGGCGAGCTCGACCCGGCCCAGGTGGACATGCGCTGCCTGCTGATCGTCGGCTCCTCCACGACCCAGGTCACCGCTCGCGGCGTCGTCTACACCCCCCGCCGCTACCCCTGAGCCCAGAGGGCCGCCGCGTTCACGGTCTCCACCAGACGGACACCCGTCGGCAGCGGCGGCCGGTCCACCATGATCACCGGTAGCCCCAGCTCGCGGGCCGCGACGAGCTTGGCGGCGGTCAGCCGGCCGCCGCTGTCCTTGGTGACCAGCACGTCCAGACGGTGCTCGCGGATGAGGGCCAGCTCGCCCTCGACCGTGTAGGGCCCGCGGTCGAGCAGTACGTGTACGTGGGGCGGGACCGGCGGTTCGGGCGGATCGACGGACCTGGCCAGCAGCCACACTCCGGCCAGCCCGGTGAAGACGGGCAGACTCCGGCGCCCGGTGGTGAGGAACACCCGCACCGGCCCGGCCGACTCGGTAGTGCCCTCGGTCGGCTCGACCGGCTTGGCGATGGCCAGGCGGGCGGTGGCGGCTTCGGCCAAGCGGGTGGCGGCGGCCTCCAGGGAGTCGACGCGCTGCCAGGTGTCGGCTGGTCCCTGCGGCCAGCCCGGTCGGCGCAGGACGAGGAGCGGCACGCCCGTGCGCGCCGACGCCTCGGCCGCCGAAGCCGTCATCCGCGCCGCGAACGGGTGGGTGGCGTCCACCACGGCGTCGATCCGCTCGGCGGCCAGCCACGTGGCCAGCCCGTCCGGCCCACCGAACCCGCCCGAACGCACCTCGCCGACCGGCAGCCTCGGGTTCGTCACCCGCCCGGCCAGCGACGACACCACGTGCACGCTCGGGACGTCGGCCAGCTCGGCGGCCAGCGCCCGCGCCTCCGCCGTGCCGCCCAGGATCAGAACCCGTCTCATGCCGCGATCCTGCGCTCCCGCGCCTTGCCGCTCGCCCTGCGGCACCGCCTGCCTTGCCGCAGGGGCAGCGCGATCAAGTCCCGTCGCATGATCGCTCCCGCTCCGCGCTGTACAGGTGGCTGTCGGGAAACTGCGTCGCCGACAGCGCCCGGCCGACGACGATCACCGCGGTGCGGCGGATCCCCGCCTCGTGGACCTGCGCGGCGATGTCCGTCAGCGTGCCGCGCAGAACGACCTCATCGGCCCGGCTCGCCCGCGCCACCACCGCGACCGGGCAGTCGGCCCCGTAGGAGGGCAGCAGCTCCGCCACCACCGCGTCGATCCGCTGCACGGCCAGGTGCAGCACCATCGTGGCCCGGCTGGCACCAAGCGTGGTCAGGTCCTCGCCGTCGGGCATCGGCGTGGCGCGCGCCGATGTACGGGTCAGGATGACCGTCTGGCCGACACCGGGCACGGTCAGCTCCCGGCCCAGCGCGGCCGCCGCCGCCGCGAACGCCGGAACGCCCGGCACCACCTCGTACGGCACGCCGAGCACGTCCAGCCTGCGCATCTGCTCGGCCACCGCGCTGAACACCGACGGGTCCCCCGAGTGCAGCCGCGCCACGTCCACGCCCTTGGTGTGGGCGGCGGCCAGCTCCGCGACGATCTCGTCGAGCGTCAGGTTCGCGGTGTCCACCAGCCTGGCGCCCGCCGGGCAGGACTCCAGCAGTTCGCGGGGGACGAGCGAGCCCGCGTACAGGCAGACCGGCGATGATTCCAACCGCCGCAACCCCCGCACCGTGATCAGATCCGCGGCACCGGGCCCCGCCCCGATGAAGTACACGGTCACGGCACGTCCTTTCTGGTGATCGACCACACGGTCACCGGCATCGCGGCCCGCCAGCCGGTGAACCCGCCGACGGGCGCGGCCCGCTGCACGGACAGGCGCACCAGATCGCCGCCCAGCCGGGCGTACCATCCGGCGACGACGGACTCCGACTCCAAGGTCACGGCGTTCACCACGAGCCTGCCGCCGGGCCGCAGCGCCGCCCAGCAGGTCTCCAGCATTCCGGGCGCGGTGGCGCCGCCGCCGACGAACACCGCGTCCGGCGCGAGCAGACCCTCCAGCGCCACCGGCGCTCGCCCCTCCACGACCCGCAGGGCGGGAACCCCGAGCCGGTCGGCGTTGCGGCGGATGGCGGCGACGCGATCGGCCCTGCTCTCGACCGCCACGGCGGCGTTCGACGAGTGGGCGCGCAGCCATTCGACGGCGATGCTGCCCGCGCCCGCGCCCACGTCCCACAGCAGTTCGCCGGGCAGCGGCGCCAGCCGTGACAGGCTGACGGCCCGGACCTCGCGCTTGGTGAGCTGCCCGTCATGCTCGAAGGCCGTGTCCGGCAGTCCGGGCACGCGAGCGAACGGCTCGGCGCCGGGTCCGGCGACGCACTCGACCGCGATCACCTGCAACGCCGACATCGCGGCCGTTCCCGCCCATTTCTCGGCCGTTCCCGTCCGGACGGACTCCGACGCCGCGCCCAGGTCCGACAAGACCGTCATCGGGCTCGGACCGTACCCGAGCCCGGCCAGCAGCCCCGCCACCAGAGCTGGAGTGTCCCGACCGGCGCCCAGCACCAGGACCCGGCGCCCGGGAAGGACCGCCGCGTTCAGCGCGGCCAGAGGTCGGCCCACCAGGCTGACCACGTCCACCTGCTCGACCGGCCAGCCCAGCCGAGCGCACGCCAGCGACAGCGACGACAGATGAGGCAGCACCCTGATCCGGGCCGCGCCGAGCAGCCGCACCAGGGTGGAGCCGATGCCGTAGAACATCGGATCGCCGCTGGCCAGCACGCACACCTGGCGATCGGCGTACCGCTCCATGAGCGCGGGCAGCGCGGGCAGCAGCGGCGAGGGCCAGGCCACCCGCTCCGCACGGGACCGAGGCACGAGGCCGAGTTGGCGGGAGGCGCCCATGAGCACCTCCGCCGCCTCCAGTACGCGGCGCGACTCCGGCGGCAGGCCGTCCCAGCCATCCGCGCCGATGCCGACGACGGTGATCACACGTTGCCCAGCACGCGCGTCACCTGGATCTCCACGACCACCCGCGCCGGGTTGGGCCGGGGCGGCTTGTAGCGGGCGGTGTAACGGCGCTCGGCGTCGGCCACCTGCTCCGGCTCGGTACGCACCACGGCCCGCCCCTCCAGCGTCGACCACCGTCGGCCGTCCACCTGGCTGAGCGCGACCAGCGCGCCGTCCGCCCCGATGAGCCGGGCTTTGTACGAGGTCCCGGAGGTGATCACCCGGGCGATGCCGGTCTCCAGATCCAGCGTCGCGCCGACCGGCACCGCGTGCGGCGGCCCGCCGGAACGCGCCGTTGAGAGCGTGCACAGGTGCCGTTCCTGCCAGAACGCGGCGAAAGCGGCGCCCTGCTCGACCAGATTCACGAGCCTCCTCAAGGGAATTGCGGAGGCATATCGTATATCCGGCTCTCTGGCAGACTCGTGCGGGTGAAGCGGCTACTCATCATCGGCATCGGCGCCGGAGATCCCGACCATCTCACTCTGCAGGCGGCCAAGGCCATCTCCGCCACGGACGTGTTCTTCATCGTCGACAAGGGCGAGGTCAAACAGGATCTCGTACGCCTCAGGCTGGACCTGATCGACCAGCACGGCCGCCCGCCGTACCGGATCGCCGAGGCCCGCGACCCCGAGCGCGACCGCACCACCCCCGCCTACACCGCCGCCGTCGAGGACTGGCGCTCCCGCCGCGCGCTGGCCTGCGAGGAGCTGATCCGCGAGGAGCTGAAGGAGGGCCAGACGGGGGCGTTCCTGGTGTGGGGTGACCCGGGCGTGTACGACAGCACGCTGACCATCGTCGAGGAGATACTCCAACGCGGAAACGTCACCTTCGACTACGAGGTGATCCCCGGGGTCAGCAGCGTGGCCGCGCTCACCGCCCGGCACCGCACCAGCCTCACCCAGGTCGGCCGCCCCGTGCACCTGACCACCGGCCGCCGTCTGGCCGAGGACGGCCCGTCCGCCGACGACGTCGTCGTCATGCTGGACGCCCACTGCTCCTTCGCCGGCCTCGACGACTTCCACATCCATTGGGGCGCCTATCTGGGTAGCCCCGACGAGATCCTGGTGTCCGGCCCGGTGGCCGAGGTCGGCGACCGGATCCGTGAGCTTCGCGCCGAGGCCAGGGCTCGCAAGGGCTGGATCATGGACACCTACCTGCTGCGCCGCCTCCCCCGTACGGACGGCTGAGGACCCGCGTGGTCAAAGCAGCGCATCGGCGGTGATGGGCAGCTCGCGGACGCGGCGGTCGGTGGCGTGGAAGACGTCGTCGCCCCCAGCAGGAGCCCGACCTGAACTGCCAGTCGTGAGACTTGTACCATATGAGCTTGCTGTGGAGAGCTGCGCAGGGAGTGAGCTTGCAGGTCGCGGTCGTCACCTTTGACGGATTCAACGAGCTCGACAGCTTTATCGCGTATGGGCTGATCAATCGCGCTCGCGTGCAAGGTCAGGACGTCACCGCGTACATCACGACACCAGCGCCCGCCGTGACCTCGATGAACGGCGTGGAGGTGACCGGACAACGGCCGTTGGACTTCATCGCCGAGGCCGACGTCGTACTCCTCGGCAGCGGCATCAAGACCCGTGATGTCGTCGCTGATGACACCCTGCTCACGCGTCTCCCCCTTGATCCCGCACGACAGTTGATCGGCTCGCAGTGCTCCGGAGCCCTGATGCTCGCGCACCTCGGCCTTCTGGCCGGACGACCCGCCTGCACCGACACCATCACACGGCCTTGGCTCGAAGAGCGCGGAGTGACGGTGCTGGACGCGCCGTTCCACGCGGAGGGCGCGATCGCCACCGCGGGCGGATGCCTGGCATCTGTCTATCTGGCGGCGTGGACGCTCCTCCACACGGTCGGCGAGGCCGCCGCCCGGGCCGCGATCGAGTACGCGGCGCCTGTCGGTGAGAAGCAGGAGATCGTCCAGCGCGTCATCTCCAGGGTGCGTACGGTCGAAGCGACGCTGCGCACGAGGACCGCAACGGGATAGGGACGGCGGCGAGCCTGGCCGGTCGGCCGATGCGAACGCGGATCCCGTGGGCGCGGCACCGAGCTCGGCCGGCCAGCCGAGCCGCAGGTCGCTGAGCTCCCACGGCGCCACCAGACTCCAGGAGGGCACCGGAATCGTCGGTGGCGTCTGTGAGGATGGCGTCTTTGTCGGCGTCTCGGGGGTTCCATGTGGAGGTCGCTGCCGGTGGCGGCGCGGGTGCTGCTGTGGGTCCGGATTCTCAACGCGCTCGGCGCCTACGCGCTGTCTTTCCTGGCGGTGCTGGCCGGGCCGGAGCTGGCCGCGGCGGCGCTGGCCCTGTTCGGGGTGGCCGCGCTGCTCTCGCGCTGGGCGGGGGCGCTGCTGCTGGAGCGGTTCTCGCCGCGCGGTGTGCTGAGTGCCGGGCTGGCCGCGACCGGCTTGGCCCTGTTCACGCTCGTCCTGGCGCAGAGCCCGGCGCAGGTGCTGATCGCCATCGCGCTGGTCGGACTGGCCTTCGAGGTGTACGAGCCCCCCTCGCAGGAACTGCTGGCGAGGGCGAGCGAGGGTGAGCAGCGCCATGCCACCTTCGCCGTCCTGGGAGTGGCACTGTCGGCGGCCGGGGCCGCGGCGGGGCTGCTGGCGGCGGTGCTCCTGCCGCTGGGAGTGCGCTGGCTGGTGGCCGCCGACGCGCTCACCTGCCTGGTCGCGGCGGCCGTCGCGGTCTCGTTCCTGCCACGCGATGATGCCCGATCCGGCGGGCGCGGCGCCGAGCAGCAGGCTGGGAAGAGCGGCCGCCGCGCCGAGCGGCCCGCTGGGCCAAACGAGCGCCGCACCGAGCCCGCAGGGAAGAGCAGGCACCGCACCGAGCGGCTGAGCGGGCGCTGGCGGCCACCCGCCGCGTTGATGCGGTTGACCGTGGCGGGCACCGCGTTCGCGATCGGCTCTCTGGCGGTGCTGATGTACGTGCCGTTGGCGCTGCTGGAACGGGGCGCCGCATCGTGGCTGCCCGGCCTGACGCTGGCGAGCGCCGCCGCGCTGGCCCCCCTCACGCTGTGGGCCGCCCGCCGGCTGCTGGCCGGGCGCTCGCACGGGCTGATTCTCGGGGTGGGCGCTTTGCTGCTCGGGGTGCTCGCGCTGGTGATGGCCGCCACCACCAGTGTGCCACTCACCATCGCCGCCTACCTGGGCTGTACCGCGGCCAACAGCGTCCTGCTCGGCCGCTGGCAAGCGGCGGTCGCCGATGCCGCGCCGGAAGACGACCGGCCGCGCTGGTTCGCCGTACAAGGATCATCGTGGGGCGTGGCGCAACCCATGGTCCCACCGCTGGCCGCGGCCGCCGCGACCGTCGTCGGCGCTGTCGGAGCCGGTGCTTTCCTGGCTGCCGGCTTGGCGTTCCTGCTGGTGCCATTGATGCTGCGGCGCCTGCCAGGTTGACGGCGAAGATCTGCCTGACGTATTCGGCACAATGGCCAGCCCGCGCGCTCGGCCGGACAGGAGAAGCCCGTCAGCGCAGGGGGGCGAAGTCGGCAAGGGCGGTGGGCTGCTTGCCGGTGGTGATGTGCTCGGCGAGCAGCCGCCCCGTGATGGGGCCGTGGGCCAGACCCCACATGCCGTGACCGCCGGCCACGTAGATACCGGGGGCTTTGGTCGCGCCGATGAGCGGCCGTCCGTCCGGGGTGATCGGGCGAGGGCCCACCCAGACATCCGTGCGTTCGTCCCAGTGCACACCGCGCAGCAGGGGCTGGGCGGAGGCGACGATGGCCTCCAGCCGGGCGGGCACCTGCGGGGCGTCCGGGTCGCGGAATTCCATGGTGCCGGCCACGCGCAGCCCGTTGCGATACGGCGTGCACGCCACCCGTACGTCGGGTAGGTAGATCGGGCCAGGGACGGGGTGGTCCACCGGCACGGTGAAGGAGTAGCCGCGGCCGGCCCGGACCGGGACGCGCACGCCCCACTGCCGGGCCAGGCGGGGCAGCCACGCACCGGTGGCCAGTACCACCGCGTCGGCCGACAGGACGGTGCCCTTGCCCGAGCGCACGATCACCTTCCTGCCGTCGGTGCGCACCTCGTCGACCTCGAAGGCGTACACGGTCGCGCCGCGGCTCATCACGGCCTTGCCCAGGGCGTGCACGAAGGCGCCCGGGTCGACGTAGCGCTGCCCGTCGATGCGCACCCCCACGCCCAGCGCCTGACCGGCGAGCGGCACGTACTCGGCCAGTCGCCGGGCGTCCAGCACGGTATGGTCGACCCGCTGCCCGGCCGCTTCCACTCGGCGCAGCTCGCGCAGCAGGCTCTCGGCATGGCGTGCCGTGCGGAACGCGGCGGTGATCGGCGCCGCGATGACCGGGGCGGACACGCCGTTGGCGGCCAATACCTCGTAAGCCTCGACGCATTCCTCGTTGAGCGGCAGGTTGGCGCGCACGGCGCGCATCCACGATCGCCAGCGGCAGTTGGCGGCGAACCGGGCCAGAAACACCCACAGCCCCGCATCGAGGCTCGCCGGCACGTGCAGCGGCGCGTCCGCGTTCAGCAGCGAGCGCAGGCCGTAGCGCAGAACCGCGGGCTCGTTCAGCGGGATGGCCAGGCCTGGGGCGACCCATCCGGCGTTGCCCCAGGATGCGCCGGCCGCCACGCCGCCACGGTCGACCACCTTGACCTCGACGCCGCGCTCCTGCAGGAACCACGCGGTCGACAGGCCCACGATGCCCGCGCCCACCACGATCACCGATCGCGGCCAGTTGCCGACCATGCCCAACCTCCAACGGGTACGAATGCCGGTGTCCAAGCCAGCATGGCGCGCGCGGCAGCCGGCGGCGTTGTGGGCGGCCGACAATCACTTCGCGGCCGTTGTGCCATCGTCACAACGCCCGGCCCCCAGCCACGCCTCGACGGCGTTGACCGGCCGCGTCGGCGTCAGCGACAGGCCTGGCACAAGATCATCGGCGGGGTCGTCCTCGGCGTCGGAGGCGGCCAGCATGATGATCATGGCGAGGCGTTTACGGGGGTCGTCCAGGTCCAGGAGAGTGATCTCGCTCATCTTGCGCAGCCGGTTGCGGACGGTGTTGGGATGCACCCGCAGTCGTTCGGCGGCCAAAGCGGGGTCGCCCTGGGTCTCCAGCCAGGCCCGCAACGTGGGCACGTAGCGTGTGCCATGGCGGGCGTCATGTCGCAGCAGCGTGCTCAGCGGCCCGCGGGCCGGGGTACGGCCGGTGCGCGAGGCCGCGCGTAGCCGCCGCAGCAAGATGTCGTCCCACGACTCGTCGTAGGCGGGCGCGACGGTGCCGGGCCGGCCGGTCTCGGGCAAAGCCAGGCACTCGTCGGCCTCCTGGCGGCCGGCGGGCAGTTCCTCGGTCGCGGCGGGCGCGCCGATGCCGGCCGCGATGCGTACCCGGGCGGGCAGTTCGACCCGCAGCGCGGCGATCCAGTGGCGGGCGATGTCCGCCTGCTCGGCGGGCAGGATCGTGTACAGCGTGTCGCCGAGCAGGGTGCTGCGGCCGGGTCTGGACCAGCCGAAGCCGGTGGTGGCCTGTTCGAAGGCCAGCAGCAGCGCGGCGTGGGGCTCCTCGCCGTCGGTGTGGGCGCGGATCGCGATGACCCGCAGCGCCTGCGACGGCAGGCCCAGCCGGCTGATCACCGTCTCCGCGTCGACGCTGCCCTCCAGCAGCCGGATGACCAGGTCGGACTCCACCTGCCGCTCCAGGTCGGCGCTGGCCCGCGAGCGCAGCAGGTGCAGCGCCACCGTGCGTGCGCCGTGCGCCAGCGCGCGCCGGCGGGCGCCGGTCAGCGGGCGCTCGCAGCTCACCCAGACCGAACCGAGCAACTCGCGGCCGGCCCGCACCGCCACCGCCATCCGCCCGGTCAGGCCGTGCCCGGGATCGGCGGGGACGAACACCGGCTCGTCCGTCGCCGCCAACTGGGCGAACACCCCCCGCTGCTGAAACAGCTCGCGTAGCCGGTCCGGGACGCGCCGGCCGAGGATCGTCTCCAACCGGGCCGGATCCCCCGCCTGCTGGGAGCGGGAGTAGGCCAGCACCCGCGAGTGCCGGTCCTCGATGGTCACCGCCCCGCTGATCGTGTCGGCCAGGCTGTCGGCCAGGGCGAACAGGTCGGTCGGGCCGCGCCCCGAAGCGGTCTCGCGGCTCTCCAGCACCAGCCCGTACACCACGCCGGCGAGCTGGCTCCAGGAGACCGCGGAATCGGCCAGCAGCACAGCCACCCCGAGCTGGTCGCCGAGCGCGGCGGCCTCGCGCTCGGCCGCCGCGCTCGGCGAGGCGCACGGGGGGTCAGCGTCGGTCCCGGTCGCGGTCTCGATGGGGCGGACCAGGACCGCCGCGGCGCGGGCGGCGGCCGCCCACCGCACCGCCTCGGCGATCGAGGAGGTGCCGACGGCCAGGAGCAGATCACCGGTGACGTGGCGGTCGGTGGCATCCGGCACCGCCACGCTGCGCAGCCAGGCCGAGCGGGTCTCGGGACGGCCGCACAACCGTACGCCGTACCCGCCGAGCACGTTCACCAGGCGGTCCAATGTGATCATGTGCGGCTCCGGGTGCCCAGAGGGGGCGGGGCGACCCCGCTCCCCTCTCACTGGTTGTCAGGCGGCCTCGTGCCGCCGCTGGCAGTCGATGCAGTTGCGGGCCAGCGGCCGGATCTTGAGCCGTTCGAACGGAATGGCCGCCTGGCAGTGGCCGCAGCGGCCGTAGATGCCGGCCTCCAGCCTGTCGTAGGCCTGAGCGAGTTCGGCGACGGCGCGCTCGGCGGCGGTGATCGAGGCGAGGAGCTCCTGCCAGGTGCCGTCGGCGCCGCTACCGTCCTGCTCCTGTGCCCGCAGCCTATCCAGGTACCGGCTGCGCTGCTCCCGTTGCTGGGTCAGGTCCTGGCGCAGCGACTCAAGCTGCACGCTGCTGAGGTGTGAGGTCGCGTGGCTGTCGGTCATGATCGAAGGTCCTTTCTTGCGAAGCGAAGACGTCAGCGGACGCGCGGGGCGAGGGCGGCCGTCAGAGCCGGCTGCAGGCACAGGCGCATCAGGCCGCGGATGGTGGCGTGCTGCGGCTGGGGCGTCGCTGTGACCGGCAGGCGAAGCGCGGCGCGGAGGCGGGCCAGCAGCTGCTCTTGGTGAGCACCGCCGCCGGTGACCGTCAAACCCCGCTTGCGCGCGGCCGGACGCGAAGCGGCGGGCAGGCGACGCACCAGGCCCGCCGTCATCTCGATGACGCCTTCCAGCGCATACGACACCAGCCCCTCGCTGGTGGTGGCGTTGAGCTGGAGGGCGACCGCGTCGGTGACGGCCCCGTCCGCGATGGCGACGGCCTCGACAATGCCCGCCCCCACGTCCAGGACCAGGCAGGGCCGGGAATCGAGGATGTCCAGGCCGGCGCCGACGGCTGCGGCCATCGGCTCCTCCATCAGGCCCACTTCGCATCCGGCGGCCTCGGCGACCGCGGCGCGGACCGCCCGGCGATCGCTCGGCGAGGCCGCCACCGGCACGCCGGCCAGCACCCATCGCGGGCGGCTCCCCGATACCTGGGCGTCCTGCAGCAGCCGCCGCACCAGCCGCAGGCAGGCGTCCGGGTCGGCCACCATGCCGTGCCGGACGGGCCACAGCGCGGCCGCCAGGCCGGAGCCGGACGGCGGCCGGGTGACCGACGACGGCCGGTCCACGATGGCGAACCCGCTCAAGGACAGCGACCGGGTACGCGCGGTACCCAGGTCGAGCGCCACGAAGCGCTGCCCGGTGCTCACCTCGCACCTCCCGGCGATGCCGGATGTGGCCGCTCCAGCCGCGGCCAGGCGTGAACTGATTCGACAACGGACATGACGATGATCGGCTCCTTGCTGAGGCCAAAGGAAGGCAGTACAGGACACGGCCCTGCTGCAGGGACCGCGAGAGGGCTCCGAAGGCGACGGCGAGCATGGACCAGCCCCACCAGGGCGCAGTCCATGGGCTCGGGACATGGGGCGTCAGGATCCACGGCACGAGCGGCCGCAGCCCTTCGGAGAGAGGTAGCGTCGGCTAGATGAGCGGCGGGCTGCGCGATCCCGCAGTGCGGTGCGCGAGCTGTTGCGGATCGCGGAGCTCATCGACCTTCGAGCCAGGCGACGCCGACAGCGCCAGATAAGCGGGCTCATCGTGACGCTCACCGCGCAACGGCGGCCACAGCGCCAGCACGTGGTGCTCGCGGACGCTACCCGCCTGCGGGGGCAGACCGGGCAGGTCACCGCCCCCACCGTCCGGGCTCCATGCCAGGCCGGACAGCGAATTCTCAGGCGCGATCGGGCCGTCGGCGCTCGCACTGCCGGTGGCGCCGGCCAGCACCAAGCACAGCAGGACCAGACCCATCACGCCGGCGAACGCGATGGACCCTCGTGGTGTTCTCCACGGTCCCGTCATAGGGCAGACCATAGCCCAGACGGCGCGAAAAAGGGCATGCCGTTCCATCGCAGGGTGCGATCCGCGCCGGGGCCGGGGTACGGTCACCGCCGAGACCCGACCCGTAACCTGCCAGGAGGAGACGTGCGCAGCAGACTGCCCGCCGTTCTGCTCCTGCTGCTGTCGGCCTTCCTGCTGGGCCCCGCGCCTGGCAGCGCCCAGCTGCCCGTCACCGCGACGCCCGCGACCTGGTGGAGCGGCCCGTCCGAGCACGCCGTGCAGGACGCGGCCCTGCCCCGGCTGCATCCCGCCCGCAGCGCGCCCGCGCTGCCGATGTGGCCGGCCGTACTGCCGTCCACCGAACGGCCCGGTCCACGGGCGCGGCCCCTGACGGCCCTCGCCCGGCCTTTCACCGCGGCACCTCAGCCGCCCGCCCGTCAGGCGCCGGCCCGAGCGCCACCCTCCACGACGCGCTGACGTCCCCTTTCCTTCTTCGACAGCCCGTGGAGGCTTCATGTCCCGCGCGCCCTTCTGGCGCGCGGTGGCGGCGTGCGCCATCGCCGCCACCGCACTGCTATTCACCCTCACCACATCGCCACGTCTAGGGCTGGACCTGCGCGGTGGCACCCAACTCGTCTTCGAAACCCGAGACGCCTCAACAGTCAAGGCCGACGCCGAGACCACTGACCGTGCCCTGGACGTGCTGCGCCGGCGCGCCGACGCGCTCGGCGTGGTCGACCCCACCCTGTTGCGCTCCGGCGATCGGCGCATCATCGTCGAGCTGCCCGGGGTGCTCGATCCCCGCCAGGCCGCCGAAGTCATCGGCAAGACCGCCCAGCTCACTTTCCACCCGGTCCTGGAACAAGCCGACGACACCAGCGCCGATCAAGGCACCCCCACCAGCAGGGGCATCGGCGCATCCGGGCAGGTCCTGGCCGACGAAGGCGGGCAACGCCTGCGGCTCGGCCCTGCCGCGATCACCGGCGACGGGGTGAGCGACGCCGCCGCACGCAACGACCCGCAGCAGGGGCCGGGCTGGTTCGCCACCGTCGACTTCCGCGACGCCGCCGCCTGGCAGCGGCTGACCGGCGAGGCCGCCTGCCACAGCCCGAGCAACCCCCAGCGGCGGGTCGCCATCGTCTTGGACAACGAGATCATCTCGTCGCCCCAAGTCGATGCGGGCGTGCCCTGCCAGATCGGCATCCCCGGCGGATCCACCCAGATCAGCGGCTCCTTCACCCACCAGGAGGCACAAGGCCTGGCCGTGCTGATCAAGGGCGGCGCCCTGCCCGTCCCGCTCACCTTGATCGAGCAGCGCACCGTCGGCCCCACGCTCGGCGCGCAGGCCATCGAGGCCAGCGCCAAGGCAGGCATCGCCGGTGTCCTGCTCACCGCGTTGTTCATCATCCTCACCTACCGGCTGTCGGGGCTGCTGGCCACCCTCGCGCTGGCCGCCTACGGGCTCATCTCCTACGCCGCCCTGCTCGCCCTCGGCGCAACGCTCACCCTGCCCGGCCTAGCCGGGTTCGTTCTGGCCATCGGCATGGCGGTCGACGCCAATGTGCTGGTCTTCGAGCGAGCGCGGGAAGAGTATGGCCGCGCGCCGCGCCGCAGCCTGCGCACCGCCCTCGACCGAGGCTTCGCCAACGCCTGGAGCGCCATCGCCGACTCCAACATCACCACGCTCCTGGCCGCCGGATTGCTGTTCTGGCTGGCCTCAGGGCCGGTGCGCGGATTCGGTGTGACGCTGGCCGTCGGCGTCCTTGCCTCACTCGTCTCCGCCATGCTCATCACCCGTGTCCTGACCCACCTCATCCTCAGCGGAACCAGCCCCCGGCTGGCCCGGCTGTCCGGGCTGGCGGTGCACGGCCGGGTCAGGGCCTGGATCACCCGGCGCGACCCGTCCCTGATGGCCGGGCGCCGACGGTGGCTGGCCGCGGCCGCCACCCTGGTCGCCACGGCCGTGACCGGGCTGGCCCTGCACGGGCTCAACCTCGGCATCGAGTTCACCGGCGGTCGGATGCTCCAGTACACAGCCGCGCAACCGGTGAGCGCCGAGACCGCGCGGCAGGCGGTGGCCGAGGCCGGCCACCCGGCGGCCAACGTGCAAAGCTCCGGCACCAGCGTGTCCGTGCGTACCGGCCAGATCAGCGCCGACGACAGCGCCGCCATCGAGCAGGCACTCGATACCCAGCTCGGCGAAGTGACCAAGCAACGCGACGAGCTCATCGGCCCCAGCCTGGGCGACGAACTGCGGCGCAACGCGCTCATCGCACTCGCCGTGGCGCTGGCGGCGCAACTGCTGTACCTGGCCGTCAGATTCCGCTGGACATTCGGCGCCGCCGCCGTGATGGCCCTCGTCGTGGACACCCTCGCTGTGCTCGGCCTGTTCGCCTGGCTGGGCAAACCCATCGACGGGGTCTTCCTGGCAGCCATGCTGACCATCATCGGCTACTCAATCAACGACAAGGTGGTGGTTTTCGACCGCGTCCGCGAACTATGGCAGGCCTCGCGGCAGGCACGCTTCCCCGGCATCGTCAACGCGGCGATCCTGCAGACCGTGCCGCGTACCGTCAACACCGGCCTGGGCGCCCTGTTCATCCTCACCGCGCTGGCCGTCTTCGGCGGTGACACGCTGCGCGACTTCGCCATCGCGCTCATCTTCGGCATCGTGGTGGGGACCGCGTCGTCATCGTTCGTGGCCGGCCCCCTCGCAATCGAGCTCGAACGCCTCAGCAAGCAACCCCCACCCCAGCCGCCCCAGCCGCGCAAACGCCGCCGGCAGGGCACGGGCGCGGTCCTGTAGCACCGCACGGGGCGGCGCGGTCCTGTAAGCACCGCACGGGGCGCCCGGTGGAACTATGCAGAGGAGTCATCCACGCCACCGGAGCGCCCCGCCCTCCGCCCCCGCCCCCGTCACCAGCGCCGGCTCAGCGACTGGGTGAGCCGGCGCTGACAGATGTGCCGAGCGCCCTGCCCCCCAGTCCGCTGCGTTCCCATCAGCGAGTCGTCAATGGAGTTGTTGATGGGGGTACGGGCGAAGCCCGTGCTTTGTTGGTGTGTGGAAAGTTCTCAGTTGAGCGCCTTTACAATGTAGATTCGCAATGAGACCCTATCCCCGAAGAGGCGTGGGGTGGCGTTCAGCAGCGCAGGCAACGGGTGGCGGAAGCACCCCGGCAGCTGGAGGAGTAGGCCGAAGAGGACCGAAGTCGAGGCCCGGCAGGCTGGGCCAGAGCTAACGAGCGTGTCCGCCGGATGCTTTCCCACGACCTTGCCGCTCCCCCCGCCCTCCTTCCATCTTGAGCGGGAAGCCGCCGGGCAACCTTGTTGGAAACCGCCGGGCAGCCTTGAGCAAGAAGCCGCCGCCGGAGCGATGCCACCACGACCGCGCACGCCTGGCACGATTGCTCCTCGCTGCCCGGCACAGGAGGGAGTTGTCGTTCTGTGGGTTCCAGACTGGTGTGGGGTCGCCTATCCAACTGTTGTCAGTTCGGCAGCCGGGCCTGGGGGATCGCCAGTTCGACAGCCCGGCCTGAGAGGCCGCCAGTTCGACAGCCCGGCCTGAGAGGCCGCCAGGTCAAGCCGTCTCTGGGGCGGCCTGCAGGTAGGCGAGCACCGCCAGCACCCGCCGGTTGTGATCGTCGGACGGCGGCAGGCCAAGCTTGGCGAAGATGTTGTTGGTGTGCTTGCTGATCGCCTTGTCCGTGACCTGGAACCGGGCGGCGATCGCCATGTTGGACAACCCCTCCGCCATCAACGCCAGCACCTCCCGCTCCCGAGGGGTCAGCTCACCCAGTGGCTCGTCGCGGCTGTGACGGCTCAGTAGTTGCGAGATCACCTCGGGATCCATCACGGTGCCGCCGGAGGCCACCTGACGCACCGCGTCCACGAACCGGTCGACGTCACCGACGCGATCCTTGAGCAGGTAACCCACCCCACCAGGCCGGTCGGAGAGCAGTTCGCGGGCGTACAACTGCTCCACGTATTGCGAAAGGATCAACACCGGCAGGCCCGGCACCAGCCGCCGCGCCTCGAGGGCGGCGCGCAGCCCCTCGTCGGTATAGCCGGGCGGCAGCCGCACATCGACCACGGCGACATCCGGACGGCCATGAGCGAGCGCGTCGAGCAGCATCGGAGCGTTGTCGACCGCCTTGACCACCTCGAAGCCGTACGCCGTCAGCAAGCGGATCAACCCATCCCTGAGCAGGGCGAGATCTTCGGCTATGACAACGCGCACAGCAACTCCATGGTGAGTTCGGTAGGGCCGCCGAGAGGACTGCGGATGATGAGCCGGCCGTCGAAGGCCGACAGACGCGCGTCGATGCCTCGGATGCCGCTGCCGCTGGCCCGGTTGGCTCCGCCGCGGCCATCGTCGCACACCTTCACGCGCAGCAGGCCGCCCACATGGGACAGCCGCAGCCACACACGCGACGCGCCGCTGTGCTTGGCCACGTTGGTGAGGGCCTCGGCGACGGCGAAGTAGACCGCGGACTCGACCGGCGCCTCCAGCCGGCCAGGCAGCTCGATCTCGACCGTCACCGGTATCGGGCACAGCAGCGCGGCGGCCTGGATCGCCCCGGCTAAACCGCGGTCGGTCAGCACCGGAGGGTGGATGCCGCGCACCAGGTCACGCAGGTCGGTCAGCGCCTGGCCGGCGACCTCCCTGGCCTCGTCGATCATCAGCTGGGCCTGGGTGGGATCGCGGGCGTTGCGGGCCAGACCCAGGTTCATCCGGATCGCGATCAGCTTGGCCTGCGCGCCGTCGTGCAGGTCGCGTTCGATCCGGCGCAGCTCGGCCGCCTGCGCGTCCACCACCACGGCCCGCGACTCGGTCAGGTGTCGGATGCGCGCGGCCGGGGTCGCGTCAGGCAGGAGCAACATCCCCGTCAGCCGTGCCTGCCCGGTGCGCAGTACGGGCACCGCCATGACGGCGATCACCGCGATGGCCACGACGGCCACACTGAAGGCGAACGTGGTCACGCTGTCGACCACGACCACCTGCACCGAGAAGATGTAGTCGAACGCGGCCAGGAGCGCCCAGATGACGAGCGCCGGGCCGTGCCAGGTGAGGCCGTGCACGACCAGCCACGCCAGATCCCGCCAGGTCCGCGCATCCCGCAGCACAAGGACCAGTGGGGTTCGCGGTCTGCTGTGCCACCGGTGCGGCCGGTGGTTGGCCGGGTCGAGCACCTGGCTCGCCCAGTCACGCTGCAGCCGCGCCAGAGACCGTACGAGCGCGAGCACGCGGACCAGCAGCGGCAGGCCGAGCCCGGCTACCGGGACCAGCGCGAGGCTCACCAGCAGCATGGCGAGCAGCACCAGCGCGGCCACACCCGTGGCGACGTTGAGCAGCAGCCCACCACCTGCGGCGATGAGGTTTCGAATGCCGGTCACGCCAGAAGTCTGCCCGATGCGCGGAGCGCGGTCGGTAGGTCTAGGCCTACCTCCGGAGGTGGGAATCTTCGCCCCGGCCGGTGGGCGCACGCCCATCGAGATCGGCGACCCGAGCCGGAAAGCTGGCGGCCGTCAACCGAAGCAGGCATCGAGATCGGCGACCCGAGCCAGAAGGCCGGCGGCCGTCAACCGACGAAGGGAGGCCAGGCCGTGATCGAAGTGAGCGGACTGACCATGAGATATGGCGACAAGGTCGCCGTGGACGACCTAACATTCAGCGTGAAACCGGGACTGGTAACCGGCTTCCTCGGCCCGAACGGCGCGGGCAAATCCACCACCATGCGCGTCGTGCTCGGCCTGGAGGTGCCCCTCGCGGGCAAGGCCCTGGTGAACGCCCGTCCATACGCGTCAATGTCCAGGCCCATGCGCTCAATGGGAGCGCTGCTCGACGCCGGGGCTGTGCACGGGGGCCGCAGCGCGCGGGCGCATCTCGCCTGCCTGGCCCGCAGCAACGGCATCGGCCGTGCCCGGGTGGCCGCCGTGCTCGAGCAGGTCGGCCTGACCGGCGTCGCCGACGAGCGGATCGGCGGCTTCTCGCTGGGCATGCGGCAACGCCTGGGGATCGGGGCTGCGCTCCTCGGGGATCCGGGGGTGCTGATGTTCGACGAGCCACTGAACGGCCTCGACCCGGAGGGCATCCGCTGGCTGCGCGATCTGCTGCGCTCGCTGGCCGACGAGGGCCGCACCGTGCTGCTGTCCAGCCACTTGATGAACGAGATGGCGCTCACCGCCGATCACGTCATCGTCATCGGACGGGGCCGGCTGATCGCCGACACCCCCATCGATGCTCTGGCCGGCCACTTCCAGCGCGACGTGCTGGTCCGCACGCCCGACCCGGCCGGCCTCGCCGCCATTCTGGACGCGCACGGTGCGACGGTGACCCCTGAGGACGACGGCGCCCTGTCCGTACGGAATCTCGACGCGGCCAGGATCGGCGCGCTGGCGCTCTCCGGTGGCATCGCGCTGGCGGAGCTGTCCCCGCGCGGCGCCTCCCTGGAGGACGCCTTCATGCGGCTCACCGAGGACAGCACGGAATACCGGGCCGGTGCTGGGGAGGCCGTCCGATGACGGAATACAAGGCCGGTGACAGGGAGGCCGTCCGATGATCGATGTGATCGCTTCCGAGTGGCTCAAGCTCCGCTCGCTCCGCTCGAATCTCTACCTGCTGGCCTGCTCGGTGGCGGCCGTCCTGGCCTGCGCCGGCGTGGCGTTCATGATCGGCCGCGGGTTCGACAACCAGTCGCCGGACGAGCGGATGGCCTTCACCGGCAACGGCGACGGCCTTGGCAACGGGATCGCGGTCGCCTACTTCGTTTTCGCCACGCTGGGCGCCCTCACGATCACCTCCGAGTACAGCACCAAGATGATCCAGACGAGCCTGGTCGCCGTGCCGCGCCGGCACGCGTTATTGCTGGCCAAGATCCCGGGCCTGGCCGCGGTCGCGCTGGTGGCGGGTCAGATTCTGGCGTTCGCCATGCACGCGGCCGCCATGGTGGTGCTCGGCGACCGGGCCGGCCAGTTGCTCCGCGACGGCCAGACGCTGGGCACGTCACTGTCGGAGCCGGGCGTGCTCGCCTCGGTGATCAGCGCTGGGTTGTCGATGGCGGCCTTCGCCTTGATCGGGCTGGGCGTCGGGGCCGCCGTCCGCTCCACCCCCGGCACCCTGGTCGTGCTGACCGTGATCATCGTGGTGCTGCCGGTGGTGGTCAAGACGTTGCCCTCCTCCCTACGCGCCCAGGTCGGCTCGTTCATGATCGAGAATCTGCCGCTCCAGATCGCGGGGGTCGGCGGTGGGCAGCTGTCGCCCGCGGCTGCGGCGGGGCTGCTGGTCGCGTACGTGATCGCCGCACTGACGGCGGGCGCGACGGCGATCACGCTCAGGGGACGCCGGATCAGGGCCCTGGCCATCGGTGCGGCCGTCACCATGCTGGTGTCGGCGGTGCCCGCTGCCGCGTCCGGTTCGCCCGGCTCTGGAACCTCCTCGCTGGACTGGGCGGCATGCGCGGACAAGGAACTGTCCAAGGAGATGAGGTGCGCCTCGATCGAGGTGCCCGTGGACTGGTCCAAGCCATCCGGCAGGAAGATCCGCCTGACCGTCGGGATGCTGCCGAACACAGGTGTCCAACGCCGCATCGGCGCGGTGTTCGCGGTCCCTGGCGGCCCGGGCGCTTCCGGAGTCAAGGACCTGAGCAAGTACGCGGGCAGCTTCTCCGAACTGCGCGAACGTTTCGACATCGTCACCGTCGAACCGCGTAACACCGTCGACAAGGGCGTGCTGCCGTACAAGTGTCTGATCGGTGGACCGTGGATCGCCCTGCCCGACAGCCCCGCCGAGTACGCGGAGCTTGGCCGGCGCAACGGGGAAGCCGCGCAGCGCTGCCGCGCCGCCGACCCGGAGTACTTCGACCACCTCGACTCGGCGTCCGTGGCGCGTGATATGGAGGCGATCCGTGTCGCGCTGGGCGAGGAGCGGCTGAGCTTCATCGGCTCCTCCTACGGCGGCATCCCCAGCGTCACCTACGCCCGCCTGTTCCCCGCCCGAGTCCGGGCGTTGGTGATTGACGGCACGATGAGCCCGACCATGGACGACGCGGAGAGCAGGCTCACCAGCGAGAAGTCCTTCGAACGCTTCGCCGCTTGGTGCGCGGCGACCACCGCCTGCGCCCTGCACGGCCAGGACGTCGGCGAGGTCTGGCGGGCGCTGATCAAGCGCGCCGACCGCTCACCGATCCCGATCAGGGGAGAGCCGTCGCAGGTCGCCTACAGCGGGTTCGACATCAAGGAGGCCGCCGCTCCCAGCGTCATCTCGCCTGGTCAGAAGCCCGACTATCCGCGATGGACGCAACTCGCCGAAGCGATCAAACGGGCCGTGATCGGCGATGCCTCCGGCTTCGCCGACTATGTCCGGCAAGGCACGTATAGCCTCAAGGTCCCCTCGGTCGTCGGCATGAACATGACCCACTGCCCGGATGGCATGGGATACAACTCCTACGCGGACTACCGCGAAAAGCGCCGTAAGGGGGAGCGGCTGCTGCCCAACTTCTCCGGTATCGAGTTGTGGCACCGGCTCGGCTGCGCCGGCTGGCCCACCCCCGTCACCGACCCGTTCGAGCCGCTGCCCACCAAGGGACTGCCGCCATTTCTCGGCGTCGGCTCCTGGACCGACTTCGACCCGTCCGCGGACCTCGTACGGGGCGTACCGGGCTCGGCGGCGATCCAATACCAGGCGTACGGCCACGCGCTCTACAACAGCGGCGTCTCCTGCATCATCGGCCACGTCAACCGCTACCTGACCAGCCTGCGTCTCCCTCCACCCGGCACCGTCTGCCGCCCCGCCGAGTGAAGCTCAGCATGGTGGTGCGGAGCCCGGTGCTGCGGTAAGAGTGGGCCATCTGGCCACGGCAAGGGGGCGGGCCACGTCTCGGTAGCCGACGGAAACGCGCCCTCAGCCGCCGACGTGAACATCAAGAACCCCGGCGATCTCACTCACATTGCCGGGGTCTTCCCGCTTCCACAACTGCTCAGATCTGAGAATGCGGAGTGTGGTCATCGTCACGCTTAGCTACTAATCAGTCTTAACGGGTCCGTCCGATGCAACGCGGCAGACTCGTGTCTGACAGCCGGCAGCGGGTGAGCACTTGGGGCTGGCCGCGTGGACTCGAGCGGAGGGCCGTACCCAGGGCAGGCGCAGGTCGCCGCGCTACTCGGTGCTGGACCTGCCCGACAACACTGGCGCTGGACCTGCCCGACAACATGACGGTCAGCACCCGCGGCACGCTGGTGCTTTGCGAGGACGGCGACCGGTCTTCGCCTCGGCGCGCTGCTGGGCCTCGATCCCACCGTCTCGCCCTACATCACCCACACCATGCGCCGGTTCGGCGAATCGCAAGGCGAGCGCCGGTGCACACGCGTGAAGATCCATCGAAAGGTGATCGCCGGTGCGCGCGCGTGAGGATCTATCGAAAGGTGGACGACCACCAACAGGCCGTCCGGCAAGGCTGAGGGTCATGAAGAAGACGATCCTCGCCGTGCTCGGCACGATGCTGCTCTCCGCGGTGGCGGCGGCACCGGCGACAGCGACGGCAGGCGCCAAGCTTTCCTGGCAGGACTGCGGAGACGGCCTGCAATGCGGCCGGCTCACCGTACCCGCCGACTGGGCCGCCCTCAAGGGTGAGCAGATCACGCTGGGACTCGCCAAGCTGCCCGCCAGGGACCCGGCCGCCAAGAAGGGGACGCTCGTCCTCAACATGGGCGGCCCCGCCCAGCAGATCTCGGTCCTGCGTCAGGCGAAGCAGGCCTTCGCCGACCTGACCCAATGGTTCGACGTGGTGGTCTTCGACCCGCGCGGATTCGAGGCGAGCACCGGGGTGCGCTGCCCCGGCCCGGCGCCGTGGGCTGCGAACGCGGAGTGGGTGTTCCCCGACCGCGCCGCCTACACCCGGTACACAGAGCAGAACCGCCGCTTCGGTCACGGCTGCGCCGAGGCCGCCGGCCCGCTCGCGGGCCACCTGGACTCCGGTCAAGGGGCCCATGACCTGGAGACCGTCCGAGGGGCGCTGGGCGAACAGAAAATCAACTATTACGGCAACTCCTACGGCACAGTCCTCGGTGTGGCCTACGCCGAGAAGTTCCCCTCACGCGTCGGCCGCATGTACCTGGACAGCCCGATCGACCACACCAACCGATCGTGGGCCGAATGGCTCCTGCCCAAGGCGAAGGTCAAGGAAGACAACCTCCATCGCTTCGCCGAGTGGTGCGCCACCGACCAGAGCTGCGCGCTCCACGGCCGCGACGTGCTCAAGGTGTGGGACGAGGTCATGGACCGCGCAGCCAAGCGGCCGATCCCCGCGCCCGGCGCCGGCGCCGGAGCAGCGGCCAGTGCGACACTGATCGCCTCCCGCGCGACTGTCACGTTCGATGCGACGTGGCCCGGACTGGCCGAGTCCCTGGCCGAGGCGTACGCGGGTGACGCCACCCGGTTCGCCAAGCCGTCCACCGGTGTGGCCGATCCGGATTTCAGCAGGATCGCGAACTGCGCCGACTTCCCGTACCCGACCGCATATGACGAGGTCAAGGCCACGGAGAAGCGGCTGAAGCGCACCGCGCCGCGCATCGGCTGGACCATCGCGTGGCCGCTGGCCAACTTCTGCACCGGACTCCCGCGAAAGACGCCTTTCCCGCCCCATCCGGTACAGCCTCGCGGCCTGCCCCCGATCCTGATCGCCGGCGGCCTGTACGACGACGTGGCGCCGCCCGCGTACGCCCGCCGGATCACGGCACAACTTGACGGCGCCCGCTACATGGCGGCCAAGGGCGGTCACGCGCTCTACTTGAGCGGCAATCCCTGCATCCGCGATCAGGTGCACCGCTACCTGATCACCGGGCAGCTCCCGCCCTTGGGCACGACCTGCGGTCCGGCATCATCGTGACATGCTCTGGCTGAGGGAGGTTCTGCTCGTCGTCGGCGCCGCGACCGCTGCGACGCTGCTGACGGCGCTGGAAGGGTCGGTCCCGCCCGACGTGCCGCTCCTGGTCGTCTTCAGTGCCGGCGTCAGCCTCCCCTTGTTCATCCGGCGGGTGCTGCCGTTGACCGCCGCGGTGGCCTCCGCGGTGATCGCGCTGGCCGGGATGGTCCAGCTGCACCGCTGGGAAGGGATGCTGGTCACGATGGCCGTGTTCTGCGCGGCCGTCTACCACCGGCCGCGGCATCCCGCTCTGGTGCTGGCGATCTCCACATGCTGGGTGACGGGCATCGGCATGGTGACCGGCGGAAAGGGGCTGGCGCTCACCAGCATAGTGATCATGAGTGTCGCGCCGGTGGCCACGGGCTACGCGCTGCGGCTGCACCGGGACCGGGCCGGTCAGTCGCTGCGAGTGCAGCGGGCCGAGGCGGAGCGTGTGCTGGCCGAGGAGCGCACCTGGCTGGCCAGGAACGTGCACGACAGCGTGGGCCACCACCTGACGGCGATCCGGTTGCAGGCCGCGGCGGCCCGGCGAATGCGCGACGAGACCTC
Organism: Nonomuraea sp. NPDC050022; assembly: GCF_044460705.1. Classification (NCBI taxonomy): domain Bacteria; kingdom Bacillati; phylum Actinomycetota; class Actinomycetes; order Streptosporangiales; family Streptosporangiaceae; genus Nonomuraea; species Nonomuraea sp. NPDC050022. Next base: position 297,085 of record NZ_JBITKE010000008.1, read on the forward strand.
GGCTACGCGGGCCCTGGAAGTGATCTCGAACCTGTCGCTGTCCGCGCTGACGGAGGTGCGTGACCTGCTACGGACGCTCAGCGAGCACCCGGCCGCCCTTCAGCCCGGCACCGCCGACCTGGAGCGGCTGGCCGGGCAGCTCACCTCCGCCGATCGTACGATCACCATCCGCCGTACGGGGACAGCAGGCGTCCTGTCGCCGGCCGTCGACCACACCGCCTACCGGGTGGTCCAAGAGGCACTGACGAACGTCGTACGCCATTCGACCGCGAGCGAGGTCACCGTCCACCTACGTCATGACGACCGCGGCCTGTGCGTTGAGGTCCTCGACAACGGCGCCCCTGCGCCGGCGTCCCAGGCTGAGGGCCAGGGCATCCGGGGGATGCGGGAACGGGTGCGCCTGTTCGACGGCACACTGTCGGTGGGACCGGTCGAAACGGGCGGCTCAACCGGATTCTCACCAAACTCGGCCTGCGGACCCGCGTGCACGCCGCGATCTACGCCCACGAACACGGCCTCGTCACCCGCGACGCTCCTTGACCATCCGTCGGCCCTGGTGCCGCGTCAGGCATCGCCCGCCCTGCGGAACGTGAGCGCCCCCCTTGTGATAACTTCGGCGTCGCCGTGCACCGCATCAAACCCCAGGAGGTGAGTCCGATCAACGCTGTGACAGGTCGGGGCTCCCTCCCTCGCATGGCCTAGGGAGCGCCCGCGCAAGGCATCCCGAAAGGCGTGAAACGCGCATGCGCTTCATCTCTCAGACGTCTACCGACGGCGTCACCGAACGACCCTTCACCCTTGGCGAGATCCCCGGCGTACTGTGGACGCCGGACGACGCCGAGCCCCGTGCTCTGGTTCTCATCGGACATGGCGGCGGAGAGCACAAGCGGGCCCCTGGCGTGGTGGCCCGCGCCGTCCGGCTGGCGGCCGAGTGCGGGTACGCGGCGGCGGCCATCGACGCCCCCGCCCATGGCGACCGGCCCAGAAGCGCCGAACATGAGCGGATCATCACCGAGATGCGCGCCCGCATGGCCGGCGCGGGCGACCCGCTCCCCCTGCTGGCCGAGCTGCACACTCTGCTGGCCGCCCAGACCGTCCCGGAATGGCGCGCGGTCCTGGACGCGCTCGGGGATGTCGGCCCAGTGGGCTACTGGGGCATGTCGCTGGGCTGCGCTCTCGGCATTCCGCTGGTCGCCGCCGAGCCGCGCGTCCGCGCGGCGGTGCTGGGGTTGAGCGGGACGTCACTGGCCTCGGCCGAGGCCGCCGCCGGGGTCGCGGTGCCCGTGCGGTTCCTGGTTCAGTGGGATGACGAGCGGGTTCCGCGCGAGGATGCCCTGGCGCTGTTCGACGCCCTGGGTTCGAGTGAGAAGACGCTGCACGCCAACCCCGGCAAGCACGGGGACGTGCCGGCCTTCGAGGCCGACAGCGCGTTGCGCTTCTTCGCCCGTCATCTGTGCTGACACCACCGTCGACTGCGAGTCCGTCATGGCGGCTGTGGCCGGTCCGGCGGTAGGACATGTACCGTCCGCAGGCGTCGTCGTACCGGTGACCGCCAGCCCCCTGGTCACTTTCGGTGAGAGGTCTCCGGTGCGGGGAGGAGCTGGGCGATGGCCTCGCGGGCGCGCTTCTCCTCGCTCCGGTTGCTCAGCTCCACGGCCAGATCGAGAGCCGCGCTGTGCAGGCGTACGGCCTGGCCGAGGTCTCCCATGGTCGCCGCGATCTCGGCCAGGCTGTTGAGTGCCTTGGCCTCGCCTCGCCGGTAGCCGAAGAGCCGATACAGCTCCAGCGCCTGCTCGTGATGGTCACGTGCCTCGGTGAGCCGGCCCAGCCGGGTGCAGGCCACCCCGAGGTTGTCCAGAGCGTCGGCCTCACCGCCTCGGCTGCCGATCTCCCGGGACAGTTCCAGCGCCTGACGATGCAGGTCGGCCGCCAGCGCGTACCGGCCAAGCCGCTCGTGGACGATGCCGAGGTAGTCCAGCGTCACGGCCTCCCCGAACCGGTCGCCGATGTCGCGGAACAGTTCAAGGGCGCGCAGGTTCGCCTCCTTGGCCCGCTCGTGGTCGCCTTCGTCCGTACTCACCCTGGCTAAGCCGAGCAGCGCCCGCGCCTGACCTCGCCGGTCTTCAGCTGTACGGCAGGCGGCCAGCGCCCGGTCGAAGTGCTCACGGGCGACGTCATGGCGCCCCCGCACCTGATGCACCCAGCCGAGGTCGGTCAGCGCCCGCCCTTCGTCGGCCGGATTCTCACGGCGTCGGGCGGCCCGCAGTGCCTTGCCGTACAGAGTGAGGGCGTCGTCGTGGTGGGCGTGGTCGTAGAGATAGCGGTACAGCGTGGTGGCCAGCAGGCTGGTGTGCGCCACGTCGCGATCGGCGGCCAGGACGAGGTTGGCTCGTTCGGCCTCCAGCCACGCCAATGCCTGCGGCGCGTCATGGAGCGGGACCGGTGGGAGCGTGGCTCGTTCGATGCGCGGTCGCCGGTGGGCGCTGTCGGGGTAGAGCACCTCCATGGCGGCCGACGCCGTGGTCAGCTGGTGGCCGAGCAGCCGGGTCAGCGCCGCGTCCCTGGCCTGCGGCGGCTCCTGCTCGGCCACCAGGTCCGCGGCGTACCGGCGGAGCAGGTCGTGGAAGACGTACCGGCCGAAGACGCGCTGCTGAAGCATGTGCGCGTCCAGCAGGTCCTCCAGTACGTCCTCGGCATGCTCCACGGGGAGATCGGCGAGCGCGGCGGCCGCGTAGGGTTCGAAGTCGCGGCCGGGATGCAGTCCGAGCAGGCGGAAGAGCCGCTGCTGGTCAGCGGTGAGCTGGCGGTACGACAGGGTGAACGCGGCCGCCACGCCGCGTTCCGACCTGGCCAGCTCGGTGAGCCTGCGGCGCTCATCACGCAGGCGCTCGGCGAGATGGTCCACGCTCCAGCGAGGGCGGTGCCGCAGACGGGTGGCGGCGATGCGTACGGCCAACGGCAAGAACCCGCACAGCAGCAGAACCTCGGTGACCGCCGCGGGCTCGGCGGCCGCACGCTCGCCCACGATGCCGGTGAAGAGCGCCAAGGCGTCGGGCAGGGGCAGTACGTCCATGGACAGGGCCCGCGCGCCATCCAGGTCGGTGAGCCGCTGGCGGCTGGTGATGAGCACCAGGCTGTTCGAAGCGCCCGGCAGCAGGGGCCGGATCTGGGCGGCGTCGGCGGCGTTGTCCAGCACCAGCATTACTCGGTGGCCGGCCAGCTCGGCTCGCCACAGCGCGGCCCGCTCCGTCATGGACGCGGGGATGCGCTCGGTCGGCACGCCGAGCTGCCGCAACAGCACCTCCAGCGCTTCCCCGGGCTCAAGTGGCCGCTGGCCCGCTGTGTGAGCGTGCAGGTCGATGAAGAGCTGACCGTCGGGGTATCGCTCGGCGAGCCGATGCGCGGCGTGGACGGCCAGCGCCGTCTTGCCGATGCCGGCCATGCCGTCGATCGCGGAGATCGTCACCGCCTGGCCGGCGGGCTCGCACAACTCCTCCACCTGCGCGGTGCGGCCGGCGAAGTCGGCGATGTCGTAGGGCAGGAACGCCGCCTCGGGCCGGGCCGTGACGGCAGCGGGCAGCACGGCCTCCGCGGGCCTCGCCGTGGCGAGTAGGTCGGCCGCCGCGGGCCGGATCGTGGCAGCCACGGGCGGCTCACCGCGCAGGACGGTCTCCTCCACGGCCAGGAAGGCAGGGCCCGGATCCAGCCCCTGCTCATCGGCCAGTCTGCGGCGGTAGCCACGGCCGACGGCCAGCGCGTCCGTCTGGCGCCCGGCGCGGCGCAGGGCCAGCATCAGTTGCCCGGCCAGTCGTTCACGCAAGGGATGGGCGGTCAGCTCGGCGGCCAGCTGATCAATGAGCTCCTCGTGCCTTCCGGCGGCGAACTCGAGCTCCACCAACCGCTCGATCGCGGCCAGCCGCCGATCCTCCAGCCGTGCCCTGGCGCTCTCGGCGAAATGGGCCTGGACGTCGGCGAAGGCGGGCCCGCGCCACAGGGCGAGCGCTCCACGCAGCGTCCGTACGGCCGCGGCCGGCTCGGACCCCTGCTCGGACCCCAGTTCGGACCCCAGTTCGGACCTCGCCTTGGCCACGAGCGTGGTGAACTCCTGTAAGTCGAGCTGTCCCGGCTCCGGAGTGATCACGTATCCGGCCGGCCGGGTCTCGACCAGGTGGCCCGCGTTCGCCGCGCGCAGCGTGCGCCGGATCGCCGTCAGCGCGGCGTGTACCTGAGCCCGGGCGGTGTCCGGCCGCGTCGGGCCCCACATCGCCTCGCTCAGCCGCTCGACACTCAGCACCGTGCCGGAATGCAGCAACAGGTACGCCAGGAACGCACGGTGCCGCGGGGCGAGCGAAGGAAGCTCCAGGCCATCGACCGACACCTCCACGGCACCCAGGACCGCAAACCGTACATTCCCGCCGAGCATCGCAGGAGTCTATATCCGCGGCGGATCACCACATCGCCGATGCATCGCCGATGTATTAATCGCCCCCGTGATGCTGGTCGTACGGCGCGGCGGTCACATTCCCCCGCTCGCCTCAGTCATATGAGCGACAACGTTCGGAACTCTCCAGGAGACAGACCATGCAAGCACGCATGAAGAACCCCGCCATCGTCCTGCCCGGTGCCATGCAGGCGCTGATGAACCTCCAGAAGGCCACCGACCAGGCCGGGCTGCCCAAGGTCACGTCCGACCTGGTGCTGCTGCGAGCCAGCCAGATCAACGGGTGCAGCGTCTGCGTCGACATGCACGCCAAGGACCTGCGCAAGCAGGGCGAGAGCGACGAGCGGCTCTTCGCCGTGGCCGCCTGGCGCGAGGCCCCGTACTTCACCGATGCGGAACGCGCCGCGCTGGCACTGGCCGAGGCGGTCACCCGGCTCGCCGACGGCGGTCAGGTCGGCGACGACGTGTGGGACGAGGCCGCCGACCACTACTCCGAGACCGAGCTCGCCGCCTTGATCATGACGGTCTCCACCGTCAACCTGTGGAACAGGCTCAACGCCACCACCCGGCAGATCGCGGGCGCGGCATGGTAGCGGTCGCCCTCGTCACCGGCGCGAACAAGGGCATCGGTTTCGAGATCGCCCGCCAGCTCGGTGACCGGGGCATCACCGCGATCATCGGCGCCCGTGACGAGGAGCGGGGACGCGCCGGGGCCGAGCTGCTCGGCCTGCCGTACGTGCGACTCGACGTCACCGATGCGGCCGGCATCAGAGCCGCAGCCACATGGATCGAGCAGGAGTACGGCAAGCTCGACATCCTGGTCAACAACGCCGGGATCACCTTCGCCGACGGGCCGCCCAGCGAGACCTCGGTAGAGCAGGCCCGCCAGGTCTACGAGACCAACGTGTTCGGCGTCATCGAGGTCACCAACGCGATGCTGCCACTGCTGCGCCGCTCGTCGGCGGGCCGCATCGTGAACGTCTCCAGCGAGCGCGGCTCGATCGGCCGCACCCTGGACCGGAGCCATCCGCTGTGGCCGATGCTCAACCTGGCCTACTGCTCCTCCAAGGCCGCCCTGAACATGATCACCGTGTCCTACGCCAAAGAACTGTGGGACACCCCGATCAAGGTCAACACGGTCGACCCGGGCTGGGTCAAGACCGACATCAACCACAACGAAGGCATCAAAACCCCCGAAGAAGGCGCCGCACCGATCGTGGCCATGGCCCTGCTGGAAGCCGACGGCCCCACCGCCACCTTCGTCCAGCACGAAGGCCCTCTTCCCTGGTAGTCCCTGGTAACCCCTGAAGGAGATGACAGCTATGGATCTGCGTAATGCCGTCCGAGGGCGTGTACTGCTCCCCGGCGAGGACGGGTTCGACGAGGCGGCCCGGCCGTGGGCGGTGGGCGTGCACCAGCCGGTGGCCGCCGTGGTGACGGCCGAGAACGCCGAGGATGTGGCGGCGCTGGTGCGATACGCCCGCGAAGCCGGGCTGACGGTCACCGCCCAGCCGTCGGGCCATGGCGCCTCGGGCGATGTGCAGGGGGTGATCCTGCTGCGTACCGGCCGCCTGGACTGGGTGGAGGTCGACGCGGAGGCACGTGTCGCCCGGGTCGGTGCCGGCGTGCGGTGGGGCCGGGTGCTGGCCGAGACCGGCAAGTACGGCCTCACCGGGCTGGCCGGCAGCAGCCCGGCGGTGACGGTCGCCGGGTTCGTCGCCGGCGGCGGGATCTCGTGGTTCGGCCGCGAGTACGGCTGGGCCGCCGACTCGGTACGCGCCTTCGAGATCGTCGACGCCGACGGCGAGCAGGTGCGGGTCACCGCCGAATCCGACAGCGAGCTGTTCTGGGCGCTGCGCGGTGGTGGCGGTGACTACGCGCTGATCACCTCGATCGAGCTGGCGCTGTACCCGGCGCCCAGCGTGTACGGCGGACGGATCGTCTGGCCGGCCGCCCGTACGGCCGCGGTGTTCGACGCCTTCCGCCAGATCACCGCGGACGCGCCACGCGAGCTGTCGGTGTGGGTCAACCGCGTGGCTCCGCCGCCCCCCGCCCCGCCGATGGTCACCGTGGACGTGACCTACCTCGGCGACGACGCGGAGGCCAAGGCGCTGCTGGCCGTCTTCGACGAGATCGGCGGCAGCCTCTCCGACAGCCGCGGCCTGATGGACCTCGCCGACCTGGGCACGATCGCCGCGGAGCCGATCGAGCCCAGCCCGATGCTGGCCCGCGCCGAACTGCTGACCGGCCTGGACGAGGCGACGCTGGAGACGCTCGCCGGCGCCGACCTCGCGCCGCTGCTGAACCTGCAGGTCCGGCATCTGGGCGGGGCGCTGGCCGAGGCCGATCCCGGCGGCGGCGCGGGTGGCGTGCTCGCCGAGCCGTACCTGCTCTACCTGCTCGGCCTGCGGCTGCCTCACCTGGCCGACGCGGTGCGGGGCAAGCAGGCGGCCCTGGTCGAGGCGCTGGGGCAGGCGGTCAGCGGGCGCAAACCGTACACCTTCCTCGCGCCGGCGGAGAACGCCGCCCAAGCCTTCCCCGCCGGCGCCCTGGCCCGGCTGCGCGAGATCAAGCGCGACCGCGATCCCTATGGCGTCTTCCGCGCCAACTTCCCCGTCCTGGACTGAAGGAGCACCCACATGTGGAAAATCGCGACCGCGGCCGCCCTGATCGCCACATTGACGGCGTTACCGGCACCCGCCGACGCGGAAACCGGCAGGTGGACAGCGGGATGGGCGAGCGCCGTCCAGCAGCCGTCGGCCGACGTCTGGTATCCCACCTGGGCGGAGAAAGGTTTCGCCAACCACTCCGTCCGCCAGGTGGTGCGGGTCACCGCCGGCGGCTCGAGGCTCCGGATCCGGCTGTCGAACCGCTACGGCGGCACCCCGCTCCGGCTGACCGGCGCGAGCGTGGGCAAGGCCGGCACGGGCGCCGCAGTGCAGGCGGAGACCCTCCGACCGCTGTCCTTCGCGCGCTCCGCCTCCGTGAACATTCCCACCGGTGGGCAAGCCGCCAGCGATCCCGTCCGTCTCGCGGTCAAGCCGGGCGAGCGGCTGACCGTGACGCTCTACTTCCAGGGCACCACCGGCCCGGCCACCTACCACAACCTCGCGCAGGCCACCTCCTACCGGGCCATCGGCGATCACCTCCGCGACCTCGGCGCGGCCTCCTTCGCCGAGACCAACAGCTCCTGGTTCTACCTGTCCGGAGTAGACGTGTTGGGCGACGCGGCAGCGGTGGCGACCTTCGGCGACTCCATCACCGACGGGTACGGCGCCACCCAGGACGCCGACGACCGCTACCCGGACGCGCTGGCCCACAGGCTGGCCGGACGACGGCCGGTGCTCAATCTCGGCATCGCCGGCAACCGCCTGCTCAACGACTCAGCGTGCCTGGGTGAGCGGGGACTGGCGCGCTTTCGCTGGGACGTACTCGACCGGTCCCGCGTCAAGAGCGTGATCGTGCTGGAGGGCATCAACGACATCCTCCTGGGCCTGCAGGAACCCACGCCCTGCACCTCGCCCGCGGTGAAGGTCGGTGCCGACGACCTGATCGGCGGTTACCGGCAGCTCATCCGCGCCGCCCACGCGCACGGCGTGCGGATCGTCGGCGGCACCCTCCTGCCCGCCAAGGGGTACGCGTACCTCACTGACGAGGCCGAGCGGATCCGCGACGCGGTCAACACGTGGATCCGGACCAGCGGCGCGTTCGACGCGGTCGTCGACTTCGAGCGCGCCGTCGCCGACCCCGCCGACCCCGACCGGATTCGGCCCGGCTTCGACAGCGGAGACCACCTCCACCCCAACCCGGCGGGCTACCAGGCGATGGCCGACGCCATCGACCTGCGCACCCTATGAAGCCGGGGTCCGCGGTCAGCGGCCGTATGTGACCAGGTCAGCAGCCGCATGCGTCGGCGTGGACGGGAGCCGTCAGCGGGTCGGCGGGCCGCCTCTCCACGCCGGAGCCGGTCACGACGGGGAAGCCCTCGCGGGCCCAATACTCGAAGCCGCCGATCATCTCCTTGACGCGATAACCGAGCTTGGCGAACTCCAGCGCCGCGCGCGTCGCCCCGTTGCACCCGGGCCCCCAGCAGTACGTCACCACGGTCACGTCACGGGGGACGATCGATGGCGCGCGTGCGGCGATCTCCGCCGTGGGCAGGTGAAGGGCGCCCTCGATGTGGCCCTGACGCCAGCTCTCCACGCTGCGCGAGTCGACCACGACGATGCTCGCATCACCCGCGCTGAGATCGGCGTGGACATCGGACACGTCCGTCTCGAACGTCAGACGGGCGGAAAAGTGAGCGACAGTGGCGGCCACGTCGGCGGCCAGCGTGGCGAGAACTGCTGACATTTCGGGATTACCTCCAACTCGTTCCTTCCATGAATGGTGCAGCGCTCCCCCGCACCCTCACGAGTGGCATGAATGCCTAATGTCGCTAATATCCAGCCATGCTCCGACGCTATGACAGCAACCGCACCGTCTCGGTCCTGACCTACGACGGCATGAGCACGTTCGAGTTGGGGTGCGTCGTCGAGGTCTTCGGGCTTCCTCGGCCGGAGCTGGACGTCCCGTGGTACGACCTCGCCGTCTGCGCCGAGCACGACGTCCCGCTGCGGGCGGTCGGCGGCTTCACCATCCAGGCGGCGTACGGGCTGGAGGTGTTCGCCGAGGCGCGGACGGTGATCGTCCCGGGTGTGGCGGACGTCCGCGCCGAGGTCTCCCCCGCACTCATCGACGCGGTGCGACGGGCGCACGAGCGGGGCGCCCGCGTCGTGTCGATCTGCTCGGGGGCCTTCGTCCTCGCGGCGGCCGGCCTCCTTGACGGCCGCTCGGCCACCACGCACTGGAGGTACGCCGAGCTGCTCCAGGAGCGTTTTCCGCAGGTCAGGGTCGATCCGGGCGTGCTGTACGTGGACAACGGCGATGTTCTGACCAGCGCGGGCAGCGCGGCCGGCATCGACCTGCTGATCCACCTCATCCGCCGGGACCATGGCCCGGGCGTGGCCAACGCGGTGGCCAGGAGGCTGGTCGTGCCACCGCACCGGGAGGGCGGCCAGGCGCAGTTCATCGAGGCCGCCGTCACCCCCGTCGAGGATGACGACGCCGTGGCCAGGACGATGGAATGGGCGTTGGCCAATCTCTCCCGCCCGATCACGGTGGCGGTGCTGGCCCGTGTCGCCGGGATGTCGCAGCGCAGTTTCGTCCGGCACTTCAACCGCAGGACCGGGACCAGCCCCCTGCGCTGGGTGATCGCGCAGCGGATCGCGGCCAGCCTGCCGCTGCTGGAGTCGGCCACGGCGCCGGTCGAGGAGGTCGGGGCCGCCGTCGGCTTCGAAAGCCCGGTGACCTTCCGCCACCACTTCAGCCGCTCGATGCACACCTCCCCGTCCGCGTACCGGAAGGCATTCGGCCGCTGACCCTGGCGGCTCTTGCCAGAGAGCCAGGCGAGAAATTACGGTCAAGGCCGTTATATCTCTCTTGGAGGGACCTATGCGCATCCTCGCTGTGGCATTAGCCATCGCACTGTCCATCACATCTCCGGTCAAGGCCGAAACCGCTGCGCCTCCGACAGGCTGCGGCTTCCAGAGCCTGGGCACCCTGCCGCTCACCGGCGCCACCACCGCGGGCACGGCGCGCGACGGCGCCCGCGTCTACTCGGTCACCTCCAGCGCGTCCGGCCCCGCGATGCTCGGCATCAGGAACGCGGCGGACGCCACTCTGGTCGCCGAACGGCCGCTGCCGTACGCGCTCGGCTCCTGGGCCGTCACCGTCGCCCCCGATCACTCCGTCTACGTGGGCAGCTACAACGCCACGGCCGGGGCCATGGGCCGGCTCTTCCGCTACGACCCCGCCACCGACAAGGTCAGCGAACTGGGCATCGCCGTGCCGGGCGAGACGTTCGTGTGGACCGTGGCCGCCAGCCCCGACGGCTCCGCCGTCTACGGCGGCACCTCGCCCAACGGCCGGCTCTTCCGCTACGACACGGCCACCGGGCGGATCTCGGACCTGGGCAGCCCGGTGCCGGGCGAGCAGTACATACGCGACCTCGCCATCGCCAAGGACGGCACGATCTACGCCGGCATGGGCGCCGCGAGCATGAAGGTGGCGGTGTTGAAGCCCGACGGCACCCTGATCAAGGTCATCGACCCACCGATCCAGGGCAGCGGCTATGCCTACGACCTGGACGTGGTGGCCGGTCGCCTGCTGGTCCGCTTCGGCACCTCCACCGGCGCCAACCCCATGGGCGTCTACGACCTGGCCGGGAACCGATGGCGCGACGTGGTGGAGGACGTCGACAGCCTCACCGTCGGCGGCGGGGCCCGCGGCGAGCGCGTCTACCTGTTCCAGGGCGAAGAGCTCGCCGTCTACGACATCAAGCGCCGGAAGACGACCCGGCTCGGCTTCACCGACTTCGGCGGCGGCGCCGCCCGCCCGCTGGGCTGGATCGGCCACACGCTCGTCGGCACCTCCTCCACCGGCCGTATGTGGCACTACGACCGCAAGAGCGGCCGGGGCAAGTTGTTCGATTCCACGTTGACCGGCCAGCCCGTCTCCATCAGGTCGATGGGGGTCGGCCCTGACGGCCGCGTCTACGCGGGCGGCTTCTTCACCGGCGGCCTGGCCGCCTATGACCCGGTGACCGGCGCGGCACAGTTCTGGCCGAACGTCGGCCAGAGCGAGGGCATCGTCACCCACAAGGGCAAGCTCTACCTCGGTGTCTACCCCGGCGCCCGCATCTACGAGTTCGACGGCACCGAGCCCCGGCTGCTGCTCGGCCTCGCCGACCAGGAGCAGGACCGGCCCTTCGCCATGGTCTCGGCCGGCGACTGGCTCGCCTTCGGCACCGTGCCCAAGGCCGGCACGGTCGGCGGCGCTCTGGGGCTGCTCGACCCCGCCACCGGCAGGTCGGTGATCAGGCGCGACCTCATCCCGGGTCACAGCATCATCGCCCTGGCCTACCGCGACGGCGTCCTGTACGGCACGACGTCGGCGTTCGGCGGCACCAGCACCCCTCAGGGCGAAGCCCGTGCCTTCGCCTACGACATCGCCACCGACACCCTCAAGTGGACCAGCACCCCGGTGCCCGGCGACCTGGCGCTCGGCTCGATCACCTTCGACGGCGAGGGCAGGCTCTGGGGGCTCACGCCGGACACGCTCTTCGAGCTCGACCCGGCCACGGGCCAGACCCTGCGCAGTGTGCGGCACCAGACCTACCCGTGGTCCACCGCCACCCAGGTCTGGCTCGACACCAACATCGAGCTGGGCCGCGACGGCATGCTGTACGGCAAGGTGCAGGGCAAGGCCTACCGGATCGACCGGGCGGCGATGACGCTCACGCTCATCGCCCGCCCGATCTCGATCCTGCTCAAGGGCCCGGACCAGCACATGTACCTGTCACGCTTCGAGAACTTCTCCACCTACCGGCTCTGCGGCTGATACCTGAACAACCGCGGCCCCTCGGCGAAGTAGACGTCCCCGGACCTGTGCACCGCGAGCTGGTGCACAGGTCCCTGCCGCAGCACCGTCCGCCGCCCGGAGACCGGGTCCAGCGCGAACACCTCCGTCCCCGCGTGCGCGCCGTACAGCAGGCCGTCCCTCCTGTTGAGGGAGAGGGCGCCGCTCGCGCTCGTACTCGACGAGAGGGTGACCTTGGAGACCACCTTGCGGGCCGCCACGTTCACCGCGAACACCTCGCCGCCCGCGATCCCCCACAGCCGCCCGCGGCGGTCGAAGGCGAGCGCCGGGATGGCCGGCTTGCCCGGCGCGGGGACGATCTCCCAGAGCAGCCGGTTCTCCCGCACCGACCAGGCGAACAGCTTGGCCTCGGGCTGGGTGGGCGGGGTGGCCGCCTGGCCGCCGTAGATCGAGGTGCCGCCGTAGACGACGCCGTCGCGGTAGGCCAGCGACACGATGCTCTGGTCCTGTACGACGTTGCGCGCGGCGTGTTTCAGCTCGCCCTTCACCGGATCCCACACCGCCAGCACCCCGCCGAGCTGACCGAGGTCGGGCATCGTACCGGCGACCAGGTAGCGCCCCGCCGACACCAGGGCGCGCGGCCTGATCTGCTTGTCGGCCGCGAGGTCGAACAGCCTGGCCGGGTTGGGCGCCGGTCCCGGCTCCGGGCTGGGCGAGTACTCGGTGCTGTTCCACGGCAGCGCGGGGTCGTAGGCGTAGACCCTGGCCTCGGGGTAGGCGCCGACGTACAGCTTGCCGGCGTGCGCGGTCATGGCCTCGCTCTGGGAGAAGGTGTGGAATTCGGCCCGCTCCCCTGTCTTCGGGTCGAGCGCGGCGAACCCGCCGTTGAGGAAGCCACCGGTGTAGACGCGGCCGTCCGGACCATCGGCGATGGCGGTGATGTCGATCGGCTCGCCCTTGATGCCGGTCTGTACGAACGAGCGCGCGCCGGTCTGCGGGTTGTAGCGGAACATCAGCCCCCTCCACAGCAGCCCGACCAGGCTCTTGCCGGGATAGTCGGGCAGGCCCAGCTCCGCCCAGCCGATGCCCCGGGTGTTCGCCACCCGCCCCGTGAACGGCATCCCGGTCCCGGTCACCGTACGGGTGCGCGGGTCGTAGCACACCAGCTCGGCGGCCTTGACGAAGTAGACGCGGCCCTGGTCGTCGGGCGGTGAGACGTCGAGGCCGTGGGCCGACTCGACGGTGTCCGTCCAGGCATGGGCGGCGATGTCCCAGACGTGCAACGGCCCCGGGAAGGCGCTGCCGAACCTGACATAGAGGAACCCGCCGACGGCGTTGACGTCGTAGGCCCACTTGTCGGTGAGGTCCAGCCCCGGCGGGGCGGGCAGCCGCTCGGCCACGCCCGTGGCGGCATCGACCTCGAAGACGGCCGCCGGGGCTTCCGTACCCGCGTAGATCTTGCCGTTGGCGTGGGAGACGCTGCGGACGTAGGCGTGCGACGGGGACAGCCGGCCGTAGTCCCGGACGCCGCCGGCCGGGTCGTAGCCGAACAGCCGGCCGCCTGGTGACGTACCGCCGTAGACGGTCGCGCCCTCGCCGGCCGCCACGGACCAGATGAAGTTCTCCGACGGCAGGGGGCGGCCCAGGTCGGCGACGCCGCCCTGGCGGGTCCAGCGGTAGAGGCGGCCGTCGCCGTACGTGCCGGCGTAGAGGCTGCCGTCGGGCGTCGCGTCCACCGCCCAGGACCCGGCGGCGCCCGGCAGGTCGAACCGGCCGCGTTCGGCGCCGGTGGCGGGGTCGACGGCGTTGAGGTGGGCGGGGGTACCCGAGGAGGCGCCCCAAAGCGCCGCCTGGCCGTCTGGGCCGGGAGCCACGACGCCGCCGAGGAGGAGCACGTCCTGCAGCGGGACGCCGAGATCGGTCACCCGGCCCGTCCGGTGCCGGTCGGCCGCGCTGTGGGCGGGGGGCGCCACGCTCAGCAGCATGGCGGCGCTGAGCCCCACCGCCAGGATTCTCCTGATTAAGGTCATGACCGAAATCTAGGAAGTAGGGGGGTGACGGTCAAGTACTCCTATTACGGCTAGGGCCGTAGTCGGCCTAGGAGGACGCGATGGCGACTCACGACCGCAGCTCAGGGGCGGGGGATCGCGACGGCGGTGTACGGGGTGGTGGGGGTCGGGCTGGTGTCGAAGCGGGGGTTGGGGAGGTACAGCCGGGACCCGAAGGCCGCCACGGTCGCCGGCACGTCGAACCGGCGATCACTCACCCGCCGCACGACGCGGCCGCTGGTCCCCGCCGCGTTCAGCGGAACAGTCCGCCGGTGTTCGACTGCACGACGATCAGGCCCCGACCGTCCGGAGTCGGGGTGATGCCGTTGGCGTTGAAGCCGTCGCCGTACACCAGATCCCCGGTGAGCGGGATCCGCACCGCGCGTCATCACCCGTGCCGCCCGCCACGAACAGCCGTCCGCGCGGGTCGGTCTTCATCCCGAGTGACGGTGTGCCGGGCCCGCGGCTGATGATCGCGCCGCGTCCGGTGCGCAGGTCGGCGCGGTAGAGGGAGCCGTCGGCCATGGAGCCGATGAAGGCGAACGGGCCGGGTCCGATGGCGATGCCCTCGGGTTGGAAGCCGTCGGGTAACGAGAGGGAGGTCGGAGACGTCCTGGCCCGCCGGTCCGATGTCGCTCCGGCGGAACCGCCCATGGTGATGGCCAGCATGAGTGCGGCGAGAGTCGCACCAAATCCCGTGATTGGTCGCATGGTCTGATGCCTTCAGTCGTTGCCGGCGGCCGGGGCGAACGCGGCGGCGTGGTCGCGGGCGAAGTCGGCGACGTCGCGCGGCGGGCGGCCGAGAAGGTCGGCGACCGTATCGGTGATGAAGTCTCCCCAGCCGGATTCATACGCCTGCGCGTACTCCTCCAGCATGTCGACGATCCACCGCGGAACGCCGTAGCCGAGCAGTGTCTTGCGCTTGGCGTCGTCGCTGACCGGCACGTGCGTGATGGACCTGCCGAGAGCGAGACCCAGGTGGCCGGCGACCTCGTCGAACGTCAGCGAGCGCGGGCCGGTGAGGGTGTACGTCTGGCCGTGGTGGCGATCCGGGTCGTCGAGGAGCACGCGGGCCGCGCACTCGGCGATGTCGCGTGCGTCGATCATGCCGACCCGCGCCGCGGCCATGTTCAGCGAGAAGGTGCCGGTGGCGGCGAGGTCGCCCGCCTCGTTCAGCAGGTTCTGCATGAACCAGTGGGGACGCAGGATCGTCCAGCGCATGCCGCACCGTTCGGTCTCCCGGTCCGACAGCGCGTGCAACCTGCCGCTGCGGTTCGGCGCGTCGTGCGCCGCGCCGACGACGGACAGGCGCACGACGCGCTCCACGCCGGCCTGGCGGGCGGCCCACACGGCGTTCATGTTGTGCTCCGGAGCGCGCGGGCTGTTCGGGGTGAGCAGCCACACGTCCTGCACGCCCTCGAAGGCGGGCGGCAGCGACCGGGCGTCGTCGAGGTCACCGACGAAGACCTCGGCGCCCCGCTCGCGCGGGCCGGCCGCTTTGGACTCTTCGCGGACGAGAGCCCGGAGGTCCACATCGGCGCCTTCCAGCGCGTTGATCAGTGCGGTGGACACGGTTCCGGTGGCGCCGGTGATCAGCACGGTACGCGACATGCTCATTCTCCCTTGGTGGAGGTACGGACGAGGTCGCGGACGACCTTAGGGGGCTTGCCTGTCGCCCGGTCGACGATGACGCGCTCCAGGATCCAGAGCACGAGGGTCCCGGCCGAGAGGGTGGCGCCCAGGACGCACACGCCGGTCCAGCCGCTGTTCGCCCAGACCGCCGAGGCCAGCGCGGACCCCACCGCGCCGCCGACGAACAGGGAGGTCATGAAGGCGGAGTTGATCCGGTTGCGGGCCTCGGGCCGGAGTGCGTAGAGGACGTTCTGGCTGCTGTTGAGCACCGCCTGATGGGCCAGGTCCAGCACGATCACGCCGGCGAGCAGCAAGACCAGCGAGTGCGCCCCGGCCGCGAGCGCCAGCCAGGACGCCACCAGCAGGACCGTCCCGGCGCCGGAAACGATCTGCACGTACCCGCGGTCGGCCAGCCGCCCGGCCACCGTGGCGGTCAGCGCGCCCACGGCACCGGCCAGCCCGAACAGGCCGATGGCCGACTCCGGCCAGCCGTACGGCGAGCCCGCCAGCAGGAAGGTCAGCGCCGTCCACAGCACGCTGAACGAGGCGAGGCTCAACGCGCCGATGCCCGCCCGCCACCGCAGCAACGGCTCGTACCGGAACATCGCCGCCGTCGAGCGCAGCAGACCGACATAAGACCGGCGCCCACCGCCTCCGCCGAGTCGGGGAAGGAAGGCGCGCAGCAGCACGGCCATCAACGCCATCAGGATCGCGGTCACCCAGTAGACCGTCCGCCAGCCGCCCAGCTCCGACAGGGCTCCGGATGCCGTACGCGCCAGCAACAGGCCGAGCATCAGCCCGGTCATCACCGTGCCGACCACCCGGCCACGCTCGGCCGGAGCCGCCAGCGTCGCCGCGAACGGCACCACGACCTGCGCGCCCACCGAGGTCAGCGCGGTGAGGGCCGTACTGACCAGGAGGACCATGCCATGGGGAGCGATGGCCGAGACCAGCAGGAACACCGCGGTCGCCGCGTAGAGCGACATGGCGAGCCGCCGCCGCTCCACCAGGTCGCCGAGCGGCACCAGCAGGACCAGCCCCAGTGCGTACCCGATCTGCGCGGCCGTCACCAACAGCGCCGCCCGTGATGACCCGATCCCCAGCTCCCGGCCGATCAGGTCGAGCAGCGGCTGCGCGAAGTAGTTGCCCGCGACGGCCAGCCCGGTCGCCACCGACATGAGCAGGAGCAGCCCGCGTGACAGGCCGCCGTCCGTGTTGTGAGGTCTCATCGCCGTCATGCCCCTACCTTGGGCGACAGGAGATCAATGAGTCCAACGCATGTTTGTCATCGGACCGATCGTGTATCACGATTGATCCATGGAACTGCAGCAGATGCGCTACGTCGTCGCGGTCGCGGAGACGAGCAACTTCACCCGCGCCGCCGAGCAGTGCCTGGTCGTCCAGTCCGCGCTGAGCCACCAGATCGCCCGCCTGGAGCGCGAGCTGGGTGCCAAGCTGTTCGAGCGCACCAGCCGCCGCGTCCGGCTGACCCCCGCCGGCGCGGCGTTCCTGCCCGCGGCCCGCCAGGCTCTCGACGCCGCCGAACGCGCCCGCGCCGAGGTGGCGGCCGCCGCCGGCGAGATCCGCGGCCGGCTCGCCATCGGCACCATCCCCACGGTCGCGGCGGTCGATCTGCCGGCCGCGCTGAAGGAGTTCCACCTGCGGCATCGGCAGGTACGGATCAGCCTCCGCTCGGGCGCGAGCGAGGATCTCATCGAAGGGGTGAGCCAGGGCACCCTGGACGTCGCCTTCCTGGGGCTTCCCCTGGGCGTGCGCCCCAAGGGAGTCCGCGGCCGCGAACTGGCGCGCGGCGACCTCGTCGCCCTGGTCGCGCCCGACCACCCGCTGGCGGACGAGCAGCGTGTGGACCTGCGTCAACTGGCGGACGAACCGTTCGTCGACTTCCCCCCGGGCACCGCCGCGCGGGCCCAGTCGGACGAGGCGTTCGCGGCGGCCGGGGTGCGGCGGGAGGTCGCCTTCGAGGTGACGACCGTGGACTTCATCACTCGCCTGGTTCGGCAGGGCCTGGGCATCGGGATGCTGCCCGCCGCGTTCGTGGCCGAACTCGCCGATCTGCCCGTCCTCCAGCTTCGCGACGCTCCCGCCCGTATGGAGCACCTCATCTGGAGTCGCTTCTCTCCCTCCCCCGTCGCCGCGGCGTTCCTGTCCGCCCTCGGCATCTCGGCGGCGGAATCCGCGGTGGCGGTTCCCGACGAATAGGTCAAGAAAGCGCTCAACGGCCGCGGCGTCGCCTGCGCCGTCCTTCACCAACGCCACGGCCAGCGGCGCGAGCGTGCAGTGATCGGAACTGTTCGCGACGCCTCAACCACGTACGGCAAGGTTTCCGTGATCGAACTGGCAGGCGACAACCAAGCTGGCGGTGGGATCACTTCCTGGATTCATCGGTACGACCAGGCCGCCGGACGGGCCTCGCCTTCGGCATGCCGTGAGCAAGACGTGAAACCTGCGCGCTGACGTTCCCCGGGCCGGATGGCGGCATCAGCCGCCATCCGGCTCCGTGGTGCGCCGGGCGCGGTGCGCCCGGAGTTTGTGGCGGTTGCCGCAGCGCTCCATCGCGCACCAGCGCCGGGCCCCCGGGCGGGAGGAGTCGACGAACACGAGCGGGCAGTCGTCGCTCGCGCACTCGCGGATGCGCCCGGAGAGCGGCCCGGACAGCAGCTCGATCATCTCCCGCGCCAGCGTCGACAGCGCTTGCGTCGCCCGCACGGGCGACACCCACCCCGCGGTCGCGCCTCCGGCGACCGACGCGGAGACCGACGCCGAGACCGACGCGGAGACCAGCTCGGGAACCAGCGGCGCTTCGGCCGCGGCCCGGTTGATGGTCGCGACCGCCTCGGCGGGGAGAGGGCGACGCGCGGCCTGGGCGTGCGCCGCGTCCCAGATCGCCTGGCGGAGGGCCTTGGCCGCGATCAGTTCGCGGGCCGTCACGGGGACCGTCATGACCGCGGCCAGCGGCGGCTCGGCCAGCCATTCGCCCAGGTCGGCAGGCTCGTGCAGGGTTTCGAACACCGCGTAACGACCCTCGCCGCCCGTGTGGGCGAAGTCCAGGCAGACCGCGCCGGCGTCGAACCAGAACGACCCTCCCTTGGGGTCGTGCAGCATCCGGCCGGTTGTGCTCATACGCATGAAACCACTATAACTGGTGTCGTACGAAACCACTATTACTGGTGTCAGCGTCAAAGGAGGGCGACACATGAGCACACGGCACATCAACCCCGAGGGACTCCACCGCAGCCCGGCCTTCAGCCAGGCCGTCGTGGTCGAACAGCCGGCCAAGACGATCTACATCGGCGGGCAGAACGGCGTCGACGCCGACGGCAAGGTCGTCGGTCCCACGGTCGGGGAGCAGGCCAGGCAGGTGTTCCGCAACCTCGCGGCCATCTTGGCGAGCGAGGGGGCGAGCCTGGCGAACATCGTGCACTGGCGCATCGCCGTGGTGGACGGCCACACCTTCGACGAGGGCGTGGCCGCCTTCCAGGAGGTGTGGAACCGGGCCGACCCACCGCCGGCCATCACGGTGCACGTCGTCGCCGGCCTGGGCCCCGGGTTCCTCGTCGAGGTCGACGCCGTCGCCGTCGTGTGACCCCCCGCGTCGCCGCGCGGGGGGCGTCCCGGTAGGTCACGAAGGGCAGGTGTCGCCCGGCCAGCCGTACCAGATCTCGGGGCTGTCGCCGATCCGGATGATGGGGCCGCCGTTGATGCGGATGTAGGCGTGCGAGTGCAGCTTGTGGCAGCCGGGCTCCCTGGCGATGCCGTTGTCGCCGGCGACCAGCGGGTAGTGTCCCTTGGCGCAGGAGAAGGGGTCGGTCACCACCTCCCCTTCCCACTTGCCGCCCTCCCACAGCTCCAGGTACAGCCGGCAGCCGGAGGTGCTGGCCGGGGTCTTGTTCACGTAGACGTCGGGGAAGGTCAGGATGGGTTGGTCCAGGTCCGAGAGGCACACACCCATCTGGTAGCCCTGGATGGTGGAGCTCTCCTTGCAGCCGCCCTTGGACGCGGCCGCCGGGCCGGCCATCAGGGACAGCGCGACCATCGCCACGGCCGCCGTGGCGGCGAGCCTGCCCTTGCGGAGTCTCGGGATCATGCCTGCTCTCCTTGCCGGTGAGGGGTACGCGACGATGGGGACGTTATCCCTGGTCAAGCCGCCGCGACCCGAAGCGGACCAAACGGGAACCGTTCCCGGACCATCGGTGAACCGGCTACCAGGCCACGCCGTCCACGGCGACGATGAGCGGCCGGTCGGACTCCGACCAGATCTGCATGCCGATCGCGTGCACGCGGTCCACCTGCGGGACGGTCCAGGTGAACGCGGACCAACCCGCGGTGGACGGCAGGTGGACCTCCGTCTCGCCGGTCTCCGGGGCCCAATGGGGTTTGGAGGCCGAGTCGTAGGCGAAGAACCGGACGCCGCCGGACTGACGTCCCGGGACCCAGAGGTGGAAGGTCACCTTCATCCCGGTACGCAGGCCGGTGAGGTCGTGCGTGGTGCCCACGGCGGAGTAGCCCTTGGACGAGGACGCGCCGGCGACCGTGACCAGGAGGCTGTGGCGGCCCTCGTACGCCATGCTCGTCGTCACCTCGGCCTGGGCGACCTGCGGGCCGTACAGGATGACCCAGTCGTCGGTGTCGCGCTCGAACCCGACCCGGACCGTCGCGGCGGCGCCGCCCGTGATCAGTGGGAACGTCACCACCGCGCCGACCGTCAGGGCGACGAGCAGCACGATTGCGGACAGGATCAGCCCACGCCGCCTGCGAGGTGGCTCGGGCACCGGCTCCAACCCCGACTCGGACGGCGGGTCGAGCAGGAGGGCGGCGGCGTGGCCCGCGCGTTCGGCCAGGGCCTTCTCCCGCAGGTTGAGCAGGTGGCCGTCGGCTATGTCCAGGACCTTCTCGCAGGCCGTCAGCAGGTCCTCCGGCGGAATGCGCCGTCCGTGCTCGTAGTCGACGAGCGTGCCGTGCCCGCTCAGCCCGATCTGACCGGCCAGCTTGCGCAACGACATGCCGCGCGCCACCCGGTGGCCGCGCAGGGTGGCGCCGAGCAGGCGCGCGTAGTGGTTGTCCGGCCTCGGAACCGTCATATCCGCTCCACGCCACTGGCTGACATTTCGGGTAGTTCCGGCTCGGACCGCTGGCGGCCGCGTCCACTGATCTCAAGCTTGCCGCGAAGCCGAGACGCTGTCGAGCCACTGTCGAGCCGTTGTTCCGAGGCGTACGCGAGAGCTCACAAGTTTCCTCAGGACAATTTATTGTTTCCTCACGACATTGTTTTCTGCTGTTGCGCGCCCTAGTGTCGGTCCGGCGGGCACTCTCAGGGCCCCATTGACGTTCAGGGAGAAACGCGTGTCACTTGACGACCTCGCCCGCATGATCGCCGACCCGTCGATCGAGTTCCGGCCCGAGCTGCGCTGGTGGCTGGCGGAGGGCCTGCACACCGACGAGACGCTGATCCGCGAGATCGACACCGCGCACCGGCTGGGTTTCGGCGGGATGGAGTTCCTCGCGATGGACGAGGGCGCCATCGACCACTCTCGCTACGGCTGGGGCGCGGAGGAGTGGGTGCACGACTCCCAGGTGGTCGTCGAAGAGACCACTAAGCGGAACATGTCGGTGAGCTTCACCTCCGGCACGAACTGGTCGAACGCGAATCTCCCCACGATCACCCCCGACGACCCGGCCGCGGCCCAGGAGCTCGACGTGGTGTTCGAGGACCTCGCCCCTTCGAGCTCCCGCAGCGGGGCGCTGCCGCGCGTCGACCTGGACGCCGAGCCGCCGACGCTGCACATTCCCGGCCACCGCGGCAAGATCACCGAGCAGCACCTGGTGGCCGTCGTGGCCGCCCGCCTGCTGGAGAGCGGCGAGGCGGGCGCGATCCTCGACCTCGACTCCGTCGTCGACCTCTCCGACCAGGTGCGGGACGAGGCGCTGGAGTGGAGCGCGCCCGCCGACGGCGACTGGCGGCTGTTCGTCTTCTGGATGCACGGCACCGGACAGACCGCCTCCCCCTCGGCGTCGGTCAACTACACCGTCAACTACCTGGACCGGGACGGAGTCGACGCGGTCATCGACTACTGGGACTCGGTCGTCCTCACACCGGAGCTGCGCGAGCAGATCAGCCGCAACCCGCGCGCGCAGATGTACATGGATTCCCTCGAACTGTCCGTCTACGGCGCCGGGGGCATGTTCTGGGGGCGCACCCTCGCGCGGGAGTTCCGCGCCCGTCGCGGGTACGACCTCACCCGCTGGCTGCCCTTCCTGATCCGGTCCGCGCCCTTCATGGCTGTCAGCACGATCTACCAGAACGACGTGCGCGAGGAGCACCGCGTCACCGTCGAGAAGGTGCGCTTCGACTACGTGCGTACGCTCACCGACCTCTACATCGAGAACATGCTCCGCCCCTTCGCCGCGTTCCTGCACGCCAACGGGATTTCGCTCCGCGCCGAGATCAGCTACGGACTGCCGTTCGAGCTCACCCGGCCCGGGCCGGAGGTCGACGGCATCGAGACGGAGTCCCTGGAGTTCGGCGCGCAGATCGACGCCTATCGCTTGCTGGCCGGTCCGGCGCACCTGTTCGGCAAGCAGTACTCCTCCGAGACCGGCGCGACCACCCGAAATCACATGCTCGACCACCGCTTCTACGACCAGATCATCGCCACCCAGCTGGCGGCGGGGATCACCAAGACCGTGCTGCACGGCTGGGCGAGCACCGCGGGCGCGGAGGGTGTCACCCATTGGCCGGGACATGAGGGCATGTGGCCGATGTTCTCCGAGCGGTTCGACACACGTCAGCCCGCGGCGGAGTTCTACCCGCTGTGGAACAAGGCGATCGGCCGCTACCAGTGCGTCCTGCGGCAGGGCCGGCCGCGGATCGACGTGGGGATCCTCCGTACCGACCACTTCACCGACAACACCTCGGGGCTGGTCTTCCTCGACCAGGACGGGCGGCGGGTCCCGGACGAGGACGCCTACGGGCGCATGTGGATGCGCGACCGGGACAACCACTGGTGGCGGGACCTGGGCATGCAGGACGCCGGGTGGACCTACGAGTTCTTCGACGGCTCACTGCTGCTGCGCGAGGAGGTGTCGTTCGCGGACGGGCTAGTGCAGCCGCACGGCCCCGGCTACCAGGCGCTCGTCGTCTACCAGGACACGCTCGACCCGGACGTGGCGGTCAAGCTCCTGGAGTGGGCGCGGCAGGGGCTGAAGCTGCTCATCGTCAACGGCGCCACCGAGCTCAAGTGGCTCATGGCCGGCCAGTACACCACCCACCCCCATGCCGCCGCCCGCACTCCGGGGCTCGACGGCCGCGACGAGGAGCTCGCCCAGACGATGGCGCGACTCCGCGCGCTGCCGACCGTCGCCGAGGTGAACGCCCCGGCCGGCACCGTCGAGGCGCTGCGCGAACTCGGCATCGCCGGACGCGCCGAGTTCACCGGCGAGAACCGCAGCCTGCTCAGCCACCTGCGCGAGGACGGCGACCTGCTGCACCTGTACCTGTACCACTTCCTGTACGAGACCGGCGAGGCGGCCACGGTCGAGATCGCCCTCCCCGGCACCGGGACGGCTCACCGGATCGACCCCTGGACCGGCGACATCCGCCCTCATTCCGGCGTCCGGCACGAAGCGGGGCGGACGATCATCACCGTGAGCTTGGCGCCCGGGGAGACCGCGCTGTTCACGATCGACCGCTCGGCACGGCAGCCGTCAGGCTCCGAGCCCGTCGAGCCGCGCCTCCTCCAGGAGATCGTGGAGTGGACGACCACGGTCGAGAGCTGGGACGCCGGCGAGTTCGAGGTGATCAGCGAGGACCGCGGGCTCGGCTACGAGACCCGCGAGGTACGGCCCACCACCGCGATCACCCGCCTCGACGGCGGCCACGGCTCGCTCCGCCCGTGGAAGGACCTCCCCGAGGTCGGTCCCGACGTCAGCGGCGTCGGCGCGTACGACGCGACGTTCACCCTGGAGGAGGCGCCCGTCGCGGGGGCCAGGTACGTGCTGGACCTCGGATCGACGGCGGGTGGCCTCGGCTCCGTCCAGGTCAATGAGGGCACGGTCAAGGGCTTCGACACCTCCCGCCCGACCGTGGATGTCACCTCCGACCTGCGGCCCGGGGAGAACACGGTGACGGTCCGGGTGTCGAGTTCGCTGAACAACCGGCTGCTCGCCCGCGGCTACTACGACTCGATTCCCGACATCGCCGCACAGCTCGCCGGAGGCGCTGGGATGCAGCAGACCGAGGTACACGACCACGGCCTGCTCGGACCGGTGCGACTGCTGCTACTGCGCGAAGCGACGGCGAGCTGAGCCAGCCGGGAGGGGCGGGCTGAAGCGGCCGGGCCGGCGACCGGTCGCGCGGTGGGCCTCCGCATCCGGTCGCCCACCCGCCCGACCGGCAGTAGGGTTCCCGGGGATACAACGGGCGAGGAGAGGCACATCGTGACGCGGACACAACGCCACGAGCTGGACGATCAGGACATCGACCTGTCCTCCGTCATCGCCCCGGACCTCCTCGATCCGCGCGTCTCCCTCTCCTCGATCATCCACTGGGCGGACAGTCATGCGGTACGGCTGGCCCTCATGGCCGCCGTCGAATTCCCCGTCAACGATGTGCCGATGTTCCTCGTCGTGAACCAGCTCAGCTACCGGGGAGCGATGCGGCCCAGCGACCTCGCGCTGGCCCTCGGAACAGGGCGGGCCAATCTCACCAAGATCGCCCATCGCCTGCACGACGCGGGCCTCATCGTGCGTGTTCGCGAGCCATCGGACGAACGCAGCGTGCTGCTCGCCCTCACTCCCCGGGGACGGGAGATCGGGGAGCGGATCATGGAGTGCGTCCAGCAGGACCTTGAGTCGCTCCTGGCGGACTGGAGCGACGAGGACGTGGACACGCTCAAACGCCTCCTCGCCCGCTTTGCCCGCGACACGATGTGGCAACTGTCAACGTGAAAACTGCCGACGCCGAAAGGCCATGCCAGGTCGGGCTGAGTGGCCCCCACGCCATCGTGGGCGAGGGCGTCAGCCCGATCCCGGCCGCGCCGGACTACGCCACAGAGGGAAGCTTTCCGCCCGCCACGCCTCGGACGGCGCTGTCGATCAGTTCCTTCACCTGAGCGGCCGACACCGGGACGCCCGGGGTCTCGAAGAACCAGCGGAACGCCTCGTCCTGGCCGACCCCCTCGGGCATCTGCCCCGGGAAGTACGGCTGAACGTACACCGGCGTGCCCGGTTCGACGCGCCAGCTGTCGGCGAGTGACCCGGCGTCCACCGCGTCGTAGCCAAGGACGTCCAGCAGCGCGATCACCTCGGCCTTGGCGGCCGGGTCGTCACCCGCGATGGGCAGGGCGCTGCGGTCGGCGGCCCCGGCCGGCCGGGCGCTGGTGGACAGGCGGTGGAAGTCGATGTTGTTGAACGCCTTGACCAGGCGTGAGCCGGCCAGGTGCCGCTGCACCAGGGCGCTGGAGGTCAGCTCGTCGGAGTCCAGCTCGGCGATGCGTCCGTCGCGCTCCGGGTAGTAGTTCATCGTGTCGATCACGATCTTGCCCGCCAGAGCGGCGGCCGGCAGCTGCTCGTAGGCGTGCAGCGGAACGGTGGCCACGACCAGGTCACCGGCCTCGGCGGCCGCGGCCGGCGTGGCCGCGCGGGCCTGCCCGCCCAGCTCGGTCACGAGATCGGCGAGGGTCTCGGGGCCGCGCGAGTTGCTCAGAACGACGTTCAGGCCGGCGGCGACGGCGAGGCGGGCCAGCGTGCCGCCGATCATTCCGGTGCCTATGAGGCCGAGGGTCTTGGTCATGGCGTCTCCATCTCAGTGAGGAAATTTACGGGACATCTGCAAGATACAGCACACATGCAAGAATAAAGACACATGTACGGTAGGCTAGAGTTACGGATGTGGCAACGACCAGAGACAGCAATCCCCCGAAGGTCGACCTGCGCGTGCGACGCACCCAGGCGGCCCTGCGGCGCACTCTGATCCAGCTCGCCGAGGAGCGGGACCTGTCGCAGATCAGCGTCGCCGACGTCGCCGAGCGGGCCGAGGTGAGCCGTTCCGCCTTCTACTCCCATTACCGGGACGTACACGAGCTGGCTGAAGCCGCCTGCACCGCCATGGTCGACGACTTGATCGAGTCCCTGCCCGCCCTCGCCTGCGAGACGGCGGACGAGGCGCCGGACCCGATCCAGGCGCTGGCCGCGTTCTTCGCCAACCTCGCCGAGTACGCCGGTCTCTATCGCAGCCTGCTGGGGCCGCAGGGCAGCGCGCGCGTCATCGACCACGTACGCCGCCGCATCACCGCGACCATCCACCTCGCCGCATGCGCGTCACCGGTCGCGGCGCCTGAGGTCCCGCATGACGTACCCGCCGCGTTCACCGCCGGCGCGCTCATCGGCGTGGCCTCCGACTGGCTCCAGCGCGGATGCCCGCGGACACCGAACGAGATGGCCGCGTCGACCTGGCCCCTCCTCGCCGCCCTCCACCACCTCGACGGCACACCCACCCACCACTGAGGTGGTCGGCCATCTCCCCCCGAAGGGCATTCCCATCAAGGGGCCCCGGCCACGACAGGCCGTCACAGGCATTGAGGCGGTCGTGTGACGAACCGCGCCCAGGAAGGGACCCCTTTCGGGGACGGCGGCCACGATGGGTGGTTCAGATTTCCTTGACGAAGACGATGGCGTCGATCTGGTCGATGGTGGCCGGGTCGAGGGGCAGATAGGTGTGGTCGGCCGGCACGCGAGGCGTCAGCTTCCGGTCGAGGGTCTCGGCGAGGCGGCCGGGATCGATGACGGCGCGGGCGTGAGGCAGGGTCGACAGGAGCCCTTCGAGGGTGTCGGGATGAGGGACATCGGAGCCGCGGGTGCCGAAGGTGGCGGCGGCAAAGGCGTACTGGTCGCCGAGGTGGGTGCCGATGATGGCGCCCGCGCTCCACCACTGGAGCGACTGACCGGCGAACCACAAGTGACTCTTGTCGCGCTGCAGGTGGCGGTTGCCGGCGAACGCGAGCGTGGGGCCGCGACGGGCCTCGCGGCGGACGATGGAGTCGAGGTTGTCGGCCATCATCGCATCGCGCAGGCACATGAGCGTGCCGAGGCGGGTGGGCGCGGTGTCGGCCAGGCCGGCGTGATAGCGCAGGAGCCCGGCGGCGGTGCGGGCGTGCAGGTCGCCGCGCCACCAGTCGTCGAGTGAGGTGGTGGCCGCCAGGTGGGGGGCGTGCGCGGTGAGCAGCGCGCGCAGGTCGTCGGTGAGCAGGCGCAGTTCCTTGGCCCCGGGGGCGCGGCCGACGGACTCGGTGGGATCCATGATGCCCCGGTCGATCCAGCGTTCGTCGGATCCGAGCAGCTCGTCGAGGGTCTCGCGACTCCAGGCCAGGTCGAGGTGGGCGGCGAGGTAGTCGTACAGCGCGGTCAGGGCTGGGCGGGGACTGGCGACGCCGGTCACCTCCAGCGGGGCGTCGAAGCCGTAGAAGTGGAGCCGCTCGTGCGGAGAACGCTGCTCATTGTAGGCGCGCATCCAGCGCAGGAGCTCACGGTTGGCGGGTGAGGCGCCGAAGCCGTGGCTGAAGCCGCGGCTCATCACGTCGTCGAGGGTCGCGGTGCCGTCGGCGACGTACGCGTCGGCGGTCAGGGCCGCGAGGCAGTCGCTCTCCAAGGTGATCGAGCGGTAGCCCTCGTGCTCGACGAGGTGGTGGAAGAGCTCGTTGCGCAGTTCGAGGAAGGCTTCGACGCCGTGGGTGGGCTCGCCGAGGCCGAGCAGGCGGATGGCGGGAGACAGGAGCGCGGTGAGGGCGCCGCCGGTGAGGGGGCGGGCGGCGTCCCGGCTGAAGGCCGTCATGAATTCGACTGTATCGTTGAACCTTCTGTGTAAACTTTGGCGGCATTTCAGACTGTTTACGTGTGTGTACCGTCAAACAGCGTCGACCGCGTCCGCGAACGCGCCCATGGACGTGAAGGTCCAGTCCGGGGTGACATCGGCCGACGGCGCCGGCGTCGCTCCCCCACCCGGGTTGTCATGACGGCGGTCGATCCACACCGTCGGCAGGCCCGCGGCCTTGGCCGGCACGTGGTCGTGGAACAGGCTCTGCGCCACGTGCAGCAACTTGCCGTCGGCCACTCCGAGCCGCCCGGCCTCGCCCACCAGCGCCGCGAAGTTACGGGGAGACGGCTTGTAGGAGCCGATGTCCTCAGCGGTGAGGATGCTGGTGAAGGTGACGCCGAGGCGCTTGTTCGAGCCGGCGAAGGAGGCCCGGTCCACGTTGGACAAGATGATGAGCTTGTACCGGCGCGCGAGCCGCTCGAGCGCCTCCGCCGAGTCGGGGAAGGCCGGCCAGTCAGGCACGGAGACCGCCAGCCGCTCTGCCTCCTCGTCGCTGACCGGCACGCCGAGTTTCGCACCCAGGCCCCGCATCGCGCGGGCCAGGATCCGGGGGTAGAGGTCGCTGGGGTGCTCGACCTCAGCCTGCGCCTCGTGCGGCGCGTACGCCGCCAGCAGTTGCTCGTCAGTCATCCGGAGACCGTGTGTGCCGGCCCACTTACGCAGGACGGCCGCGATGCCGGTCTCCCAGTCGATGAGGGTCCCGTAGCAGTCGAAGCTGAGGGCGTCGAAATCGCTGAAGGTCACCGTGCACGCTCCTGGGACGAGGTCTTCCGCACTGCGCCTACCAGGCCGGCGAACAGCCGACGGCACAGCTCGTCGGCGACGGCGCCCGCCACCGTAATCGGGTTAATCGACACGGTTAACCGTATAACAGGCAGTCAGGCGATCCGAGATCATCTGCCAGTCGTTGACAGCGCTCCTCATTGACAGCGCCCCGGAGATCGGACAACCTACCGGAACGGAAGATTATGCGGCAGTGCATAATTATGCAATTGGAGCTGCGATGCGCCAGCGCAGAGTGATCATCAACACCGACGCCAAGAACGAGGCCGATGACCAGTTCGCCATCGTCCACGGGTTGTTGTCGCCGACTCTCGACATGCGCGGGCTGATCCCCGCCCATTTCGGCAGCTCGCGGTCGCAGCGGAGCATGGAGGAGTCTCGCGAGGAGATCGATCTCCTGCTGGATCTGCTCGGCCTGACCGGCTCCGTCACCGTCGCGAACGGCGCGGCGACGCCGTTGCCGGACGAGCACACCGCGGTGGACTCTCCCGGGGCCCGGCTGATCATCGAGGAGTCGAAGCTCGCGAGCGAGGAAGACCCGCTCTATGTGGCGTTCCTCGGGCCGCTGACCGACATGGCCTCGGCGATCCTGCTGGACCCCGACCTCGTACGACGGCCGGTGGTGGTGATCTGGATCGGTGGCTCCGGGTACCGCGGCTACGACGAAGGCTCGCGAATCGAGTTCAACCTCTCCAACGACATCCACGCCGCCAACGTGGTGTTCGACTCCGGCATCAGCGTGTGGCAGGTGCCCAGAGACGTCTACACCAAGGTCTCGGTGAGCTATGCCGAACTGGCGGAGAAGATCGGCGACGCCGGCCCGCTGGGCCGCTACCTGATCAAGCAGCTGCACGAGTGGAACGCGACGTACCACCCCGGCCCGATCGAGTCCCGCTCACTGGGCGATTCACCGGCCATCGCGCTGATGCTCTTTCCCGCGAGCGGAAACCTGCGCGTCAGGCCCGCTCCCCGCTTCGGCGCGGGCGGCTCCTACCTGCCCGGCTCGAACCACCCGATCAAGGTCTGCGAGGAGATCGACGTGCGCTTCCTGCTGGAGGACATGTTCGCCAAGATCAGGGCGTTCGGCCGCGAGCACGACTGACGCGCGCGGGTGTGATCGGTCAGGCGTCCGCCATCTCGTCCTCGTGGCGGAACAGGCTCCGGTATTCCTGAGGCGAGGTGCCAAGGTGCCGGTGGAACGCGGCCCGGGAGCGCCGAGCCCGGTGAGGCGGCCGATCTGCTCGATGGGCACGGTGGTCGCCTCCAGCAGTTCGCGGGCCCGGTCGATGCGCGCGTCGGTCAGCCAGGCCATGGGCGGAGTGCCGCTCTCCTCGCGGAAGCGGCGGATCAGTGTCCGTCGCGACACCGCCAGCAACGCGGCACGCCAGCACTGGGTCGCGGAACGCGTGCTGGAGCGCTTCCCGGTGGCCGTCACCCACATCCGCCCGGCACGGCGTCTTCGCCGGCACGAACGACCTCGTGAAGAAGATCGGCGGCGCCGGCCCCTTCGATGGGGAGAGCTTCGTCGCCCAGAACCGGGCGGCCTTCGACCCGCACACCGCCTGAATGGCTGCCCGCGACGCGGCCCAGCAGGCCCGCGCCTGCTGACCGAGGCTGTTGCCGCTCACGCATGCGGGCCCCGGCGCGGCCGGGTCAGTGCTGGATGTCGCCTCTGGCCTTAGCCATCGGGAGCAGGTCGAAGACACTGATCACGCGGGTGATCTCGCCGTTCTCGACGGTGAGGTAGTCGATGCCGCGGAAGTCCTTCAGGATGGGCGTGTCGACGGCGTACACGGTCGCCGCGTTCGTGTCGTTGCTCAGGACGTCGATGACGGTGGCGCCGATGAGCGAGTTCGCGAACCGTTCGAGGAATTGGCGGTAGCCCTCTACTCCCTCGAACGTGCCGGTCGGGGCCTCGCACACGACGTCGTCGGCGAGCAGGCTCAGCGCCTTCTCGACGTCCTTGCTGGTCCATGCGCGGACGAAGTCCTCGGCGACCTTCTGGGCGAGCGCGTTCGTTGCGGTCACAGCACAGTTCCTTTCGTGGCGCTTTATCCCTGGCGAGCCCGGGGACGCTCGGAGCCGCCTCCTGTAGGTGGCTCTCTGCCTGTAGCTTCACCGAGGTATATGTCAGGTGCTGTCATATACATAGGTAAATTTGGCACCATGAGGTCCGAGCGACTGCTGTCGATCATGCTGCTGCTCCAGACCCACGGCCGGCTGCCCGCCGGCGACCTGGCCGAGCGCCTGGAAGTGTCGGTCCGCACCGTCATGCGCGACATCGAGGCGCTGTCGGCGGCCGGTGTGCCCGTCTACACCGTGCGCGGGCCCCATGGCGGCATCGCCCTGCTGCCCGGCTACCGCACCAATGTCACCGGCCTGACCGCCGACGAGGCCCGCGCCCTGTTCGTCCTGCTGTCCGATCATGCTCACACCGAGCTGGGCCTGGGCCGGGCCCTCGGCTCCGCGTTGCGCAAGCTGATGGCCGCCCTGCCCGCCCCGCACCGGCCGGACGCCGACCTGGCCAGCCGCCGTATCCTCATCGACCCGGTGCGCTGGCGCGGCGGACCGGCACGCCCCGCCACCGGGCCGGCCGTCGATCTGGCCGTACTCCAGCAGGCCATCTTCACCGACCGGCGGCTGCGCCTGCGCTACCGGCACGGCCGCGACAACCGCGTCCGCTCCTACACCCTCGATCCGTACGGCCTGGTCAACAAGGCAGGCGTCTGGTACCTCATCGCCGACCATCGCGGCGAGCCCGCACTCTTCCGAACCGATCGAGCCCAGTCAGCCGGCATACTCGACGAGCCCGTACGACGCCGCGACGGCCTCGAACTGGCCGACGTCTGGGACGGCCTGCGCCGCCACATCGACGACATTCCCGCCCCACTGCCCGTCACGGTCAGCGTCCACCGGGACATCCTTGCCAGATTCCTGCGCATCCACGAAGCAGATCTGGCCGGGCCCCCTCCCACCGACCTCTCGCCGGACGCCGACGACCAACCGGAGCGGGTGCACGTCGAGCTGCGCTTCCGCTCTCTGGCCGCGGCCGAGGTACTGCTGGCCTTCGGTACCGACGCCGAAGTCCTCGCTCCGGCCGAGCTCCGCCAGGCCCTGGCCCGCAAGGCGGCCGAGGTCGCCGCCCGCTACACCACCGACACCGATCACCGGTAGGGCGGCTCTTAAGATCATCCCGGAACTGTCCACTATGGGAAGAGCTCACTCATGCGCACCATCTACGCCGTCACTCATCCGGAGGCGACGCACCACGTCGAGGGGGTCGTCGGCGGCTGGCATGATTCGCGGCTGACGCCGGCCGGTCTCAGCGCGGCGGCCTCCATTGCCCAGGCGCTGCGGACCCAGATCCCGGACGGTGCCGAAGTGGAACTGTTCTCCTCGGATCTGCGGCGCACCCGGCAAACGGCTGAAAAGGTTGCCGAGCTGTTCGATGTGGAAGCGATCCTGGACCGCAGGCTGCGGGAGAAATCCTACGGAGAGGCGGGGGGAAGGCCACAGGAGTGGCTGGACCGACGATTCGTCCCGCCGCCGGCGGTCGGGGAGCGGTTGGAACACGACGAGGGCGTGGAGGGGGCCGAGACCAAGGCGGTGTGGGCACGGCGCATCTACGCGGCCATGGACGAGATCTTGCGGCGCCCCTGCGAACACCAGATCATCGTGACTCACGGTGGCTCCCTGACATTCGTCGTGGCGTCCTGGATCAAGATGCCGATCGAGTCGGTCGGCCATGCCAGTTTCCGGGCGCCGTCCGGCAGCATCACCACGCTGCGCGAAGACGACTTCTTCCACAACCGCCAGGTCGTCAGCCTCGGTGACACCCGCCATCTCGACTCCGCCGAAGCCGGCTGACCTCTACCTGGCCCGCCGAGCTCGCGAAGCCCGGTGGTCACCAGGCCGCGCGCGGCGGGTCGCCCTCACCCGGACGCTGGTCGACTGTGATCGGCACCGAGGTGGCCGCGCCGTCGGTGAGGCCGATCCGGTAGGCGCGCCAGTCGTGCACGTACAGGAGGTGCTCGCCGGTTCCGTCGACGCTGAAGCGCAGGCTCAGTGAGGCGCCGGGCGGCAGCTCCGGCCGGGCCAGGGTCCGCGCCGGCCCGCCTGCCACGGGGACGCGTTCGACGACATGCCCGAAGGCGTAGATCAGCGCGCTGCCGTCGGGGGTGTGGGCCACCGACTCGATCAGCATGACTCCCGTGGTGTTCTTGATGATCCGGGGCGCGGCACTTTCCGGGTCGGCGCCCAGGCGGGCGAGGTCGAGCAAGGCGATGGCCCGGCCATCCAGCACGCAGGCGAGCGAGCGGCCGTCCGGGGCCCAGGACAGGCCGGTCACCATCGAGTGCGCCATCGTCTTCCAGTCCCGGCGCCGGCCGGTGGCGACGTCGAGCACGGAGATCTTGGCGCCACCTCCGATGAGCGGCGTGGAGTAGGCAAGCCGGGTGCCGTCGGCGCTGAGCGCGAGGTCGTAGACGAACGTCAGGTCGTCGGGGTCTGTCTGCGTGATGGCCACCGGCTTTCCGGGCCGCCCGTCCTCGCCAAGGCGTACCAGGAAGAAGCAGATGCGGGGCTTCTTCGGCTCGGTCCAGCCGGCGACCGCGAACGTGCGGTTGTCCCGGGCGGCGGCCACGAGGTGCCAGGAACTCTCGACGCCGGGCGGCAGCGGGATGTTCGCGATGAACGCCCCGGTCTTAGCGTTGTGCACGGCGGGCGGCACCGGAGTGAAGACAGCGGTCTTGGACCTGCCGGGGAAGTGGGTGAGCGGAGTGCGCGCGGAGACGAAGAACCGCGGCGGGCCCGTCGCGGTCAGGGGCGCTCCGGTCGCCATGGGCTCGGCCAAGGAGGTCGCCATCGGGAACGGGTGCCGTACCGGACCCGAGGACACCATGGGCGAGGGCGGCGACGGGACCATCGTCAGCGACGGCAGTGGCGCGGACGTCAAGGGCTGGGGTGCGCTGATGAGCGACACCCGGTCGGCGGCCGGATCGGCGCATCCGGCGACCAGGACGGCCAGGGCTAAACCGGTCAGGGCGGCGGACGTACGTGACGACGGCATGTAGCGATCATCGCATGGGGCGGCAGCGACGCGCATAACACAGAGCGGCCGGGCAGCATGGCGGTTGACCTGCGGATTCGCGAGGGCGGCGGGCATGGTTCCGGCGCAATGTTAGAGGTTCGTCAAATCCTCAGTGGGTGTGATCTTCCCAACCTAAGATCACGTCCATGCTGATTCACCGAACCTTACGGACGATCACAGTCCTCGCCGCGACGTTCACCGTCGCGTTGTCCGGGGCGGTCACCGGCGGCGCGAGCGCGGCGATGGCCGACGAGAGCCAGCCGAAGCCCGACCGTCAGCTGCTCTTCTACAACCACGCCTACAGCGTCGTCGACAAGGAGACCGCCGACGCGGTCGAGAACTCCGACTACCTCCGGAAGTTCGCCAACTTCGAGGTCCGCACCACGACCGGTGGTGGGCTGACCTGGAAAGGCCGCTACCTGAAGGGTCGCGAGACCTATCTGGAGCTGTTCTCGGTGGGTGACCTGCCCGGCCAGGACGCCGAGTTCGGCTCCGCCGGGCTCGGGACCTCGGTCGAGCGCGCGGGGGACCTCTCCACGGTGACCGAGCGCCTGAAGGCCGCGGGGATCGCCAATCCGTTCCCGTACCGCCAGACCCGTGACTTCGGCGACGGGGTCAAGGTGCCGTGGTTCGACACCATCCGTACCACCGGTGACCAGTACGACGCCTTCGACCCGTGGGCGATGGAATACCTGCCGGAGTACTTCGCCGACCCGCGCAGCAAGACCGAGCCCGAGAGCTTCCCCGGCGACGTCGGCCGGGAGCGCTACCTGCCCGACGACTACCGCGACCACCTGATGCGTGACGTGACCTCCATCCGCATCGGGGTGCCCGCTCGCGACCTCGCCAACACGGTACCGCTGCTGCGCGCCGGCGGCTTCACCATCCGGACGCTTCCCGGCGGCGGCGTCGTCGCCGAGGGCGGCGGCACCCGGATCCAGCTGGACTCCGTCGCGCGCGAGCAGGCCGGCCTCAAGCAGATCCAGATGTCGCTCAACAAGCCCCTGCTGTCCATGACCGAGGAGCGGATCGGCCGGTCCACCCTCGCCGTCGGCCCCGGCGCTCGCGCCGTGTGGACCTTCGACGCGCCCGTCAAGTAAACATCCCTCCACGCCTACCCGCGGGTACGGCGAAGCGGTGCCGGTGAAGGCTTCCTCGCCGGCACCGCGGACGGCGTCGCCCGCGGGAGGCGTGGGCTTACGCCTTGGGCGCCTGCTGGATCCGCACCAGGTTGCCCGAGGGGTCGCGGAACGCGCTGTCGCGCGGCCCCCAGGGCTGCTCGATGGGCTCCTGCAGCACCTCGGCGCCGGATGCCCGGACCCGTTCGAAGGTCGCGTCGAGATCGTCGGTGCTGAAGATGATCATCGCCAGGACGCCCTTGGTGAGCAGTTCCTGCAGGGCGTCGCCGTCGGCCTGGGAACGGCCGGCGTGTGGTTCGGAGAGCACGATTTCGAGGTCCGGCTGGGTCGCGCTGCCGAGCGTGACCCAGCGGAACCCGCCGGAGGCGACGTCGTTGCGCACCTCAAGGCCGAGGGCGTCACGGTAGAAGGTGAGCGACTCGTCCACGTCGTTGACGGTGATGTGGCAGTAGCGGAGTGCGATGGTCATGTCGCCAACGTTAGGCGGCGGCGACGCGACCCGCTTCTCCGATCCTGCTCGGCGGGTTTCGTGTCGGCCGCGTGCGCACCTTCGCCACGCACGCGGGCATCGCCGTTTCGGCGTCGTGCTCCCGGCCTCGGTACGCGCTCGGCGTCTCCCCCACCACCTCGGTGAACCGCGAGCTGAACGAGCCGAGCGAGGTACAGCCGACCGCCATGCACGCGTCGGTCACGCTCATCCCCTCGCGCAGCAGCGCCATCGCCCGCTCGATCCGTCGGGTCATGAGATAGCTGTACGGCGTCTCGCCATAGGCCGCCCGGAACCGTCGCGAGAAGTGCCCCGGCGACATGAGGGCATGGCGGGCCATCGTCGGCACATCGAGCGGCTTCGCGTACTCCCGGTCGATCAGATCGCGCGCTCGGCGCAGGTGCGCGAGATTGGCGAGGTCTTCCGGATTCATGGAACGAACATACCACCCCAAAATAGCCATTTACCTGCACGAATGCGCCTGATGGCTGGGACAGGTGCTCAGCTTCGGCCGAGCATCTCAGCGGTGAGGATGTCCCCGCCGAGCCCCCAGCCGCCGTCGGGGACTTCGTCGATGAGGACCAGGGTGTTCGCCCGGGCCCGCTCGCCGTACACGGCCGCGTAGGCGTCGGTGACGGCGTCGATGAGCTTCTTCTTGGATTCGGGGGTCAGGGTGTCGGCGGGCACCTTGAGGTTGGCGAACGGCATGGTGTTTCCCTTTCGTGTGGGTGATGAAGAGTTGACAGGAGGCGGACGTCAGATGATGCCGCCGTTCGCGCGCACGACCTGCCCGTTGACCCAATGCCCCGCGGGACCGGTCAGGAAGGCGACCACCCGGGCGATGTCCTCCGGGGTGCCGAGCCGCGCGAGCGGGGGCTGGTTGGCGAGCCGCTCGATCGTGGCCTCGTCCTTGCCCTCGAGGAACAGGTCGGTGGCGGTCGGCCCGGGCGCGACCGCGTTGACCGTGATGTCCCGCCCGCGCAGCTCGCGGGCCAGGATGAGCGTCGTCGCCTCGACGGCACCCTTGCTGGCGGCGTACGCCCCATAATTCGGGAGCTGCATGCCCACCACCGAGGTGGACATGGTGACGATCGAGCCTCCGGCGCGCACGCGACGCGCGGCCTCCCGCGCCATGACGAAGGTGCCGCGGATGTTGGTGCGGTGCAGGGCGTCAAGGTCGTCGAGGTCGAGGTCGGCGATCGGGGACAGCGACAGCCGTCCCGCGGAGTTCACGACGACGTCGACCCCGCCGAAGACCTTCTCCGCCTCATCGAACATCGCCGCGACCGCGGCCTCGTCCGCCACGTCGGCCTGCGCCGGGATCGCCCGGCCGCCGGCCGCGGTGATCTCCTGGACCACCTCGGTGGCGGCCGCGGCCGACCCTTGGTAGCCCACGACGACCGCGGACCCCTGTGCCGCCAGAGTCGTCGCGATCGCCCGGCCGATCCCGCGGGAGCCGCCGCTGACCACTGCTATGCGCTGCTCGTTCATGGAAACTCCTCCATTCGTATCGTCGATACGCATGAGCGATATCGTCGATATGGCATGACGGTAGCACGGTCTTCGTATCGTCGCTAGCGCTGAGGCGTATCATCGGTCGCATGACAGGAACGGACTCCCTTCGCACGGCGATGATCGAAGCCGCGGAGCGTCAGCTGGCGACCTCCTCGGACAACGAGATCGCCACGCGGGCGGTCTGTGAGGCGGTCGGTGTGAGCCAGCCCGTGCTCTACCGGCTCTTCGGCGACAAACGAGGACTTCTGGACGCCATCGCCGACCACGGATATGAGAGGTACGCCACGCTCAAGGCCGCGCAAGAACAGACGGCCGACCCGGTGGCCGATCTACGCGCCGGCTGGGACGGCCACATGGCGTTCGCGAGGGAGAATCCTGCCCTCTACCAGCTGATGTTCACTCCCCGGCCGTGGTCTCACTCTACTGCTCGCGATCGCGTGTTCGACTTGCTGGTGGCGACGCTCGTACGGTGCGCGGCGACGGGCGCGCTGAAGGTCGAGCCGCGGACCGCCGCCCAGCTGATCCTGTCGGCGAGCATCGGCAACGCCCTCAACCACCTCGCCGACCCGGCCCTGTTCGACGACCCCGCGCTGTCCCATCGCATGCGCGACGCCGTGTTCTCGCACGTGCTCACCGAGACAACCGCTCAAGAGGACGCCGACCCGCTGCGTACCGCCGCGCTGCGCCTTCACGCGCAACTCGGCCTCGGGGGCGCCGACGCCCTCGAACCGGCCGAGGTCGCCCTTCTCCTGCGCTGGCTCGAACGCATGACATAACGCTGGGCTGTCAGCCGTGGCTGCCCGTGACATTGAAGATCGCGGTGTAGGGCGACCGGTCGAAGAGGCGGCCGAGCCGGCCGCGGCCGTCCAGCGCCTCGACGCCTTCCGCGTACGTTTCATGTCATCATCCCCGTATCCACAGGATGCCATGGCAGCGTCGATCAGCCGGGGCGGCGCTCTGGCTTCCTGCCGTGCTCGTCACCACGCCCCTAAGTCACCCTGGAGAAGCACCGTGTCCGAACAGATCGCGACCTGGCGCGACGCTCGCTACGACATGCCTGTCAGTCAGCAGCTGGCGCGCTACGACGAGCTGGCCGCCAAGCACGCGTCGGCCCGCGCCCGGATCGAGCTGGTGACCCGAGGGCTCTATGACCCGGCCCGGCACGGAGCCGACGACCGTCCTCCCCTTACCGTGGCCGAGCACATCGAGCTGCTGGCGCTGGCGGAGTGCATCGCGCGTACCGTGCGTCATCCCGCCAACGTCCACCACGCGGTGCTGGCCGGAGTCACCTGGGCCGAGATCGCCCGCGTCGTCGACTCCGACGAGCGCACCGTACGGCGGGACTACCAGCGATGGGCCGACGACCAGCACGACCTCAACCGGCAGGACCCCGACCTCGGCATGACCGCCGAGGAGCACATCGCCGCGACCGCCAGAGCTTCGACGAGGATCTGAGGCCCGCCCGGCACCGCGAGGTCATGTGTCGCGCAGGATGTCGAACGCCTGGCGGGCCGGCCGCCGCGCCGAGGCTGGCGCACCGACTTCTTCGGCCAGTACGCCGGCTCGGGCGCGACCGACCGGAACGGGATCTTCCAGGAGTACACCGAAGGCGACGTGAAGGAGATCTACCTCGTCGACGTGCCGTCGTGGAGTTTCACTGCGCACCGAGCGCTACGGCTGACCCCGCGCACAACATGCCCGGCCCGGCGGGGCTGGGCATGTTGTGCGCGCTATGGAGCCGGCTTGAGGTTCTTGAGCGTGAAGTGCGAGGTGATGCCCCGGACGCGCGGGATGGTCATGACGTACTGGCTCAGGAACGCCTCATAGGCGGCCAGGTCGGCAACGGCCACCCGCACGAAGTAATCGGGACTGCCGAACAGCCGCCGCAGCTCGACGACCTCCTCGGCCCGCGCCAGGGTCTGCTCGAAGTGGTCGACCGTGTCCGCGTCCTGGGCGTCGAGCGTCAGGTCGACCAGGACCTCGAAGGACCGGCCCACGGCGGCGGCGTCGATGACCGCTCGGTAGCCGCGAATCACGCCCTCGGCCTCCAGCCGCTGAACGCGCCGCAGGCACGGCCCGGTGGTGAGCCCGACCCGCTGGGCCAGCTCCACGTTCGTCAGCCGCCCGTTTCGCTCCAACTCGGCGATGATTGCTCTGTCAATCGAATCCACGAAAGAATATTGCACCGCGGACCACTGGCTGAGCAATATCAGCAACCACATAACAGCCGTTTTCCGGCACCCTAGAAGGGTGCAAGATGTACTGATCCCGACCGCGGTGACCCCCGCCCACACCACCCGGCGCCAGCAGATCACCGCAGGTGTGCGCGATTCCTTCTCCGCGGGGCTGGGAATCTTCCCGCTGGGGATCGCCCTCGGCCTGCTGGTCCTCCAGGCCGGCCTGCCCTGGTGGCTCGCCCCCGCCCTGTCCATGGCCGCTTTCGCCGGCTCGCTGGAGCTCCTGCTGGTGGGCATGATGGCCACCGTCACACCGCTCGCCGCAGTCGCGCTGACCGTCCTGGTGGTCAACTTCCGGCACGTCTTCTACGCCTTCTCCTTCCCGCTTCACCTGGTCAAGAACCGGTGGGCGAAGGCGTACGCCGTGTACGCGATGATCGACGAGGCGTACGCCGTCAACGCCTCCCTCCCCGAAGCGGAACGCTCCGCGCCCCGGCTGCTGGCGATGCAGATCTCCTGCCAGACCTACTGGGTCGGCGGCGGCCTGGTCGGCGTCGCCATCGGCGCGGCCCTGCCCGCACCGATCAAGGGCCTGGAGTTCGCCCTGTGCGCCCTGTTCACGGTGCTCACCCTGGACGCGTTCCGCTCCCGCCGCGAGATCCCCTCCGTGCTGCTCGCCGCGGCCAGCGTGACGGCAGCCCTCATCGTCACCCCAGGCGTCGCCATGTTCACGGCCCTGCTGCTGTTCGTCGCCCTGCTGCTGGCCCGCCACGCGCTCACCACTCGCCGACCCGTCCCGGAGGCCGACGATGCCTGACATCGCCTACACCCTCGCCGTCCTCGCGATCGTCTCCACCATCACCTTCGCGCTGCGCGCCGTCCCCTTCGCGGCGCTGCGCACGCTGCGCGGTTCGGCCGCCGTGGCGCAGCTGTCGGCCTGGATGCCGGTCGGCATCCTCGCCATCCTCGCCCTGACCGCCCTGCACGGCACCATCACCGCCGACCCGCGCGCGACGCTGTACGCGTTGCTCGCGGTCGCCGTAACCGCGGTCGTCCACCTCGCCTCGGGCCGCCGCACCATCCTGAGCGTCGGACTCGGCACCGCCGTGTACGTCGTCCTCGTCAACGCCTTCTGAGCCTGTCTTTCAACCGCCGATGAGGCGCCCGGTAATCAGAGGGTGGGCTGCGGGTACGGCATCCGCGGCCGAGCCGGCAACCCCCGGGCGCACTTGCGGTCGGGCCCGAGCCCCCAGGTTCGCCGGAAGGAATGCGCAGAGCGACGGACAGCTTCGGAACGCCGTGTCGCCGTCCCGGCACGCGCCATTGCAGAGCCCGCCGGCCATCGCTTCGCCGACACCGCGCCAGGCCGCAGCCGTCGGCGAAGGTAGCGGCTCGTCGAACAAGAACGGGCGGCGAGTTGCTCGCGAAACTTCGTCCGCAGTCAGTCCGTAGTCAGTCCGCAGTCAGGAGGAGACGGCGACCGCGGTCCGACTCCTGAGCCGTCTGCCCCCGAGGTAGCGCTGACGTCCGTCATGAACTCGCCGCCCGGCAGGGGTGCCGGCCTGTCAACTGACGTCCGTCGTGAACCCGCCGGACGGCAGCAGGCCGGCCTGTCAACGGGACGGGAACACCAGGCCCGCGTCGTAGGCCATGATGACCAGCTGTATTCGGTCACGGGCGCTCAGCTTGGCAAGCAGGCTGGCCACGTGTGCCTTGGCGGTGCCAGGGCTGATGTGCAACCGGGTGGCGATCTCGGCGTTGGACAGGCCACCCCCGACCAGGGCCAGCACCTCGTGCTCGCGTTCGGTGACGCCCGCGAGCCGCCGCGCCTCGGGAGACGGGGCGCGGGCCGGACCACGGGCGAAGTCCTCGATGAGGCGGCGGGTGACGCTGGGGGCGATCAGTGCGTCTCCGGCGGCGACGACGTGGACGGCGGACAGGATGTCGTCCAACGCCATGTCCTTGACCAGGAATCCGCTCGCTCCGGCGCGCAGGGAGGCGTAGACGTTGTCGTCGTCGTCGAACGTGGTCAGCATGATCACACGGGTGGTCTGGGACTCGGCGAGGATGGTCTGGGTGGCCTCGATGCCGTCCATGCCCGGCATGCGGATGTCCATGACCACGACGTCGGGGCGCAGCCGGCGGACGAGCTGGACGGCCTGAGCTCCGGTTCCGGCCTCTCCGGCGACCTCGACATCGGGGGCGGCATCGATGACCATGCGCAAGCCCGCGCGGATCAGCGGCTGGTCGTCGGCGAGCACGATACGGATCATCACCGGGCCTCCACCAGGTCGATGTCCGTGTCCTGGCCGAGGCCGCTCGGCGCGAGCGGCAGGCGTGCGGTGACGCGGAAACCGCCATCTGGCCGGGGGCCCGCGCTGAGGCATCCGTTCAACAGGGCGACCCGTTCGCGCATGCCGACGATCCCATGCCCATCGCCCTCGCAGACAGCGGCATGCCCGTCCTCTTCACCGGCAAGGGCGTGCCTGTCGCCCTCACAGAGAGCAGCGTGTCCGTCGTCGATGACGTCGATGCGTAGTTCCTCTTTCCCGTAGTCGATCACGACCCGGCAGTGGTCCGTGCTCGCATGGCGGAGCACGTTGGTGACCGATTCCTGGATGATGCGGAAAGCGGACCGATCGACGGCGGCGGGCAGCGGGCGTGGCTCTCCGTGCCGGCGAACCTCTACGCGGACACCGGCGGCCATGGTCGTCTGGGCCAGCCGGTCGACGTCGGCCAGTCCCACGGGAGCAGCCGGCTCAGCCAGGCCGGAATACCCACGCTCAGCCAGGCCAGGGCGCCCGCGCCCGGCCGGGCCGGAAAGCTCGCGCCCAGCCGAGCCGGGATGCCCGCGCTCGGTCGGGCCGGGATGCCCGCGCTCGGTCGTGCGGAGCACGCCGAGCAGGTGCCGCAGCCCCTTCAACGTCTGCCTGCTGGTGTCCTCGATCGCGTCCAGCGCCTGGCGCGCCTGATCCGGTCGGCTGTCGATCACCCGGGCGCCCGCGCCGGCCTGGATGGCGATGATGCCGATGCTGTGCGCGACCATGTCGTGCAGCTCTCGCGCGATGCGCAGCCGCTCGTCGGTGACCGCCCGAGCCTCGGCGTAAGCGCGCAGCGCCCGGTCGTACTCGCGCCGCTGCCTGATGAACATCCCGGCCAGCCAGGCGACCAAGACCGCCAGGCCGAGCAGGAGCGACAGCGCGAGGAAGCCCGGCGCCGAGGCACGCAGGCCGTCGCGCAGCAGGTCAAGCTGCCAGGCCGTCTGCTGCACCAGCAACGCGACGACCGCCGCCGCCAGGCCCGCGCGGCGCGATCGGGTGGCGGTGAGGAGGCAGACCATGACGTCGG
Source organism: Nonomuraea sp. NPDC050022 (assembly GCF_044460705.1). Classification (NCBI taxonomy): domain Bacteria; kingdom Bacillati; phylum Actinomycetota; class Actinomycetes; order Streptosporangiales; family Streptosporangiaceae; genus Nonomuraea; species Nonomuraea sp. NPDC050022. The sequence goes on from NZ_JBITKE010000008.1 coordinate 339,050, forward strand.
CCGCCGGGAAGAGCGGCCAGACCCCCTGGGCCGGATAACCCAGGGACGTCGCCACGACGATCTCGGCCAGCAGCAGCGCGAGCACCGTGGCAGGCCGCTGCCGTGCCCAGGCCAAGGGGACGGCCATGGCGACGGTGAACCCCGCATGCGCCGCCCCCACGGGGAACAGGTCTTCACCGTCGGTCAGCGTCACGGCGTACAGCAGGGGCACCAGGGCCGCGACGCCGCCCCAGATGAGCAGCGCCCGCATGCCGGAGGGCAACCGTGACCAAAGTGGCGGTCTGGGCGTTTTGTCGCGCACCCGGCCGATCGTAGTCACCCGCTTCGGGCCGGGCATCGGCCTGTGGGCGTATGCCCGCAGGCCACCCCCGCGCCGCGGAAACCGGCCCACGGCCAGATGCGGCGCGTCTGCGAGCTGCGACAGCGTTGACCGGGTGATCGAAGTCAACGGACTGACCAAACGCTACGGCGCGGTGACGGCGGTGCGGGACCTCACCTTCGCCGTACGACCGGGGCACGTCACAGGGTTCCTCGGCCCGAACGGCGCCGGCAAGAGCACCACTTTGCGCATGATCCTCGGCCTGAACCGCCCCACCGCGGGCGCCGCCACCATCGACGGCCGCCCCTTCGCCCGCCACCACGCCGGGCTGCGTCATGTCGGCGCGCTGCTGGACGCGGGCGACGTCCATGGCGGCCGCACCGCCGCCGCTCACCTGCGCGCGTTGGCGGTCGGCAACGGCCTGCCCCGCCGCCGGGTGGCCGAGGTGCTGGAGGAGGTGGGCCTGGCCGGAGCGGCGCGCCGCCGGATCGGCGGGTTCTCGCTCGGTATGCGCCAGCGGCTCGGCATCGCCGCCGCTCTGCTGGGCAACCCGCCCGTGCTGCTGTTCGACGAGCCGATCAACGGCGCTGACCGGCTTGGGGATCGGCGCGCTGCTGCGGCACACCGCCGCCGCCGTCGTCGCGGTCTGCGCCGCGCTCGTCATCCTGCCCACCTTCTTCCAGCCCAATGTCCACCAGTGGCTCAACGACCTGTACGCCCTGGTCCCCTTCTACGTCTGGCGTACCTGCCTGGGCCTGCCCCAGCTCCGTGACGACCCCGCTCTGCCGACGGTGGCCGGCTCTTGGGCTGCCTTCGCGCTTTGGCCGCTGGCCGCCGCCGTCGTGACCTTGATCGTCGTACGTCGGCGTGACGTATGAGCGCCCTAATGAGGAGAAATCGCATGACAGTGCAGTCGATTCGGACCTGCTTGCTGGCCATTCCGTTGACGGCCTGCCTTACCTTGATCGCGGTGGCCGTCACCACGACAACCGCGACCGCGACCGGAAACCCGGCCCTCACCGCGACCGTGTCCGGAAAACCGGCCCCCACCGCCGTCCGGTTGGAACTCCCCCGCCCGACCGGCCCCGACGCGGTCGGTCGCGACATCCTGTACCTGGTCGACAGCAGCCGTAAGGACCCCTGGGTGCCCGACTCGGGCCCGCGCCGGCTCATGGTGTCGATGTACTATCCCGCCCGCTCCGCCACCGGCGACCCCGCCCCCTACATGACCACCGCTGAGGCCGCCTCGCTGCTGCGGCGTAAGGCACCCGGCGTCGAACTCCCTCCCGAGACCGTCAGCGCCACCCGCACCTACGCCCACACCGGCGCGCTCGCCAAGCGCGGCCGGTATCCACTCGTCGTCCTCTCCCCCGGCCTCGGCCTCCCGCGCGCCAGCCTCACCTTCCTGGCCGAAGACCTGGCCAGCCGCGGCTATGTCATCGCGCTGGTCGACCACGCCTACGAGTCCTCCGGCACCACCCTGCCCGACGGGCAGATCATCACCTGCGCCCCTCTGTGCGACCAGCCCAAACCTCCGGAAGGCGGGCAGGCGACCATCACCAAGAACCGGACCAAGGACGTCTCCTTCGTCATCGACGAGCTGGCCGGCCGGCACCCCGCCTGGGAGAAGTCCCGCATGATCGCTCCCAAGCGGATAGGCATGGCCGGCCATTCCCTCGGCGGCGACGCCAGTGCCGCCACCATGGCCGTCGACAAGCGCGTACGGGCTGGAGTGAACCTGGACGGCACCTTCCACCCCGCCGTCACGCTCGACCGGCCCTTCCTGCTGCTGGGCAGCCAGGCCGACCACGTCCCCGGCAAGGACGACACCTGGGATGCGAGCTGGCCCAAGATGAGCGGCTGGAAGCGCTGGCTCACCGTGGCCCATACCAGCCACACCGGCTTCACCGACCTGACCATCCTGCAGAAAGCGGTCGGCATGTCAGCTCCCGACGAGCTGTCGCCGCAACGCTCCCTCGAGCTCACCCGCGCCTACGTCGGCGCCTTCTTCGACCTGCACCTGAAGGGCAAGAAGCAACCGCTGCTCAGCGGGCCGTCATCGGCCAACCCCGAGGTCGCTTTCCACAATCCCTGACTCGCTCAGCGTCGGTCCCGCCCCGCGCACATGGCGGGGCGGGACCGGGAGTCAGAACAGCAGGGCGTGCGCGATGCCGATGGCGGCGCCGCCGGCGATGAACCAGGCGTTGTTGAGCCGCGTCTTCCACAACAGTACGAGCGTGACCACGGCGATGAGCGCGGTGAGCGGGTCGATGATCGCGGTCCGGCCCAGTTCGTAGGACACCCCTGCCATGAGGGCGAGGGCGGCGGCGTTGAGGCCGTCGAGCAGGGCGGAGGTCCACTCGCTGGAGCGGAGCTTGTCGGTGAGTTTGGTGAGCAGGCCGACGAAGACGAACGAGGGCAGGAAGATGGCCACGGTGGCCAGGAACGCGCCCGGCGGCCCGGCGATCATGTAGCCGACGAAGGTGGCGGTGGTGAACACCGGACCGGGGGTGACCTGGCCGATCGACACGGCGTCGATGAGCTGCTGGTTGGTGATCCAGCCGAGCCGGTCGACGAAGTCGCCGCGCAGGAAGGCCAGCAGCACGTAGCCGCTGCCGTACAGCACCGAACCGATCTTCAGCATGGTGGCGAACAGCTGAAGCAGCTGGCCGCCCGTGGGGTCGCCGAACACCGGCAACCCGCCGATCACCGGGGACCCGCCGAACGTCAGCAGTGGAGCCGCGAGCACCCCGTGGGCCGCGCCCCGGTCCGGCGGCCGGCGCAGGGCTCGGGCCGTGGCGGCCAGCGCCGCCCCGGCCGCCAGCACCAGCAGTTCGTTGACGCCCAGCAGGTACGCGGCCAGTGCGGCGACCGCCAGCACGCCCAGCCAGACGGTCTTGACCACGGTGCGCAGCATGCCGAACAGCGCGTGCGCGATGATCGCGATCACCGCCGGGACGATGCCGTACAACAGACCCTCGGCCGCCGGCGTGCTGCCGTAGGTGACGTACGCCCAGGCCAGTGCCGTGACCATAAGCGCGGCCGGGAGGATGAAGCACACCCCGGCGGCGATCAGGCCGCGCCAGCGGGCCCGGTCGTAACCGAGGTGGATGGCCAGTTCGGTGGAGTTGGGGCCGGGGATGAGGTTGGTGGCGCCCATCAGGTCCACGAACCGCTGGTCGCTGACCCAGCCGCGGCGGCGTACCAGCTCGTCGCGCATCATCGCGGTGTGCGCCGCCGGGCCGCCGAAGGCGATGATGCCCAGCTTGAGGAACACCAGCGTCACCTCACGCAGCCGACGCCGGGCCGCCGCCGGGTCCTGCCCGTGCGCTCCGGGCTCGTCCTGGCTCACTTGGCCCCGGCCGGATCTTCCGCGTCCTGCTGCTCGACGCCGAGGCGACCGTCGACCAGCAGGCCGGCCAACCCGATCGCACCGCAGATCACGGTGACGACGACCAGCGCAGGATCGGTACGTCCGGTGAGCGCGTCACCGAGAAGGACGACCGCGATCGTGCCGGGAGCCACACCGACGGCCGTGGCGATCAGGAAGGGCACGAGCCGGACCGACGACACGCCCGCGCAGTAGTTGACCAGCGGAAAGGGAACCGGACCGATCAGCCGCAGTGACCCGACGGCGAGCCAGCCACGACGGGCGAGGCGCCGGTTGACCGCCGCGACCGCCGGGTGGGTCAACCGCGCGGCGACCGCGTCGCGACCGATCGCGCGGGCGAGCAGGAAGGCCAGCGCCGCGCTCACCAAGGTCGCGGAGATCGCGATGGCGATGCCGGTCACCGGCTCGAACAGGAGTCCGGCGCCGAGGGAGAACGGTGAGCGCGGGAAGACGATGGTCACCAGCGCATGCGTGAGGAAGAACATGAGGGGGAACCACGGACCGGCGGCCCGTGCCCAGTCGCGGATCTGTTCGGCGTCCGGATAGGGGACGAACAGCGCGATCGTCGCGAACGCCGCGAGAAGCACGACCATCCCGATCAGCCTCGGAGTACGGAGCGCACGGCGGCGTATCAGCATGGAAGGTGCTTTCAGTTTTACGCGGGGCTCGGGGCGGGCTGGAACAGTTCGATGAGGTTACCAGCGGGGTCGGCGAGCAGGATCTGGCGCCCGCCGGGACCGGACACCGGCTCGCTTCTGAAGGTCAGTCCAGCGGCGCGTAGCCGGTCGATCTCGGCGTCGAGGTCGTCGACGATGAGGTGGATGCGGTTGCGGCCGGCGGTGGCGGCGTCATCGGGCGTGGCGCGGGCGCCGGAGGTGGTCGGGCCGGACAGGAGCAGCCGCAGCGCACCGCGCCTGACGTCGGCGAAGGCGGGTGCGGCGTCGAAGGCGACGCTGAAGCCGAGGTGGGTGGTGTAGAAGTCGACAGCGGCCCGCACGTCGTCGTTGAGGTAGCGGACGCTGGCCAGTTCGGTCGGTGAGGTCGTCATGGTCAGGTCTCCTTGTCGTGTTCATGTTCACGCAAGCGTTGTGCGTGCTTACAGAGGCAGGAATCTGATGCGGGTATCGAGCTCCTTCGCGACACGCCGGAATTCCGGGTAGGTCGCGCTGTCGGTGTCCGCGGCGTCGGACGGGTTGGGCAGGCTCCAATGCGTCGTGGCGGCCGATCCGTGGTCGCGAGGGACCTCGCGGATCTTGTCGCACAACGTGATCACGTAGTCGAAGCGCCGCCCCGCGACCTCGTCCAGCGACTGCGGCCGCCGGGCTTCGAGGTCGATGTCGTAGTCCTCGCGCAGGACCCGCACCGTGTTCGGATGGAGCCGCGCTGCGGGATGGCTGCCCGCGCTGGTGACCTCGACGCCGTCGACTCGGCGCCGCAGCAGCGCCTCGGCCATCGGGGAACGCGCGCTGTTGCCGGTGCACAGGAACAACACCGAGCCGCCCCTCGGCCGCCCACGGTCCGTGGGCACCAGCGCCGGATGCAGGGCGATGGCGGCGTCGCTGAACGCGGTTACGCAGCCGGCCAGGTCGAGATGGTAGTAGCTGTCGCGGCCGTCGAAGCTGCTGCGCCGCGCGACGACCAGCCCCGCCGTACGCAGCAGGCCCAGGTGGTAGGACACCAGGTTCTGCGGCTCGTCGACGGCGGCGACCAGCTCCCGTACGCGGCGGTCGCTGGATGCCAGTTCGGTCATCAGCGCCCAGCGCAGCGGGTGCGCCGCCATGCGCATCAGCAGCGGAACCGGCACTCGATCGGACGTCGCCACGTACTCGACAATACATCAAACTGTTTTGATGCGATTTCTCAGGCGTGCCAGAGGGCGGCGAGCTGCCGGGTGGCCATCCGGGACGGCACGGCGCGCAGCAACATGTCGCGCAGCCAGGCGGCGGCGCCGGTCTGGGAGGTCAGCCGCGATTGCCGGGACGCCCCCCGCATGATGCCGTTGGCCCTGGGCCTGCGCTCGGCGTCGTAGCGCAGGAGCCGCTGGGCGACGTCCACCGGTTCGGCGCCGGTCAGGTGGCGGGTCAGCGCGGCCGCGTCTTCGAAGGCCTGGCTGGAGCCCTGGCCGAGGTCGGGTGACATGGCGTGCGCGGCGTCGCCGAGGAGCGCGATCCGGCCGGCCGCGTACGAGGGCAGGGGTTCGGCCAGGCAGGCGATCGGGTCGACATAGATGTCGGCGGGCGGGGTGGCCTCGATCAGTGCCGTGACGAGAGGGTGCCAGTCGGCCATCAAGGACAGCATCTGCTTGCGCGCCTCGCCCGCGTCGGGCGGCGGCGTGCCGTTCAGGAGGGAGTCGGTGAACCAGTACAGGCGGTCCTCACCGACGGGGAAAAGGCCGAACATCGCCCCGCTGCGACGGTCGACCAGCTGGCTGGCCAGCAGTTCCGGCGCCAGACCGGGAGGGCGGGGCAGCATGCCGCGCAGGTCCAGCCGGCCGGTCCGCCGCAGCCCGGGATGGCCGGGGAAGAGCTGCGCGCGCAGCCTGCTGCCGATGCCGTCGGCCGCGATCACCGCGTCCGCTCTGGTGACGGGGCCGCCGTCGCTGATCACGGTCACCCCGGTGGGGTCGGGTTCCAGGCGCTCGACCAGGGTCACGGTGCGCACCAGCTCGGGGCGTAGCGGGGCGCGTAGCGCCTGGTGCAGTTCCGCTCGTTCGATCATGACGGGCGTCCCGATCTCCTTCTGCGCTTGGGTCAGGTCGGTGACCAGCAGCGGCCGTCCCCGCCGGTCCCGCAATCCGCAATGAGTCGCCCGCATGACGTGCCCGCGAACATCGCCGGCCAGCCCCAGCGCCTCCAGCGCGCGGAGCCCGTTGGGCATGACCACGATCCCGGTGCCCGCCTCCCGGAGCTCCGCGCCGCGTTCGAAGAGCGTCACCTCGTGGCCCACGCGATGCAGCCCCACCGCCGCCTGCCGCCATCGAGCTGCTGGCGTCCTCGGGCGTACATGGGCTGACCCACCGCGCAGTGGAGAAGCAGGCGGACCTGCCACCAGGAACGGCCTCGAACTACTTCCGCAGCCGGGAAGCACTGCTGGTGGCCGCCGCCGAGCGCATCGTCGACCTGCATCACGCCGACACCGACCAGGCCATCGACCGCGCCACCGAGCAGCCCACGACGCTGGTCGACCTGTGGACGCAATCGCTGCTCACCGCCGCGACCACCCTGCGCGACCGCTACGTGGCGATCTTCGAACTGCAGATGGAGGCCGCGCGCCGACCGGTGCTCGCCTCGGCACTCGCGAGCCTGCTGGACACGGCGTCGCTACTCACCGCCGGCCACCACGACAAGCTCGGCCTCACCATCCCGCGCGAGAGGATCCCGGCCCTGATAGCGCTCTACGGGGGTGCGCTGTTCACCCTGGTCGCCGCGCCGCCGGGGAGCGTCAGCAGGGAAGCCGTCCAGAACGTGGTCGAGGTCATGGTGCACGGCTGTGCCGTACCCGAGGACCGGCGATGAGGCGGTCGCTCAGCGCAGCGCGCTCAGGACGCCTTCGACCTTCTCCGCCGGGTACGGCGTCGTGCGATCGATGCCGAACAACTCCCAGTAGAAGTCGTTCATGACTGCCGCGACAGGGGCGTACCGGCGGATCACCGCGGCGACGGCCGGCGGAGCACCGGCGGGGTCCGCACCGGCCGCGCACGCGCGGATGTACGCGTTGCGCCGCACGGGCCCGCCCTCTCGTGGCACCGCCACCCCGCAGATGTTGGTGACGAGCCAGTTGACCAGCTGCATCAGCGCGTAACCGGTGTCATGCGTCGCGTTGCGGCCAGAAATCCACTCTCGCGGGCGGACAGGTCGAAGGCGCCGAAGCTCGGCGAGCCGACTCCGTACTGGCAGAACGGGGGCAGCCCGAACAGGTTCGCCGTGGACATCACGTTGTCCGCCTGGCGCTCCACGTCGGTCAGCGGCACCCGCTTCGCGAAGACCGGCACGCCGCCGACGTCCAATAACGCGGAGGTGCCACCTATCCCCGAGCCGAGCTCCCGCGCCTGCCGCAGCGACTCGGCGAGCTGCCGGTCACTGCGCGACGCCAGCGCGCTCGCCACAGCGCCGTATCTGCCGAGACGCCCACCTTGGGACATGTCCGGCCGCGCACCGCGCGGTTCCAGCGGGAGGCCTCCTTCATGATCGACTCGTCTGGTCAGACGCTACACCCGCGCGTCGCCTGAGCCCTCTCCCGGGCTCAGGAGAAGCGGCTCGCGGGTGTAGCGGTCAGCGAGGAGACACGTCGATCTGTACGCGGTCGCTCTCGCCGTCGGACAGGAACGCCGCCAGCTCCTGCCCCTGCTCGCCGACCTCAGCTCGGTCGGCTCGGGAGAAGCCACCCAGCGGGGTGACGATCACGGTGCCCGCCTGGACAGTCCAGGTCGCGGCGACCCGGCCGTCGACCAGGACAACGCGAGCCCCGGCGACCGACAGGAGGCGGTGGGCGTCGTCGATGATCCGGCCGCGGTCGTGGTAACCGAGGAGCGCGTTGTCGAAGGCCGGCAGGAACCGTACCGGGGCCGGAGTGTCCGGGTCGGGGCGCGGCGCGTCGGGGAGGTCCAGCAGGACCCGGCCGCGCTCGTCCCGGAAGGTGACCAGCTCCTCTCGTATCGCGGCCACCGCGGCCGGCAGGCCGGCCAGGCCGCACCAAGCCCGTATGTCGGCCGAGGCGGCCGGACCGAACGCGGCCAGATAGCGCCGCACCAGCGCCTCACCAACCGGATCGGAGCCGACCGGATCAGAGCCGACCCGATTCGAGCCGGCCCGATTCGAGCCGACCGAATCGGAGCCATTCGGATCGGAGCCGTTCCGGGCCGGTGAGTCGATCTCGCGCCCCAGCCAGGAGGAGAGCAGGACGTTGCGTACTCCCGCCCGCGCACGCCACACCCCACGCGGCGGCAGCTGCGCCATCGGGATGAGCGCGGCGACCAGCATCTCGCCCAGCGCCCGCGGTCCCGGCTCTGGCCAGCGTTCGGCCAGCGCCCGCGCGAGCTCGCTCATCGAGCGCGGCTCGTCGTCGGCCATCACCGCCCGTCCTGCCGCCGCGAGCTCGTCGAGATCCACCCCGGCGAGCTCGCGGCGATAGGTCCCGAGTACGCGCTGACGCAGCATGGCGTCATGGCGGCCCCGCCAGGCCAGGATGTCGTCGGCGGTCAGGAGGTGCACGGTGCGGCGCATGAGGTGGGTACGCACCACGCCCCGCCGGATGAGCAGGTCCGAGAGCGCCGCCGGGTCGAACGCCCGCAACCGCGACCAGAGCCCGACGAACGGTTCCTGCGGCTCCTGCGCCTGCAGGCCGCACAGGTGCGCGACGGCGTCGAGCACCGGCACGTCGGCGCGATCGAGCAGCATCTGCCGGGCGAGCGTCGCGCGGTTGAGCGCCCGGGTGTCCAGAATGGTCATCGCCGCTCAGGTCGACTTCTGACTGTCGAGCGTTTCGCGCAGGATGTCGGCGTGCCCGGCGTGCTGGGAGGTCTCGGCGATGACGTTCATCAGCACCGCGCGCACGCTGCGCACCGCGCCCGGCTCGTGCCAGGGTGCCTCCGGTAGCGGCTGCGTCGCCGACAGGTCGGGGACTGCGGCGACGATCTCCGCGGTGCGGGCGGCGACCTGCTCGTAACTCGCCAGGATCCCGGCCAGCGTGTCGCCGGGCAGCATCTGGAACTCGTTCTGGTGGTCGATCATCCACTGCGGGATCTCGCGTGCGGTGCCGGCCGCGATGTCGCCCCAGGTGACACCCTCGGGCAGGCCGTACCTCATCGCCGACGGGCCGTCGACCACGAAGCGCAGCCACGTATCCTCCATGGACGCGACATGCTTGACCAGCCCGCCCAGGCACAGCTCACTGACCGTCGGGCGCTCGCCGAGTTGCTCGTCGCTGAGCCCGCGGACGGCGTTGGTCACCGCGGATCGCGCGGTCGCGATCGCGGCGAGCAGGTCGCTCCGCTCGGCGTCGAGGGTCGCGGGGGGTGTGGTGGTGGCGGTCACGGCGTTCGGGCCCTTCGAGTCGTTGTCGTTGTCTGGCATGCGACAACAGTCGCAGAGGAAGCGGACAGGGAGTGGCCTCTTCTCCGGGCAAAATGAGGTCATGCCGAAGACTTCCGCGCGACTGCTGTCGTTGCTCTCGCTGCTCCAGACGCGCCGGGAATGGCCGGGGGCGCTGCTGGCCGAGCGGCTGGAGATCAGCCCGCGCACCGTACGCCGCGACGTCGACCGCCTGCGTGAGCTCGGCTATCCCATCCTGGCCTTCAAGGGGCCCGACGGCGGCTACCGGCTCGACGCCGGCGCGGAGCTGCCCCCGTTGCTGTTCGACGACGAGCAGGCCGTCGCTCTGGCCATCGCGCTCCAGACCGCCGCCACCTCCAGTGGGGCGGGCATCGAGGAAGCCGCAGCGCGCGCGCTCAACACCGTCCGGCAGGTCATGCCCGCACGGCTGCGCCACCGGATCGACACCCTCCAGATCACCGCCGTCGAGCGGCCGGCGCGCCGACCGGGCCCACAGGTCGACAGTGGCGTCCTCATGGCGATCAGCGCCGCCGTCCACGCCCGGGAGGTGCTGCGCTTCGACTACCCGCCCGGTGTGGACGACGACGGCGTGCCGACCCCGCCGCGCCGGGCGCAGCCCCATCATCTCGTCACGTGGGGCGGGCGCTGGTACCTCGTCGCCTGGGACCTCGACCGCGAGGATTGGCGCACCTTCCGCGCCGATCGGATCACCCCGCGCACCCCCGCAGGGCCCCGCTTCACCCCGCGCGAGCTGCCCGGAGGCGACCTGGTCGCCTTCGTGACCAGCAAGTTCCGGGGCCTCGACGGCGCCGGCAACTGGCCCTGTCGCGGCGAGGTGATCCTCGACCTACCAGCCGCCGCCGTCTCCCGCTTCACTCACGACGGAGTCGTCGAGGAGCTCGGCCCGAACCGCTGCCGGCTCGTCGTGGGCTCGTGGTCCTGGACCGACCTGGCCGCCGTCCTCGGCAGGTTCGACGCCGACATCGAGGTCGTCGGCCCGGCCGAGCTCAAGGACGCCTTCGCGCGCCTGGCCCGCCGTTATGCCGGCGCGGCTACCGACATAGCCGCCCCGCCGGGTACAGAGTGATTGAGCAGGAGCCGTCCGCGAAGTGTTCACCTTTCCCTTGGCATTCTTTGCCTTGATTTGACCTGAGTTGAGCGGCGAACATGACCATGTCTGTCACCCCCCGAAGGAGGCCTCGTGCACACACAGCCGCGCCCCCGCCCTTCCTGGCCGGTACGACTGACCGTCGTCCTCGCCGCCATCACCTCCCTCGTCGGCCTGGTCGGCATCACCCCAGCCAACGCCACGGTCTACAACTCCTGCACCATCTCCCGCTGCGCCGACGCACGCTCGGCCAACTCGATCTGGGCTGCCAAGAACTACCCCACCAGCAGCGGCTGGTACACCTGGACGGACGGCAGGTACAACTACACCGGCGGGCGCTTCTACAACCGGGAAGGCCAGCTCCCCAGCGGCGCCACCTACTATGAGTACGACGTGTACTCCCGGGCGCGGGGTGCCGCGCGTGACGCGTACCGGATCGTCGTCAACCGCAGCAGCGGTGTGACGTGGTTCTCCCCCAACCACTACACCGACTTCTACCGGCTCTAGGACCGCCATGACCGCCGCCGCACATCCGCCGCCGCACTGGCTGACAGTGTCCACCGACCCTGCGCCGGCGCTGGTGGATGGGCGGGCCTGCCGGACGCGTGCCGCCTTCTTCGAGGAGGTGGCACGCGCCCTGCGCCTCCCCGGCCACTTCGGCCGCAACTGGGACGCGCTGACCGACTCCTTGCGCGATGTCGGCGCGGTCACCCTGATCGTCGGGCATGCCGAGGAACTGCTCAGTGCCGAACCTCCCGGGCAGCTCGCGACCCTGCTGGCCGTGCTCGCCGACGCGGCCAAGACGGGGCTGACCACGACCCTGTGCACCGACCCCGGCCACGAAGCCCTGCTCCGGCAGCGGGTCGCCGCCGCACTGGCCTGAAACCTCGGGCCCGGTCCGCGTGCGTTGATTCAGCGTCGCCCGCGACGGGCGGTGCCGAAGATGGATCTGGTGATCTCCCGGCCGAGGCTGGAGGCCGCCGACCGCGCCAGGGACTGGAACTCCTTCGACTCCAGCACCCGCTCCAGCATGGACTGCTTCGGCTCCGGCTGCCTGGCCCGCTCCGGCTCGCGCGGAGCTTCTGGGCCCTTGGGAGGCTCGGCCAGCTTCGCGGACAGGATCTCGTAAGCCGACTGGCGGTCGACCGCCGTACCGTACTTCGGCTGAAGCGGCGAGGCGGCGATGACGCCTTGGACCACGTCCGGGCTCGACGGTCCCATGAGCGTCTGAGGGGCGCGCAGGCGCGTCCAGGCAACCGGGGTCGGCGCGCCCGTCTCGGACAGGACCGTCACGACGGCCTCACCGATACCGACCTCGGTGAGCAGCCGCTCCAGGTCGTAGGAGGACGAGGGAAAGGTCGAGACGGTGGCCTTGAGCGCCTTGGCGTCCTGGGGGGTGAAGGCGCGCAGGGCGTGCTGCACGCGCGCGCCCAGCTGGGCCAGCACGTCCGTCGGCACGTCGTTCGGCGTCTGGGTGACGAAGAAGACGCCCACGCCCTTCGACCGGATCAGCCGTACGGTCTGGGCGATCGACTGCAGGAACGCCTTGGACGCATCGTCGAACAGCAGATGCGCCTCGTCGAAGAAGAACACGAGCTTCGGCTTGTCGACGTCCCCCACCTCGGGGAGCTCGTGGAACAGGTCGGCGAGCAGCCACATCAGGAAGGTGGAGAACAGCTGCGGCCGGTCCTGTACGGCGGGCAGCTCGAGAACGGAGATCACCCCGTGACCGTCCGGCGTCACCCGGAGCAGGTCGCGCACGTCGAACTCCGGCTCGCCGAAGAACGCCTCCGCCCCCTGCGCCTCGAAGTTGGTCAAGGCGCGCAGGATGACCCCGGCCGTCGCCGCCGACAGCCCGCCGATGCCGCTCAGCACCTCCGGCGTGGTGGTCAGATACCGGATGACCGCGATCAGGTCTTTGAGATCGAGCAGCGGCAGCCCTTGCTTGTCGGCGAAGTGGAAGATCAGTCCGAGTGTGGACTCCTGCGTCTCGTTGAGCCCGAGGACCTTGGCCAGGAGGGTCGGGCCGAAGGCGGTCATGGTGCCGCGGATCGGGATGCCGTCTCCCAGACCGCCCAGGGAGAAGAACTCCACCGGACAGGCCGCGGGCTGCCAGGTCTCACCCACCTCGGCGGCGCGCCGGGTGACGCGCTCGGAGGCCGTACCCGGCGAGGCCAGGCCCGACAGGTCGCCCTTGATGTCGGCGAGGAAGACCGGGACTCCCTGGGCGACGAGCTGCTCCGCCATGAGCTGGAGGGTCTTGGTCTTTCCGGTTCCCGTGGCGCCGGCGACCAGTCCGTGCCGGTTCAGCATGCTCAGGGGGATGCGGATCCGCTCGGCGGAGTCGGCGGTGCCGTCCTCGCGTACCAGGGCACCAAGCTCCAGTGCCGCTCCCTCGAAGTCGTACCCCTTCATCGCTTCTCCCCCTCCGGACGTCCACCGAGGGGTCGTGCGCATCATGCTCACTTCCCAGGTGCGAAAAACCCGCGTCTGGGCAAAAGCGATTATGCGGTGGACGAGTTCTGTGACTTTTGACTATCGTGGGGCCAATGTCCAGTCCTGAGGCGTCAAGACGCTAGCCACCGGTTCTTCCGGTGGCTTCTCGTGATGTCACGCGGCAGCGCCGCCCCCTGAGGCCTGCGCGCCCTTTCGTCACTCCCGCCGCCGGATCACCGTCATACGGACTGATTCGTTCCAGGAATTCCGCCCCTGTCGTGGTGCCGGACCTGGTCCCTCCTTTCACGCGGTAGCGCCCCTTGCTGAGCGCTGGTGCGCGCCGCGTCGTCCTGTGATGCCCTTTCAACGCGGCCTGGAGTCTTTCGCTCATGCCCTTCGCCATCTACATCCTCGGACTGGCGGTCTTCGCCCAAGGAACGTCCGAATTCATGCTCTCCGGACTGGTTCCGAACATCGCCGCTGAACTGAACGTGTCCATCCCGGCCGCCGGCGCGCTGACGTCCGCCTTCGCCGCGGGAATGATCGTGGGAGCGCCGCTGATGGCGGTGCTCAGTATGCGCTGGCCACGTAGACGGGCGCTGCTCGTCTTCCTGGTCGCGTTCATGCTCGTGCACGTAGCCGGCGCGCTCACCTCCAGCTTCTCGGTGCTCCTGGTGACCAGGGTGCTCGGAGCGCTGGCCAACGCCGGCTTCCTCGCCGTGGGGCTCGCGACCGCGGCCGGCATGGTCGCGCCGAACGCCAAGGGGCGGGCCACCTCCATCCTGCTGGGCGGCATCACGCTCGCCTGTATCGCAGGGGTGCCCGCCGGTGCCGCGCTCGGTCAGACGTTCGGCTGGCGGTCGGCGTTCTGGGCCGTGGCCCTGATCTCCCTGCCGGCCGTCTTCGCCGTGCTGCGATCGGTGCCGGACCTCGCACCGGCGACGGTGGACCCCCGCGCGGGGCGCGAGCTCCGGGCCCTGCGCGGCCCGCGTCTGCTCGTCGTGCTGGCGCTGGCCGCGCTGGTGAACGCCGCCACCTTCTGTACGTTCACGTACCTGACCCCGTTGGTCACCAACGTGAGCGGCTTCTCGCCGGGCTGGGTGCCGGCGGTGCTGGCGCTGTTCGGTCTCGGGTCGTTCGCCGGGGTGACCATCGGCGGGCGGCTGTCCGACACGCGGCCGACGCTGGTCCTGATCGCGGGCGGGATCGCCCTGCTCGCCGGATGGGCGCTCTTCGCCGCCACGGCAGGCAGCCCGGTCGCCACGCTGCTGCTCGTCTTCGTCCAGGGGACCCTGTCGTTCGCCGTCGGCTCGACGCTGATCGCCCAGGTTCTGTACGCGGCGGCTCAGGCGCCCTCGCTCGGCGGCTCCTTCGCGACCGCGGCCCTCAACGTGGGCGCGGCGGCCGGTCCCGCCATCGGCGGCGCCACCATCGCCGCCGGGCTCGGCTACCACTCGCCTCTGTGGGTCAGCGCCGTGCTGGTGGCGGCGGCGTTCGCCGCAGCGGGCCTCGCCGAGGCCGTACGGCGTCACGCTGTGGTGGCCGCACGGTAACCTAGGGCCACCTGGCGCGCTCGCGCACGCGTGCTTTTGGTCGTTCCCTACAACTGTGGAGCCTTGGTGTGCTCCCTCTGCGACATTTCCCTACGAGCCGGCAGAGGCAAGGCTGTACAGGTGCGGGGGGTGCCACAGGGAAGGCGCGCACAGTCAACAGGAGGGCTCGGTCGGGTGTTCAGTCGTGTCGCCATCGTCAACCGTGGTGAGGCCGCGATGCGGCTCATCCACGCAGTCCGGGAGCTGGCCGCGGAGACCGCGACACCGATCCAAACCGTCGCGCTGCACACCGACGTCGACCGCGCCGCCACGTTCGTGCGCGAGGCCGACCTCGCCTACGATCTCGGTCCGGCGTCCGAGCGCCCGTACCTCGACCTGAAGGCGCTGGAGCGCGCGCTGGTGGAGACCGGGGCCGACGCCGCGTGGGTCGGCTGGGGGTTCGTCGCCGAGGACCCGGCGTTCGCGGAGCTGTGCGAGAAGATCGGCGTCACCTTCGTCGGGCCGAGCGCGGAGGCCATGCGCCGGCTCGGCGACAAGATCGGCGCGAAGCTGCTCGCCGAGGAGGTCGGCGTGCCGGTCGCGCCGTGGAGCCGCGGCGCGGTCGAGACCCTGGACGCCGCCCTCGCGGCGGCGGCCGAGATCGGCTACCCGCTGATGCTGAAGGCGACCGCGGGCGGCGGCGGGCGCGGCATCCGCGTGGTCACGGACGAGGCCGAGCTCGCCGACGCCTACGAGCGCACCAGCCAGGAGGCCGCGCGGGCGTTCGGCAGCGGCGTGGTGTTCCTGGAGCGCCTGGTCACCGGCGCCCGGCACGTCGAGGTCCAGGTGATCGCCGACGGCCAGGGCACCGCGTGGGCGCTCGGCGTCCGCGACTGCTCGGTGCAGCGGCGCAACCAGAAGGTCATCGAGGAGTCGGCCTCGCCGGTGCTCAGCCCCGCGCAGACGGCCGAGCTCAAGGCCTCGGCCGAACGGCTGGCCGTCGCGGTCGACTACCGGGGCGCGGCGACCGTCGAGTTCCTCTACCACCCCGGTGACCAGCTGTTCGCCTTCCTCGAGGT
This sequence comes from Nonomuraea sp. NPDC050022, assembly GCF_044460705.1. Taxonomy (NCBI): domain Bacteria; kingdom Bacillati; phylum Actinomycetota; class Actinomycetes; order Streptosporangiales; family Streptosporangiaceae; genus Nonomuraea; species Nonomuraea sp. NPDC050022. Next base: position 354,965 of record NZ_JBITKE010000008.1, read on the forward strand.
CAACACCCGCCTGCAGGTCGAGCACCCGATCACGGAGTCCACCACCGGGTTCGACCTGGTCAAGGCGCAGCTGCGGGTGGCATCCGGCGGCCGGCTCGACGGCGCGCCGCCGGTGGAGCGCGGGCACGCCGTCGAGGCCCGGCTCAACGCCGAAGACCCCGACCGCGACTTCGCCCCCTCCCCCGGCCGCATCGCGCGGCTGGACCTGCCCGCCGGGCCGGGCATCCGCGTGGACACCGGTGTCAGCGAGGGCGACACCATCCCGGCCGACTTCGACTCGATGATCGCGAAGATCATCGCGTACGGCGTCGACCGCGACGAGGCCCTCGGCCGGCTGCGCCGGGCCATGGCGCAGACCACTGTGATCATCGAGGGCGGCGCGACGAACAAGAGCTTCGTGCTCGACCTGCTCGACCAGCCCGAGGTGATCGACGCCAGCGCGGACACCGGCTGGATCGACCGCGTCCGCGGCCAGGGCAGGCTCGTCTCCCACCGGCACTCCGCCGTCGCGCTGGCGGCCGCCGCCATCGAGGCGTACGAGGAGGAGGAACGCGCCGAGCGGCAGCGGCTGCTGTCCACGGCGTTCGGCGGCCGCCCGCAGGTGCAGCACGAGAGCGGCCGGCCGCTGGACCTCAAGCTGCGTGGCGCCGGCTACCGCGTGCGCGTCGCGCGGGTCGGCGCGCACCGCTTCCGCGTCGGCGTCCAAGCGGGTGACGACGTCCGCACCGCCGACGTCGAGCTTGAGCGCTTCGACCGGCACACCGGGCGGATCATCGTCAACGGCACCCCCTACCGCCTGCTCACCGACACGCACGGGCCGATCCACCTGGTCGAGGTGGACGGCGTGACGCACCGGGTCAGCCGCGACGAGGGCGGCGTCGTCCGCTCCCCCGCGCCCGCGCTGGTCGTCGCCACGCCACTGAAGGTCGGCGCCGAGGTCGAGGCGGGCGCTCCGGTGCTGGTGCTGGAGAGCATGAAGATGGAGACGGTCCTGCGGGCGCCGTTCAAGGCGCGGCTGAAGGAGTGCGTCGTCTCCGTGGGCAGCCAGGTCGAGACCGGTGCGCCGCTGCTGCGGCTGGAGCCGCTCGCCGACGACGCCGCCGAGGCCGCGAGCACCTCGGCCGCCGCGTCCGTCGAGCTGGACCTGCCCGCCGCGCCGGGCGAGATCCCGGCGTGGAAGCGCGCCGCGCGCGGCCAGGAGGACCTGCGCAGCCTGCTGCTGGGCTTCGACGTCGACCCGCACGACGAAGGCGGGGTGCTCGAGGACTACCTCACAGCGCGCCGGGCGGCCACCGAGGAGGGCCATCGGCCGCTGGCCGAAGAGCTCGCCCTCGTCGAGGTGTTCGCCGACCTCGCCGAGCTGAGCCGCAACCGGCCGGCGGGCGAGGACGGCGGCGCCGGCCACGTCTACAGCGCTCGCGAGTACTTCCACACCTACCTGCAGAGCCTCGACGTCGAGCGGGCCGGGCTGCCGGCGGCCTTCCAGGCCAAGCTCGCCAAGGCGCTCGGGCACTACGGCGTCACCGAGCTGGAGCGCTCTCCCGAGCTCGAGGCCGCGGTGTTCCGGATCTTCCTCGCCCAGCAGCGCGCGTCCGCCGACGCCGCGGTCGTCACGACGTTGCTGCGCGCCTGGCTGCGGGAGTCGCCGCCGGACGAGACGCTGCGCGAGCCCGCCGGTCTCGCGCTGGAGCGGCTGCTGGCCGCGACCCAGGTCCGCTTCCCCGTGGTCTCCGACCTCGCGCGCGGCGTGGTGTTCGCCTGGTTCGCCCAGCCGCTGCTGCGCCGCAACCGCGCCCGCGTCTACTCCGACGTGCGCAAGCACCTGCGCCATCTGGACGCGCACCCGGACGCGCCGGACCGCGCCGAGCGCATCGCCGAGATGGTACGCACCACCGAGCCGCTGGTACGCCTGCTCGGCCAGCGGCTCACCCGCGACGACCTGGACAACGCGATCATGCTGGAGGTGCTGACCCGGCGCTACTACGGCAACAAGGGTCTCACCGGCGTCCGCACCAGCCAGGCCGCGGGCTGCACGTTCGTGGTCGCCGAGCGCGCGGGCTCCCGCGTGGTCTCCTCCGCGGTCGCCTTCGAGGACCTGGGCAGCGCGCTGCGCGGGCTCGCGGAGCTGGTGAGCGGCGAGGACGCCGTCGACGCCGACATCTATCTCGCCTGGGAGAGGCAGCCGGAGGGCTCCGAGGCGATGGCGGCCGCGCTGCACGAGGTCGTCAGCGCGCACCCGCTGCCGAGCCAGGTGCGCAGGCTCACCGCCACCGTCGCGGGCAGCGGCGGCACGGTGATGCACCACCACTTCACCTTCCGTCCGTCGGACACCGGGATGACCGAGCAGCGGCTGATCCGCGGCCTGCACCCGTACATCGCGCAGCGGATGCAGCTGGAGCGGCTGAGCAAGTTCGACCTGACCCGGCTGCCGTCCTCGGACGAGGAGGTCTACCTCTTCCAGTGCGTGGCGCGGGAGAACCCGTCGGACGACCGCCTCGTCGCCTTCGCGCAGGTGCGCGACCTGACCGAGCTGCGCGAGCACGACGGCCGGCTGGTCGCGCTGCCGACGGCCGAGGACACCATCGCCACCTGCCTCGACTCCATCCGCCGCGCGCAGTCGCGGCGGCCGTCGGAGAAGCGCTTCAACACCAACCGGATCGTGGTCTACGTCTGGCCGCCGAGCGGCATCACCCGCGCCGAGATCGAGATGATCGCCGCGCGCGTGCGGCCGACGACCGTGGGCGCCGGTCTGGAGGAGATCCTGTTCATCGCGCGGCAGCGCGACCGGACGACCGGCGAGCTGACGAAGATGGCCGTGCGCATCACCTTCGACGCCACCGGTGGCACCGACCTGACCATCGGCGAGCCGTCGGACGAGCCGGTCGAGCCGCTCGACGACTACCGGCAGAAGGTGCTGCGGGCCAGCAGCCGCAACACGGTCTACCCGTACGAACTGACCGGCCGGCTCGGCGACTTCGCCGAGTACGACCTCGACGACGACCACGCGCTGGTGCCGGTCGAGCGGCCGAAGGGGCGCAACACCGCGGCGATCGTCGCGGGCGTGATCACCACGCCGACCCGCCGGCACCCGCAGGGCGTCACCAGGGTCCTGCTGCTCGGCGACCCGACCAAGTCGCTCGGCGCGCTGTCGGAGGCCGAGTGCCGCCGCGTGATCGCCGCACTGGACCTGGCCGAGCGGATGCGGGTGCCGCTGGAGTGGTACGCGCTGTCGGCCGGCGCCCGGATCTCCATGAAGTCCGGCACCGAGAACATGGACTGGGTGGCCGCGGCGCTCAAGCGGATCGTCGAGTTCACCCAGGACGGCGGCGAGATCAACATCGTGGTCGCGGGCATCAACGTCGGCGCGCAGCCCTACTGGAACGCCGAGGCGACGATGCTCATGCACACCAAGGGCATCCTGGTGATGACGCCGGACTCGGCGATGGTGCTGACCGGCAAGCAGTCGCTCGACTTCTCCGGTGGCGTGTCGGCCGAGGACAACTTCGGCATCGGCGGCTACGACCGCGTGATGGGCCCGAACGGGCAGGCTCAGTACTGGGCGCCCAACCTGGCCGCCGCGCGGGACGTGCTGATGTCGTACTACGACCACACCTACGTCGCGCCCGGCGAGCAGGGGCCGCGGCGGGCGAAGACCACCGACCCCGTCGAGCGCGACATCTCCGACTTCCCGCACTCCTTGCCGGACAGCGACTTCACCACCGTCGGCGAGATCTTCTCCACCGAGGCCAACCCCGACCGCAAGAAGCCGTTCGACATCCGGACCGTGATGCGGGCGCTGTCCGACCAGGACCACCCGGTGCTGGAACGCTGGGCGGGCATGGCCGACGCCGACACCGCGGCGGTGCAGGACGTGCATCTCGGCGGCATCCCGGTGTGCCTGCTCGGCATCGAGTCACGGGCGGTGCCGCGGCGCGGGTTCCCGCCCACCGACGGCCCGGACACCTACACCGCGGGCACGCTGTTCCCGCGCTCGTCGAAGAAGGCCGCGCGGGCGATCAACGCGGCCAGCGGCAACCGGCCGCTGGTGGTGCTGGCGAACCTGTCGGGCTTCGACGGCTCGCCGGAGTCGATGCGGAAGCTGCAGCTGGAGTACGGCGCCGAGATCGGCCGCGCGATTGTGAACTTCCGCGGGCCCATCGTGTTCTGCGTGATCTCGCGCTACCACGGTGGCGCGTTCGTGGTGTTCTCCAAGGCCCTGAACCCGAACATGACCGTGCTCGCGCTGGAGGGCTCGTTCGCCTCGGTGCTCGGCGGCGCCCCCGCCGCCGCGGTGGTGTTCTCCGGCGACGTCAACGTCCGCACCGCGGCCGACCCGCGCGTACGGGACCTGGAGGCGCGCACCGCGGCCGCCGCCGGCACCGAGCGCGCCGCGTTGACCGCGGAGCTCGACGAGCTCCGCGCGTCGGTCCGCGCGGAGAAGCTCGGTGAGGTGGCCACGGAGTTCGACCGGGTGCACAACATCCAGCGCGCGGTCGAGGTCGGCTCCGTGGACGCCGTCATCCGCGCCGCCGAACTCCGCCCGCGCATCATCGAGGCCATCGAGTCGCGTCTGCGTTAGCCCGCGTTGGCCCGGCATTGACCCGCGTCGGGCCTTCGCGGCCGCGTCAGCCCAGCGTTGGCACGGGGTTAGTCCTCCGCAACCGCGTCGGCCCAGTGTCGACCCGCGTCAGCCTTCTGTGAGCGCCGCTTTCATGACGTCCCGCAGGGGCGTCGGCGGGTGGCCGATCAGGTCGGCCAGCGCCGGGTCGACCTGGGCGAACTCGCCCTGCCTGCTGGCGGCGAACATGCCCACGAGCATCCGTGCCCGCGACTCCGGCACGCCATGGGAGAGCAGGCTCGCCACGTACTGCTCCTCGGTGATGACGACGCGCCTGATCGGGCGTCCGGTGAGATCGGCGGCGAGCGCGGCGACATCGGCGAGGTCGAGGGCTTCGGAGCCGGTGAGCGGCGGGGTCGGGCCGTCGAAGCGGCCCTCGTCGGCCAGGATGATCGCGGCGGCCTCGGCCAGGTCGGCGTGGGCCGTCCAGGAGACCGGCCCGTCCTGCGGCGCGGCCAGTTCGCCGGTCCGCAGGGCCTCGCGCAACAGCATCAGCGTCGTGACGGCGTAGAAGCCGTTGCGCAGCGAGGTGTAGGGGACGCCGGACTCCCCCAGCGCCGCCTCGGTGGCGGCGTGGTCCGGCATGGGCGCGAAGAGCGAGGCCGGGTTCGCGCCCATGTGGCTGGTGTAGAGGATCCGGCGCGCGCCGGCCGCCTTGGCCGCCGTGATCGCGGCGCGGTGCAGGCTGAGCCCCGTGTCGCCGGTGGCGGCGGCGGACACGATCAGGACCTGGGAGGCGTCCTCGAAGGCGTGGGCGAGGCTCGCGGGCTCGGCGTAGTCACCCCGGCGGACGCGGACGCCCCGTTCCCGCAACCACTGTGCCTTCTCAGGGTCGCGGACGCTCACCGCGACCTTCTCGGCGGGGAGGCGTTCGAGCAGATCCTCCAGAATCGCCCGGCCGAGCTGTCCGCCGGCTCCGGTGACGATGATCATCATGACCTCCAGTTGTCGTCTCGCAGCAGGGTCGCCGGGGTCAGATCGACTCCCGCGCATCACTGCTAACGAGATGGACGTTATCACTGATAAATAGTGATGCTAACGCGAATCTGTTATCGTTGCCACCATGGATGCCGATGACTTCGACGCCGGGGGCGGCCCTCGCGAACGCATCCTCGGCGCCACGGCCAAGCTGCTCGCCGAGGGCGGCCGGGAGGCCGTGTCGACGCGCGCGGTGGGCGCCGCGGCCGGTGTGCAGGCGCCGACCATCTACCGGCTCTTCGGCGACATGCGGGGCCTGCTCGACGCGGTCGCGGCCGAGGGCTTCGCCGCCTACCTGAGCAGCAAGACCGGCCGGGAACACATCGCGGACCCGGTCGAGGACCTCCGCGCCGGCTGGGACCTGCACATCGGTTTCGGCCTGGCCAATCCGGCCCTGTATCTACTCATGAACGAGCCCCGCCTCGGGGCCGCTGCCCCGCCCGCCGCCGTCGCCGGCGAAGAGGTCCTCGCCGCGCACATCCGCCGGATCGCCGAGGCGGGCCGGCTGCGCGTCAGCGAGGAACGCGCCGCCCACCTCGTCCAGGCGGCCGGTCTCGGCACGACCGTCACCCTGATCACCATGCCGGCGGACCGGCGCGATCCGGAGCTGTCCGTCCTCGCCCGCGAGGCGGTCATCGCCGCGATCACCACCGACGCTCCGGCGGCCGTATCCCCCGGACCGGTCACCGCCGCGGTCACCCTGCGCGCCGTCCTGCCCGGGACCACCGTCCTCACCGAACCGGAGCAGCGCCTCCTGGAAGAGTGGCTCGACCGCATCGCCGACCCGGCCACCTGAGGGCCCCCGGGGGATTCGTCACACAACCGTCTCGGTCCGTGGTGGCTGGGGTTCTTTGAGAGGGATGCCCCCTGCGGGGAGAGGAAGACAACGGTCGGTCGCGGCCGGCGTCCCTCGGGAGGCACCCCCGCGGAGGGGAAGACAACGGTCCGTCGTGGCGCGTCATGTACGGACCCGCCGCCCCGCACGCACTGCCAGAATCTACGTGGTGATGATAAAAATCGACACCGTGTAGACTTTGAGATGGGGAGCAGTCCAGTTCCTCGCGAGTCTCCTCAGGAGGAACAATGCAGAGGCAGAACTGGCTCATCACCGGCGTCAGCACGGGCCTTGGACGTGCCTTCGCCCAAGCCGCCCTGGCCGCCGGTCACACCGTCGTCGGCACGGTCCGCTCCGAGGAGGACCTGCGGGCCTTCGAAGGGCTCAAACCCGGGTACGCTCACGGCCGCATCCTGGATGTGACCGACGACGCCGCCGTCTCGAGCGTGATCACGGAGGTGGAACAGAGCGTCGGCCCCCTGGATGTCGTCGTTGCCAACGCGGGCTACGGCCTGGAGGGCACCTTCGAGGAGACGCCGCTGGCCGGCGTGCGGCGGCAGTTCGAGGTCAACGTATTCGGGACAGTCGCCACGTTGCAGGCGGCCCTGCCCCACATGCGCCGGCGGCGCCGCGGACACCTGATGGCCGTCACCTCCATGGGCGGGCTGATGGCCGTGCCCGGCATGTCCGCCTACTGCGGCAGCAAGTTCGCCCTGGAAGGCATTCTCGAGGCACTGGGCAAGGAGGTCGCACAGTTCGGGATCCACGTAACGGCGATCGAGCCCGGCTCCTTCCGTACCGACTGGGCCGGACGGTCCATGACACGCACCGCGCGGTCCATCGACGACTACGACGAGCTGTTCACCCCCATCCGTGAAGCGAGGCAGAAGGCCAGCGGGCACCAGCTGGGCGATCCGGCCAAGGGCGGGGAGGCCGTCGTGCACATCGCGTCGGTCGACCAGCCGCCGGCCCACCTCGTCCTTGGCTCGGATGCGCTGCGACTGGTCACTGCCGCGCGGAAGGCTGTGGACGAGGACATCCGCGCATGGGAGCCCCTCTCCCGTACGACCGACTTTGCCGAGGGTGCTCAGCTCTGATGCCCAGCCACCACTCCGCGCGGAGCCGGCGCGCCACCGAACGCAAGGGCGATGTCCGGGAGAGGGCCATTTTGGACACCTGCGAAGCTCTACTGGTGCAAAAGGGCTACGACGCCATGACTGTCGGCGACATAGCTCAGGGCGCCGGTATCACCCGCGGCGCTCTGTATTTCTACTTCGGCTCCAAACAAGAAGTGGTCACGGCACTCGTGGCCCGAACCGTTGAGCATCTGTGGGAGCGGTCCCGGGCCACTGCAGAGACCGACGAGCCGCGCCAGGCCATCGCAGCAGCCATGCAGCGCACGGTTGAGCTGTGGGATGAGCACGGTCTGGTCATGCGCACGGCGATCGATCTGTCGTTGACCGTGCCGGAGATCGGCGAGCTGTGGAACCACACGGCTGACCTGTTCATCACGGCCATCACCGCTGTCCTGGAACGAGCCGGCGTTCAGGCCGGCACCGAACCAGAACAAGCGTCAGCGATGGCACGCGCCTTGTGCTGGATGATCGAGCGGACCTTCTACCACGCCTCGCAGGAATCCCGCGAGAATTTACAAAAAGCATCTTCGACCTGCGAACACATCTGGCTGACCAGCGCCGGTCTCACCACCTGAATGAGGCATCTGGCCTGGACGTGAAGGCGCAGACATGCTGGCGCCGGCACATCCCAGCCCGAGATCAATCCGATCGAGAACCGCCGTACGACCGCTCCTGATGGCCGAAGCAGACGGATCGCCGATGGCGGCCTCGCTCCGGTCAACGATCGAGCCGCCCGCCGACGACGTCGGGGCAGGCGTCTTCAGGATGCAGACCCTGTCGCACCTTCAGCCGCCGATCGGGCGGTTTCCGCCTCGGGCGGGGTTCGGGGGCCGGGAAGAGTGGCCGCCACCGCGGTGGCGAGGTCGAGGTGGGAGTTCATGTCCAGCTCGAATCGGCCGTAGGGGTTCACGTGGGTCCAGAACAGTGGCGACAGGTCCCGCCGGCCGGCGTCGGTGGGCCGCTTCTGCCACTCGCCGTACGTACCGTGCGGCCCAGTTCCTCGATCGCCCGGTAGGTGGGGTGCTTGGGCCCGCCGCGGGTGAAGCGCCGCAGGACCTCCTCGGCCTCGGCGGTGCCCAGGCGTAGGGCGGTGGTGTACTTCACGATCTGGTCGTACTGCTGGCGGATCAACGCGTGACACGCAAAACCACGGACTCATAATCCCGTAGGTCGTGGGTTCAAGTCTCGCCCGCCCTACCACACTGACCTGTGGCTTTACCCGCATCTGTAGTCGTGTCGTCTGATCGTGAGTCACGGTGAGCCACATGTGGGTCAGGTCCCAGCCCGGGCCTTGCCGATCTTCCGGCTGGTCGTCCGCACCGCCTTCAGCACCAGCCGCGCGGCCGCTTGTCGCTGTCGTGATACAGCTGCGGCAGCACCGAAACATGGGTGCCGACGGTCAGCACGATGCTGGCACGCCCCAGCGTGCCCTGCACCGGGTGGCATAAGAGCGGACAAGCATTCTCCGCAGCTTGAGGACCGGGACTCAAGCCAACTTGCGCCGGTCGGGACGACAACACAGCCGGGGTCGGTCTGGACCTCGCCGCCTTCCGCCGCGCCGGTGAGCAGGGGACGGTGCTCCGTCACGGTAGGGTTCTGGCGGACTTTCTTTAAGGTGGACGGCATGTGTGAGTAACGCCAATGAGCTGATCGGCGCGGCGATGGAGGCGCTTGCCCGCGAGGATCAGGCGTCCTTCGACTCCGCCGCCGCCTTCCTGGCCGACCGGGACGACACCGATCGCGTGCTGGTGGAGGTCGTGACCTGTGCGATCTCGGGGTTGTGGCGCAACGGCTGGCAGCCCGCCGACGTGGTCAGGATCGCGGCCAGGCGGCTGACCGACTGGCACGGGCGGGCGGCGGCCGACCTCATCGCCTGGGAGATGCGGGCCTACGCGCCGGCCACGGTGGATGAGCGCTGGCGCGACCAACTCGCCGGCCTGCAGGCCGCGGTGTGGTGGAAGGGCGGCTACCTGGCGGCGCGGCAGGCGCGCGACGGGGCCGGCCGTCTGATGACCGTCTCCGGCGTGCTGGAACTGCTGGGGTCGCTGACCGGGCTGCCCCGGCTGGAGTCGTTGAGCCCACCGCCCGGGGCCGCGCGCCGTACGGTCCAGGCACGCTCGCACGCGGTCAGCGAGAAGACGCTCACGCGGGTGCGGGCGCTGCTTGCCAAGGCGGAGTCGACGGCGTACGAGGCGGAGGCGGAGACGGTGTCGCAGGAGAGCGCCAGCCGGGGCACCGACCTGGTGCCGGTGCTGGCGGCCCGCGAACAGGAGGTGGAGCAGGCGGTCGAGCGCATGTTCCCGAACCTGGTCTCGCATGCGGTCCGCACGTCCTGGGACCGGGAGGGCTGGGCGGCGGGCCGTACCGCCGCCGACCAGGCCAGCCTCGGGGCGCGAGACCGATAGCGCTCCGTCCAGATGGAACTCGATCACGATCACTCCATTTATCTAGACTTCTAGGACTTTGGAGTGCGATCCAAGAAGGCAGTAAGGAGCCGGCGCCCCCGGAAAGGGGCAGGTAAGGAGCTGGTGCCCCCGGAGCCGTCCATCGGGCTGGACTCTTGCCATGACCAGCGGGATACGTGATGCTTACTGACCTCTTATGTGAATCGGCCGAAAGCTCCCAGAGCGCATCACTCGTGCTGTTACGTCTGCACCGACGTGGCGACGGGAGCGACCAGAGAGGTAGTTCGTCCCCGTGACCCATGGCTCGTGGCCCCAGCAGCCTGCGCAAACACCACCATCGACGTCCATAGAACCGCTGCTGACCAGGGAATACGACGCCGATCCTGCCCTCGTGCACGAACGCCTGCGCGCCACGTACGGACCGGTCGCCCCGGTCGACCTCCTCGGGGTGCCGGTCTGGTTCGTCCTGGGCTATGAGGAAGTGTTGCGTGTCCTGCAGAACACGGGCGGCATCTGGAGCAAGCACGTCGACAGGTGGCAGGCCAACATCGAGGGGCGGCTACCGGCGGATTGGCCGCTGCTGCCCGTCTTCCAGGTCAACAGCTCGGCCTTCCAGGAGGGCGCGACGCAGCGCGAGTTGCGGGGCGCGTGGACCAGCGCGCTCGCGCCGTTCCAGAACCCCGGCCACCTCCAGGCGCAGCAGTTGGAACGTTCGATCGTGCGGTACGCCGACGACCTCCTCGACACGCTGGCGGAGGGCGGTGCCACGGGGTGGGCGGACCTGGCGGCGCAGTACGCGCGGCCACTCCCCCTGATGGTCGCCAACCGCATGCTCGGCTTCGCCGCCTCACGTGGCGAGGACGTCGTGATGGATCTCTGGCGGATGATCGACGCCGGGCCGGACGCGCCCGCGGCGTTCGAGCGGCTGTACGCCGCCATGACGGAGCTCGCGGCGAGCAAGCGCGAGAGCCCCGGGGACGACCTGCCCTCCTACATGATCGAGGCGAAGCCGGACTTCACGCTGGACGAGCTGGCCCGCGAACTGCTCATGCTGCCCGGCCTGCTGGACTTCACCGCCAGCCTCGTCTGCAACGTGGTCGTCGAGGTCATCTCCAATCCGGATGTCCGGGAGAGCCTGTCGGTGGGTTCGATCGACGAGACGGTCAACCGGGTCGCCCTGCTCAATCCGCCGATGGCCAACCTGACCTTCCGGTTCCCGATGACGGACGTGAAACTGGGCAATTACACGATCGCCGCCGGGGATCCGGTCATGCTCTCGGTCGCGGGCGCGCACGCCGACCCGCGATTCGCCGGAGCGATCGATCGGCAGGCCATCCGCAGCACCCGCGCTCATCTCGCCTGGGGCGCGGGGCCGCACAGCTGCCTGGGTCAGCGGCTCGCGACCCAGATCACCACCATCGCCGTACGCCGGCTCTTCAACAGGTTCTCCAAGATGAAGCTGGCGCTACCGGCCGACCAGTTGCCCTGGCGCCCCTCTCCCTTCATGCGGGCGCTGCGGTCCCTGCCCGTCCAGTACGAACTCGCCGGCCCCCACGTCCCCGCGACCGCCCCCGCTCCCGTGGACGCGCAGCCATCCCCGGCGGGTGAGGCCGCCACCGGTCAAGGGTCGCCCCGTTCCGCGCTGTGGAACTTCCTGCGCGGGCTGCGTCGCGGACGGTAGGCCCCCTTCAGGTGGAGGGGGCGCTCCACTTACCGTGCTACGGTATCCCGGTAACTGGAAAAGCCCCTCCAGTTACCGGGATGGAGGATTCGTGCCCTACAAAGGACCCCTGCCGAAGCAAGTGGTCACCCGTGTCAACGCCTGCGCGAGCGCGCTGCGCTCCTCTCCTCGCTGGGGCAGGCTGGTGCGGAAGCATCTTACGATCGTCACCTACACAGGACGTCGTTCAGGACGTGTCTTCAGCACACCCGTCGCCTACCGGCGGGCGGACGACGTCGTCACCATCGGCGTGCAGATGCCGGACGCCAAGAAGTGGTGGCGCAACTTCCTGGACGAGGGCGGCCCGATATCGCTGGACCTGGACGGCGCCGAGCGCACCGGGCACGCGGTCGCCCGGCGCGACGGAGCGGGCCGCGTCACCGTCACCGTGCGCCTCGACGGCTGAGCTGAGCCGTCACCCTCGCACCGTGGCGGTTTTCAGCTGCGGTGCGGCGGCGATCTCGGCTTCGGTGAAGCGCTCGGTGACCCACTGACGGCGCGAGAACAGGACCGTCTGGTCGGTGTGGTGGGGCGAGGCGGGGTTGGCGGACAGGGAGTAGGTCAGGACGGTACGGGTACGCGGCCCGTCAGGGGTGAGCTCGACGGCCATCATGAAGCTGGAGCCGGTGTCCACCTCCGGGTAACGCCCGTCGGCGCCGAGCAGACCCCTCATGCGCACCCTGTCGAAGCAGCCCTCCCCCTCGGTGCAGCCGGGCAGCGGGATCGAGGCGTAGCGCTGCGCCTGGCCCGGAGTCAGCGTCAGGGGGACGCGGTTGGTCTGGAAGAAGAACACGGCATCGGCCAGGGCCTGCCGCACCGTGGGATCGTCGCCCTTGAGCCCCCGAGGGGTGGTCAGCGGACGCGCGGGATCGAACGGCACCCGCCAGGGGCTGTACCTGGGCTCTCCCGGCTTGGTGGGACCCTCAAGCCGGGTGAAGAACTCCCGCCACAGGATGGCACCCTGGCCGTCCAGAGTGGCGCGCCCGTCCCAGTCGGCCAGGGTCCGGCAGGCCTCGCGCACGTTCACCCGCTCGCCTTCGGAGGTGGTCGGCTCGGGGTTGGCCCGGCACATCCGGAGCAGGTCCGAGCGCATGAGCTCGAAGGTGTGGTTGCGCTTGCCGTACGCGGTGGCCTGCAGCGTTTCCAGGGTGAAGCCAGGCGCGCCGAGGCCGTCGGCGCCGGATCGCCGCTGGGCGATCATGTCCAGGCTGACCCGGGGGCGCGGCTCCAGCTCGGTACGCGCCTTACCCCACGCGAGCGGATAGCCGGTCAGCGGCGCCGACGGGTTCGTCATCCAGAAGGTGTTGTTGGAGTTGGCCACATAGTCGGCGCGGGTCAGCCTGGGCTGCTCGGCCGGTCCGAAGATGCCGGGCACCACGGCGTCGCCGTCCTTGCCCCACCGGCACGCGGAGGTCGAGCCGTCCAGGACGTATGCCTCGAGGCCCGGGATGGGCGAAGGCTTGGCGCAGCGGCGCGCCTTGGCGTCGGTGACGTGGGGGACCACCGAGGCGTCGGCGAAGTAGGCGGTCCCGCCGACGTCGGTGGCCAGCGTGTGGACGAACGCCATGCCCTGGTAGGTGTTCTGGGCCGCGCGTAGCTCGGTGAGGTTCCTCGCCCTGCCCATCGCCAGCCACTCGTCGGCCGCGCGCAGGTTGGCGCCGTTGACGTCCGCCAGCGCGTACGCGACCTTGTCGGTCTGGCCGACGGCGAGCACCGGGCCGTAGCGCGAGGTGTAGAGCGTGTGGCCGCTGGTGGTGCCGTCCTGCAGGGTGACCTCCACCTCTTGGCGGCCGACCGGCTCCGCGTGACCGTCAACCAGGTAGCTGCTCCGATCGCCCGCGAGCCTCAGCTGGTAGACGGTGAAGCGCTGGGCGTGGGAGACGGTGTGGGTCCAGGCCAGGCTCGCGTTGTGGCCGATCTGGACGACCGGGGTGCCGTACAGGCTGCCGCCGGAGACGTCGAGCACGCCGGGGATGGTGAGCTGCACCTGGTAGAAGCGGCGGATCCCGTTCCAGGGGAAGTGCGGGTCGGCCAGCAGCATGCCGTGGCCGTCGCGTGTCGCCTGACGGCCCAGCGCCCAGCCGTTGCTGCCCGCGGGCGGTCTCCGGTCCGGGCCGTCGGCCTCGGGCCCGCGCACCCCGGTGATGGCGTCCTTGAGCCCGGCGCTGCCCACCATGCGGTTGAGGTCGAGCAGGTTGTTCCAGATGTCCGTGGCGGTGATGGGGCCGACCCAGGCCTTGCCCCGGCAGGTGGGATCGGGCAGGTTCGCCGCCCTGGTGTCGGCCAGGTAGCGGTTGTATCCCGCGACGTAGCCGTCGACCAGGCGGCGCACCTCGGCGCCCGGCCCCACCGGCGCGGGCCGGGCCAGCAGGCGCCCCACGACGCCGGAGTCCGTGACGCTCTTGTAGTAAACGTCGCTGGACAGGTTGGTGACCGGGCGGACCGGGTCGTCGGACATGGCCGTGGCGCCGAAGTAGCGGGACCGCTCGCCCCGCATGGTCACCACCCACGAGGCCAGCACGCACAAGTTGTCCTGCGCGAAGGCATAGCCGTACCCGAACCCGAGGCCGCCGTAATCTTTGGCGGAGATGTGCGGGATGCCGTACTCGGTGCGCCGGATCGTGGCGGAGTAGCGCTCGTCGGCGGCAGCGGCGGCGGGCGGCGCTGTCGCGCGCACCACCACTACCGCGGAGGCGAGCACGAACAGCGCGACCAAGCGCGATATGAGCTTCACGTGGCTCCTATTCGAAACGGGCGTTGTCGGGCGCGGTCAGGCGCCTGAGCAGCGGCAGGCCGGCCAGAATCACCAGCAGGGAGGCGGTCAGGCCGCCGCCGACGGTCGCGAAGTAGACGGGGCCGGGCAGCGCCAGGGCGGTCTTCTTCATCGCGAGCTGGCCGATGAGCGGCTCGGCCACGCCGAACCCGGCGCCCGCGGCGAGCACGGCGGCCAGGACGAGCGGCAGCGCGGACTCCAGCAGCACCACCCCGGCCAGGGTGCGGGTGGGAGTGCCGGCCAGCCGCAGCAGGGTGAACGGCTGCCGGCGTTCGACCAGCCCGCCGCCGACCGCCACCGCGAGGCCGCAGCCGCCGACGATGAGGGTCAGGGCGACGACGGCCAGCGCGATGTTCTGGCCCTGGGTGTAAAGGGTCGCTCTGACCTGGGCGACCTCGGCGAAGGTCATCGGGGCTTCGACGGTGTGCTCGGCCAGCAGCGTACGGAGCCGCTCCACCGCCGCCGGGTCGGCCGTGGAGATCAGGATCGCCTCCATGGCGAGGCCGGTGGTGGTGGGGACGGATCGGCTGCCGGCTCCCGCGACGGGCAGGATCTTGTCGATGGTGAGCGGGTTGTCGGCGCCGGCCACGCGGTTGAAGACGCCCGCCACGGCGTGCGCGTTCGCCGGGCACCGTCCGAGCACGGGGAAGCGGGCCAGGCTCGCGCATTCGACGGCGGTTCGCGGGG
Source organism: Nonomuraea sp. NPDC050022 (assembly GCF_044460705.1). Lineage (NCBI taxonomy): Bacteria > Bacillati > Actinomycetota > Actinomycetes > Streptosporangiales > Streptosporangiaceae > Nonomuraea > Nonomuraea sp. NPDC050022. The sequence goes on from NZ_JBITKE010000008.1 coordinate 370,117, forward strand.
GCGGCGGGCCATCTGTGGGCATAGGGGCGGCCGCCGGCTCCGCCAAGGCGTAGATCGGCAGTACGTTCACGCCCGGGAAGCCGCGCAGCCGGGCGAGCACGTCCTTCTGCGCCGGCTGGGACAGACCCGCGGTGCCGGGCCGGTCGAACTGGGCGCGCAGTACGTGGTTCAGCGCTCCCCCGGCCACGGCCCGCTGGCCGGACAGCACCGCGGGGACGATGCCGGCGAGCGCCGTACCGACGAACACCGCCAGCGTGAGTCCGCTCACCGCGCGGAAGGCGGCCTTGGGGTCGGCGGCCATCCGCTGGGCGGCCAGCAGCGTCGCCGCGCTCCGGGTCCGCCGGGCGGCCAGGCGAGCGGCCCGCATCGTCAGCCAGGGACCGGCCAGGATCAGCCCGACCATGATCAGGGCGAGCCCCGCCACAGCCGGCACGGTGTCGAGGTCGTTGTCGCCGCGGAACACCGGGCCCGCGAACAGCCCCAGCCCGGCCAGCAGTGGAATCACCCGCCACGCCCTCGGCGGAGCCGCCGCGCCCTTCCTGGCCACTCCGAGGGGTGAGATCCGCACCCGGCGCAGCGACCACAGGGCGGCGCCCGCCGCGGCGACCGGCACGCAGGCGAGCACGGCCGCGTACTGCCAAGGATGTGGGGCGATCAGCTCGGGAAAGAAGCGGACACCGGTGATCCGCACCCTGGCCAGCGCGGGCCGTACCACCTGGAAAAGCGCCAGGCCGGCCAGCGCGCCGAGCAGCGCGCCCAATGCGGCGTCCACCGCGGCCAGCACGTTGATCTGCCGTGAGGTGGCGCCCACCAGCCGGATCGCCGCCAGGCGGGTCTCACGGCGGGCGGCCGCCAGCCGGGTGGCGGTGCCCACGAGCGCCAGCAGCGGGACGACCAGCGCGATGGCGCCCACGCCGAAGCCGAACCGGTAGATGTCGGCGTAGCCGTCGGCCGCGGGCTCGGTGGCCACCGTGTCGACCTGCGCGGCGCCGGGCATGGCGGCGACCTGCCCCGATGTTCGCCCCACCACGATGGCCAGTTCGTCGGGCCCGGACAGCCCGGCCTGGCCGATCAGCCCGGCACGGGTGCCGGGGAAGCGATCGGCGAGTCGCTCGCGCGGCGCCGAGTCCAGCAGCCTGGCCAGCGCGGGCGAGGCGTAGTACTGGCCGGGAGCGGGCATGCGGGACAGGCCGGGGATGACCGGCGCCCGGGCGCCGAGCGCGGCGGCGTCCAGCCTCGTGATCGTCTGGCCGGCGTAGTAGTCCTCGTGCAGGTTCCACAGCGCGCCGTCGGCGGTGGCGTCCAGGGCCCAGCCGTTGGGCGCCGTGCCGCGCGTGCATTCCCAGCACGGGCGGTCGTTGGTGGCCTGGAAGGCGTTGAAGAGCGACAGTGTGCCCAGCAGCACCGCGACGCCGGCCGCCACCCCGCCGACGATCAGCGCCAGCCTGGCCGCCGCCTCCCTGCCGCTGCTCAGCGACAGCCGCAGGCCCAGCCGGATCATCGGACGATCCCGCTGGCGTACGGGTCGGTGACCCGGCCGTCGCGGACGACGACCTCCCGGTCGGCGCAGGCGGCCACCCGGGCGTCGTGGGTCACCACGATCACGGTGGTCCCCTCCTGGCGGGCCAGGCTCACCAGCAGCTCCATCACGTGCTCGCCGGTGAGCGAGTCGAGCGCGCCGGTCGGCTCGTCGGCGAAGACGACCCGCGGCCCGGTCACCAACGCTCTGGCGATGGCCACCCGCTGCGTCTGCCCGCCGGACAGCTCCCCCGTACGCCGGCCGCCCAGCTCGGCCAACTCCAGCCGTTCCAGCCAGGAGGCGGCCCGCGCGTAGGCGCGACGGCGGCGGGTACGGCCGAGCAGCAGCGGCAGCGCCACGTTGTCGGCCACGGTCAGCTCCGGCACGAGCTGGCCGAACTGGAAGACGAAGCCGAAGGCGGTGCGCCGTAACTCGCTGCGGCGGCCGTCGTTCAGCGTGTCCAGGCGCCGCCCGTCGAACCACACCTCGCCGCTGTCCGGGGTGAAGATCCCGGCCAGGCAGTGCAGCAGCGTCGACTTGCCGGAACCGCTGGGCCCCATGACGGCCAGGACCTCGCCCGCGCTCACCGACAGGCTGGCCTCGCGCAGCGCGGGCGTGTTGCCGAAGGCGCGGCTGATCCCCTCGGCCCGCAGCACCGGGTTGACGATCATCGCTCGCGCACCGCCACCGTCAGCGCGTCCAGCCGGGCCTGGGTGACGTCGATCCACCGCAGATCGGCCTCGAGGCGGAACAGCCCGTGATCGGCCAGCAGCGCGTCGACCAGGTTGCCGGCGCGCTTGATCTCGGTCAGCTCGCGCATGCGCCGCAGATGCGTCGCCCGCTGGGCGTCCAGGTAACCGGCCGCGTCGCGGCCCAGCATCAGGGCCAGCACGACCTTGGTGAACAGCACGGTCTGCAGGTACGGCTCGGCCGCCACCGGCTCGGCCAGCCACTCCTCGACCTCGCCCGCGCCCACCGGGGTGATGGCGTAGCGCTTACGGTCGGGCCCGTCGCCCGGCTCGCTCGGCCCAGCGGTGATCTTGCCGTCTCTGACCAGCCGGCCGAGCGTGGAATAGACCTGGCCGAAGGGCAGGGGCTTGCCGCGGCCGAAGAAGGTGTCGTAGTCGCGTTTCAGGTCGTATCCATGGCTCGGCTCCCGTTCCAGCAGACCGAGCAGGGCAAGGGGGACGCTCATGGGTCGCCACTATACCCCGAGGGTATATACGACGGGGATAACGACATCCGCTCAGCCCGATGCGGGCCGGATCCCCACGACGGCAGTGGCGAGCTGGGTGAGCTGGGCGCGCTGAGCGGCGGAGAGGTGGCCGATGAGCCCGATGACGCGGTGGCCGATCTCGGCGGCGCACTCCTCGGCGAACCGCTTGCCCTCGGGGGTGAGGCGGACCAGCACGGCGCGGCCGTCATGGGGGGAAGGCGAGCGCTGGACCAGTCCGCGCTTCTCGGCGCGGCTGACCAGGCCGGTCATGGAGGACTTGTCCAGGCCGAGGTAGCCACCGAGTTCGAGCATGCCGCACTGCCGGTCGCGCAGGATGCCCAGCAGCCTGATCTGGATGATCGACAGGTCGTGCTCCGCGCCGGCCTCGGACAGGACCCGCTGGATCAGGAACGACAGCTGCACCAGGGCGTCCACCGCGTTCAGGGGCCCGTCGGCCGGGGTGGAATCGGTCGTCATGGGGTCAGCCTACTTGACCTAGTACGTGGCACAAACTACTTTCAAAAGTAGTACGCGCCGCAAACCAACTATGACAGGAGAACCCCCATGCGCGCCGCAGTCGTCCGCGCCTTCGACGCCCCGCCCCGCTTCGACACCTTCCCGACCCCCATCCCCTCAGGGGAGCACGAGGTCCTGGTCGACGTGCTGGCCGCCGGGCTGCACCCACGGGTGCGCTCGGCGGCGAACGGCAGCCACTACACCTCCGACGGCACCCTGCCCCTGGTGCCCGGCATCGACGCCGTCGGCCGTACCCCGCAGGGCGAACTGCTCTACTTCGCCGCCCCCGACGCCGCGCTGGGCACCATGGCCGAACACGCCGTCGTCGACCGCCGCCGTGCCATCACCCTGCCGACCGGCACCGACCCGGCCGCCGTGGCCGCGGCCATGAACCCCGGCATGTCCTCCTGGGTAGCGCTACGCCGCCGCGTGTCCTTACCGCCCGGCGGCTCCGTCCTGGTCATGGGCGCCACCGGCAACGCCGGGCAACTCGCCGTCCAGATCGCCAAACACCTCGGCGCCGCCCGCGTGATCGGCGCGGGCCGCGACCCGCGACGTCTCGACCTGCTGAAGAGCCTCGGGGCCGACGAGGTGGTCAGGCTCGACGACTCCGACTCCCGCTCCGGCTCCGGCTCCGGCTCCGACGATGTCGCCGAGCGGCTCGCGCGGGCGGCCGCGGACGTTGACGTCGTCATCGACTACCTGTGGGGCCGGCCCACCGAGCAGGCCATGCCCGCCCTGCTGACCGCCCGCTCCGACCGGTCCAAGGCCCTGGCCTGGGTCCAGATCGGCTCCATGGCCGGCCAGGACATCACCCTGCCCTCGTACCTGCTGCGCGCGGCGAACCTGAACATCATGGGCAGCGGCCAGGGCTCCCTGACCACCGCCGGCATCATCGCCGAACTGCCGTCCCTCGCCGCGGAGATCGCCTCCGGCGCCTTGGCCGTGGACCCCCTGCCCATGCCGCTGGACCAGGTCGAGCAGGCATGGAACACCCCGACCGCCCCCGGCCAACGCCTCGTCCTGACCCCCTCCCAGCGGTGATCCGCTCTCCGCGGAGCCGCCGCCGGGCGACCGGTGGCGTCTGAGGAGATCGCCGCCGCAGGCGCCCGGGATCTCAGAGCGAGTCCCAAAGTGAGAGAGACTGGGCCCATGACGAGGACCCGGACTCCGTGACCTGGGAGTGATCGCGCCCCGGCATCGAAGCGATTACGCTGATCATGTGACGGACGCGATCCCGGTCGAGCGTATGCCGACCGCCATGCGAGTCGCCATGTTCGTCCTGACCCTCGATGTGGCCTTCAGCCTCTTGGGGCTCGCCATCATGATCGGCACGGTCGCTTTCGCCTTCAGCGGGCCGTTTCTCCTGCTGCTGCTCTACAGCGCCGTGATCACTGCGTTCATGTGCTGGCTGCTCGCCCGCTGGACTTCGCGACGTAAGCTCGTGCGCTGGGGTGCCATCGCCGTCGAAGGGGTCTCGGTCGGTGGTTCCCTCCTCAAGAACGCGATCGACGGCGGTTTCGGCTGGACCACGCTGCTCCCGGCCATGCTCCTACCGCTGGTGCTCGTCATCATGCTGCTCACGCCTTCAGCGGCCCGCTGGTTCGACCGCTGATGACATAGCGGCCATGCACGTTCGCTCCAGCACGCTCAGTTGACGCCTGCTTGGCGGTCGGGCGTTTGTCGGTCGGCCGCTTGGCGGTTGGGTGCTTTGGGTGCCCAGAGCTGGTCGGCGTCGCCGGCGGCGAGCCGGCCCCGGTAGACGTCGATCTTGTGGTCGATGAGCCGGAGGTTCTCCTGCAGCTCGGCCATCTTGGCGAGCACGTCGGCGCGGTGGCTCTCCATGAGGGCGAGTCGTTCCTCCTCGTTGCCGTGTCCGGCGGAGACGAGTTCGGCGTAGCGCCGGATGGCCTTGATGGGCATGCCGGTGGCCCGCAACCTGGTGCAGATGGTGATCCAGTCGAGGTCCAGCTTCCGATAGCGCCGCCGGCCACCGGCGGTGCGGTCGACGGCGGTGACGACCAGGCCGGCGCGTTCGTAGTAGCGCAGGGTGTGCGCGCTGACCCCGGTGAGGCGAGCGGCCTCGGCGATGCTCAGGCCGGCGTCAGGGATAGACCGGGCAGGGGGGATAGAGGGAGCAGGCTCGGGTTCCGGCTGCGACTCGACCGGCTGCGGCTCGACTTCCGGCTGCCGCTTGACTTCGAGCATGCTCTAAATCCTAGCGTCGTGGTCATGAGTGACTCAATGCGGCCGAAGGCGACGGCCGGCGAACGCGGGCCGATACCGCCTGACGTGCCCGGCCTCAGCCGGCGCCGTCAATACCTGGTGCTCGCCATCTGCTGCGCCAGCATCATCGTCGTGGTGATGGACATCTCCATCGTCAACGTGGCGCTGCCCGCGATCCGTCACAACCTGCGCACCTCGGTGTCCGGCCTGCAATGGTCGGTCGACGCGTACACCCTGGTGCTGGCCGCCTTCCTGTTGCTGGCCGGGTCCACCGCCGACCGGGTCGGCCGTCGGCGGACCTTCCAGGTCGGCCTCGCCGTCTTCGGGCTCGGCTCGCTGATGTGCGGCCTGGCGCCGAGCATCGGCTGGCTGATCGCCGCGCGTACGCTCCAGGCCGTCGGTGGCACGATGCTCAACCCGGTGGCGATGGCGATCACCGCCACCACGTTCCCCGACCCGGCCGAACGGGCCAGGGCCATCGGCATTTTCGGCTCGATGTCCGGTCTGTCGCTGGGGCTGGGTCCGATCCTCGGCGGCGCGCTGGTCGACGGCTTCGGCTGGCGCTCCATCTTCTGGATCAATGTGCCGATCGTGGCCGCCGCGATCGTGTGCACGGCGCTGTTCGTTCCCGAGTCCCGCGCCGCCCGTGCGCGCCGCTTCGACCCGGTGGGCCAGACGCTGGTGATCCTGGTGCTGGGCAGTGTCGTCTACGCGATCATCGAGTCCGGCAGCTCGGGCTGGACCTCGCCGGTCATCCTCGGCCTGCTCGCCGTCGCCGCGCTCGGCGTGCTGGGCATCCTCGGGTACGAAACGCGCCGTGCCGACCCCCTGCTGGAGCTGCGCCTGTTTCGCAGTGTGCCGTTCAGCTCGGCGATTCTGATGGCGTTGTTCGCCTTGTGCGGGTTCGGTGCGTTCCTGTTTGTGACCACCCAGTATCTGCAGGACGTACGCGGCATGTCGGCGCTGACGGCCGGGCTGTGCCTGCTTCCGGTCGGTGGGCTGGTCGTGGTGCTGTCCCCGCTCACCGGGCGGGTGGTCGGAGCGCGCGGTCCGCGCCTGCCGCTGGTGGTCGCCGGGGCCGCGCTGGCGCTGGGCGGCGGGGCGTCGCTCTGGCTTGTACCGGCCACCCCGCTGCCGGCCGTACTCGCGATCTATCTGCTGTTCGGCGTGTTCCTGGGCACCGTCAACCCGCCGATCACCAACACGGCGGTGTCCGGCATGCCCCGCTCGATGACCGGGGTGGCCGCCTCGTTGGCCTCCACCGGCCGGCAGACCGGCACCAGCCTGGGCGTCGCGATCTCCGGCACGATCATCGGCTCATCCGTGGCTCATGGCGGCACGGCGTTCACCGGCGCGGAGCACGGCGTGTGGTGGCTGGTGCTCGGGCTCGGCGTCGGCGTCCTGGCCCTGGGGCTGCTCAGCACCGGGCGCTGGGCTTCGGAGACGGCCGGGCGGGCCGCGGCGCTGTTCGAGGGGATGGACCGGGGCGAAAATCCACGAACCGCCTCCCTGAGCCCCCGCTGATCGGTCCCGCTGATCGGCGCTGGTGATCGGCGCTGGTGATCGGCATTGTCCGATGCATGGCCGCGCGTCGGCAAGCTGTGACCCCCGGCACGGTATGAAGCGATACCTCCGGGCAGAGGAGCACCCGTGCCGGAACCCTCTGATCACCCCACCGCGCAGGCCCCGGGCGATGCCAGGGCCGTTCGAGAGGAACCCTCGCCGTTACCGTTCGGCCGCCCCGGCCGTCCCTTCGGCAGCAACCCCTTCCTCTTCGGCTTCACCGCCGCGCTCGGCGTACTGGCCGCCTGGCTGCTGGTCCAGGCGTTGACCGCCGCCGTCTCGATACTGATCTTGATCGTGATGTCGCTGTTCCTCGCGGTGGGGCTCAACCCCATGGTGGAATGGCTGGAAGAGCGGCACCTGCCGCGCTGGCTGGCGATCACCCTGGTGTTCGTCGCGGTGATCGCGTTCTTCGCGGTCTTCGTCATCGCGGTCGTGCCCGCCGTGTCCCAGCAGAGCGGCCAGTTCGTCGAGCAGTTACCCACCTACATCAGCCAGTTGCAGAACAACGCGCAGGTGCGCGAGCTCGATCAGCGCTTCGGCCTGCTGGAACAGGCACAGGCCTACCTCACCGGCGGGCAGGTCGGACAGCAGTTGTTCGGCGGGCTGCTCGGCGCGGCCAGCGTCGTGGTCAGCGCGGTCTTCTCCGCCATCACGGGACTGATCTTGACGCTGTACTTCCTGGCCGCACTGCCCTCCATCACCCGGGTCGGCTACCGGCTGGTCCCCAAGAGCCGGCGGCCGCGCGTACAGATGCTGGGCGATCAGATCTTCAAAAGCGTCGGCGGGTACGTGGCCGGGAACCTGCTCATCTCCCTGATCGCCGGGGTGACCACGTTCATGTTCCTGTCGATCGCCGGCGTGCCCTACGCGCTGCCGTTGGCCATCATCGTGGCGATCACCGACCTGATACCGCTGATCGGCGCCGGGATCGGGGCGACCATCGCCATCTTGGTGTCACTGTTCGTGTCGTTTCCGGTGGCCATCGCCACCCTGGTGTTCTTCATCGTCTACCAGCAGATCGAGAACTACCTCATCGCGCCGAGAGTGATGAAGTCCTCCGTCGACGTGCCCCCCGCGACCACCATCGTCGCCGCGCTGATCGGCGGTGCGCTGCTCGGCGTGGTGGGCGCGCTGCTGGCCATCCCGGCGGCCGCCGCCCTCCAGCTGATCACGGCCGAGGTGGTGCTGCCGCGTCAGGAACGCCACTGACCTCGCGGTCGCGGTTCTCAGTGAGGGCCCTGGGCAGGCGCGACCATGGTCGGGCCGTGTCCGTCGGTCAAGAGGATCATGATGCGGTGGGCGTCGGTGAGCAGGCTGCCGCTCACGGCCCAGCCCTGCGGTGTGTGGTCGCGGCCGGGTGGCGCGGTGAGGCGGCGCAGGTTGTAGCGACGGCTCTCGGCGCCGGCCGCCACGGCGGCCTCGGCGGCGTCCAGGCGCTCCGTCAACCGCGTGGCCTGGGCCTGCCACTCGGCCAGGCCGGACAGGTCCCAGCCTTGGCGCAGCCCGTCGGCCACGTCGCCGAGCAGCGCGGCACCCTGTTCGGCCAGGCGCCGGAAGGCCGCGTCGGGGCGGCGGTGATACAGCGGCGGCCACAGCAAGGTGTTGATGGCGGCCCCGCTCACCGCGCCCATGGCGGTGGCGATGATGTAGGCCAGCAGGTAGCGCTCCTGAGAGGCGGCTCCGAAGGAGAGCATGAGGACGGCGGTGGCGGCCACGTCGGAGCCGTACCTGCCCATCCGGCGCCAGCGCGCGGCCAGCAGCGCGGGTGGGATGACCAGGACGAGGCTGAGCGCGGTCAGACCGATCAGGGAGCCGATGCTGCCGGCCAGGATGACCCCGGCGGCCACGGCGGCGACCCGGCGTAACCCGTTGGTCAGGGTCTGGTACACCGTGGCGTGCACCATGATCACGGCCGTGGCGGGGGCGATCCAGATGCTCTCGTGCGGCAGCAGCCGGCTGGCCAGAAACCAGGCCAGCACGGCGGCCAGGGTGGCTTTGCCGATCTGGCGGGCCTGCAGCCGTTGGTGGGAGCCCTTGGTGGCCAGCCCGCGCCAGCTGCCGCGAATGTACGCGAGCTCACCGCGCAACGTACGCGCGACTCGGCCACGCCAGGTACGGATCACGAAATGTCATGATATGTCCCACGAGGACGGCGGCCAGCCACGATAGTTCACAGGCCGTGGCGGCTTTCGCCCATCGCCAGTTCGCACAGACGCGCTTCGGCCTCGGCCGAGAACGGGTCCCGGTAGGCGGCCACCGCCTCTCGGGTCTCCTCGTCGATCAGGTCGGCGTTGATCTGGGCCGCCGCGGTGGCGCCCGCCGCCGCGGCGGTGCCCACCTGCGCGACCAGATCGCTGACATTGCCCGCGACCCAGATCCTGGGCACGTCTGTACGGCCGGTCGCGTCAGCGGGGATGTACTCGCCGGCTCCCGTGGGATGCTCGACCGGCCGCAGCCCGAGCGCCGCCAGGAACCCCGCGCGCGCCACCATCCGTGTGGCGACCGCCATCACCTCGCGGCGGACCAGCGTGCCGTCGCCCAGCCGTACGCCCACGATGCGGTCCTCGACGATCTCCAGGGACGCCACCTCGCCGGGCACCACGGTGATGCCGCGAGCGGCCAGCCGCTCCGCCTCCTCCTCGTCCGGCGGCGGCATGGTGTGGGAGAAGAGCGTGACATCGGCGCTCCACTGACGCAGCAGCAGCGCCTGGTGCACCGCCATCGGCCCACTGGCCAGTACGCCGATGGCCCGGTCACGAACCTCCCAGCCGTGGCAGTACGGGCAATGAATCACATCCCGGCCCCACCGAGCCCGCAGCCCCGGCACGTCCGGCAGTTCGTCGACCAGCCCGGCGGCCACCAGGAGCCGACGCGCCCGGACGGACCTGCCGTCGGCCAGCGTCACCGTGAACCCCTTGGCGTCCCGCACCGCCGTGGCGACCTCCCCGGCCACCACGTGACCGCCGTAGCCGCGAACCTCGGCCCGGCCGCGCTCCAGCAACTCGGCCGGCCGGATCCCCTCCCGGGCCAGCAGCCCGTGTACGCCCTGCGCCGGTGCGTTGCGCGGGGCTCCCGCGTCGATCACCGCCACCGACCGCCGCGCCCGAGCCAGCATCAGCGCCCCGCTCAACCCCGCGGCGCCACCGCCGACCACCACCACGTCATAGCCGTCCTTCAGCTCATCGGTCACCTTGACCACCTCCGCGACGAACTATGCGACCCCATGGACCGCAGCCGCAAATTCTGTTGCCGGTATGGCAAAGAGGCGCGTCTGCGACTTCCGTGGTAGGCCACACCCCCGGTGTCAGCGAACGGAGTAGAAGCGGCTACCGCGGATGGTGGACCGCTGGTTCAAACCAGGGATTGAAGACGGGCCGCCGATCTCTCCATAGATTTCGAGCACCATTCCTTTCCTCGAAGTCCCCTCCTCGCAGGGGAGCCCCGCGCTCCACGAAGAGTGATCGTCGACCCCCGGCACTCGTCCAGCGGGACCGCGAGCGTCTTTACCCAACGACGTAAGGAGAGCTTCATGAGGCGATTAGCCATCGTCACGGCGGTCACCGTGGTGATCCTGCCCCTGCTGACCGTCCTTCCCGGGCAGGCGGCCGTCGCCGCCACGGCGTCGGACAGCGACCAGCCCGTCGGCCCCGGCCAGTACTTCGGCGACATCAAGACCTTCGAGCTCAACGAGATCGACGCCTCGGTGGGGGCGATCGGCCGCAAGCACGGCGTGGCCGCCATCGACGGCAGCCTGGCCCAGCCGAAGGCGGTGCCGGCCTCCCGCGCCGACCTGTCGGTGTTCGGGCCGGGCTGGCAGGCCGAGTTCCTCGGCGGCATGACCGGCAGGAAACTCGAAGTCCTCAGCGACGCCGTCCAGGTCACCGAGCTCGACTCGGGGGAGAAGGCCCGATACGCGCTCAAGAGCAGCGTCTCCTTCCCCGACGGCGGCGGGGTACGGCGCTACGAGGCCGAAGGCGGCGCCAAACTCACCGAGACCACCCGGTGGGACGCGACGGCCGGCGCGATGCGCAGCGCCATCAGCGAGACCATCGCCACCGGCCTCGGCACGACGGAGGCGGGCGACGACAGATTCACCGACGACATCGGCAACCCGATCAGCTCGGCGGACCTCGACCAGGTCTACACCTGGCAGCAGACAGGCGTCTCCCAGGGCGACACCTGGCGGGTGACGGACGTCGGCACGAAGGCCTTCGGGACCTCGACCGTGAAGTACGACGCACAGGGCCGGGTCGCCACCGTCACCGAGCCCGCCGCCGGCGAGGAGCCTCAGAGCGTCCTGGCCTTCACCTACGCGACGTCCACCACGGCCACCGGCACGGCCTTCGGCGACTACGCGGGCCGCCTCAAGCAGATCACCCAGACGTCCGGCTCGGCGGCACCGGAGACCGTGGCCGGCTACACGTACGACGCCTCCGGCCTGCTGCGCAGCATGGCCGATCCGCGCGAGAGCGGCATCCCGCCGGCGACGTACGTCTACGACACGACCGGGCGGCTGAGCACCATCGACTCGCGCCAGTCGGGCGCCTGGTCGCTGGTCTACACCGGCGAGTCCGCGCTGCCCGCCGCTACCGCCACCTCCACCACCAGGTGGCCGGACGCCTCCGACAGCCCGCCGCCGGCCCTCGACCCCACCGCTCCGGGCGGGACCCCTAGCGGCGATGTCGCGGGCCCGATGTCCTACCCGGCCTCCTGCTGGGCAGCCGTGCACTGGCTGTACTACAGCCGCGCGTGCGCGGCCTGGGCAGCGCACTACGGCTGGCACAAGCCGCTCTGGAGGCAATTGCCCACCAAGCGCTGGGTCGTCGGCATCGCCTACGACCACTGCACCAACTCGCCGGACGCCCCGTCGGGATTCAACTTCCGCTCGGCCTGCGACATGCACGACTACGGCTATGGACTGATCGGCAACAACCTGAAGAGGTGGTACTACCCGTACTACCTCGACTGGAGCCGTAAGACCGATGTAGACGTCCTCTTCTACACGACCCTGCGTGACTGGACGTGCTCCGCTTACAACCGGTTCGTGCGACCGCTCTGCAGGAACATCGCGTGGACGTACCGGCAAGGCGTGCGCAGGGGCAACCCCAGGAACGGCGCGAACGCGACCAGGGACTAACGGGTCAGCGGACGCCACCACCGCAGAAAGCGCCCCGTGGTGGCGTCCGCGGCCTACCACCATGTTCTTTCCGCAACTCCTTCAAGCGGAGACCGTAAATGAACCGACGTCCGATTCGCCGCATCATCGCCTTGGCGGCGATCCTGCTCTCCTCGATGGCGCTCTCCCCCGGCGTCTCCGCGTCGGCGCTGAGCCCGCAGGAGGCGGCGGGCCCGCGGGTGGAGCCCGGCCTGGCGCAGAAACTCGCGGGTGGCGCCCACGTCAGGGTGAACGTGGTGACGAAGGCCCGCGCGGACCTGCCGGCCGCCGCGAGTGCCGGGCAGGTGCTCCAGACGTTGTCCGTCTTACCCGTGGTCACGCTGCGCGCGGACCAGGCGGCACTGGATCGGCTGGCCGCGCAGCCCGGCGTGGTCAGCGTGTCGGAGGACCGGCCGGTGCCGCCGACACTCGGCCAGAGCATCCCGCTCATCGGCGCCGACCGCACGCGCGCGGCCGGTCTGACGGGCGAGGGAAGCGCGGTGGCGGTGCTGGACACCGGTGTGGCGGTCAACCATCCCTTCCTGGGCGGCCGGGTCGTGGCCGAGGCGTGCTTCTCCCCCATCGACCCCGACTACTCGGCCACCAGCCTGTGCCCGAACGGCGCGGACCAGCAGGACGGGCCGGGCTCGGCGGACTCCGAGAGCGGCCCGTGCGCGGACGCCGCGCTGGACTGCGACCACGGAACGCACGTGGCCGGCATCGTCGCGGGCGAGGGCCTGGACGGCGACGACGGCAGCGGCGTCGCGCCGACCGCCGACATCGTGGCCATCCAGGTCTTCAGCAAGTTCGACAGCGAGGACTTCTGCGGGCTGGGCGGGACGCCGTGCGTGCTCAGCTTCACCAGCGCCCAGCTGGCCGGGCTGGAGAAGGTACGGGAGCTGAACGGCGAGCTGCCCATCGTGGCGGCCAACCTGAGTCTGGGCGGCGGCCGGAACACCGCGCCCTGCGACGGCGACCCCCGCAAGCTGGCCATCGACAACCTCCTGGCCGCCGGGGTGGCCACGGTGGTCGCCGCGGGCAACGACGGCTACACGGACGCGATCAGCGCTCCGGCCTGCGTCTCCTCGGCCATCGCCGTGGGCAGCACCACCAACGACGACGCGGTCTCCTCCTTCAGCAACCGCGGCCCGCTCCTGGACCTCTTCGCTCCGGGAACCGACATCATCTCCTCGGTGCCCGGTGACGCGTGGCGCTCCATGAGCGGGACGTCCATGGCCGCCCCTCACGTCGCCGGCTCCCTGGCGGTGCTGCGCCAGGCCTTCCCCACCGCGAGCGTGACCGAGCTGGAGTCGATGCTCAAGGAGAACGGCAGGAGCATCAGCTATCCCGGCGCCACCACTCCACGAATCCAGCTCGACGACGCCGCCCTGGGAGCGACCCCGAGGCCGGGGCCCGACCAGTACTTCAACACGCGCGGCCGGATTCTGGACAGCGTCCAGCTCAGCGCCAACTCCAGCATGTCGGTGCAGGTCGCCGGCGTGGCCGGCCTGCCCGCGACGGGGATCCGCGCGGTCGCGCTCAACATCGCCGCCAAGGGCGACTGGTTCAACTCGGGCTCCCTGGCGGTGTACCCCTCCGACGAAGCGGAGCCGGAGAGCAACGTGCTCTTCTACGACAGCAGCCGCTACACCTCCACCATGGTCATCGCGAAGGTCGGCGCGGACGGGAAGGTCAAGGTGGTGAACAGGAGCGGCGCGCCGGTGCGCGTGACGCTCGACGTCCACGGCCACACCCGCGCGGCGGCCGACGCCGCCGTGGGCGGCACCTACATGCCGATCTCCCCGGTACGGCCGGCGGAGCGGACCGTCATCCCGGCCTGGGGCAACGTCCAGCTGGCCACCTCCAGCATGTCCGGCGTCCCCGCCTCCGGGGTGGACATGGTCGCGCTCACGGTGATGGTCAAGAGCGCCGCCACCGGGACGATACGGGTCTACGCCGCCGGGGACATCTATCCCATCGACGCCAACATCGACTACCCGGCCAACACCGCGGCGCAGTTCTTCACCATCGTCAAGCCCGGCCCCGACGGGAAGATCAACCTGCACAATCTCGGCGCCGGCACGGTGGAGATCTCCGTCGACGTGAGCGGCTACTACACCTCGGCCCAGCGAGGATCGACCACCAAGGCGATCCGGCCGGCGTCGGTGGCCAAAGCCGTCACCATCACCGCGGGCGGCACCCGCGTGCTGAGGTTCACCGGAGTGCCGGACATCCCCTCGTCCGGCGTCGCCGCCGTCGGCTTGTCCGTCGCCGCGAAGGCGAGCGCGGCCGGGATCGTCTCGGTGGTGCCCCAGAGCAACCCGAACACCGCCCGGGTGGTGGCGTACCCGGCGAACAAGGACACCAGCGGCTTCACAACGGCCGCACTGCGGCAGGACGGGACGGTCGTGCTGAGGAACGAGGGCACCTCACAGGTGACCGTCTCCGTGGACGCCTACGCCTACTTCCCGGCCCGATGACGTTCCATCGCCTCCCTTCCAAGGGCCCCCCGAGTGCAGTTGGCGTCGGTGGTGATGTTCGTCCGCGATCTGGACGTCAGCGTGGATTTCTACCGTGAGCTCCTGGGGATGGAGATCCCGGTCCGCAGCGCCACTGCGGCGCTGCGAGCAGTTCCTGTCCGGGATATGCCCACCGGATGCGAAATCTTCGGACGGGAGGTCGGCCGGCAGCCGCGGCACGCAGGCGATGCGGCTGCCGGCCGGTCTGGTCAGGGGGTGACGATGGCGAGCTGGTCGACGGGGTTCTCGGTGGCCCAGAGGTTGTCGTCTGATCCGACGGCGATCTGCATGGGGCCGGCGTAGCTGGTCGGGAGAGCGTATTCGCTGATGGTGCCGGTTGTGGTGATGTTGGCGACGTTGTTGGCGCTCTGTTCGACGAACCACACGTTGTCGTCCAGGCCGAGGGTCATTCCCCAGGGGAAGCTGTTGGGATCACTGAGGGAGTAGTCGGTGAAACTCCCGGCGGTGGTGGCCTTGCCGATCCTTCCTTGGGCGTCGGTGTACCACAGGTTGCTGTCGGATCCAGTGACGATCCCTATGGGCAACGCGCCAGAGGGACCGGCGTACTCGGTGACGGTTCCGCTGGTGGTGACCTTCGCGAGACTGCCCAGAAGGGGCTCGGTGAACCACAGGTTGCTGTCGGGGCCAGTGGTGATGAACATGGGGTAGGCGCCGGAAGTGGGCAGACTGTATTCGGTGATCGTCCCGGACGTGGTGATCTTTCCGACCTGGTCGACGTTGGTCTCGGTGAACCACAGGTTGCCGTCCGGACCGGAAGTGATGCCCCATGGGTAGGCGCCGGAAGTGGGCAGACTGTATTCGGTGATCGTCCCGGACGTGGTGATGCGCCCGATCTTGTTGGCGTTCGCTTCGGTGAACCACACGGCGCCGTCAGGTCCGGTGGTGATGTGGCCGGGCTGTGAGTCCGCGTTGGGCAGGCTGTATTCGGTGTACACGCCGCCCGGGGTGACTTTCCCGATCTTGTTGCCGTTGTTCTCGGTGAACCAGATGTTGCCGTCCGGACCGGAGGTGATTCCGACAGGGCTCGCTTGGTAAGTCGGTACGGAGCTCTCGTTGATCGTCGGTGTGCGCAGGGAGTCGGCTATGCGCATCGGGACGTTCGCGTGCCGGTCGGCGGGCGGGAAGATGCACCGGATGTGCCTATGGTGCGGCCGCTGCTTGAGCGTGAGGCAGAGCTTGACCCAGGGGCGTAGGGGCGAGGGGAGGTGGGGTGGCTTGGCGTCGGATGCGGCGGCTGGTATGTGGGCCGCCAGGAGCAGGGCCATGACGGCGAGTGGATATCCGAGGATTCTGGAGCGTCGACGCATGACATCCCCTTTCAGGAAGAATGGAAATATATCGGCTGGATGAGCGCTTTTACCGCCACAAGCAATGTCTGGAATGCTCGAATATCCGCCGCGAACACCGCCGAATATCGATACATCGGACATTCCTCACCTCCGCCCGGCTCAGCCGTCCCAATATCTCCCGGCGCCACCGTTCCACCTCGGCCGTCTTCGTTTGTGGCCGGTCATGAGTCCGCCAATTCACCGGCGCGTTGCCAAAGCAGCGGGCGGGCGGTTAGTGGGAAATGTCGGCTTCGCCGCAACGAGCCCCTATGAAGATGTCGAACCGGGGCCCGCGCGATGGCGGGAAGCGAGTGATCACGTAACCGTATGGGTGATGACGCCGGTGTAGTGGCCAATGATGGCCGCGATCGGGACACTGATCACGAGCTTCGGCTGCCAACTGGTGGTGGTGCTGAGCGGCGCCTTGGTCCCCTTGAACGCGATCACCGGCGAAGACAGCGGAACCTTGTCCGCCGCGGTGAGCTGCCCCGGGACGCGGGTGCCACCGCCCGATTGGCTGGTGGTCGGGCCGGACCAGTACGCGACGTCGCCTTTGGCGATCGTCTCGCCTGCGCTCCCGCCGCCGGTGGTGAAGTTGGTGGACGTCACGGTCGCCGTCCAGGTCATGGACCCGTTACGGGTATCCTCCACGGTGATCGTGCCCATGCTGGCGCTGAGCGAGTTGCCCTGACTGCCGTTTCCCAGGCCGGCCGAGGCAGGCACGGTGATCGTGAGGGTGTTGACGTGCAAGGCGAACGTGGAGTTCGTCGCGGCACCGATGGCACCGGCGGCGGCCACGGGGGCCGCGGGAGCACCGAGCCCGAGGCTCACGACGATCGACGCCATCAGCGAGGCGAATGTCCCCACGTATCTCCCTCGATTCCGATGAATCTGCATGAGCCGGTCCGCCGACCGTTCAGGCGACGAGCGAATGCCGTCGGCAGTCTAAGTGGCGAATGGCGGGCCGCGTTCGTAGGGCAATCCCCGCGTCCGGTAAATTCATCGCCAAACATTATGCAGTATTTGGGCGGGCACCTCATAGAACGGGGGCTGCGGCCAGGTCAATCACGGCATTCGAAGGCTTGGCGTTTTTTGGTGGGGCGATTGACTGTATCGGCAAAGGAGTCGCTTTCGCTCCGTGTTAATGTTCCCACATCCTGCACCCGGAGCGGGCCGGGGGTTTTCGATGTCTGCGAGTTCAAGGAGAATTCACCAGCATGAAAGCGCTTTTGCGGACCGGCCTGGTGGGATTGGCGGGGGTGATGACGGTGGGAACGCTGACCGGAATGCCGGCCGAAGCCGCCACCTGTGCCAACAACACGGCGTGCAACACCACGGTCACCTTCGATGTGACCGTGGGTGCGCTGGAGATCACCGTGCCCAACAGCACGGTCGACCTGACCAATGACGCGGCACCGGGCGGCTACTCCTCCGGCCAGCTGGGGGCGGTCACCGTGAACGACGCGCGCGGCTCGGCCACCCCCACCTGGACGGCGTCCGTGACCTCGACGGCCTTCACCACCGGCGGCGGCGACGACCCCGGGGAGACCATCTCCAACGCCAGCGTGTCCTACTGCTCGGGAACCGCCTCCGCCACAAACGGCAACGGAACCTTCACCGCCGGCCAGACCGGCTGTGCCGCACCACCTCCCGCGACGGGACAGGCCTTGAGCGCCTCGCGCACCGCCTACAGCCATTCGGGCGGCACCGGCAGCAACTCGGCCACGTGGAACCCGCTGATCACCATCGCAACCGCCCTGAGCAACGTGGCAGGCCAGTACACCGGCACGATCACGCACACGGTGACCTGACCACGTGGGCCTGCGCACCATGCCGCTCTCCTCGCCGCCGCTCTCCTCGCCGCCGCTCTCCTCGCCGCCGCTCTCCTCGCTGCTACTCTCCTCGCTGCTACTCTCCTCGTTCGGGGCGCTGACGCTGCTGCTCAGCTCGATCAGCGCCCCCGCCCTCGCACAAGGCGGATCGGGCGGCTCGGACCCGTCCGACCGCGCCCCACGCGGCGTCATCGGCATCAAGCTGCTGGAGGCCTCCGCCAACCGTCGCGACGATCCCCGCGCCTACCTGTACATCGTCGACCACATCAACCCCGGCTCCAAGATCTCCCGACGCTTCGAAATCGAGAACACCTCCAACAGTCCCCAGCGCATCGCGGTCTATCCCGGTGCGGCGGAGATCCGCGACGGCAAGTTCGTGCCGTCGCCGGAGCGCGACGCCAACGAGCTGAGTTCGTGGGTGTCCATCAACCGCACCGAGCTGGTCGCGCCGCCGCACAGCCACATCCCGCTCAAGGCGACGATCACCATTCCCCAGACCGCCACCAAGGGAGAACGGTACGGCGCCATCTTCGCCGAGGCGACCGCCCCAGCCGCACCCGGCGCCGCTCGCAACGTCCAAATGGTCAACCGGGTCGGTATCAGGATCTATCTCGACGTCGGCCCCGGTGGTGACCCGCCATCGGACTTCCACATCGACCGGCTGACCCCTGGCCGCACGGCCGACGGCATGCCCGTGGTCCAGGCCACGGTGCACAACACCGGCCAGCGCGCCCTGGACATCAGCGGGCAAATGCGGCTGAGCGAGGGGCCCGGCGGACTTGGCGCCGGACCGTTCCCAGCCCAGCTGGGCACCACGCTGGCGCTCAACGCGAGTGCGCCGGTCGCCGTCGTGCTCGACGAACGGCTGCCCGACGGCCCGTGGAAGGTCGAACTCCTGCTGGAAAGCGGCCGTGTCCACCGCACCGTCACCGCGACGCTCCTGTTCCCCGGCAAACCCGCCAGCTGGGGCATCCCGGCATTGATCGACTCGTCTTGGCCGTGGATCCTCATCATCGGCCTCGCCACGACGGTCGTGGCCTCTCTGGTCCTCGCCCTGTGCCTTTCCCGGCGACGTCGAACCCGCTTTACCTAGTCCGCGACCACCCGCCGCCTGGGGCGGCCAACTGGACGGTGCCGCGCAGTGGGAGTCCTGCCTTGCGGTAGATGTCGTCGATGACCCGACTGCGCACGAGCCGAACGGCTGGCATGGGATGCGCTGCATGTGGTCGGGTGGGAAACACCGCTTCCCGGCTTGGTGGTGGGTGCTGTCGGTTGATGCCTGTGCGTATCGGCCCTACGAGCACGGCCATCCTGCCAGCGGCCCTGCGAGCACGGCCGTCCTGCCGGCGGCCGTGGTCATTGCTGGAGCAGTTCGGCGAGCACGGCGGCCTCGCTGATCTCCGGCTGTTTGGTCGCGGTGAGCAGGGTCAGCACTCCGCTGTTCGCGAGCTCGCGCAGGTGCGTTACCGCGGCTGCCCGTTCGGGATCTGCCAGTTCGCCGCGGTAGCGGCGGCCGAACTCCGCGAAGAGCTCGGGATCGTGGTGATACCAGGTACGCAGCTCTGTCGATGGAGCGACCTGTTTGCACCATTCGTCGAGGCCTGCCTTGATTTTGGTCAGCCCTCGCGGCCAGATCCGGTCCACCAGCACCCTGGTGCCGTCGTCTCCAGCCGGCTCCTCATAGACCCGGCGCACCTGAACCTTGCCCCTGCCCTTGCCAGCCATGGTTGCCTCCTCACGGTCGTGCGCGTCCCTGTATGGCGGGCACCTTCATCCGTCTCCTGCTTTGGGCGAAGCGCCGACCAGAGAGCCCAGTGGTGTCTCGGCGTCGCCCAGCGCGCTGGTGTCCGCGCGTACGGGATCTTGGATGGCGTCGTTGACGTCCCAGATGTTGACGTTCGTACCGGCCAGCGCTCGCCCGCCGCGCAGCCAGAACGCGGCGAAGTGGTGCGTCTGGACGTCACCGCGGAAGATCACCTCCTCATATCCGTCAGGTTCGACGTAGCCGGAATACTCCATCCCGGGGTCGTACTGACGGCGAAGAAGTACGGTACGGCCGACGATCTCGGCGACCCGCACGCCGCAGCGCGGGTCGACCCCGTGCTCGCGGTGCAGCCCGCCGAGACCTCGGCGATCTCGCGGCCGAGCACCCGCGGCAGCGGCAGCGGCAACTCCCTGCTCTCCAGGCCGGTCACCTCGGCTCCGGCGGCGCGGGCGGCGGCCGCGGTCTCCAGCCCGATCCAGCCGGCGCCGATGATCGCGACCCGGGACGCGGTTGGGAAGACCGCCTTGAGCCGGTTGCTGTCTTCGACCCGGCGCAGGTAGAGCACACCATCCAGGTCGGCGCCCGGAATCGGTAGCTGCCGTGGGGAGGAGCCGGTGGCCGGCAGCAGTTTGGCGCAGCCGATCCGGGTGCCGTCGGACAGCCTCATCTCGCGTCTGGCGAGGTCGATGCCGGTGATCGCCGTACCGAGGAGCAGATCGACGTCGTGCTCGCCGTACCACGGCTGCGGGTGGACGTAGATCTCCTCCCGCTCGGTTCGCCCCCGCCAGACCTGCTCCGGCGATCAAATACGTCATGTCAACGGCCATGTCCAGCACTTCTGTCGGCTGCTCGTAGGGTGGTGGCCGGTTGCTCGCGCGGCCGGTCCCATCTCGCCTCGAACGCTCATCTGTGCGTTGTACGTATCACCGCGCGATATGGCGTTCGCGAAGATGGTGGGATTGGTGGTGACCTCCGCCACGTGGTCCCGCGCGACCAGATCCGCCAAACTGCCTGAAACCAGCGGTTCCCGGCTCAGGTCGTCCAGCCAGACCGACCGCCATCCCTCTCATGACACCGACGCTACGCCGGTGGACGTCAAGCCGAGTTCTGGTGGTTTCCATGATGATGGAGGCCCTCCACCTCCCGGGAAGCACTGAGGCATAAGGTCAGCGAGCACTCCGCTGGATGAGTGGCCGAGTTCTACCGCTCGCTGAGCGCCGCGATCGACATCCGGATCGACACTTCAGGGCCGAACTTCGGCTGGGACTACTTCGTGGAGGAGATCGGCTCCGGTCAACGCATCAGGTTCGCGGGTGAGCAAATCCTGTTCAAGACCTCAACCCGTGATGCCGATCAGTCCGGAATACCCGGACAAGATGGATACCGGTCACAACCGTGCAGCTCATCCGCGCCAGGCTCAGATGATATATGCATCCGAATGCCCTTAGTATCCTGTGACCATGACGGGGACGAAGAGGTCGCGATGGTCAGGCTGACCCGGGCGCAGCAGCAGGAGCGCACCAGGGCGGCCGTCCTGGTGGCCGCGCGGGCGGAGTTCGGCGAGCGTGGATACGCCGACGCCAAGGTCGACCGGATCGCGGAGCGGGCGGAGCTGACCCGTGGCGCGGTCTACTCGAACTTCCCGAGCAAGCGCGCGCTCTACCTGGCGGTCCTGGTCGGCTCGATCGAGCACGCCGACGCCCCTGTCGGCTCGATCGGGCACGCGGACGCCCCTGAGGCGCCGTCGCCACCCGGTCTGGCCGAGGCGATGGGCGCGTTCGCCCGTAGCTGGCTCGAACGCCTGCCGCTGGCCGGCGACACGCCCGCCGACGGAAGCCTGCGGCTGCGCTCGCTGGCCGGGGTCTTCGACGACGAGCCGGGCCGTACCGCGCTGGCGCAGGTCACCAGGCTGGAGGCGCTGCTGCTCGCTCTCGCGCTGGAGTCACGCCCGCCGCACCACCCGCGGTGCGTACGACTGGCCGAACTGGTCCTCACACTGCTGAACGGGGCCGGTCACCTGGCCGACACGGCACCCGGATTCGCCGACCCCTTCGACGTGGCGCGGGCCTGCGAGCACCTGACCGGCCTCGACCTCGCCGACACGTGGGATCCGCCGCACCTGCCCTTCGTCGCGCCCGCGCAGTCTGTCCAGGACCGCTGGGAGCCGCCCGCCGAATTGCCGGATCAGATCACCGGCCGCCGGGTCGGGTTCGACGCCGACGGCGTGCTCGTGGTCCTCGGGGCCGGACGATTGGAGGCGGCGGAGGAAGCCGTCCGCGCCGCCCGGCCGGGCGACCAGATCACCGTGGCGGTGGTGACGGACGATCCCGCCGAGATCGGACGTCTCGTACGGCTCAGGGTCGGCGACCTCACCGGGTGCCTGCGGCGGGTGTTCGAGCCGGAGGCCCGGCCGGGCTTCCGGCTCGTCCTCGACGACCACGCCACCATCGCCTCGGCCGTCGGCCTCCCGGACATCGGCGACGCCACTGAGGCCGCGGTACGCGTTCAGGCGGGCGAGATCGTCGCCCGAGCCCGCGGACGCGGCGCGGCTCACGCCGTCGCGAGCGCGACGCCGCCTGACGGTGCCGGGAGATGACGTCGCGCCGCCTGTGAGAAGATCCGTTCACCGTTTGGGATGGTTTCGACCGTTGAGGTGAGCTATGTACGCAATATCCCTGGGTGACGACGGCGCGGAGCTACGCCCGCTGGAGCCGTGGCGGGCGGCGGAGTTCCTGGCCCACATGGACCGGGGGCGGGAGTTCATCGGCCAGCACATCGCGCTGCCGGACGTCGTCACGGACCTGGAGTCGAGCCGCTCGTACCTGCGGGCGTACGCCGAGAAGGCCGCGGCCGACGTGGGCCGCATCTATGGCATCTGGACGGACGGCAAGCTGGTCGGCGGAGTCCTCTTCCGGACGATGAACATCGAGCACGGTACGGCCGAGGTGGGCTGCTGGCTGGAGCCGTCCGCGGCGGGCAAGGGTCTGGTCACCAGGGCCGCGCGCGTGATCATCGATTGGGCCGTCGAGGAGCGGGGCATCCACCGCGTGGAGTGGATCGTCTCGGCGGAGAACGCGGCGAGCGTCGCGGTGGCCCAGCGCCTCGGGATGACCAAGGACGGCGTGCTGCGCGAGAGCTACGCGTATCGGGGCAAGCGGCTCGACATGGAGGTCTGGTCGGTGCTCGCGCCGGAGTGGCGGGCGGGAAGGCAGACGCCTTAGAGCGCTACTCCCCCGCCCTGTCGCTTGTCTCACTGGACCCCCACGAGCACCGGCCAGCCGCCCTGCGGTGTGAAGGTGGCGGCGGACGGCATGCGCAGTTCGAGCCGCTCGCGGCGCGCCCTGGCCAGCAGCCGGAAGTCGCCCAGGAGGCGATCCCCCGACGTCACCGAGCGGTCGACCCGCAACGACTCCAGCACCCACATGTGGGCGTCGAAGATCTGCTGGACGGTGAACTCCGCCTCCCGCCCGTTCGGCATCAGCTCGGTGAGCGGGCGGGTCTTGAGGGTGTGCACATAAGCGATGGCTCTTCCCGGCATCTTCGCCACCACCGCCGGATTCTTGGGAATCACCATGGCCATGCCCTCGCCCTTCTCGTCGAACGCTGTGCTCACCCGCGGATCGTTGCGCCAGAAACGCTGCTCGAGAATGTGGTCGACCTCGTACAGATCGCCGCGCCCGCGGTTGTTTGATCTCGTCGATCTGCGCCGGGTTGAGGGGGAAGTCCGGGGGCTTGATCAGGCACCCGTTCGGCGATCTTGCGCGAAGTCCGCTCGGTGACGTCCTGCGAGAACCTGGCGGCCGACTTGGTGGCCTCCTGTTTGCCGCGCGCGATGGAGCCCTCGGCGCCGGCGGCGAACTCCACGACCGGGCCGTACCTGCCCGAGATGTTCAGCCCGGCCTTCAGCGCGACGTCCTCCTTGACCGTCTGCTCGGTCTCCCGGGTCATCTCGAAGCGGTCGGTGGTCTGCAGGTCGCGGTCCTCGCTGGTGTTGGTCTCCTGCTCGTTGATCGTGATCAGCTCGGTGGTGTCGCGGCGACTGTGGTCGCGTAGCTTGCGCTCGCCGCGCAGCACGCTCTCGATGTGCGCGACGTCGGCCGACTCGTATCCGGTCAGCTGCTGTTTGACCACCAGCAGGTCGGCGATGCCGGCCGGGGCCACCTCGCCCTTGGTGTGCGGGACGCGCCCGTCCAGCGGGAGCGTCGGCAGGGGTAGGGAGCCACCCGTGCCGAGCGTTCCCCAGCCGGTCGTCACGGGCGTCTGGACCGTGACGAGGGCGTCGCCGACCCGCAGGAGCGACTGGCGCACCCGGTGTCCCGCCACCGCCTCCAGCCGAGCCGCCGTCGCCGCCAGGTCGGCCTCCAGCCGGTGGGTGAGCCGGTCGAGCGGCACCGCGGTCAGGTCGAGGCCGCGGTCGGTGAGCAGCGTGCGGGTGGCCGCGGACAGTTGCTCGTTGGCCGTCGGCAGCAGGACGAAGCCGACCTCGGTCAGCGGCGTCGGCTGGAAGTCCGTACGGCCGCGCAGCACCGGGGCGGCCGTCTGCAGCAACGCCTGGGCCACCGGCGCGTTGATCTCCTCGGTGGTCTCGGCGGCCGGGGAGGTGGTCGCTCGTGTGCTGGGCCAGCAGTCCGTCGATCTCCTCCTGGCGCGCGGCCACCGCCGCCTCGTGCTGCTGCCGCCGCGCCTGTTCCGCCTCGCGGGTCGACAGCGTCTTCGGTTCCCTGTGTTACCTCAGTAAAACGGACGTCGGCGTAGTCTCGTCGCACCCGGCGGAGGCCGGGCAGTGATCCGGTGGAAGCCGAAGCCGCGTCCGTCCGGCAAGCCGGGCGGACCGTGGTTGAGAACCGCGTTGTCAGGGCCTGACTGCGCACCTCTGGAGGAAGTGCGTCTCTTGGGCCACCGCCCCGCCGGACGCTGTCCCGTTGATGCGGACACCAACAGGGGCGGGGAGCGAGCGCCAGTCAGGCACCCGGCTGTGACAGAAAACCACCTCACAATTACCATCCGTCGCAACCCAGCGGTGAGGCGCTCCGGTCGACGGTCTCCATCTCGTCCAGCCGGTCGGCCAGCTCGTCGAGCTCGGCGCCCAGCGGGGTGTCCGCCGGTCGCCGATGAACTCCGGTCCCGCCACGAACGCCGTGGCGGCCTCCTCTATGGCAGTACGCCGCTGGGGTGCCTCGACGGCCTCCCGCAGTGACTGCTGAAACGGCGTGTCCTGGCTCAGCGGGATGCTGGGATTATCCGGACCCTGCGCCACGGCCGGCCGTGTGAGCATCAATCGAAAGAGATTCTCCATGGGGTTTTTCCTCCGCCCCGTCCTGCGCCGCGCCGCCTCCTTGCGGCACCTCTCTGTGCTCTTTGGGGCGTTCCACCACGTTCCAGCCGGTGTGCGGGCGGGTGTGGCTCAGGCGTCGCGCAGCCGTAGCGACAGCCCGCCGCCCAGGAGCGCCGCGGCGGCCCAGAGGGCCAGGACGCCGAGTCCCGCCCATGGGCTCAGGGGCAGGGTGGACAGATGGGTGGTCGCCTGGATGGCGAGCCCGGCGTTCATCGGGGACAGCTGCCAGAGGAGTTTCTGCCAGTCCGGGTCGGCGATCATGAAGGGCAGGATCGAGAGGATGTAGAGCAGGCCGAGCACGACCCCGATGGCCGTGGCCGAGTCCCGTACGGCGGCGGCGATGCCGAGGCTGAGCAGGGCGATCAGCGCGAGATACAGGACCGAGCCGAACGCCGCGCGCAGCATCGGCCCCTCCAGCAGGGACAGCATCGGGGTGCCCGGCCCGCGGGTGAAGCCGTTCTCAAGCAGGACACGCCGCCCGACCAGCAGGGACGCGAGCACCGCGACGGTCCCCGCGGCCAGCGTCAGCCCGGTGACGACGGCCGCCTTGGCGGCCAGCACGGTGGCCCGGCGCGGCATCGCCGCCAGAGTGGTGCGGATCATGCCGGTGCTGTACTCGCCGCTGATCGCCAGCACGGCCAGGATGGCGACCATCGCCTGGCCCACCTGGACCCCGAACAGGCTGATCTTGGCCGGGTCGTAGGCGCAGCCCGCCGACGTGCAGGACACGGCGGCGGCCGCCACGACGCTCACGGCGACGGTCAGCGCGACCAGCCCGAGCAGCAGCCAGCCGGTGCCGGCCACGGTTCGGAGTTTCGTCCACTCCGCCTGCAGATGTCGTCTCATGCGTCCCTCCGACGTAGCTGGAAGACGGCCAGGCCGAGCGCGAGCACGGCGTATCCGCAGAGCACGGCGAGCCCGGCCCAGGGCGCCAGCGGGTAGTAGCCGCCCGATGGGGTGTAGTTGCCGAGCACGTGCGCGTACGCCGGAATGCTCTGCTGGATCGCGAAGCCGGCGGCCGGGGTGAGCCGCATCAGCCACTGCGCCGCGCCCGCGGGCAGGACCGAGGCGGTCGCGAGGATGTACGGGACGACGATCAGCACGATGGCGGTGATGAACGCCGCGACGCTGCGCCGGAACAACGTGCCCACGGCCAGGGCGAGGATCGCGGCGGCGGCGAGCAGCACCGCCGTGCCGACGATGACGCGCAGTTCGGTGAACGGCGCCACCGGCAGGACGTAGTTGCCGTTGGCGACCAGGATCCCCTCGCCGAGCGTGACCGCCGCCGTGGCCGCGGCCAGTCCGGCGACGAAGGTGACCGCGCCGATGGCCAGGGCCTTGGCCACGAGCGTCCGGCCGCGCCGCGGGCCGGCGAGCAGGGTGGTGCGGATCAGGCCGCGCCGGTATTCGGTGGTGATGAACATGACCGCCACCACGATCACCACGATCAGCCCGGTCAGTACGCCGGTGAGAGTGTTCTCGATCTGCTGACCGTCCGAGAGCGGCGCGATGTCGCCGACGCCGGTCACGGTGTACGTGTCGCCGGACTCCTTGAAGCCGCCCGGATGGTGGGCCGACCCGTCGGGGTTCAGGGTGACGCCCACGTCGTCGGGGTGCCACGCCCCACTGGCGGCCGAGCCTTGGAGACTGACCTGGTCGAAGACGGCGGTGGCCTCGGCGAAGCGGGAGGCCGCGCTGGACCCGCCGAAATCGCCCGGCGTCACTGTCAGGTCGCCTGGGGAGGCGGCGAAGAGCCCGACCTGCACCGTGTCCGGCAACCCGGCCAGGCGCGCGGTGCCGACGCGGGTCCACTGCCTGCCGTCGGTGGACTCGTAGCCGGTGAGATCCTCGCCGGAACGGGTCAGCCGCAGCCAGCGCGGGGACTGCTGGGAGACGCCGCCGGGCCGGCCGGCCACGTCCTGGGTGAAGTCGTGCTGCATCCGCACCCCGTGCGCACCGGTGACCATCACCGCCGCGTAGGCGGAGCCCTGCTTCATGCTCTCCTTGATCATGACTCCGGCCTTCGCCCACGGCACGAGGCCGGAGACGACGTTCCGGCCCCCCGGGGTGAGGTCGGGCAGGCGCTTCTGACCGGTCATCGAGGTCACGCGGACGGTGATGCTGCCGTCTCCGTCCAGCGTCCGGTGGACGAAGTAGAACTTGTCCTCCACCGCCTCGCCGCCCGGCCCCACCGGTACGGCGGGACATGCGCCGCCGCACGAGGTGTGGCTGCCCGAGGCGGACAGCAGCCCCAGCAGCACGGTGACCAGCGCCGCGCCCGCCATGGCGAGCACCCAGCCGCGGACCGTCCGGAACTTGGTCCATTCGGCGCGCAGCAGCCGCGCGAAGCCGGAGCGGTAGGTGGCGGCGCTCATCGTGCCGCCTCCTGCCCTGCGGCGCGGAACTCGACGGCGTCGCGGGTCAGCTCCATGTACGCCTCCTCCAGCGTCGCGCGATGCGCCGACACCTCCGAGAACGGCACCGCGGCCCGGTTGAGTACCGCCACGACGTGCTCGCCCGCCAGCCCGGCCACCGTGAGGGTGTCGCGGCCGGTGGCGGCCACGGCGGCGCCGGCGTGTGCCAGCGCCGCCATCGCCTCCGACGGCGCGGTGGTGCGCAGCGCGATCCGGCCGGTGGAGGCGGCGGCGATCAGGCCGGCCACGCTGGTGTCGGCGACGACCCGGCCGCGACCCACCACCACGAGATGGTCGGCGGTGTCCTCGAGCTCGCTCATCAGATGGCTGGAGACGAGCACGGCCCGGCCCTGGGCGGCCAGCGCCCGCAGGAAGCCGCGCATCCACACGATGCCCTCGGGGTCGAGGCCGTTGGACGGCTCGTCGAGCATGAGCACGGGCGGGTCGCCGAGCAGCGCGGCGGCGATGCCGAGCCGCTGGCGCATGCCCAGGGAGAAGCCGCCCGCCCGGCGCCCGGCCGCCGACCCGAGCCCCACCCGCTCGATCACCTCATCGACCCGCCGGGCGCCCAACCCCTGGGAGTGGGCCAGCCACAGCAGGTGGTTGCGGCCGGTGCGGCTGGGTTGCAACGCGGCGGCGTCCAGCAGCGCACCGACGTGACGCAGCGGGTCGCGCAGGCCCGTGTACGGCCGCCCGCCCACCAGTGCGGTGCCCTCGTCGGCCGCGTCCAGGCCGAGGATCACCCGCATCGTGGTGGACTTACCCGCTCCGTTGGGGCCGACGAAGCCCGTGACCTGCCCCGGCTCCACGGTGAAGGACATCCCGTCCAACGCCATGGTCTGGCCGAACCGCTTACGCAGCCCGGCGACCTCGATGGTTGCTCGCATGGGTTCGGTTGTACGCAAGACGCCATAACGTGGGCCGAACCGAGGCCGTCATGTCGTTGTTAGGTGCGAAACAGCATGCTGGAGTCATGAGGAAACTGCGGGACGGGACCGTACGGCTGCGCTTCACCGCCCTGTACGGCGCCCTGTTCCTCCTGTCCGGCATCGGGCTGCTGGCCATCACCAACCTGGTGAGCCTGGGGACGCGGGTCACCTCCCCTGTGGGGACAGCGCCGGTCGAGCGGCTCACGCCCGGCGCCGCCCAGGAGCTCATCGCCCGCCTCCAGAGTCAGCTGTCAGAGGTCCAGGCGCTCCAGTCACGCCGGCTCCTCATCGGCTCGGCGGTCGCGCTGGCCGTCATGGCCGTGGTGTCGATCGTGCTGGGCCGGATGGTGGCGGGCCGGGTGCTGCGCCCGTTGCGGACGATCACCGCGGCCACCCGGCGGATCTCCGCCGACAACCTGCACGAGCGGCTGGCCGTGCCGGGCCCGGCCGACGAGGTGAAGGACCTCGCCGATACCATCGACGACCTGCTGGAACGCTTGGAGGGCTCCTTCGACGCGCAGCGCCGGTTCGTCGCCAACGCCTCTCACGAGCTGCGTACCCCGCTGGCGACCATGCGGGCGTCGCTGGATGTGGCCCTGGCCAAGCCGGAACCCGTACCCGCGCAGACGGTCGTGTTGTCCGAGCGGCTCCGCACCGAACTCGACCGGGTCGACCGGCTTCTGGAAGGCTTCCTGGTGCTCGCCCGCACCCAGCACGGTGCCCTGGCCGACCGGGCGGAAGTCTCGCTCGGCCGTACGGTGTCCACGGCCCTGGCCGCCCGAACCGCCGACATCACCGCCAAGAACCTCACCGTCGATGACGGCGACGTCCACGACAGCGCGTGGACGTCGGGCAGCCGGACGCTCCTGTCCCGCCTGGCCGAGAACCTGATCGACAACGCGATCACCCACAACCACGACGGCGGCTGGATCCGCCTGGCCGCCACGTCCGACGGCGCGACCGCGCTGCTCGTCGTGGAGACGGGCGGGCCGGTCCTCGACCAGGAGCAGGTGGCGCGGCTGGCCCAGCCGTTCGAGCGGCTCGGCACCGACCGGACCGGCTCGGGCGACGGCTCCGGGCTCGGACTGTCGATCGTCGCGGCCATCGCCACCGCGCACGGCGGCCGCCTGGAGCTGCGAGCCCGGCCCGACGGCGGCCTGCGGGTCACCGTCTCACTGCCGCCGACGTCCGTACGGGCGGAGGCCCCGGCGTGAAGGTGCTGGTGGCGGGGCGTGAGAGTGCTGGTGGACCGGCATCATAGATCACTTGCCGCTGTCTTCGTTCCCCCGCCAGATCCGTGGGCGGCGGTTCCCACGTAAAGACAACGACAAGAGCTCTCGGATCCGGGGACGCCGATGCCGTTGTGAACCAGAGTGCAGGGACAAATCGGCATAACCACCGTTATTCCTCACACATGGCTCCACACGGTGAATTGCTAATTTCCGATTGTCGTCATTTGATCGCCAAAAGTGTTCCAGGTGCCCTCGGGAACGGTTTCCGAAATCTGATCACTGAGGAGAATGTGCTGAGAACGGCCCAGAGAGGGCGGGAAATGCAATGAAGGAGACAGCAGTGTTCAAAAGCCGTCTGGGCCTTTCCCTGATAGGCATCGCCGGCATGATGGCGACCGTGGCGGTGGCGCCGCCCGCACAGGCCGACACCTGTGCCGCGTCCACCACCTGCTCCACCACGGTGACCTTCACCGTGGCCGCCGAGGGCGGGCTGGAGATCACCGTACCCGACACGGCCAACCTCGGTAGTGGCAGCTCGGGTGGCCAGATCAGCACGCAGCTCGGCTCGGTCACGGTGGCCGACCAGCGCGCCGCGCTCAGCGCCACCTGGGTGTCGTCCGTGATCGCCGCGTCGGGAGGCTTCACCACGGGCGGCGGCACCGCCGCCGAGACCGTTCCCAACACGGCTGTCCTGTACTGGTCCGGCGGGGCGACCGCCACCACAGGGACCGGGACTTTCGTTCCCGGTCAGGTGAACGCGGCAGCCGCGCAGTCGCTGGACGCCTCCCGCACCGCCTTCAGCAAGACGACCGGCTCCGGCGACAACTCCGCCACCTGGAACCCGACCATCGTGATCAACGTCCCCGACCAAGTGGTGGCGGGCGTCTACACCGGCACGGTGAACCACTCCGTCGCCTAGCCCAGATGCCCACTTCATTGTTGCCCCGGCTCGTCCCCGTGACGCTGCTCGCGTACGCGATGCTCAGCGCGCCGGCGATCGCGGACTCGAGCCGGGGCGCGGCGCGCCCCTCCGGCAAGGACAGCATCGGCATCAGGTTGCTGGAGATCCCCGCCAACCGGATGGACGACCCGCGCGCGCACGCCTTCATCGTCGACCACGTCAATCCCGGCACCACGTTCACCCGGCGCTTCGAGGTGTACAACATCTCGGACAAAACCCAGCACGTGCAGCTGTACACCGCCGGTGCCGGCATCAGCCACGGCCGCTTCACCTTCGAGCCCGAACGCACGCCGAACGAACTGAGCTCCTGGATCAAGCTCAACCAGGCCGCCACCGACCTGCCGCCACAGGGCAGGACGTCGGTGAAGGCCACCGTCGGCATTCCCGCGTGGGCTCCCAAAGGCGAGCGGTACGCCGTCATCTGGGCACAGATCTCCTCGCCCGGGGCGGGGCAGCAGGAGGGCATCACCCTCGTCAACCGCGTAGGACTGCGCGCCTACCTCGACGTCGGTCCGGGCGGTGAGCCACCCTCGGACTTCAAGATCGGCGAGATTCTGCCCCAGCGGGCCGAGGACGGGCAGCCGAAGATCGTGGCCACCATCGCCAACACCGGCGAACGCGCCATCGATCTCCAAGGGAGGCTGTCGCTCACGGATGGGCCGAGCTCTCTGAGCGCGGGGCCCTTCCCGATCGAGCGGGGCACGACCCTCGCCCCCGGCCAGCAGGGGAATGTCTCCGTACATCTGGGACAGGATCTTCCCGACGGGCCGTGGAAGTTCAGCCTCACGCTCAAGAGCGGCCGGATCGACCGGACGGAGACCGGAACGCTCACCTTCCCGCGCAAGGCGGGGTCGTGGGGCCTGGCCGCCGCGTCGGACTCCCCGCTGGCGCTGATCCTCGTCCTCCCCGGCCTCGCGGCCCTCGCCGCCGGGACGGTCCTGATCATCACCTTCCGCCGTCTGCGCGCCCGCCGGAAGAGCGCCGCCGGAGCCGATTCGAGCCGCTGAGCGGCGATCGGCTCCGGTGCGGCCGGGGGCGTCTGGTCATCGGCTCAGGCGACCGAGTGGCTGATGGTGCCGGTGTAGGTACCGGCCACCGCCTGGGCGGGGACGTTGATCACGATGGTCGGGTTCCAGCTGGCGGAGTTGTCGCCGGCGCCGTTGATCTTGCTGAAGGCCGTGTACACCTCGTCGAGCACCTCCGCGTCGGCGGCGGTGGGCTGGCCGGGCACGAAGGTTCCCGCACCGGTGGTGGCCGTAGCGGGCCCCGACCAGTAGCCGAGCGCGCTCAGCGGCACGGTCTCGGCGCTCGTACCGCCGCCGGTCGTGAGCGGCGTGCCGTACACGCTCGCCGTCCAGGTGGCGTTCAGCGCGGCCCGCTGGTCCATGACCGTGACGACCTGGAGCTGCCCGCTGACCTGGTCGCCGGGCTGACCGCTGCCGAGGCTGACCGGCCCGTCGGGCACGCTGATCTCCAGTCCCTCTCCCGCGTTGACGGTGAACGTCACCGTCGTGGAGCAGGTGGTCGACTCCGCGCACGTGTCCGCCTGGGCGGAGGTCGCCCATGCCAGCGCCGTGGTGACCATCGCGGCGGCTGTGCCCGCCCGTATAGCATTAAATCGGCTCATTCCCATGGCCGACCCCCTATCGAATTCGCCCCGCCCCCAGGGCGCCAACATGTCGATCAAATCCTGCTCTGCACGAGACGTCCGGAAACGCCTCCTACAAGCAACTGGCGACTCCTTTGTCATGATCTATTGGCGCTTGGCGGCTACGCTCTACTCGCTCGACAAACAGAACCTGACGGCCCCACTTTCCACCCACTAAATGTCGTTATCAGCATTTCTTTAGCGATATGTCCTTTATCGGGATGCCTTTTATCAGCGCGCTTGAGAACCGTCGCCGGGCCGCTCTGGGCAGCCGTCGCCCGGCAGGCAGTCCAGCCAAGCGACCAGGCGGGCACCTTGCCGCGTCATGACGTCGGGCTCGCGCAGGGCGTTGGCCAGCAGTGACATGCCCTGATAGGCGCCCACCAGGGTCAGGGCGAGCCCGTCAGGATCAGGCAGCCCCAGGTCGCGGAACTGCCGTTCGACCCAGTCCAGCAGCAGCCGGATGGCCTTGCCCGCCTCCACGTCCAGGCCGCCCTCGTCACGTTTGTCCAGCTCGACGGCCAGCGTTCCGGTGGGGCAGCCGTAGCGGGCCGCGAGCTCGCGCTGGCTGACCCACGCCTCCACCAGGCCCTTGAGCCGCTCCAGCGGGCCGCCGAGGCTCTCCAGGTGTTCGGTGAGCATCCCCAGCTGCCGAACGTGCTCGCTGAGCGCGGCCGAGACCAGCTCGTCCTTGGTCTTGAAGTAGTAGTACACATTGCCCACGGGCACGTCGGCGGCGCGGGCGATGTCGGCGATGGTGGTACGTTCCGCGCCTTGCTGGTGCACGACCCGGGCGGCGGCGATCATCAGCCGCTGCCGCTTGGCGGTCGCCGTCTTCAACCGGGAGCCTTTCGAGTCAGTCACCTAACTAACTATAGGCGCCCGGTCACCCGCCTGGCGAGACGCTGTTCTGTCCTGGGTCGGTCCGTGGGGCGGCGTAGTGCCACTGTCAGTGACCTGTCCCTGGGGCGGCGTAGTGCCACAGCCGAGGCACCGCCCGTACGATCAGGGCGACGGTCGTCACGGTGAGCAGCCCGCCGACGCAGATCGTCACCCGCGGGCCGAAAGCCGCCGCCGCGGTCCCGTGCAGCAGATTGGCCAGTTGGGGGCCACCGATGAGGACGACGGTGAGAGATCCCTGGATCCGGCCGCGCATGGCGTCGTCGGTGTACGCCTGGGAGATGGCGTTGCGGAAGGTGCTGAGCACGAAGTTCACCGCACCGCCGAGCAGGAGGGCCGTAAGCGCGACCCAGAGCCGCGGCGCCAACCCGAGGAAGACGACGGTCCCTCCCCAGGCAGCGGCGGCCGACGCCATCAGGGCACCGTGCCGGCGGGCGCGCGTGAACGTCCCCGACATCAGCCCCGCCACGAAGACGCCGGCCGGATAGGCGGCGTAGAGCAGACCCAGCTCCACGCCTCCTCCCACGGGTCCGCCGTAGGTGCGCTGCGCCAGTTCCGGAAGAAGCGCTGACGGCATCCCGAAGACCATCGCGGCGAGGTCCACCGCCAGCACGGCCACGAGCACCCGGCTGCTGAGCAGGTAGCGGAACCCGGCGAACGTCTGCCCGAGAATCGACGGCCGCCGCACTGTCGAAGCTTTTGAGCCGCCGTAGGACTTGGCGGCGCCGTACGGCCCGCCCCGCGACACCGGGCGGGCCGGGTCGGGCAGGATCGGCGGCAACTTGATCACCGCGTATATGACGGCCGACAACGCGACGGCGTCGAACAGGTACAGCGTGCCGAGCCCCACCACCGGAATCAGCACACCGGCCAGGAGCGGCCCCACGACCGATCCGGTGTACCGGGCCAGCGAACTGAGACTGTTGGCCGCCGTCAGCAGCTCGGCGGGCACCAGGCGGGGCACCGCGGCGCCCATCGTCGCCATGATCGCCCCGAAGGCCAGCCCTTGGCACCCCGCCAGCACCAGCAGGACGGCGACGGAGCGATTTCCCAGGCCCGCCTGAGCCCACAAGGCCAGGTAGGTCAGCGCGAGCCCGCAGTGAGCCACCAGCAGCAGCAACCGCCGGTCAATGAGGTCGGCGAGAGTTCCGGCCCCCAGCGAAGCGACGACCAGAGCACCGAACGACACCACGGCCGCACCGCCGACGGCCGCGGACGAGCCGGTCATCGTGAACAACTGCGTCGGCACCGTGACCACGCTGAACGAGCCGCCGACCGCGCAAACGGCCGAGGCGACCCACAGCCGCCGAAAGGCGGGGATCGCCAGGGGCCGCCGGTCGATCGTGTACGCGCCGAAGGAACGGACCACCGACGCGCCGCCATGGGAGCGAGGGGCCAGGCCGGTCACAGCATCACCACATCGGCCACCACGCAGGCGACGTTGTCCGGTGCCCCAGCGGCGTACACCAGCCTGACCAGCTCGTCGAGAACCTGCTCCGGCCCCTCCATACTGCTCAGGACACCGTGCAGTGCCTCTGCCGAGACGACAGTGGACAGACCATCGGAGCACAACAGATAACGGTCGCCGGCGACAGCCGTATGCAGCGAAAGGTCCGGTTGCGCCCCTCCCTTACCCATGAGCGCACGGGCCAGCAACGAGCGTTGCGGATGCGAGGCGGCCTCCTCCGGGCTGAGACGACCCTCGTCGACCAGCCCCTGCACATAGGTGTGATCGTGGGTGATCTGGAAGATCTCACCGTCGCGCAGCAGATACGCCCGCGTGTCACCGATGTGCACCAGCGCCAGCTGGGAGCCCGACCACAGCATCGCGGTCAGCGTCGTGATCGCCTCACCGGACAATGTCGACTCGGCGATGCCCTGAAGGGCCCGATCGGCATGGGTCACCGCATCAGCCAGCGCGCCGAGCAGATCCCCGGCGGGTACGGCCGCCAGCTCCAGCGGCTTGAGGGCCTCGATCGCCGCCGCGCTCGCCAGGTTGCCGCCCGGCCCGGCTCCGTCGGCCACCGCCAGGAGCCGGGTGCCGGCGTACACGGAGTCATCATTGCTCGTACGAACCAGCCCCGACTCCGACCGGGCCGCATAACGGATCCCGATCATTGCTTCCGCGTCCTCCACGGCGCTGCCCCTTCCCGACAAGTAATCGACGAGGAAGGTGGCCAGCTGCTCCCGTACGGCGGTGGCGGCCATGACCTGCGCCCAATAGCCGGCGACCTGCTCGGCCGCCGCCTCCGGTTCCAGATCGCACACCTGACGGATGCCGGCCAAGGGCATCCCCAGCCGCCGCAACCAGACGATCAACCGGGCCCGCTCCAGCTGCGCCGGATCATAGAAGCGATAACCCGACTCCCCGTCCACGGCGGCCGGGCGGAGTAGCCCGAGCTCGTCGTACAGCCGTAATGCCTTCGGCGACAACCGCGCGGCCCGAGCGAACGCCCCGATCGTCAGCAGCCCCATACCCGCCCTCCTCGCGCCGGCCAGAGCGACCGGCACCACGATGCTGCCCCTTCACCCAGGGGGAAGGTCCACTCCTGGCGCCAAGACTCTCGCGGCTCAAGCCGACAGGCCAACCGGAACGCGCCCAGGCCGTACCGGACCGGAAACGGGCGGAGGGCGGTGGCGGGGTGACCGCAATGGTCTCCCGGGTGGTTCGTCACACGACCGGTTCGATCTTTGTGACGGTCCGTGGTGGCTGGGGTCTTTGAGAGGGATACCTCCTTCGGTGGAGAAGAGGAAGACGGTCCGTCGTGGCTGGAGTCCCAGGGACGGACACCCCCTTCTGGGGCCGGTGGTGGCCTGGGACGAGCCGGGGGCGCGGTCGCTCCGAAAGGGCCGCGGCACCGCGCGGTGCTGGCCCGGCTGATCGTCGCCCGCCGCCGCGTCGTTCCGGTCTCCCGCCTGGTCGAGGACCTGTGGATCGATCCCCCTCCAGGCGCGGTGGGCGCCGTACGCACCTTCGTGGCCGCCCTGCGCCGCGCGCTGGAGCCCGAACGCCCGCCCCGCGCCGCGGCCCGGCTGCTGGTCACCGAGGGGCCGGGGTACGCGCTGCGCGCCGAGCCGGACGCGGTGGACGCCAGGGCGACGCGCTCGCGGTCCTGCGCCGGGCGCGTACGCTCCTGGTCGAGCAGCTGGGAGTGGATCCAGGCCCGGGACTGCGCCGCCTGGAGACGGACATCCTCCACCAAGCCGGCCACCTCGACCCGACCGAGGCCACAGGCCGGGTGCGGGCAGAGACGGCCGCCGCCTATGACCGCACTGTGGCGTCCGGCTCGCGAGCGCGGCTGGAGTCGACGGTGGGCCTGCTGCGCAATCTGGCGGTGACCGGGGGCGGCGGCCTGGAGGAGGCCCGACGCTATCGTGGGATGGCCGTCGCGGCGGCGGAGGAGTTGGGCGACGCGGAGCTGACCGCCCGCGTGATCGGCGCGTACGACGTACCGGCGATTTGGACCCGCTCGGACGACCCGGCACAGGCGGCACAGATCGTGGCGGCAGCCGAACGCACCCTGACCGCTCTCCCACCCGGCACGCACCAGGCGGCGCGGGCGCGGCTCCTGGCCACGATCGCCCTGGAGTCGCGCGGCACCCGCGCGGCACGCGGACCCCAGGCCTCCCGGCAGGCCGAGGAGATCGCCCGCCAATTGGACGATCCCGGCTGCTGGCGTTCGCCCTCAACGGGGTGTTCATGCAGACCTTCCACCGGGCGGGGCTCGCGCCGCGCCGCGACGAGATCGGCGCCGAGCTGGTCGCCCTGTCCGCCCGGCATGGGTTGGTCACCTTCGAGGTGCTCGGGCACCTCATCCGCCTCCAAGCCCGCAGCGCGCTAGCGGACTTCCCCGGCGCCGACGGGCACGCGACCGCCGCCGAACTGCTGGCCCGGCGGCATGAATTGCCGCTGGTGGGGGTGTTCGTCCAGTGGTACCGGGCGCTGCGGCTCGCCGCGACCGGACAAACATCGGGGGCGGAGGCGACCTCTGCGCCTGGTTCCGGACCCGCCCCGCGACCTGCTGTACGAGGCCCTGTGGTGCCTGATCGCGCGGGCGGCTATCGCCGCCGGTGACCGGGAGACGATGGAGCGCGCCCACACCGAGCTCACTCCGGCGGCGGCGGAGCCGGCCGGGGCGGACAGCGGGCTGCTCACCCTGGGCCCGGTCGCCACGCACCTCGACGACCTCGCCACCGCCCTCCGCCATCGACCCTGACCTCGCTCCGCGCACGATAGACGCGCGAGCAGCCGACCACCGCCGTCGAGGTCGCGAGGCGAGTCACAGCTCGGCGAGACGACCGCTGAGGAAGCGACGCTCGGCCTCGGTGGTGGCGAGGTCGAGGGCTCTGAGGTATGCCGCCCGCGCCGCCACCGAGTCGCCGAGACGCCGCAGGAGTTCGGCCCGGGTGGAGTGGAAGTAGCGGTAGTCGTCGAGGTGGAGCGCGTCGAGGATCGTCAGAGCCGCCCGCGGCCCCTCGACCTCGGCGATCGCCACGGCCCGGTTGAGCTCGACGACCGCCGAGCCCGTCAGTTGCCGCAAGCGGTCATAGAGCGCGGCGACGGCCGGCCAGTCGATGCGTTCCTCGGTCTGCAGATCGGCGATGGCGGCCTGCACCGTATAGGCGCCGGAAGCACCCGACCTGACGGCGCGGTCGAGCAGCGCCCGCCCTTCCTCGAGCTGGGCGGTGTTCCACAGGCGGCGATCCTGGTCGTGGAGCAGGATCATCTCGCCGTCGCGAACACGGGCCGCGCGACGTGAGTCGTGCAGCAGCATCAGGGCCAGCAGCGCCGCCGCCTCGGGCTCGTCGGGCATGAGGTCGAGGAGTGTCCGGCCCAGCCGGATCGCCTCCGCCGCGAGGTCGGCCCGGCCGTCGCCGTACCCCTGGTTGAAGACCAGGTAGAGCACCGCGAGGACCGCGCTCAGGCGGGAGGGCAGCAGGCGCTCGTGCGGAATCGCGAAGGGGATCGCGGCCGCCCGGATCTTGTTGCGCGCGCGGGAGAGGCGGCGCTTCATCGTCTCGTCGTTCACCAGGAACGCACGGGCGATCTCCGGAGTCGACAGACCGCCCAGCGCGCGCAGTGTGAGCGCGACCTGGGCTTCGGTCGCCAGGGCGGGGTGACAGCACATGAAGAACAGTTCGAGGCGTTCGTCGGGGATCGTCGTCTCGTCCATCGTGACCTCCTCCGGCATGGGGTGGTCCAGCAGCCGGGTCTTCTCCGCCCGAGTACGGTCGCGGCGAAGGCGGTCGATCGCCCGGTTGCGGCCGGTCACCACGAGCCAGGCCCCCGGATTGTCCGGCAGCCCGTCGCGTGCCCAGCGCTCAGCGGCGATGACGAACGCCTCCTGCGCGGCCTCCTCGGCGAGGTCGACGTCGCCGAGGAAGCTCACCAGGGCCGCGAACACGCGTGCCCACTGGTCGCGGAAGACCTCCTCGAGCACGGCCTACCACTCCACCAGCGGCCGTACTTCGACCGAGCCGCCGAGGCGGGCGGCCGGGATCCGGGCGGCGAGCTCCAGCGCGGAGTCGAGATCGTCCGTCTCGACGATGTAGAAGCCGCCGAAGATCTCCTTGGTGTCGGCGAACGGCCCGTCGGTCAGCAGCGGCTCGCCGTTCTGGACGCGGACGGTGGTCGCGGTGTCGGCCGGTTGCAGCCGCTCGCCCCCGAGCATGCGCTCGTCCTTCATGAGCGCGATGTACTCGGCGCTGATGGCGGCGCGCTGGTCCTCGCTGAGACCCTCGTACGCCCCGGGGCGCTCATTGATCAGCAGGGCGTATTTCACCGGTGCTCTCCAATCCCGGAAGTACGGTCGTAGACGAGGCGGACGGCCTGGCCGACCTTTTCGGCGGACACGAGGTCCAAACCGAGGGGCTGGTCGAACAGGTGTCGACCCGCGCCGAGCACTGTCGGGAAGACCAGCAGCCGGTATTGATCGATCAGGTCGTGGGTCCGCAGCGCATCGACGATGCTAGCGCTGCCCGCGATCACAACGTCCTGGCTCTGCCGGCGCTTGGCCACCTCCTCGGCCAGGTCCCCCCGCAGCAGGGTGGAGTTGTGCCACCCCTCGACGTGGTCCAGCGAGCGTGAGGCGACGAGCTTGGGGATGGCGTTCATCTTCTGGGAGAACTCGTCCTGCCTGGGGGACCAGATGCGCGAGAACAGCTGCCAGGTGACCCGGCCCAGCAGCATGACTCCGGTGTCCAGCACCTCCCCCAGCTCGAACTTGTCGCCGGCCACGCTTTCGGGCCCGTGGCGGAACGCCCACCCTCCCTGCGCCGAGCCGGCCGACCCGTCCGGGTCCTCCATGACCCCGTCGAGGGAGACGAACTGGATGACGATCACCTTACTCATGACCTTGAACCTCCACGTAACCGGTTTGTCGGGCATAGGACGAACAGGCCACGCTTCTGGGGACAGGTGAAAAATGTGATGCCGGTCACAGTCGCACGCCAGTGGTCGGGTAGGCATCTCGGGGCCTAACGGGTGTCAGGTCACTGCCGGTCCGGTGGCCCCCACGGCCGTGCGGGCGTCAGGTTTCCGCCGGTCCGGTGGCTCGGGGCCGGGCGGGGCCGGCGCCGAAGGCGTCCGCGCACAATTGGGCGAACCACCCCACCCCCGGCAGCAGGAGCACCCAGCCGAGCAGCGCCCACCCCAGGTGGAGGTGCTGGGCCGCGTGGGCGAAGGCCGCCACTCCCTGGGCACGCAGCCCGTCGGCACGTTCGTAGGTCATCCGCCGCAAACCCCCCGGATGCCTTTCCGCAGGCTGGATCCGCAGCGAGACGGGCCGCCGGCGGACGAACCACCGGCCGACCGCGTCGCACCGCTCGCAGGTCGCGGCCACGTGAAGGTCTGCGGGCGGCAGACCGGGGTAGGGGCGGCTGCGGGGCAGCCAGGCGCGTACCTGGTCACGGTAGTCCGTCCAGTCCTGGCCGTACCGCGACACGAGCTGGGTCCCCTCGTGCCAGGCGGCCAGCCCCGCGCCGTAGGCGACGCAGCTCACCGCGGCGGCGGCGAAGCGCAGGTCGAGCACCGCGAGCAGCAGGTAGGCGCCCGCCATCGAGGACTGCATGGGATTGCGCAGATAGGCGTACGGCCCGCTCGTGACCAGGCGTTTGGGCGGATCGTACGGCACCGGCGTCCCTCCCCCGGCGACGGCGAACTCGCGGACGGCGGCCAACCCGAACAGCAGCGGCACCGCCACGACCTGTCCCAGCAGCCCGATCACCCACTCGGGCTGCCGCCATACGCCGGTCAGCGCGACGGGCACGCCGAGCATGAGCCCGCCCACGAGGCCCACCTGGAACGACACGCGCCAGGTGAGCCGCCGGTCCGCGGCGGTCCAGCGGGCCAGCAGCAGGCCGGGCAGCAGGCAGAACGCGATCGCGGCGGCCTCCCCGTACAGCCACCCTTGACCCAGCGCCACGACCGGCTCGGCCAGCGGCATCACCCCCAGATCCAGCCAGGCGAACCCCGCCAGGACCAGCGGCAGCGGGTACGCCCGCGCCACGCACGCGGGCAGCGCGCCCCACAGCAACGCCCAGCCCAGCAGAAGATCGACGGGGACGCCCGCCACCACGGCGCCCTCGGCGGCGAAGCGCCACCAGCCCGCGTACGCGGCGACGACGTTCACGACCGTGAGGCTGACCAGGTTCCAGGCCGTGGCCAGGATCATCGCGGCGAGATCCCGCTCCCCCGGCCGCCGTACGGCCGCCGCGATCCAGACGGCGGCCATCGGGACGAAGAGCGCGACACCCCGGATGAGCGTGGGATCACTCATCCGGCGAACGTCTTGACCAGGTAGCCGGCCGCCTCGGACAGCGCGTAGCTCTGCAGCGGGCCGAAGTACCAGCCCGGATCGAAGGTACGGCGGTAGGCCAAGGTCACCGTCAGACGGCCGCTTCGCCAGTCGAACGTCGCCCGGCGCAGGTCCAGCCAGCGCGCGAGCGTGGTGTCCTCCACCACGGCGAACACCACCCGCCCCGGCATGCGCTCGCTCACCCGCAGGGTCATGGACCGGGGCTCCAAGGGCGCGCCGATGCCCAGCGAGCGGCGCGGCGTGAAGATGATCTTCCGGGTGTCGCCGACGGCCAGCCCGGTGCCTTCGGCCCGTAACGGCCGGGGGAAGCCGAGCGACAGGAACCGCGACTCCACGGGCCCGAACCGGGGTTCGGCGGCCAGCGCCCGCTCGACGTTCGCCGCCGCCTGTTCGGCATTCGCCGCCGTCCGTTCGAGGTTCGTCGCCGCCATCGCCCCGGTGACGCTCACCTCGTTGTCACGGGGCAGCGAGACCGCCGTGCCCTCCAGCGTGGCGGCGACGAGAAGCGGCGCGAGAAGGAGGTTCATCCGGCCCTTGCCCCGGTGGCGCCGGACTTCGTCGATGAGCAATCCGACGAGCAGGCCGACCAGGTAGAACAGCGGCGCGGCCATGACCAGGCAGACGATCCCCTCCCCGAGCAGCGGACCGGCCAGGGCTAAGGCGACGGTGATGGACGCCATGATCATGCCGATGGTGCTGCGCGGCCGCGCGGTGAGGGCGACGGTGACGGCGATCACCGCCGGGATGCCGACGTAGAACAGCGCCGTCTGCTCCAGATGCCCCTCGTGCAGGACCCTGTCGAGCAACATCGCCGCGAACAGCGCGACCAGCACCCCGGCCAGCGTCCACCGCGCCCTCACCTGCGGCTGGCGTTCAGGCTCCATCCGCCCCCTTAACCAGTAGATTTAATCAGGCGATTAAACTGTACGATGAGGACGCGGGATTCTGTCAATGGGGGTGCGGGTGGCCGAGAAGCAACAGCAGGGCGCGGAGACCCGAGACCGGCTCATCGACGCCGCGGCCGAGACGATCCGGAGCCAGGGCTACGCCGGTACCAGCGCGCGAGCCATCGCCAAGGCCGCGGAGGTCAACTCGGCGCTGGTCTTCTACCATTTCGGCGGCGTCGACGCGCTGCTGCTCGCCGCGCTGGACCGCTCGTCGGAGCAGCGCATGGCCACCTACCGGGAGGCCGTGGACAAGGCCAAGAACCTCGAGGAACTCGTCGAGACCGCGAGCGCCATCTACCGGGCCGACCTCGAAGGCGGCCACATCACGCTGTTCTCCGAGATGGTCGGCGCGAGCATCGCCCGGCCCGAACTCCGCGCGGAGATCACCGCGCGCTCCGAGCCCTGGATCGACTTCATCGAGCAGGCCCTGGAGCGGGTCATCGGCGGATCGCCCCTGGCCAGGCTGCTGCCGCCGCGCGATCTGGCGTACGCGGCGATCACGTTCTACCTGGGCGTCAACCTCTTCACCCACCTCGACGCCGACCGCACCCGGACCGAGGCCATGTTCAACCTCGCCGAACGGGTCGCACCCCGCGCGCGGCTGCTCACCATGCGCCTGCCCGGCCGCCGTGGCAACG
Source organism: Nonomuraea sp. NPDC050022 (assembly GCF_044460705.1). Classification (NCBI taxonomy): domain Bacteria; kingdom Bacillati; phylum Actinomycetota; class Actinomycetes; order Streptosporangiales; family Streptosporangiaceae; genus Nonomuraea; species Nonomuraea sp. NPDC050022. Next base: position 412,601 of record NZ_JBITKE010000008.1, read on the forward strand.
ACAAGCCCAAAAAATAGCTCATGTCGAGACGGGCGAGGTGAGGGTCATGGTGAGCCCTCCCCCGGGCGTCTCCTCCGGTACGAGGGTGCCGCCCATGGCCTCGGTCAGCCCTCGGGAGAGCGCGAGGCCGACGCCTGCGCCCATTCGGGTCAGTCCGGCAGTCTCATCTCCAGTCCGTAACGCAGCCCGACCTGCGTCACGGCCTTGAGACTGGGCAAGGGATGGTCCGCCGGTGGAGCCTGCCGGGTCGGCGCCAGCTCCCCGATCTCGGTGAAGAACCCTTCGATGCCGCCGGGCGCGTAGAACACGAGAATGCGCGCGTCCGTGAGGGGCTCGAAGCGCTCCCACGTCCTGTCGGGGATGTAGAAGAACGAACCCGGGCCGCCCTCCACCACCTCGTCGTCGATGTAGACGCGGACCGTCCCCTCCAGGATGTAGAGCATCTCCGTTCCCGGATGCGTGTGCGGCGGGGGGCCCATTCCGGCCGGGACGGTCATCTCTATGACCGTCACGCCGCCACCCGTCTCGTCGCTCGCGGCCTTGACCTCGTAGAGACCGCCGAGCACCCAGAACGCGTCGCCTTCCCCAGGCTTGCGCGCGATCACATTGTCGGCCATGTCATCCCCCTCCGCTCCGTAATCACCACCTGACCAGGAGTGATCCGGACAGGTCAATCGAACCCCGGACAAGAGTCTCCAGAAGCAGGTAAACAAGACCGCTAGCCCACGTCTCCTGGGGGCCTGGGGGACGGATCAGCGGGCAGCCTCCTGCGGCCCTGAGGGGACGAATCTCTTCAGCGCCTCCTTGCCGACCCGCACCGCCGCGTTCCCGCGTTCGAGCAGGTCGTCCTGGTACTCCCCCAGCGCCGAGATCAGGTCCCGCTCGCCTCGGTGGACCTCGGCCAGCCGGGCGCTCAGCCGTACGGCGTCCTGCATGGCGGTGTTCGCGCCGTTCCCGCCGCTGGCCAGTGTCAGGTGCGCGGAGTCACCGAGCAGCGTGACCCGGCCCACCGGCCAGGGCGGCATCGGGCGGTCATAGATCTTGGACCGGCCGACGGCGCTCATGTCGGCGGAGCGCACCAGATCCCGCAGGTCGGGATGCCAGCCCTCGAGGAGCTCCAGCACCAACTCGCGCGCGTCCTCCCCGGCGGACCCCGGATTGGTGGCCGCCGGGTGCTCCGGCGGCACAAGGAGCACCCACCGTACATAGCTGTCCCGGTACGGCATCTCCAGCCCGGGGACGAGCTCGGCGGCGGCCGCGGACGGCTCCCTGTCGAACTGCATCCGGCCCAGCATCAGCGTGATTCCGGGGCCCTTCACCATGGTGCCGCGCCCCGGCACCAGCCGCAGGAAGCGGTCGGTGATCGTGGTGCGCCCCATCGCGCCGCACAGGTCCGCGTCGACCAGCCCGACCTCGGGCGCCAGATACCGCCGAACCACCGAGTTGCCGCCGTCGGCGCCGACCAGCACCGCTCCCGTGGCCTCCGTACCGTCGGCGAAGCGCGCGGTCACGGTCCCGCCCGCCCCGTCAGCGAAACGCGCGGACGCGCTCCCGCCCGCCCTTTCCGCACCGTGGGCGGAGCGCGCGGCCGCCCCCTCCACGACGCCCGTCAGCCGCTTGCCGTGCGTGACCCGGTCGCCCAGGTCGCCGAGCAGGATCCGCCGCAATACCTGCCGGTCCACCGCCCTGCTTCCCTCCACCGGCCCCTCCAGGTCGCGGCTGAGGAGCGTTAATTGCTCGTCGAACAGCAGCCCCGGCCCGGTCAGGTCCCCACTGGTGGCCTCGACCAGCTCGTAGAGCCGCTGCGGCAGGCTCGCCCGCAGCGCGGTCAGCCCCGGCTCCGCCAGCCCGATCCGGTATCCCTGGAACCGCTCGCCGCTGCCGTCGTCCGCCTCGTACACGCGCACGTCGAGGCCCGCTCGGACGAGCGCGTGGGCGAGCGTCAGCCCGCCGAGCCCGGCCCCGATCACCAGCACCCGTCCCACGCCTTGCTCGGTCATGACACCCTCCGTCTCCGACGCCGTTCCGACGTGAACGACGTTCACGTGTACATTGTTCACGTACAGAGAGCCGCATTGTCAACCACGTCTTGGAGGATTCGATGAGTGAGCGACGCGCCCAGGTGCTTCAGGCGGCGATCGAGCTGCTCGACGAGGTCGGCCTGGACGGTCTCACCATGCGGCTCCTGGCGAGCCGGCTCGGCGTGCGGGCAGGCGCGCTGTACCGGCATTACCCGAGCAAGCAGGCCCTGCTGGACGCCATGGTCGCGCACCTGGCCGTCCCGCCGGGCGAGGCCGTGCCGCCGCTCGACGGCCCCTGGGACGAGCGGCTGCGCCTCCTCGCGATCGGCACGCGGGAGCTCATGCTGGCCCACCGCGACGGGGCGCGCCTCATGTCCACCTTCCAGAACCCGGGCAGCGAGGCCGTCGCCTTCTACCACGATCTCATCGCCACCCTGACCGCCGCGGGCGTCCCCGCGGACACGGCCGCCGCGGCCGTGGACACCGTCATGGCCTACGTCAACGGCTACACGACCGAGGAACAGGCCCGCTCGATCGCCACCCAGCCCAGAGAGTTCCGCGACCGCACCTTCCGCGCCGGCCTCGAACTGATCATCGCCGGAACCAAGGCATCCCTGCCCTGAGCTGCCCCTGGAGCCGCTCTGGACCTGCCCCTGGAGCTGCGACGACACGATCGCTCGGCATCGGGGAAAAAATCTGGCGCCGCCGTGTCGAATCGCCGTCGATGTGTTCGACGCGTTAGTGACAGGACAGCCCGGGACTCACCGTTCCGGACTCCCGCACTCGGAGGAGCGCATCATGCAGAAGATCACCACGTTCCTGTGGTTCGACAATCAGGCCGAAGAGGCGGCGGCTTTCTACACCTCGCTGTTCGAGGACTCGCGGATCCTGGAGGTCCAGCGCTACGGCGACGCCGGGCCGGGTCCGGCGGGGACGGCCATGACGGTGTCGTTCGAGCTGGCGGGCCAGCGGTTCGTCGCGCTGAACGGCGGCCCGGAGTTCGCCTTCACCGAGGCGATCTCGCTGTACGTCGACTGCGCCTCGCAGGAAGAGGTCGACGAGCTGTGGGCCAAGCTCACCGAGGGTGGCTCGGAATCGCAGTGCGGCTGGCTGAAGGACAGGTGGGGCCTGTCCTGGCAGATCGTCCCCAAGGTACTGCCCGAGCTGCTGGGCAACCCCGACCCGGCCAAGGCGCAGCAGGTCATGAAGGCCATGCTGGGCATGCGGAAGATCGACATCAAGGCCCTGGAAGAGGCCGCCCGCCTCTAGCGGCTGTCCGATGACGGCGCCGCGGTCCTGCACGATCAACCGGCTGGGAGTGGCCAGTCGATCAGGGCGTGCAGGGCCGCGGGGGCACCGGTGCACAGTGCCCAATAGCGATCGCCGTACGACCAGTGCCACCACTCCGTCGGGTAGTTGACGAAACCGGCTTCGCTCAGGACGCCACCGAGGATGCCACGGTTCGAGCGAGCCCGAGCGGAAATATTGTGCGCTGCCGTATAGCAGCCGTCATTGCTCTCCTCGGGGCTCGCGTTCACCTCTGTACCCATGTCCAGCTCCTTGCCGGATTCGGTGCACAGGGTGAGGTCGACGGCCGCGCCGCAGACGTGCGGGCCGATGTGGGGCGGGGCCAGGGAACGGCTGGCCTGCACGTAGACGTGTTCCTCCGGCCAGTCCGGGTTGGCCTCGGCGAGCCTGGCCGCATATGAGGAGAAATACCGCTCCTGCAGCGCGGGCGGCCGGTACGCCTCCACAATGAGCAGCCGCAGACCGTCGGGAAGGCCCGCTTGAGCACGCAGGAGGCGTTCGACATGCCCCCGGCGGACGTGGGCGTACGCGCCGTCGGGGTCGGCCTGGCGCTCGTCCACCAGCAGGCCCGGTACGGTTCGCAGGTCCACCAGCGGCTCGCCCCGATCCTCCACCCGGATCTCGGCGACCCGCGAGTCCGACATGAGCACGATGTCCGGCACGACGTTCTCCTTAGGGAAGGGGGCAGGTCAAGGAGAATGTTCGGTGACCGCGCTACAAATCCTCTCCAAGAACGCACTAAAGGTGCGTGCCCGGAACAACGGCAGGCCCAGCCGCTCCCACATCTCGACGGGCTGCCCATCCTCAGGTCGCCGGGCGGAGCACCTGGTCCAGGCCGAGCGGGGCGGCCGGTGGCAGGGGGTCGGCGCCTTCGGCGCGGAACGCCTGGAGCAGGAAGGCCACCAGCCGCCGGGACGCGGTCAGCGCCGCCTCGGGCGAGTCGGTCACGATGCCGCTGTTGGCCATGAGGAGGAGCGTGAGGTCGTCCTGGACGAAGTCGGCCCGCAGCCGCCCGGCCTCCTTGGCCCGCCGCGCCAGCTCGGCGAAGCCCCGCTCGGCGCATTCGCGTTCGTGCTCGAAGGCGATCGCGTCCGGGAACTTCGACAGGAACGCCGCGGTGAATCCACGGTCGACGGCCTGCATGGCGCACACCTTCTCGATGACGGTGCGGAAGCCGCGCCACGGGTCGGGGTCGGCGAGCGCGTCGTCGACGACCTTCGCGCACGCGTGGAGGTCGTCCGCGAACACCTCGACGACCAGCGACTCCTTCGTGGGAAAGCGGCGGTAGAGGGTCGCGATCCCGACGCCGGAGCGCCGGGCGATCTCGACCATCGGCACGTCCAGTCCGAGCGTGGCGAAGGTTTCGCGGGCGGCCTCGAGGATGCGGTTGCGGTTGTGCAGCGCATCGGCGCGCAACCCAGGTGCGTCAGCGCGCGGCCCAGGCGTTTCGGCCTGCGGCCCAGGCGCGCCGGCCCGCGGCCCCGGCGTTTCGGCGGGCTGCCCGGGTGCGTCGGCGGGCGCGTACGGCATCTGAGACGGCTCGGTGGACATGCCTCTCACTTTAGCCCAACCGGAGAACCCTTTCCGGTTACCGGAATACGGCACGGCGTGACGAGTCGGGCACCATAGTGCTGTGACCGAAAGTGTGGAAACCCGCGGCAGCGCGCTCGACTCCCTGATCGAGCTGGTGGCCAGGGGCGGCATGGTGGTGCTCAGCGGGGCAGGACTGTCGACCGAATCGGGAATCCCGGACTACCGGGGACCCACAGGTCGCGCCCGGAAGGCCGAGCCCATGACGTACCAGCGCTTCGTCGGCAGCGCCGAGGCGCGGCAGCGATACTGGGCGCGCAGCCACGCCGGCTGGCGGCAGATCGTCCTGGCCGCACCCAACACCGGGCATCGCGCCGTGGCCGAGCTGGAACGGCGCGGGCTGATCGAGACCATCGTCACGCAGAACGTCGACGGTCTGCACCAGGCGGCCGGAGCGCGGCGGGTGATCGAGCTGCACGGCGGGCTCGACCGGGTCGTGTGCCTGTCCTGCCGCGAGCGAACCCGCCGCACCGAACTGGAGACCCGCCTGCGATCGGCCAATCCCGGCTGGGCGGCCAGCGGGCAGATCAACCCCGACGGTGACACCGCGCTCACCGACGATCAGGTCGAAGGGTTCCAGGTGGTGGACTGCGCAGCCTGCGGCGGGCTGCTCAAGCCCGACGTGGTGTTCTTCGGCGAGAACGTACCCAGAGCCCGGGTGGATGAGTGCTTCGCGCTCGTCGCGGCGGCGCGGGCGCTCCTGGTCCTCGGGTCGTCGCTGACCGTACGGTCCGGCCTGCGATTCGTCAGCAAGGCCGCCGCGCTCGGCATCCCGATCGCCATCGTGAACCAGGGGCCGACCGGCGGAGACGCCCAAGCCGTACTCACCCTGGACGCACCCCTCGGCGCGACCCTGACTCACCTCACCACCCGCCTCTGACGCGGTCGGGTAAGAGTTGCGGGTCCTGCGGTGACGTCTAACTCATCTTTTCCGGATCTTGCCCATCGCAGACAGTTGGGAGGACATTTCACATTTTGGAGGCCTCTCAATGACTACCTCTCCTCTACGAATCCCGGTTCCCGGCGAGCGAGCGTCCAGCACGATTCACCGCTTTCGCGATGAGCACGGGCCAGTGATCCCCATCGAGCTCCCGGGCAAGGTCAAAGCGTGGGCCGTGACCTCGTACGACATGGTGAACGAGGTCCTCGCCAACGACGACACGCTCTTCAGCAAGAACGCCCGCAACTGCCCCGCGCTGCACGACGGCACCATCCCTCCTGACTGGCCGCTGCGGCAGGTCATCGAGGGCGATCACCTGCTGACCAAGGACGGAGCGGACCACCGGCGGCTGCGGGGCCTCATCAACCGGGCCTTCACCCCGGCACGCGTGCAGGGTCTCGCCGCCCGTGTCCAGGAGATGACGGACGAACTCCTCGACCGGCTGCCCGACGACGGCGAGGTGGTGGATCTCGTCCGCCATTTCACCGAGCCGTTGCCGGTCAATGTGATCTGCGAGCTGTTCGGCGTGCCCGAGGAGGAGCGCTACCAGATCCGCGAGTGGACGAATGTGCTCCTGTCCCACACCGCCACCCCGGAGGAAGCCGGCACGGCCGGGGCCGGCCTGCTCGGTTACCTGGCCAAGTTCATCGACCGCAAGCGCGGCGACATGGGGGACGATCTCACCTCCGGGCTCATCCGGGCGCAGGAGGACGACGGGGACCGGCTGACCGACGACGAGATGGTGGGGATCCTGTGGCTGGTGCTGATCGCCGGCCACGAGACCACCGTGCACCTGCTCGCCAACACGGTCATCGCCTTGTGCGCGGACCGGGACCAGCTCACCCTGGCGGGCACGCGGGACGCCTGGGCGCAGGTGGTCGAGGAGGGGTTACGCACCCGGAACTCGGTGATCAACGTGATGTTCCGCTACCCGCTGAAGGACGTGCGCCTCGGCGAGGTGACGATCCCGGCCGGGGAGCCGATCATGGTCGGGATCGGCGGCACGGGGACGGATCCGGCCAGGTTCGGCGGGGACGCCGGGCGGTTCGACATCGCGCGCGGCCAGGAGACGCATCTGGCGTTCGGCCGCGGGCCGCACTTCTGCCTGGGCGCGCCGCTGGCCAGGCTTGAGGCCCGCATCGCGCTGTCCTCGCTGTTCGGCAGGTTCCCCGAGCTGCGTCTGGCGGTCGGGGAGGATCAGATCGTCTACAGCCCGTCGTTCATCACCGAAGGACCGGTGGTGCTGCCGGTGCTGCTCGGGCCCGCCAAGGACGGAAATCGCCGGTAGGGCCTATTCGATGACGAGGGTCACCGGGATGTTGCCGCGGGTGGCGTTGGAGTACGGGCACACCTGATGCGTGGCCTCCACCAGGGCGCGGCCGGTCTCACCCTGCAGGTGGTCGGGGAGCTCGACGCGGAGCGCGACCTCCAGGGTGAAGCCGCCGTCGCCGTTGGGGGCCAGGCCCACTTCGGCGGTGACCGACGCCTGCTCGGCCTCCACCTTCATGCGCTTGGCCACCAGGGCGAGGGCGCTGGCGAAGCAGGCGGCGTAGCCGGCGGCGAAGAGCTGCTCGGGGTTGGTGCCGGCGCCGGCCCCGCCCAGCTCCTTCGGCGGGGAGAGCGTGACGTCCAGGCGCCCGTCCGAGGAGACGGCGCGGCCCTCGCGGCCCGTCGCGGTGGCAATGGCGGTGTAAAGGGTGCCCATGATCGCTCCTAATCGATTGCGTGCAACTTGATTGTGCACAATTTAATTGCCTGCCGTCAACCCCGGGTATGCTGGGGTCATGAACGCGTTGCTGCTGGAGAACCAGGTGTGCTTCGCCGTGCACGCCGCGTCCCGCGCGCTCGACGGCTTCTACCGGCGCGAGCTGGCGGAGCTGGGGCTGACCTATCCGCAATATCTGGTGATGCTGGTGCTGTGGGAGCGGGAGCCGGTGACGGTCAAGGAGCTGGGAGTGGCGTTGCGGCTCGACTCCGGCACCCTGTCACCGCTGCTCAAGCGGATGGAGGCGGCCGGGCTCGTCCAGCGGGAGCGCAATGCCGGCGACGAGCGTTCCGTGATGGTGCGGCTGACCGGCGCGGGCGCGGAGCTACGGCAGTCGGCCCTGCGGGTGCCCGAGCACGTGCTCGGCGCCACCGGGCTGCGGATGAGCGAGCTGGCCGACCTGCAGCGTACGCTCGGCCGAATGACCCAATCCCTGACCGAAGCCACCTGAGATAGCCTCTCCGGACGAATCATCGAACAGTCCCGAGCACCACCGGCTGGTCTGTATGAAGAATGCGGAACGCCCGCATCACCGGAGGTCGCCTTGGGGAGTACGTACACGCTCGACGTCAGGAAGACCGCGACCCTCACCGTCGGCCTGCTCATGGGAGTCTGGGTCGTCGACTACATCGACCGGGTGATGATGGCGGTCGCGCTGCCGTTCATCGGGGCGGAGTTCGCCCTCACCAAGACCGAGCAGGGCGCGCTGATCACCGTGTTCGCCCTGGTCTACCTGCTGTGCCAGATCCCCGGCGGGCTGCTGGCCGACCGGGTCGGGGCGCGCAGGCTGCTCGTCGTCTCGCTCGCGCTGTGGTCGGCGTTCACCGCGCTGACCGGTCTGGCGTGGGGGCTGGGCGCGTTGCTGGTGATCCGGGCGCTGTTCGGCGTGGGGCAGGGGATCTTCCCCGGCGCGTCCTTCAAGGCGCTGTCCGAGCGGACCACGCCCGCCCGGCGGGCCACGGCGGCGGGCACGATGCTGGCCGCCACCCAGCTGGGCGCGGGCCTGGCGCCGCTGGTCGTGGCGCCGCTGCTGCTGGCGTTCGGTTGGCGGCCCACGTTCTGGGTGACGGCGGCCGCGGGCGTGGCGATCGGGCTGCTGCTGTGGGCGCTGCTCCCCCCGCCCCTGCCCGCCGAACTGAACGGCTCCGGCGACCTGTCGCGCCCCGCTCCCCCGCCCGCCTCCGTGCTGCGGGCACCGGCGGTGTGGAAGTTCGCGGCGCTGTTCTGCGCGACCAACATGCTCGGGTACGGGATGATCACCTGGGTGCCCAGCTACCTGCTGGAGGCGCGCGGGGTCTCGCTGCTGAACACCGGCCTGTACGCGGCCATCCCCGGCCTGGTGATGACCGCGACGATCATCCTCGGCGGCTGGCTGTTCGACCGCTACTTCCACGACCGGGGCCGGCTCTTCGTCATCCCCCTGCTGCTCTGCACCGCCGTGCTGCTGGCGCTGATGCTGCGCGCGCAGACCGCGGCCGGGTTCACGCTGTTCCAGACGCTGGCCATGGCGGTGGCCGGGCTGTCGATGATGGGCATCCTCGGTATGCCGGTACGCGCGCTGCCCCCCGCGGTGATCGGCTCGGGAATGGGGGTGGTCAACGTCGGCGGGCAGGTGGCGGGCGTCCTGGCGCCGGTGCTGATGGGCTGGCTGGTCGACCATTACTCCTATACCGCCGCGTTCGGGCTGCTGATCGGCACCACGGTGCTGGGCGCGCTGATCGCGATGGTCGTACCGCAGCGGGCCGACCAGTTCGACCTGGAGCCCGCGTGACGGGAACGTTCCACCTTGCGGGCCGCATGACCAAGGCACGGACACGAAGACGCCCCGCCGCGCCTGTCCAGGCGGGGCGGGGCGTCCGCGCGGGCTACTTGATCTTGTAGGCCCTGGTGATGGTCTCGGCGAAGCCGTTGCCGCCGGTGTCGACGGCCTTGACCCGCAGCGAGGCGAACTTGCCGCGCGCGCTGATCGGGTGCCAGGTCTCGGCGGCCCAGGTACCCTGGGCCGCCGGGTGCACCAGCGTCGGCAGCCAGGTGCGGCCGTCGTCGTAGGAGATCTCCACGGTGAGCGTACGCAACTTCAGATCGGGCGAGCCGTTCTGACGCTGGACGCGCAGCGGGATGCGCGCGAGCCCGGCCGGGGCCCGGTTGCGATCGTCCAGCTCCGGATTGATCTTGAGGGTCAGCAGCGGCAACACCTGCCGCTTGCCCGGCTGAGGGGTCTTCGACCTGAATTTCCACTCGGCGCTGACCTGCGTGGACACCTGGGTCTGGGCCGGTACGCGGTCGGCCGTCATGGTCAGCCGGTACTCGCTCTCCTTCGTCTCCGCGGGCGCGTCGACCGTGCCGGGAAGGTAGTCGGCGGCGTAGATCTCCTTGCCGTCCCGGTAGAGCCGGGCCTGCGGAGCGGTGTACTCGCCGTAGGAGATGCGATCGGCCGTGCCGTCCTCGAACAGGCCCGCCGCGAACTGCAGTGTGTTCTCCTGTCGCCAGGTGTAGTCGCCGCCGGGGTTGAGCGCGGCGGCGAAGACACCGGTGTTCCACCGGTCGTCGGTCTTCTTACCGGCGCGGTAGACGGTGGTCTTCCCGAAGAAGAACTGGTCGGTGTCGTTCCAACCGTCCGGCGGCGTCCGGTACTGGATGAAGGAGGGATACCAGCCGGTGTCGCCGGGCGTGTAGTACTCGGTCCGGTGGAACGGGAGCGAGAACCGGGAGACCTGGCCGTACGGCGTCCAGGCCAGCTCCGTCCCGTACAGCACGGGCAGGGCGAAGTGCTCGCCGAACTTGACGTCGTTCTGCGTGGCATAGGTGGAATCGACCTCGGCGAGGTCGCGGCGGCGCGGGCGGTAGCCGGGGTCGGCGGGGATCCGCGGCTCGGCCTTCATCAGGTGGTAGAAGTACGGGCTGTCGTCGTAGCCGCCGTCGCCCTTCGGCTTGGCCCACTGGGTCCAGCGGTAGTATGCGAACTTCTTGCTCACCGTACGCGTCGTCGGGATGGCCTTGATGCCCTCGACGCGGTCCGCGCCCCACATGCCGGCCAGATCGACGTCCACGCCGAGGGGCTGGCCGTCGATGAGCTGCAGCATGCCGAGCATGCCGACGGCCAGCCGCGCGGTCGGCTCCTCCGTACGCACGTCCACCGGCTTGGCCTTGCGGGCGTCGGCGGCGACCGTACGGTCGGCGTCAAGGGTGAACTCCGGATCGGAGGACATCACCAGAGTGCCGTCGTGGTCGAACATGAGGCCGACGACGGTGTAGCGGTGGCCCCTGTCCAGCCGGAGGTCCAGCGTGCCGCCGGAGATGTCGTAGTTGCGCTGCTCCTCGGTGTCGAGGTCGATCACCCCGGCGAAGGCGTTCTGGACGGGTTGCCCGTCCGTGCCGGTGTAGCGCAGCTTGAGCGCGCGCTTCTCCGGCGCGACCCGCATGCCGATGCCGGTGCGTACGGAGACGTCGGCGTTCGCGGCGATGACCGTGCCGCTGAACAGGCCGGTCGGGCCCGCCGTGGCGGTCACCTTGACCTGGGCGGTGCCGTGCGCGGGCACCTCCACTGTCGTGGCGCCGAGCTTGAACGGCGTCACCACCGCGCCCTTTTCGTCCTTGGCGAGCACGCTCAGGTTCAGCCGGACGGCGGCGTCGCCGTCGTTGCGGTAGGTGAGCGTCTTCTCCTTGGGCGCGGGGCTGGGCAGCTCGATGTCGCCCATGCTCAGCGCGGCGGGCTCGGCGGTGACCTGCTGGGTGACGGCGCGGGCGACGTCGACGCGGCCGGAGCCCTGGACGTAGGCGCCCAGCTCGTCGCCGGGCGCGGTGGAGGCCATCAGCGCGGCCTTGATCTGGGCGGCCTTCCAGTCGGGGTGCTGCCCGGCGACGATCGCGGCCGCTCCGGCCACGTGCGGCGTCGCCATGGACGTACCACTCAGTGCCGTGTAGGAGTCGTCGACCGGGGAGCCGGCGGAGGTGCCCTCGGCCCGCGCGGCGACGATGTCCACGCCCGGCGCGATCAGGTCGGGCTTCACCGCGCCGTCGAACGCGCGCGGGCCCGTGCTGCTGAACTGCGCCACCGTGTCGTCGTCGCGGTAGGAGGCGCCGACCGACAGCGCGCTGTCAGCGGTGCTCGGCGAGCCGACCGTCTGCGGGCCGTCGTTGCCCGAGGCGATGACGAACAGCGTGCCGTACTTGTCCGACAGGCTGTTGACGGCCTGCTCCACCGGGTCGTCGCCGGGAGTGTCGGCCTCTCCGAGGCTGAGGTTGGCGACACGGGCGCCGTTCTCGGCCGCCCAGGTCATGGCCTGGATGATCGCCGAGTCCGGGCAGTCTCCGCTCTGCACGCAGACCTTGCCGATCAGCAGCTTGGCGCCGGGGGCGACGCCCTTGTACCGGCCGTCCGAGGCGGCGCCGGATCCGGCGATCGTGGAGGCGACGTGGGTGCCGTGGCCGTTGAGGTCGCGGACGTCGGGCTCGGAGGTGAAGTTCTCCGACTTGGCCACCAGCCCCTGGAGGTCGGGATGGCCGGGGTCGTAACCGGTGTCGATCACCGCGACCTTGACGTCCTTGCCGGTCTGACCGGCCGCCCACGCCTTGGGCGCGCCGATGTGCGGGACGCTGACGTCGAGGGACAGCTTGGCCTTGCCGTCCAGCCAGACCTTCGCGGGCGCGGCCGCCGCCCTGGCCTGCTGCCCGGTCAGGGACTTCCAGAGCGTGCCGGCCGCGGCGTGGGGCTCGCTCTGGGCGATCCCGTTGATCGCGGGCAGCGGGCGCCCGCCCGCGACGCGCAGCGTGGCGGCGGCGGTCTGGTCCGGGTACGTCACGATGAGCGGCAGCGCCGAGCTGGTGGCGTCGTCGTAGCCGAGGGCGGCGAGCCGGGTGACGTTGAACAGCCGGGGGTCCAGCCGGCCCGCGGCCAGCAGCGGCAGCGCATCGACGGGGACGATGCTGAGCCCGTCCTTGGACCGGCGGTGAATGAAGTTGATCTTTTCCCGGCCGGGGCCGGACTGGACGTCCAGCTGGGTCTGCTTGTCGGGGAAGGTACGGAGGACGACCTTGTCCCCGGTGAGGAGGGTGATGGTCTTGGGCGGCCCGGCCTTCGCGGCGGACTGGGCCGCGGTCGGGGTGGCCGAAGGAGCGGGGTTCGGGGTGGCCGACGGAGCGGGCGTCGGTGCGGCCTGGGCCGGAGCGGCGGCCGCTATCAGGGCCGTGATCACGACACCCAGGAGCGCGGTTCTCTGAAGCACCTCCGCTTTCTAATTCTTTGTGACTTTTGATGACAAGGTGATTTAAGTGGCCTATTGCGGCAACTGCCGGAAGTGGCCAAGATCATGAGCATGCTTGAGGACAGCCGGGCGCTGGAGGTCGTGGGGATCAGCGCGTTCGATGAGCGGATCTACCGTGGGGTGCTGGCCTGCCCCGGCATCACGGTGCAGGAGCTGGTCATGCGGAGCGGGGAGGGCGCGGGACGCATCCAGGCGTCGCTGAGCAGGCTCCGCGCCAAGGGCCTGGTCAGCCGTCTGTGGGGGCGCTCGCCTCGGTGGACGGTGACGAACCCGGGGACCGCGATCCGTTCGCTGGTGCGCGGCCTGCAGAGCGAGCTGGATCAGCTCACCGACACGGCCGACGAACTGGAGGCGGCCTTCCGTACCGTCGGCCAGGATCCGGAGGAGGGCGGGCAGTTCGAGGTCCTCGCGGGTCCCGAGGAGCAGGCCCGCTGGTACGTCCGGCTGCAGCAGGAGGCCAAGGAGGAGGTCCTGACCTTCGACTGCCCGCCCTACGTGCTGGACTATCACAACCCGCTGCAGACCGACCTGCTGCGCAGCGGCGTCCGCTACCGGACCATCTACGTGCCGGAGGCGTTCGACCACGCGGGAGCGCTCGACGAGGTGGGCAGCCTGATCAAGGCGGGCGAGGAGGCGCGGGTCCTGCCCCGGCTGCCGTTCAAGATGGCGATCGTCGACCGGTGGCGGGCGGTCATGCCGATGCACATGGACCCGCCGCTGACCCGCGGCGTGCTGATCAGCGGCTCCACGATGGTGGTGGCCCTGGTGGAGCTCTTCGAGCGCCTGTGGCGGGAGGCGCTGCCGGTACGCCCCGAGCTGTGGCAGGACGCACCGGCGACGCAGAAGCCCGCCGACGCGGCGGACCTCGCCGGTGGGGAGCGGGTCGAGGCGGAGCCCTTAGACGGGGGGCCGGAGGCGACGGAGCTCGGCACCGAGGATCGGCGTCTCCTGGCGCTGCTCGCGGCCGGGCTCAAGGACGACGCCATCGCCCGCCAGCTCGGCACCAGCCCGCGCAGCCTGCGCCGCCGCCTGCGTCACCTCCTGGACCAGCTGAACGCCGAGACCCGCTTCCAGGCCGGCGCCCAGGCCAGCCGCCGCGACCTCGTGTGACCCGCGCCCGAAGGTCAGACCTGTTCGACGGCGCGGACCCTGCCGCTCGACCGGTCCCGGAACCACGCGTAGCAGCTCACCACGATCCCGGCCACAGTGACTGCGGCGCCGACGAGATACAGCGACCGCAGCCCGAACCCGCCGTCGATGACCCGGCCGCCGAGCCAGGCGGCGAAGGCCGCGGCCAACTGGTAGGCGGACGCGTTCACCGCCATGGCCAGGGTCGGCGCCGCGGACGCGGTGGTCAGCACCCGGGTCTGCATGCCGGGAATGACGGAGAAGCCCAGCGCGCCGATCACGAAGACCAGCACCGCGGTGATCGCCGTACCGCCGCTGACCGCCCACATCAGCACCAGCGTCGCCGCGAGCACGGCGAGCAGACTGAGCTGTGAGGACATCAGCGCCCGGTCGGACAGCCAGCCGCCGGCGAAGTTGCCCACCGCGGCGCCGACGCCGTACACGAGCAGCAGCACGGCGATCGCGTCGGCGGCGAATCCGGTGACGCCGGTGAGCAGCGGCGCGAAATAGGTGAACACGATGAGCAGCCCCGCGTTGCCGACCGCCGTGACCGCGATGGCGCGCCGCACCTCACCGCCGCGCAATACCCGGAGCTCGGCCAGCGCGGAGGTGCCGGGCGTGGCGTTCCGGACATCCGGTACGAAGCGCAGCACCAGCAGCAACCCGAGCACGCAGCACACGGCGATGGTGACGAAGGTGGATCGCCACCCGAAGCCGTTGCCGATGAACGTGCCGATGGGCGCGCCGAGGATCATCGACAGGTTCATCCCGAAAACGAGCTTGGACACGGTGGACGCCTGCTTGTCCGGCGGGGCGGTCGACGCCGCGATGACGATCGCGTTGGCGAAGAACGTGGAGGTCACCAGCGCGGTGATGATCCGGGCCGCGAAGAGCACGGCGTATGTGGGCGCGAGCGCCGAGGCGAGGTTCCCGGCGATCACCACCGCGAGGAGGACGAGGATGAGCGGTCTGCGGTCGAAGCGCGCGGTGAGCGCCGTCAGCGCCGGGCCGCCGATGATCATTCCGATGGCGTAGGCCGTCACCAGCAGTCCGGCCGCCGGTATCGACACGGCCAGGTCATCGGCGATGTCCGGCAAGATCCCCGCGATCACGAACTCGCCGGTCGTGATGCCGAACACGCACAGCATGAGGGAGAGGACGGGCATGCGGTTCACCTCTAATAGTTGACTTATCAGTACAAAAAATGGGCAGCGTGATACGTGGGCCGTCGGCCGCGGGGCTTAAAGGGCCGCGAGCGCCCCTTCCACGACGTCCAGCAGGGCGTTCCTGTCGTCGGTCACCTTCGCGAGCGTGCGCAGCCCGTAGTACGCGCTCTGGAATGTCCGAGCCACCTGGAGCGGCGGCCGGTCGGCGGACAGTTCGCCCGTGCGCTGGCCGACCGCCACCAGGTGGCAGAGCTCCTGTTCCAGGTCGGTGAACTGCCGGCGTACCAGCGCCGCGACGTCACCGGTGCGCCCGCTCGGCTCGGTGGCGGCGTTCAGGGCCAGGCAGCCACGCCGGCCGGGGTCGGCCAGGTCGGCGTCGATGACGCCCAGCATCATCTCCCGCAGCCGCTCCCGCACCGATCCGGGTTCGGCCAGCATCGCCAGTTGGGCGGCGCCCTTGGTCTGCGCGTATCGGCGGACCGCCTCCTCGTACAGGCGGTGCTTGCTGCCGAACGCGTTGTACAGGCTGCCGCGGCCGAGCCCGGTGCGCGCGCACAGGTCCTGGGTGGTGGCCGCCTCGTAGCCCTTCTCCCAGAACACCTCCATCGCGGCGTCCACTACTGCATGGTCGTTGAACTCCCGGGGTCTGCCCATGAGCTGAAGCTAGCGGCTTCTGTACAGATCAGTCAAGAATGTGTGTGAGCCGCCGCCGAACTGGCGACTGTGGCCGCCGGGAAGGACGAGCCGCGCGGTCGCACCGGCGGGGACCTGGAGGCCGACGTCCCATTGGTCCCCCGTGCGCGCCCACTCGACCGTGGCGAGGCCGCGGACGGTGCCATGGGAGATGCGGCCCCAGGTGACGCGGTCATCGACGACCGGGCGGATGTCGAAGGACGCCCAGCCGGGACTGGTCGCCCGCAGCCCACCGACACGCTGCTGGATCCAGCCCGCGGGTCACCGGTCCGGTTTTCGACCCTGACCAGTACCTCGGCCGGGTCGCAGTCTGGGGCGACGGCGGTCAGGCGAATGGCGCCGGGTGCGGTCGGCTTCACCACGGCGAGTGCGCGGCCCTGGTAGGTGTGGTGCTCGGTCGCGTCGAACCGTTCCTTGTTCGACGGGTCGGCGCTGCCGAAGCCGAGCAGCGTCCCGTCGCCGGAGACCTCCACGCGTACGGGCCGGTCGGCCGCGGTGTGCACTGTCCCGGCCGCATCGACCAAGGTGACGGTGATGTAGGCGAGGTCGCCGACGTCAGCCGTGATGCCCGGTTGTAGTCCTTGGCCACCATCGCCTCGATATCGCGTTCCCACCATTCGGGGAAATCGAGGCTGTAGTCGAACGGGCTCTTACCCCAGGTCCACATGTCGAACGCCTCGTCCACCACCAGCATGCCGAGACGGTCGCAGGCGTCGAGCATCGCGATGCTCATCGGATGGTGGGACATGCGGATCGCGTTGAAACCCGCGTCCTTGAGCAGCCGCACGCGGCGCTCCTCGGCTTGGGCGAACGTGGCGGCGCCCAGCGGTCCGTTGTCGTGGTGCACGCAGGCGCCGCGCAGCTTGACCGTCTCGCCGTTGATCCGCAACCCGTGCTCGGGGTCCAAGCGCAAGGACCGGATGCCGAAGGCGACCTCCACGGCGTCGACGTCCGACGTGCCCGAGTCCGGCACCACGCCCGACGCGCCCGAGTCCGGCACCACGCCCGTTATGAAGAACCGCGAGTATCCGTACGGGCGCTGCCCGGCGTAGTTTCCGTTGACGAACACGGTGGCGTCCCGGTAGACGCCCTCGAACTCCAGGATGATCCGCTTGCCCCGGTGCTCCTCGGGAGCGGAGAACATCTTGCGGTACTCGTACGCGCCCCCGGGGAAATAAGCGGTCGCCACGCCGTCCGCGGTGGCCTCACGGTCACGGGCGATCATCGCGTCGTGCGCCTGGTGTTGTCGTAGCCGGCCACGGAGACGTCGCCCGGGGCGGACAGGCCGGCCTCGTGCAGCGCGGCCAGGACGCCTAGAGCCGCCTCGTCGGAACCGGCGAAGATCGCGGTGGGGCGCGGAGAGCGGCTCAGCAACTCGCGGGCGCCGCGATGGCCGCCTTCCTCGGAGTAGGAGGTCGCGGCGACGGCGATCTCGTCGGCGAACCCCTGATCACGCATCACGCGCTC
This sequence comes from Nonomuraea sp. NPDC050022, assembly GCF_044460705.1. Lineage (NCBI taxonomy): Bacteria > Bacillati > Actinomycetota > Actinomycetes > Streptosporangiales > Streptosporangiaceae > Nonomuraea > Nonomuraea sp. NPDC050022. The sequence goes on from NZ_JBITKE010000008.1 coordinate 429,943, forward strand.
GTAGGTCTCGGCTCTGATGCGCGGCATCTGGCCGGCCGAGGACTACTTCTCCACCGGGCTGCCCAAGGCCCCCGGAAGCGTCCACGAGCCGCGCTCGCCGGGTGTCCCCGGGAAGGGCGCGGTGATCAACCCGAGGGGCGACCATCCTGAGCAGGCGCTCGCGTTCGTGAAGTGGCTGACCGAGCCCGCGCAGCAGGCGGTGTTCGCCAAGGTCGCTCGCATCCTGCCCAGCAACCCGGCACTCCTCGCCGGCGAGGACATCCCCGACCAACTCGCGGGCTTCGCCGCCGGGGTGAAGGGCATGCAGGTCATGTCGACGACCTTCAAGCCTGACGTGATCACCGCGATCAAGGCGGAGTCCCAGCGCCTGGTGCTGGGCGAGGCGATGGTGGACGACGTACTCGCCAAGGTCCAGGCGGCGCAGGACCGCACGTCATGACGACGTCGCGACTCGCGGTTCCCGTGGGGCGGCGAAGGCCGCCGCGCTGCCCGTCGTGGCGGCGGTGTTCGTCTGGTTTCACTGGGGGGTTCGGCTTCCTGCTCTTCCTCGCGGGGCTGCAGGACGTGCCGAAGGAACTGTACGAGGCCGCCGACCTCGACGGCGCGAACCGCTGGTCGAAGTTCCGGTACATCACCTGGCCACAGCTGGCACCGGTCACGTCGATCGTGAGTCTTCTGACCCTGCTCGCCGCGCTCCAGATCTTCGGGACCGTGCAGGTGCTGACCAACGGCGGACCGGGCCAGCACACGATGGTGCCGACCCTCGCGATCTACAACGAGGCGTTCGTCAACTGGCGTTACGGCAGCGCCGCGGCCATGTCGGTCATCTTCGGCGGCGCCCTCGTACTGCTGTCCGTGATCCAGCTCGCGATCACCAGACGGAGGTCCCGCGTATGAGCGGCCGGACGACAGGAAGTGCCGACGAGATGTCCATCGCTTCAGAACCTCGTCGGAGGATACGCCTCGACAAGGTCGGCCTGTACGGACTGCTGGGCGTCGCCGCACTGATCGCGCTGTTCCCCCTGCTGTGGATGCTGTCCGGATCACTGCAGAGCCTCACGGAGCTGCTGTCGAACGACAGCTTCCTGCCCGCCGACCCGCAGTGGGGCAACTACGTGACCGCGTGGGTCCAGGGCGAGCTCGGCGTCTACCTGCGCAACAGCGTGATCTACACGGGCTCCGCCGTCCTCGGCATCCTGCTGGTGTCCAGCCTCGCCGGGTACGCGCTCGCGCGACTCGACTTCGCGGGCAAGGGCGTGTTCACGGGGCTGGGGGCGTGGAACGAGTACCTCATGGCGCTCGTCCTGTTCGACGACAACTCCCTCATGCCCGTCCAGCGCGGTCTGACCGCCTTCACCTCCGCCGAGACGCCACAGCAGCTGATCCTCCTGGCCGCCCGACCATCTCGATCGTGCCGGTGGTGATCTTCTATCTGCTGGCGCAGCGTCACATCGTGAAGGGCATCGGCGCGGGCGCGATCAAGTAGGCCGCGTCAGCTCCTCCGTCGGTGGGCTTCAAGCCTTGCGGCGGGAGCGGGCCAGAACCAGCCCACCGAGGACCATGGCGATCGGGCCGACCACCAGATCCACGTAGCCCCCGACTATTCCGTAGCCGGTGCCGGGACCACCGTCGGCGGCGGCCACAACCAGTCCGCCGATGACCGTGCAGACCAGCCCCGCAGGCAGGGCGACGATGGCCCCCCTTCTCCCGTTTCCGGTGCCGATACGACCGGCGGAGCGGGCCAGAGCCAGCCCGCCGATGACGACGCCGGCCAGCCCCAGCAGCGCGGCCACCGCGGACCAGAGACGCCCGGCGGTCAAGGTGTAAGCATCGACGGGCTGGACCAAAACGGGCGCGGCCGCGGCGGCTAGCGAGTTACGGAGGGACATGAAGATCCTTTCTGATGTATGACGGGGGTCGGCAGGCGCGGTGATGCCGTTCAATCGGGCGTGCCGGAAATGAAAGCCGAGTCGATGCCGCCATCGGTCAACAGTTGTCGCAGCGCGCGCTGCATGGTCTCGGAGTCGTTGAGGTGCGGGAACGGCTCGCCGGCGGGAGCGTCGACGCCCAGGAACCGGCAGAGCGGCTCCCAGCCCTCGCGGACGTCGAACACCAGGAGGCGATCCGCGGGCAGACTCTTCTGGACATCGGCCACGTGACGGTGGAACGCCGCTACCGCGATCTCCTCGTCGGGCATGCCCCGCTGGAAATCCCAGGTGTCGCCGAAAGTGGACTCTCCGATGAGATCGAGAACCGGGCGGAGCCTCTCCATCGTCCTGAGTACCGCGGCCCCCGCTTCAGGAAGATCCGGCGGCACGTCCCGGCGGGTGGCGATCAGAGTCTGCATGCTGAGATACCAGCGATGCGGATCGCGGACGGTCAGGACGACCTTCGCGTCCGGGTAGGCCTCCGCCTGCTCGCGCCAGAAGAAGCTCGCCGGCCAGTCCTGGGTGGATGGATAGCCGTCGAGCACGCTGTCCCAGTCCAGCGGCAGGCCGGAGGCGGCGGGCAGCCACCGGTCGACGTGCTCGGGATTGCTCCCGATTTCGGCCATGTGGTAGCAAGGACCGAATCCCAGCCTTTCCAGCGCGGCCTTCATCGATCTGGTTCCGGTACGCGGGAATCCCGCGCCGATCACGTGTAACACGTCAGCCTCCTGCTGTAGCGGCCGCGGCGTTCACCTTTCGGCAGACGTTGACCGCGGCCTTGGCGTAGGTGTCGGACTGGTAAGGCAGGGTGTGCCGATCCCGTGCGTACAGGCGAACAGAACCGGCTGGGCGATGATCGAGGTGTGTACGGTCGTCAGGGTCTCGATCGCGGGCTTGTATTCGCTGGAGTCAGTCGCTCAGCTCGGGTTGGCGGGAGCGGGTCAGAGCCAGCCCGCCGAGGACCGCACCGACCAGCCCCAGCACCAGGGCCACGGCCGCCCCGAATACTCCGTTGCCGGTGCCGAGACCGCCGTCGGCGACAGCCAGCTTCACCGCGCCGTTGAGCCCGCCGGTCAGCCCCACCACCAGGGCCACGCTGGCTCCCCTCCTCCCGCCGTTGCCGGTACGACGGGCGGAGCGCAGCGCCAGGCAGCCGATGACCACGCCGCCCAGCGCCACCAGTGCGGCCACACTGGCCCAGATTCGCGCGGGGGTTCCGATGAAAGTATCCACACCTTGGGCCGCGCATTCTGCCTGCGTCGTACAAACTGGCGAGGTCGCCTGTGCGGCAAGCACCAGCAGGACGGACATTGAGCTTCCTTTCGGTCGGATGACGGACGCCCGCAGCGTGTCCAGCGCGGTGGATCGCCGGTGCCGGTGACGAAAGCGAGCGTCTGGGAAGGTTCGCGGAATCGATCATCGCGCCGTCGAGGCGGCCGCGGCCTCCGGCAGCGGATGGCGGCCACTACGCAGTTCCGCGTAGCCGACTCGTGCCTCGGTACGCCCGTCGTCGTAGGCGGCCGCGCCTCTGAGCGGAGTCTTCTCACGCGCGGGAACCGTAGGATCACGGCATGGAACATCGCGCCGTGTCGTTGCGCCTGCCGGTGCCGGCGCAGGATGTGTTGCTCGCGCTGTTCATCACCGTGATGCAGGTTCAGGGGACGATAGTCCGCAACACCGGCGAGGTGGTGCAGCGCCCCCTTACCGACCTCGGAAACCTGGGATATGTCCTGCTGGTCGCCAGTGGTGTGGTCGTCGTCGTCCGCCGCCGGTGGCCGGTGCCGGTCTTCGTCACCGCCGCGGTCGCTAGCTTGGTGTACTACACCCTTGGCTTCCCCGACGGGCCCGGCTGGCTCGGGCTCTTCGTCGCCCTGTACACCGTCGCCGCCTACGGGGACGGGCGCCGGTCGCTGGTGATCGCCGGCGTGGGCACCTCGGTGCTCGCCATCGCCTGGCTGGTCGCCGCGGCCGACATCGAGCCACGCGCCGCCATCGGCTGGGTGTACTTCCGGATCGGCGCGGCGGTCATGAGCGCGGCCCTCGGCGAGTCCGTCCGGTCCCGGCAGGTCATCGCGGCCGAAGCTCAGGAGCGCGCCGAGCTGGCCGAACGGACTCGCGAGGAGGAGGCGCGGGCGCGGGTGGACGCCGAACGGCTCCGGATCGCGCGCGAGGTCCACGACACCGTCGCGCACGCCATAGCGATCATCAACGTCCAGTCCGGTGTCACCGCGCACGTGCTCGACAAGAGGCCGGAAGTGGCGCGCGAGGCGCTGCGAGCGATCGAGCAGACGAGTTCCCGGGCGCTGCGGGAGATGCGGGCCATCCTCGGCGTACTCCGTGACGACGACGGTGACGACAACGACGGGCGCGTGCCGTACCCCGGGCTGGGGCAGATCGACGAACTGGCCGCCAAGGCCCGCGCGGCCGGACTCGACATCGAGCTCGAGGAGACCTCGTCCGCGGCGCCGTTGCCGAGTGCGGTGGGCAGTGTCGCCTATCGGATCCTTCAGGAATCGATCACCAACGTGATCCGCCACGTCGGCCCGACCCGGGTGACGGTCGCGCTGAACCCCGGGCTGGAGGTCTTGGAGATCCGCGTGACCGACGAGGGCCGCCGTGCCACCTCAGGTGATGAGCCCACGGCTGCGCACCCACCGGCGCGGCAGCTGACCGGCACCGCCGGCTCGGCCCCCGCCCAGCCGGCGCCCGGCCGCGGGATCCTCGGCATGCGCGAGCGCTGTCAACTGCTGGGCGGAGAACTCGACGCCAGGCCGCTTCCGGGCGGCGGGTTCGAAGTCAAGGCACGACTGCCCCTCGCGCCGACCGGGTCGCGCCTGTGAACGCGGCGGCCGGCTCACCGTTGACCGACGCTCCGATCAAGGTGCTCGTCGCCGACGACGAGGGTCTCGTGCGTTCCGGGTTCAAGGTCCTGCTCGACCTCGAGGACGACATCACGGTGGTGGGAGAGGCCACCAACGGCGCGGAAGCCGTCGAGCGGGCCGGCGCCACCCGCCCCGACGTCGTGCTCATGGACATCCGCATGCCGAAGGTGGACGGGATTCAGGCCACCGCCCGGATCGCCCAGACGCGCGGATTGGAGCAGGTCCGGGTCCTCATTCTCACCACCTACGACACCGACGAGTACGTCTTCGACGCCTTGCAGGCCGGTGCCAGCGGCTTCCTGCTCAAAGACGCCGGACCGGCCGAGCTCCTGCATGCCATCCGGGTGGTCGCCGCCGGGGACGCGTTGCTCGCGCCGCGGATCACCCGACGCCTCATCGGCCAGTTCACCGCGCGCCGAACAGCCGCGCAGGCCGCGGAGGACCGGCTCGCGGTGCTGACCGGGCGCGAGCGCGAAGTGCTGGCCCTGGTGGGGCAGGGCCTGAGCAACAGCGAGATCGGTACCGAGTTGTTTCTCAGCCCGGCCACCGCGCGCACCCATGTCAGCCACGCCATGGCGAAGCTGGGTGCGCGCGACCGTGCGCAACTGGTCGTCATCGCTTACCAGACAGGACTGGTCAGCCCCGCGATGTAGGACACGGCCAGGCCGCGTTCGCGCGGCGGCTGGGACATCGTCATGCCACGCCGCCAAGGGATGAACGTTTCATCACCTGCCCCGCTGTGGCAGCGGGACCGCACGCCGTCAGGCCAGATCGGGCCGCTCCGGGGAGCGGCGGAACCGTGATGGAGGGGGCGGACCCTTGACGGATCTTGTCACGTCATATTTGCTCCGCCACACCACACCATCTCAGTCGGTGTACGTGGAAGGAGCTCTGGGTCCCGATGGACTGTTAGCGCTCACAATGGCAAACGGGAGCGACGCACTCCCCCTTTTCGCACGTTCTGGCAGATGAGGAGTCCTTCCGGCTCACCCTCGGCTGCCGTATCCGTACTCCGAGAACTCGTTCACGAGGTTAAGGATCCAGTATGTTAGCGCGAACACTACCGATCGACGCTCCCTGCTCGCTGACAGTGGCGAGGCGTTGAGCATGCGTACATGGAGACGATGGTGGACCGTCGCGCTCACGGCCGTCGCCTTGGTGGTAGCGGGAGTAGCGACACAGGCGGGGGTCGCCGGCGCGGAGTCCAACGGCGGGGTGCGGGTCATGCCGTTGGGCGACTCGATCACCGAGGGCACGCAGGTGCCGGGCGGGTACCGGATCGGGCTGTGGCAGCGCCTGGCCGCCGGCCGCTACACGGTCGACTTCGTCGGCTCGCAGTTCAATGGGCCGGGCAGCCTGGGTGACCACGATCACGAGGGTCATCCCGGGTGGCGGATCGACCAGATCGACGCGAACATCACCGGCTGGCTGCGTACGTACACACCGCGCACGCTGCTGCTGCACATCGGCACCAACGACGTCCTGCAGAACTACAACCTGGCCGGTGCCCCGCAGCGACTGTCCACGCTGATCGACCACATCACCACAGCCGTGCCGGACGCCGATGTCCTCGTCGCGACCATCATCCCGCTGTCCAACTCCGGTCAGGAGTCCGCCGCCCGGACCTTCAACGCGGCGATCCCCGGCATCGTCCAGAGCAAGGTGAACAGCGGCAAGCACGTCCACCTGGTCGACATGCACAGCAAGTTGACCACCTCCGACCTGATCGACGGCATCCACCCCACCGCCGGCGGATACGACAAGATGGCCGCCGCCTGGTACAGCGCGCTGCAGTCGGTATCCGGCAGCATCGGCCAACCCGGGGGCGGCAACCCCACGCCAGGTGCGGGGGCGATCAGAGGCGTGGGTTCGGGCCGATGCCTGGATGTCTCCGCCGCCTCGCAGGCGAACGGCGCGGCGGTGCAGATCTGGGACTGCAACGGTCAGTCCAACCAGAGCTGGACGCCGACCAGCGCGGGCGAGTTGCGGGTTTACGGCAACAAGTGCCTGGACGTGTACAACCGCAGCAGCGCCGACGGCGCCCAGGTGGTGATCTGGGACTGCAACGGACAGAGCAACCAGCAGTGGCGCTTCAACTCCGACGGCACCATCACGGCGGTCGGCGCGAACAAATGCCTGGACGTGCCGAACTACTCCACCGCCAACGGCGTCAAGCTGCAGATCTGGTCCTGCGGCGGCGCCGCCAACCAGCGCTGGAGCCGTTCCGACCCATGACATCTCTCTCCGGGGCCGGCCGTCCGCCTGCGCGCCGTCACAGCTCCCGCGACCGTCACGAGAGCGCCCGCGAAGAGCGAGGGCAGACCGAGATCTTCTTGACACCCAGTAGGCAGGGATGAGATGCGCAGAATTCTTGGCCTGGTAACGGCGGCGGCACTCCTGGCCGGCTCCATCGTCGCGATCGGCGGTGCGGCATCGCCCGCCGCCGCGCTGGACAACGGTCTGGCCCGTACACCCCCGATGGGCTGGAACGACTGGAACAGCTTCGGCTGCAACGTCAACGACGGCCTGATCCGCCAGTCGGCCGACACCATGGTCTCCAGCGGCATGGCGGCGGCGGGCTACACCTACGTCAACATCGACGACTGCTGGTCCACCAAGAGCCGCAATTCCAGCGGCGACCTGGTGCCGGATCCGCAGAAGTTCCCCAACGGCATCAAGGCCCTGGCCGACTACGTCCACTCGAAAGGACTCAAGCTCGGCATCTACTCCTCGGCCGGAACCACGACGTGCGCGGGGTACCCGGCCAGCCTGGGCAACGAGCGGCGGGACGCGGCCCTGTGGGCGTCCTGGGGGATCGACTACCTGAAGTACGACAACTGCGGTGACCACAAGGGCATGAACGGACAGCAGCGGTACACGGCCATGCGCGACGCACTGGCCGCCACCGGCCGTCCGATCGTGTACAGCCTGTGCAACTGGGGGCAGGAGAGCGTGTGGACCTGGGGGATGCCGGTGGGCAACTCCTGGCGCGACACCGGTGACATCGGGGCGAACTGGAACTCGATCATGGGCATCCTGGACCAGCAGGTCGGGCTCGAAGCCTACTCGGGCCCGGGCGGGTGGAACGACCCCGACATGCTGGAGGTGGGCGTCGGCGGGGTGACGGGGACCGAGGGCCGCGCGCACTTCAGTCTGTGGTCGCTGCTGAACGCGCCGCTCCTCGCCGGAAACGACATCCGCACGATGAGCGCCGACACGCGCACGATCCTCACCAACACCGAGGTCATCGCGGTCGACCAGGACTGGGGCGGCAGGCAGGGCCACAAGATCAGCGACAACGGGAACCTGGAGGTCTGGCGCAAACCGATGTCGAACAGCTCGGTCGCGGTCGTGCTGCTCAACCGGGGCACCTCGACCTCGACCGTCTCCACCACCGCCTCCGCCTTGGGGCTCGGGACCGCGTCCTCCTACTCGGTACGCGACCTGTGGGCGCACACGACGTCCACTTCGTCCGGGGCGATCAGCGCGTCGGTCCCCGGGCATGGGGCGGCCATGTACGTCGTGACCGGAGGAGGCATCGTCACGCCGCCCGCGGGCGCGATCAAGGGGGTGGGCTCGGGCCGATGCCTGGACGTCGTCGACGCCTCGCAGGCCAACGGCGCGCAGGCGCAGATCTGGGACTGCGGCGGCCAGGCCAGTCAGCAGTGGGCGCCGACCGCGAGCGGTGAGCTGCGGGTCTACGGCGGCAAGTGCCTGGACGTTTACAACAGGGGAACCGCCAATGGCACCAATGTCATCATCTGGGAGTGCAACGGCCAGGACAATCAGCAATGGCGCTTCAACTCCGACGGCACCATCACGGCGGTCGGCGCGAACAAATGCCTGGACGTGCCGAACAACGCCACCGCCAACGGCACCAAGCTGACCATCTGGACGTGCAACGGCGGCTCCAACCAACGCTGGACCCGCACCTGACCTGGCTCGCCGTGCGCCGGCCGACCGGCATCGATCCGACGCGGGAACTTTGCCGGCCGGTCGGGCATCTAACCCGCCGTGGAAGCACTGATCGCGGGAGATCCGGAGCACATCGGGGAGTACTGGCTCGCGGGCCGGCTCGGCTCCGGAGGCCAAGGTGTGGTGTACGACGCCTACGATCGTGACGGGCGCAGGGTCGCGCTCAAAGTGCTCCACTCGGCCAGCGACGAGGGCCGCGACCGGTTCGCCAAGGAGGCGACCGCCGCCGGCCGGGTGGCCTCGTTCTGCACGGCCAGGGTGCTGGCCGCCGACATGTCGGGCAGCAAGCCGTACATCGTCAGCGAGTATGTGCCGGGGCCGAGCCTGCGCCAGGCGGTCGGCCAGGGGCGCAAGTTCACCGGGGACGACCTGCACAGGCTGGCCACCGCGATCGCCACCGCATTGACCACGGTGCACGACGCGGGCGTGATACACCGAGACCTCAAGCCGGACAACGTGCTGCTCAGCCCCGACGGTCCACGGGTGATCGACTTCGGCATCGCGCGGACCTTGGACATGTCGCTGACCAAGACCGGTGAGGTGTCCGGTACGCCCACCTACATGGCGCCTGAGGTGTTCACCGGGCAGCGGGCGGGCGCGCCCGCCGACGTTTTCGCCTGGGGTGCGATCATGGTGTTCGCCGCCACGGGCGAGGACCCGTTCAGAGCGGACAACTTGGGCGGGGTCATGCACCGGGTACTGTCGGCGCGGCCCGACCTGAGTGAGCTGCCGCCGCGACTGACCTCGCTGGTGGCCGCCGCGCTGGAGAAGGACCCTTCGGCCCGGCCCTCGGCACGCGACCTGCTCCTCGCGCTGGTCAGCGGCGGCGACTCGGACATGCGCGGGCTGCTGACCGCGGGCAGCCGTGCGGCCAGTGGCGTGCACGTGCCCGGCACCGCCGATCCGGCGCTCGGCACGATCGCCGAGGACGCCTACGGCGCGCTCGCGCCTGAGGTGCGGGAACTGGCCGCCGAGGTCTTCCTCCGTATGGTGTCCGTCACCGACGACGGGCACGAGAGCGTCCGCTGGGTGCTGAAGGACGAACTGTTCGCCGGCCGCTCGGAGCCGGAGGTCCAGGCCATCGAGCGGATTCTGCGGGCCTTCTCCTACCTGGTGACGCAGAAGGACGAGGCGGTCGCGCTGGCGCATCCCGCTCTGCTGCGTGCCTGGCCACGGCTGCGGATGTGGGTGGACGGTGACCGTGACGGCCTTGCCGTACTGGGTCAGATCAGTTACGCGGCGCGCCAGTGGGCCGAGAACGGGCGCAAGGACGGCGATCTGCTGCGGGGCAGCAGCCTGGACCACGCGCTGACCTGGGCGGCCACCGGGCGCAGGCACGTCACGCTGACCCCGAGGGAGCGTGATTTCCTTGCCGCGGGCACGGAGCTGACCAGGAAGAACATCCGCCGCAGGCGGCTGACCACGGTGGCGCTGGGCGTACTGCTGGCGGTGGCGGTGGCCGCGGGAAGTGTCGCGGTGGTGCAGGGCAGGCAGGTCGCCGAGCAGAGTCGCGTGGTGGCCCGGCAGCGCGACCAGGCCATAGGACGGCAGGTCGCGGCCGAGGCCGACAAGCTGCGTACCACCGACCCGGCCAAGGCGATGCTGCTCAGCGTGGCCGGCTGGCGGCTGGCCTCGGGCCCCGACACCAGGCAGAGTCTGATGACCTCGCTGACGATGCCGGAGAGCATGGCCTTCCGCGACCCGGGCGCCAAAGGGGTCTCCGCGGCCGCGGCGGCGGCCGACGGGCGCACGCGGGTCATCGCCGACGAGGACGGGGTACGGGTCTACGACGTCCCTTCGCGACGGCAGACGACCTCTTGGAAGTGGCCGAGCGGATTCGCCGCGCTGCCGTCGGTGGCCGCCCTCAGCCCGAGCGGCAGGACACTGGTGATCGTCAGCCGGGACACGGCGTACTCCTGGGACACCATGACGGGCAAGAAGCTGCACGAGCACCGCGTGGCAGCGGGGTCCCCCGGCGTGGACGTGGTCTTCGACGCGCATGAGAGCCTGGTCGCGGTGATGCGCGAGACCACGATGGTGTTCCTGTGGGACACCCGGACGGGCAGGTCCTACGCTCCGCGGCTGGAGGCCGACTCCGGCCCGGCCATCGCGCCCTCTGGCGCCTACATCGCGGGGATCGGCATCAACCAGGGCGGGCTGAAATTGATCCGCCTGCCTGACCTCACCGTGGACACCCGGATGCCGAAGAAGTGCGGCACCGCCGCGACGTTCACGGCGGACAGCCGGCGACTGCTGTGCGCCAACGGCGACATCGTGGCCTGGGATCTGCGCACAGCCAGGAAACTGCCCGACGAGGATCGGCCGTTCTGGCAGGAGTCGGCCTCGGACGACTTCTTGGCCACGTCTCTGCGGATCAGCCGGGACGGCAGGAGGCTGCTGGGTGTCGAGGGCAGGACGATCCACCTGTGGGACGCCGAGAAAGGCGATGATCTCTACACCTACGTGGCGGAGGGCGAGCCGGACGAGGCCTGGCCGGACCCTGACGGCAAGACCATCCGATACCTGCTCGAAAACTCGATCATCACCCTCGGCATCGGCTCCCGCGTCTCTCGCGGCAGGCTGCCGAGCGGGTACGAGGTCGGCGGGTTCAGCCAGGACGGCCGATTGATCGCCGCCGAGAAGGACGACGCACCCACACGCGTCTGGGACACGCGCCGCCTGGGCGTGCCGTTGGCCGGCAGCGAGGGCACCACCGGTTCGCTGTTCGATCCGGCGGGCAAGAGGCTGGCCGCCACCGGCGAGGGCTCGGGGGTCTCCGTCTGGGACGTGGCCACGGGCAGGCGGCTCTGGCACTATCCCATTCCCAAGGAGCGGTCCGTCAATTCGACGGCGTTCACTCCCGATGGCGGCAAGCTGGTGCTCTCGCTCGTGGAGATGAGCCAGCGGGACGCCGGAAACGAGCTGATCGTCCTGGCCGCCGACAGCGGCCGCGTGCTCACCCGGCACAAGCTCGACACCGGCACGGGGCTCGTCGCCTCGACCCGCGACGGCACGGCCATGGTGACCACCACCGGCAGGGTGCTCGACCTGGACACCGGCAAGCTCGTCGGCACCGGGTTCAACCGGGCGGGCTACAGCATCGCGGTCAGCCCCACGGCGCCGCTCCTGGCCCTCGGCACAGGCACGATCGAGCTGTGGGACAGCGCGAAGGGCGTCGAACTGTCGCCCGCCATGCGCGTGGCGAGCCATGCCGAGGTCGAATCCGTGCTCTTCAGCCATGACGGCACCCTGCTGGCAGCGATCAGCAGGTCCATCGGTGAGACCTTCGATGACGTGTACACCGCCCAGATCTGGGACGTCGCCTCACGGCAGCGGCTCGGCTCGTTCACCATCGACATCTTCGACCGGCTGGCGTTCAGCGCCGACGACGGCATGCTGTATGTCTCGGGCAACCAATCGGGGACCATCGCCCAGATACCGGTCGCTGGGGACCGCGTCGCCGAGCTCGTGTGCGGGCGGGCGGGTCGCACGCTGAGCCCCCAAGAGTGGGACCAGTATCTGACAGGTGCCCCCTATCGCGACATCTGCCCGCAGCTGACGTCCAAGGGTCCACCCTATTGATCATTTCTGGCTTTTCACCACGGCTTCCATAGCCTGCGGCTTACGCGCGTCCGCGTTCGTACGCAGGGTGATCGGCTTGAGCAGCAGCGCGGCGACCACACCGACGACGGCGACGGCGGCCGAGATGAGGAAGACGTGTCCGGTGGCGTCGCCGTAGGCGGTGGCCGGTGGCACGCCGTCGGCCGTGCCGGCGCCGACCTGACGGGCCAGGACCGCGCCGAGCACGGCGACACCGACCGTGCCGCCGAGGGAGCGGAAGAACACGACAGTAGCGCTGGCGGCGCCGATGTCGGTCAGCGCGACGGCGTTCTGCACGACGAGGACGAAGTTCTGCAGGGTCAGGCCGACGCCGGCGCCGACGAGCACCATCGCGAACCCGATGAGCGGCATCGGCGTGTGCTGGTCGAGCAGGCCGAGGATCACGAATCCGGCGGTCAGAGCGATGGTTCCGGTGATGAGGAACGGCTTGAGCTTTCCGGTACGGGTGACCAGCCGGCCGCCGACGATCGAGGAGATCAGGATGCCGGCCATCATCGGGATGGTGAGCAGGCCGGCCTCGGTGGGGGTGTGGCCGCGGCTGATCTGGAAGTACTGGGTGAGGAAGACGGTCGCGCCGTACATGGCGGTGCCGGCGGCGAGGCTGCCGAGGATCGCGAGGGCGGTGGCGCGTTGCCGGATGGCACGCAGCGGCACGATGGGCTCGGAGACCCGGGATTCGACCCAGAGCGCGACGCCGAGCAGCAGTATCGAGCCACCGACCATGGCGGCGGTCTGCCAGGAGGCCCAGGCGAAGGCGTCGTCGACGAAGGAGACCCAGATCAGCAGGAGGCTGACGCCAGCGGTGATGAGCGTGGCGCCCCAGTAGTCGATCTTCACGTTGTCGCGGCGGTAGATCGGCAGTCGCAGGGTCAGCTGCAGGATGATCAGCGCGACGATCGCGACGGGGATGCCGACGAAGAAGCACCAGCGCCAGCCCAGCCACGAGGTGTCGACGATGAAGCCGCCCAGCAGCGGGCCGCCGATGGTGGAGATCGAGGTGACACTGGACAGGTATCCGGCGTAGCGGCCACGTTCCCGGGGCGACACCAGCGCGCCGATCGCGATGTTGACCAGGGTCTGCACCGCGCCGACGCCGACGCCTTGCAGGGCGCGGGCGGCGATCAGTTGCCCAGCGTTCTGGGAGAGGCCGGCGGCGATCGAGCCGGCGATGAAGATCAGGACGGCGATCTGGATCAGTGTCCGCTTGGAGAACAGGTCGGCGAGCTTACCGAAGATCGGGGTGGCGACGGTGGCGGCCAGCAGGGTGGCGGTCACCACCCAGGTGTACTGGGTGGGGGAACCACGCAGCACACAGAGCATGCGCGGCAGCGCGGTGGAGACCACGGTGCTGGCCAGTGTCGAGACGAACAGGGCGAGGAGCAGTCCGCTGAGCGCTTCGAGGATCTGCCGGTGGGTCCTGTCGGGGCTGGAGCTCATGGTGCGCTCTCTTCGGGGTTCACGCATTCGGGGTTCACGCGCAGAACGCTGCCGTCGCCGTTCGCGGCGATGATCAGGGAGCCGTCCGCCGCGGCCGCGATTCCGGCGAACGGTCGCGGTATTCCGGGCAGGCCGGGCGGGATGAACAGGTCGGGTTCGGGGCGGGTCGGGCCGGCCGCGGACGCGACCGGAAGAGAGTCGGCTTCGATCTCGACGTCGCCGGTGGCGAGGTCGATGGCGAGCAGCCGGCGGTGGGTGGTCTCGACGACGTACACGGTGCCGTCGTTGACGGTGATGCCTTGCGGGGTGCCGAGCCCGTCGGCGAGCAGCCGGGGTACGCCGTCCTCGACGTGGTACACCGCGGCGAGCCGCTCGTCGCTGATGTAGCAGCGCTCGTCGGCGTCGACGGCCACGTCGACCGGGCGGCCGAGGCCCTCGACCAGCACACTGACCTGGTCGTCGTGGTCGATCGCGACGACGCGACCGGTGCCGGATTCGGCGACCACCAGGGTGCCGTCGGTGCGCACGGCGATGCCCAGCGGACGGTTCAGGCCGCTGGCCCTGGTGCGCACCGTGCCGGAGCGCCGGTCGTAAGTGCGGACGTGCCCGTACTGGGAGGTGGTGTGCAGCAGGTCACCGTCGGCGGCCACGCCGTGCACGAAGTTCAGCAGCTGGGTGGTGGTGACGTCTTCGCCAGATTGGTCGGCTTCGCCCTGTTGGTCTGCTTCGCCCTGTTGGTCGGTGGGCTGGGTGAGGCGGTAGTGGTCGGCCACGTGGATGCCGCCACCGAGATCGATGGTCACCCCGAAGGGGCCCCCGAGTCCCCGGGGCACGATCTGGCGGGTACGTCCGTCGGCCATGAGCTCGGCGACGCCGCCGTGGGCGTAGCTGGAGACGAACATCCGGTTGTCGGCGTCGAAGGCGGCGTTGTCCAGGGCGTTGAGTTCGCTGACGATGGCGGACCGGTCACCTGTGCCGGCCAGGTCGACGCGCGTGACGATCCCGCTCGCGCCGCGGGAGAGGACCAGCAGGGCGCCACCGCGATCGAAGCGCACGGCGACCGGATCCGGGACATCCGCGGCCACCAGTTCCGGCTCGCCGCCGTCGAGCGGGATGCGGAACACCTCACCGGTGAGCATGTGGGGGTAGTAGAGCCGCCCGTCCGGGCCGAGTTGCATGGCGTTGCCCATGGCCAGGCCGGCCGTGAGCACCGTGGGTTCCTCGCCTGCCGGGGACAGCTCCAGCAGGCGTCCGCCCGGGATCATCTCGTTGGCGAACACCCGGGTGCCGACGCAGGCGATGCCGTTGGGTGCGGTGATCTCATCGGTGACCAGCACGAAGTCTCCGGCCGGGTCACGTCGCCACACCCGGCCCGGGACCAGGTCGGTCACGTACATCGCGCCGTCGGTGTCGAAGGCGAGGTCATCGGGGGCCTGCAGTGGCCCGTCCGATGGCACGACCACCTCGACGTCGCCGGTGGCCAGGTCGACGGCGCTGATCTGCCCGGCGAGGAACTGGGCCACGTACAGGCGTCCGTCGGATCCGAAGGCCATGCCGTTGGATCCCCACAGCGGGCGCGCCCGGATCAGCTGCTCGACTTTCCGGCGGTTCATCGGTTGCCCGCCAGTACCTCGTCCATGCCGCCCTCGGCGCGCCAGCGGCGCAGCAGGTCGTGGAAGGCGACGGGGCCTGGCCCGTACGTCTGGCTGACCGGGCGTGGTTTGCCTTCGTTGTTGTAGTAGCCCGGCGTGCATTCGGCCTGGAACGCCCTGTTGTCCGGTGCCAGCTCCCGGATGGTGGTGACCCATGCGTCCTCGGCGTCACTGGTCGGCTCGACCGACGCGATGCCACGTCGGCGGGCCTCGGCGACCACGGCGCCGATGTGGGTGGCCTGTTCCTGCAGGATGTGCACGAAGTTGACCGCGGAGGAGTTCTGCAGGGAGCCCAGGTGGAACAGGTTCGGGAAGCCGTGGCTGTAGAAGCCGTGCAGCGTGCGAGGGCCCTGCCGCCGCCAGGTGTCGAGCAAGGCCGCGCCGCCCCGGCCGTACACCGGCAGGGAGCCGGAGACGATGCCGGAGAGGCCGACCTCGAAGCCGGTGGCGAAGATGACGCAGTCGACCTCGTACTCCTGCTCGCCGACCACGACCGCCGACTCCGTCATCCCGGTGATGCCACCGTGGTCGGCGGTGTCGACCAGAGTGACATTGGGGCGGTTGAACGTCTGCAGGTAGTGGTCGCTGAAGGTGGGCCGCTTGCACATGTAGCGGTACCAGGGCTTGAGCAGTTCCGCGGTGGCCGGGTCGCCGACGATCTCATCGACGCGGGCGCGGATCTGGTTCATCTTCTGGAAGTCGGCGATCTCGTCGAGGTATTCGCGCCGCTCGGGTGACAGGTCGGTGTCGACGGTGCCGGCCATCAGGTGACGTTGCAGCCGTGCGGTGCTGGTCCAGCCGTCATCGATCAGGTCCCGTTCGGCGAGCCCGCCGGTGACGACGGTGAGGAAGTTCCTCATCCGCTCCTGCTGCCAGCCGGGTTTGAGCGAAGCGGCCCAGGCCGGGTCGGTGGGGCGGTTGTCGCGCACGTCGACCGACGAGGGGGTGCGCTGGAAGACGTACAGGTGCTGCGAGTCGCGCCCCAGGTGCGGGATGACCTGGATCCCGGTGGCGCCGGTGCCCACCACGGCGACGCGCTTGTCGGCGAGCTCGTGCAGGCCGCCGTTCTGGCCGCCGCCGGTGTAGCCGTAATCCCAGCGACTGGTGTGGAAGGTGTGCCCGCGAAACGTCTCGATGCCGGGGATGCCGGGCAGTTTCGGCTGGACCAGGGTGCCGGCGGACATCACGACATAGCGGGCCCTGAAGTCGTCGCCACGGTCGGTGCGCACCTGCCATTCGGCCGCGGCGTCGTCCCAGCGCAGCTCGGTGACGCGGGTGTGGAACAGCGTGTCGCGGTACAGGTCGTAGAGTTCGGCGAGCGCGACGGCGTGCCGGCGGATCTCCTCGCCGGGTGCGTATCGCATGGTGGGCAGGTAGCCGGCCTCTTCGAGCAGCGGCAGGTAGATCGATGATTCGATGTCGCAGTGGATGCCCGGGTAGCGGTTCCAGTACCAAGTGCCGCCGAAGTCGCCGGCCTCGTCGAGCATCCGGATGTCGTCCACGCCGGCCTCACGGAGCTTGGCCCCGGTGAGCAGCCCGCCGAAGCCGCCACCCACCACCAGCGCCTCGACTCGGTCGCGGACCGGTTCCCGCTCGGCGCGTTCGGTGTACGGGTCGGCGGCGTAGTAGCCGAACTTGCCGCGGGCGCCCTGATACTGGGCGTTGCCGTCGGGCCGCAGCCGACGATCGCGTTCGTGGCGGTACCTGGCGCGCAGCACCTCCGGGTCGAAGCCCAGTTCCGCGACTGTGAAACGCGCAGGCGGCGAAGAGTGGTCCATGCATGCCCTTCCGATGCGGGAGCCGCTGAGTCATTGCCGCGCCTGAGGAGATGGCACGGGACATCGTCCGGCGCGAAGCCGATCGGACGAGGCGGCAGACACGTTTGCAGCGGCGAATGATCGCCCCGTCGGAGAGAAGCTAACCGAATGCGGAAAATTAAGTCAAACGACTGCTTTAAAGTTTGACCGCGGTGCGAGGTACAGCCCTTCGATGGCATCGATCAGCTCGGCGGCCGTGGCCGACCATGCCGCCCTGGCCGCGTCCACGTCGGGCGGCAGCGTGCGCTCGCGATGGGCGCAGATGTGCACGAGCAGCGTGCGTGCCATGTCGTCGCGTCGGCGGCGCAGCTCGGGGGAAAGCGCCGGAAGACGGCTGTGCAGGCCGCCGACGACCGTGTAGAAGTTGGGCGCGTCTTGCAGTCCCGCGGCCGCCAGCTCGCGTAGCTGCGGTTCGGTCATGATCTGAGCGGCGAGCCTGGCATACCAGGTCGGGGTTTCCAGGCTGCTCAGATGCTCGGTGAACGGCAGCACGACGCAGGCGACCCAGTCGCGCAGATCCGTACTGTCACTCCTGGTCCGCAGCAATCGTTCGCGGATCCGCTCCATCAGCGTGGTGTGGTGCTCGACGATCGCGCGCAGCAGGTCGGCCTTGGTGCCGAAGTGGTAGCCGACCGCGGCGTTGTTGCTCTGACCCGCGGCCTCGCTGATCTGGCGGTTGGAGACCGCGAATACCCCGTGCTCGGCGAACAGACGTTCGGCGGCCAGCAGGATCCGGCTCCGGGTCTGACCCGCCTTCGGTGTGGTTTTGCCGATGGCGGTGTCCGTGCATGCCTTCGGTGTGGTTTTGCCGATGGCGGTGTCCGTGCATGCCGCCGGCGCGGCGCAGATGGCCGCTGTACCGGCGGCGGCCAGCGCGAACATCTGGTCGAGGATCTCGAACAGCCGCGCCGGGCCGCCCTCGGAGTCCCACGCCATGACGCTTTCCCGGACGCAGGCGAGCGCCATGCCGCTCATCGTCCTGGCACTCAGGCCGGTGATGCCGCGGCTGCCGAGCCAGTCGAGGATGGGCTCCTCAAGATGAGCGTTGGCCCCCGGGAGGAAGCGGTTCAGCTCGGGCTGGCCGGCCAGGATGCGCCGCCGCGCGGACACCGTCCGGAACTCCGCGGTTAGGAATGCCTTGAGAGCCCTGGTCAGGGCGACCCACGTGTCGGTGCCGACCTCCCGTACGAACAGATCCGCGAGTTGGGCCGCTTCGCCGGGGGCCGGGTCGAACAGGGCGCCCGCCTTGGTGTCGAAGTGGTTGAAGAAGGTGCGCCGGGACACACCGGCGGCCGCCGCGATGTCGTCGATCGACACGGCGGCGAATCCGCGCTGCTCGGCCAACGTCAGGGCGGCCTGACGCAGCCGTCGCCGGCGTTCGGCCTTGTCCGCGCCGCCTGTGGTCCGGGCGCCCGGGGACGTGGGGGTCACTCCAAGACAGTAGGACCTCGGCGCGTACGACGCATCTGCACTAAGTGCAAGCAGCTCTCCGGGGTTTGGTCCGCTCTGTGGTCCGGCGCGCGCCGGAGTCCATGAAGGCGTGCGGCGGAATTCCCGCCGAGGCCCTGGACAAGCCGGCAGGCCGCGCGTGGACGGCTCGCCCGCGCCACCCGACCGTCAACGGGTGAAGATCGCCTGCTCCATGTCCACGCGGCTAGGCTCTGGCCAATGAACGAGGCACGC
The DNA here is from genome assembly GCF_044460705.1 of Nonomuraea sp. NPDC050022. Taxonomy (NCBI): domain Bacteria; kingdom Bacillati; phylum Actinomycetota; class Actinomycetes; order Streptosporangiales; family Streptosporangiaceae; genus Nonomuraea; species Nonomuraea sp. NPDC050022. Next base: position 448,938 of record NZ_JBITKE010000008.1, read on the forward strand.
AGGGCGACCGCGGCGGACGCCGCGGAGCTGGTCCGCTTGCGCGGAGTGTTGATGACCCAGCTGGCAGGGCACCGGTCGGCCGACGGCAGCTGGAAGGAGACCGCGGAGGCGATGCTCCGCGAGCGACTGGCCGAGCCGGATCCCACGCTGGTCGCCTTCGTCGTGGACCGACCGGCCCTGGTGGACCGGGCGCGGCTGCCGGACGGAGCGGGCCTGGCGGACCGGGCGGGTTTGTCGGAAAGGCCGGGGCCGCCGGAAGGGGCGGGGCTGCCGGAAGGGGCGGGGCTGCCAAACATCGCGGGCCGTCCGGACGGGGCGGGCCTGCTGGCCGCGTGTGCTGTCGGCACCGTGGAGTACCGGCTCCCGGGGCCGGGCAACCCCAGCGGCGAGATCGGATACGTCTTCAACGTCGTGACCGACCCCGCCCACCGGCGACGCGGCTACTCGCGCAGCTGCATGGCCGCGCTGCTCGACTGGTATCGCGACCGTGACATCCGGACGATCGACCTGCGCGCCTCCTCCGAGGGCGAACCGCTCTACCGCTCCCTGGGCTTCACCCTTTCGCGCGACCCCGCCATGCGGCTCCGCCTGCGGCCGCCGCAGCAGTCCCCTTCTTGAGAAGGAGGCCGCAGGTCTCGACCAGCCAACGGAAGGCCAGGTCTGGGTCGGGGACACCGAGTTTTCCGTACTGTCCGACGATCGGCTGACCGACCTGCGCCGGGACCGGATCGGGTTCGTCTTCCAGGCGTTCAACCTGCTGCCTACCCTGACCGCGCTGGAGAACATCCTCCTGCGGGCCAGCCCGCCGCGCCGCCCGTACCGACCTATTGACGGCCATCGCCGTCGGCTGATCAACCCATATCAGCAAGCGGCCTGAAAACCCATGGATGGCGTTGACGACAGGCGCAATGCCAGTCAAGAACGTCCGGTAAGTGTCCGGTCCGCGCCCTGGCCCGATGGTCTGTAGCGATGAAAAAGTAAAGAACATCCCGGCGATCATGGCAAGAATTGCGAGCGCTTCGGCGCCCCTCGAAAAAATCAGCAATGACCGAAAATCGCGAAACTGGAGCACCCATGAATTTCTCGGCACACCAGTTCACAGCCACCCGCACCCGCAGGCTCAGCTTGGCCGCGCTCGCCTTACTGGTGACCTGCGGCGCCACAGCCGCGCCGGCGTCGGCATCCGCTGCCAAGCCGGCCCCAACGCGCTACTGCTCTGTTCTACTGGACCCGATCAAGCAGGGAGAGAAGTTCTCCCGGGTGGTCCGCGAGGCATGCGCGGACACCGAGCAGGCGGCGGCCAAGGCCGCGGGCACCACCGCCAGCACGTTGCTCCTGCAACTGGCCACCGACATCAACATGGGAGGCACCGTGAAGAACTGGAGCGGAACGGCCGGCCCCTGCGACACCGCGGGTTACGGCATCCGCAATCTCGGTGATTTCAACGACACGATGTCCTCGTGGCGACAGGGCCATTCCCGCTGCAACTACGTCAACGTGTGGACCGACGAGGCATATCAGGGCAAGCACACGTACTGGCACAACTGGACCCAGGTGAACTACGTCGGCGCCGACTTCAACGACCAGATCACCTCGATCCACGTCCACTACGAGCCGTAAAGTGCCCCCGGAGCGACCGTCAGTCCGCGCTGGGGGACAAAGCCCTTACCGGGAACGGCGTGATGGGTTGCCCGCTTTGCGGATTGACGAATGCATTGCGGCCGGTGCAATTGGGAAGTTCCCAGACGCGAACAACAGAAGAAGTCGCGTTCCACACCGAGTAAAAGGCCTGACTCACGCCGCCGGTCCCCCAGCAGTATCCCGATGTAGGCGGATACCAGGAAACTCTGCTGCCCGCATAGTTCTGCTCCGTCCATGCGCACACCAATCCTTGGGCACACGGCGGAGTGGCAAGGGCGCCGGCCGCGGACGATGTTGATTGCGAGGCAGCGGCAGCGCTGGGCGAGGCGGCTCCGAGGAGGGCGGTAAATGCCGCGATTGCGATGGCGGTACGTCGTAAGTTCTGCATATCTGTAGATTTTCAGCCCGCCGGAGAGCTCTTTCCAGGGCATCGCGAGGGCGTTTGCCGGACATTAATTTTCGGCTGGGCGTTCGAGGCCAGTGCGCCACCCGGCGGCGTACTGTGCCGGATGGCGTCAGAATGAGAGCGAGGCCGCTGCGCCGCCGACGATCAGCACCCGGATCACGCGACGCCTCCTTCGAGAGCGGGGATGCGGGTGATCCGCGGCGTCCCCATCGCGGGCGGGGATGCACGCGGTCAAGGTGAACCCGCCGTCGGGCGCCCAGCTCGCGCTCAGTTCGCCCCCGAGGAGTTCGACCCGCTCGCGCAGGCCCACCTGCTGCCGGGTGACGGCGCGACGGGGCGGTGGCGCGTTGGTCACGGTCACGAGGAGTTCGGCAGGCGTGTAGCCCAGCCGCACTCCGCCGAGGCCCGGTCCGTGTGCTTGTGGATATCGGCCAGTGTTTCCTGTACGACCCGGTAGGCGGCACGTTCCACCACCGCCGGAAACGGGCGCCGCTCCCCTTCGATGCGCCGTACGATCGGCAAGCCCGCGGTCCGCGACTGGTCGAGCAGCGTCTCCTTTCGTCTACCCCGAACCCGCCTTGAGGATGATCTCTGGCCTACCGGGTTCTACCGGACGGCAGCGCCGCCCAGATTCCCCGAGCTGCGGCCAGAGACCATCTGCGGGACCGCGGACAGTGGGTCAGGCGAGGGTCGAGAGCGCCTCGTTGAAGGTCTCCGACGGGCGCATGACCGCGGCGGCCTTCGCCGGATCCGGCTGGTAGTAGCCGCCGATGTCGGCCGGCTTGCCCTGGACGGAGATCAGCTCGTCGGCGATCTTCTGCTCGTTGGCGGCGAGCGTCTCGGCGAGCGGGGCGAACGCCTTGGCGAGGTCGGCGTCGGCGGTCTGGCCGGCCAGCTCCTGTGCCCAGTACAGGGACAGGTAGAAGTGGCTGCCACGGTTGTCGGTACCGCCGACGCGACGGGTCGGGGACTTGTCCTCGTTGAGGAAGGTCGCCGTGGCGCGGTCGAGGGCGTCGGCGAGGACCTGGGCACGCTGGTTACCGGTCGTCTTCGCGTACTGCTCGAAGGCCGGCACCAGCGCGAAGAACTCGCCGAGCGAGTCCCAGCGCAGGTAGTTCTCCTTGACCAGCTGCTGGACGTGCTTCGGGGCGGAGCCCCCGGCGCCCGTCTCGAACAGGCCGCCGCCCGCCATCAGCGGGACGCTCGACAGCATCTTGGCGCTGGTGCCCAGCTCCAGAATCGGGAACAAGTCCGTCAGGTAGTCGCGCAGGACGTTGCCGGTGACGGAGATGGTGTTCTCGCCGCGGCGGATGCGCTCCACGGACAGCTTGGTCGCCTCGACCGGGGACAGGATGCGGATGTCCAGGCCTTCGGTGTCGTGCTCCGTCAGATACCGCTTGACCTTCTCGATGAGCACGGCGTCGTGGGCGCGGTCCTCGTCCAGCCAGAACACGGCCGGGTCGCCGGTGGCGCGGGCGCGAGTGACGGCGAGCTGCACCCAATCCTTGATCGGGGCGTCCTTGGTCTGGCAGGCGCGGAAGACGTCCCCGGCGGAGACCGTCTGCTCGATCACGACGTTGCCGGCCTGGTCGACGAGACGGACGGTACCCGTGGTGGGAATCTCGAAGGTCTTGTCGTGGCTGCCGTACTCCTCGGCCTTCTGTGCCATCAGGCCGACATTCGGGACAGAGCCCATCGTGGCCGGGTCATAGGCGCCGTTGGCGCGGCAGTCGTCGAGCACGGCCTGGTAGATGCCGGAGTAGCTGGAGTCCGGGAGGACCGCGAGCGTGTCGTGCTCCTGGCCGTCCGGGCCCCACATGTGGCCGGAGGTGCGGATCATGGCCGGCATGGAGGCGTCGACGATGACATCGGACGGCACGTGCAGGTTGGTGATGCCCTTGTCGGAGTCGACCATGGCCAGTTTCGGGCCCTCGGCGAGCTCGGCGTCGAAGGATGCCTTGATCTCGGCGCCCTCGGGCAGGTTCTCCAGGCCCTTGTAGATGCCGCCCAGACCGTCGTTCGGGGTCAGACCGGCCGCGGCGAACGTCCCGCCGTACTTCGCGAACGTCTTCGGGAAGAAGGCGCGCACCACGTGACCGAAGATGATCGGGTCGGAGACCTTCATCATCGTGGTCTTCAGGTGCACGGAGAACAGGACGCCCTCCTCCTTGGCACGGGCGACCTGCGCGGTGAGGAACTCGCGCAGGGCGGCGACGCGCATCACCGAGGCGTCGACCACCTCGCCCTCGAGGACCGGCACGGACTCGCGCAGCACGATGGTGGAGCCGTCGTCCCCCTTCAGCTCGATGCGCAGCGAACCGGCCTCGGAGATCACCGCGGACTTCTCGGTAGAGCGGAAGTCGTCCACGCCCATGGTCGCCACGTTGGTCTTGGACTCGGCGGTCCAGGCGCCCATCCGGTGGGGGTGGGTCTTGGCGTAGTTCTTGACCGAGGCGAGAGCACGGCGGTCGGAGTTGCCCTCGCGCAGCACGGGGTTCACCGCGGAGCCCTTGACCTTGTCGTAACGGGCGCGGATCTCCCGCTCCTCGTCGGTCTTCGGCTCGTCCGGGTAGTCCGGCAGCGCGTAGCCCTTGGCCTGCAGCTCGGCGACGGCCGCCTTCAACTGCGGGACGGAGGCGGAGATGTTGGGCAGCTTGACGATGTTGGCCAAGGGGGTCTTGGCCAGCTCGCCCAGCTCCGCGAGGTCGTCGTTGATCCGCTGATCTTCGTTGAGGTATTCGGGGAAGACCGCGAGGATGCGCCCGGCCAGCGAGATGTCACGGGACTCCACAGCGACACCCGCCTGCGAGGCGTACGCCCGGACCACTGGCAGGAAGGAATACGTCGCCAGGGCAGGGGCCTCGTCAGTGTGCGTGTAAATGATGGTCGGATCAGTCACCGGATTGCTCTACTCCCACATTTGCGAACATTTCATCAACTACATATCTATCGGGCGTAGGCAGGGGGCTGATCACTGCCTACGGGCACAGGCCGCACCCGCAGCTCAGCGCCTGGTGGGTCCTTCCAGCGCGGACTTGGTTGCTCCGTATGTCGACATTCCCGGCATGGCGATCTTGGTGGCAAGCGAGCTGATGATGCTGCCTTTACCCTCGGCGAGCTTGGTGGGGGCCCGAGCCGCCGCGGGGAAGTACGGCGCACGCACGTTGACGGCGAACGCCTCTTCGTAGGAGGACCGGTAACCGGTCCCCCTCGTGCCCATGGTCAGGGCGGCGGCGTTGCCCTCAGCGATGCCTGCCGCCCCTACCCTAGCGTCCTGGCCTGGTGCCGCTGGCGGGGGGCCGCCTGGAACCGGACACGACCCTCACCCTGCGCTGAGACGCCGCCGCCGCGCAAGAGCCGATCAGATCGACGAACCCGAGGTTGTGCTCCACCCGTCGGCGCGGCGTAGCAGATCGGTGACTCATGATCGAAAATGTGACGCACCCGATCACCTGGGGTGATCCGCCTGCCAGGAGGAGTGGATCATGGCCCGTTCCGTGGCGACGAGGTGGGTGGCCGCGGCCAGCCACGCCCAGGCGTACCGGTCGGGGCCGGAGTCCGCCAACCGGCCGAACACGTCGCGCGACCTGCGGTCGGCCTCCGCGGTCAGCTTGGTCACCAGGTCGGCGGCGGAACGGAACCCGGCCCGGTGCAGCGAGGCGTGGGAGTCACCGTTACGCGCCGATTCGGCCACCGCGCGTCGCCCGCCGGAGACGCCCAGCTCGACCAGCCGTCGAACCCGCCAGAGCGGTGCGCTCGCCACCGGGTCCACCTCTGTCCCGGCGCCCGGCTGCCCCGGCAGGCACGCGTCCTGCCGTGGGAGGTGGGAGCCCTGCAGGCGGTCGTACCCGAGATCGGCCCGGTCGTGCCATTCGGCCGGGAGGCGGAGCGTCGCCTCGGCGCCCGGCACCGGGCCCACCGCGAGCGGGCGCAGGGTGGCCGCCCGGTCGGGATCCACCCTGCCCACCACCCGCACCAGCAGACCGGGGCGGGACGCGAGCCGCTGGAGATTGGCGACATGGGCCAGGTCGGGGTGGCTGGTGGCCGGGACGAGCCGGATCAGCGGGCCATGCGCGCGCACCGGGCTCGGGGGATCGGCCGATGGTACGCCGTCGGGTATCACTCCGGAGGCGCCCAGGTGGTCGCTTTCGGGTCCCACTCCGGGGGCGCCCAGGTGGTCGCTCGCCGGTAGTAGTTCGCGGGCGAGTACGTGGTCGCCCGCCGCACCGACGATCACCAGGTCGCATCCGACTGGTTCGCGAGCCTTATCCTCCGTGTCCGACTCGCTCCAGGCGTGCCCGGAGAGCCGGGGGCCGACAGCCTCCGCCAGCGGGCGGGCGAACAGGGCCGCCATCGGCCCCTCCGTCCACGGCAACCCCTTCACCGGGGTAGCCCGCACGCCACCGCCCGCCCCCAGACGCCCGTCCGGGGAGATCGTGGCTCCGGTGATCAGCAGTCCCGCCCGTACCAGCTGGGCGTGGTTCAGCATGGCGGGGCCGATCGAGACGGGCGCGGTGGCGGCCCCGCGGGCGCGGGCCGAACCGCCCGGTTTGACGTCCGCCACCGAGAACCATCGGCCATCCTCCGTGACGAGGTGGGTGACCACCCCGCCATAGCCGGTGGCACTGATCACCGGCTCCCGGAAGACGCCGTACACCCGCAGGCTCCCGCCCGGCTGATAGCTTCGGCGCACGCTGCCGACCAGCGCGGGGTCGGGATCGGCCCCCGCCAGCCGGCCCGCGATGAGCAGGAGCTCGCGCAGCGCGGACACCAGGTCGGCGAGGCGGTGGCTCTCGTGTCGGGCCCGGGCCGCCCGCAGCCCGCGTACGACCCGCAGAGCGGCGGCCTCGGCCTTGGGCAACCCGGCCAGCCTGGCCGAGTGCGCGGCCCTGAGCAGCTCAGCCTGCGGCACCGCACCGGCCGCGGGCACCCCGGCCGCAAGGATGGCCGCGGCGGCGGTCCACAGACTTGACGCGGCCGCCACCTGCGCGGAACCCGGCGCGGTAACCGGCACTTGCGCGGCGCCTGGTCCCGCGGTTCCCTGCGCAACACCTGGTCCCAAAGTGCCCTGAGCGGGGTTCCTCTCTGCGGCTTGAGCGGCATCCGTCCCCGATGCCTGAGCCGCGTTCGGGCCTGCGGCCCGAGTGGTGTTCGAGCCTGCGGCCCGAGCGGCGTTCGGACCTGCGGCCTGAGTGGTGTTCGGGCCTGGGGCCTGGGTAGCGCCTGGCGCTGTGGTGCTTGCCTGCGCGGCACTTTGTCCGGCAATAGCCGCGTGCGCGGGCTCTGTGACCGAGTCCGTGGGTGTCCCAACGGGCGCGGACCCCGCGACCATGTCGGTGCCGAGCGGGTCGGCACCTGCGAGGGATCCGTCGGAGGGATCCGCCTCCGTTACCTCCGGGTCCGCCACCGGGCAGGCACTCAGTACGGCCGCGCGGTGCAGACACCGTGGCGCCAGGAGGCAGCTGCACCGCGCCTGGCCGTCGTCTGCGATCGCACCGGACGGTCCCGGCGAGAGCGTGACCACGGCGTCCTCGCCACAGCTGATCCGGATGCCCTCGGCATCGGCGACGACGGGCACGGCGGCGTACTGCTCGACCGCCGCGTCCAGCTTCTTGCGCAGCCGGGACGTGAGGCTCTCGACCGCGGCGGCGACCACCTGCGGCGCCACCGGCGGTAGCGAAGTGGGGGCATTCATCGGTTCTCTCCCCTAAGGCGGTCGCCCACCCATCGGGCGAGGGCGAGCGGGCTGAGAGCGGCGACGGGCATGCCGGCCGCCACGAGCTGCTGGGCGACGGGAATCGAGTAACGGGGTACGCCACTGTCGTCCAAGGCCGCGCACCCCAGCAGGTGGACACCGGACCCGGCCAGCGCCCGCACCTCACCGAGCAGGCCCCCGATCGGGTAGCCCTCCTCGAAGTCGCTGACGACCACGACGAGCGTGCGGCTCGGCACCGTGACCAGCGACCGGGCCTGGGCGAGTCCCGCGGCGATGTGCGTACCCCCGCCGACCCGCACTTCGAGCAGCAGGGACAGCGGATCGGCCACCCGGTCCGTCAGGTCGATCACCTGTGTGGAGAACGACAGGAAGTGGGTGGACAGCGTGGGCACGCCCGCCAGGACCGCGGCCGTGAGAGCGGACCACACCACCGACGCCTCCATCGACCCGGACACGTCGACCACGAGGATCAGCCGCCAGTCGGCCTCCTGCCGGGAACGGGTGCTGAACACCGGCCGTTCCGGGACGACCACGAGCCGGCCGTCGTCGAGGCGGCGCGTGTGCGACAGATTGGCTCGCAGGGTGCGCGGCAGGTCGAGCCGCCCACCCGGACGGCGGGTCGGGCGCGGGGTCGCCAGCCCGGTCATGGCGGGCCGCATCCGCGTCGCGAGCTCCTTGGTGAGTTCTTCCACCAGGCGGCGTACGAGCGGCCGCAGCTTGGCAACCTGTTGCTCCGGCAGGCCGCCCGCCAGCGAGAGTACGGAGGTCAGCAGTTCGACGGACGGCCGTACCGAGGCGGGGTCGAGCTCGCTGAGCACGTCGATGCGCCCGGCATCGGCTGCCTTGGCCAGTACCTCCTCCCGTACCTCGGTACCGAAGAGGGCTTCCAGCTCCTCGCCCCACTCACGGGCGGTGGGGAACGGGTGCTCCCTGCCGCCGGAGTCTCCGCCCGGCCCGAAGTCGTTGGCGCCTTCCCCGCGCCCCGCGCCGTACAGCTCGTCCAGGGCTCGCGCGTACGCGCGCGCGTCGGCCGGCAGCCGCTCGGACTCCCGCCCGAGCAGCAACCGCCATCGGTCAGCCGGCAGCAGCCTCCGCTCAGCCCGCCCATCCTCGTCGACCGGGAGCGGGGGTTCGGAGAGAGCCGCGCCGCCCAGCGACGACGAAGACTCGGGAAGGAGCGCATCCACCTCGCCCCCCAGCGACGACTGCGGCTCGGAAAAGACCGCGTCCGCCTTCTCACGGCGAGCTGCCTCCGCCTCCTCACGGCGAGCTGCCTCGGCCTCCCGCCCAGCCGGTACGGTCCGCACGTCCGTCTTGTCGGATGCCGCGCCCGCCACGGCGGGCATGGGGAGCCGGAGTGCGTTCAGGGCGGCCAGGCCGGCGGAGTCGGCGGCGGTCCAGAGGGCGAGGAGTGCGGGCGGCGCGTCCAGTGCCAGGTCGAGCCGGTCGCCCAGCCGCTCCGACACCGCCCCCAGCAACCGCGTACGGCCGGCTGGGCTGAGTGTGTCGAACCCCCCGCGCAACGCCGGCAACCGGTCGAGGAACTGGTTGTCCGACAAGCCGTCCACGCGGTCCATGAGCGGGTCGAGCGCCGCCGGCGCCGACTGGAGCAGTGGCCCCGCCGCCGTGAGTACGCCGGTCAGCAGGCGGCTCAGGCGCAGGCGCCCGTCCGGGCCGGTGGCGGTGTCGACCCAGCCGGCGGCCCGGTCGCCGAGCGCGTCGGCGCTGTCAAGGTCGAGCAGCACCCGGGCGGCCAGGGCCGCGCCCTGCATGAGCGGGGACGCGGTACGCGCCAGCACCGCCAAGGCGTCGTCCATCCGCAGCCCGAGGCGCTCTTCGCCGACCCGGGAGGCGAGGGCGACCAGGGCGACCGCGTCCTCCGGCTGGTCGCTGCCCGCCAGACCGGGCAGGGCGCGGACCGCGGCCTCCAGCAGGGTGCCGACCAGTTCGGTGGCGTGCTCCCGGTCTTCCGGCGTGGTACCGGGGAGGTGCTGCCGGCGCAGCGCCTCCAGCAGGTCGAGGGCATCGAGCAGTTCGGTGAGCGTGGCGGTGGCGGGCAGCGCGACGGCCGCATCGGCCAGGCGGTCCGCGACCAGGTCGGGCAGGTCACAGCCGGCCGCGGCACGGAGCCCGTCGAGGATCAGGGCGCAGGTGGGTCCCCCTTCCGCGGATTCGCGGCGGAACGTCTCCCGCAGCGTGCCGGCCGCCGCCTGGGCGAGGGTCACGCCGCGTACGCCCGCCAGGTCGAGCAGGGCTGGTACCGCCGGGGTCCAGGCCATCCGCCATCTGGTGGTGAGCGCGGTGGAATCGCCCGTACCCACCACCTCGATCGGCTCGCCGTAGCCGACGCCGCAGACCAGCAGGCGCCGCAGGAGAACTTCCCGGCGCGCGTCCAGGTCGGAGCGGAGCGGGTCGAGGCGTAGCTCACGGCGTTCGGGATCGTCCGGGCACGGGAGCCTGAGCGCGGCGAGATCCGCCTCGACGGCCGGGCCGAGCCCCGAACGTGGTGTGCCAGGCGCGGTCCGGCCGCGTTCGGTGCCGACGAACACGGTGTCGAGCGCCTTGGCCAGAGCCCGTCCCCTGCCCATGGGCTCGCCCTGGCCGAGCACGGTCGTCACGGCCTCCAGCAACTCGCCCCGGCCTGGGGCGGGCAGGCCGCGCAGCCGGGCCAGGTCGCAGGCGAGCCGCAGCGTCTCGACGGCCTCCCCCGTGCCCGCGGTGTGCCCGGCGGCGCGCAGCTCCCGGCACAGGTCGGTGATGGCGCGGGCGGCGCCGTCCCTGACCCGCTCGGGATCGCCGCCCGCCACGAGCACCGCCTGCTGCCAGCGCGGGTCACGGATCCCCGCCGGGTAGCCGGACCGCGAGTCGAGCAGATCGAAGGCGTACGGCACCAGCGAGGTGACCGACGACGAGCCGTCGCCCGCGGACGAGCCGGTGACACTGTCCGTGTCGGACCAGGTCAGCGCAGGTGCGTGGAAGGCGCCGACCACGGCGACGACTCGCCGCCCGCCGATCGCAGCGCCCGCGATGACGCGGCGCATGTGCGCCTCGCGGGCCAGGTCCATGGCCGGTACGCCGCCTGCCGCCGCCGCGTCCCGGCGCAAGGCCCAGCCGACGCCGAGGGCGGCGCGGCGGACGGCTTCGGGTTCGCAGCCGGGGGCGAGGACCTCCACGGCCCGGTCCCACATGTCGTCCCCATCGCGGCCGGTCCCTGCTGCGGCCAGCGCCTCCGCGAAGGACATCCCTCGTGAGCCCACGCCACCCGCCGACGCCCCCGGCTGTGTTCCGGGATCCTCCGCCGCATCCGCTATGCCGGACTGATCCGCCGTATCCGACGACGTGCTGGGCTCCTTGGCCGTACCCACCGGCGTCTCCTGCGGCGTGCCGGAGCCCTCGGGCAGGCCCGGCAGTGGGGCCTGGTCGGTGGCGTGCCAGCCGGGGTCGGACAGCGGGAGGTCGCAGCAGAGCACCTCGGCGCCGCGCTTCCAAGCCCACCGAATGGCCGCCAACTCCGGCGAGAAGTCGGCGAACGGGTAGAAACCCAAGCCCCCGTCGCCACGTGCCCCCGCGAGGGCGACCGGTGCGACGGTTCCGGGGTCGGCCAGGTGCGTCAGCCACGGCTGGAAGTCCGCGGGCAGTTCGACGCAGACCACTTCGGCGTCGGCGGCGTCCAGCAGCGCGGGCATGACCACTGCCAGCGCCGGGCTGTGGTGTCGCACCCCCAGCAGGAAGGGCCGGGAGGAGGCAGCCAGCGCGTCGACCACCCGCCTGGGATCATCGCCCCAATCGTCGTCGGTCCGCTGAACGGACCGCGCGGTCTGTACGGATCGTGCGGAGTGGGTGGTCTGGGCGGACCGGACGGCCCTCGCAGGCTCGCCCCGCTGCACAGCACGCATGGACCGGCCGGAATCGGCGGTCTGGACGGACCGAACGGGCTCCACGGACTGGCCCGGCTGGACGGCGCCCGCGGACTTGGCGGGCGGATCGATGTCCTGGGTGGTCAACGGAGGTTCTCCCGCAGGTCCCAGAGGCGGCGCCACATCGCGGAGCCGTCCTCGGCCCGCCGTCGCACCGGCCCGTCCCAATAACCGAGAAGCCGCCCGTGATCAGCGGGATCGTCCTTGCGTACGACGCCCAGCAGGTGCCCCGGCACCAGGTCTAGGACGTCCCCTCTGGGGAGGTACGCCGCCGCGACCCCCAGCGAGGCCGCGACCTGCACGGCCTCGGCGGTGGACATGACGGTGCCGGGGCGCTCCACGTCCCAGCCCTCGGCCGAGCGCCCGGAGCGCAGGTCGCGGAAGACGGTGACCAGCGCGTCGAGCACCGCGTCGTCCACGCCGAAGGCGGCGCCCGCGCGCTGGACCACGGCGGTGGCCTGGCGGCGGACCAGGGTGGTCTCCGCCTCGGCGTCGGAGATGGGGTCGACGGTCTCGAAGTTGAACCGGCGCTTCAGGGCGGCCGACATCTCCGAGACGCCGCGGTCGCGCAGGTTGGCCGTGGCGATCACGGTGAACCCGGGCGAGGCCGCCACCTGGGCGTCCTCGGTGCCGGCGAGTTCGGGTACGCTGACCCGCCGGTCGGAAAGGATCGACACCAGGGCGTCCTGTACCTCGGGCAGGCAGCGGGTGATCTCCTCCACCCGGGCGACGCGGCCGGAGCGCATGGCCGTGAGCACCGGGGAGTCGACCAGCGCGGCGGGGCTGGGGCCTTGGGCGAGGAGGAGGGCGTAGTTCCAGCCGTAGCGGAAGGCGTCCTCGGTGGTGCCCGCGGTGCCCTGCACGGTGAGCGCGCTGGTGCCGCAGACGGCGGCGGCCAGTAGCTCCGACAGCATCGACTTGGCGGTGCCGGGCTCGCCGACCAGCAGCAGGCCGCGTTCGCCGGCGAGGGTCACCACGCAGCGTTCGACGAGGGCGCGTTCGCCGACGAACTTGGTGGCCACCTTCATGCGGGACGTGGGCCCTTGCAGGGTCTCCTCGCCGCTGCCGCAGATGAAGGTCACCACCGCGCGCGGGGTCAGCGCCCAGCCGGGCGGGCGGGGGCCGTCGTCGTAGGAGGCGAGGAAGGCGAGCTCGTCGGCGTATCGCTCTTCGGCCGAGAGCACCTGCCGGGCCGGAGCCCGGTCTTCGGTCAAAGTCATGAGGTGAAGTCCTTAAGAGAGTCGGGGAGGGTGCGGGCTCAGCGTCGCCGTCCGCGCTTGACCTTGAGCTCCTCGAAGCGCGGAACGTCGCCGTCGCGCACCCGCTGCCACGCCTTGGCGTAGAGGTCGGCGACGGGCTCGATCGGGATGCCATCAAAGGTGGTCAGGTCGAACATGGCCAGCTTCCACTGCTCCAGCGGAAGGAGCGGCGCCGACTGCTCCGCCCACCCGCCGGGCAGGAACAGCGTGCGCGCCGCCCGGCTCCGGCTCGCCTCGACGACGAGGTCGGTCGCGGCCAGCTCGACGCGGGCCGCCTTGAGCCGGGCGGGCTTCCAGCCCGTCCACCGGGCGATGTTGCGGTCGGTGGGGTCGGGCAGGGCCAGCAGCATCAGGTAGTGGGCCGCGGCGTCCTCGCCGAGCCCGTACTCCTTCGCCACCTCGATGACCAGATCGGGCACGGACCGGGTGGGATCCTGCGGCCACCACGTCCCGTCCGCGTCCCGCTCCCCCCGCACCGGGTCGCCGGGATCGGCGAGCAGCGCCGCGAACCGCGGGTCGCGGGCGGTCCGGAACGCGATCTCGACGGGGAACGGCTCCTCGGTGCCGAGCAGGGCGCGCAGGTACGGATCCTCACCTGCCGCGTCCAGCGACGCCACGCGGATGCCGGGAGCGGGTCTGTCGTCATGGGTGGCCATGACGACGGCGCCGTATCTCTCGTAGCCCTGGCCGGTCTCGGTCGGGGCTCCCGCCGCCTTCCTGAACGCGGGCAGGTCGACGTATCGGCCCAGGTCGAGCATCAGGTCGGCGTTGGCCAGCCGGTTGCGGACCGCGGCCAGCGCCGTCGGCAGCGCGGCCCGGATCGGATCTCCGGCGGGCAGCCGGTACGCCAGCCACCGCGCGGTGGTGACGGCCATGACCAGCGAGTTCGTGGTGAACCCGGTGGCGTTGTCGTCGACGGGTGCGACCCGGTCACCGCGTACGGTCCAGGCCAGATCGTGGCTCAGCTCCGGCGAGGCGGCCGGATCGATGACCGCGCGCAGCGCCCGGCTCGTGTCCCAGTTGCCCCGCACCGCGCGAGCCGCCTCCCCGAGCAGCCATTCGGGAATCGCCGCCTGCGGCCCGACCTTGTCGTTCCACAGCGCCGCCGCGGCGGCCACGTCCGGGCCGTCGCTCCAGAGCCGGGCCGGGTCGCTGGGCAGGAGCGCCGCGACGACCGCCCGCCGGATGCCGGCGTCCGTCTTGCGCAGCTCGTCCCTGGCCACGGTGGCGTCGGCCAGCTTCACGCCGATCGTGGTACGGATTTCCTTGGTGAGGAAGTTGCGCTCGTGCGTGTCCACGGACGGCAGACCGGCCACGATGAGCCGGGCCATCGTCTCGGAGACGCCGGTGAGCCGGGCGAACTCCTCGGCCGCCTCGGGCCGCCAGGGCGCCGGTCCCCGCGCGGCCAGCTCGGTGAAGAGCGCTTCCAGCCAGCCCGCCTCCCGTGCCACCCCGACCGGGACCGAGGACCGGGCCGTGTAGGGGTGCGGGACGTCGAACCGCCCGGCCGGGTCGTGGAACAGCGCCGTCCATACGCAGCCGGAGTCGTCCGGGGATCCGGAGCTCACGAAGGCGAGGAACGCGCCATCCTGCAGCGGCAGGGTCCCGAGCCAGTTGCCGTCGCGCCAGTTGCCGTCGGGCTTGATCAGGAGACGTTTGTCGAGGTGCAGGTCCATCCGTCGCCAGCGGGACGGATCGGCCGTGGTGGGCAGTCCGAGCTCGCTCAGTACGCAGAGCAGCTCGTGCAGCGTGGCGCGGTGTTCCTCCTCGGCCGTCACCGTCGCGACGCGGAAGGCCAGGGCGGCGGCCTCGTCGAGGAGGGGGTCCCATCGCAGGCCCGAGCCCGGCAGTTCCGGCAGGTCCAGGTGAGTGCGGCCCAACCTCGACGAGGACGGGGCCGCCCCTGCGGGGCCCGGCTCCAAACGCCCCGACGCCAAGCCCCCGGACGCCGACACTCCAGACGCCAAGACTCCCGACTCAGACGGAGCCGACGCCGACGCCAGCCGCCGCCCGATCGTCTGGATCTGCTGGAAGGCGCCGTCGGCCCGCAGGCGCCAGGAGTATTCGACGAAGTAGCCGAGCCCACGGAGCGCCTCGTCGAGCAGGGAGTCCGTAGGACCGGCGGGCGCCTGCTCCTGGTGTCCGCCGGCGAGCGCCTCGGAGAGCCTGGCCGCGACGGTGTGCAGCGAGGTCTGCTGGGTCCCGGCGAAGCGGACGACCCCCGCGATGCCGGCCACGAGCGCGTCATGGCTGACCTGCGGAAGCAGCGTACGGACCCGCGCCTCCAGGTCTTCCTCCCCGGCGACCGCCAGCAGGGCCGCCGCGGTGTCCAGGTCGAGGGCGCGCAGGGCCGCGGAGCCCTCCGGATCCCTCGGGCGCAGGTAGCACCAGTAGCGCACCGGCGGCAGGATGAGGCTGCCACTGGCGAAGTGGCCGGGGGCGTCGTCCGTGCGGGCCACGGCCGTGACCACGCCGTCCGGATCAACCAGGCTGAGCCGGTAGCCCCCCTTGACGATGGTCCGCGGCCGGTCGTCTCCGGGGAACATCAGGGCGCGCGCCGGTGTCCCGGCGTCGGGCGCCAGGGTGACCGTACGGCCGGAGACGTCCTCACCGCGCATCGACCCGTCGGGCAGCCGCACCACGCGCCAGCCGAACAGCCCGCCCACGGGAGTGCCCACGGGGGTGGCCTCATCCGAGGGCGCGGGAAGCAGCCAACCCGCGTGGAACTCGCTGCCGGCCGGGGCGTCGCGGAGCGCGTCGGCGAGGAAGGCGGGCATGCCCTTCCTGCCCACCTGCCCGCTGACCGGGTCGTACTCGTACCAGCCGTTGGTGGCGTGATCGGAGCCGTCCCAGGTCCATACCCAGTAGGAGGTGCCGTCGGTGATCACCGACGACTCCTCGGGGAGTGCCGTGTCGCCGCGGTGCAGCATCCCCTGGCCGGTGGTCCGTCCGCCGCCGGGCAGGGGCAGGGTGACCGCGTCGTCGCCGCGGTACCAGTCCATGCGCGTCCCGCGGGTGTGGGTGGCGCCCTCCATCGGGTGGAGGCGGTCAGGGGCGGTGTGCCAGTAGCCGCGCAGCCGAAAGTCGAGGTCGCGGGACTGCCAGTAGACGAGCAGCTCGCCGTCCACATAGTGCAGGCCGACGGCGTTCCAGGAGTCTCCGGCCGGGATGCGCAGGTCATGGGTGAGCACGGTGCCCTCGGGACCGAGCACCCGGGCCTGCGCGGCGCCCGCCGTGAGCAGGTACGGCCAGGCGTCGGCGACGACGATGTCGTCGACGTCCTTCTTCGGTACGAGCGACGCGGCCGCCTCCTCCCAGGCCGGCCAGCCCAGCTCGTCGAACAGCCCGGCCCGCAGGGTGCGGGCGAGCACCGGCGCGATCTGCGCCGCCGCCGCCCGGCGTACCTCGTCCTCGGCCAGGACCAGCGCCTCGCCCGGCAGCCAGGCCAGCCGCCGCAGGGCGTCGGGCAGGTCCGGCAGTCCGGCGGCGGTGGATCGCAGGGCCACCTTGCGGGTCCATTCGGCCAGCATCGGCCGGCCGCCGGGGGAGGTGGCCAGCAGGCGGACGGCCCGCCGGCCGTCCTCGTCGTCGCTGAAGCCGTCGGCCGCGCGCTCGAAGGAGGGCCGGAACCGGGCGTCGGCGGCCAGGGCGACCAGGTCGCGCTGCCCCTCCCCCTTCGCCCAGGGCTCCAGCCGCAGCGAGTCGCCGTCATTGGGATCGCGTACCGGAATGTCGAGGGCCAGCAGCAGGTCGAGCAGGTCGACGTCGTAAGAGACCGTCAGCGTCCGCTTCTGCCCGGTCAGTTCGGCGCGCAGTTGGCCGGCCGCCCGCTCCACCAGCGTGTAGAGGGCGGGCAGGCGGGACGGCACCCGCCAGCCGTAGTTGCGCGCCTTCAGGAAGCGTTCGAGCCAGCCGACGGTGCCGTCACCGGGCCGCTCCGGCACCTCGCCGGAGACCAGCCCGGCGGTGGCGCCGGACGCCTCGAGGATCTCCAGCCACAGGCCCGCCAGCTCCTCGTCCCGGGCCTGCGGCATGATGTTCAGCAACGTCACCCGCACCTCGGGCTCGCGCGAGGCCAAGGCCGCGATGCCCGTACGGTGGGCCTTCCACCAGCCCGTCGCGGCCCGATGGGCGGCCGGCAGGGCGAGCAGCTCGGCCAGGTAGGTCTGCTCCCCCGCGTCCACGTCGACCCCGGCGGCCTTGGCCAGGCGGCGCAGGTCCGTCGTCATCTGCGCCGACGGCGGCAGCCCGCCCGCGGTGCGCCGTACGCACAGCCGCGTGAAGCGGCGCAGCGCCTCGTCGGCGGGCACTCGGATGGCCAGCTCCTTGGCGTAGCCGGACAGCACCTTGACCGGCAGCGCCCCCGCCAGCGCGAACTCCAGGAACACCTCGTCGAGCCGGTCCTCGTCCACGGCGAGCCCGTGCTGCGCCTCGGCGCGGCGCGCGCTGGCGAACATCTGCGCGGCGTAGACGGCGTTCTCGACGCCCAGGAACACCCGGCCGCTCTGCTCGTAGAACGTGGGCAGGAAGTGGGGCACGGACGCGGCCAGCTGAGCGGCCAGCTGCTGGTAGGCGTCGAGCGCGGCCTTCGGCTTGGACTTCGCCTGCCGGGCCGCGCGCTCCAGCTCCGGCACGACGGCGAGCGCGTGGTGCCCGTCTTCGGGGTGGTGCACCAGCACCCACTCGGGGAAGCCGAGCGAGCGCCGCAGCCCCAGGCCGACCTCGGCGGGCTCCCCGTCGGGCGCCAGGCCCAGGAAGCTCGCGGCCAGGTCCTCGGCCGAGCCGAGCTCCCCGGCGACCAGCCGCACGACCACCCGGTCGTCCAGCCCGGGATGACGGTAGGTACGGGCGGTCATCGGCACCGCCCGCTCGCCGCCGCCCTTGGTGCCGAGCGGCAGCACGCCCCCGGCCTTCAGCAGCTCAGCGGCCTGAGACGCCTTCTGCGGCCCTGCGGCCTGAGACCCTTCCTGCGTTTCCGCGGTCTGAGACATGCTCACGCGTCCTTCCCCTCTTCGACCCGCCGCCCGGCGTAGAGCGCCGCGGCCATCCGCATCCCCTCCGACCAGGCCACCGGCCCGACCTCGCGCAGCGGCAGTGTCCTGCCGTCGAGGTCCTGCCAGCTGAGATCGCCCGTCGTCATCTCGCCGTCCCAGTAGGGCTCGCCGATCCACACGGTCGCCTCCGAGAGGCTGCCCCCGTCGCGGACCCGGCAGGTGGCGTAGCCGCCGGAGACCCGGTAGCCGAGCGCGGTGGCCCGCGCGGCCAGGCCGAACCTGGAGTCGTAGGTGCCGCCGGAGAACTCCGACACGGCCGTCTCCGTCGCCTTGAGGTCGGCGGGCTTGCGCCAGGTGGCCCGGTGGATCTGCTCGACCTTCTGGACCACGCCCAGCTCCGCGGCGAACTCCCGCAGGTCGTCCAGGTCGGGCAGCAGCACGGGATGCGGCAGGGTCACCGTCTGCGGCGACAGGCGTACGGTCTCGCCGTCGAGGTTGACCACCCGCAGCTCTCCGGTGTCGGTGGCGTCCCGCAGGAAGCCGACCTCGTCGGGGTCGTCACCGACCACGGCCAGGTCCCGCAGGGCCGACTGCCACGCCTCGTCCGGCCACACGCGGGCCAGCAGCCCGGTCGGCACCGGCAGGGAGGAGACCATCCAGAGGTCCACCTGCGCCACGCACGCGGTGGCGTGCCGGTCGAGCCACTCGGCGAAGCGGCGCAGCCGGTCCACCTCGGGGTGATCGCGCAATGCCTTCGGCAGCGACTTCAGCTGCCGTCCCGCCGCCCGGCCGGAGGTGGCTCGCGCCGCCACCCGGCCCTCTATGAGGGCGACCTCATACCCGTCGCCCGCTGCCAGCCAACCCAACGGTCCCCGCCTTTCACCGTGCACGAACGTCGAATGAGCAGGGGTTTTCCAGCCCCTGCTGTGCAACTGCGCCGAACGTTAGCGACCCCGACCGACAAACCCGTTCGTGGTCCTCCAGAGGCTCTGACTGCGCGCACGGGGGTGGGGTGGCGAGCCGTCCGCGGGCTGTTTTGCCGCCCTGCGAAATGCGGTGATCCGTCAGAGATGGCTGGTACGGTACCGGGTTTCCGCCAAATGACGGGATTTTTCCGCGAGGGCGCCCCTATTGCACAAGAAACTTTCCTAACAGATACTCCGGATTGAGTGTTCACCCCCCGAATCTGGAGTCGCCGTGCTTCGTCGTGTCCTCACCCTGACCTCGGTCGCCGCCGCCACCCTGATCACCCTCGCCCAGCCCGCCCAGGCGGCCGAAATGGACGTCACCTTCGGGCCGACGTCGATCGGCGACTACTGCCACGCGAAGGTCAGCTCGGCCTCGTGGATCGGCTTCTACGAGGCGGGCGGCCTCAGGTGCTACGCGAGCGGCACCGGCGGCCCGCCGCAGTACGCCGGATCCGGCGACCCCTACCTGGCGTGCAAGTTCCTCACCACGGAGGTCGTCATGAGCGCCAGGCGGGGCACGTCCGACGCCCTGGTGTGCAGGGTGATCGTCTAACGCCCCTTTGGGGAGGGTATTCGGCTTCCTTACACGTTCCGGATACAAAATGGTCATTTTGGGTGTCGAAATTATCCAGGCATCGCGGTTACAGTGACCCCGCACGCCAGATGATCTTCATCTGGCTGCTTCGTCACCGCGATCAGGAGGCTGAGAACTCAGTTGCGCGCCTGGAACTTATCTACCCGAATGACGTCGTACGCGGCGGGTGTGGCGGCCCTCGCGTTAGCGTTCGCGGGGGCCGTCGCGGCCCCCGCCTCCGCGGATAACATCGACACCTACTACCTCGACAGCGTCCACGGCAACGACTCGGCCGCCGGCGACTCCCCGGAAACGGCGTGGAAGACGCTGGCCAAGGCTGGCACGGCGGACCTGGGGCCGGGCGAAAAACTCATGCTCAGCCGCGGCAGCACGTGGTCCGGGCAGCTGGCCATCACCAAGTCGGGCGATGAGGACAACCCGATCGTCGTCGACGCCTACGGCACGGGCGCCCGTCCGGTGCTCAAGGACGACAACGAGGCGTGCCTGTACCTCGGAGGCGACCACATCGAGGTCTACAACCTGCAGATCGGCGTGGACTCGGACCAGGGCCGCTGCTCGTGGGCGGGGATCAAGGTAGGCGGCAGCAACAACGTCATCGAGCAGAACTACATCACCGGCGCGGCGGCGGGCGTCTACATCGAGACGAGCGCCCAGTACACCTCGGTGACCAGCAACGAGTTCGTCAACAACAACTTCATGAGCAAGCTCACGCCGCAGGAGGAGAACGACAACGACGACTCCGGCGCGTTCGCGCTTCTGGTGCAGGGCGACGACTCCAACATCGGCTGGAACACCATCACCGGATCGGTGGCCTTCAGCTACGACTACGAGTTCGACGGCGCGGCGGTGGAGATCTTCATGGGCTCCCGCAACTACGTCCACCACAACCTCGCGCTCGACAACGACACCTTCACCGAGCTGGGCACCAGCCGCAACGACGACGGAACGACGAACGACCCCGACGGGACCTCCGGCAACGTCTTCGAGTACAACGGGATCTACGGAGACAGGACCCGCTCCGGCATCGTCACCCGCGGCCCGGTCAAGGACGACGGCGAGATCGAGACGAACGGCCCGGTGTTCGGCACCGTGTTCCGCAACAACTCGATGAACCTGCCCAACCCCGACGCCGAGGGCGTCGTCTGCTACGCGAGCTGCACGAACGCGCACTTCAAGCTCTCGCAGAACATCGTCGTGGCCGGGAAGAAGAGCGCCTACGCCGACTCCACCTTCACCGCCAACGACCACAACGTCTTCTACGGCGGCCAATATCAGATGACGGCCGGCACCGCCAACGTGCGCAAGGACCCGAAGTTCGACACCGACCCGAGCAGGCCCCTGCGGCTGCTGAGCGGGAGTCCGGCGATCGGTCTCGGCGTCAAGAAGTTCAACCCCATCGACCTGGACGGAGCCCCGGTGGGCGGGAACGGCACCATCGAAGCCGGGGCCTACGAGTACTAAGGCCGATCGCGTACAACGGCCGGCAGAAGGCCGCCATCGAGGCTCGACCGCGCCCACTGTGACGGCTTCCCGGCCACCGGCATCCATCCCGGCCGCATCACCGGCCCGGGATGGATGCCGGTCAACCCGGCGGGGACCGTCACTGAGCGGCCGGCTCCTTGACCGCGAGCACCGGGCAGCCGGCTTCGAGCAGGATCCGCTGGGCGCTGCTGCCCATGATCAGTTTGCCGACCGGTGAGCGCCTGCGCAGCCCGATGACGATCAGGCTCGCCGAGGCCGCCTGCGCCGCCGCGAGCACCGCCTCGGCGACGTCGTCCTCGGCCACCTGCTCGAAGTCGTACGACACCTCCGCCGGGACCAGGCGCTTGATCTCCGCCGCGTCCGCGGTCGAGGCGTCGACGTAGGCGCCGGGCCGCGAGACGTTGAGGATCTTCAGCGGCGCCCCTCGGAGCGCGGCTTCCGCGATCGCGTGCTCGAGCGCGACCCGGCCCAGCGGGTTGGGCACATATCCCACGATGACCGTCATGCTGCGGCCTTTCTACGTTGCTTGCGAAGGGTCCGGCTCAGCGGCGGGACGACGATGATGAGCAGGATCGCCACCAGCAGCGTCGCGGCGATCGGCTGGCCGAAGAAGCCGGTCAGCTGGCCGTCAAACAGGCGCATCGAGCGCCGGAAGGACGACTCCAGTAGGCTGCCTAGAACGAAGGCCAGCACCAACGGCCCCGGCTCGAAGCCGACCTTCTTCATCAGGTAGCCCACGATCCCGAGGCCGACCATCAGGAACATGTCGAAGACGTTCATGCGGACGGTGTAGACGCCGATCATGGTGATCAGGATCGTCAGCGGCGCCAGGATGGCCGCCCGGATGCGCAGGATCTTGACGAAGATCCCGATCAGCGGCAGGCTCATGGCCAGCAGCAGGATGTTGCCGACGTACATCGAGTTGACGACGCCCCAGAACAGGTCCGGCTTCTCCTGCACCAGCAGCGGCCCCGGCGTGATGCCCTGAAGCAGCAGCGCGCCGAACATGATGGCCATGGTGGCGTTCGCCGGGATGCCCAGGGTGAGCAGCGGGATGAAGGAGGACGTGGCGGCGGCGTTGTTGGCGGTCTCGGGTCCGGCGACGCCCTGGATGGCGCCCTTGCCGAAGCGTTCGGGGTGCTTGGCGGTCTTCTTCTCCACCGCGTAGGCCACCATCGACGACATGGTCGCCCCGCCGCCGGGCAGGATGCCGAGGATGAAGCCCACCAGCGAGCCGCGGGTGATGGCCCCCTTGGACTCGCCGAGGTCCTTGCGCGAGGGGTAGACGGAGCCGACGCTGGGCGCCGGGGCACTTTTACCGCGCAGTGACTCCAGGCTGTAGAGGATCTCGCCGACGCCGAACAGGCCCATCGCGACGATCACGAAGTCGATGCCGTCGAGCAGCTGGTCGCTGCCGAACGTCAGACGCGAGGTGCCGGCCAGCGGGTCCTGGCCGATGGTCGCCAGGAGCAGGCCGACGGTGGCCATCAGGATGCTCTTGGTCGTGGAGCCGGTGCCGAGCGTCGAGACCAGCAGGATGCCCAGCAGGGCCAGAGCCGTGTACTCGGCGGGGCCGAAGTCCAGCGCGAACCCGGCCACCAGCGGGGCGACGAAGGTGAGCGCGATGACCGCGACCGTGCCGCCGATGAAGGAGCCGATCGCCGCGATGCCGAGCGCGGAGCCGGCCCGCCCTTGTCTGGCCATCTCGTGGCCGTCGATCGCGGTCACCACACTGGACGCCTCGCCCGGCAGCCGCAGCAGCACCGAGGTGATCGTGCCGCCGTACTGGGCACCGTAGAAGATGCCCGCGAGCATGATGATCGCGGCCGTCGGCTCGATGTTGTACGTGACCGGCAGCAGGATCGCGATCGTGGCGGCGGGCCCGAGGCCGGGCAGGACGCCCACGAGCATGCCCAGCGTGACGCCGAGCAGGCAGTAGAACAGGTTCTCCGGTTGGAAGACGACCCCGAACCCGGCGATCACCGGGGAGAAGAAATCCATGGTCAGCCGATCTGGTTCAGAAGGGCAGGATGTGCGGGAGTGACACGCCCAGCCCGGTGACGAACAGCAGGTAGAGGACGGCGGTCGAGCCGAGCGAGATGATCACGGTCATCCGCCAGCCCTCTCGTCCGAGTCCTTTCAGCCACAGGACGAGCAGCGCCACGGTGGGGATCTCGAAGCCGATCCGCTCGAACAGCAGCGCGTAGCCCACGAGAGACACGGCCGCGACGACGACGATCAGGGCCTCGCGGGTGAAGGTCTCCTCCTCGCCGGTCGGCCCGGACCGCAGCACGAGCACCGCCGCGGTCACGACCATGGCGACACTGACGGCCAGCGGCCACAGCCCGGGGCCCGGGTTGGACAGTGTGCCCACCCCCAGGCTCCAGGACATGATCGCGGTGATCACGCCGATGGCGAGCGGGACGAGCGCCGCGACCATGTTCTGCCGGCGGGCGTAGGCCGGAGTCGGCGGGGTGGGAAGCCCGTCCTCCTCCGGCACGCCTTCCTCGGGTACGACGCTGGTCATTGCTGGCCCGTGAGGTCGATCCCAAGCTTCTTCGTCAGCGCGGCGAACTCGCCCTGGGCCTTGGTGAGCTGCGTCTTGACCTCGTCGCCGCCGACCTCCCAACGGCCGATGTAGTTGGACTTCAGCAGCTCGCCGTACTCGGGCGTGGCGATGGCCTTGTCGATGGCGCCGGCCAGCTTGTCGCGTACGTCGGCCGGCAGCCCGGCGGGCCCGGCCACGAACCTGCGCTGGTCCACCACGACGTCATAGCCGGACTCGGTGGCCGTCGGCGTGTCGGGCAGCGCCTCGACGCGCTTGGTGCCGAACACGGCCAGCGCCCGGAGCTTGCCGGACTGGACGTGCTTGGCTGCCTCGGCGATCTGCACGGACGCCGCGTCGACCTTGCCGCCCAGGACCGCGGTGATGGTGGGGGCGCCGCCGTCGAACGGCACGGGCGTCGCCTTCACCTTCGCCACCCCGAACAGCAGGGCCTGCGACAGCTGGCTGCCCGTCCCCGCGCCGGTGGTGCCGTACTTGATGCCGTCGGCCGCGAGCAGGTCCTTGAGCGACTTGTACGGCGAGGTGGCCGGCACGACCAGTGCGTAGTCCTCGACGGCCAGTCCCTTGACGAAGGTCATGTCCTCGAGCTTGATGGCGTCGGGGTCCTGGACCATGAGCGGCCCGATGGCGAACAGCGACTGCGGCATCACGGCCACCCGGTAGCCGTCGGGCTTGCTGCTGAAGACGTCCTTACCGGCGATCTTGCCGTTGGCGCCCGGCTTGTTGACCACCACGGCGGGCTTGCCGAGCGGCTTCTCGATGCTCTTGGCCAGGGCGCGGGTGACCAGGTCGGTACTGCCGCCCGGCTCCGTCGGGACGGTGAACTCCACGGCCTTGCTGGGGTAGGCGGCGCCGTCGCCGGCACCGCCGCCCTTGACCGAGCAGGCGGACATGGCGACCACTGCCAGCAGGGCGCCACCGATGCGCAGGCCGATCGTGGATGACATTCTCATCACAGTGTTCTCTCTTTCACCAGCGTGGAAGCGGGGGCTGGACCCACGTGGGGTCGGCCACGCGCATGGCGGCCACATCGTCCCTGTCGCGGAAACCGCTGAGCGCGCTCCAGCGTTCGTGCAGGGCGGCCAGGGCGTCGCGGTCGAGTTCGACCCCGAGGCCAGGGGCGTCGGACACCTCGAGGGCGCCGCCGACGAAGCGGTGCGGCTCGGTGATGACGTCCTCGGTCTGCCAGGGCCGGTGGCTGTCGCAGGCGTACTCCAGGTCCGGAATGACGCTGGCGACGTGGGTCATCGCGGCGAGACTGATGCCGAGATGGGTGTTGGAGTGCATCGAGAGCGCGACTCCATAGGTGCGGCACAGTGCCGCGAGCTCGCGCGTGGCGTGCAGGCCGCCCCAGTAGTGGTGGTCGGACAGCACCACCTGGACGGCGTCCTTGGCGAACGCCTCGGGGATCTCGCCGAACGTGGTGACGCACATGTTGGTGGCCAGCAGCGCGCCGGTCCTGGCGCGCACCTGCGCCATGCCGTCGATGCCGGTGGTCGGGTCCTCCAGGTACTCCAGCAGGCCGTCGAGCTCCTCGGCGACGCGCACGCTCGACTCCAGCGACCAGCCGCCGTTGGGGTCCAGGCGCAGCGGGTGGTCGGGGAAGGCCTCGGCCAGCGCCTTGATGGCCGCGATCTCCTCCTCGGGCGGGAACACGCCGCCCTTGAGCTTGAAGGAGCGGAATCCGTAGGTGTCGGTGAAGCGCCGTGCCTGGCGTACGACGCCTTCGGGGTCGAGGGCGGCGCCCCAGTCGTCGCGCGGCGCGTCCTCCATGGGGTGCTCGGCCCAGCGGTAGAACAGGTAGCCGCTGTAGTCGACCCGGTCGCGCACCTTGCCGCCGAGCAGCGCGTGCACGGGCAGGCCGAGCGTCTTGCCGAGGGTGTCCAGGCTGGCGACCTCGAACGCCGAGACCACGCTGCGGACGATCTTCTCGTTGGTACGGCTGCCGCGCAGCCCGGCCGGGTCGAACTCGTTGATCGTGCCGGGCGTCAGCCCCGCCGAGTCGTAGGCCAGCTCGTGCAGCCCGTTCAGCGCGGTGAGCGGCTTGCCGATGACGGCCTTGGCGAGGTTGCGCGCCACCTCCAGGTATTCGGTGTCGCCGTAGGTCTCGCCGACCCCGGTGGCGCCGCTGTCGGTCTCGAGCTCGACGATGGTGCGCGGGGTGTACGGCTGGTGCACGCCGAGGACGTTGAGCAGCGGCGGGTCGCTGATCAGGATCGGCGTGACGGTCGCCTTGACGATCCGAGAGATGGGTTGCGACATATGGGGATTCCTTCCTTACCGGACGAGGTCGAGGCCGGTGTCCAGCAGGGCGCGGAGCTGTTCCAGGTGCTCGGGAGGGGGGTCCGCGAGCGGGGCGCGTACGGAGCCCACGGGGAGTCCTCGCAGCCTAGCCGCGGCCTTGACCAGCGAGACCCCGTAGCCGATGCCCTTGTCGCGCAGCTCGACCAGGGGGACGTAGAAGCGGCTCAGCAGCAGCTCGACCCGCTCGTCGTCGTCGGCGCGGAAGGCGCGGAAGAAGTCCTTGGCGATCTCGGGGGCGAAGGCGTGCACGGCGGAGGAGTAGGCGGGCACGCCGATGCTCCGGTAGGCGCGGGCCTGCATCTCGGCCGTCGCGGCGCCGTTGAAGAACAGCCACTCCGGCGGCGCGGCCAGCTTGAGCCGCTGCAACTGGTCGAGGTCGCAGTGACCGTCCTTGAGGCCGATCACGTTCGGTATCGCGGCCAGTCCGGCGATGCTGCTCACCGCTATCTTCACCTGGGCGCGCTGGTAGACGATCACGGGCAGCGACGTGCTGGCGGCGACCCGCCGTACGTGCTCGACCAAGCCCTCCTGGGGCGCCTCCACAAGATATGGCGGCATCAGCAGCAACGCGTCGGCCCCGGCCCGCTCGGCGATGGCGGCGAACCTGGCGGCCTGGGCCCAGCCGTAGCCGGCCCCCACGACCACCGGCAGCGCTCCGGCCGCCTCCTCGACCGCGGCCGTGACGACTCTTTCGTACTCGTCCTCGGCCAGGGAGAAGAACTCCCCCGTCCCGCAGCACGGGAACACCGCGCCGGGACCGGCCGCGATCTGGCCGCGGAGGTAGGCGCGGAAGGCCTCGATGTCCAGGGCCCCGTCGGCGTCGAACGACGTCAGGGGGAACGACAGAACGCCGGTCTCCATGCCCCGCCGAAGCCTGGCGCGTACATCGTCAGTTGTATACGTAGCGGTCATCCTGTCTCCATATGTAGATGCCTGTTACGTGGCGAGCAGTCTCGCTCCAAAATTGGTAATGTGTCAACAGGCCGTCCCCCGACAGATGAGGTGCGATGACACTCCCCCTAGACGAGGCCGAGGGCACGGCGCAGAGCGGCGTGCGGGGCGTGAAGTCCGCCGCCCGCACGGTCGAACTCCTTGAGCTCCTCGCCTCGCGACAGAACCGGCCGGCCCGGCTGCGCGAGCTCAGCGACGCGCTCGGCGCGCCGCGCAGCAGCATCTACGCGCTGATCCGCACGCTGGTCGAGCGCGGCTGGGTGCGCACCGACGCGAGCGGGACGCTGTACAGCATCGGCATCCGCGCCCTGCTGGCGGGCACCACCTATCTCGACACCGATCCGTACCTGCGCATCGTCCAGCCGCACATCAACGACCTCAGCGCGCTGCTCGACGAGACCATCCACTTCGGCCGCCTGGACCGGGGCGACATCGTCTACCTGGCCACCAAGGAGTCGAGCCAGTATCTGCGCCCCTTCAGCCGGGTCGGGCGCCGGCTGCCCGCCTTCAGCACGGCCATGGGCAAGTCGCTGCTGGCCGAGCGGCTCGGCACCGGCCTGGAGGTGCCGATCCCCGCGCAGCTCACTCCCCTGACGCCTAAGACGCTGGTAGACCGTGACGCCCTGACCCGGGATCTGGAGCTGACGCGCCGGCGCGGCTACGCCATCGACGACGAGGAGAACTACGCCGGCGTCATGTGCTTCGGCTTCGCGCTGCGCTACACCAGCCCGCCGACCGACGCCATCAGCTGCTCGGTGCCCATAGCCAACCTCACCGAGGAACGGACGAAGGAGATCACCGAGGCGATGGAGCGCACCAGGCTGGCCATCGAGCGCATGGCCCCCATGGACCTGTCGGGGACCAGCGAGTTCTAGTAGTTGTATGACGACATGGCGAGTTGTACGATGACTGCCATGACTACCTCCGACCGCATCTCCTGGATCCGGCTCTCCTCGGTCTATCTACCGCTCGCCACCCCGATCAGTGACGCCAAAGTGCTCACCGGGCGGCAGCGGCCGATGACCGAGATCGCCTTCCTGTTCGCCGAGATCGGCGCCGAGAGCGGGCATCGGGGCTTCGGCTTCGGCTATTCCAAGCGCGCCGGCGGCCCCGGCCAGTACGCGCACGCCAGGGAGATCGCCTCGGACCTGCTCGGCGAGGACCCCAGCGACATCGCCCGACTGTGGGAGAAGCTGGTCTGGGCGGGCGCGTCGGTCGGGCGCAGCGGGCTGTCCACGCAGGCCATCGCGGCCCTCGACGTCGCGCTGTGGGACCTGAAGGCCAAGCGCGCCGGACTCCCCCTGGCCAAACTGCTGGGCGCCCACCGCGACTCCGTACGCTGCTACAACACCTCCGGCGGCTTCCTGCACACCCCGATCGAGCAGGTCATCGAGAACGCGAGCGCCGCGCTCGAACGCGGCATCAGCGGCATCAAGCTCAAGGTCGGCCACCCCGACTCCCGGATCGACCTGGCCAGGGTCGGCGCGGTGCGCGAGCACCTGGGCGACGGCGTACCCCTCATGGTGGACGCCAACCAGCAGTGGGACCGGCCGGCCGCCCAGCGCATGGGCCGGGCCCTGGAGGAGTTCGGGCTGGTCTGGATCGAGGAGCCGCTGGACGCCTACGACAGCGCCGGCCACGCGGCGCTCGCCGCCTCGCTCGACACGCCGATCGCGACCGGCGAGATGCTCACCAGCGTCGCCGAGCACGCCGAGCTCATCCGCCTCGGATCCGCCGACGTCATCCAGCCCGACGCGCCGCGCATCGGTGGCATCACGCCGTTCCTGCGTCTGGCGGCGCTGGCCGAGCACAACCGCCTGCAACTGGCCCCGCACTTCGCGATGGAGATCCACCTGCACCTGGCCGCCGCCTACGGGCTGGAGCCCTGGGTCGAGCACTTCGAGTGGCTGGAGCCGCTGTTCGAGGAGCGCCTGGAGATCCGCGATGGCAGGATGATCGTGCCCGACCGCCCCGGCCTCGGGCTGACCCCGAGCGAGCAGGCCGCCAAGTGGACCGCGGACCAGTGCGAGTTCGGCACCAGAAAGGACTGACCCCGCGATGGCGAGCCTGACCCAGACCCTCGTCGACGACCTGACGGCGCGCATCCAGGAAGGCGTCATCCACCCCGGCGACAAGCTGCCGACCGAGAGCAGCCTGGTGGAGACGTACGGCGTGAGCAGGACGGTCGTCCGCGAAGCCATCTCGCGGCTGCAGGCCGCCGGGCTCGTCGAGACCCAGCACGGCCGCGGCAGCTTCGTCCTGGCGCGGCCGGGCTCGGCCAGGTTCGAGTTCGGCCAGAGCGGCGAGCTGACCGTCGATGACGTGGTCGACCTGCTCGACTTCCGCATGGCCTTCGAGGTCGAGGCCGCCGCGCTCGCCGCCCGCCGGGGTGGGGGGCCACGCTTGGACGACCTGCGGGCGGCGCTCGACCGGTTCGCCGCGAGCGCCGACAACCCGAGCACGGCGGTGAACGCCGACTTCCAGTTCCACCTCCGCATCGCGCTGGCGACCGGCAACCGCTACTTCGCCGACCTGATCACGTCGTTCGGCCCCTCCATGATCATCGTGCCGCGTGACCGGCTGTCGCCCGCCGGGCAGGGGCATTTCGAGCAGATCGTGGTCGAGCACGAGAACATCTACGCGGCCATCGAGCGCCAGGACGGCGAGGGCGCGCGCGCCGCGACCCGCGTCCACCTGAGCAACAGCCGCGCCCGCCTGCTGGCCGCCCACCCCTAGCATTCACCAGGAAACCGGCTGGTGTCGGCGTACGTCGGACTAGACATGGTCATGCTGGAGATCCGCCCCGGGTCCGCGTCCGACAGAGAGTGGATCTACCGGCTGCGGCACGAGGTCTATGCGCACGAGCTCGGCCAGCACCCGCCCAACCAGGCCGAACGGCTGAGCGACGCCCTCGACGACGGCAACGTCTACATCGTCG
The DNA here is from genome assembly GCF_044460705.1 of Nonomuraea sp. NPDC050022. Lineage (NCBI taxonomy): Bacteria > Bacillati > Actinomycetota > Actinomycetes > Streptosporangiales > Streptosporangiaceae > Nonomuraea > Nonomuraea sp. NPDC050022. The sequence goes on from NZ_JBITKE010000008.1 coordinate 478,675, forward strand.
CCGCCCACGGCGATCGGCCGGTGGGGTTCATCAGCGTCACGCCGCCCTGGACGGGCCGCTATTCGATCGACAAGTACCTCAGCCGCGCCGGGCATCCGGTCCTGGACAGGGAGGACCTGTTCGAGATCCGCATCCTGACCGTGGACCCGCGCTGGCGGGGCTCGGCGGCGGCGCCGCTGCTCATGTACGCCGCGCTGCGCTGGGTGGCCGCGCACGGCGGCCGCGTCGTCGCGGCGCTGGGGCGGACCGAGATCCTCGGGATGTACCTGGCCGCCGGGCTGACCGGCACCGGCACCCGGGTACACGCGGGGGCCGTCACCTTTGAAGTGCTGTCCGGGCAGGTGAGCGAGCTGGCTGAACGGACGCGGCGGCACCACGGCCCGCTGCTGCGCGCTTTGGAGCCTCGGGTGCGCTGGAGTCTGGAGATGCCGTTCCTGCCCGGACCGCCCGCCTGCCAGCACGGTGGTGCCTCGATCGGGGCGGTGGGCCGCCGGTTCGGCAGCCTGCCGGCGCGCGACGACGTCGTGCCCGCCGACGTGCTCGACGCCTGGTATCCGCCCGCTCCCGCCGTGGTCGAATTGCTGGGCGGCGACCAGGGCTGGCTCGTCCGCACCTCTCCCCCGGCCTACCCCGAAGGGCTCATCGAGGAGATCGCCGAACGCCGCGACCTGCCCCCGGACTCCGTCGCGACCGGGGCGGGCTCGTCGGACCTGATCTTCCGCGCGTTCTGCGGCTGGCTGGACGCCTCCTCCCGCGTCCTGCTGCCCGACCCCGTCTACGGGGAGTACGCCCATGTCGTCGAGCAGGTGATCGGCTGCCGCGCCGACCGGTTCCCGCTGCGCCGGGCCGACGGCTGGCGGCCGGACCTCGACCGCCTGCGGGACGCGCTGCGCGAGCGCTATGACCTGGTGGTCATCGTCAATCCCAACAATCCGACCGGCGTCCACACCGATGCCGGTGATCTGCTTCGGGTGATCGCGGACGCGCCGGGCGGGACGCGGTTCTGGATCGACGAGGCGTACGTCGAGTACGCCGACTCGGGGCAGTCGCCGTCGCCGTCGCAGTCGCCATCGCAGTCACCGCCGCCATCGCAGTCGCCGTCGTCGCCGCAGTCGCAGTCGCAGTCGTCGCAGTCACAGTCGTCGCCGTCGTCGTCGCCGTCACTGGAGCGGTACGCCGCTGCCTCGGGCAATACCGTGGTGTGCAAATCGCTGTCCAAGATGTACGCCTTATCCGGCCTGCGCGCGGCTTACCTCGCCGGACCGGCGGAGCTGGCGGCCGAGTCGCGCCGCTGGGGCCCGCCCTGGGGGCTCAGCCTGCCCGCCCAGATCGCCGCGGTGCACGCCCTGCGCGACCCTGACTACTACGCCGAATGCTGGGGCCGGACCCGTGCCCTGCGCTCCGGCCTCGCCGAACGGCTCGCCGGTCTCGGCGCTGATCTGCGGGTTCACGAGTCGGCCGCCAACTTCGCCCTGCTGACGCTGCCCCGGTCCGGGCCGACCGCGGCCGGTCTGGTGGCGGCGTGCCGGCGGGACGGGGTGTTCCTGCGCGACCTGTCGCCCCTGTCCCCCGCCTTCGAGGGCCGGACGGTACGGATCACGGTGCGCGACCCCGACGCCAACGACCGCGTCGTCACCACCGTCGCCACCGCACTGGACCGCCTGCGGGCCACCCCGTGATCACACCTGCCACGGCCGTCCCGTACATCGCCGTCGCGCTCGTCGTCGGTGGGGTCGCCGTCGCGCTGTCGCGCCGGCGGGAGTACATGCTGCGCTGGTGCGCCTGGGCGGTGGCCGTGCCCGTGGTGGTGGCCGCCCTGTACGCCGGGCCGGGTGGGGCAGCGGTGCTCGCCGCCGTGGCCGGGGTGGTGCTCGCCGCCGAGTACGGCGGGCTGGTGGGGCTGGCCGTTCCCGACCGGGTGGTGCTCGTGGCGGTCGCGGGTGCGCTGCCGCCGGTGGCGTGGCTGGCGCTGCCGTACTTGCCGCGGGTGCTGGTCGCCGCCGTCCTGGTCGTCTTGCTCGTGCCGCTGCTCGGGGGTGACGCGGCGGGCGGGCTCAGGAGGGCGTCACTGGGGGTGTTCGGGGTGGTCTGGTTGCTTCCGCTGGTGGGGGTGGTGCTGCTCGGCCCGGTCGTGCTGGCGGTGTTCGTCGCGGTGTCGGTGGGCGACATCGCGGCCTCGTTCGCCGGGCGGTCGCTGGGCGGGCCGTCCCTGTCGCCGTTGTCCCCGGCCAAGCGCTGGAGCGGCGCGCTGGCCGGGGCGGCCGTCGGGCTGGGCGCGCTGGCGCTGCTGGGGGCGTTCACCGTCCCGCTGGCGATCGCGGTGGCGGTGGGTGCCCCGCTGGGCGATCTGCTGGAGTCAATGGTCAAGCGCGGGGCCGGGGCCAAGGACTCGGCGTCGTGGCTGGCGGGCGCGGGCGGGCTGCTGGACCGGCTGGACTCCCTGCTGCTGACACTCGCACTCGCCTTGCTGCTCACGTGACCGGCCTGCGGGATCGCTCACATGACGGGGCGTGCAGGACCGATCACATGACCGGCGTGCGGGACCGCTCACGCGACGGGGCGTGCGGGGACTGCTCACGTGACGGACGTGCGCGCTGGTGGGTACACCCCCGGATGACGCGAACGCGCCCAAGTAGCGTATGCGACCATGATCCGGACGTATCGGCGGGCCGGGGAGAGGGACAGCGTGCAGGTGAAGGACGTCATCGAGCTCATCGGCACGGTGCTGGACATCGCGGGCGTGGCCGTGATCGCGGCCGGTCTGGTCATCGCCACCATCACCTACGGTGTGAGCCTGGCCCGGTCCCGCCAGGTGGCCGGCCTCTACCAGGCCTTCCGGCGGAACGTGGGCCGCTCGATCCTGCTGGGGCTGGAGTTCCTGGTCGGGGCCGACATCATCAAGACCGTGGCGGTCTCCCCCACCTTCCAGAGCGTCGGGGTGCTGGCCATCATCGTCGCGGTCCGCACGTTCCTGAGCGTCTCGCTCCAGGTCGAGCTGGACGGCCGCTGGCCCTGGCAGCCGCCCCGTACCGCCGGGCAGACCGGCGGCACGGGGCGGGCACCAGCCTCAGCCGAGTGACAGCCGGTCCAGGTCGGGCGCGGCCTCCTTGTCGTTGTGGATCTTGATGGTGTTGGCGCCCGCCCGCAGGGTGACGGGCACGGATGTCGTGTACGGGGTGTTGTTGCCGACGCCGCTCACCTTCACCTCGATCGGCGCGGCGTCGTTGACGGTGACGAAGTACGAGCGGTCGCCGTTGACCGTGAAGTCGATGAACAGCGTGTACTGGCGGGCCGTGTCGACGGTGACGTTCTCGAACAGCACGTACGCGTCCGCCGCCCCGCCCAGGTTGCGCACCTTCTGCCCACCCGAGCAGGGCGAGCAGTTGGTGATGCCCGAGCTGCCGAGCCGGTTGCGCGAGTCCTCGGCCTCCCGCATGAACACCCGGTCAGCCGGGCGCGGCCGCACTCGCAGTTGCTTGGTGACCTGGGTGGCGCGGCCCAGCACCTGGAAGGACGCGGTGATGGGGATGTCGGCCGCGGTGACGTCCTGGCCGGGCGGCGAGGTGAGGGTCCAGGTGCCCTCCAGCGTCTGACCGAGCCGCAGGGTGGCGGCCGTCGCGGCGGCGCCCGTCAGCGTCCAGCCGGCCGGCACCACCGGGGCCAGGTTGACCTGGTCGAGCGCGTCGTCGACGTCGAGCCGCAGCTTCGTCGACACCTTCATCGACTGCTGCCCGGGACCGACCCACTGCAAGCCGGACGGGTTCACGGTCATCGTCGTCTTCGGGACCTCCGAGGCCGGCGGCATCGGCGCGACGGCGATCCGGTCGAGCCCTGGGCCCTGCCGGGCCGTACTGGACAGCGTGATCGTGTTGGCGCCCGCGTTCAGCGGCACCGCCAGCGCCGTGGCGGCGGGAACGTCGGCGTTGTCGCCGCTCACCGGCACCTCCACCGCCGCCGCGCCGTTGACGCTCACCGACAATGAGGTGGCCGCGGCTGCGGTGTGATCGAGTTCGAGCCGATACGTCCCGGCCGACGGCACTGTGACGTCACGGTAGGTGACCGCGTTGCGCGGGCCGCCGCCGAGCCCCACCACCCGGGCCAGGCCGGAGCACGCCTGGCACAGGTCCGGCCGGGCCGAGCCGCTCCTGGCCTGCCGCTCCGCCTCCAGCGGCATCGCCGCCCCGAGACCCACCGGGTAGGCCGACGCCACCTTGATCTCGTCGATCTGTAGCTCCTGGTAGAAGCGTGGCGCCTGCGGGCCGCCCCAGGTGTTGAGGACTTCCAGCTTCAGGTAGCGGGCGCGGGTGCCGCCGAGGTCGATGAACTGCGCGCCGCGTGCGCTGCGCATCGCGGCGGAACGTACGGGCTTGCCCCAGTGCTTGCCGTCGTCGCTGGCGTAGACGCGGTAGTCCTTGATCCGGGCCGAGTCCTCGGGGCGGCCGAACGACTCGCGGGCGTACGTCGGCGACCCCTCGCGCTGGTTGACCGCCAGGTAGGCGGCCTCGCGCCGCTTGCCGAGGTCGAGGGTGAGCGAGACGGGCAGCTTGGCGTCGGCGTCCCAGTAGTTCTGGAAACTGCCGTCGACCAGGGCGCCGGCCGGGTGACCCGCGCGGGTGGACGTGGCGGTCGCCTTGAGCGCGCTCTGGGGATAGAAGTGCTCCTGGCCACGGGTCTCGACCTTGAACACGGTGTCGTAGTCGTCCCACTTGGTGATGCCGAGGATCGTCAGGTAGCCGCCGGACTGAGCGAACCGCATCCGCTCGCCCGTACGCAGATCGCTCACCGCGGAGACGCGGTAGCCGTTGTCGCGCAGCCGCACCTGATCGGTCCTGGGCCTGGTGACCACGTGCACGTACTGGACCTTCGCGCCGCGCTCGACGGTGACGACGCCGTGCGCGCCGTCGTTCCAGAAGCCCGGCTGCATGCCGCCGTACATGTAGCCGCCGCCCTCGGTCCCCTGCAGCGAAGACCGGATCGGCGGCACCCACCCGGCCATGAAGTTGTTGAACTCCTCCTGCTGCGGCGGGAACCTGCCATTGACCATCGGGGTCTCGGCCATCAGCGACTTCATCGAGGAGCCGGCGTTGGTGACGTAGCGGCCGGTGCTGAGGCGGAAGTCGACGGGGTGGCTGCCGCCGTCGTACCACCAGTCGCCGGTGGTCGGGAGCTTGTAGTCGGCCTCGGTCAGGCGCGGCATCGGGGTGAAGGCGGCCTGCGGGTAGTCATAGGCCGGCGTCATGCCGGTCTTCTGCTCGTTGCTGACCGTGTCCATGATCGGGGTGTCCTCGTTGTTGTTGCTTAGCAACCAGGACGGGCGCTTCTGCCGGATCTGCTCGTAGAGCTGGTTCTGCTCCCAGTACTCGTTGTCGTTGTCGATCCAGAACCCGGCCAGGTCCGGATAGTTCTCCATGACCTCGAAGAACAGGTCGTAGCTGAACTGGCCGAACCCGTTCCTGGTGGTCAGGTCGACCGAGCGGCCCTTGTAGGCGGAGTAGGCGGCGGAGTCGAGCGTCTCGACGCCCTGCTCGTTGTGCCACTGCGGGTCGTCGGTCATGTAGAGGATGACCCGTACGCCCTTGGCCTGGCCCGCCTTCACCAGCTCGCCGAGCAGGTCGCGCTGGGTGGCGCAGCTGCCGGGGATCTTCGACGGCCACGGCCGGGCGTAGCCGAGCCTGCTGTGGAAGGTGGCCAGCACGATGTAGGAGGCGCCCAGCTTGCGGGCCTCGTCGACCCAGTAGTCAGGGCTCCAGCCACCGCCGGTGACGTCCCGCTCCCAGGCGGCGCAGTCGAGGTGGCGGGGCGCGGTGAACATGCCCCAGTGCAGGAACAGGCCCGCGGTCGAGTCGCGCAGCCACTGCTGCCGCGGGTGCTCGACCTCCGCGCCGGCGGCGGGAGCGCCGACGATGTAGGCGGTCAGGGCGAGAAGGAGGGCGGCGCAAGCGGATAAGACTCTGGAGGGGGTGCGGCGGCGCTGCATGGCGATCGCTCTCTCGTTGGGCTGACGGGGGGTAACGCCAACAAGGCTGATCTCTCAGACATCCGACGAATACACGAGACAGAGCCCATAGTCAAGAAACACCACCCTCCGGGCGGTCAACTCATCCGATGACTTCAGTCCTCAGCGAGGACGATCACCAGATCGCGAGGGCCGAACGTGACAGCGGCCGACTTACCCGGATTTAGTACGACACCGTAGGCGGGTGGCGAGGCGGCCTCGGCCAGCACGCGGTAGCCGATCGCGGTCTCGCCGCGCGTCCGCGCGGAGTAGATCACGGTGGCGAAGCTGACCGACACTCCGGGCTGGACGTAGTCCGTCGCCGGCTTGAGGTAGATCTCCGACCCGGCGGAGTCGAACAGGAAGCGGAACACCTGCCCCAGGTGCGGGTTCTCCGACAGCTGGGTCATCAGCAGGCTGATCAGCTTGTCGCTGACGACGAAGTCGTCGGCCTTGGTGACCTGGGCCAGCCGGCGGTTGCGGTCGTCGTTCATCTCGCTGACGATCGCGTACCGCTGCCCGGACTTCGAGGCCATGTCGCGCAGGTGCAGCAGCGTCACCAGCGTGCGTGAGTCGCCGTGCTGCGGCTCCAGCCGGTCGTCGGCCAGCACGATGATGTGGTCGAAGGTGCCCACGTCCAGCGCTTCCAGGGTGACCCGGTCGGTGGTGTCGCACTCCTTGACGTTCACCGCCAGGTTGCGCAGGGCCACCTTCGCCCGGTCCAGGCTGTCGCTCTCCTCGACGGCGGTGGCCGCCACGTGCAGGGTCGACCCGGGCGAGACGTAGTGGTCCAGCTCCTGCACGATCTTCGGGGCGCGACTGTTCCAGCCCAGCAGCAGCGTCCGCTCCGGCGGCGTCGCCTGGCGGACCGGGCGGGTGATCGCGCCCTCGACGATCGGCGGGAAGCTGCGGACGAGCCGGATGGCGGAGTCGTCCTCGGCGACCACGATCATCTGGTCGTCCGGCGTGATCTCGGTGTTCATCGGCGGGTTGAGCACCACGGACCCGTCGCCGTGCCGGATGCCGATGAGCGAGGCGGTCTCGTAGGCGAACAGCGCCTCGCCATAGGGGAAGCCGGTCAGTTTCGGCTCGGGCCGCAGGTAGATCTCGTCGCCGCCGAAGTCCAGCAGGTCCGTGCAGACCACCGACAGGCCCGACTGGCGACAGGACTGCACGATGAGCCGGGAGGCGATGTCGTCGGTGTCGACCACCTGCGCGTGGCCGCCCCCGGCCAGCTCGGCGGCCACCAGGTTGGTCGTGTCCGTGACGGAGGCGATGATCGGCGGGCGGCGGCGGCGCCAGTTGCGGTTCGTCAGCGCCAGCAGCGTCTTGACAACGTGCGCGTCGGGGTCGTCACCGGCCGGGGACAGCACGATGGCCGCCCGCGCCGTGTCGAGGCTCATCAGGTCGAGGTCGGTCGGCTCGGTCGGGCTGCCGGAGCGGACGACGACCCGGGTCTTGCCGGTGCTGCCCAGCCGCGAGCGCAGCTCCTCCTCCATCTCCAGCTTGTCGCGGTCCCCCAGGATCGCCACACAGGATTTCGACTCGCTCTCGTTGGCCTCCACCAGCTCGGGGATGATCGTGAAGATCTGGTCCGACCAGCCGATCAGCGTCGTGTGCCCGGACTCCACGATCTTGGAGCGGCCTTTGCGCAGCTCCGTCAGCTTGTTGTCCAGGCCGGTGGTGAGCACACCGACGAGGCTGCTGACGATGAGCAGGCCGCCGATCGTGATCGTGAATCCCAGGACGGTGAAGAGCGGGCTGCCCTCGTTGTCGCCGGCCACGGTGCCGGCGTCCATCGCCCGCATGAGCATGCCCCACAGCGCCTCGTTCCAGTTCTGGTGCGGCAGGTCGTCCCGCGCGAGCACATAGACGAGCACGCCGAAGCTGCCGACCATGACCACGGTCACCAGCGCGAGCCAGCCGATCAGGGCCGGAGTGCCCTTCGACATCGTGTTGTCGAACCAATAGCGAAGACGCTCGCGCCGCGTGGCCATGACCAGTCCCGTCGTTCATGGATCGCCGCATGGGACAAGCGACCCGGTCCCTATCCCCGTTCGACGGACGGGACGCCGTGCAGCGCGCCTTTCCCCGTGGCTGTCCCGTTCGCCTGTCTCTCGGGCTCTGCCTCGGTGACCGTGGTTACCAGAGGCGCCGGAGGTGACGCTGAGGCGCGCGAAGTTAACAATAGCGACATCTGCCCCTTTGCCCCACTGATCCACCGAAAGCATCCCTGACCGCTGATCAGACCCGCCGCATGACGTGCAGCAGGTATTCCTTGCGATCCAGCGGGTTGTGGTCCGTGCGCGGCCGGGCCGGTGCCGCGCCGGAGACGGGCTGGTAACGGTCGAAGGCGGACTCCAGCACACCCTCGCCGCGGGTCAGCCCCGGCAACTGCTGCTGCAACTCGTGTACGCGGGCCGCTGGGATGTCCCCCTCGACCAGGCAGGACGCGCCCCGCATGGCCGGTGTGCGGGGGACGGCCCGCAGCCGGGCCAGCTCCGGCAGCACGCCGCCGATCGTGTCGGCCGGGACCTCCAGGGTGAAGCGGTGCATCGGCTCGTGCACCCTGGTGCCGGCCTGTCGTAGCGCGTTCATCAGCACCAGTGGCGTCAGGTGACGGAAGTCCGCGCCGGTGCTCGACATGCTCTTGTCGAAGACGGCGTGGGAGTGACTTTGGCGGGGCGAATAGCCGGAGTGCGTCATGGTGACCGTGCAGTCGGCGACCTGCCATCCGTACAGGCCCTGGTTCAGGCTCTCTCGTACGGTGTCCTCGACCGCCTTGTGAAAGGCCAGCGGCAACGCACCGGGCGAGACCGCCAGCCGGTAGCGCACGCCGGTGCCCACCGGAGCGGGCTCGACGCGCAGCCCGACGGTGGCCAGGAACGGGTTGGGCGCCTTGCCGTTGAACTCGACCGCCGCGCCGGCGCCGATCGGCCGTTCGACGCAGATCGTGGTCGTCTCGCGGAAGCCGACCTCGAGGCCGAAGTCGGCGGCCAGGGTCGCCTGGATGACCTCCTTCTGCACCTCGCCGTAGAGCGAGACGTAGATCTCCTGCCGGATGTCGTCCTGGCGCAGGTCGATGAGCGGATCCTGCTCGGCGAGCTGGGCGAGGGCCACGCGAAGGGCGCCCAGCGCGGCGGCGCTCGCGGGGACGACGACCGTCTCCAGGGTGGGCGGGGCGAAGTGGTGGCGGCCGGCGTCCTCGGGCGGTTCGCCGATCGTGTCGCCGAGCTGGATGTCGGCCAGGCCCCACAGCTTGCCGATCTGGCCCGCCGCGACCGAGGGGCGCTGGACATCGGCGCCGCGCTCGAACACGCTCAGCGCGGTGACCTTCTGATCGTCACGGGGCTCGCCCTGACCGTCGTGGAACCGCAGCCGGTCCCGTACACGTACCGTTCCGCCGAACATCCGGGCATAAGCGATCTTCTCCCCCGCCGGGCCGCGTTCGACCTTGAAGACCGTGCCCGAGACGGGGTCGCCGGGCTCGCCCTGGGCGGCGGGCAGCAACTCCGCGATGCCGGCGCTCAGCGCGTCCACGCCCGCCCCCGTGATCGCCGAGCCGAAGAACACCGGGTGCGCCAGCGCCTGCCCGGTCTGCGCCGCGAGCTCGCGGCGCAGCCGCCGGTAGGAGAGGGCCGTCTCGTCATGGACGTAGGCGGCCAGGAAGGCGTCGTCGTGGTCGGCCAGCAGCTCGGTCAGCCGCGCGGTGAAGGCGGCGTCGCCGGGTCCGTACGGACGGAAGGCCGCCTCTGGAGTGCCCGGATCGCGCACCGAGCCCATCGCCACGATCGCGGGCGTCAGCTTCTCGGCGATGGCCCGCAGCAGCCCGTCGTCCTGGGCGCCACGGCGGTCGATCTTGTTGACGAACAGCAGGGTGGGGATCCGCAGCCGCCGCAGCGTGCGCATCAGCACGCGGGTCTGGGCCTGCACACCCTCGACGGCGGAGATCACCAGCACGGCGCCGTCGAGCACGCTCAGCACGCGTTCGACCTCGGCGATGAAGTCGGGGTGGCCGGGCGTGTCGATCAGGTTGACCGTGACGTCGCCGATCACGAAGGAGACGACGGCGGACTTGATCGTGATGCCGCGCTGTCGTTCCAGCGCCAGCGAGTCGGTCTGGGTGCTGCCGTCATCGACGCTGCCGATCTCGTCGATGACACCGGCGGCGTAGAGCAGCCGCTCGGTCAGGCTGGTCTTACCGGCGTCTACATGCGCCAAGATCCCCAAGTTCAACGTGCGTTTCAAGCGTTCTGTCCTCTAGATAGGTGGCTGTTGCCGTCGCGGGGGACACGAACGCTGGCCTCATCGGCGTGCTCCTTGGGTGGGGTGGACTGGTTGCCGGGAGGGAGTACAACAGACGGCCGCCGGGCCGGGCAACCGATTTTGCGCGACCTGCCGGAGTTTGCCGAACATCCATCATCAAGATACCTTCACCATTCGTATGATGGGATCATCCGAAATTCTGCGTGGAGGACACATGACCAGCGACGTACCGCACATCGACCTCACCGACCCCGACGTGCACCGCGACCCCTTCGCCGCCTACGGCCGCGCCCGCGAGATCTCCCCCATCGCCCGCGTGGGCGCCCCCGGCTTCGGCCCCATGTGGGTCGTGACCCGCCACGCCGACATCAAGACGATGCTCGGCGACCCCCGATTCGAGATCAGAAGCGACAGCTTCATGCGGCCCGACGTCCCCGAGGACTACCGGCCGTACATGCGCACCATGTCGGAGATGAACGGCGCCGAGCACCTGCGGCTACGCAGGCTGGCCGCCCCCGCCTTCACCGCCCGCCGCGCCGCCGACTTCGCCCCGCGCATCGGGCCGATCGTCGAGGCGCTCCTCGACGACCTGCCCGATCACGGCCCCGTCGACCTGATGACCCATTTCACCCGGCCGCTGCCCATGGACGTGATCTGCGAGCTCGTCGGCATCCCCGCGCCCGACCGCCTCCGCTGGCGCGAGTACGGCGCCACCGTCGTCACCAGCGCGGGCCCCGCCTTCGCCGCCGCCATACCCGCGATCATCGAGGGCGCCAAGGCGGCCGTCGCCCGCCGCAGGACCGAACCCGCCGACGACCTGATCTCCGACCTCGTCGAGGCCCAGGCGGAAGACGGTGACCGGCTCAGCGACACCGAGCTCGTCACCCTCATCTGGCATCTGGTCATGGCCGGCCAGACCCCCACCAACCTCATCGCCAACGCCGTCGAGGCGCTGCTCACCCACCCCGACCAACTGGCCGCGCTCCGCGCCGACCCCGGCCTCATGCCGGGCGCCGTCGAAGAGCTCATCCGCTGGTGCGGCCCCACCCTGCTGACGATCCCCCGCTACGCCCGCGAAGACGCCGAACTGTGCGGCACTCCCGTGGCCAAGGGAGACGCCGTCACCGCCTCGATCGCCGCCGCCCACCGCGACCCCCGCGCCTACGCCGACCCTGACCGCCTCGACCTCACCCGGCCCGCCGGGCAACCCGGGCATCTCGGCTTCTCCCACGGCCCGCACTTCTGCGTCGGCGCCGCCCTCGCCCGTGTACAGACCGAGGTCGCCCTCACCACCCTGCTACGCCGCCACCCCGGCCTCGCGTTGGCCGAGCCCGCGCCGCGCGCCCCCGACCCCGGCACCTGGCGCCTGGCCGCCCTCACCGTCACTCTCTGATCGTCGACCCTCTGATCATCGAGGAGATACCTCAGTGGTACGCGACCAGCCGACATGCACCTTCTGCGGCAAGACCCAGCGGCAGGTCCGCAAGCTCATCGCCGGCCCCGCCGGCATCTGCATCTGTGACGAATGCATCGGACTCTGCACCGAACTCATCGAGGCCGACGAGCGCACCCCGCCCCCTGACCTGCCCACACCACGGGACATGCACGAACGCCTCGACCACTACGTCATCGGCCAGGACGCCGCCAAAAGAACACTCGCCGTCGCCGTCTACAACCACTACAAACGCGTCCGGCACACCGAGGACCTCGAACTCGGCAAATCCAACATCCTGCTCATCGGGCCCACCGGCAGCGGCAAGACCCACCTCGCCCAGACCCTCGCCAGAATGCTCGACGTGCCCTTCGCCATCGCCGACGCCACCGCGCTGACCGAAGCCGGCTACGTCGGCGAAGACGTCGAGACCATCCTCCTCAAACTCCTTCAGGCCGCCGGAAACGACATCGCGAAGGCCGAGACAGGCATCGTCTACATCGACGAGATCGACAAGATCACCCGTAAGAGCGACAGCCCCTCCATCACCCGCGACGTCTCGGGCGAAGGCGTCCAGCAGGCACTGCTCAAGATCCTGGAAGGCACCACCGTCGGTGTCGCGCCCCAAGGTGGCCGCAAACACCCCCACCAGGAGGTCATCCATATCGACACCACTCATGTGCTGTTCATCGCGGGTGGCGCCTTCACCGGCCTCGACGACCTCATCGGACAACGCACTGGGCGCGGCAGCGCCGGATACGCCCCCACCCGGAGAACCGGCCCGCGATCTCACGTCACCCCCGCCGACCTGCTGACCTTCGGTCTCATCCCCGAACTCGTCGGACGGCTACCGGTGATCTCCACCCTGGACCCACTCGACCGGGCGGACCTCATCCGGATCCTCACCGAACCCCGCAACGCGGTCATCAGGCAGTATCAGCGGCTCTTCGCCCTCGACGGCATCGACCTCGAATTCACCGCCGAAGCCCTCGCCGCCATCGCCGACCAGGCGCTCCTGCGCCGCACCGGTGCTAGGGCCGTCCGCGCCATCCTCGAAGAGACACTGCTCAATCTCATGTACGAGATGCCGAGCCGCGACGACGTGGCCCGGATCGTCATCGACCGCGACACCGTACTCTCAACGTCAATACTCGACAACGTCAATCCCACTCTGGTGCCCCACGACCACCCCAGCCGCCGCCCGGAACGCCACGGCAAGTCGGCCTGACCGCTCACCCGCCGACGAACGCCAGCGCCTGCTGCAGATTGTGCTCGGCGATCCCCCGCATGAACTCACGCCCCGGAAAATCACCCTCGATCAGCCGCAACGGCCCGGCCACCAGCGACAGACGCATCGCCAGCGTGTAGAACGACAACCGCCGCTCATCCAGGCCCTCCCAGCGCAGCGACTCGTAATGCTCGTGGAAGCGCAGGCGCAGGAACGCGTGCTCCCACTCGACGTCGAAGTACATCAGCCCCTCGATGTCGATCAGCATCGGCCGGCCGGCGGCGTCCACCAGCACGTGGTCCGGCCCCAGCTCCCCATGGACCAGCGCGTGCGCCGAGCGCGGCCGCACGCCCGCCGCCAGCTCCCGGACCACGCCCGCCAGCCGATCACGAGCCGCCGCGAGCCGCCCGTCCCGCGCGGCCCCCTCCTCGAGGTCGACGAGCGCCCGGTCGAAGACCAGCTGCTCGCACGACCGGCCCGCGGAGACCCCGCCACGGTCGACCCAGGCCACCTTGCCGAAGCCCGGCGCCACCTGACCGCGCATTTCCTCAAGCGCTTCGGCCAGCCGCGCAAGGACCGGAGCCGCCGCCCGCGGATCACGCTGGAGCAGCGTCTCCAACGTCCCGCCCGGCACGTCCTCGACCACCGCGATGTCGGCCGGATAGAGCTCCCTGCTCCGGTCGGCCAGATAGACCCGCGGCACCCGCACCCCGGCGTCGTCCAGCCGCCGACGAGCGGCCTCGAACAACTCCAGACCGGAAGCGGGCGAGAACGGGTCCGCGGGATCGTCGACCTGAAGACCGGGCCAGTAGTTCTCGGCCGCGTCCCAGATATAGGCGATGGCGGTGAAACCGTCGTCGAGCAGGAGCCGGTACACGCCCTTCTTCGTGCCACCTCTAAGGCGCGTCACGTCGGCCAGCCGGCGCTCGGCCCCCAGGGCCGCCCGCACCACACCCGTCAGCTGCTCACGCACGGCGAACCTGCGTTCCATGGCTCCCCCGATGGTCTATCGGCAACTGTCAGGTGTGGGACGATAACACGGCGTTGACGCCGTCCCGCCTGCCTCTCCCCCCAGACGACCCCCCGCTGTCAACCCGCAGTATTGATACGGTTTGACCAAGTAATCGAAATCTTGACCGGATGGGGTAGCGGTGGAGATCGAACAGACGGCGTTGCCAGGGATCGGGCTGCGGCACGAGTTCACCACGCGGTCCGGGCGGCGGATCGGCATCGTCTCACACCGCACCGGCCGCCGGGACCTGGTGATCTACGATCCCGCCGACCCCGATCGCGCGTGTGAGACCGTCAAGCTGAACGACGAGGAAGCCGACGCGCTGGCCGAGCTGCTGGGCGCGCCGCGGGTGATCCAGCGGCTCAACGACCTGCACCGCGAGGTCGAGGGACTGGTCAGCGAGAAGCTGCCGATCGCCGAGGACTCGCCGTACGCGGGCCGGCCGATGGGAGACGCGCGGGTGCGCACCCGTACGGGCGCCTCCATCGTGGCCGCGGTACGCGCCGGCCAGGTCCTGGTCAGCCCTGGCCCGGACTTCGTCCTGGCGGCGGGCGACATCGTCGTCGTGGTGGGCAGCGCTGACAGCACCGCCGCGGTGGCCGACATCTTTGTCAACGGGTAGGGCCGCGAGTGCATCACACGGCGATTCTGTTCCTGGAGTTCGGCGCGGTTCTGCTGGGGCTTGGCATCTTGGGAGCGCTTGCCCTGCGCGTCGGCATCTCCCCGATCCCCCTCTATCTGATCGCCGGACTCGCCTTCGGCACCGGCGGCATTCTGCCGCTGGCCACCAGCGAGGAGTTCATCTCCGTCGGCGCCGAGCTCGGCGTCATCCTGCTGCTGCTCACCCTCGGCCTGGAGTACAACGCCGACGAGCTGGTGACCAGCTTGAAGGGCAACGCCCGGGCCGGGCTCGTGGATCTGGTGCTGAACGCGGCACCGGGCGCGATCTGCGCCTTACTTCTGGGCTGGGGCCCGGTGGCGGCGGTGGCGATGGCCGGGGTCACCTACGCCACCTCCTCCGGCATCACCGCGAAGGTGCTGTCGGACCTGGGCTGGATCGGCAACCGCGAGACACCGGTGGTGCTGTCGCTCCTGGTCTTCGAAGACCTGACGATGGCCGTCTACCTGCCCGTCCTGACCGCCCTGCTGGCCGGGTTGAGCCTGGTGGGCGGCGCTGTCACCGTGGCCATCGCGCTGGGCACGGTCAGCGTGGTGCTCCTGGTCGCGCTGCGCTACGGCCGCTTCATCGAGGCGTTCGTACGCAGCCCCAACTCCGAGGTGCTGCTGCTGAAGGTGGTCGGGCTGGCGTTGCTGGTGGCCGGCGTGGCCCAGCAGCTCCAGGTGTCGGCCGCGGTCGGCGCGTTCCTGGTCGGCATCGCGCTGTCCGGGGAGCTGGCGGAGGACGCCCAGGCGCTGCTGGCCCCGCTGCGTGACCTGTTCGCGGCCGTCTTCTTCGTCTTCTTCGGCCTGCAGACCGACCCGACGAAGATCGGCCCGGTGGCCGGGCTGGCCGTGCTGCTGGCCGTGGTCAGCATGGTCACCAAGTTGCTGACCGGCTTCTACGCCGCCCGCCGAGCCGGTATCGGCAAGGCCGGACGGGCCAGAGCGGGGATCTCGCTGATCCCCCGCGGCGAGTTCAACATCGTGATCGCCGGGCTGGCGGTGGGCGCCGGCGCCCACCCCGATCTCGGGCCGCTGGCCGCGGCATATGTGCTGATCCTGGCCGCGTTCGGGCCGCTGGCGGCGCGGCTGGTCCAGCCGTGGATCACCGCCATCGCCAAGCGTGCGTGAGCGCGGGACCAACCGCGCCCGCCGCCTTTACAAAGTAGACTCCTATTCGCGCGCCCCCGCAGGATCGGAATATACGCCCGATGTGCGACCGTTGGACTCGCGGTGGCGCAAAAGCCACAAAGGCGGCGGACGCAGCGTGTGCCCTTCAGGGCCCTTCAAAGGGCGGCAGAATGCGGCAGGGTCGGCTCCGCCTGACTTGAGGAGCAGTATTTGCGCCCATACGCAGCCGATCTCCTACACGTCGATCATATCGAAGACATTGACTGTTTCGAGCCGTTAAGAATTGCTTCACGGGCCGTTTATCCGGCGGGCCCATTGGCCTCGGCGCCCCGTACCCTGCTCGACATCCTCGACGAGACCGCGCGCCTCCACCCGGACGAGCCCGCGCTCGACGACGGCACCACCCGATTCGACTACCGGCGGCTCCGCGCCGAGGTGGCGCGGGTGGCGGACGAGCTCACGGCCTCCGGGGTCCGCCGCGGCGACCGGGTGGGCGTACGCGTGCCGTCCGGCACCGTCGAGCTGTACGTCACGATCCTCGCCGTGCTCGCGGCCGGCGCCGCGTACGTGCCCGTCGACGCCGACGACCCCGAGGAGCGCGCCGAGCTGGTCTTCACCGAGGCCGCCGTCTCCGCGATCGTGACCGGCAGAGCGAGCGACGAGCCGGCCGACGAGCCGGCGGACGACCCGGCGGACGAGCTGACCGGCAGACTGGTCGTACGGACCATGTCGCCCGAGTCGCCGGCCCCCCGCGACGATCACGCTCCGCGAGCGCCCCAGCCGGACGACGACGCCTGGATCATCTTCACCTCCGGCTCCACCGGCAAGCCCAAGGGCGTCGCCGTGACGCACCGCTCCGCCGCCGCGTTCGTCGACGCCGAGGCCGGCCTGTTCCTTCAGGAGCGCCCGCTGGGCCCCGGCGACCGGGTGCTCGCGGGCCTGTCGGTCGCCTTCGACGCCTCCTGCGAGGAGATGTGGCTGGCCTGGCGGCGCGGCGCCTGCCTGGTGCCCGCCCCCCGGTCGCTGGTGCGTACCGGCATGGACCTGGGACCCTGGCTGGCCGCGCAGGGCATCACGGCTGTCTCGACGGTGCCGACCCTGGCCGCGCTCTGGCCGGTCGAGTCGCTCGATGGCATCCGGCTGCTGATCTTCGGGGGCGAGGCGTGCCCGCCCGAGCTGGTGGAGCGGCTGGCCGTACCGGAACGAGAGGTCTGGAACACCTACGGCCCCACCGAGGCGACGGTCGTCGCGTGCGCGGCGCGGCTCACCGGCGCCGAGCCCGTACGCATCGGGCTGCCCCTCGACGGCTGGGATCTGGCCGTGGTCGGCGAGTCGGGCGACCCGGTGGCCATGGGCGAGACCGGAGAGCTGATCATCGGCGGCGTGGGCCTGGCCCGCTACCTGGACACGGCCAAGGACGCCGAGAAGTACACGCCGCTGCCCTCACTCGGCTGGGAACGCGCCTACCGCAGCGGCGACCTCGTCCGCGCCGAGCCGGAAGGGCTCTACTTCCTCGGCCGGGCCGATGACCAGGTGAAGCTGGGCGGCCGGCGGATCGAGCTGGGTGAGGTGGACGCCGCGCTGCAGGCGCTGCCGGGCGTCACGGGCGCGGCCGCCGCGGTGCGGACCGCCGGTGGCGGCCACCAGCTGCTCGTCGGCTACCTCGTGGCGGGCGAGGGGTTCGACCTCGCGGAGGCCCGCGAGCTGCTGGCCGAATCACTGCCCGCCGCGCTGGTCCCCCGGCTGGCGATGGTCGAGGCGCTCCCGACGCGTACCTCGGGCAAGATCGACCGTGACGCGCTGCCCTGGCCGCTGACCGACCCGGGCACCTCGGCCACCGCACCCGGCCAGCTGAGCCCGGTCGAGAGCTGGCTGGCCCAGCGATGGAGCGATGTCCTCGGCGTCGCGCCGGACGGGCCGGAGGCCGACTTCTTCACCGACGGCGGCACGAGCCTGGCCGCGGCCCGGCTCGTGTCGGTCCTGCGGGCCGACTACCCGGACGTGGCCGTGGGCGACGTCTACGCGCACCCGACGCTGGCCGGGCTGGCGGAGCTGCTGGCCACGCGCGGCCCGGCCAAGTCGGCCCGCCGGGCGGTGACGCCGATGCCCGTGCGGGCCTCGGTGGCGCAGGCCGCGCTGATGGTGCCGCTGCTCACGGCGGGCGCCATGCGCTGGATCGTGCTGCTGGCGACGCTCGGCAACCTGCTCGCGCCGCCTTGGGCGCCTGCCCTTTCGTGGTGGTGGGTGGCGCTGGGCTGGCTGGTGTTCGTCACCCCGCCGGGACGGATGGGCCTGGCCGCGGGCTCGGCCCGGCTGCTGCTGCGCCGCGTACGGCCCGGCCGCCATCCGCGCGGCGGCGGCGTGCACCTGCGCCTGTGGTTCGCCGAACAGCTGGCCGCCAGGCTCGGCGTCCCCGACCTGGCCAGCGCGCCGTGGATGGGCCTGTACGCCCGGATGCTCGGCGCCAAGGTGGGCCCCGACGCCGACCTGCACTCCGCTCCCCCGGTGACCGGTCTGCTCCGGCTGGGCAGCGGCGCCTCGGTCGAGCCGGAGGTCGATCTCAGCGGCTACTGGTACGACGGCGACATCGTGCGCGTCGGCGAGATCCGGATCGGCGCGGGCGCCACGATCGGCTCCCGGTCGACCCTGCTGCCCGGCACCAAGATCGGAAAGAACGCCCAGATCGCCCCGGGCTCGGCGGTCGCGGGCACCGTACCGGCCGGGCAGCGCTGGGCCGGGGCCCCGGCCACCCGGCAGGGCAAGTCGCGCCGGTCCCGGCCGTCCGACCGGGCCGTCCGCTCCCGGCGCTGGGTGCTGGTGTACGGCCTGTCGGCCGTCGTGCTCAGCCTGCTCCCCGCGGTCGCCATCGTGTCCGGCCTGGCGGTCCTGGCCCGCTACGCCGGGGACGCGCGCACCCTCGGCGCGGCGCTCACCGGCGCGCTGATCGGCGTGCCGCTCGCGACGGTCGTCGGAATGGCGGTGTTCGCCCTGGTCACGCTGGTGAGCGTGCGGCTGCTCGGCATCCGCCTGCGCCCCGGCCACCATCCGGTGCACAGCCGCCAGGCGTGGCAGGCGTGGGCGACGGGCCGGCTGATGTCGGCGGCCCGGGTCTGGCTGTTCCCGCTGTACGCGAGCGTGCTGACGCCGGCCTGGCTGCGCGCGCTCGGCATGAAGGTGGGCCGGGGCGTGGAGCTGTCGACCGTGCTCGCGCTGCCCACCATGACCTCCGTCGGCGACGGCGCCTTCCTGGCCGACGACACGATGGTGGCCCCGTACGAGCTCGACGGCGGCTGGATGCACATCGCGACGGCGCGCATCGGCAAGCGGGCCTTCCTCGGCAACTCGGGGATGACCGCGCCGGGCCGCAAGGTGCCCAAGGACGGCCTGGTGGGCGTGCTGTCCGCGACGCCGAAGAAGGCCAAGTCCGGCTCGTCGTACCTGGGCATGCCGCCCGTCGAGCTGCGCCGGACCACCGAGGAGGGCGACCGGAGCCGCACCTACGACCCGCCCGCGCGGCTGAAGGTGGCCCGCGCGCTGGTCGAGCTCTGCCGCGTGGTGCCCGCGATGGGCACGGTGGCACTGGCCGTGCTGACCGCCGGGGCGGTGGAGTGGCTCGCGGCGTCGTACGGCTTCGTGGTGACCGCGCTGCTCGGCGGCGTGCTGTTCCTCGCGGCCGGAGTGGTCGCGGCGGCCGCGGCGACCGTCGCGAAATGGGCGCTGGTGGGCAGGATCGCCGCGAGCAACCGGCCGCTGTGGAGCTCGTTCGTCTGGCGCAACGAGCTGGCGGACAACTTCGTGGAGGTGCTGGCGGCGCCCTGGTTCGCCGAACCGTGGCTGGGAACAGCGCCCCTGAACGTGTGGCTGCGCTCACTCGGGGCAAGCATCGGGCATGGGGTCACCCTTCACACCTACTGGCTGCCCGAGGCGGACCTGGTGAGCGTCGGCGACGGCGCCAGCGTCAACCGGGGCTGCGTGCTGCAGACGCACCTGTTCCACGACCGGGTCATGAGCATGGACACCGTCACGCTGGACGGGGGCGCGACACTAGGCCCGCACGGCGTGATCCTGCCCGCCGCGCGGGTCGGCGCCGACGCCACGATCGGCCCCGCCTCGCTCGTCATGCGCGGAGAGGGCGTCCCCGACGGCTCCCGATGGTTCGGCAATCCCATCGCGGCCTGGCGATGACGTCGTACTTTCCCTCGCACGGCGACCTCAGGTACGGGGTCGCGCACTACGAACTGGCGCTGAAGTACCGCGTGTCGACCAACTGGCTGGACGGCACGGCCCGGCTGTCGGTGCTCGCGCGCGAGCCGCTAGACGGCCTGGACCTGGACTTCGGCCAGTTCCGCGTGGTCGGCGTCACCGTCGGCGGCGTCAGCGCCCGCTACACGCACCGCGACGGCAAGCTGCGCGTCGGCTTGCCCGCGACACTGCTCGCCGGGGACACCGCCACGGTGGAGGTTCGCTACACGGGCAGCCCCCGGCCGGTACGGAGCCCGTGGGGCGGCCTGGGCTGGGAGGAGCTGAGCGACGGCGCGCTGGTGGCCGGTCAGCCGATCGGCGCGCCCTCCTGGTTCCCGTGCAACGATCGGCCCGACGACAAGGCGTCCTACCGGATCACAGTCACCACCGCCTCGCCGTACCAGGTGGTCGCCAACGGCGTGCTCGCCGGCAAGTCCCGGTCGGCCGGCACCACGACCTGGGTGTACGAGCAGGCCGAGCCCATGGCGAGCTACCTGGCCAGCGTGCAGGTCGGGCGTTACCAGTTCACGGACGTGGGCCGCACCCGCCTGGCCCACCCTTCCCGGCTCGGTACGCGCGCCCGCCACGACTTCGGCCGCCAGGACCAGATGATGGCGCTGTTCACCGACCGGTTCGGCCCCTACCCGTTCGCCACCTGCACCGTCGTGGTGGCCGACGACGACCTCGATATCCCGGTCGAGGCTCAGGGCATGGCGATCTTTGGGCGCAACCACGTCGACGGCCGGCGCGGGCACGAGCGGCTGGTCGCGCACGAACTGGCGCACCAGTGGTTCGGCAACAGCCTGACCGTGGCCGCCTGGAACGACATCTGGCTGCAGGAGGGCTTCGCCACCTACGCCGAGTGGCTGTGGTCGGAGGCGTCCGGCGGGCAGACGGCCGACGAGCTGGCCGCCCGCTGGCGCCGCCGCCTGGAGGTGCTCCCCCAGGACTTCGTGCTGGCCGACCCGGGGCCGGCGGTGATGTTCGACGACCGCGTCTACAAGCGCGGGGCCCTCACCCTGCACGCGCTGCGGCGGACGCTGGGCGACCGGGCGTTCTTCTGGCACCTGCGGGACTGGACCACCGCTCACCGGCACGGCAACGTCTCCACCGAGGCTTTCATCGCGCACATGCGGCGGCACACCGCCCTGCCCGTCGGGCCGCTGTTGTCGTCGTGGCTGTACGACAAACAACTGCCGTGATGTCGGCGGACGGATCTTCTCAGTCCTGTGGCCGCAATCGCGCCGCCGCGTCGTCGTCGAAGGTGTCGAGGAAGGCCGCGAGGGTGTCGGCGACGTGCGGCAGGGAGCGGGCGCGGAACAGCACGGGCTGGTATCCGGAGATCTCGTAGGGGGTGGCCAGCACGTCGAGCGGGTTCAGGTCGCGGATCCGGCTGCGGCCGATCCGCTCGATCTCGCCGTACGACGACAGCAGCGCCGCCCCGTACGCCTTCGGACTCCCGCCCTCCTCCAGAACCCCATATTCCAGGGTGAACCAGTACAGATCACTGATGATCTGGAGAGCTTTCTCCGTCTCCACCCGCGTCGCGGCGTTGCCGATCAGCCGGTAGATCGCGGCGAACTCCGGCGCGGCCAGATGGATGCCGTGGCCGAACACGTCGTGGATGATGTCCGGCTCCGGCGAGTACAGCGGCACCGCCGGGTGACGGACGAACTGCACGGCGTGGAAGTAGCCCCGGGCCATCGACCCGAGGAAGCGCTTGTTCTCCACCACTCCCCCGGCCAGCGTGAAGTCGAACCCCGTCAACCGCCGCAGCCGGGCGCCGACCACCGCGTGCGGCGGGATGCGATCGGCGGGGACACGGATCTCCTCCCGCGCCTCCAGCGCGGCCCGGCACGCGTGGGCCAGATGCGCGCCTTCGAGCGCGCGATGGACCCGGCGCCAGGTGGCGTGCTCGCTGTCGGTGTAGTCCACCGGCGGCGACGGGTCCCCCACCCGGTGGCCGCGGGCCAGTTCGGCCAACGCGCGGCGCCGGGCGAGGTAGCGCGAATCGCACCGCCCCGGGTGCTCGGCGGCGGCGCCGATCACGCCGTCGGCGCTGATCGGGGTCCGGCGCCACACATCGCTCATGAACTGATTCCTTACCGAACGGCCGCGCGCCTGACGCCTCGGGCCACAGGGCATGAACTGTCGTCGGCATTCGCCATGCGAGCCGGTGGTTACCGTGAGAACTATTGTTGGATTTCTCTGACTCGATCAGTCGCAACGGGTGGTAATCGTGGGGTAATTTTCTGTCACAGCCGGGTGCCTGACTGGCGCTCGGTCCCCGCCCCTGTTGGTGTCCGCATCAACGGGACAGCGTCCGGCGGGGCGGTGGCCCAAGAGGTGCACTTCCTCCAGCAGTGCGCAGTCAGGCCCTGACAACGCGGTTCTCACCCACGGTCTGCCCGGCTTGCCGGACGGACGCGGCTTCGGCTTCCACCAGATCACTTCCCGGCCACGGTCGGGTGCGACGAGACTACGCCGATGTCCGTTTTACTTAGGTAACACAGGGAACCGAAGACGCTTTACCGAAGCTTGGCGGGTCCGCGTGGATCATGGGACGCTGGGACGTACGATCGGCAGATGACCGAAAAGACCGAAACTGTGCCCGGCTGGCTCGCTCCGGAGGAACTGGAGTCGGTTCGGGGGCGGATGCCGATCCTCTATATCGACGCCGTGCCCGTGCGAGTCGACGAAACCGGCGTGGTGACCCGCGTCGGCCTGCTGCTGCGCATCGCCTCGGACGGGACGGTCAGCCGGGCGCTGGTCTCGGGACGCGTGCTGCACCACGAGCGGGTCCGCGACGCGCTCCTGCGGCATCTGGAGAAGGACCTCGGGCACACGGCGCTGCCCCAGGTCCCGGCGTCGCCGCAGCCGTTCACTATCGCCGAATACTTCCCGACGCCGGGTGTCACGCCCTACCACGACCCGCGCCAGCACGCCGTGTCGCTCGCCTACATCGTCCCGGTCGCCGGTGACTGCCGGCCCCGCCAGGACGCGCTGGACTTCGTCTGGTTCACGCCGGAGGAGGCCGCGTCCCCGCTGGTCCAGCAGGAGATGACAGGCGGCCAGGGGGTGCTGCTGAAGCAGGCGCTCGCCCAGGTCGGCCGCCTGCCGTAACCCGGTCGGGGCAGGCGCTCGCCAGGGTCGGCCGCCTGCTGTGACCCGGCCGGGGCAGGCGCCCACCCAGGTCGGGCGCCTGCCCTGACCGGGGGCTCAGGAGGCCGGCGGGGACGGGAAGGCGTCGGGGTTGGTCAGGCCGGTGCTCTCCAGCAGCCGCTGATGGTTCAGCACCGCCGCGTTGGCCTTCTCGGAGAAGGGCCGGACCAGGGTGTTCTGCGTGCTGCCGCGCACGGCGCCGATCAGGCCGAAGATCTGGCCGTGCGCGAGGCGCAGCCACTTCACGTACGTCGAGTCGTAGGCCTTGCCGGACCGGCTGGAGATGTCATCCATCCATTCCTTTTGCAGGTCGGTCGGCTTGATCGGCAGCTGCACCTTGAGCTTGGCCGCGAGAGCGAGGACCTGCTCGTCGAGAACACTGTGCTGGGCGGCGATCTCCTTGCTGACCTGCCGGACCCGCGCGCTGCTGGCCCGCGTCTGGGCCTGCTGCGCCATGGTCATCTCCCACAGGGTGGCGAGCCGGACCTTGGTGATCAGCTCCCGGTCGGCCGCCGACAACGGGCCCCACTTGGTCGCCCACGTACTGTCGTCCTTCACCGTCGCGGCCGCGGCGGGCGGCGCGCTCCCGACGGGCGGCGCGCTCGCGCCGGTCGGCACGACCGTCGCGCTGGGAATCTGGGCGCCGGGCAGACCGGCGCACGCGCCGAGAGCCAGGATCATGGCGGCGCCACTGATGACGAGAACGGGACGGCGGTGTCGCAGTCGCACGCCGTCACCCCCTTTGGGTCTGGACTGTTCAGAAGGAGGTACGCAGGCGTGGGCGGTGCCGTTCATAGCAGGATGCAATTTTTGCCCTGAGCAAAGATTTTCTCTCAGACGTCCGGCCAGCCGAGCGGATGCAGGGCGCTCTCCGGCGGCTCACCGCCCGCCTCGTTGAAGGCCGTCATCGCCGCGACCAGCGCCCGGCGCCGCTCGGCCGGCATGCGCGAGACGATCGCGGCGATCTCCGCACCGCGCCGGGCGGTTACCTGGTCCACGATCTGCAGTCCCTCGGGGGTCAGGCGCATCAGGCTCTCCCTGCGGTCGCGCGGGTTGGCCTCGCGCACGATCAGCCGGGCGGCGACGAGGCGATCGGCCATCCGCATGGCCGTGGAGGGGTTGACGTTGAGCAGCTCGGCCATGGCGACGAGCTTGGTCGCCCCGTGCCCGGCCAGCACCACGAGCATGCGGAACTGCGGCAGCGTGACCTTGTCCCCGACCGCGCCGAGCGAGCGGACGGCGATGGCGACGAGCAGGCGCGAGCCGGTGAGGACCGCCGCGACGACGGCGGACAGGTCCTCCCGGCTCTCCTGATCCACATTCCCCTCTCGCAATGGCCCCTCTTGCAATGGCCCTTCTTGCAATGGCCCCTCTCGCAATGGCTCCTCTGACATAAGCACTGTTGTACACGCCCTTTCTGAGGGCGTCAGATCGGTTCGCGTCAGCCGGTCTGGGTGCCCGGCCCGCTCCAGCGATCCAGATGGAGTACGTCGTCGAGCGGCAGGCGCGAGGCGGGCTTGAAG
Organism: Nonomuraea sp. NPDC050022; assembly: GCF_044460705.1. Taxonomy (NCBI): domain Bacteria; kingdom Bacillati; phylum Actinomycetota; class Actinomycetes; order Streptosporangiales; family Streptosporangiaceae; genus Nonomuraea; species Nonomuraea sp. NPDC050022. The sequence goes on from NZ_JBITKE010000008.1 coordinate 503,326, forward strand.
CTGTCCCCGGTGTAGTACGCGGTGGGGATGAGCGCGCCCTGCCGGATGTCGTCGGGCAGGCCGAGCAGCTCGGCCACCTCCCGCTCATAAGCCAGGTGCAGGGTGGTCCACGCCGTGCCCAGGCCGCGCGCCCGCGCGGCGAGCATGTAGCTCCAGGCCGCCGGCAGCAGCGACCCCCACAGCCCGGCCTGGTTCCCCTCGGGGAGCCGGGACGCCTGGATGCACGGGATCACCAGCACCGGCACCTCGCCCATGTGCTCGGCGAGGTGGACGGCGCTCGCCGCGACGCGCTGCTGGACCTCGGCGCGGGCCGGGTCGTCCTGGGACATGCTCGCGGTCACGCTCCCGGAGGCGAAGTACGCCTGCGCCGAGCGCGCGTAGTAGTCCCCGATGCGCCCGCGCAGCTCGGGATCGGTGACCACGATCCAGTGCCAGCCCTGGCGGTTGCCGCCGCTGGGCGCCTGCAGCGCGATCTCCAGGCACTCCCGCACCAGTTCGATGGGGACGGAGCGGTCGAGGTCGAGACGCTTTCGCACGCTTCGTGTTGTGGTGAGCAGTTCGTCGAGACCGAGCGATGGGATCGTCATGAGCTCATCGTGCCACCGGCCAGTTTCCGCCGATCCACCTTCCCCGTCTGGTTGCGGGGCAGGGTGGTCACGAACTCGATGTCGCGCGGCACCTTGAACCCGGCCAGCTCGTACTTGACCGCCTGCTTGAGCTCGTCGGCCGACAGCTTCGCGCCGGGTGCCCGGACCACGTAGGCGGCCAGGCGCTGGCCGTACTCCTCGTCCGGTACGCCCAGGACGGCCACGTCGGCGACGCCCGGCTGGCGGCCCAGGAGATTCTCCACCTCCTGCGGGAAGACGTTCTCGCCACCCGAGACGATCATGTCGTCCTCGCGGCCGTCGATGAACAGCAGCCCCCGCCCCTCCCGGTGCCCGAGGTCACCGGTGCTCAGCAGGCCACCGGCCTCCCTACCGGCCTCGCCGGCCCCGGTGGCACCGCCACCGCCAGTGCCGGTGGCGCTGCCGGCGCCGCCTGAGTAGCCGCTGAAGGTCAGGCCGCCACCCACGAGCACGCGGCCCACCTCGTACGGGGGCAGCTCGCGGCCGTCCGGGCCGGCGATCAGGACCGTGGTCCCGCGCACCGGGCGCCCGATGGTGTCCGGGGCGGCACGCAGGTCGGCGGGGGTGGCCAGCGTGACCCAGCCGACCTCGGTGGAGCCGTAGAGGTTGTAGAGCACGTCACCGTAGGCGTCCATGAACGCGGTGGCCAGGTCCGGCGGCAGCGCCGACCCGCCGGAGACCACCACGCGCAGATCCGGCAGCGACGGGACGTCTCCGCGCGCGAGCAGCCGTTTCAGCATGACGGGCACGGCCACCATCGCCGTGGCCCGATGGCGCCTGAGGACGCGCTGGACCGTCTCGGGATCGAAACGCCGCGTCAGCACGACCGGGCAGCCGAGCACCAGCGCCACGCCGTACCAGAGCAGGCCGAGACCGTGGAACAGCGGCGGCGCGATGAGGATCGGCTCGCCACTGCGCAGTGGCACGGTGGCCAGCATCGAGGTGAACGGCTCGGCCAGCGCGCTCAGCGACAGCCGGCGCGGCGCGCCCTTGGGCACGCCGGTCGTCCCGGACGTGAGCAGCACCAGCCGTCCCGGCCGGCGCGGCGCCGGAGGCTCGGGCCCGGCGGCGGTCGCGATCAGCTCGTTCAGGTCGCTGACTCGGGTCCCGGCGAAGTCCACCGCCGGCAGCTCCGGCGCGGCGATCAGGGTGCGTACGTCCTCGCGTTCCAGCACCTCACGCAGGCGCGGGCCGGCCAGGCCGGTGTTGAGCAGCAGCAGGTCCGCGCCCAGCCGCGACACGGCCGCCAGCGCCTCGACGAAGCCGCGGTGGTTGGGCCACATGATCGCCACGGTCTGACCCGGCTGGACGCCGAACCGGCCGTACAGGGCCGAGGCCAGCGCCGCCACCCGCGCGTCCAGCTCGGCGCACGTCAGTGAGCCGTCCTCGTCGTGGATGGCGGGGCGATCCGGCCAGCGCGCGGCGGCCATGGCCACGCCCGTGGCCGGGGTGACGTGGAAGTGCCGGAACGCCTCGATCATGCGCGCCAGGTTCGCGGGCGGCACGGGGCGCAGCAGGCCGTTGCGGGCGAACGTCTCCGCGGCCTCGACACCGAGGCCGCAGAGCCGGGTCAAGCTGGTGATCATCCGGGCACCTCTCCTCCGGGGCAAGAAAGCCCTACCCCCGGATCGGGGCGTCAAGTGCGGTGACCTCCGGATGGTTCGTCACACGACCGTCTCGGTCTGTGTGACGGTCCATGGTGGCTGGGGTCCTTGGGAGGGATACCCCCTCCGGGGGAGGAAGAAGACAGCCTGGCACCAGCCGGTTCGGGCCCACCCCTGGGCTGGGGTGGGCGCGGGGCTGCCTATCCGGCGAGCAGTTTCTCCGTCGGGATGACCTGGCGGGGCAGGGTGGGGCTCTCACATCGCAGTTCGGCGATGGCGTCGTAGCCGCTGTCGTAGAACTCCATCTTGATGTCGTGCGCACCCGCCGTCAGGGCGATCTGGCCGGTGTCGTCGCGTTTGGAGTGGTCGGTCCAGTTGTCGATGAGCGGCTTGCCGTCCACCCACAGCCGTACGCCGTCGTCGCTGGTGGTGATGAAGGTGTACGTCTCAGCCTTGTCGGCCACGACCTTCCCCGTCCAGCGCACGCTGAAGGTGTCGGCGCCGATGGCGGGGGCCGGCGCGGCCGAGCCCCAGTCGAAGTTCACGGTGGGGTCGATCCTGGTGACTGTGGCGCCGGTGAGGTCGGCGTTGTCGAAGTACGTCGCCGACAGCCCCTGCTGGTCGATCACCAGCGTCGTCACCGAGCCCGCCGGGAGCGTCACCGTGGCCTTGCCCCCGGCGATGGTGGCGGTTCCGGTCCGGTGCGGGGTCCAGGCGTCCGATGTGCTCTGCCAGATCGCGGCCGTCCCCGCCGTCAGTCCGGTCAGCGCGAGAGCGGCGTCGATCGGGTCGGTGCCGACGTTGACCAGGACCACGTTCTTGCTCTGGTCCGAGGCGAAGACGTGCAGCTTGTCGTTGTTCGCGCTCGCCTGGACGATGGTCTTGCCGAAGGGCCGGAACAGTCCCTCACCGGTGTACATGCCGATGCCGTGGTAGATGGGCAGGGGCTCGTTGCGCGGAATGTTGCCCTCCCCCTTCTCGCTGGTCAGGCCGAGCTGCCCGTTCTTGTCGCCGTACTGGTAGGCGCTGGCGCCCGCGTGCAGGATCTGCCCGAGGGCCGCCGCGCCCCACACCGTGTTGAAGTGGGTGAGCGTGCGGTGGCCGTCGTCGTCCTTGTGGTCGGAGTTGAACTCGCCGATCTGAATGTCGATCTTCCGGCCCAGTATGGACTCCGCGAGCGCGCTCACCTCCTTGATGTCGGTCTCGTACGTGCGGATCACGCTGCCGAGGAGCTGCTCGTCGGTGATCTGATCGTCGCCGGAGCCGTAGTCGTGGTAGTCGACGAAGTCGACGCGGCTGCCGGAGCCTTCGAGGAACGTCTTGATGTAGGTGCGGTCGTCCCAGGCCGTAGCCGGGCCGCCCACCTTGACCGCGGGGTTCTCGGCCCGCAGGGCGTCGGTGATCAGGTTGAAGCGTCTGCTGTACTCCGCCGCCGTCATCTCCGGCTTGTCGGGCGTGCACGCGCAGTTGAGCTCGTTGCCGAGGATGAACCGCTGGACCGGCTCACCGGTCGCCGCGAAGTGCTTGTAGAGGGCCACCGCGTCGCCGCGGTTCACCTCCGCGCTCTGCCGCCCGTCCACCTGGAGGATGACCACCGGTTCGGCGCCGAGGTCGCGGATGGCGGTGATCCAGGCGTCCCCCGAGACCTCCGTGGCGCATTTGTAGCCCCCGCAGACGATCGGGCTGTCATGGTTGCCGGGCTCCTGGTAGTGCAGCTCGATCCGCATCCGACCGACCCCGAGAGCGCGCAGCCGGTCGCGGTGCTTGGTGTCGTTGGTGATGTACGAACCTTCGCCGTACCCGGTGATCCCGATGCCGAAGTCGGTGGGGGCGATCGGCCGGATCGGTTGGGTGAAGTCCACCGAGACGGTGGCGGCCACTGCCGCCTCCGCCGGTGCGCCCGCCGTCCAGACCGCCGCGGCGGCCAGGCCGCCCGCGAGAACGGCGTGCAGCGTACGACGTGCCAGTGCGATCATCCTTCTCCTGTCACAAGGTCCACAAGATCCCGTGGATCATGACATATGCGGATTACGCGGAAGTGACTTCCCGAGTGGATGTGGCGCGCGGCACTTCCCCGATCTCGTGGCGCCGAGGGGGCATGGGCACACAACACCGTGATCCGGCACAATCGGCTCTATGCAGACGCACGAGAGGGCCTGATGCGACCTCTCCGCTCGAACGATCCCCGGGAAGTCGCCGGATACGTCCTGCGGGGACGGCTCGGCCAGGGCGGGCAGGGCACGGTGTTCCTGGGCACGTCCCCCAGCGGGCAGCAGGCGGCCGTCAAGCTCCTGCACGCCCCCTTCGGCCACGACCCCGACGCCCGGCGGCATTTCCATCGGGAGCTGGCGGCCCTGCAGCGGGTGGCGCCGTTCTGCACGGCCCGCGTCCTGGGGGCCGATCCCGACGCCGACCCTCCGTACGTCATCAGCGAGTACATCGACGGCCCGTCGCTGCAGGACGCGGTGCGCGACAACGGGCTGCTGGGCGGCGCGGATCTGGACCGGCTGGCCATCGCGACCGCCACGGCGCTGGGCGCCATCCACGCGGCGGGGGTGGTGCACCGCGACTTCAAGCCCGCCAACGTGCTCCTGGCCGCCGACGGTCCCCGGGTCATCGACTTCGGGATCGCGCGCCCGATCGACGCCACCGCCGCCACGGTCAGCGGGGTCGTGGGCACCCCGGCGTACATGTCGCCCGAGCAACTGTCCGGCCACCCCGCCGGTCCGCCGCTGGACATGTTCGCGTGGGGATGCACCATGGCGTTCGCGGCCAACGGCCGGCCGCCGTTCGGGCACGAACCGCTGCCCGCCGTGATCAACCGCATCCTGAACGCCGAGCCCGATCTGGGCCTGCTGACCGGGACCTTACGCGGCTTCGTCGCCGCCTGCCTGCACAAGGACCCGTCGTGGCGGCCGACCGCCCGGCAGGTGCTGCTGGGGCTCATGAACAAGCAGCCGGGTCCCCCTTCGTACGGGACACCGTTTCCCGCTTCGCACGGCACATCCCCGTCTCAGGGGACACCACCGGCACCCCGGCAGGGTCCTTGGCCGGTCACGCCGCAGCCCGCCACGCCCACCCCGACACAGCCGGGCCGTGCGCGTGGCGGCGTGATCGCCGGTGCGGTGCTCGCGGGGGCCCTGGTGATCGCCCTCACGGTGACCGCGGCCGTCGCCATCACCCGGGACTGGACACCGCAGACCCCTACCAGCCCGTCGCCTTCGGCGACGTCCCTGACTGCGACGGCCAGCACCACGGCCACGCCCACACCCAGCCCCGCGGCGCAGGTGGCCCGCTCACCGCGCCTGGGGCTGGAATTCTGGCAGGACAACGTGGCCGGCCCGATGGCCATCAGCGACCTCGACCGGCCCGTCACCACCGTCACCATGAAGCGCCGGCCGTTCGAACTGCGCTTCCCCACCCTCCCCAAGGACACGGCGGCCCAGGTCTGCGCGTGGATGGACGACTCGGTCTTCTCCGTGGACGACGGCGGCAAGGTGGCCGACCATCCCTGCTTCAAGCCGGGGACCGGCATCGCCGACTACGAGCACGGGTCGGGGACGCTGTACTTGAACAACCGCGGCCACAACTACCTGATCGGCGACCGGGTCGGGCACAGCTCCGCCTCCCAGGACTCGGTCCTGTTCTCCACGGTCTTCAAGGACGGCGCCTCGACGCTCCTGGCCGCCCAGCAGAAGGATCTGTATCTGACCGTCTTCATCGACCTGGACGGAGACGGGACCTTCAAACGAGCGTCGCCGGGTGAGTACGAATACGTCATCCTGCACTTCTCCGGCTGAGCGCGGTCCCCCTCTCTTCAACCACCGGGCGCCGGCCGCGGCCGCGGTGACCATGGCCGCCAGCACACCCACGCCCGGTCCGAACCGATGCGTCCAGGCGAAGACGGCGTCCACCCCCCACAGCACCGGCGGGACGCCGATCGACAGCGACAGGAGAGTGGCGGTCACCGCGGGTGCGCAGTCTTCGAGCCAGGTGACGAGCGTCCGGCGGATCTGAAGCCCTCTCACGTTCAACCCTCACATCCAGTTCAGCGGCGAAGCGTCTTGAATTCTCTGTGGTTCCCTGAAGGAGTCAGGTAACTCGGACGGGCGTGGCCTGGCCTGGGCTGTTCCCGTGCTCGATGAGCGTGAGCACGGGGGTGGCTTTGGCGTGGTGGAAGCCGGTCCGATGGTGAGAATTCCTGGCATGCCCTGTCCGGTACGGCTGGTGCCGTCCCGGCTTGGGTACATGGCCCGCCGGACGCTGTCCACCGCCGGTGGGCGGTGGGGCGGGCATCGTGCGCCGGTCGGGCACACGGCTGGAGGTCATCGGGTTGTTGCGTGGGCTGGCCTGGGCGCGGGTGGGCCGTTTCGGGGTGGGGCGCCTCTTGGCTCTGTCGCGTGCTGCCGGGCGGGGGTGCAGATCGGTTCGGGTGCGGCGGGCGCGGCGGGCCGCCCGGGTGGGCCTGCGAGTGCGGCGGGCGCGGGCCACGTTGCCCTCCACGATGGCGTGGATGGTGCGCGCCCCGGTGGAACGGTGGGTGCGGGTGGCGTGCTGGCCGAGCAGGCCGCGGGAGACGATCCGCTCGGCCGCTGCCCAGTCCCGATCACACGACAGGCCGCAGGCCGGGCAGTAAGCCCACCTCCAGCCCTTGTCGGTGAGCCGGTCCGGGGCCGGGCAATGCTGGAGCACCGACGTGCCATCCCCGCACCGGGGGCAGTACCGGGAAGTGCCACGCGCCGCGACGGTGACCACCGCGATGGCGTCCTTGGCCGCCAGGTGCCGGATCGCCTGCACGATCCGGCCGCGCACCTGCCCCGACAGGCGCGCGTTCGCCCTGGCCCGGCGTCCGCGCGCCTCCAGGGTGGCCAGGTCCTCCAGATAGATGACCGTCGCCCCCGCGGCGGCGGCCTGATCGACCGCCCACCGCGCCGCCGACCAGGTCAATGCCTTGTTCAGATGCCGGATACGGGCGCACAACCGCTCATGCTCGACCCCGAGCCTCTGGCAGGCCGTACGCAACGCGAGGTAGCGGGGATCAGCAGGCGTGATCCCGGCCAGCAGCCTTTGACAGGTGCCGGTGCTTGGCGGCCAGGTGTTCACGCTCGCCGCGCAGCCGGTGCAGTTTGGCCGACACGCCGCTCGCGTCGTAGACCAGCGGCCGCCCATCACTGATCACCCGACCATCGGCCACATCGGCCAGACGCCCCGCCACGCCGACCAGCAACCCGTTGAGCCCCCAGTCCAAGCCGCACCCGACCCGATGACCGGTAGCCGGCGCGAAACCGACCGCGATCTGGAACGGCAGGTCGACGCGCACCCGCCCCTTGACCACCCGCACGGTAGGGGCGCACAACGCCGCCTCCGCCGGCACCGTCGGCGGCAGCGCGACCGGCAGCACATGCCACGCCCAGTCCCTGGAAGAGGCGGGAAACTCCACCAGCGGAAGCCGCACCCGCAGCCGGGCGCTGCGGCCGTCGTCGCCGGGGCGCTCCAGGGTGAGCAGTTGCCGGTCGGCCGCCGCCAGCACGACCTGCGCCGCAACGTTCGGCGGCTCCTCCAGTTCGGTCAGATCGGCCGGGAACGCGCCATGCTCGTCGCGATACGCGCGAACCTGCCGGGTGCGGTTGCGGATGTCGGCCGCCGTCACCCCGTCCGGCAGCAGCGCACCCAACGCCTCCCACTCGGCGCCGGTGCGTGCACCCGTATCCTGCGGCCACGTCGCCACGATCGCCGCCACCAGACGGCGCCGGTGCAACGCCAGCCGCAACAGGCGGGCGGCCTGCTCCTGTGCGCACCGCAGCACCCGATCACCGACGTACACCCCCGAGGGCGGGCTCACACCCCAGCCGAGCCTGTGCAGCGCCATCCAGCCCTTCGACGGCAACACCCGCCCGTCCAGCCTCACCCCGGAGGCCAAAGCGTCCAGATCAGCCGCATTCCACCGGGCCACCACCAAACGGGCGGTCACATCGCGTGCCAGAGCGGTCAACCAGGTCACCCGCCGCACCAGCAGCGCCTGCGCGACGATCTCACCGCTCGCCTCCACCACGGCGGCATGGGCGGTGCAGGGAGCGGTCGCGGTGAGCCTACTCACCCACCGCCCCCATCAGGTGATGGGTGACCAGGCGGCATCGACACGTGTACCGCACGGGCTGGAGCCCAACCTGCACCCTGCCCACCCCCCGCCACCACGATATGCGATCGTAACGCTACCAAGAGTTGGCGTCTTTGGGTAGAACACGTGAGCGATACACCTCGAGCTGTGGCGCCGCCGGTGACGACGCCCGCCATCGGGGCTACCCTCTCCGCAACCCGTCCGAATGCCCTTGAATTGCTGTCATACACGCGAGGATGATCGCCCCTATGCGAGTTGTCGTTCTCGTCTGGGAAGGTCTGCTCGGACTCGCCACGATCGGGATGATCGTGGTAGCGCTGCTGAGCGCGCCGAGCGTGCATCTGGTCAACGTGCTGGCGCAGGCCGGGCCCTTGGGGCTGGTGGCGACAGGGCTGGCACTCTCGTTCCGCGCCGGGACGCCCAACGTGGCCGTCGGGTCGATCTCCGCTCTCACCGGCATGGTCACCGCGTCACTGGCGACACAGGGACTGGGCTGGGCCGCGGCGATCATCGCGATCGTGCTCGCCACGGTCGGCGGGCTCGTGCTGGGCCTGTTCGTCGCCGCGCTCTCGGCTCCGGCGTGGGCCGTGACTCTCGGCGCGGCCGTGGCCTGCGAGGCGGTGGTCATCGCGATAGCGGACGGCCAGACCGTCTTCTTCCAGCCCGGCGGTGACTTTCCGGGCTTTGTGTGGTTCGTGCTGTTCGTCATCGTGTCCTTGGGCGGCGCGCTGGCCTGGAGCGCCCTGCGCCTGAAGTCGGTGTGGCTCGGCGCCATCGTCGGGCTGGGCGGGTCGAGCCTGCTCGCCGCCCTGGGCGGAGTGGCGCTGCTGACCCGCCTCCACGCGGCGAGCCCCGCCTCGGGCTGGACCACCACCATGACGGCCCTGGCCGCGGTCCTGCTGGGCGGGATCAGCGTGCACGGCAAGCGGGGCGGCGTGGCGGGCACCGTGCTCGCGGTGCTGTTCCTGTCGCTGGTCCAGGCGCAGCTGGCGATCTGGGGCACGCCGTTCTGGGTGTTCATGCTCGTCACGGGAGGGGTGATCCTGGCCGCGCTGCTGGCCGGTCGGCTGGCCGACCTCGCGGCCCCGGAGGCACCCCGGCCCGTGACGCCGGAGCCGCGCATGCCCGTGTGACACGGCCTTTCCCTCGATCACAACTCTTCCGTCGGGAAGATCGCATCATGTATGTTCGACCCATCATCGAAGGAAAGTTTCACGTGAAGAGGGGCAATGGGCAAGAAGCTTCAGATGCTCGCGCTACCGATCGCAGCCGCCGCGCTGGCCATCCTGCCGACCATTCCCGCCCAGGCCGCCACGGGCTACGACCGGTGCCATGACGGCAACTACTGCATGTTCTCCGGCCTCGACGGCACGGGCGACATCATCGAGATCCAGAGCGACACGCCGGATCTGGCCACCTTGAACATGGCCGACCGGGGCAAGTCCGACTGGAACCGGACGAGCTCCTGGATCCACCTCTACTCCGAAGCCAATTACGGCGGCTGCTCGGCGGTGACGTCTCCGGGCGGCAAGGGCAACTTCTTCTCCACCTACCGCGACTTCTTCGACTCCGTCCGCTTCGACGGACAGAACGGACCGTCCTGCGGCATCGAGGACACCTTCCGGGTCAAGTCCCACTTCTGACCGCAGCATGAAGCTGACAGCGACACGAAGCTGATAGCAGTACCTGGCGCCCCGGCATCGCACCCGCGATGCCGGGGCGCATTCATGTCCGCTCGGTTGCCCACTGAACGTCCCGGGGTTCGTGCGCGTATCTCCTCATGGGTCGGCGCACCACACCCCTATCGCCGTTAGTACGGAACCGCGCAGGCCGTCCCCGCGCCGAACAGGCCATCACTTCTGTACGGTTCCGGCCAACGGTGGACTGTTACGAGGAGGCATCGTAGTGGCCGTGCCGACAAGGCTTGGGCGGATGGCTATGGCCGCGGCGCTGGCGTCGCTCGCATGGGCCGCCACCGCCCCGGGGAGCGCCGTCGCCGAGCCGGCGCCCACCCCGCAGGCCAAGGCCAAGGCCAGAGCCAAGCTGGTCAAGCTGAACGAGCAGGCCGACAAGGTGGTCGAGGAGTACAACCAGGCCACCGAGAGCTACCAGAAGGCCAAGACGAAGTACGACGCCCTCAACGCCGAAGTCGGCCGCAAGGGCGTACAGGCCGACGCCCTGCGCAGAGACCTCGCCGCGGTGGCGGTGAGCAACTATCAGTTCGGCGAGTTCGCTGGCTGGCAACGCTTCGTCGTCGAGGGCACCCCCGAGGCGACCCTGGGCGGCATGGCCGCCCTCGATCAGATGGCGCAGGACAGGGCGGCGAAACTCCGCGCCTACGAGGCGACCACCAAGGACCTGCGCGATCGGCGCGACGACGCCAAGACCGTCCTGGCCGAGACCGACGCGGCGCGCGACAAGGTGCGCGGGCAGAAGACGGAGGTCGAGAAGCTCATCGCCGAGCAGACCAAGATCTTGCGCAAGCTGGGTGCCTTCCAGACCGGCAACCCCAACAGCACCGGCATCAAGTACACCGGGCCGGCCTCCGGCAACGCCCTCGCCGCGCTCCAGTTCGCCTTCGCCCAGGTCGGCAAGCCGTACCGGTACGGCGCCACGGGTCCCGGCTCCTACGACTGCTCCGGTCTCACCCAGGCCGCCTGGCGGGCCGCGGGGGTCGGGATCCCCCGCACGACGTACACCCAGTGGAGCTGGGGCGCGAGCCGTCGCGTGTCACTCGACAAGCTGCGGCCCGGCGACCTGCTCTTCAGCAGAGGGCTGGGCCACATGGGGATGTACGTGGGCAACGGCAAGATGGTCCACGCGCCGCAGACCGGGGACGTCGTCAAGGTGGTCGACCTCGACGACTACTGGCGTGCCCGCCTCCTCGGCGCCATCCGCCCCTGACCACAACGCGCGGGTCGCAGTCCGTACGAGCTCACCCCTGGCGCTCATCGTCACTTAGAGCGATCATAAATGTGCTTTAGGTGACGACGAAGGAGTGTGACCCCCTGGAAGAGAACCCGTCGACAGCGCTCGGTACGGCCATGCCCGCGGAGCTCATGGCCGCCGGAGCGCCACGACCGAGTCACGACCTCAGAGTGCCCGCGGACCTGGTCGCGGCGGCCGAGCACGGACTGGCCGCCGGCGGCCGGCCGCACAAACGCGTACTGATCATCGGTGGCGGAATGGCCGGTCTGGTCGCCGCCTACGAGCTGATGCGACAGGGGCACGAGCCCATCGTCCTGGAAGCCCAGCAGCGGGTCGGCGGGCGCGTGCTCACCCTGCGCGGATTCGCGCCCGGCCTCTACGCCGAGGCGGGCGCGATGCGGATCCCACGCGTGCACGACCTCACACTCGCCTACTGCGAGAGGTTCGGGCTGACCCTGCGGCCGTTCGTCATGGGCAACCCCCGCGCCCTGGCCTACATCCAGGGCATCAGGACCACGATCAAGGAGCTCAACGACAACCCCGACATCATCGACTTCGGCCTGGCCGAGCACGAGCATGGCCGCACCTACGAGGACCTGTGGCGCACCGCCACCCAGGAGATCCACGACCTCTACGCGCAGGAGGGCGAGAACGCGCTCGACCGCATCTGCGCGGAATATGACCGCTACTCCATCCGCAGCTTCCTTCGCGAGCGTGGATTCTCCGAGGGGGCCATCGAGCTCTACGGCGTCATGAGCTTCCGGGAGGCCAACCTCAACGCGGCGGTCATCGAGCAGTTCCGCGAGATCATCGGGCGCGCGTTCGAGGACATGCAGGAGATCGAGGGCGGCGCCGACCGGTTGCCGACCGCCTTCTACCACGAGCTCAGGAACCACATCCGGTTCGGTCACGAGGTCTCCGCCATCGAGCAGGACGACCACTCGGTCACCCTGCACCTCAAGACCGGATCGGGCCGGACGACGCTCACCGGCGACTACGCCATCTGCACGATCCCGTTCTCGGTGCTGCGCGACGTCGAGACCCGGCCCGCCTTCTCCCGCCGCAAGCAGCGCGCCATCCGCGAACTCAACTACAACGCCTCCACCAAGATCCTCTTCCAGGTGCGGCGGCCGTTCTGGGAGCAGACCGACGGCATCATCGGCGGCACCACGGTCACCGACCTGCCGATCCGGCGCATCTGCTATCCCTCGCATCCCGTCCCCGACGAACGCTCGATCATGCTGGCCAGCTACACCTGGGGCCAGGACGCGCTGCGCTGGGGCGCGATGTCCTCGCAGAAGCGGATCGACCAGGCGCTCGAGGACGTCGCCAAGATCCATCCCCACATCTACGACCACTTCGAGTTCGGCGTCACGCACGCCTGGTACAACGACCCCTACGCGGCCGGCGCCTTCGCCCTGTTCGAGCCGCACCAGCAGAGCAGTCTGCATGACGCGATCATGGCGCCGGAGGGCCGCGTGCACTTCGCCGGCGAGCACTGCTCACTGTGGCACGCGTGGATCGAGGGCGCCCTGGAGTCGGGGCTCAGCGCGGCCCGAGCCGTACACGAGGCGGGCTGAGCACAGTCGGCGGGCGGGCGCGTCAGTGGCGCGCCCGCCCGGCGTAGTGGCGCAGGTGCGCCGCCGCCGTGGTCAGGTCGGCGGCGGCCGCCGCGCAGGCGGCGACGTGGGCGTCGATCGCCTCGCGCAGCCATGGCGGCGTCCCGCCGGCCAGCTTGGCCTCGATCTCGCGCAGACGTACGGCGCAGTCGGCCAGCGCGCGGATGTCGGCCTGCAGGAGTGCGGCGTGGGCGGCGATCGCCGCGGGATCGGCTGTCATCGGTCCTCCGGTCGGGGGGTCGGCCGCTCAGGGAGTCGGGAGCGCAGGTACCTGGCGGTTCGGGGGTCGGATAACGCTCGTGGGGCGATAGCGCAGCGGGGCGGCAGCTCAGGGGAGGTCGGCCGCTCAGGGGGTCGGAAGCGGGGCGGCGGCGTCGCGGAGCGTCTGGCGGGCGGTGGCCGACAGGCACAGCAGCGGGCGGGCGCCGTCGAGGCCCAGCTCCCGAAGCTGGCGGGCCAGCGGGTGCGCCGACCCCGGCGCCACGGCCAGCCGGAGCCGTGGCACGGGATGCAGGCGGCCCAGGCCGCGAGTCCGTACGCAGGAGCGCAGCGCGCCGCCCTCCGCCCCCCGCGCGTAGCCGACCAGGTCGCGGTCGCTCACGAGCAGCCAGGGGCCGAGGACCCCGCTCAGCGTGAGCAGCCGGTCGTCGAGGCCGCCGACGGCGATGCGCGCGTAACCGGAGGTGAGCTCGAACTCCAGCGGCACCAGGTACGGCTCGCCGCCCCACAGCTGTGGCGCCACGGCGCCGAGGGCGGCGGCGTCGATCACGGAGCCGGCCAGGAAGCTGCCGGAGCGCCGACGGTCGGCCCCGCGCGGCAGATCGAGCCAGACGCGCGGCGACCTCGACCGCCACGGGCCGGGTACGACGATCCCGAGGTGGAGCTCGCGGTAGCCGCCGCCCGCGCTGGTACGCCGGTCCCAGGAGGCGTGCACGGCGACCAAGGCGCGCCCGCCGACCCGTACGGCGGGCCCGAACCCGGTCCCCTCCAGCAGTGCCGCCGCCCCGGCCGGGTCCGCGGCGAAGTAGGCCGTGAGGCCGCTGCCGTTGTGGCACCTGATCGGCAGCTCGATCCCGTTCATGGCATACGTGGGCACCGTGAGGAAGGGCGAGCCGGCGGGGCGGGGGGCTCGGTCGGACAGCCGGTACGCCTGCGAGCGGACGACCTGCCCCCGGAACGGCCCGAGCCGCCCGTCGATCCGGCGACGCGCCTCGGGCAGGTCGTCGGCGATGTTGGCGATGTAGTGCTCGATGCTGTGGCAGAGCGGGAACAGGTGGGTGGCGTCGAAGTAGGCCACGACGTACCAGTCGGGATGCAGGTCGAAGCAGGTGCCCGCGCCCTGCCCGTCGAGGGTGGGGACGATGTCGTGCTGGTTGGTGACGCTGGCGACCCAGGTGCGCGGGTCGGCGGGCCGCTTGAAGTCGACGGGCGAGCCGACCGCGACGGCGTGCGTGACGGTGTAGCGGGCGCAGAACTCCGCGTCCTGGGCCAGGTTCATGATGGCCGCGCCGCCCGCGCTGTGGCCGATGAGTGCCAGCTCGGCGCCTTGGGGCAGACCGTAGTCGTCGATGGCCTTGGCCAGCGCGCGGCTGTAGGGGCTGCTGTCCAGCACGGCGCTGCTGAAGGCGCCGAGCAGGTCCTGGGGCGATTCGCCGTCGAGCCGTCCCGCCCGCATGCCGGGCGCCTGGACGACGTGACGCACCGCTCCGTCGAGGCCCGCCACGCTCTGGATGAGCACCCGTCCCGTCGTACCGACCACGCTGATGTTGCGCAGGAACCCGAGCAGCGAGCCCTGCGGGCTCAGCCGCGCGGATTCGGCCGCGGACAGCTCGACCCGGCGCGCCGCCCCCTCCCCCGTGTCGAGGACGGCGACCATCCTGTTGCTCATGCCGGTGATCGGGTCGGCGGTGGCGTAGCCCTTGCCCGTCGCGATCAGCCAGGCGGTGTCGTCGTTGAGCGGATTCTCGTCGAGCAGCGCCCGCAGGGCGAGGACCTCGCCGAAGACCGGGGCGAGGGCGCTGAGCGCGCGTACGGCGCCGCGGTCCTTGAGCAGGGCGCGCAGCGCGCGGACGGCCTCCAGGTCGCGGTCGGCGGCGGCGGCCTCGATGAGCCGGCCGAGCATGGGGTCGGTGCTCAGCTCGGGGTGGTCGAGGGCGACGGCGGCGATCCGCAGCCGCAGCGAGGTGGCCAGCACGCGTACGGCCAGGCTCTCCGTGCCCGCCATGCCGCCGAGCTTGGCCGCCAGGGTGCCCAGCGGGCCGCCGGTGAGCGCGTAGCCCAGCCCCGCGCCGTTGGTGATGGCGCGCAGCAGCGCGCGGTGGGCCAGGTAACCCGCTGAGGGGGCGTGCGGCAGGGCGCGCAGCAGGGCGCCGTCGGTGAGCGCGGCCGTGGCGTGGCCCGCCGCCTCCCGGATCGTGACCCCGATGTCGACCAGCTCACGGGCCGCGGCACGCATCGACCCGGCGGCCGGGTCGCTCCCACCTCTCACCGAGCCTCCCGCCCAACCACTCACCGAGGCACTCGACGGGCCGCCCGTTGGGCCGACCGGAGGGCCGCTCATCGAGCCGTCCGAAGGGCCGCTCATCGGGCCGTCCGTCGCGTCATGCTGACGAAGCGGGGGCTCGGATCCTCCGGGACGTTGCGGTGCAGCACGTCCGACAGCGTCCGCGTGCTCGCGATGATCCGCATGCCGTGCGGGGAGAAGGTCGCCGCGTTGGACACCCGCGGGGCCAGCAGCGGATTGGTCAGCGCCTGGGAGAAAGCGTCGATGGCGATGATCTTCGTGAGCAGCGGCGGCAGGATGGCGTCCGGGTTGCCGGGCTCCTCGGCGAACAGGCCGACGTAAAGGTCGAGGTCGTCGACGCTTCGGTAGAGCTCCCGCAGCGCGCCGCTGACCCGCTCGTCGCCGGAGACCTGGTCGAAACCGCGCACCCGGGGGAACCTGCAGTGTTCGCGGTAGCTGTTGTAGGGGGCCAGGCCGAGCGTGCGCGAGTCGGCGATGCTGGCCACGTCCACCTCCCTCAGGAGGGGGTCGGTGTTGAACAGGCCGACGCGGCCGGCGCGCTGGCGGGAGGCGTCCTCGAAGAGCCGGCCGAGGCCGTGCTCGGGGATCAGCGCGCCGCCGAGAAGGGTCCGCGCCATCGGCAGGTCGTGGCCGCCCACCGACAGCTGGGAGGGGATCAGGCTGTGCCAGCGGTAGACGAGGTTGAACTCCACCGAGGCCCAGTTCTCGCGGTGCCAGGGCACGTGGGCCAGCTTCGCCGACAGGCGCGAGTCCAGGGTGAAGCGGAAGTGGTAGGGCGTGATGTGGTTGATGTACTCCTCGACGACCAGCTTGATCAGCAGCACGATGAGGATGTTGCGCGCCGTCTGGAACAGGCGCTCGTCGTCCCAGCGCGGGCAGAGCTGGCCGAGCAGGCGGGCCACCCTGTTGTGCTCGCGCAGGAACAGCACCGTCAGCATGGTGAAGCCGAGCTGGATGTTGCCCCGGTCGCTCCCGGTCGCGAACAGGGTGTCGCGCTGCTGGTCGGTGAGCTCGGCGAAGCGGATGACGCTCAGGGCGGCGAACTCCGGTTTGATCTTGCCGTTCTCGCACAGGTAGGGCGGGAACTCCCCGCCGTTGATGAACTGGCTCTTGAGCAGCCCGCCCTGGAAGGTACGGAGCGCCGCCGTCGCCGTCTCGTGCAGGCCGTAGACCTGGTTGAGGTCGATGTGGTGATTGGAGCTGTTCTTGCGGGGGTCGCGCGGGAGGTGGACGTCACCGCGCAGGAAGCCGTCGGTGAACCACTGGGCGAAGTAGGCGAACAGCACCGTGGAGCGCGGGCACGGGATCATGCTCTCGCCACGGGTGAACAGGTCTGCGGCCTTCTCGGGGGTGGGCCGGGCGCTCTCGGGCACCGCGAGCGGGGGCAGGTGCCTGCCGCTGTAGGTGCGGTCGGTCAGCGAGGCCCATGAGGTGTAGTCGGCCATCGTGCTCAGCGGCTCCGGCCGTGGCGGCATCTCGCGGACCGCCTGGTCGATCAGCAGGGCGTTGAGGCGCCGCCGTACGGGCTGGATGGACTGGACGAGATCCCAGAATGGCCGGCCGTTGGTCAGCGCCAGGAACCTAAGCCGGTTGACCGCCCCGTCGGTGGCGATGCTCCGCGCCGTCGTCCGGCTCTTCGCCGTGGTCCGGCGCTTGGCCATCGTCATTGTTCCTGGCCTTCGGCGCCGAGCCCGAGGACGAACCGGTCGGGGAAGATCCCGCCGGCCCGGACGACCCGCCCCTCCGGCGGCGGGAGCAGGCGCACCCCGGGACGCAGCAGCAGCCGGCGTACGGCCTCGCAGATGACGGCCCTGGCCGGATGCACGCCCAGGCAGGCGTGCTGACCGAAACCGAAGAACAGCTGATGGTGGCCCGGCCGGTCGAGGCGGAACTCCTCGGGCTCGGCCACCACGTCC
This sequence comes from Nonomuraea sp. NPDC050022, assembly GCF_044460705.1. Classification (NCBI taxonomy): domain Bacteria; kingdom Bacillati; phylum Actinomycetota; class Actinomycetes; order Streptosporangiales; family Streptosporangiaceae; genus Nonomuraea; species Nonomuraea sp. NPDC050022. The sequence continues at coordinate 520,661 of NZ_JBITKE010000008.1, forward strand.
GCGTCGAACATGGCCGAGGCCGGCGCGGCGAGCACGAGCGTGCCCGCCGGGATCATCGTGGCGCGGGGGGTGCCGGCGGCCAGGACGTAGTCGCGCTCGCACAGCCGGGGCAGCAGCTTGAAGAACGGGTTGAACCGCAGCGCCTCCCAGACATGACGGTCGAAGGGGGCGGGGTCGGGGTCGCCGGCGGCCTCGATGGCCTGAGCCAGCACCTCCGGGCGCAGCAGAAGCTGCTCGACCGCCTCGACCATGGCTCCGGGCGCGCTCTCCACGAACCCCAGCGGCAGGCCGGCCATGTTGATCAGGATGCGTTCGTCGTCCACGCCGATCTCGGCGGGCAGGGCGGTGGCGGCGAGCCGGGTGAAGACGTCGTCGGGCAGGCGCCGTCCCGCCCGCAGCGCGGCCCGGCGTTCGGTGAGCCGCTCGCGCAGGTAGGCGATCATCTCCGAACCCGCGCGGACCGACGCGGCCTGGATCTTCGGATCGCCCAGGAAGTTGGCGAAGCCGTCGGTGACGATGGCCCGCGTCCACCGCGACAGGGTCTGCGCGTCGGGGCCGGGGAAGCCGAAGTAGGTCGCGGACACGCCCAGGGCGACGGGGCGGAACAGCCCGTGGACCGCTTCGACGCCGCCGGACGGCCAGGCGATGTCGAGCCGCTCGTCGGCCAGGCGCCCGGCCAGCTCGCGCACCCCGGCCACGTCGCGCGGGTCGAGCATGACCTGCATCAGCCCTTTGTCCCGCCAGTTCATCGGGGTGGCGTCCCGGCCCAGCATGAAGGGGCCGCCCAGGGCGGCGTCGAGACGGGGACCGAAGGCGCGTACGGAGAAGACCGTCTCGCGGGAGAGCACCTCGGTGACGTCGGCGAAGCGGGTCACGACCGTGAAGGCGGGCGTGACGAAGATGGGGCGGCGCTCGCGCAGCTCGGCGAACAGGGCCCGCCAGTCGCTGCGCAACCACTCCCGGACCAGGCCGAACGCGGAGATCGGATCACGCGCCAGCGCCTCGTCGTATCTCTCCAGATGGCCGCCCGTGGTTGTCTGATCGACAGCACCCATGCCGTATGGCCCTTCTGTCCGACGCCGGAGCGAACAAAGATCATTACGGTCTGTAGCCGCAACTAGGCATGCGATACCCATTTCTTGGTGACTACCCTATGGAGTGTTTTGATTCCCCTGAGTGACGGGTTCATCACTTCCAGGTCATTGCCGTGCGCTGGGGACGCGGCCGTTGAATGAGGAGCCCAATCGTCCTCGCCGATCATGGGAGGCAGTGTGAGCTCGTCATCCATCCCGCAGCCGGATTCGGGCAGGGCGGGCTCGGACGCCACGGATTCGGGCAGGACGGATTCGGGCAGGACGGAGACGGTGACGGCCACCACCGGCCGCCGGACCGTCTATCTGATCGTCCTGGTGGTGCTGCCCGTGCTGCTTCCCGTCCTGGCCGTGCCCGCCGCCTGGGGATGGGGCGTCGGCCCGCATGACGTGGTGATCGCGGTGGTGATGTACCTGGTCAGCATCTTCGGGATCGCCATCGGCTACCACCGGCTCTTCACCCACCGCGCCTTCAGGTGCAACCGGCCGCTGCGGGTCGCGCTCATGCTGGCCGGCGGCATGGCGGTCGAGGGCCCGGTCACCCTGTGGACGGCCGAGCACCGCCGGCACCACAAGTACGCCGACCGCGAGGGCGACCCGCACTCGCCGTGGCGTTACGGCGACAGCGGCCTGGCCCTGCTGCGCGGCATGGCGCACGCCCACATCGGCTGGTTCTACACCGCACGCGACCGCTCCAGCCGCCGGCACTGGGTGCCCGACCTGCTGGCCGACCCGGACGTGCGGCGGTTCGACGCCGCCTATCCGGCCGTGGCGGCGTTGTCGTTCGCGCTGCCGGCGGCGGTGGGCGGGCTGTGGTCGATGTCGTGGGCGGGCGCGTGGACGGCGTTGTTCTGGGGCGGGCTGGTCCGCTACGCCGTGGTACACCATGTCACGTGGTCGGTGAACTCCATCGCGCACACCTTCGGTGATCGCCCGTTCCGTACCCGGGACCGCTCGTCGAACGTCCGGTGGGTGGCGTTGCTGACGCTCGGCGAGGGCTGGCACAACTGGCACCACGTGGAGCCGACCTGCGCGCGGCACGGGGTGCTCAGCGGGCAACTCGACCCCAGCGCCCGGCTGATCCGATGGTTCGAGCTGGCGGGCTGGGCCTACGGCGTGCACTGGCCGGACCCCGACCGCCTGAGCGCTCGCCGCGTCGACCAGGGCGATCAGCGCCCCTGACTGCGCCGAGCGTGTCGGCCAGCGCGATTGACGCCCCTGACAGCGCCGCCCCGGCGGTCGAATGGACGACCTCGGACGGACATCAAGCGTTCAACTGTCCGCCTCGCACATACCGCTTTACCGGGCGTTTTTTGGGCAAGTCGGTTGTTATGGAGCGGGTTTCTCTGCTGGACTCCACCCCAGGGCTGCTGGTGGACGACAGCGACGACGACGATCCGGTGCTGCTGCGGCCGGACGGCAGCCGGGTCGACACCTGGCGTGAGCACTATCCCTATCCCGAGCGGCTGCCGCGGGAGAAGTACGACCACGACAAGCGGCTGTTGCAGATCGAACTGCTGAAGCTGCAGTACTGGGTCAAGGCCAACGGGCAGCGCCTGGTGATCCTGTTCGAGGGGCGTGACGCGGCGGGCAAGGGCGGCACGATCAAGCGGTTCATGGAGCATCTCAACCCGCGCGGGGCCACCGTGGTGGCGCTGGAGAAGCCGTCCGAGCGGGAGCGTACCCAGTGGTACCTGCAGCGCTACATCGCCCATCTGCCCGCGGCCGGGGAGATCGTGCTGTTCGACCGGTCCTGGTACAACCGCGCCGGGGTCGAGCGGGTGATGGGGTTCTGCACCGAGGCCGAGTGCCGGGAGTTCATGGTGCAGGTGCCGCAGTTCGAGCGGGCGCTGGTGCGCGACGGCATCCACCTGGTCAAGCTCTGGTTCTCGGTGACGCGCTCGGAGCAGCGCACCCGGTTCATCATCCGGCAGGTCGATCCGGTCCGGCAGTGGAAGCTGTCGCCGATGGACCTGGCCTCGCTGGATCGCTGGGACGACTACACCAGTGCCAAGGAGGAGATGTTCCTCAACACCGACATCCGCGAGGCGCCGTGGACGGTCATCAAGAGCAACGACAAGAAGCGGGGACGCCTGGAGGCGATGCGCCACGTGCTGAGCCGCTTCGACTACGACAACAAGGACCACGAGGTGGTCGGCACCCCGGACCCGCTCATCGTCAGGTCGGCGTCCGACATCTACGACGAGGACCACACGGCAAGCTCAACCCCCTGACCCGTGGAAGGTGACGGTCAGCTCGCCCTTGTCGACGTCGACCGTGACGGTCGAGCCCTCGGGGATGTCGCCGCTGAGCAGCGCGCGGCCGATCCTGGTCTCGACCTCGCGGGCGATGAAGCGCCGCAGCGGCCGGGCGCCGTAGACCGGGTCGTATCCCTGGTTGGCGATCAGCCGCCGCGCCGCCTCCGTGACCTCCAGGGTGAGCCGCCGGTCCGCCAGCCGCGACCGGATGTCGTCGAACATCAGGTCGACGATCTGCTCGATCTCGTTCTCGGTCAGCGGCTTGAACAGCACGATGTCGTCGACCCTGTTGAGAAACTCGGGCCGGAAGTGGCGGCGCAGCTCCCCCATCACCCGCTCGCGCGCCTCGGGCTTGATCTCGCCGTCGGAGGTGACCCCGTCGAGCAGGTACTGGGAGCCGATGTTGGAGGTCATGATGACCACGGTGTTGCGGAAGTCGACCGTACGGCCCTGAGCGTCGGTCAGCCGCCCGTCGTCGAGGACCTGCAGCAGCGTGTTGAACACGTCCGCGTGGGCCTTCTCGATCTCGTCGAACAGCACCACCGAGTACGGCTTGCGCCGCACCGCCTCCGTCAGCTGGCCGCCCTCCTCGTACCCGATGTAGCCCGGAGGGGCGCCGACGAGGCGGCTGACCGTGTGGCGCTCCTGGTACTCGCTCATGTCGATGCGGATCATGTTGTCCTCGGTGTCGAACAGCGCCGCCGCGAGCGATTTGGCCAGCTCGGTCTTGCCGACACCGGTCGGCCCGAGGAAGAGGAAGGATCCGATGGGGCGTCTGGGGTCCTTGATGCCGGCGCGGGCGCGGATGACGGCGTCGGCCACCAGCCGCACCGCCTCCTCCTGGCCGATGACGCGCTCGTGCAGGATCTCGTCCAGCCGCAGCAGCTTCTCGCGCTCCGCCTCCTTCAGCCGGCTCACCGGGATGCCGGTCCAGCGCGAGACGATGGAGGCGATCTCCTCCTCGGTCACGACCTCGCGCAGCAGCCGGTGCCCGTGCTGCCGGGTGTCCAGCCGCTCCTCCTCGCCACGCAGCCGCCGTTCCAGCTCGGGGAGCTTGCCGTGGCGCAGCTCGGCGGCGCGGTTGAGGTCGTAGTTACGCTCGGCCAGCTCCGCCTCCCGCCGTACGGACTCGATCTCCTGCCGCAGGGCCTGGACCTTGCGCAGGGCCGAGCGCTCGGCCTCCCACTGCGCCCGCATCGCGTCGGCTTCTGCGCGCAGGTCGGCCAGCTCCTTGCGCAGATCGGTGAGGCGGGTCCGGCTCGCCGCGTCGTCCTCCTTGGCCAGCGCGGCCTCCTCGATCTCCAGCCGCATCACCCGCCTGGTCAGCTCGTCGAGCTCGGCGGGCATGGAGTCGATCTCGGTACGGAGCATCGCGCACGCCTCGTCGACCAGGTCGATCGCCTTGTCCGGCAGGAACCGGTCGGCGATGTAGCGGTGGCTCAGATTCACCGCGGCGACGAGCGCGCTGTCCTGGATCTTCACCCCGTGGAAGACCTCCAGCCGCTCGCGCAGTCCGCGCAGGATCGAGATGGCGTCCTCCACGGAGGGCTCCTCGACCAGCACCGGCTGGAAGCGCCGCTCCAGGGCCGCGTCCTTCTCGATGTGCCGGCGGTACTCCTCGACCGTGGTCGCGCCGATCATGTGCAGTTCGCCGCGCGCGAGCATCGGCTTGAGCATGTTGCCGGCGTCCATGGCGCCTTCGGTCGCCCCGGCGCCCACCACCGTGTGGAGCTCGTCGACGAACAGCAGGATCCGGCCCTCGGCCGCCTTCACCTCGTTCAGCACGGCCTTGAGGCGTTCCTCGAACTCCCCGCGGTACTTGGCGCCGGCCACCAGCGAGCCCATGTCCAGACTGAAGATCGTCTTGTCGCGCAGTCCCTCGGGGACGTCACCGCGCACGATCCGCTGGGCGAGCCCTTCGACGATGGCCGTCTTGCCGACACCGGGGTCACCGATCAGGACAGGGTTGTTCTTGGTCTTGCGGGAGAGGATCTGGATCACCCGGCGGATCTCGGAGTCGCGGCCGATGACCGGGTCGAGCTTGTCCGCGCGGGCCTCGGCGACCAGGTCGCGCCCGTACTTCTCCAGTGCCTCGTAGGCCACTTCGGGCATGGCGGAGGTGACCCGCTGGTTGCCCCGGACGGCGGTGAGCGACTCCAGGAAGCGGTCGCGGGTCAGTCCCTGGCCGTGCAGCAGCCGTCCCGAGGCGCCCGAGGTCCCCTCCTCGATCATGGCCAGGAGAAGGTGCTCGACGGAGACGTACTCATCCTTGAGCCGCTTCGCCTCCCGCTCCGCGCTGTCGAGCAGCCGGGACAGCCGCTGGGTGACGAAGACCTGGCCGGGTGTCGTGCCCGGCCCGCTGACCTTGGGCCGGCGCGAAAGCTCCGCCTCCAGGTCGGTGATCAGGCTGTCCGTGTTCGCCCCCGCCGCCGCCAGCAGCCGGGGTGCCAGCCCTTCCGGTTGTTCGAGCAGGGCCAGCAGGAGGTGCTCGGCGTCGACCTCGGTGTGCCCGTGGCGTATGGCCTTGGTCTGGGCGTCGTGCAGGGCCTCCTGCGATTTCTGCGTCATCCGGTTCGGGTCCACTCCAGCCCCCTTTTAGTGTCGTTCAGACAAGCGCCGCAGGTTTGCTTCCAGCTCCTCGATCCGGTCGAGCAGGTCGATCACCAGGCCGATGGCGGCGTAGTTGATCGACAGGCCGTGGTGCAGCCGCTGGATCCGGGCGGCCACGGCCACCTGGGCGGGCGGGAAGCACAGCTCCCCTCTGGCGTCCCTGACCGGTTCGAGCAGGCCGAGCGCCACGAGCCGGCGGATGGCCTCCGGGTGCAGGCCGGTGGCGCGCGCGTAGGAGTTCAGGTCCAGGCGCGCCGGCCGTACGAGTGCGTAGGTCATGAACGCCCCCTCGGGTCGAAGGCCGAGACGGCGGCGAGCTGCTCGAACAGCCGCCGCTCCTCCTCGGTGAGCCGGGGCGGCACCATGACGCGGACCTCGGCGAAGAAGTCGCCGGCGCCGCCGCCGCGCGGGTCGGGCATGCCGCGCCCGCGCAGCCGCAGGCGGCGGCCGGTCGGGGTGCCCGGCGGCACCTTGAGCTTCGCCTCGCCGCCCGGCGTGTCGATGGCGACCGTGGCGCCCAGCGCGGCCTCCCAGGGCGCCAGCGGCAGGACGGCGTGGATGTCGCGTCCCTCGACGCGGTATCGGGGATGGTCGGCGATCCGGACGATGAGGTAGAGATCGCCCCGCGGCGCGTCGCCGCTTCCGTGGCCGCCCTCACCGGCGAGTCTGACGCGCCGGCCGTTCGTGACACCCGGAGGGATCGTGACGTCCAGCCGCCGGCCGCCGGGCAGCGTGATGGTGCGGCTGCCGCCCTTGTACGCCTCCTCGACCGTCAGCGTCAGCTCGGCCTCCTGGTCGGCACCGGGCACCGGCCCCCAGCCGCGCCCGCCTCGGCTGCCTCGGCCACCTCGGCCGCCGAACATGCCGCCGAGCAGGTCCTCGATGTCGATGCCGCCCTCGAAGCCCTCTCCCCCCGCCGGACGCCACTGGCGGCCGCCCCCGGCGCGGGCGCGGGCGTACTGCTCGGGGTCCATGTCGGGCGGCACCTGGCGGAAATCAGGACCGAACGCGTCGTACCTGCGGCGCGTTTGGGGATCGGACAGTACGGAGTACGCCTCCGAGATCTCCTTGAACCGGTCCTCCGCCCCGGGATCCTTGTTGACGTCGGGATGGTTGGCGCGTACGAGCTTGCGGTAGGCCCGCTGGATCTCGTCCTGGTCGGCCTTGCGGTCGACGCCCAGCACTTCGTAGAAGTCCCGCCGGACGACCATCACTCCGCCTTCTTCGACACGACCACCACCGCGGGGCGCAGCTGCCGCTGGCCGTCGCCGTAACCGGGACGCACCACCTCGACGACGGTGCCGGGCGCGACGTCGTCCCGTTCGACGGTGGCCACCGCCTCGTGGTGGACCGGGTCGAAGGGCACGTCCCTCTCGTCGTGGCGGGCGTACCCGAGGCGGGACAGCACCGCCAGGGCCTGGTCCCGTACGGCCCGCACCCCCTCGGCGATGGCTCGCGCCTCGCCTTTCTGACCGGCCGCGTGGCCCAGGGCGAGCTCCAGGTTGTCCAGGATGGGCAGCCACTCGGCCGCCACCCTGTCCCGTTCCTCGGCCCGCAGCCGTTCGGCGTCGCGGGCGATGCGTTTGCGCACGTTGTCCAGTTCGGCGACCGAACGCAGCCAGCGGTCCTCCAGTTCGGCGAGCTTCGCGTCGGTCTCCGCGGAGGCGTCGGCGGATGTCTCCGCAGGCGCCCCGGCAGGCGGTTCCGCAGGCGCCTTCACGGGCATGTCGGCGGGCGTGGGCCTGGGCGCGTCCGCCTTCGCGGGCGTGGACCTGGGCGCGTCCGCCTTCGCGGGCGCGCCCGGTGCCTGCCGAGCCGGCGCTTCGGCCTGGTCCGTCCGGTTCGTCCGGTCTTCGTGGCCGTTCATGTCACTCCGAGTCGGATGTGGTGAACTCGGCGTCGATCACGTCCTCGTCCCGGCCGGCAGCGGCCTCCGTCCTGCCCTGCGGCGGTACGCCGGCCTGGCCCTCCGGCCGGCCGCTGACCGCGAGCCCGTGATAGACCTGCTGGAGTTCGCCGCTGAGGCCGCGCAGCCGGTCGAGCGGCGCCTCTTCCTTGACCGCCTGCCGGGCGTCCTGGACGAGTTGCTCGGCACGCGCCTTCTCGTGGACGGGGACACCGTCGCCGAGCTCCTGCAGGCGGCGTTCCACCTGGTAGGCGACCGAGTCCAGCTCGTTGCGGGCGTCGATCGCCTCCCGGAGCCGGGCGTCCTCGTCACGGTGCTGCTCGGCGTCCTTGACCATCCGCTCAATGTCCTGCTTGTCCAGGTTGGAGCTCTCGGTGATGGTGATCTTCTGCTCGGCACCGGTGTCCTTGTCGCGGGCGGTGACGTTGAGAATGCCGTTGGCGTCGATGTCGAAGGTGACCTCGATCTGCGGCTCTCCCCGGGACGCGGGACGGATGTTCTCCAGCCGGAAGCGTCCGAGCACCCGGTTGTCGGCCGCGCGCTCCCGCTCCCCTTGCAGGATCACGATGTCGACGGCGTTCTGGTTGTCGTCGGCCGTGCTGAAGGTCTCGGTCCGGCGGGCCGGGATCGTGGTGTTGCGTTCGATGACCTTGGTCATGACGCCGCCGAGCGTCTCGACGCCCAGCGAGAGAGGCGTGACGTCGAGCAGGACGACGTCCTCGACCTCGCCCTTGAGGATGCCCGCCTGGATCGCCGCGCCGATGGCCACGACCTCGTCCGGGTTCACCGTCATGTTGGGGTCCTTGCCGCCGGTGAGCCTGCGTACGAGATTCTGCACGGCGGGCATGCGGGTCGACCCGCCGACGAGGATCACCTCGTCGATGTCCGACGGCCTGAGCTTGGCGTCCTCCATCGCCTGCTCCACAGGATGGACACAGCGCTCGACCAGGTCGGCGGTGATCTGCTCGAACGTGGAGCGCATGAGCGTGGTGTTGAGGTGCTTCGGCCCCGCGGCGTCCGCCGTGATGAACGGCAGGCTGATCGTGGTCTGGGTCACCGCCGACAGCTCGACCTTGGCCTTCTCCGCCGCCTCGAACAGCCGCTGCAGGGCCTGCGGGTCGCGGCGCAGGTCGATGCCCTGGTCCTTCTGGAACTCATCGGCCAGGTAGTCGACGATCCGCCGGTCGAAGTCGTCGCCGCCGAGGTGCCCGTCGCCGGAGGTCGAACGTACCTCGACGACCCCCTCACCGATGTCCAGGATGCTGACGTCGAAGGTGCCGCCGCCCAGGTCGAAGACCAGCACGGTCTCGTTGGACTTCTTGTCCAGCCCATAGGCCAGCGCGGCGGCGGTCGGCTCGTTGATGATCCGCAGGACCTCCAGCCCGGCGATGCGGCCCGCGTCCTTGGTCGCCTGGCGCTGGGCGTCGTTGAAGTAGGCCGGGACGGTGATGACGGCCTCGGTCACCTTCTCGCCGAGGTACTTCGCCGCGTCGGCGGCGAGCTTTCGCAGCACCAGGGCCGAGACCTCCTCCGGCGCGTACTGCTTGTCGCCGACCTGGAAGCGTACCGATCCGTCCGGCCCTTCCACCACGTCGAAGGAGACCGCGTGGATCTCGCTCTCGACCTCGTTGTAGCGGCGGCCGATGAACCGCTTGGCGGAGTAGATCGTCCCCTTAGGGTTGAGTATGGCCTGTCGGCGGGCCAGCTGGCCGACCAGCCGTTCGCCCTGGTCGGTGAACGCCACCACCGACGGTGTCGTCCGGGACCCCTCCGCGTTGGGAATGACCGTGGGCTGACCGTCCTCCGTGGCGGCGATCACCGAGTTGGTCGTACCGAGATCGATACCGACTGCTTTCGCCATGGCGAGCTCCCCCTAGCCGCTTTTTTCGCCGGCCGCTTTTTTCGCTGGCCGCTTTTTTCTTTTTGCTAGCCGCTTGTCTTGCCGAGCAGTTCCTGGGCCCTGGCCACGTGTTCGGATTCGACGAGGACGTCGTACTTGTCGGCTACCAGCCCGCTCTCCGAGACGAAGTCCCGGCGGCCGCCGTGCACCGAGTGCGAGATCAGGCCGTAGATCGCTCCGGCGATCAGCCCCCACAGCAGGCCCCACAGCAGCAGGCCGACCATGGCCGAGGGCCTGGGCGCGAAGAAGATCCCCAGGAACAGGCCGATGAGCACACCGAACCAGGCTCCGGACGCGGCGCCCAACCCGGCGGCGCGCAGGTACGTCATGCGCGAGACCACCCGCTCGATCGAGCGCAGTCCCACGCCTACGATGAGCGTTCCCTGTACGGGGAACCCGTGGTCGGACAGGAAGTCCACGGCCTTCTCGGCCTCGGCGTACGTCGGATAACTGGCGACCGGGACCCGGTTCGCGGTGATCGGGCCCGGGGATGCTAGAGACACGGCTCCTCCTCGCGTTCAGGCGGGATATCTCTGCGTACGCTTACGAGTGCGTACGCTTTCGAGGCTTCACCGGGCATCCGTCCGCCACATCCCCCAGATGTGTAGTCATCACCGTCTGCGCGGTCATACGGGCTCAGGCTCCTGCCACGCCGGACGGGCCGGTCTCGATCTTTTCCTGCGACACCACGAGGCGTACGAGCTCGATGCGGGAGTTGATCTGCAGCTTGCGGTAGACGTGCCGCAGGTGGAAGGCCACCGTGTGCACGCTGATGAAGGTCTGCTCGGCGATCCGCCGGTTGGTCCATCCGTCGGCGACGAGCAGTGAGATGTTCCGCTCGGTCTCGGTGAGGCTGTCCCAGCCGGAGACCGGCCGCTCGGCGTAGCTCCAGTGGCGGTGACGGACGCCCATGCCGCGCAGCCGCTTACGGACGCGCGCCGAATCCCTGACGGAGCCGAGGTCCTGGTAGATCTCGAGGGCGCGATCCAGGTTGCCGGCCGCTTCCTCGTGCCGCCCGGCCGCGACGAGCGCCATGCCGAGGTCCTCCACGGCCGAGGCCCGCCCCCACGTGTCGTCCGTCCGCTCGGCGGCCTGGGTGAGGGCGTCGCAGTCGCCGTCGAGCAGGCCACGGGCGTGCGCGGCCGAGGCGACCAGCGCGGCGAACTCCGGGTTGCCCTTGCTGAGCGCCTCCACGGTGGCCACGACCGCCTCGGCTGCCGGACGGTCGTCGGCGGCCAGGGCGACGCGGACCATCCACGCACCCGCCGTAGGGTCCACGGCGAGCATCGAACGCAGCCGGCCGAGTGGCGTGGGGAGGTCCGCGAGCCCGGGTGGGGCGGGAGAGTCCTGCCCACGCGGGACGGGAGAGTCCGCGAGTCCGCGTGGCGCGCGAAGATCCGCCTGCCCGCGTGCAGCGGGAAGGGCCGTGAGCAGCGTCATCGCGCTCAGCGGTCCGTCGCGTACCTCGGCGACCTGTGCCGTCAGCAGGGTGTGGCGTGGATGGCCGTCGAGTGGGCCGCCTGTTGCGTCCGCGACGTACCGTGACGCCGCGCGCAGGTCGCCGCGCCGTAGCGCGACGGTGGCGAGGACGGCGTTGGCCACCGTGGCGGGCAGTGGGGTGCCCAAGGTGGTGGCCAGGTCCAGGGCTCTCTCCGCCTCGGTGACGGCGTCGGCGAAACGGCCCGCGGCGAGCTCGGCCCGCGCCTCCAGAGCGGAGGCGTACGCGGTCCAGGTCAGGTGGCCGTCGGCGGACATGTCCGCACGGGCCTCCCGGAGGATGGCGCGGGCCTCGTCGAGCCGGTGGATGTCCATGAGCAGCGCGGCGGAGACGAGCAGGGATTCGTAGCGATGCACGGGCGAGTCGTCCGTCCCGGCCGGCCGCTCGTCCGTGACGGCCAGCCGCCGGGCATCCTCGGCGAACGCCAGTGCCTCGGAGAGCCGGCCCTCCTCCCACTCGGCGACCGCGAGCGTGACCAAGGCCGCGACCGTGGCCACCGGACCGTGCCGGGCGCCGCCTTCCAGGACCTCGTACGCGTACTCCTGGGCGGATGTGCCCGACCCCCGCAGGCGCGTCAGGGCGTACAGCCGGACCAGGACCGCCCGGTCGCGCACGTGGCCGGGCAGATCGGGCACGGCCAGCACCGTCTCGGCCAGCCGCAGGGCTTCCTCGATCCGGCCGGTCAGATACATGATGTCCGACAGGAGGCAGCGCAGTTCGGCCGCGTCGTCCGCCGGGTCGCGATCGGCCAGGCCCTCGTTGACCAGCCGCTCGGCCTCCTGCAGCCGCCCCCCCGCGATCGCCGTGTCGATGACGGCGACCAGGTGGCCGGGGCTGCGGCCAGGGTCGGGGCCATGGCTGGAACTGTGGCCGGGGCCGGGGCCGGGGCCGGAGACGTCCGGCGACCGACTCGCCGGTCCGGCGTAGATGCCCGGTGGCAGGCTTGCCGGCCCGGCGTTGACATCCGATGGCCGACTCGAAGGTCCGGCGTGGACATCCGGAGGCCGGCTCGCCGGTTCGGCGTGGGTGCGGACGCCGAGTTGGTCCAGCAGCGCGTGCCGTACCGGTTGCGGGACTCGCGTGGCGACCACGAACCTGACCAGTTCGTGGCGGAAGGTGAGGCCCTGTGGGGTGGCGGCCAGGATGCCCGCCGCCATGCACTCCTCGACCAGCGGAAGCAGGGCGGCCGGTGTGGTGCCCAGCAGTGACGTGGCCTGTTCCGGCGAGAAGGACCGGCCCAGCACGGCGACGGTCTCCACCAGATTCCTGGCACCCGTGCTGAGCGCCTCGATCCAGTGGCGGACGACCATGCGCAGCCGGTGGGGAACGTATCCATGCGGCAGGACGGCTCCGGCTCCCAGCCGCCCTTCGTCCCGGAGACCGGCGAGCAGCTCGCTGATCAGCAGCGGATTGCCGCCGGCGCCGTCCGCCAGTGCCAGCAGGGCCGGCTCGGGTGACGCCCCGAGCGTCTGCGTCATCAGCCCGACGACCGCCTCCGGCGAGAGCGGCGTGAGCTCGACTCTGGCGGCTCCTTCTCGCTCCAGGAGATCGAACAGGAAGGCGGCCTGGCCCTGTTCCACTGCGGTGGATCGGCTCAGCAGCCAGCCGATGGGCCGGGACGCGAGCACGTGGTGCAGGGCGCGCAGCACCATCAGCGTCATCGGGTCCGCCCAGTGCAGGTCGTCGAGCACGACCAGCACCGGTCCCGTGGCCCGTTCCTCGAGGCCGGATCTCAGGCGTTCGAGGGTACGCGCCCGCGAGTCGCCGGGATCACCGCCGGCGGCGGGCTCGAAGCGCAGGTCGAGAGCCTGGTACAGCATTCCGCAAGGGATCAGCTCGCCCAGCTCCCCCGGGCCGCCCTGGAGCACGCTGATGTGGCGCTCGCCCGCGGCGCGGGCGGCTTCGGTGAGTAGGCGGGTCCGGCCTGCCCCCGGTTCGCCGTCCACCAGCAGCGTCCCGGCCGCGCCCCCCTCTATCGTGCGCAGCAGGCTCTCGACACAGTGCCATTCCCGATCGCGTTCCCACATTCGCATCCCCCAATTCCTGGCTTTCCGGACGGGAGGTGACAAATCTCATGCCGGGGGAGATTTTTCCCTCTTGACCCAGACTTACACAAGAACCCATGATAAGTGGCCATGCGACGTAGAACCATCCCGTTACTCTGCGCCACCCTGCTGCTCGCACCGTTCACCCCCTTCGTTCCAGCCGCCATGGCCGGTGCGAAGGCCGCACAGCTCTGGGTCGAGAGTCCACAGAAGACCGTCTACCGCACGACGACGGTCCCGCAGATTCCGAGCACCTCCATCGATCTCGTGGCCGCCCGCGGTGAGTACGAGAGCGCGCAGATCGCCGTGCGCGCGAAAGAACGGCTGTGTATCGAGCGCGTACGGTTCGGCAACCTGACCGCGGGCGGCAAGCGGCCGATCGCGGGAGCCAACCTGAGCTACCACTTCGTCGCCTACAAGGACGACAGCAAGGTCGCGGCGAACCCGTTCTTCCCCGACCGTGAGGGCAACCTGCTCTATCCCGAGTCGGCCATGCCGGACCCGCTGTCCAACGACCAGGCGACCTGGGTCGAGGCCGGCCAGACTCAGCCCGTCTTCGTGACCGGCTTCGTGCCCCGCGGCACGGCGCCCGGCACCTATCGCGGTACGGCGACGGTCGAGACGACTCGCGGCACCTACCCGGTCCCGATCCAGGTCAATGTGAGCAACGTCGAGGTCCCCACGATCGACAAGTCACCGTTCACCAATTACCACTGGACGATGACGAACGGCTTCACCTGGGACGGCTTGAGCTGGAACGGTGCGGCCAGCCAGGCCTACGACGTCGGCAAGTATTACTACGGTGTCGAGACCTACAGCGACGCGTGGTTCCGCCTCATGGACGAGTTCGCCCGCAAGCTCGCCGAATATCGCACCAACATGGTCTGGCTCCGCACCGACCTGTTCCTGCAGTCCACCGGCACGGAGCTGTCGGACTTCGTCAAGGGAATCCCGGGCGACATCGACTGGACGAACTTCGACCGCTACGTCGAGACGTTCAAGCGGCGCGGGATCACCAACTTCGCCAACCAGCATCTCGTTCACGCGCTGAACAAGATGCCGGACAACGAGAAGCCTGACGACAGCTGGAACACCAAGCTGCCGGACAGTCTGCCGGTCACCGACGCCTTCCTGACGAACTATCTGACCGCGCTGTACAAGCACCTGAAGAGCAAGGGCTACACGAACGGCCTGACGTGGTATCAGCACATCAGTGACGAGCCCATCACCGCCAACCAGCGCAACCTCTGGACCTATGTCGCGCGCAAGATCAAGCAGATCAATGCCGATATCGGCGCCGATTTCCGCACCATGGACGCCGATCCCGATGGCATCCTGCTCGACGACAGGACCAAGCCCTATGTCGACACCTGGGTTCCGCTGACACCGGCGTTCGAGCGCAAGAAGGCCGGCTACAAGGCACAACAGGCCGCGGGTCAGGACCTGTGGGTCTACACGTGCGAGGTCAACACTCCCCCGTGGCTCAACCGCTTCTGGACGCAGCCGACGATGACCGGCCGCATGCTGTTCTGGGACCTCGAGCGTGAGGGCGTGCAGGGTCATCTGCACTGGGCGTGGAACGCGTGGTACGTGGGTCCCTGGAAGGGCGACTCCTATATCGTCTATCCCGACAAGGCCAACTTGACGGTGAAGAGCAGCGTGCGCCTCGAGGCGCAGCGCGACGGTCTTGAGGACTACGAGCTGCTCTACATCCTGAAGAAGCGCGACCCGGCCTTGGCCCAGCGGATCGTCGACAGCGCGATCAGCCCGGAGGACCCGCGGCGCTACACGCTCGACCCGGCCTATCTCGACGCTCTGCACGGCTACCTCGTGCGGGCGGCCGCGGGCGAGCCTGTCGGCGCCGTTCCCCAGCCGACCAGCCCCTACGAGGGCCAGGACGTCCCGAACACCTTCCTGGTCGACAACACCGACAGCGGCATCGGCTACTCCGCCGGCTGGGCGCCGCGGCAGCGGCAGTCCGCGTACCTCGGCAGCGTGCACATCGGCAAGAGCGCCGGTGACAAGGCGACCTACGAGTTCGAGGGCACCGGTATCGACGCGTTCTTCGAGAAGAACACGACGACCGGAAAGGTGTCCGTGTCGGTCGACGGTGGGCCGGCCACGGTGCTCGATCTCTACGAGGCGGTCCAGTACGACCGCTTCACCGCGTATCAGAAGACCGGGTTGAGACCGGGCAAGCACCAGATCCAGCTCACCAACCTGGAGAACAGAGAGGTGCGGCTCGACGGATTCCGTGTGCGACTCGCGCCCGGGCAGCAGCACTTCGACGCGACGTTGAAGGATCTCAAGCTCACCAACGTCTCGGAATTCTCCTTCGAGGGATATCGCGGTGACTACACGCTGCTCGTCAACGAGGGCAAGAGCACAGTCGGCCTGACCCCGACGCTGACCGACGCCGGCGGCACGATCACCGTCGACGGCAGCCCGGTCGCCAACGGTGCGAGCGTCGACGTCAACGTGGCGAACGGCAAGAACAAGGTCGAGATCCGCACGCTGGCAAGCGATGGCAAGACCGCGAAGACCTATGCGCTCACGCTGGTGAAGGGCGCGGTGAACACGGCGGAGGCCAACATCGCCCGAAGCTATTCGGCGGTATCCGCTTCGGCCGCCCGCGATGGCGACGGCGGCGTGCAATACGGCCCGCAGAAGATGGTCGACGGCGAATACGGCACGATGTTCGCCGCCAAGCAGGGCTACACCGACGCGAATCCGTTCCCGCACGAGATCGTGCTGGACTGGAAGGAGCCGAAGGCGTTCAACACGCTCGTCGTCGCGACCCGTGGTGGCATTCCGCAGGGCCTGACCGATGTGGACGTCGAGGTCTCGGCCAACGGCACCGACTGGACGACCGCGGTGCGGGGCGCCGCGTTCCGGTGGACGCACGACGATGACGACGGAGTCATGGAGTATTCGGCCGCCGATCTTCCCGACCTGCAAGGCGTCAGGAAGCTACGCCTGAAGATCAACGATGCGAACTACACCCGCTGGAGCATGTACGCCGTCTATGAGCTGGAGCTCTACAACCTGCCGGCCATCCGTTCGGCGACGAACGGTCAGCCCAGGTAGCCGCCGTCTAGCACGCCGGTGAGCAAGCAGATTCGCGCCCGTCGCCTTGGTCAGGCGACGGGCGCCATCCGCGGCACCGCGACAGCGATGATCCTCAAGCGGATGGCTTGGGCAGGGGAGCGTCGAAGTCGTAGAGGCGGGCGTCGACGTGATCGAGCGCGCGCCGTACCGCACCCAGGACCACGGCCTGCTCCCCCAGGTCGGAGATCACCACCACGGGGGGTTCGAGGCAGAACGGGTCCAGGTGCCGGCGCACCGGCTCAAGCAGCACGTTGCCCGAGCGCGAGACGCCGCCACCGATCACCACCAGTTCGGGATCCACGGTCAGCACCAACGCGGCGATGCCTTCGGCCAGGTCGCGCGCGTACTGATCGACCGCCCACTGAGCGGCCGGGTCGCCGGACCTGGCCACGGCGAAGACCTGGGCGGCGGCGTCCTGTGGCGCCGTGCCGGGCGGCAGACCCTGAAAACCGGTCAGATGGACGGGCGCGCGGTGCCAGCCGATCAGCGGCAGCGCGCCGATCTCGCCCGCGCCGCCCTTGGCTCCTTTGAGCAGCTTGCCGTCCACCAGGATGCCCGCGCCGGTGCGCACGCCGGACAGCACGAACACCAGGTCGTCGATGTCGCGGGCCTGGCCGCGCCAACGCTCGGCGAGCGCGGCCAGGTTGCAGTCGTTCTCCACCAGTACGGGGCAGTCGAAGCTCGCCCGCAACTCACCCGCCAGATCGAGGCCGGTCCACTCGGGCAGGCCGACCGACAGTTTCACCACGCCCTCGGGGGTCACCACGCCAGTGGTGCCCGCGCAGACGGCGGCGACGCTGTCGGCGGTCAGCCCGGCGGCCGCCAAGGCGCCCGCGATCGCCCTCCTGAGGCCGGCCAGGCGCTCGGCACGACCGGCGGCGGCGGCGGTCCGCTCGTCGTGCGCGGCCACGACCGTGCCGTCCAGATCGGCGACGCAGGCCCTGAGCGTGTAGGAGCCGATGTCGATCCCGAGCACGTGACCACCCGTCGCGTGGAAGGCGAACAACCTGGCCGGCCGCCCCATCTGGCCGCTCTCCGGCGGCAGTTCCCTGAGCCAGCCCGCGCCCAGCAACTCCTCGACCAGGCCCTCCACGGTCGGCCTGGACAGCGCGGCCTCCTTGGCGAGGTCGGTCAGCCCGAGCGGCCCCCGCGCCCGGACCGTGCGGAGCGTCGTCACGAGATTGATCCGGCGAAGCCGCGAGGTGTCGCCGCCGCGGATAGTCATGCTTGCCCCCTTGACAGATGCTATGCGGCAGAAATAAAAACATCCTTCATTAGTAAGTCTCACTATAGGGGATGCGAATGGTCACTCTTGCCGTGATTGGAGCGGGCCTGCGCGGCGCAGGTTACGCGAGGCTGGCGCGCGAAGCCGGGTCGGCCGAGGTCGTGGCCGTCGCCGAGCCCGACCCGGCCAGGCGGGCGGAGTTCGCGGCCGAGCACGGCATCGCGGCCGAACGCGTCTTCGCCGACTGGCGGGACCTGCTGGCCGGAGAGCGGCTGGCCGACGCGGTGATCGTGGCCACGCAGGACCGCCTGCACCTTGAGCCCGCCGTACGCGCGGCCGATCTGGGCTACCACATCCTGCTGGAGAAGCCGATGGCCCCGACGGAAGAGGACGCCGCGGCCATCGCCGCGGCCGCCGACCGCAACGGCGTGATCCTGGCGGTCTGCCATGTGCTGCGCTACACGCCCTACACCACCAGGCTCAAGGAGCTCCTGGACGCGGGCAGGATCGGCCAGATCATGAACATCCAGCACCTGGAGCAGGTCGGCTGGTGGCACCAGGCACACTCCTTCGTGCGCGGGAATTGGCGGAACGAGGCCGAGTCGGCCCCGATGCTCCTCGCCAAAGCCTGCCATGATCTTGACTGGCTCGTGCACATCAAGGGCGAAGTGCCCGAGCGGGTCTCCTCCTTCGGCAAGCTGGCCCACTTCACCAAGGAGAACCAGCCCGC
Organism: Nonomuraea sp. NPDC050022; assembly: GCF_044460705.1. NCBI lineage: Bacteria > Bacillati > Actinomycetota > Actinomycetes > Streptosporangiales > Streptosporangiaceae > Nonomuraea > Nonomuraea sp. NPDC050022. Next base: position 539,032 of record NZ_JBITKE010000008.1, read on the forward strand.
GAAGGCCGCCGAGCGATGCCTGGACTGCTCCATCGAACCCACCTGCCCCTACTCGGCCAAGCGGCTCTACATGGACTCCCTCGCCGATCCGAACCGGCACATCTGGCCACTCGGCGCGATCACCAGGGACTTCACCGAGGAGGGCGTGCTCACGGCCCTGCGCGAGGGCCCGTACGGCAGATGCGTCTACGCCTGCGACAACGACGTCGTCGACAGCCAGGTGGTGATCATGGAGTTCGCCGACGGCACGAGTGCCACCTGCACCATGACCGCCTTCGGCGCGCTCGAGCACAGGAAGACCAGGATCTTCGGCACGCGCGGCTCGATCGAGTGCGACGGCGAGACGCTGCGCGTGCACGACTTCCTCACCAATGAGGTGTCGGTGATCGACGCCCTCGCCGGAGCGGACGCCTCGGCCGCCTCCGGGCACGGAGGGGGTGACGGGGCGCTGCTGAAGGCGTTCTTCGCCGCCGTCCGCGACAACGACCCGGCCTTGGTCTCGACCAACGCGCAAACCAGCCTCGCCACCCACCGGGTGGTCTGGGCCGCGGAACAGGCCAGGCACACCCGTACCGTCGTCTCGATAGAAAAGGCCCCCCACCATGCGTAAATTGACGGCCGTCCTCCTGATCGGCGCCCTCGGCCTGGCCGCCTGTGGCAAGAAGAACAGCGGCGAACCCGCCCAGCAGTCGCTGTCGTACCGCTCGTCCTGGGGCGCGGCGGAACCCCAGTCGAAGATCATCAAGGCGATCTTCGACGACTTCGCCAAGGAGACGGGCACCAAGGTCGACGTGAAGTTCGTCGGCCGCACCGGCAACGAGAACCTCAACGCCGAGATGGCCTCCGGCCAAGGCCCCGACCTGTTCGACACCACCACCGGCGACATCGACACGCTGACCGCCCAGCAGATCATCGGCCCCATGGACGACGTGGAGAACGCGCAGGTCCCCGGCGAGGGTAAGACGGTCAAGGACGTGCTCCCCGAGCCGGTACGGCGGGCCTCCTCCGGCAAGAACGGCCTGGCCTACCTCCCGCACACGATCATCTCCACCGCCATCTGGTACGACGCGGCCAAGCACCCCGGGCTGAACCCGCAGACCTGGGAGGAGTTCATCGCCTTCCTCGACGAGTCCAAGAAGTCCGGCCGCACCCCGATCGGCCAGGACGGCACCATCGCCTTCTACAACGTCTTCTGGTTCTACAGCCTGCTGGTGGGCGCCAACGGCGCCGGGAGCCTCGCCGAGCTGGCCAAGGACCCGGCCAACTGGGACAAGCCCCAGGTGCTCGACACCGCGAAGAAGGTCGAACAACTCGCCAAGGGCGGCTACTTCCAGCGGGACTTCATGGCGACCAAGTTCCCCGCCGCGCAGAACGCCTGGGCGGCGGGCACGTACGACCTGAACCTCAACGGCACCTGGCTGGCCAGCGAGGTCCAGCCCCAGCTGGCTCCCGGCTTCAAGGTCGCCTCGTTCCAGGTACCCACCGGCGGCAAGAAGTCCATCGAGGTGGGCACCCTCGGCTGGGGCGTGAACGCCAAGGGCAAGAACGTCGCCACGGCCAAGAGGTTCCTGGCCTTCGCGCTGCAGAAGAAGTACATGGAGCAGTTCTCGACCGTGGCGCTGAACATCTCCTCGCGCGGCGACGTGCCCGCGCCCGCGAACATGGCCAACGTGCAGAAGGCGGTGCTGGAGGCCAAGGAGACGCACCTGAGCTACGACTACGCGGGCGCCGACAAGACCTGGTGGGGCGACATGTTCCTGCCGCTGAACGACAAGCTCCTCTCCGGCAAGATCGACGCGACCACGTTCGTCCGCGAGGGCAAGAAGCGCACCGCCGAGCACCTGGCGACTGGATGAAAACCTATGAACGGGCCTTCTGGCCCTTTCTGCTGCCCGCGCTCCTGATCTACACGTTGCTGTTCGTCGCACCCTCGCTGTTCGGGATCTGGGTCGGCTTCACCAAATGGTCGGGGCCCGGCTCGGAGATGACCTGGCGCGGGCTGGACAACTACATGGCGCTGCTGCACAACGACGTCTTCGTCACGGCCTTCACCAACACCTTCGTGATGGCGGTCGTCGGCGGCGTCCTGATCTTCGGCGCCACGTTCCTCGCCATGGTCGTGCTCAGGCAGCTCAAGGGGCGGGCCTTCATCCGGGCCGTCGTCTTCCTGCCGATGGTCATTTCGATCATCGCGATCGGCGCGGCGGTGGGCTTCCTGCTCAACCCCGAGGGCGCGGTCAACACCGTGCTGGAGTGGATCGGCCTGGACCCGCGGCCCTGGCTCGGCCCCGACATGGTGTTCCGCTGCGTCGTGGGCGGGCTGGTCTGGTCGAGCACCGGCTTCTACGTCGCGCTGATGATGTCGGCGGCCGACGCCATCCCGACGCATGTGTACGAGGACGCCCAGCTCATCGGGGCCACCAAATGGGAGCAGTTCCGGCACATCACGCTGCCGTTGACCTGGGACGTCCTCGCCGTGGCCGCCGTACTCTGGGTGGTCGGCAGCCTGAAGATCTTCGACATCGTGCTGGCCTTCACCACCGCGGGAACCGCCGCCGCGCCGCCGATCCCCGCCCGCACGATCGCGGTGCAGCAGTACATCGTGGTGAAGGGCGCCGGCCTGCCGGATCTGGGAAGCGCGGCCGCCATGGGCGTGATGACGCTCCTCGTGACGGCCGTACTGATCGTGCTGACCCGGCGCATCACCAGACGTGAGCGAGTGGAGCTGTCATGAGACGTCTGATCGGGGACATCCTGCTGCCCCGGGCCACGGCGATCGCGTTGTGGGTCTGGGTGGCCTTCAACCTCGCCCTGATCGGGTGGGTGGGCATCCAGTCGCTGAAGGACTCGGGCGAGGTGTGGCTGCATCCGTTCGGCCTGCCGAAGAGCCTGCGCTGGGACAACTTCAGTTCGGCGTGGCAGGCGGCGGAATTCTCCGCCGCGGCCATGAACAGCGTGGTGCTGACCCTTCTCGGGTCCGTGCTGATCGTGGTGGTGTCCGCCCCCGCCGCCTATGTGCTGGCCCGCTCAAGCCGGCGCGTCGCCGGCCCCGCGATCAGCTACTTCGCGATAGGGCTGAGCATCCCGATCCAGACGATCCTGGTGCCGATCGTGGTGATCAAGCTGTCGGTCTACACCTTCATGGAGGATTGGGTCACCGGCTGGTGGGACAACCGCATCACCTTGCTGGTCTTCCAGGTGGCGCTGTCGGTGCCCTTCGCGGTGTTCGTGCTCACCGGGTACATGCGCTCGCTGCCGCACGAGATCGAGGAGGCGGCCGAGATCGACGGCGCCGGCCCGCTCCGCGCGTTCGTTCAGGTCATCATGCCCGTGGCCAAGCCGGGCTTGACGACCGTGTTCGTGCTCAACGTCATGGGCCTGTGGAACGAGACCCTGCTGGCCCTGCTGATCGCTCCTCTCCCCGAGGAACGCAACCTGCCCGCCGCGCTCCTCGGTCTGTACAGCAGCATGCAGTACAGCTCCGACTGGGGCGGCATGTTCGCGGGCATCGTGATCCTGGTCTACCCCATGATCGTGCTCTACCTCTGGCTGGGCCGCCGCATCGTCGACGGCATGACCGCCGGAATCAGCAGGTGATCGGCGAGATGCGTGACTTCTCCGTCGATGGCGGCTCATTCCGGCTGGACGGCGCGGAGTACAGGGTGCTGTCGGGCGCGGTGCACTACTTCCGCGTGCACCCCGAGCAGTGGAAGCACCGGCTGGCCATGGTGCACGCGATGGGCCTCAACACGGTCGAGACCTACGTGCCGTGGAACCTGCACGAGCCGCGGCCGGGAGACTTCCGCCGCCTGGACGATCTCGGCGCGTTCCTCGACGCGGCGGCGGCCGAAGGACTCCTGGCGATCGTGCGGCCCGGGCCGTACATCTGCGCCGAATGGGACAACGGTGGGCTGCCCACCTGGCTGACCGGTGCCCTTCGCACCAGCGACCCCGGCTACCTGGCCCACGTCGACCGCTACTTCGACCGGCTGATCCCGCGGGTGGCCGAGCGCCAGGTCACCCGGGGCGGCAACGTGATCATGCTCCAGGTGGAGAACGAGTACGGCTCCTACGGCAGCGACCACGCCTACCTGCGCCACCTGGCGGACGGCCTGATCAGCCGCGGCATCGAAGTGCCCCTGTGTACGTCCGACGGGCCGGCCGACCACTACTTGACCGGTGGCACGATCGACGGCGTGCTGGCCACGGTGAACTTCGGCTCCGAGCCCGAGCGGGCCTTCGCCACGCTGCGCGCCCACCGGCCGGGCGACCCGCTGTTCTGCATGGAGTTCTGGTGCGGCTGGTTCGACCACTGGGGGCACGAACACGTCACCCGTGACCCGCGGGACGTCGCGGACGTCCTGGAACGGATCCTGGCCGCGGGAGCGTCGGTGAACCTGTACATGGCGCACGGCGGCACCAGCTTCGGCACCTGGGCGGGCGCCAACCGCACCGGGGACGACAGCGCCGGCCCATGGCGGCCCACGGTGACCTCCTACGACTACGACGCGCCCATCGACGAGCGCGGCGCGCCCACCGAGAAGTACTGGCGGCTCCGGGACGTGCTCTCCCGCTACAGCGGCGAGCTCCCCGACGTGCCACCCGTACCCGCCACGCTGCCGCCCGCCACGCTACGCCCCGCCCATTCGGTGCCGCTGCGCGAGGCACTGGAGGCCATCGCGCGGCCGGAGACCACCGCGCCGATGCCGCCGACGTTCGAGGACCTGGGGTTGGAGCACGGCTTGGTCCTGTACCGGGCGACCGTTCCCGGTCCGCGCGGACCGTACCCGCTCACCCTGCGCGAGGTACGCGACCGCGCGCACGTCTTCGTCGACGGCCGCCTCGCGGGCGTCGTCGAGCGGGACGCCGATCCTCCCGCGCTGCTCGCGGCCGGGCACGCCGCCCTGGAGATCCTCGTGGAATCGATGGGACGGACCAACTACGGTCCGCTGCTCGGCGAGCGCAAGGGCATCCTCGGCGGTGTCCTGCACCACCACCAATACGTGCACGGATATACGGCGCGGCCGATCCCGCTGGAGGACATATCACGGCTGAGATTCCAGCCGGGAGCGACGAGCGAGCCGCTCTCGTTCTTCCGCACCACGCTCGAGGTGGCCGAGCCCGCGGACGCGTTCCTGGCGCTGCCCGGCTGGGGCAAGGGATACGTCTGGATCAACGGCGTCCTGCTGGGCCGCTACTGGAAGCAAGGACCTCAGCAGACCCTGTACGTCCCGGCACCTCTCCTCGAAACGGGCACCAACGAGATCGTCCACCTGGAATTGGACCACGTGGGCTCCATGCTGCAGATTCGCGCCCGGCCTTCGCACAACGGCTCGACGTCGCCCGCCCGGTAGCCGGGCTCACCGCGGCAGGTCCTGGCGATGCACGCGCGGGTGGTGGAACGTCCGCGGCTCCTAGACGCGGCGTCGGTCGCCGCGGAAGGCCCCGAGCTCGGCCGGGCGGCGGCCGGTGACGACGTAGTCGGCCATCGCCCGGCCGCTCGCCGGAGCGAGTGTGATGCCGAGCATCCCGTGCCCGGTGGCCGCGTAGGCGTTGGGGGTGCCGGGGACCCGGTCGAGCACCGGCAAACCGTCAGGAAGCATGGGCCGCCCGCCCACCCAGGGGTCGCGGATGAGCGCCATCAGGTCGTCGGGGGTGTCGTACCACGGGCCGAGGTAGTCGCGGCTGGCGCGGGCGATGGCCACCACGCGCCGCCAGTCGAGGCGCCGGTTGTTGCCGCTGAGCTCCATCGTCCCGGCGATGCGGGTGCTGCCCGCGATGGGTGAGACCGCGACGTGCTTGTCCCCGAGGTACATGGGGTGCTCCGGGGCGGGGTCGAGGTCGACCGAGAAGCTGTAGCCCTTGCCCGCCTGGAGCGGCATCCGCATTCCGAGGCCGCGCAGCAGGTCCGCCGACCAGGACCCGGCGGCCACCACCACGGCGGAGCAGTCGAGATCGCCCTCGGGCAGGCGCAGCGCGGCCACCTGACCGCCGCGCCTGCGGAATCCCCGCACGGCCGCGTGCTCGGTGATGCTCACCCCGGACTTGCGCAGGTGGGCGGCGAGCGACTCGACGAAGGCCGTCGGGTCGAGCACGCCCTCCCCCCGCACGCGGTAGCCCGACGTGACCTTGCCACCGAGCGCGGGATCGAGGTCCAGCAGGTCCCGGCCGGTGAGGATCTCGTCGGGTACGTCGTACCCCGCCCATGTCATGGCACGCTGGGTGCGGTGGAAGCGCGTGGCCTCCTCCATCGAGAGGAACGCGTGTACCAGGCCGGGTCTGGTCAGGGTCGTGTCGACCCCGGCCGCCGCCAGCTCTCCGTAGCGCTCGAAGGCGGGCTCGGCGAAACGGGCGACGGCGGCGTAGCCCCGCTCGAACGCCTCCTTGGTGCTGCTCCGCCGGAACTTCAGCAGCCAGCGGGCGAACGCCAGCGTCGGCTGTGGCCGTACGTACAGCGGAGAGTCAGGGCGGCCGATCGAGGCGACGGCGTACCGGACGACACCGGGCGCGGGCACCGGCGCGGAGTGGCTCAGGCAGACCCAGCCCGCGTTGCCCCGTGAGGAGCCGCCGCCGACGGGGCCCCGGTCGACGACGTGCACCTCCGCGCCCTGCCGCCGCAGGTAGAAGGCCGTGCAGAGGCCGACGGCGCCGCCGCCGATCACGACCACGGGCGGCGCGCTCACCGTACCGGCCCATAGGAGGCGAGGAAGGCTTTCGTCCGCGCCTCGCGCGGGTCGTCGAGCACCTTCTGCGGCGGTCCTTCCTCCACGACGCGGCCCCGGTCGAGGAAGGCCACCCAGTCGGAGATCTCCCTGGCGAAGGGCACCTCGTGGGTGACGATCAGCATGGTCATGCCGTCGTCGGCCAGGGTGCGCATGACGCGCAGCACCTCGCCGGTCGACTCGGGGTCGAGGGCCGAGGTGGGTTCGTCGAACAGCAGCACCGCGGGCTTGAGCGCGAGCGCCCTGGCGATGGCGACCCGCTGCTGCTCGCCGCCGGACATCTGCTCGGGGAAGGCGAGCGCGCGGTGCGACAGTCCTACCCTGCGCAGGAGCTGTACGGCCGTCGCCACCGCCTCGTCCTCGCCGACGCCGGCCGCCTTCATCTGCGCGAGCACCACGTTCTCCACCGCTGTCAGGTGCGGGAAGAGATGGAAGCGCTGGAAGACCATGCCGACGCGCTGGCGCAGCCTGGCCAGGTCGCCGCCCGCCGGGTGGACCCGTTCGCCGGCCAGCTCGATGATGCCGCCGTCGGGCCGTTCCAGCAGGTTGACGCAGCGCAGCAGGGTGCTCTTGCCACCGCCGCTCTGGCCCAGGATGCTCACGATGTCGCCCGGCCGTACCTCCAGGCTGACCTCATCGAGCACCCGGCGGTCGTCGAAGGACTTGATCAGCCCGTCGATCCTCACGAGCGGTGTCATGAACCCTCCAGCAGCGCGCGGGCCTTGCGCAGGCGGCGACGCCTGCCCATGAGCAGCGGCGATCCCGCCCTGACCCGCCGTTCCAGCCAGAGCAACGCCTGCGACAGCGGATAGCAGAGCGCGAAGTAGATCGCCGCGATGACGAGGTAGACCTCCAGCGCCCTGAAGGTGTCCGACGTGATGAGCTGCGCCTGGGTCATGAGCTCGGCCGCCGAGATCGTCACCAGCAGCGAGGTGGACTTCAGCAGGTCCACCAGCATCGTGTTGGTGCCGGGCAGGGCGAGCCTGAGCGCCTGCGGGAAGATCACGTGGGCGAACGTGCCGAGCGTGCTCATGCCCAGAGCCTGGGCGCTCTCCCGCTGGCCGCCGTCCACCCCGGCCAGCGCGGACCGGAAGATCTCCGACAGGTAGGCGGCGTAGAAGACCACCAGGCTGAGCGCGCCCGCCTCGATCGCGCCCAGCCGCACGCCGATCGAGGTCAGCCCGAAGTAGGTGACGAAGATGATCGCCAGCAGCGGGACGTTCTTAAAGACTTCGGTATAGATCGAGGCGGGCAGCCGCACCAGGCGCGATCCGCTCAGCCGCATGAGCGCGAGAAGCAGCCCGAGCACGACCGCTCCCGCGAAGCCCAGCACCGCGTACTCCACGGTGCGCAGCAACCCCTGCAGGAGCGCGTCGGTGTAGTCGGACCAGGGAACCTTGAACACGTCGCGCCTCCGTTACAGGCTGGGCGGCTGCCAGTCGGCCGGGCGATCGACGCCGCGCCGCTGCTGGGCCATCCACGGTGAGGGCTTGAGGAACTGCTGGGCGTCGCCGCCGTACTTCTTGATCAGCGCGGCCATCTCGCCGCTGGCGTACATGCCTCTGATCGCCTGGGAGACGGCCTGCTCCAGCTTGGGCTCCTCCTTGGGGATGTAGAAACTGGTCATGTACGGCCGCAGATACTCGTACGCCGCCTGCTTCTTGACCTCCTCATCGGTCGGGGCGGTGAGGTATCGGGTGCTGAACCGCATGTCAGGGCGCTTCTGCTGGGTATAGATGATCAGCAGCGGATCGAGGAAGCCCACCTGGATACGGCCGGCGGACAGGTCGTTGAACACGCCCTGCGCGTCGGGGTAGGCGTGCAGCTTGGCGCCGGGGATGGCCTGGATCGACTTCACCCAGACGTAGCCGGTCACGGTGCCGAGCGGGAGTCCTTCGAGGTTCGCGACCGTGGCGTACTGCTGGTCGCCGTGCACCGCCATCGCCGGCGGCGAGTAGTAGGGCGGGTCGGTGAACAGGCCCTGGGTCTGCCGCTCCTTCGTCCACGCGATACCGCCGATGGAGATGTCGACCCTGCGGGCCTGCACGTTGCCGAGCATCCCGCTGAAGTCGGTGACCTGAGGTTCGAGCCTCAGGTTCAGCTTCTTCGCGACGGCCTGGAGGATCTCGCTGTCGATGCCCACGAGGTCCTGGCCGCGGACCGCGGTGTAGGGCATGTACGGCTGGACGGCGACCTTGAGCACGCCCGGTTCGAGAGTGTTGTAGGAGTTAGCGGAAGGTTTGTCGGATCCACACCCTACAAGGATGTTAATCGCGATCAATGCGACTATAACGCCGCTTTTCCGACTCATGGCGACCTCTTTCCGATATGTCCCCCAGAACTCGTATTGCGCCCACCGTAGACGAGCTTCATTCGAGCGTCATTGGACGATAAATTCATAGTTAGCGGGATATTTCGGTTCTTTGTCGTACGATTCGCACGATGGAGGTGGCGCGCATGTCACAACCCTGGCCACCGGTCCTCACGCCCACCCTCGCCCAGGGGATCGCCGGCGACACCAGCGAGATCATCGGCTTCAACGTGCTGATCACCGATCCGGACGGCCTGGTCATCGGCAGCGGCGACACCCGCCGCATCGGCTCCTTCCATGAGGCGTCGGTGGAGGTCATGCGGACCCTGAAGTCCGCGGCGCACTCCGCGGAACAGGCCCGCCGGTTGCAGGGGGTACGGCCCGGCATCACGCTGCCGATCATCATCGACGGCAGGGCGCTGGGCACGGTCGGCATCACCGGCCCGGGTCCAGCGCTTCGGGCTGGTGGTCAAGCGGCAGACGGAGATCATGCTGCAGGAGTCGATGCGGCTGCGCTCCAGGTTGTTGCTGGAGCGGACGGTGGAGGACCTGCTCCGCGACATCGCGCGGTTCGACCCGGATGTGGTCAACCCCGAAGATCTCGTCGCGCGGGCCGGCGAACTCGGCTACGACCTGCGGGCCGAGCGGACCGCGGTGATCGTCGACGTCGGGGAGGGAGCGCCGAGCCACGACGGATCAGGCGTCCGCTCGATGCTGCTCCGTGCCATCCGCGAGACGTTCTCCGGCTCCCAGGACCTCGTCGCCGCGATGACCTCCAGCCGTTTCGCCGCGCTCCCCCGCCGGCCCGCCGGCACCGGCCTCCGATCTCTCTGCCTGCCGCTCGCCGGCCACATCCGCCAGCGGATCGGGCTGCGGGTCGGGATCGGCCTCGGCGTCGCCGCCGACTCGGTCCCCGGACTGCACGACTCCTACGAGGACGCGGCCACGGCGCTGCGCCTCGGGCCGCGCGTCCACGCCGACGCCCAGGTCCACTCCATCGGCGACCTGCGCGTCCACCAGTTGCTGGCCGCCGCGCCGCGCAGGGCGCGCTCGCGCTTCGCCGGCGTCTCCACCGCCGGGCTGAGAGCCCGCCCCGACTGGCCGATGCTGCGCCAGACCGTCATCGCGTACTGCGAGAGCGGCTTCAACCTGGTCCGGGCCGCGGCCGTCCTGAACATCCACCGCAACACACTGCTCTACCGCCTGGACAAGATCTCCCAGCTGTCAGGCCGGCCGGCGGACGATCACCGAGCCCGCCTGGCCCTGTACCTGGCCTGTGTGGCCGACCAGATAGAACCCTGAGCGGGGCGGGATCACGTTTCCGCTCCGGCGGCCTTGCACGCCACCACGGCCCGCGTCTTGCGTATTTTTCCGGTTTATTGACGGAAAAATAGGGCGCCGACAGACTCTGCGGCATGCCCCAACCCCATGATCGTTTGTCGCGGCTCAGCCGGGCCCTCGGCCTCACCGTCCTGCTGTCCGGCCTGGTCATCGGCCCGCCGGCGGCGGCGCAAGCGCCGAGCACGTACGCCAACCCGGTGTCGGCGGGTGTGGTCGACACCTTCCCCGACCCGACGATGATCCACGGCAAGGACGGGTTCTGGTACGCCTACGGCACCCAGAACCCGGTGTTCAACAGCAAGGGCGAGGACGGCGAGCGGATCCTGCCGATCCTGCGGTCCAAGGACATGGTGCGCTGGGAGTACGCCGGGCAGGTCTTCACCCCGGAGACCCAGCCCGCCTGGCACAACTCGGCGCGACTCTGGGCGCCGGACGTCAGGTACATCAACGGCAAGTACTACCTCTACTATTCGGTGTCCTCCAACGGGGGTGATCTCGGGCTGGCGACGGCACCGACCCCGGCCGGGCCGTGGACCGACGCGGGTGACGTGTTGCCCTCCTCGACCACCTGCCCCACAGGCAACATCGACCAGGCGCAGTTCACCGACATCGACGGCACCCCGTACATGTACTGGGGAAGCTACGACGTCATCTGCGTCGCGAAGATGAACGCCGACGCCACCCGCGTCGAAGGCGCGGCGACCCAGGTGGCCAGGGGGCGCCGGATGGAGGGCGCGTACGTCGTCCGGCATGACGCCTTCTACTACCTCTTCTACTCCGACGCCGGCTGCTGCCAGGGCGCCTACAGCGGTTACCAGGTCAAGGTCGGCCGGGCCACCACCCCGTCGGGCCCGTTCGTGGACGACGAGGGCGTCAACCTGATGGACCTGACCAGCAAGGGCGCCATCGTGGTCGGCGCCAACGGCAACCGCTGGGCCGGCCCGGGACACAGCGGCTTCCAGACCGACCTGTCCGGCCAGGACTGGCTCGTCTACCACGGCATCTCGACGGCCGACCCCGACTTCCCGCCGATCGGCGGCGGGCGGCTCGCGGGCCTGAGCAAGCGCCCGCTGCTGATCGACCGGCTGGACTGGATCGACGGCTGGCCGGTGGTACGCGCCGGAGCCGGACCGTCCGAAGGCGCCCAGCCCGCGCCGGTGGCCTCCTTCGCCGCCGGCGGCACGTTCAACGACGGCTCCCTGACCGGCTGGCGGGCCGAGGGCGGCTGGTCGGTGCGGACCGATCAGGACGCGCGGGGGTACGCGAGCCACGCCGGAAGCGCCACCGCGTACCTGGTCTCTGCGAAGAAGGCCCCCACCGCCGACGTACGGGCGCAGGCGGACCTGCGCGTCACCGCCGGCGCCGTCGGCCTCACCCTCGCCTATGCCAACCGCGAGAACAACGTCGTGGCCTGGCTGGACCGGGACAGCCGCGCGCTGGTCACCGACGTGGTGATCGGCGGCAGGAGCCGCGGCAGGTCGGTGACGGCGCTGCCGGCCGGGTTCGACTTCGGCACCTGGCACAACGTGGTGGCCGAGCTGCGCGGTACCGAACTGAGGGTCAAGGTGAGCGCCGACCAGCTCGGTGACCCGGCCGCCGAGCAGACCCGCCGCCTGCCGGAGGCCGCGGCCCGTCACGGCTCGGTCGGCGCGGTCGCGCGCGGCGGCGGCGCCGATGCCGACAACGTCGGTGCCGCGAAGCTGTACACCCCCGTCACCGAGCGGGTGCCCGACCCCGAGCCGGGCCCGTTGCTGCCCGCCTACAGCGACGATTTCGACGGCGACGCCGTCCCCGGCTCGCCGTGGCAGTGGGTACGCGGCCCGGCGGCCGGCGTCACCATGACTGGCGGCGCGCTGTCCTGGCCGACCCAGAACGCCGAGCTGTACCAAGGCACCAACACCGCCTCGGTGCTGCTGCGGGACGCGCCGGAGGGCGACTACACGGTGGAGACGAAGATCGACTTCGCGCCTGCGCAAGCGGGCCAGCAGGCCGGGATCCTGCTGTACGAGAATGACGACCGGTACTTCAAGATGGTGCACTCGGTGGTCCCGCTACAGCGGGGCAACGGGGCGGTGGTCCAGCTCAGCGAGTTCGCCAAGGAAGGGGAGCGGCCGACGACCATCCCGCCGACCGCGGTCTTCAACGGCCCGATGTTCGGTGGCCCGACCGCTGACACGATGTGGCTGCGGCTGTCCCACCACGCCGACACCACGCACGGCGAGACCGAGGTGCGCGCGGCGACCAGCAGGGACGGCGAGCACTGGGTCCACAACGGCGTGTGGACGCTGCCGGCCAAGGAGCGGCTCAAGATCGGGCTGGTCTCGATGAACAAGTCAGGTGCCGTGGCCCGGTTCGACTACGTCAGGACTTATCGCGACTGATCCCACTCAACCGGTACGGGCCCGGTGCAGCCGATGGGGCTGCACCGGGCCCTGCCTGCTAGGCCCGCTCAGCCAGCTCCACCACGGCCCGGATCAGCTCGTGCCCGTTCAGCATGACCGGATCGTTGTGTCCGACCCTCATCACCTCGACGAGCCGCAGGGCGCCGTGCGGGTTCATCAGGCGAGGGGCGGACTCAGTTGACGGTCACCCTGATCTCCGCGAACTCGTTGGCGGAGCTGGAGATCTTCACCCCCCACGCACCGCTGCTCACCGCCTTGGCCTTGATCAGGTATCTGCCCTTGCCCTTGGTGACGCTCTTGCGGTTGGTGCCGGATCCCTTGAAGAGCAGCTCGGCCGTCTCGTTGTTGAGCGTGCTCCAGGGGTCGTTGACGCTGTCGCGCTTCTGTACCGTGCCGGTGTGCCGGACGGTGGTGTTCTTCGGGACCGACTGGCCGCTGACCGTGTGAGATACCTGGTAGAGACCCTTCTTCTCCACCTCCGAGTGCTGCTGGGCGCTGCGCGAGCCGCGCAGCGCCTCGGCGTCGGCGGACAGACCGCTCCCCGTGCCGGGCCTCCCGGAGCTGGGTGTGCCGGAGCCGGGGAATTCCGCCCGCCAGAAGCCGGAGTTCTGGGCGATGACGACCGCCCTGAACTCCCCGTCCTCCCCTGTTTCCGTACGGGTGATCTCGGTCCACGCGAACTCCTGGTCGGCGCGGAACTCCAGCAGGATCAGCCGACCGCCGGGTCTCGCGTCGTCTGCTCGCAGGACCCCGGTGAAGGTCAGCTCGTCGCCCTCGGGCACCGGATCGGGCGCCAGGCTGAACGCGTCGATCCGCGTCACCGCGCCCGCCTGGTCGTCGGTCGCCACCGTGAAGGTGTCCTCCACGGCGTCACCGCGCGCGCCGGCCCGCGCCCGCCAGACCCCCACGGTCTTCACCACGGCCTCCGCCCGCCACAGGTCGCCGAACTCGCCGCTCTCGACGTGTTCGAACGCGAGCCTCTCCCGCTCCCCGCCGGGGCCGTACAGGAGGCCGTCGAGGCGGCGTACGCCGGCGGTCGCGACCTCGACGACCAGCGGCGCTCTGGAGATCACCGGGGCCGGCGTGATGTCCATCGACTCGATGATCCCGTCGTCGCGCAGCAGCTTCCACAGGATCGTCCGCGGGGTGGTCCTCGGGGTCGCCATGATCAGCACACCTCTCTGAAGGGGATCTCGGGTATGAACCTGTCCCACTCGGCCGGGGTCAGGTCGGCGTCCGCGCGGGCGCAGATCCGGGCCACGGCCAAGGCCGGGTCGACGGGGATGGCGTAGATGGTGCCGTCCGCCGCGATGCTGTGCAGTTGCCGGCCGTCGGCGGAGAATCCCAGGGCCAGCACCCCGCCGGCGTGGGCCTTGAACGGATCGCCCAGAGAGGTACGGGCCGCCACGTCCCACAGCTGGACGCGGCCGCTGCTCCCACCGGTGGCCAGGATGGCGCCGCCCGGCTGGAAGGCGATCGCCATGACCGTGTCGAACTCGCCGCGCCCCGGCGCCAGCCGCCCCAGCTGACGGCGGCCGAGCCCGTCCCACAGGTCGACGCCGAGCTGCCGGAAGCCGACCGCGATCGTCGCGCCGTCCGGGGAGTAGGCCAGCGACCTCGCCCCGTCGACGCTGCCGCCGAACGGCCGATCGCGCAGGACGTTCCCGGCGGTGAGGTCGATGAGGGCGGCGTCGCTGCCGCCGATCGCCAGGGTCTTGCCGTCGGGCCGGAAGGCCATCGCGTCGAACCCGTCCCTCGGCAGGTCCGCGAGCCGCCGGTGACCGCTAAGGTCCCACAGCTCGGCCCGGCCCTCGGCGGGGGACACGGCCAGGGTCCGTCCGTCGGGGCTGAAGGCCAGGCCGTCGATGTACTGGCGGCCGCCGACCGGCAGCCGCGCGATCTCGGTCCGGCTCGCCACGTCCCACAAGGTCACCGTGGTCGTCCCGGCCGATCCGGCCGCTAGTGTCCGGCCGTCGGGACTGAACGCCAGGGCGTACGCGCCGTCGGCGTCGTCAGCGTTCTCGCCGTGGTCGGCGGCTGCGTCAGTGTCCTCGGCGTGGTCGGTGTGGCCGCTGTGGTCGGCGGCGGCGTCGGTGCCCTCTGTGTGGTCGGAGGCGTCGGCGGTGGGATGGTGATGGCCGAGTGTGCCCAGTGACCGGCCGGCGGCGACGTCCCACAGCACCAGGCCGCCGGGGGTCTGGAGCGCGGCGAGCCGTCCGGCGGGGTCGAACGCCGCGGCGGCGGCCGCGCCGACCGCATGGAAACCCGCCGTGAGGTCGAGCACCGCCATCGCGCCCCTGCCCAGCAGGTAGCTGAGCCGCGTGTGCCCGGCGTCGAGCCGGGCCGAGGGCATGCCGGAGGTGTCGGTCAGCGGGTAGTGCAGCGTCGGCTCGCCGGTCGCGACGTCCCAGACGGCGATGGCCGTACGGTCGTAGGAGATGAGCAGCCGCCCGTCCGCGCTGAAGGACAGCCAGGCGGCCGTGATGCCGTCGACGAGCGAGTCCGGACGGAACCGTCTGGTGGCCAGGTTCCACAGCCGGATCTCGCCGCCCGTGGCGATCGCGGCCGTGCCGGGCCCGAAGGCGACCGCGCCGCCCGTTCCCCCGATCCGGCGTCCCGAGCCGAGCTCCCACAGCTCGTAGCGGGCGTCGGTGAAGGTGGCGGCGGCGTAGCGGCCGTCGTCGGACAGGGTGATCCGGTCGATCCGTTCGTCCCGCGTGCCCATGACCAGCTTGCCGGTACGGGCGTCCCGGACCTCGCCCCTGCCCTCAGCCGTCGCCAGGCCCAGCAGCCGCCCGTCGCGGCTGAGCATCGCGCCGAGCGCGGTCCCGGCGATGCGTGGGCCCGCCCGGCCCGTCGCCACGTCCCAGACGCGGACGCCATCGGGGCCGCACACGGCGACCTTCGTCTGGTCGCCGCTCAGCGCGATCACGCGGACGCCCGTACCCACGCCGTCGAGCGTGCGGATCGTCCGGCCGGCCTCGCGCAGGGTCACCCGGCCCGCGTCGGCGACGGCCAGCACGCGGCCGTCGGCGCTGAGGTCGAAGCGCGCGTCCGCCCCGGCGGCGGGAGGTGGCAGCACGGTCAGCTCGCGCTGCGCCAGCGCGCTGTACAGCACGGCCCGCGCCTCCTGGACCGGCGCGATCCGCCAGGCCGCCACGCTCAGCAGCATGGCCTTGACGGGGTCGGAGGTCTGGAGCGACTCGGCGAGCATCGCGGTCTTGCGGGCCACCGCGATGTCCCGTTCCCGTACGGCCGCCGCCCGCTGTCCGGCGGCCACGCCCGTGGCGGCCAGCGCGACGACCAGCATGGCGGCCAGCGCCGCCATGACCTGCCGTCTGCGACGGGCCCGGACCCGGCTGTAGGCCAGGCCCGCCTCCAGGAAGGCGTTCTCGAGGAGGTTCAGCGTCACGTGCTGGCGGCCTGTCGCGGCCCAGCTCAGCGCGGCCTCCAGGGAGCCGCCCTGGTAGAGGTCGCCGGTACGGCGGCCGTGCGCGTCCCACCGCTGGGCCGCCTCGCCGAGTCTGCGGTGGATGCGCAGGCCCGCCCGGTCGGCGTCGATCCACCCGCGCATCCTCGGCCAGGCGCGCAGGAGGGCCGCGTTGGCCAGCGACACCGTGTCGCCGTCGCGTACCACCAGCTCGGCCCGGGTGAACCCGAGCAGCACCCGGTCCAGCCTGGGCGGGTCGACGACCCCGTCGTCGAGCTCGCCGGCCGGCACCTTGCGCAGCATGTCCTCGGCGCCCTCGCCGGGTGTGACCAGGCGCAGCATGATCTGCGGCACCACCGCCTGGTCGGTGCCGCGCAGCCGCCGGTAGATCTGCTCGGCCACCAGCTCCAAGGGGGGCTGCGCGAGCAGGGCGGGCGGCCTGATCACGTCGGCGGCCCGGCTGCCCTCGGCCAGCAACGCCCGCGTCCCACCGTCGTCGTCGCGCGGGACGACACCCCCGCCGCCTTCACGCGAGACGACATCCCCGCCACCTTCACGCGAGACGACATCCCCGCCACCTTCACGCGAGACGACATCCCGGCCACCGTCGCGTGAGACGACGTCCCGGCCGCCGACCAGGGCCAGCAGCAGGCTCCGGGAGCTGGGGCGCTCGCCCGGGTCCTTGGCGAGGGCCGCCGTGACCAGGGCGCGCAGCGGCTCGGCCAGCCCGGACACGTCGGGGGCGGCGGCGAGGATCTGGTGCAGCAGCCCCGCCAGGTTCTCGCCGGTGAACGGGTCCCGGCCGGTCGCCGCGTACAGGACGACGGCGCCCCACGCCCAGATGTCCACGGCCGGGCTCGCGCGCTGGCCGATGACACTCTCCGGGGCCATGAACGCCGGTGTCCCGGCGACCTGGCCGGTCGGGGTGAGCGACATCTCCGACGTTCTGGCGATCCCGAAGTCGATCACCCGCGGGCCGTCGGGGCCGATCAGGACGTTGTCGGGTTTCAGGTCGCGGTGGATCACCCCGGCCTCGTGGATCGCGGTCAGCGCGGTGGCGATGCCGGTGGCCAGCCGGTGCAGGTCGTCCGGCCGGTACGGCCCGGCGGTCGTGACCGCCCGGCGCAGGCTGGGGCCGCCGACGTACTCGCTGACGATGTACGGGCGGGGGTCGTCGAGCTCGACCGACAGCACCCGGGCCGTACAGAACGCCGACACCTGCCGGGTCGCCGCGGCCTCCTTGGCGAACCGGTCCCGCAGCTCGGCCCCGGCGCCGGGATGCAGCACCTTGATCGCCACCCGCTGCCCGGCGGGGTCGTAAGCCTCATAGACCACACCCTGGCCGCCCTCCCCCAGCCGGCCCGCGAGCCAGTATTCACCGAGCTGGCGCGGGTCGCCGGGAACAAGGGCGGGCATGTTCTCGATGGTGCAACGGCATCATCCCATCGAGAAGGGGTCCCGAACGGCTCTCCTAGGTCACCTCTCCTGGCCGCGCGGTTCCCCTCCTGACCGCGCGGCCAGGGAGGTGTAGACGGTCACCTCGTCAGGACGGACGAGGCCGTCCTGGATGGCGCAGATGAGCAGTTTTTCCTTGGTGGGCGCGGGCCGTCCCGCCGCCGCGTACTTGACGCGGGCCCGGTCGATGTACTGGCGTACGGTCCGTTCCTTGATCCCCATCCGCGCGGCCACCGACGCCTTGGACATCGACTGGAACCAGAACAGCAGCGCGGCCCGCTCCTTGTCCGACAGCTGCGGCCGGTGCGGGCCCTCGTCGGTCGCGATCGCCTGCGCCATCGGCGGCGTCATGCTCGGTTTGTCGGCGGCCACCTCCAAGATGGTCTCCAGGCAGGACTCCCGCGTGGCCCGTCCCTTGCCGATGAACGCCGAGGCCCCGGCGTCCAGCACGGCGCGCACGATCTCCGGCTCCTCGTGCTCGGAGAAGACGATGACCCGCTGCCCGCCCCCGCATAACTCGGCGACCCGGTCGACGACCAAGGTGCCGTTGAGGTTGAGATCGAGCATCAGCACGTCGGCGGCCACCCCGCGGACGGACTCGATCGTGGACCCCTGCGCGACCAGGCGCACCGGGCCCGGCGGGCTGAACCACGACCTGACGCCGTCCACCACGACCTGGTGATCCTCCACCAGGGCGACGGTCACGGGCCCTGCCAGATGCTGTTGACCCATAACTCCCCTCCCTGCCGCTGATAGGTGACGACGACGCCGCTCGGCTCGTGCACCGGGGTGGTGCTGATGGGCAGATCATCATTGTCGGCCACGACCGCCACACTCATCATCGTGGACATCGCGGACACGGTGACCCTGGCCCGCGACCTGGCGCCGTCCAATGCCCGGATCGGCGCTCTGAGCAGGTCCTCGCGTACGCCCTCCGGCAGGTCGGGCAGGTTCTCGCCGAACGGCGGCGCCGTCACCAGGACCTGGCGCCGCTCGGCCGCGTCGATGCGCTCGCGCAACGCCGACACCAGCGCGTCGGGTACGTCCTCGCGCTCGGTGATGAGGCGGCGCAGCCGCATGGCGCCGGCCGTACAGTCCGCTCGGACGCGGGGATCGCCGGGATCGGCGCCGTCGGCCAGCTGCTTCAGCAGCGACTCGGCCACGTCGCGGATGGCGTCGTACCTGCGCAGCCGGTCGGTGTGGATGCGCTGGGCGGAGACCCGCCAGGCGTCGTCGGCGGCGAGCCGGCGGGCCAGCAGCACCGCGTCCTCGGCGCGCACGCGCAGCGTGTGGCAGCCGGCCAGGTAACCGAGCTGGAGGGTGATGCTGCCGACCTCGACCATCAGGTACTTGGCGATGGAGACGCGGTCGAGCGTCCCGGTCGCGGCCATCGCCGCCAGCATGATGCCGGCGTTGGCGGCGAGGAAGACGAACAGCTCGCCCCGCCCGCGCGGCCGGTTCCACAGGAGCATGACGCCGAGCCAGCCCACCGAGCCCCAGCCCCAGTTGATGGGGCCGATCAGGTCCTTGGGGTAGCAGGCCACGATCACCGCGATGTCCAGGGCCAGCACGGGCACGGTTAGCTCGCGTCCCCGGGCCGGGCCGCTGGAGGTACGCAGCAGGGCCACCGCGGCCAGCACGGCGATCGCGGTGTACAGGAGCCAGGCCGCCGCCGCGACCACCGGCCAGCGGAAGTCGTACCAGCCGGTGATCGTGACCGTGAGGTCGTAGCCGGTGTGCCAGAGCATGGCGATCATCACGGCGCCGATCGCGGTGTAGCGGGCGTAGCGCTGCGCGACCTGCTCGATCTCTTCGGTCACGGCCGCCACCACAGGCTCACCCTGGTGCCCTGGCCGCCGGAGGAGATCTCAGCGCCGCCGTTCGGCAGGGACCGCATCGTGTCGAGGATCGAGCCGCGCACGCCGAACCGGTCGGGCGGCAGCCGGTCCTGGTCGAACCCGCGGCCCTCGTCGGCGACCTCCACGCGAATCTCGCCGTCGCGCCTGCTGGAGAGCAGTTCCGCCTGGTGTACGCCGGAGTGCCGGGCGACGTTCGCCAGGGCCTCGGTGACGGCGCGGGCGAAGCTCTCCGCGACCTCCCCCGGCACCGTCTCCGGCGTCAGGCTCCGATGGACCTCCAGGCCCGTCACCCGCTCGGCCACCTCGTCCAGCAGTGCGTCCAGGGCGATGGAACCGGCGGCGGCGCGCGGGGTGTCCCGCAGTTTCTCCAGCGCCGACAGGTCGCTCGCCGCCTGACCGCGCAAGGTGGACGAGGGCTGGTCGTAGGTGCCCAGGCCGACCATGGTCAGCGTGTGCAGTGACGTCTCGTGGATGCTGCCGACCTGCCGCAGCTCGTCCTCGCGCCGCAGCCGCTCCACTATGAGCGTGATCTCCCTGCGCGCGCTCTCCCGCAGGAAGGCGTCCGCCGAGGCGGCCGAGCGGCGCAGCAGCAGCATCAGCACCACGATGGAGAGGATCTGTACGACGTGCGTCCCCAGCGTGATGCTCACGTCCTGGGGAGGGGAGGCGAGCCGGGCCCCGACCAGGTACGCCCCCGACACGGCCAGGCCGGTGGGGACGGCCACCTTGGGCGGCCAGGCGACCCCGGCGACGACGATGGTCATCGTGACCAGCCCCGCGATCCAGCTCGCGCCGTCCTCGAGCGCCTCCCTGGCCACGAGGTGGCGCTGCGAGAGGCACAACGTGATGGTGATGGCCACGTCACCGGCCGCCAGCCACTTCGGCAGCAGTTCCCTGCGCCACACCAGGCGGGCGAACAGCGCCGTCCAAACGAGGTCCACCGCCAGCATCGGCACCAGCCACGCGACGGAGACCGGCGGCACCGCGCCGAGCGCCGCGGCGACGACCGCCACCAGGCCGACGGCGACACGGGCCGCCGCTCCTGTACGAGCGATGGCCTGCTCCAACTGCCTGGCCGCCGAGTCGTACCTCGTGGAACCGGGGTGAGCCATGCGCCGTCCGCTCGCGATGGGAGCACAAAACGGGTCTCACGATAACGCACCGAAAGTGAACGGATCGGCTTTCTCCGGTCGTGGCGGCGGATGGGGTCATGGGTCAGCATCGCTGCTTCCTCGGGCCGGCTCTCCTGCGGGATGCACCGCGTCCTACGCACCCTGAACCCCCCGCCACCGCGCCGCATGACGGCCGATCGGCCGTCAGTCGTATCACCGCGCGCGAGCGTGTACTGGGGCGCGTGTCGCGATGACCGCGGCTACGGGGGCACATGTCGCGATGACCGCGACAGGAGGGGACCTCATGACCTTCATCGTGATCGCGATCCTGATCACCTGCCTGTCCGTGATGGCGATCCGTGGTCAGCGAGGGACCTGGCCGCCCGGGATGCCGGTGGCACGGCCGCGATTGTCGGCGGTCGGCGGTACGTACGAGGGCTCGCACGGCCGGCCGTCCGACGCGTACGTCATCCAGGAGCGGCTGATCGCGACGGCCAGCGGCGGGCAGCTCGGCGGCCACGATGGTGGGCAGGGCGGCGGGCGGGGTGGCGGGCAGCTCGGCGACGTCTCCGCCGCCGCTGTGGCCCTGGGCGCCGTGGTCGCCGCTCGGCCCCGGTACGGCGAGGCCCGGAAAGTGGACATGGACGGCTGGGCCCAGGCGGTACACCACTCCGTGCGCACCGCCGCTCAGCTCGACCCCGACACGTCCGGCCTGGTCAACACCCTGGATCTGATCATCCTCGACGCGGCGGACAGCCCATGTCTGCGCTTCGCCCATGTCGGGAACGGCGCGATCTGGCACTGCCCGAAGAGCGCGCGGCCGCAGCCGCTCACCACGTCGCACTCCTTCGAGGACGGGTCGCCGTACTCCTTGGAGGACGGCTCGCCGCCGCGCGGGCTCGGTCTGGCGCCCGCCCTGTCTCCGCAGGTCGGCAGCGTGTCCCTCCGTCCTGGTGATCGCGTCGTCATCATCACGAACGGGGCGATCCGGGCGCTCGGCGCCTCCCGGATGACGGAGCTCTTCGCCGGTGGCCCGTCTCCCGCCGCGTGCCTGGACAGGGTGTTCGACGAGATGGCCGCCGTGGAGCCGAAGGATGATGCGACGGTGGTCATCGCGGACTTCGTCACCACCTGAGGGGTCTCGCGACGGCCGCGGGCGACCTCGCCGGCCTGCCCGTCCGCCCGTCTGCCGGGAGGCCGGTCGGGAGGAAGTGGCAGGAAGTGGCAGGATCTTCCCATGGACTTCCGGGATCGAGTTCGAGGCTGCCTGCTCGGTGGGGGGATCGGTGACGCGCTGGGGGCGCCGATCGAGTTCCAGTCGCTCAGGGAGATCCGCAAGCATCACGGCAAAGACGGTATTTCCGGATATGTCACCGATTGGCGTGGCAAAAGCGGACTGATCACCGATGACACACAGATGACGCTCTTCACCGTTGAGGGCCTCATCCGCGCCGAGGCCCCGGCCGACGCCGTGGAGTCGGTACGCCAGGCGTACCAGCGCTGGCTGGACACCCAGGACCATCCCGCGCCTCCGCCGCCGGACGGTCCGCATCGTACGGGCCGGTTGCGGGAGGAGGGCTGGCTGTACTCCCGGCGGGCACCCGGCAACGCCTGCCTGTCGGGCCTGCACCGGCACTTCCCCGGCCCGGCGCCGCTCGGCGAGCCAGGCCCGGTGAACCCCGATTCCAAGGGGTGCGGAACGGTCATGCGCTCGGCCCCGTTCGGCCTGGCCGTCAGGGACCCTCGGGCCGCGTTCGAGCTGTCCGCCGCCTGCGCGCAGATCACCCACGGGCATCCGACCGGCTACCTGGCCGCCGGGGCATTCGCGGCGATCGTCGCACTCCTGGTGGCGGGGCGACCGCTGGCGCACGCCGTACAGGATGCCCTGGATCTGACGTCGACTTACCCGCGGCACGAGGAGACGACAAGCGCGCTCCACGCCGCAGTCGAGCTGGCCCGCAGCGGCGAGCACACGCCGGAGGCGGTCGAATCGCTCGGCGGGGCGTGGGTGGCCGAGGAGGCGCTGGCCATCGGGGTCTACTGCGCGCTGGTGGAACGGGCGGTGGGGCCGTCTGTGGAGCGGGCGATGCTGCTGTCGGTCAACCACTCGGGAGACAGCGACTCCACGGGCTCGGTCTGCGGCAACCTCCTGGGCGCCGTGCACGGGACCGCCGCGTTCCCGGCCGCGTGGTCACGACCGCTGGAGGGCCGGGAGACGATCGAGCGGCTCGCCGACGAACTATCGACCACGCTCGGCTGATCCGTCCACAGTGCGGCGGCCCTCGCCCCAAGCTCCGTCCGCCATGCGGCGGCCCTCCTTGGACTCCCTCCGCTGCGCGGCGATGCGTCCCAGGCCCCGTCCGCTGTGCGGCGGCCCTCCTTAGACTCCGTTCACCGTGCGGCGGTCCTTCCCAGGCTGCGTCGGCCGTGCGGTGGTATCGCTCCCAGGCATGGAAGTCAGTCGTGGAAGTCGCAGGTGGGAGCCGTCAGAGGGCGTAGTTGCGCAGGACGGCGAGTGCCTTGGCGCCGTACGGGCCGGTCGCCTTCAGCGTCGAGTCGGCGGGGGCCAGGCGATGGGCGCCGACGCGGCAGAAGTCGGCGGCGGGGCCCGTGACGGTGGAGGCGGCGGTGGGGTCGCCGAAGCGCCAGAGCTCGCCGTCGGGTGAGGTCAGCTCACAGTAGACGGGCCCGCCTTCGACGCCCGCGACATCGAAGGCGTACGGCAGGGTGCGGTGGCCGAGCCAGGCGATGTGGCGCAGGCGCGCGGTGTCGGGGTAGGGGATGCCGAGGGGCGCGGTGATGTCGTAGGCATGGGCCCAGTGTTCGGCCAGCCGGGTGGTGGCCAGGGTCGCAGGGGACAACGAGGTGGCCACCCAGGACAGCCGAGTGCCCTTGGGCTGGGCGCGTAGGGCGTCGGGGATGGCGAAGGCGGCCCTGCGCCAGCGGGCCAGGAGATCGGCGGGGGCGATGCCCCGCTGAGCGGCCACCCTGGCGTCCACCGCCGCGTCCACCCCTCTACCGGACTCGCCGCCGCCGGACTCCCGACCGGAGGCGCCGCCGTCGCGGGACTCGCGACCGAACGCGCCACGGTCCCGACCGGACGCTCCACGGTCCCGACCGGACGCTCCATCGTCTCGACCGGACGCACTGTCGTCTCGACCGGACGCACTGCCGTCCCGACCGCGCACGCCGTCGGCGGCGGGCTCGCGCCTGATCGTGACGTCCTCGCCCGCGAGCGAGGCGGCGGCGCGTTCCTCGCTCTGGGCGAGGTGGAGGACCACGTCGGAGACGGTCCAGCCCTCGGCGGCCGACGGGTGGGACCACTCGGCGGGGGTGAGACCAGCGAGGACGGTGTCCAGCTGCTCATACTCGGCCTTGAGGTCGTCGAATATGTCCGTCATAGGCAACAACACTACCGAGCAATGTTCTGCCATGGGTGAAAGGCGCCGGAGCGGCCGACGGGTCAGATCAGGCCGAGGTGGCGGGCGCGGTTGACGGCCAGCAATCGGTCGTGGCAGCCGAGCTTGCTATAGACGTTCTCCAGGTGCTTGCGGACGGTGCGGACGCTGATCCGGCGCAGGCAGGCGATCTGCTGCGCGCTGGGCGCTGCCCCATTCCCGGCATTCCCGGCATTCCCGGTACTCCCGGTACTCCCGGTACTCCCGATACTCCCGATACTCCCGGCGCTCCCGGCGCTCCCGGCGCTCCCGCTACTCCAGACGTTCCCGCTGCTCCAGGCGTTCCTGGCGCGCCCGGCATTCCCAGTGTTCCCCGCGTTCCTGGCGCTCCCGGTGCGTAGATCCGGTCGAGCAGTGTCAGAACCGGCTGGAGCGCCTGCGCCACCTCCACGTGGGTCTGACTGAAGTCGCGGCCGGAGCGGTTGACGGCCCAGCCGAGGCCGCCCGACGGCAGCCACGTACCGACGACGATGGCGAGCTGGTGCCGGGCCTGCATCGGGACGAACAGCTCGCGGTAGACGCGGTGCGACCGCCAGGCGCGTTCGGCGAGACAGTCGCTGATCCGCCGCGGGGAGGCGTCTCCGGGGTGGTCGAGGTAGTGGCGGACGAGAGGGTGCTCGTCCATGACGGCGGCGAGCAGATCCACCGAGATCTCGGCGTCCGGCGGGTCGAACCACAGCTCCACCGAGTGGGTGGGGAGGTCGAGATTGTTCCAGCCGACGACGTCGCCGTCGAGGGCGGAAATGAGGCAGGCGGCCGCGGCGGCCAAATAGGCGTCGCGGCCGGGCAGGTCGCCGAGTTGATAGCTCAGCTCCATGGGGTTCATCAATGAGCGGCCCATGTCCGCCTCCTCCCCCTCGGACTACGTCAAAGAGCGTATTCCGCGGCACCGGATCCGGTCCGCAGAATATGGGGAAAGGGGAGGGTGAATCATGGCGCGGCAGACAATTCGGTCGCGGTTCGGCGGAAAAGCAGGGGCGACGCCAGGAATACGCCTAAATGATGAAATGGAACACTCTGACGGGTTTCACGCGCGGAGCGTGTGGCGGTCCGGGTACGCCGACGGTGTACGGCTCGGCGCGGGGCGGTCCAGGCACACAGGCGGTGTACGGCTCGGCATAGCGCTCGCGTGCGCCGCGGTACTGGCGACGAGCGCCTGCGGGGGTCCCGGCGACGGGGGCGGCGACTCGTACGTCCCCACGGTGCGAAGGTACGCCCCGCCCGTACGGACGAATGTTCCCGATGATCCTCAGCAGGCGTTTCCCAGGTCGGCCGTACCCGCTGAGTTCCAGGGGACCTGGAGCGGCGGAACGTCCGGCGGCACCGCCTACGGCTCGGTCACCCTCGGCCCCGAGGGAGATCTGATCATCGCCAAAGGCCGGCTGCGATGGGCGGGCACGGTCGTCGTCGAGCGAACTCAGATGACCTTCTACATTCCCAACACCGCCCCTCGGCGGGAGTCGTGGTCATGGCAGGGCTGTCAGGATCCGGCCGGTTTCGGCTATCCCTATCGGACCCTTGTCCTGAGCGGTTATAGCTATGTTCAGGATTGCTAAGCCCGGGTCAAAAGATGAAACTTCTACGCGAAATCCGGAACGGAGATGAACGGCATCGGTGATTTCGATCTCGCGGACCGCGATCTGCTTCAGGAGATCGCCCGCGAAACGGTGAGACGCGCCGCTCCTGAGGAACTGCCACTCTTCCCGATCGTGGCGACGGTCTACTTCGACAGGGGCGGCGTCTCCCAGCCGGGCGGGCGAGGCGCGACGAGATGCTGGGGTTCGGGCTGGAGTCAGCGGTCATCCTGATGACACCCGTGGTACTCCCTGTCGTTTCGGCGATCCTGGACCAGTTGGCGCAGGACGTCGCCCGTGTGGTGACCGATCGCGGCAAGGACGGGCTGCGCCGGACGATGCGCGCTCTGCTGCGCCGCACCGCCGAGGCCGAGAACGACGCCCTGCCGCCGGTCCCGCCGCTGACCCCGGAGCAGCTCGCCCGGGTACGCATGACGGCGATCGAAAAGACCCGCCAGATGGACCTGCCGGAGGACAAGGCCGAACTGCTCGCCGACGCCGTCATCGGAAGCCTCGGCGCATGAACAGGCTCCCGCTCGGCCCCACCGAAAACCTTGGCGCATGAACGAGCGCCCGCTCGATCCCTTCGCCGTGCCCTCTCAGACAGCGCTGCGGTTTGTGCTGTTGATGGGCTCGATCGTCAGTACGAGCGTGTTCGCCGTCAACATCCTCTACTTCAGCTTGTCGCCGCAGGGCGCGAGCGAGGAGCGGGCCTACTCGCGCTGCTGGGAGGTCGCGCCTGGAGCCGAGGGCTCGGACATGGGGGCGGTCGCCAGCCGGTTCCTCGCGTGCGTGGCGCCGTACGAGCAGGCCAAGGCCGTCTGGGTGGCCGGCGGGCTCGCGCTGCTCTTCCTGGTGGCCGGGCTGATCTACTGGTACCTGCCCGCCTGGCGGATCCGCCGGCTCGGGCTGCGGCCCCTGCGGGCTGAGGACGCTCCGGACCACGTGCGCGAACTCGACGGCCTCGTGGCCGTCGCGGGCCTCGCGCGGCCCCCCACGTACCTGTGGCGGCTGACCGGCACCGTCGGCGGCGTCGCCTTCGGCCGCTACGGCCGCCGCTACCTGGGCCTCAACGCCGGCCTGGTCACGAAGCTGACCGCCGACAGGACAGCCTTCCGCGCGATCGTCCTGCACGAACTCGCTCACCTGCGCAACGCCGACGTCGACAGGACGTACCTGACGGTGGCGTTCTGGCGGGCCTTCGTCATCGTCGCTCTGGTGCCGGTGACGGTGAGCCTGGCCGACAAGCCGGACGGGACATCGCTGGGGGTGGTCTGGCGGCTGTTGTTCCTGCTCGTCGTGGTCTACTTCACCCGGAATGCCGTCCTCCGATCGCGCGAGACATACGCCGATGTGCGTGCCGCCATGTGGGAGGGCGGGGCGGGCGGCCTTGAGGCCGTCCTGAGCGGTCGGCAGCACGAGGATTCCCCAAGCGGCGGTTCGAGGCACGGGCTGCCGTCGTGGCGTGGGCAGTCTTCACAGAGCGGGCAGTCTTCACGACGCGGGCCGCTTCCGTGGCGCGGGCCGCTTCCGTGGGGCGGGCTGGTTCGGCGGCACTTCGAGCCGCAGGTCCGGCTGCGGCTGCTGCGGGATCCGCAGGCTGTTTTCGCGCCGGGCTTCTGGGAGTCCTTCGGCGCCGGGCTCGCGACGACCATCGTGTACGGCAACCTCGCTACCCTGCTCTGGCTGGCGGCACCCCGGCTCGACGCGCTGGTCAACCGGTGGCTGTCGGCGCTGCTGTTCGCGCCGCTCGCGATGGGCGTGGTGGCCGTCGCCGTCTGGCGCTGGTCGGCGTACCGGGCGGTCAGGGGGCGTGCACGTTCCCGGCTGGCGTACGTGGGGCTCGGGCTGGGGCTCGGCCTGGTGCTGGGGCAACCTCTGTCAGCATCGAGCGCCATCACCGGATCTTGGAGTGGGACGGGCGACATCACTCCCCTGCTCTGGCTGGTCTCGGCGGCGGTCACCGTCGCGTGCGCCTGCCTCATCGTGCGGTGGATCGCCACCACAGCGGCCGCGTGGCTTCCCGTCATCGGGAGGGCGCCGATCGGTGCCGCCGTGGTGCCGATCGTCATGGCGGCCGGTTGCCTGTTCGCGTGCTGGTTCGGCGTCCAGTCGCTGACGCTCGAGGTGCCGGATCTGTCCGAGCTGCCGGTGAGCGACTACCTCCAGGCGAGCGGGCTGAACGGCACCGCCACGGTGAATCGGGCCGGGCCTTGGTGGCTGTGGCTGGCGCTGAACCATCCGCTCAGCCAGTACTTCTCGCGGCAGGGGGTGATCGCGGCCGTGCTGGTCGGGGTCTGGGCCGTTCCGCTGGGCGCGTGGCTGGTCAGGCCGCCGGCCCACGGGTGCCCGAACTGGCTGACCCGTCTCACCAGCCTGACGCGCCCGCCGCTTGTGCTCGCCCGGCCGGCCGCTGCCATCCGACTGGCGGTACTGACGGGGGTGGGGGCGGCGGTGGCGTACGCGGCGGCGCTGCTGGCCATCCGTTTCCTGGCTCACCAGGCGTACGCACCGGCCCAGCGCGGCATGCCCGGCTTCGCGTTGCTGTTCAACCATTGGCAGGTGTCGCTCGCCATACTGCTGCAGGCGGTGGCGGCCGCGTTCGTGGCCTGCGTGGTCACTGTCAGGCGGCAGCGCTTCGCCGTCGTCCTGGGCATGGTGGCGGCCTTCCTCACGGGTGCCGTCGGCGCGCTCGTCATGCCGTCGGCCGGCGTCCTCGGCGGCTGTCTGGACGCCTTCAGTCTCAGACCCGGCCCCTGCGCGTGGGACGTGTCATTGTCCGCGGTACGCCTCCCGCTCGGACAGGTGACGGTCGTCGGCTCTCTCACTGCCCTGGCCGCCGCACTGGTCTCCGCTTGGTTGACCGGAGTCGCATCCGTCGTATCCAGGCGCCCCTCCCCCACCGCTCCCGCCGCGGGCATCTCACTCATCGTCCCCATGGCCATCGCCGTCGCCGCACTGACCGTGTTGTGGATCCCAGAAGCCGTACGGATTCCCCCCGAACCACCGCCCACCACTCTGCGTCTGGATCCAGCCGCCCTGGAAGCCTGCGACCTGCTCCACCGCCTGCCAACCGGCAGAGGCACGGGCGCGCTGAGCCACGAAGAGTCGCGGGCCACCTTTCTCGCGTTCCTGGACGCGGCCGACCGCTCGACCCACCCGGTGATGACGGACGAGGCATTGGCGTTGCGTCAAGCGATCGCCGACGGAGACTCCCAGGCGTACGCCCTCCACCTGCGCCGCCTCACGACCCTCTGCCCACCCTGACAGGCTGCCGATACCGTGCCCAGACGCCGGGGGCTGAACCTAGTTGTCAGGGTCACGGAGACCAACGGCATCGTGCTGCCAGAATGGCTGCGAGTAGACCAACGTCCCGGTCATCCATGGCTCGTATGCGGGAAACCGGATCACCTGGAAGGCCGCGTCGGGAATGCGCAGGGACGGTTTACGAAAGCCATGGACACTCCCCGGCTGGAAGCCGAAGCGATGGTAATAGCCCGGGTCGCCTTCGAGGAAGACGAGGGGGACAGAGCGTTCGGCGAGCACCTCCAGGCCGCGCTGGACCAGGGCCGATCCGACGCCTTGCCGTTGATATTCGGGCGCCACGGCCAAAGGGCTGAGGACCTGCACCTCGACCAGTCGCCGTGGCGCGTCGAGCAGGCTCGAGGTGAACATGATGTGGCCGATGACCCTTCCGGCGTCCTCGGCCACCAGCGAGATGCCCGTGTCAGGTGTGATCGCGCCGCGCAGGGTATCCACGAGATCGGTCACGACGGCTCCATGGTCGCCGAACGCCCGCAGATGCACCGTCCGCACTGGTTCTCTGTCGCCCTGCCGCTCATCGCGAAGATTCATTTCCCGGACAGTAGAGCACTGGTTCGTGGCGGGCATCTGAATTTTCGCGACGACGGCGTAGGGGTCGTGAGGGCGGTCCATGGGCCTGGCCCCATGTGATCTTGACCAACTTGACCGCGGCGATCGTATGGCCGAGGCCGGCGTCCGGGTACGCCGGAGCATGCCACCGACGTGGCGCTCCGCCACGTCGACACACTTCGGAGGCTCAGCATGCCTGGCGACTTAATCTGAATGGTGGCGCGGAGACCGAAAACAGCATGGAAAGGCTCAGTCACGTTCGGTAATATGTGCGGTGGGTGAGGACGCTGTGACAGGAGGTGCACGATGGCAATCCGCCGCTCCACCACCAAACGACACGGCCTGCCCCACGACCGTGCAACTGCGGCTCACGCCCGCACCGGCCCAAGCCGACGCCCTGGCTGCGGCGGTGCTGGTGTGCAATCAGGCGGCGACCGTCGTCTCCCGCCTGGCCTGGCAGCACCGCACCTTCACCGTGGTGGAGTTGCACCGGCTGGCCTACTACGAGGTGCGGGCGCAGGTGGCCGGGCTGGGCGCGCAAGCGGCCGTGCGGGCCATCGCCCGGGTCGCCGGCGCCTACGCCAACCGGCGTTCCAGCAAGAAACGCGCCCACATCTTCCGCCCGCACGGCGCCGTCCCGTACGACGCCCGGCTGATGAGCTGGAATCGTGATGCCCGGACCGTGTCGCTGTGGACTCCCACCGGGCGCGTCACCGTCCCCTACACCGGCCGACCAGACGACCTCAAAGCCATCGACACGCTGCCGATGGGGGAGGCCGACCTGGTCTGTCGGCACGGGGTGTGGTTGCTGCAGGTCGCCCTCACCCTGCCGAAGCCGGTGGCGCGTGAGCCGGTTGGCGGCTTCGTCGGGGTGGATCAAGGGGTGGCGAACCTGGCGGTCACCTCCGATGGCGCGGTGCTGCCCGGCCCCGCCCTGCCGGGGCCGGTCGGCGGCAACGGCCACGTCCGCACGCTGCGGGAGCGACGGCACCGCCAACGCCGCCGGTTGCAGAAGAAGGGCACGTCTGCGGCGCGGCGGGTGCTGCGCCGTCTGTCGGGGCGTGAGCATCGGATGGTGACCGATCTCAACCACCAGATCAGCACGTTCGTGGTGCGCGAAGCCGAACGCACCGGCCGCGGGGTCGCCCTGGAGGATCTGCAGGGCATCCGCGGGCGGGTAAGGGCTCATCGGTTCCAGCGGCGCACCCTGCACAACTGGGCCTTCGCCCAGCAGATCACCTTCACCCGCTACAAGGCCGCCCGAGCCGGGATCGCCTTCGTCCTGGTCGACCCCGCCCACACCTCGCAGGCGTGTCCGGAGTGCGGGTGCGTGTCCAGGGCGAATCGGCCGGCGCGGGGCCGGTTCGTCTGCCAAAGGTGCGGCCTCGCTGGGCACGCCGACCACATCGCAGCCCGCAACATCGCCGCACGCGGCGTAGCGGGCTGGGCTGCCATCAACCAGCCACACGCTACCGGCCTCCCTTCAGCCAGACGGGACCGCGAGAGCAAACCACCAGCTTCAACCGGTGGTAGTTGATTCAAGAGGTACGTATGCGGCTCCACCTCGGACGGAGGTGCGATCATGTGCTCGGAAATAGGATGGGCCAAGGTTCCCATCATGATGATGCCCGCGGATTCGGACAACGGGTCGAACGTGGGGTGGCAGGAGGTCGGCCACACCGATATTCACATTTCGCTGAAGAAGCTCGTCTCGGTGATGAAACAGCACGGCATAGACGTGCGGTATGACGAAGCGGAATTGGCCCGCCGAATCGGCCCGGCGCCTGAGGCCGTCGACTATTAGGGCCGGGCTCACTCGTCTTCGCGCCAGCGGGCGCGCAGGTGGAAGGCGGCAGTCTTGGGGCGGCGGTCGCGCGTGAAAACACCCTTCTTGTTGCCGTCGACGCGAAAGACGCCCGGTGTGGTGGCGAAGTCGGCGAAGTTCCACACCTGCTCGCCCACCACCGCGTCGACCCGGTCGAAGACCCGGTGATACACGTCGAGCAGCTCCGCCTGATACTCCTCGGTCCACGGGTTGGGCACGACGCTGCGCAGGCCGGGGTAGGTGTCGGCACCGTACTCGGTGATGACGATGGGCTTGTCGTGCAGCGCCGCCCACTGCCGCAGTTCGGCCTCCAGCGCGGTCTCGGCCGCTTCCAGATCGCCGGTACCGAAATACCAGCCGTAGTAACGGTTGAGCAGGACCACGTCGAACAGGTCGGTGACCACGCACTGGTCCGGCGGCGCGAGCAGCGCGTTGGCGTAGGCCACGGGCCGGGTCGGGTCGAGGCGGCGGGTTTCCGCTGCCAGTGGGGCGAAGTAGTCGCGCGCTTCGGGTTGGACGTGGTCGGGTTCGTTGGCCACGGACCACAACACGACGCTGGGACGGTTCTTGTCGCGCGCCACCAGCTCCTGGAGCGCCCGCAGGTGGACGCGCTGAGTCTCGTCACTGACCGCGTCCGGGGAGAAGGTGAGCACCCGTTCGCCGGAGCTGAAGACGCCTCCGCCTATGTTGCGGTTGAGCCCGACGGCCGCCGTCTCGTTGATGACGACGATGCCGTGCCGGTCGGCGTAGTCGAGAACCTCCTCCGCGTACGGGTAGTGCGAGGTGCGGAAGGAGTTCGCGCCGGTCCACTCCATCAGCGCGAAGTCATGCACCATCAGCACGTCGTCGTGCCCTTTGCCGCGCACCGCCGCGTCCTCATGCTTGCCGAATCCCTTGAAGTAGAAGGGGGTTCCGTTGATCAGGAACTGCTTTCCGCGTACCTCCACCGTGCGTACGCCCACCGGCTGGCGGTAGCTGTCGGTGACCTCCCCGGACGCGCTGAGCAGCGTGGCCTCGAGTTCGTACAGGTAGCCGTCGCCAGGTGCCCAAGGATGTACGTCGGGCACCCGCAGGGTGCCGACCGCACCCGTGGCGGCGGCCACCTCGGCACCCGAGGCGTCGCGCAGCGACACGCGGACCGAGTCCGTCTCCCCGGTGCTGTTCGCCCGGTAGCCGATGACGCCGGTGGTGTCGTCGAAGGCCGTGGTGACGGTGATGTCGCTGATGTGCTCCGGGGGTGTGGTGTAGAGCCAGACCGGCCGGTGCAGGCCCGCGTAATTGAAGAAGTCGTGGAAGTATCGCTGCACCCGGCGGCCGTCGGGACGTTCCTCGATGGTGCCCGGCGGGATCGTCGCCCAGCTCAGTTCGTTGTTGACCACGACGGTGACGCGGTTCTCGGCTCCCGGTCGCAGGTGTGCGGTCACATCGGCTTCGAACGGGGTGTAGCCGCCTTCGTGGGTGACGACCTCGGTGTCATTGACCCAGGCGGTCGCGCGGTGGGTAGCGGCGTCGAACCGCAGGACTATGCGCTGTCCTGTCCACTGGGCCGGTATCCATACGTTCGTCTGGTACCAGGCGTCGCCGACGTGGTCCCGGACTGTTACGTCGGGATAGATGTCGTTGTAGCTGGCCGGTACCGGGATGTCCACGGCTTCCGCGAGGGGTGAGCGCCACCAGCCTTCGGCGCGGCCTGCTCCCTCGGCGTCCAGCCGGAACCTCCACAAGCCGGCCAGGCAGCGGCGTTCGCGGGTGGGGCCGTCCTGCGGGCGAAGCATGGTCGGTGCTCCTTTTCTCCGCGCGGTGATTCACGCGGTGGTTATTTGATGCCGGTGTTGGCGATGCCCTGAACGAACTGTCTTTGGAGGAACAGAAAGAGCACCAGGATCGGGGTGACGACGGTGACCGCACCGGCGAGCAGCAGCCCGTAGTTGGTGCCGTTGGCGCCCACCGAGAACAGGGCGAGCGCTACGGGAAGCGTGTAATGATCTTCGGTCTGCGCGATCACCAGCGGCCACAGGAAGTTGTTCCACTGGGCGAGAAAGGTCAGGATCGCCAGTGTCGCCAGCGCCGGCCGGCAGAGCGGGACGATCACCCGGAGAAAGATGCGTGTTTCCCCGGCACCGTCGAGCCGGGCCGCTTCGACCAGCGAATCTGGAATGTCCTGGATGAACTGGCGCATGAGAAATACGCCGAGCGGCGTCACGAGGAAGGGCAGAATCAATCCCAGATAGGAATTGCTCAGTCCCATGTTGCTGACGAGGACGAAGAGCGGCACGAAAGTCGTGGTTCCGGGGATGATCAGCATCGTGAGGACGAGGCCGAACAGCAGCCGCTTTCCGGCGAACTCCATCTTCGCGAAGGCGTACCCCGCCATGGAGCAGAAGAGCAGATTGCCCATGACACACACCGCGGCGACCAGCGCGCTGTTGAAGAAGTACAGGCCGAAATTCTGCTTCGACAGCAGCAGTTCGAAGTTGTCCAGCGTCGGAGAGCGGGGAAGCCAGGAGCTCGGATAGGCGACGATTTCCCCGGTCGGTTTGACCGATCCCAGGAACATCCACGCGAACGGTGCCAGCGTCGCGATCAGGCCGATGACGAGGGCGCCGTAGAGCATGATGCGGGCAGGCCGGATTCGTACGCCGATGCCGGACGTGGCCGCACCGGTGCTCGCGCTCGCAGTGGTCATATCACGCCTTCGCTCGGAAGATACGGAACTGCAGGAGGCTGAGCAGCGCGATCGCGGCCACCAGCACGTACGAGGCGGCGGCGGCCGTGCCGTAGTTGCCGAAGCCGAATTGCTCGAAGGCGTAGTAACTGATCGAGGTGGTGCTGTCCAGCGGGCCACCACTCGTCATCACGAACGGCTCCTCGAAGAACTGCAGATAACCGATGCTCAGCAGCACGGCGACCACCAGCGTGACCGGTCTGAGCAGCGGCAGGGTGACACTGCGGAAAGTGCGCCAGCGGGTGGCGCCGTCAATGTGGGCCGCCTCGCGCAGTTCCTCGGGAATGGACTGCAGTCCGGCCAGGAAAATCACCATGGGGATGCCGAAGTGGCGCCAGACCGCCATGAGGATGAGCGCGGGCATGGCCCAGTTCGGGTCGTTCAACCAGTCCGGGCCGTGGATTCCCACGACGGCGAGGGCGGAGTTGATCATTCCGTCCTCCTGGTAGAGGTATCTCCACACCACCGCTATCGCCACGATGCTGGTCACCACGGGCGCGAAATACGCAACCCTGAAGAGTCCCTTCGCCCGCTGGATCCCGTAATTGAGCGCGACGGCGAGACCCAAGGCGATGACCATCGTCAGCGGGATTCCCGCGACGACGAAGTAGACCGTATTAAGAGCTGCCCGGAGAAAGGTCGGGTCCCCGAAAAGGCTGGTGTAATTCTCAATGCCCACGAAGTTGACACTGAAGGGTGCCCGTACGTCCCGGTTCGTGATGTCGGTGACGCTCATCGACAACGAGGAGAGCACCGGCCACACGCCGAAGGTGGCGAAGAGTGCGATGAAGGGCGCGCAGAAGGCCCACGCGACCAGGGTGCGCCGGGAATGTCCAGACATAGTCTGCGGTGGCTTGGCAGCCCGGCCCGACGAGGAGCGCGTGGTGGCAAGAGAGGCCATCTCTACGCCCCGGTTCCGATCGCCGACGCCTTTTTCTGGATCTCCTGCAAGGCCGCCTGCGGCGAGGAGACGCCCTTGGCCACCTTTTCGAACTCGGCGTCCAGTACCGCGGTGACCTGCCGCCACGTCGTGGTGGTCGGTCCGGGCTGTGCCGTCTTCAGCTGCGTACGGAACACGGCCAACGTCGCATCGGTCGCGAGCTTGCCCTCGTTCCAGGCCGACTCGACGGCGGGCAGGTCTCCGGACAGGTCATACCAGGTTTTCTGTGCGTCAGGGGCGGCCATCCACCGGATGAACTTCCAGGCGCCCTCCCGGTTCTTGGCGTCCTTGAACACCGCCCACTGTCCGCCGCCGATGTAGCTGGCGTTGGACTTCGGCCCGGAGGGGAGCGGGGTGATGCCGACCTTGTCGTCGACGAAGGACGCGCCTCCGGCGGATTTCAGCAGGCTCCCTTCCCAGGGGCCGGCGATGAGCGCGGCAGTGGACCCGGCGACGAACTGCGGCTCGATCTCGCCCAGGCTCACCGGGCCGTTCGGGCTGGTGATCTTCGAGCTGATGAAGGACCGGTAGAACTCGAGCCCCTTGAGCGCCTCCGGCGTGTCGAAGGCGAACTTGGTGCCGTCCTCGCTCATGATCTGGGCGCCGGCCTGCCACATGAACGGCACGACACCCTGCCAGGTCGCCGTGGCACCGGTAGGCAGGGACAACCCCCACTTGGCGCCTTGCTTCTGCAGGGCCTGGAGGAACGGGCCGTACTCCTCCCAGGTCTTGGGGGCGGAAACCCCGGCGGCCTTGGCCATGTCCTTGCGGTAGAACAGGGAGCGCGTTTCCACATACCAGGGGACGCCGTACTCGGCGCCCTCGAAGAGGGTGCTCTGGACGGCGCCGCGGTAGAAGGAGTCGTAGTCGACGAGCTTGGACGGGACCTTCTCCAGCCCGCCCGTGGACGCGAACGCCGCCAGGTCCACCGCCCCCACCATGGTGGCGTCCGGAGTGTCTCCTGAGGCGATGGCGGTCTGCACCTTCTTGGCGTAGTCCTGCCAGGGAACCGCTGTCACCTGCACTTTCGCGCCGGGGTTCGCCTTGCTGAACTCGGCGGCGAGCTTGGGCAGGAGTTCGCCCTCCGTTCCCATCGCCCAAACGGTGATGGCGCCGTCGGCAGGCTTGGCGTCAATCGGGGCGGCCGCCGCGGACTGCGCCGGGCCGGCGTCGGACCGGCCACAGCCGGTCAGAAGCAGTGCGACGGCCAGGCCGCCGACAAGTGACTTCGCAATGGTTGAGCTGCACATTTGTGGTCCCGGTCCTCTCCACCCGAGGGAAGCTCCACCGCTTCCTCCGCAAGTCGTGGTGTGGGTGAGCGAGACGTTATCCCAAAAACCGAACAGTTGCCATAATTTCGTTGGGCGAATTCCCCCTGCAACGGACGCACGGCCCATAGGGTTGATCGCATGACCGAAGAGACGGCGAGCCGACCCGGCACGCGGCGGGGCCCCTACGCCAAGAGCGCGCGCCGCCAGGCCGAGATCGTCGCCTCCGCGACCTCCGTCTTCTCCGCCCGCGGCTATCGAGGCGGGTCGCTGCGGGAGATCGCGAAGCAGCTGGACCTCAGCCTGACCAGCGTCGTCCATCACTTCCCCAGCAAGAGCGCGCTTCTCGTGGCCGTACTCGAGAACGCCGATTCCGCGCACGCCGACTCCTTCACCGCGGACTGCCGGGAGGAGGGTGTGGCGTACGCCGTGCTGCAGTACGTTCACCGGAACCTCGAACGCCCCGAGATGCTGAGGCTGCTCGCCCTCATGGCCGCGGAGTCGTCGGCTGCGGACCATCCGGCGCATGAGTGGTTTCGTGACAGGTACGACAGATTGATCGAGACGCTGGCGATCGCCATTCGCCGAGACCAGGACGCGGGCCGCGTCTGCAACAGCCGGGCCCCCGAGAGCATCGCCGAGTCTCTGGTGGCCCTGTGGGACGGACTTCAACTCCAGTGGCTCATCAACCCGCGACGGGACCTGGTCGCGGCGATGAGGTCCTCGCTGGCGGACCTCCTGGAACCACAGCGGCAGAACTGAAAGTTTCACTCCCAGCAAATGGCCTTGTCATGCTCTGGCCAGCCACGACGCCTTCTCACCGGACGCCGGAGATCGCGTTCGCGTTGACGACTGGAAAGCGCTTTCCTACATTGACGGTCATTCACTCACCTGTCTTTCGTTCACATACGTGTACGACAGGCGAAGGCATCCGCAGGGAGGCAATCGTGAGAAAGACGATCCCGGCCCGGATAGCGGCGATAGTGGCCGCCGCACTGGCCTTGGCCGGCGGCATCGCCAGCGGGCCGTCGGCATCCGCCGCGGCCTGGCCGACGCCGAGCGGCCAGCAGGCCGTCGGTGCGACGATCAACGTGTCCGGCACGGTCGACGGCAAGATGATCCGCTACTACGGCACCGGGGACCTGGGCAGCGGCGGACAGGACGAGGGCCAGAGCCCGATCTTCAAGCTCGCCAACGGCGCGGTGCTGAAGAACGTCATCCTCGGCTCCCCCGCGGCCGACGGCATCCACTGCACGGGCACCTGCACCCTCCAGAACGTCTGGTGGGAGGACGTCGGCGAGGACGCCGCCACCTTCAAGGGCACCTCGTCGTCCCAGACGATGACGATCGACGGCGGCGGCGCCAAGGCGGCCAGCGACAAGGTCTTCCAGCACAACGGCCCCGGCACCATGTACATCAGGAACTTCCAGGTGACGAACTTCGGCAAGCTCTACCGCTCCTGCGGAAACTGCT
The DNA here is from genome assembly GCF_044460705.1 of Nonomuraea sp. NPDC050022. NCBI lineage: Bacteria > Bacillati > Actinomycetota > Actinomycetes > Streptosporangiales > Streptosporangiaceae > Nonomuraea > Nonomuraea sp. NPDC050022. The sequence continues at coordinate 576,800 of NZ_JBITKE010000008.1, forward strand.
CCAAGCAGTACGCGCGCCATGTCGTCATCTCCAACGTCACCGCCACGTACTCGGGCAAGACGCTGGCCGGCATCAACACCAACTACGGCGACACCGCCAGGTTCTCCGGCATCACGATCGTCGGCGACTCCGGCAAGAAGATCGTGATCTGCGAGAAGTACAAGGGCGTGACCAGCGGCGAACCCACCAAGATCGGCAGCGGCGCCGACGGCGTCAACTGCGTCTACTCCAGCTCGGACATCACTTACCGGTAGGCGAAAATCGATCGTGACCGCCGGCGCCGGAGCCGGTCGGACCTTCATCTGACGACCGAACCTGAGCGCGGTCCCCGCTGAGACGGGAGACCGCGCTCAGCACCAGCCCAATCCCCCGTAAAACGCCCCACCGATAAATCACTTTTCACTCCGCGTACTCAAGCGAGCGAATCGCTATATGCGCGACTGGAGAAATGGCACTAAGGAGATCATCGCCCATGCACTCGAAAGGGCACCTTGGTGAGAAAGTATCTAGCATCGGGCATATCAGGCATGCTCCTGGCCCTCGCGCCGGCGGTCGCCTTCCAGCCGGCGCGGGCCACCGACGGCGAAGCCATCGGAGCCACTCTCCCCTCGTCCGCCAACTACATCGTGACACTGAAAGAAGGCGCCGAAATACCGGCGTATATCTCGCCGAATCATATCTATCACCACGCCGTCAACGGCTTCTCCGCCACGTTGACCCCGGAAGAGATCGCCCTGCTCCGCGGCAACCCGGACGTCATAGCGATCGAGGCGGACAAGCCCGTCAAGCTGGACCCCGCGCCGAGCACCGAGGCCGAACTCCCTTGGTACCAGCAGTTCAGCCCACCGTGGAACCTCGACCGCATCGACCAGCGATTTGGCTTGAATAATCGGTACATATTCCGATACACCGGCGCGTCGGTTCGCGCCTATGTGATCGACACCGGTATCCAGACCGACCAGGGCGAGTTCGGCGACCGCGCCATCAACGTGTTCGACGCTTTCGGCGGCGACGGAGTCGACTGCCAGGGCCACGGCACGCACGTGTCCGGCACGGTGGGCAGCCAGTCCTGGGGGGTGGCGAAGCTGGTGCGACTGCGCGGGGTCAAGGTGTTCCCCGAGTGCAGCGGTGACACGTCGACCTCAGCGATCATCGCCGGCATCGACTGGGTGACCGCCCACGCCATCCACCCGGCCGTGGCCAATCTTTCGCTGGGCGGCCCCCAGTCCGTGGCGCTCAACACGGCGGTGACCACCCTGGCCGACTCCGGCGTCTTCGTCTCGGTCGCCGCCGGCAACGAGAACGTCGACGCGTGCACCAGATCACCGGCGAGCGCCCCGAACACGCTGACCGTGGCCGCCTCGGACATCAACGACACCAAGGCCTGGTTCAGCAACTTCGGACCCTGCGTCGACCTCTACGCACCAGGGGTGGGCATCCCGTCCGTCCCGCTGGCCGGGATCTACCCGAGCGTTCTGAGCGGCACGTCGATGGCGGCCCCCACGGTGGCCGGGGTGGCCGCCCTCATCAAGGACCGGTACGGCGAGATGTCGTCCAGCGTGGTCAACGCCTTGATCATCCAGTGGGCCACCCAGCTCGCGGTCAATGGCAACCCGCTCTCCACGCCGAACCGGCTGCTGTTCAAGCCTTGATGCGATCGCCGGCCTGGTAGTCGAACCAGTCGAAGCTCGCGCTGCCGTCCGTGACGTACATGCCGATGACCCGCCCCGTGAAGCCGGTCGCCACCTCCGTGGACAGGTAGCGGCCGTCCAGTTCGGCCAGGAGAACGCCGCCAGCGGAGAAGGCGATGGTGTCCGGGCCGCGGGCGCCGACGCCAACCGGCTCGCCGACGCCCGCGTCCACCGAAGCGGACGCAGGCGCGGACACGGATGCAGACGCGGACGCGGTCACGGACGGTGGCAGGAGGTCGCGCGTACGGAAGGAGATGGCGAGGGTGACCGGCCCCGGAGGTACGGGCTGGTCCGCCACGCACTGGCGCACCGGCCCGATCCGCGCGATCAGGCGCGCCCGCCCCTCGCCTACCTCCAGGTCGTAGTGGTGGGCCTCGTCCAGGCGCACGGACAGCCCGGCCGTGGCCGACCCCGGCTCCAGGAGGGCGGCGACGCGGCAGTCATGGTGCTGCTGGCGGCGGCCGACGAAGGTGCATCCCGGGCGGTCCGTCGTGGTGCCGGTGGCGTGCAGGGTGAGCCGGCCGGGGCGCTCGGTCAGCGACCAGGAACCGTCCGGGCGGCTGCGCGGTGAGATCCAGTACGGCGCCAGCGCGTCGGCGTCGAAGTCGTCGCGCGGCGGCGTTTCAGGCAGGGGATGCCAGGCGGCGGGCGCCGGATGGCGTTCGAGGACCGGGCCGACGACGGGCCAGCCGTCCACCCATTCCACCGGGGTGAGGAACGTCTCTCGGCCGAGGACCTGGAACTCCGGCGTGTAGCCGCGCGGGCGGGTGCCGAGCAGGACCATCCACCAGCTGCCGTCGGCCGCCTCCACCAGGTCGGCGTGGCCGGTGCTCTGGATCGGCCGGTCGGTGCCGCGGTGCGACAGGATCGGGTTGGCCGGGCCCGCCTCGAACGGGCCGCGCGGCGAGCGGGCGCGGGCGATCGAGACGCTGTGGCCGCGCTCGGTGCCGCCCTCGGACATCAGCAGGTACCACCAGTCGCCCACCTGGTAGAGGTGCGGCCCTTCCGGATATTTCATGCCGACGCCTGACCAGGCGTGATACGGGCCCTCCAGCACCTTGCCCGCCACCGGGTCGATGCGCGCGATCTGCGTACCGGAGAAGGCGCACCAGCAGGAGCCGTCCTCGTCCCAGGCCAGGTCGGGGTCGATGCCCGGCAGGTCGATCCAGACGGGGTCCGACCACGGGCCTTCGGGGCGCTCGGCGGTGACGATGAAGTTGCCCCGGCCGCTCACGTTCGTCGTGATCAGGTAGAACCGGCCGTCGTGGTGGCGGATCGTCGGCGCGTAGATCCCGCCCGAGGCGGGCACCTCCGGGGGCAGCTCCAGCTGTGACGGCCGGTCGAGCACGTTGCCCACCTGCCGCCAGTGCACCAGGTCGCGGCTGTGGAAGATCGGGACGCCGGGGACGTACTCGAAGCTGGAACAGACGAGGTAGTAGTCCTCGCCGACCCGGCAGACGCTGGGATCCGGATGGAACCCGCCGATCACCGGGTTGTCGTACATCCGCACGTTGAGCGGTTCCTTTCAAAGAGAAGAGATCAGCCCTTGAAGGCGCCGTCCATGATCCCGGCCACCATGCGCCGGCCCACGAAGACGAACAGCACCAGCAGCGGGACGGTGGCCAGGAACGAGCCCGACATGGCGAGGCCCAGGTCGATGGAGTAACTGTTCTGCAGTGCCTTGATGGCGATCTGCGCGGTGTACATCTCCGGTGACTTCAGCACGATGAACGGCCACAGGAAATCGTTCCAGGCGGTGACGAAGCCGAGCAGGCCGAGCACGAACGCGGCCGGCCGCACCAGCGGGAACGCGATGCGCCAGAAGATCTGCCAGGTGGTGGCGCCGTCGATGCGCGCGGCCTGGAGGATCTCGTCGCTGATCGTGGTGGACAGATGCTGGCGCATCCAGAAGATCCCGAACGCGCTGGCCAGGCCGGGCACGATGAGCGCCTGGAGCGTGTCCACCCAGTTCAGCGAAGAGATGATCATGTACTGCGGGATGACGGCGAGCTGTGTCGGTACCGTCATGGTGAGCACGACGATCAGGAACAGCACGTTGCGGCCGGGGAAGCGCAGCTTGGCGAAGGCGAACCCGGCCAGCGAGCACAGCACGGCATGCCCGACCGCGATCGTACCGGCCACGATGAGGCTGTTGACGATCGAGCGGACGAACGGCACCGTCGTGAACACCAGCCCGGCCAGATGGAAGAAGTTGCCGCCGGGCGCGATCTCGGGCGGCAGCCGCGTGGCGGTCGCCGTGTCGGTCGTGGCCACCACGAACATCCAGTACAGCGGGAACAGGCAGGCGAACACGGCCAGTCCCAGCAGGAGGTAGGTCCACCAGCGGACGCGCTCACCCGAGCGCCGGATCGTCTTGGTCATCATCGCTCCGGACGGATGCGGGTGGACAGAACGTAGTTGACCGTCGCGAGCCCGACCACCAGCACGAACAGCGCCACGCCGATGGCCGCGCCGTAGCCGAACTGGAACTGGCCGAAGCCCTGCTCGTACAGGAACAGCGTCAGCGTCTGGCATTGCCGGACCGGCCCGCAGGTGAGCGGCGAGAGGCGGGAGACGAGCAGCGGCTCGGTGAAGATCTGCAGGCCGCCGATCGTCGAGGTCACGATCGTGAACACGATGACCGGCCGCAGCGACGGGATCGAGATGTGGCGGAACTGCTTCCACCCGCCCGCGCCGTCCACGGCCGCCGCCTCGTAGATCGCACGCGGGATCGCCTGGAGGGAGGCCAGGTAGAGCAGCGTGGTGTAGCCGAACCAGCGCCAGGTCACCATGACCGCGATCAGCACGTGGCTGCCCAGCACCGACTGCTTGAAGTCGATCGGCTCCACACCGGTGAACCCGAGCAGCCAATTGAGCAGACCGTAGTCACGGTCGAACATCTGGGAGAAGACGATCGTGGTGGCGGCCACCGAGGTGATGTACGGCACCAGCATCGACATCCGGAAGAACACCGCCAGCCGGAGCCGGGCGTGGTTGAGCAGGTGCGCCAGGCCCAGCGCCAGCAGCAACTGCGGCACGGTGGACAGCAGCCAGATGCTGATCGTGTTCCAGGCCGCGTCCCAGAACCGCGTGTCGGCGAACAGGCGGGTGAAGTTGTCCAAGCCGATGAAGACGTGCTCGCCGATGGGGTTCCAGTCGAACAACGCCACGTAGAAGGTGAAGAGCAGCGGCACCAGCCCGAACACCGCGAAGATCAGGAAGAACGGCGCGATGTAGGCGTACGGCGCGATGCGTTCGGTGATGCTCTGCCGCACCGAGGTCGTCCCGGCGGGCGCCGCTTGCGCCCGCCGGGGGCTGAGGGTCGTCGTCACGCTCGTCCTACTTGCCGATGGCGGTCTTGATGTTGGCCAGCGCCGCGTCCCACGCCTTGGCCGGATCGCCCTTGCCCTGCTCGACGTTGGTGATCGCGTTCAGGAGCTCCTGGCCGATGGCGGAGCTGTCCGGCCCGATGTAGAAGGGCTTGAGCCCGAGCAGCGAGTTGGTGTAGATCGTCCCGGTCGGGGCGTCGGAGAAGAACGGGTCCTTCAGGGCGGTGAGCTTGGGGTCCTTGTAGACCGAGGGGGTGGTGGGCAGCGCGCCGGTGACGACGAAGTGCGCCAGCTGGCCCTGCGGGGACTGGGTCTTGGAGATGTAGTCCCAGGCGGCCTTGGGGTTCTTGGCGCCCTTGGGGATGGCCAGGTAGCTGCCGCCCCAGTTGCCCGCGCCTCCGGGGATAGTGGCGATGTCCCACTTGCCCTTCGTACCGGGCGCGTTGTTCCGGATCTGTTCCAGCAACCAGGACGGCGCGGAGATCACCGCGAACTGGTCCTTGCCAATGCCGGCGCTCCATCCATCGGAGAAGGAGCTCTGCTTGGCGGTGATGCCCGCCTGCACCGCCTTGAGAGCCAGGTCGAAAGCCGTCTTGACCTGCGGGCTGGTGCTGTAGACGACGTTGCCCGACGGGTCGTAGTACTTCTGCGGCCCCTGGTTGACCGCCTGGTGGAACACGCTGGTCCCGGCGTTGTCGACGAACGCCTTCTTGGTCGCCGCGGTGTACTTCTTGCCGGTCTCGATGAAGGCGTCCCAGGTGGGCCAGAGCTTGCCCACCTCCTCACGGTCGGTCGGCAGCCCTGCGGCCTTGAACAGGTCCGTCCGGTAGGCGACGGCCATACCGCCCACGTCCGTCGGGATGCCGATGATCTCGCCGCCCTTGGCGGTGCTCTGGCTCATCACCCAGTCCAGATAGTCGCCCTTGATCTTGTCGGCGCCCAGTTGCCGCAGGTCATAGAAGTTCTGCGGCTGCTGCACGAACTTGGGCAGATCATCGCCCTGGATCAGCACCAAGTCGGGCACCTTGCCGCCGGCCAGCGCCGTGGTCAGCGCCTGCGCCGTCTCCACCGAGCCGCCCACTTCGGTCAGCTTCACCTGGATGCCCGGGTTCTGTTTCTGGTAGACCTCGACGTCGGCTTTCTGGTTGATCCCGGAGAACGACCAGAACTCGAACGACTTGCCGTCACCCGTCGGTTGCGACGGAGAACCGCCGCCACCACAGGCGGCCGCGGTCAGGGCGAGGGCCATGGCGAGCACGGCCGATGTTGCGATACGGAGCTTCATGGCGATCTCTTCCCCTGGGGGTCGGTGCTGAAGAGTTGGTACGGACTGACGGCGGCGCGCCCATGGGAGTGGAGTTCGTCGCTGCGCCTAAAATTTTCGTAACTTGGGCCGATCGTTAATCGGGGACTTTAGGCACTTCACGCGAAACCCGTCAATAATCTGGTCGCAAGATTGCCGAAACAGTCGGACAGGAGCCTGAAAGCGTGGCGTTAGACTGCGCCCATGACCGCGACCCAGGAGCCGCCCGCATCCGGCCCCGCAGCTGGCACCGCGCCCAACCAGCCGCTGACCATCGCACAGCTCGCCGAGCTGGCCGGAGTGTCCACGGCCACGGTCTCCAAAGTGGTGAACGGCCGTTCCGAGGTCGCGCCCGAGACCCGGGCCCTGGTCGAGGGACTCATCCGCGAGCACGGCTACCGGCGGCAGCGGCGGCGCGACAGCCCCGCCGCCCTGGTGGAGCTGGTCTTCCACGCGCTGGAGGGCGACTACCCGATAGAGATCATCAAGGGCGTCGAGCGGGTGGCGCAGGAGCACGACCTGGCCCTGGTGCTCTCCCAGCTGCGGCACCACCACGTACCGGGCCGGAGCTGGATCGAGGGCGTGATGAGACGCCGACCGTCCGGTGTCATCGCGGTGTTCAGCAGCCTGACCGACACCCAGTGCCACCAGCTGGCCAGCCGTGACATCCCGCTGGTCCTGCTGGATCCGAGCGGCGAGCCCGGCCACCAGGTGCCCTCGGTGGGCGCCGGCAACTGGAACGGCGGCCTTTCGGCGACCCGCCACCTGCTGCAGCTCGGCCACCGGCGGATCGGCATCATCACCGGCCCCGACTACGCGCTGTCCAGCCGGGCCCGCCTCGACGGCTACCGCGCGGCGCTGGACATGGCCGGCGTGCCCGTCGACCCGGACCTGATCTGCGCGGGCGACTTCCTGATCGAGGGCGGCCTGGCCATGGCCCATCGGCTGCTGCGGCTGCCCGATCCGCCCACCGCGATCTTCGCCTGCAACGACGGGCAGGCCACGGGCGTCTACGGGGCGGCCTACGAGCGGGGGCTACGCATCCCCGACGACCTGAGCGTGATCGGCTTCGACGACCTGCCGCCGATGCGGTGGGCCATCCCGCCGCTGACCACGATCCGCCAGCCGCTCACCGAGATGGCCGCCGCGGCCACCAGGATGCTGGTGGCGCTCACGCACGGCGAGCCGGTGCCGCAGAACCGGATCGAGCTCGCCACCGAACTCGTGGTGCGAGGGAGCACCGCCCCCTACAGTCGCTGAGAAGTTCCGAAAGTTTCTGGATTCTTTCCGTATGTATCAAGGACAACTCGCGCCCGAATGGCCATGGCCTCGTCCACCATTTCCCCCTCGAAGGTGATCGCCCCGGCGCCGTGTCCCTGTGCCTCCTCCACGGCGGCGATCATCCGCGCGTAGCGGGCGAGCTCCTCCGGGGTGGGCGAGAAGACCTCGTTGATCACGGGGACGTGGGCGGGGTGGATCGCCATCATGCCCTCGTACCCCAGGGAGCGGTTCTGCTCGGCGAAGGCCCGCAGTCCGTCGAGGTCGGCGATGTTCGTCCAGAGGCCCGCGATCGGGCAGGGCGCGCCCGCCGCCCGCACGTCCAGCAGGACACGGGCGCGCAGCGCCAGCGTCTCGGTGCCCTCAGGGCTCCAGCGGTAGCCGACCGCCCGCTCGACGTCGCCCCCCTTGCCGGTGACCGCGCCCAGGTAGGCGACGCGGGGCGCGGCCCGGCCGATGTCGTACGCCGTACGCAGCGCGGCGGCGCTCTCCAGCAGCGGCACGAGGGCGATGTGGCCCTCGGGCAGGCCGTGTTCGCGCTCGCACCAGCTCAGCAGCCGGTCGGCCAGGCGTACGTCCCCTTCGTCGGCGACCTTGGGCAGGACCACCCCGGCCAGGCGGGCGTGCGTGATGGCGCGCAGGTCCTCGGCGGACGCCCAGCCGTCGAGGGGATTGATCCGGACGAAGAGCGCCATGTCACCCGTCGCGCCGGCGACGGCCTCGGCCACGCGCGCGCGAGCGGCGGCCTTGCCGGCCTGCGGGACGGCGTCCTCCAGGTCGAGGATGGCCGCGTCGGCTCCGGCGGCCGCCGCCTTGGCCAGCCATTCGGTACGGGTGCCGGGGACGAAGAGCAGGCAGCGCAGCGGTGGCCGGTCAGATGACACCGCGCTTCTCCAGATCCGCGAGCTGGTCGGCGCCGAGCCCGAGCCATTGCCGGTAGACGAGGGCGTTGTCCTGCCCGAGCGCGGGTCCGGTTCGCCAGACGTGTCCGGGTTTCTGGTGGAAGTGCGGGAGGGCGGCCTGCATGCGGACCGGCCCGAGGTCGGGGTCGTCGACGGTGATGATGTCGCCGCGTTCGGCGTACACGGGATCACCGGCGATGTCCTCGGCGGTGAAGACGCGAGAGGCGACCACCTCGGCCTCCGCGAACGCCTCCAGGCACTCGGCGGTCCCGCGCGCGGCCACCCATTCGCGCAGTCCCTGGTCCAGCCGTTCCCGGCCGGCGAGTTGCCGCTGCGTCGTGTCGTACTCCTCCTCGGGCAGACCCAGGAGACGGACGACGTTCAGGACCGAGCGGAGGGTCGCGGAGGTCACGGTGATCCAGTCGCCGTCTCCGGACAGGTAGGTGTTGATGACCGCGGCCGGTGCGACGGCCAGCTGGTTACCGGACCTGCCGGGTACGACACCGAGCTGGTCATGCGTGATGACCTGCCACTCGACCAGCCGGAACAGCGGCTCGAACAGGGCCAGGTCGATCCACTCGCCGTCGAAGGCGGGGTCGTTGGCCCGCCGGTGCAGGGCGGCGAGCACGGCGTACGCGCCCATCAGCCCGGTCACGGCGTCGCCGTGGGAGAACCCGGTGTGCACGGGCGGCCCGTCGGGGAAGCCGGTCAGGTGCACCACCCCGCTCCTGGCCTCGCCGACCTTGCCGAAGCCCGGCGCGTCGGCCCGCGAGGACGTCGCGCCGAACCCGGAGATCTGCAGCAGGACGGCCTTGGGGTTGATCCGGTGCACGGCCTCCCAGTCCAGCTCCCAGGCCCGCAGCCGGCCGGGGCGCAGCGTGACGATCACCACGTCGGCCCAGGCCACGAGCCGGTGCGCCACCTGCCGGCCGTCGGGGTCGTGCAGGTCCAGGGTGACGGAGCGCTTGTTCCGGCCGGCGACCTTGAACCACAGCGGTACGCCATCGCGCGTGGGGCCCATGGCGCGGGCGGCGTCACCGACACCGGGGGGTTCGACGTGGATCACGTCGGCGCCCTGGTCGGCGAGCATGGACCCGGCCAGCGGCCCGGCGACCACATGGGCGAACTCCACCACTTTCAGACCACACAACTGCCCCTGGCCATGCTGCTGTTCGGTCGCCTGTCCGCTCGCCTGTTCCGTCGCCTGTTCGGTCGCCACGCATGAGCTCCTTCGCACTGTCCGGTGCTGCCATCCTGCCCAAGGCGAGAAATGCGGGTCCAGCACAAGAAGCCGATAAATTCATGCTATTTACGCATTAACCCATCCAGGAGACGCCCGGCGGCAGCTCCGTACGGAACTCTTCGAGCACGTCCAGGAACGCGGCCGCCGCGAGCGGCAGGGTTCGCCGCGCCCGGACCACGACATCCAGCCGCCGCTCCACCACGGGGCCGGTCAACCGGCGGTGCACGACGTGCCCCGGACCCAGGAGGGGCAGCACCAGAGCGGGCATCGCCGACACCCCGAGGCCGGCGGCGACCAGGCCGCCCACCGTCGCCACGTTGCTCGCCTCCGCCGCGGGCGTCACCGCGGCGCCCGCCTGGGCGAACGCCGCGTCGGTGAGCCTGCGCACACTGGACTGCGGCCCGACGGCCAAGAACGGCTCGGCGGCCAGCTCCTCCCAGGTGACCTCGTCACCCTCGGCGAGCGGGTGCCCCTCGGGCAGTACGGCGTGAAACTGGTCGCGGATCAGCGGACGATGCTCGAGCCGATCCGGCGACGCGCCCACCGTGGTGATCGCGAAGTCGGCGTCACCCGACAGCACCCTGCCGAGCACGGCCCGTTCGAGCCCGTCCATGATGCGCACCGCCACCTGCGGCCGCTGCCGCCGGAAGGCGGAGATCATGCGCGGCAGCAGCACCGCCGCGACCGAGGGCAGCGTGGCCACGGCCACCACGCCCGACTCGCCGAGCAGGTAGCGCCGCAGCTCCTTCATTCCCGACTCGTGGGCGCCGACGATCTGCTCGGCCACCCGCAGGGTCTCCAGGCCGGCCGCGGTGAGCTGGACGTTGCGGGTGTCGCGCTCCAGCAGACGGGCGTCGAGCACCCGCTCCAGGTCGGCGACCGCGCGGCTCAACGTCGACTGCGAGACGTGCAGGTGCGCGGCCGCGGCGGTGAAGCTCGCCGCCCGGGCCACGGCGACATAGGCGGCGAGTTGCCGGAGAGTAGCGTCCATGAGGCCAACCTATGCACATACCGCATGGATAAATCCACTTTTGATGGTGGACGTGAAAGGTCAGCGCTCGGAAACTTCTCCGTAACCCTCCGAAAGGACCTCGATGATCGCGCTCCTCGGCTTTCTCACCATCGGCCTGTTCCTGGTGCTCACCATGACCAGGCGCGTGTCGGTCCTCACCGCGTTGGTGCTGGTCCCGGTGTTGACGGCACTCGCCGGCGGTTTCGGCGCCGAGATGGGCCCGATGATCCTCGCCGGGCTGGGCAAGGTGGCGCCCACCGGCATCATGATCGCTTTCGCGGTCCTGTACTTCAGCTTGATGATCGACACGGGGCTGTTCGACCCGCTGATCCGCGGCATCCTGCGCCTGGCCAAGGACGACCCGCTGCGGATCGCCGTCGGCACGGCCGTGATCACGATGTGCGTGGCGCTGGACGGCGACGGCGCCTCGACCTTCCTCATCACCGTCTCCGCTCTGCTGCCCGTCTACAAACGGCTGCGGATGAGCCCGCTGGTGCTCACCGGCGTCGTCTGCCTGGGCGCGGGCGTGATGAACATGATCCCCTGGGGCGGACCCACCGCGCGGGCGATGGCGGTGCTGAAGCTGGACAGCTCGCAGGTGTTCACCCCGGTTCTGCCCGCGATGGTCATCGGCATCGTCTGGGTGCTGGTGGCGTCGTACCTGATCGGCCTGCGCGAACGCCGTCGCCTCGGCACGGTCTCCCTGCCCGAGCCCGCACCGGAACCCTCGCGGGAGTCCTCGTCGGAGCGCGCGGCAGAGTTCGTCGCCGGAGACGGGCCGGGGACGCCCCTCGCCCCGCCGCGCCGGCACCCTGCCCTGACCCTCTTCAACCTGGCGCTGACCGTCGCGCTGCTCGTCGGGCTCATCCTTCAGGTCATGCCGCTTCCGGTGCTGTTCGTGGTCGGGTTCGCCATCGCCGCGCTGGTCAACCACCCCTCCTGGGAGAAGCAGCAGGAACTGCTCGACAAGCACGCCAAGAGCGTCGTCCTGGTCACCACGATGATCTTCGCCGCTGGGGTCTTCACCGGAATCCTCACCGGGACCAAGATGATCAACGAGATGGCGACCGCGTTCGTCAACATCATCCCCGACTCCTTCGGCGGCCACCTGCCGGTGCTGGTCGCGATCACCGGCATGCCGCTCAGCCTGGTCTTCACCCCCGACGCCTACTACTTCGGCGTGCTGCCCGTGCTGGCCCAGACCGCCGGCGGCTTCGGGATCGAGTCCGCCGAGGTCGCCAGGGCCGCCATCCTCGGCCAGATGACCACCGGCTTCCCGCTCAGCCCGCTCACCGCCGCGACGTTCATCCTCGTCGGCATGAGCGGCGTACAACTCGGCCAGCACCAGCGCTTCATCTTCGGCTGGGCGTTCGCCACCACCCTGGTCATGACCGTGGCCGCGCTCCTGACCGGCGCCATCTCCCTCTGACCGCGCGAGGAGCACCCCCCTCATGAAGTACGGCAGAATCGCCGCCGCCCTGTCCACCCTGTCCGCCCTTTTGGCAGCGCCCACCCCCGCACACGCCGACACTGTGCTGCCCCCGGATCGCTTCTTCTCCTACGATCGGGCCGCCGCGTACGGCGTGCAGACCGAGCGGGTCTCGGTGCCCCTGCGCGACGGCAGCCACCTGGCCTGCGACCTGCACCGGCCCGCCGGCCCCGACGGCAAGCCCGCCGACGGCCGCTTCCCCGGCATCGTCTACGACTACAACGCCTACGACCAACTGCAGCCACAGGGTCAGGCGGCGGCCTTCTTCGTCACCCGCGGCTATGCCGCCGCCGTGTGCAACGCCCGCGGCACGGGCGCCTCACCCGGGCGCCTCGACCCGTTCAGCGCGCAGGAACAACGCGACAACTACGACCTCATCGAGTGGCTGGCGGCCCAGCCCTGGTCCACCGGCAAGATCGGGCAGACCGGCGTCAGCTACGGCGGCCACTCCTCCCTCCTGGTCGCGGTGAACAAGCCGCCCCACCTGGCCGCGATCATCCCCGTCGACGGAATCAGCGACTGGTACGAGAACACCATCTACCGGGGCGGCATCTACTCGGCCAGGATCCGGGACTGGCAGCGCGCCGTCGCGCCCGACACTCTGGTGACCTACGCCGAGCACCCGCTCTATGACGACTACTGGCGAGAGCGCAGCGTCAAGGCCCGCTGGAAGAATCTGGACGTCCCGGTCCTGGAGATCGCCGGCTGGTACGACCGATACCGGGCTGCCATGGTGGCGAACTTCCAGGCCCGCCCGAAGAACGCCTGGCTGATCGCCGGCCCCTGGCAGCACGGCTGGCCGTCAGGCCAGCCCGCCGACATCGGCAACGGCGCCTATCTCGCCTGGTGGGACCACTGGCTGGCCGGCCGCGCCGACGCGCCGCTGCCCGCCGCCAAGGTGACCTCCTATCAGGTGCCGGGCACCGGCTGGCAGCAGTTCGCCACCTGGCCCCCTCCCGGCACCCGGCAGACCCGGCTCGGCCTGAGCGCCGACGGCGCTCTGACGACCGGATCGACCAAGCCGGCCACCCTCGCCTTCACCGTCAACACCGAGACGACCCCCGCGACGCCGGACGAGCGGCTCACCTTCCAGACGCGGCCCTATCAGCAGGACACCGTCCTGGCCGGCGACGTGGCCGCGAAGGTGCGCGCCGCCTTCAGCGCCACCGACGGCAACATCGCGGTCGTGGTCGAGGACGTCGCCCCCGACGGTACGGCCGTCCGCGTCACCCAGGGCTGGCTGAAGGCGAGCCACCGGTTCGGACACGAACGCGCCGTCCCTGTCCGGCCGGGCAAGACGTATGACCTGGAGATCCGCACCTGGCCGACGCACTACCGGTTGAGCGCCGGCCACAGCCTCCGCGTGACGGTGTCCAGCGACGATTATCCCGAGATCGACTCCGACGCTCCGGCGGGCCGGGTCCACCTGCGCGTGGGCTCCGGCGGCACCGAAATCCGGCTCGGCACGCTCTCGGGGAAGGACGTCCAATGACCCGTCTCAGGACAGGCGACGCCCGCTTGACCCGCCTCAGGACGCCCGCCGGGAAGATGCCTCACCTCGGGAGGCTCTTGGCCGCGATCGCCACCGTACTGTCGATGGCGATCCCCCTGAACGCGCAGCCGTCCGCCGCCGCGGTGGCCGAGAGCGGCACGTGCGAGAGCCTGACCGCCGTGACGCTCCCCCACACGACCGTCACCCTCGCCGAATCGGTCCCGGCGGGCAGGCACACCGCTCCCGACGGCCGGGTCCTGCCGTCCGTGCCCGCGTTCTGCCGCGTCCACGGCGTCGCCAAGCCGGTGCCGAACTCCAGCATCGGCTTCGAGGTGTGGATCCCCCAGCAGGGGTGGAACCAGCGGCTGCTGATGTTCGGCAACGGCGGATACAGCTCGGCCATCGACTTCCCGTCCATGGGCGGCCCCGCGCTGGCGGCCGGGTACGCCACCGTCGGCACCGACACCGGGCACACCGGTGACGACCCTGACGTGTTCGTCCAGGGCGCCGCCAATCCGGAGATCATCGTCGACTGGGGCCACCGCGCGGTCCACGAGACGATCGTCAACGCCAAGCCGATCGTCGAGGCGTACACCGGCGCCAAGCCGCGCTACTCCTACTTCATCGGCTGCTCCACCGGCGGCCACCAGGCGCTGATGGAGGCCCAGCGCTACCCGGACGACTTCGACGGCATCGTGGCCGGCGCCCCGGGCAACAACCGCGTCGCGCTCAACGCCGGCTTCCTCTGGCAGTTCCTCCGCAATCACACCCCCGGAAGCACCTCTGACCCGATCGTCCCAGCGGCCAAGCTGCCGCTGCTGACGAACGCGGCCGTCAAGCGATGCCGGGGCAAAGACGGCGGTCTGGCGACCGACGACTTCCTCACCGATCCGCGACGCTGCTCCTTCGATCCCGCCTCGCTCCGCTGTCCGGCCGGCGACGCTCCCACCTGCCTGACGAAGCGCCAAGTGCAGGCGTTGCGGGAGATGTACGCGGGCGCCCGCGACCCGCGTACCGGCGAGCAGATCTACCCCGGCTGGCCGGTGGGCAGCGAAGCACCCGTGGTGGACGCGTCGGGCACCGTGCGGGTGGGCTGGAGCTCCTACTGGGGCGCCACCGAGCCGGCGCGGGCGAACTTCTGGCGCTACTGGGTCTTCAACGATCCGAACTGGAAGTGGTGGACCTTCGACTTCCACCGCGACCTGCGCCTGGCCCAGAAGAAGCTCGGCCCGATCATCAACGCCACCGAACCGGACCTCAGGCCGTTCCGGCGTAGTGGCGGCAAGCTCATCATGTACACGGGCTGGGCCGATCCGGTCGTCTCCGCCCACGACACCATCGACTACTACGGTCAGGTGGTTCGCGCCACCTCCGGTGAGCGCCGGCCGGGCAGCGCGGCGGTCGCGCGGACGCGGGAGTTCGCCCGGCTGTTCATGGTCCCCGGCATGGCCCACTGCGGCGGCGGCCCCGGTCCGAACGTCTTCGACACGCTGACCCCGATCGTGAGCTGGGTCGAGCGCGGAGCGGCGCCCGCCGAGATCGTCGCGACGAAGTACGTACACGACAACCCGGCGGACGGCGTCGCGATGACCCGTCCCCTCAGGCCCTTCACGTGTTAGCGGTCAGGTAGGGCGTACCGGACGGAGGTCAGCCGACGCGGACCGGTCAGCCGACGCGGAGCGGAAGGGTACGCGGCCCGCGGACCTGACCGGCGGCCCAGGTCACCGCGTCGGGGTCGGCCAGGCTGAAGTCCGGGAACCGCTCCAGCCACACCTCGAGCGCGACCCGCAGCTCCATGCGCGCCAGGTGCGAGCCCACACAGCGATGAATGCCCAGGCCGAAGGCGACGTGCCGGTTGACCTCACGGTCGATGACGACCTCGTCCGCCCGGTCGAACTGAGCCGGATCGCGGTTGGCCGCCGGGAACGACAGCAGGATCCAGTCGTCGGCCTTCATGTCGCCGCCGCGCCAGTGCATGTCCTGCTTGACCAGCCGGGCCATCGTCACCGGCGCGTACGCCCGTAGGAACTCCTCCATCGCGGTCGGCAGCAGCTCCGGCTCGGCGACCAGGCGCTCTCGGTCGGCGGGCGTCTTCGCCAGGTGCCACAATGACGCGCCGATCGCGCTCCAGGTCGTGTCGATGCCGGCGATGAGCAGCAGCGCCATCGTGCCCGCCACGTGGGACGGGTCGAGCTTGTTGCCGTCGAGCTCGGCGTCGATCAGGTAGCTGGTGAGGTCGTCACGCGGGTGCTCGACATGCTCACGGATCTGCACGAGCAGGTAGTCGAACAGCTGCTGCGAACGGGCGAAACGTTCCTCCGGCGGCAGGTTGATGCCTTCGAGCGCGTTCTCGACGAACACCCGGAACTGCGCCCCGTCCTCGGGCGGGAAGCCGAGCATCTCGGCGATGACCCGCATCGGGATGTGCTGGGCGTAGTCGGCGGCGGCGTCGACGACGTCCTGCCCCGCCATCGCGTCGATGAGCGCGTGGCAGTACGCCCTGGTCCCCGCCTCCCGCTTGGCCACCGCGGACTTGGTGAACGCCGGCAGCAGCAGCTTGCGCGCGTGGTGGTGGAAGGGCGGATCGGAGGAGATCGGCGGCGCGGTGCCCACGGGAGCCAGCTCGACAGGCGGCCGGAAGTTGCTCATGATGATCGCCCGCGACGAGAAATGCTCGGTGTCGTAAGCGATGGCCGCGACGTCCTCGTAGCGGGTCGGCAGCCACCCGCCGCCGAACCGCTCGGTGTGCGCGATCGGGCAGCGCTGCCGCAGCTCGTCCTGGATGGGGTACGGGTCGGCCGCCCACTCCGGCTCGGCATGGGAGAAATCGGTCGCCCAGTCCGAGACGGGCCCGGTGATGACCTCGTTACGGGCGCCCGGAGGCGGCTCCTCCAGCGTCCCCCGGTACTCCTGGTTGAAGCGGTCGTCCACGGTCATGTCTATCCTCCTAGAGGATCTCGATCGCTCGTTCGGGACAGTTGGACACCGCCAGGCGCGCCGCGCGCTCGTTGTCCGGCGGCACGATCCCCTCGCCGATCACCTGCCCGTAGCCCTCGTCGTCCTCGCCGAACAGGTCGGGGGCGAGGTCGTAGCAGCGACCATGCCCCTGGCAGCGCTCGGAGTCGATACGCACTTTCACTGGGGTGCTCCTCTCTGAGCCGTGGTCTCGACGGTCTGTGGTGCCGGCGGGGGCCAGGGCGGCGACGACGCGGGTGAGCAACGCGGTCCACTCCTCGTCGTCCACCGCGTGCAGGTCCGGGCTGATGAGCGCGCTGCCCATCGCGAGCAGGAGGCAGAAGTGGGCGAGCGCGTTCCCCGACAGCGCGGGGTCGAGCTCGCCATCACTCTCGGCGATGCCGGCGAGCCCGGCCAGCCAGCCGGCGCGTTCGCCGATGTAGTCGCGCATCGGCTGCGCGACCTCCTCATCACGACGGGCCGCGACCAGGGCTTCGACGATGAGATAGCCGCCGGCGTCACGCTTGTACGGCAGCCGCCGGCCGACCACGACGAGCAGCTCCGCGATCGACCGGTTCGGATCGGCGGCCAGCAGATCGGCCAGCAAGCGCGGCCCGTGCGCGCGCAACGCGGCCACGAGCAGCTGGGCCTTGGACCCGAAGTGCGCGTACAACGCGCCGTTGCTCACCCCGGCGGCCGTAGCGATGTCCGCCACACGCGTGCCTTCGTAACCGCGCTCGGCGAACACCTCGGCAGCCGCTCGCAGCAAGCGTTCACGCGTCTCGGCGGCGGTGACGCCCGCGATACGCCCCATGATCAAATTAAAAGACCGTTCATTTGATTCGTCAAGGGCGGCTTCATTTCTGCGTGGGTTTGTCCCCTGTTCGTCGAGGTGGCGGGGCGGGAGCGGGTTGCGGCCGCGCCCGGCCGCAACCCGCTTCCACGATCTCGTCCGGGATCATGCTTCCCGGACGAGATCGTGCCCCGGCGACTACTGAGAAGGGTGAGCGCCTACACCATCGGGTCGCGCGGTTTCTGTGTGAACGGCCGCTGGTCCGGGAGGTCGACGATGTACTTCTTCTCGTCCGACCACTGCAGCAGGTAGCCGGAGTTCCAGCCGCGGGTCAGGCCGATCTCCCCGATCGCCGCGCCGATGCCCACGCCCCCGCCGAACTGCGAGTACCTGGAGATGTGCCCGTCGTCGAGGCTGCGCTCGACGCCGGCCGCCATGGTGCCGCCGAGCAGGGCATGCCCGTTGACAGACGCCTGGGCGTACGCCCCGTTCCCACTGTTGATCTGGGTGGCGTTGTCGCTGTTCGCCAGGATGCCGAGGTCCGCGGACATGAAGCCCCCGTCGGTGAGGAACTGCTTCAGCCCGGCGTTGAACGTCAGACCGTTGGAGTCGGCCGAGAAGCAGGCCGTCGCCCCGCCGCCGTAGGCGACGGCCGCCGCGGCGGACGCGCACAAGGACGTCGAACCGTTGGCGTCGTTGCTGTTCGGGAGGGCGGTGATGATCGGCCGGTCCCAGTTCACGGGCTTGCTCGGACTGGACACCGGCTTGTCGGCCTTGGGCTGGGGCTTGGGCGCGACGGCCTTGGGGTTGTAGATCTTCGGGTCGAAGATGTTCGGCGGCTTCGGTTTGAACGCCGAACAGAGGAAGCACGTGCGAGGCTTGTACCAGTTGAAGGCCCGCAGCGCGGCACGGTAGATCATCATCTGGTACTTGTAGGGAGTCAGGTACTTGGCGGCCTGGGCCCCCGGGACGCTCACATACCCTCCGGCGTCCACGATGTACCTGAGCCCGTCGGGATCCGACATGGTGGCCGGGTTGTTGTTGCCGTAGGCGTAGGCGTTGAGCTGCTGCGGATCCATCGGATCGACGACGGGATCGACAGAGACGAACCTGCCTGTCACGGGGTCGTACTCGCGGACGCCCAGCCGGGTCAGCCCGGTCTCGGGGTTCGCGGTGCCGCCGACGAAACCCCGATCGCCGGCGGGCCAGCCGGCCGTCGATCCCCTGGCGTCGCCGAACGGGTCCAGCCGCCGCGCGGTTCCCGCCAGCGTGCCGGCGTCCACGGCGGCCACGGAGGTGCCGTGGTGGTCGGAGATCGTCCAGGTGAAGCCGGCGCCGGTGCGGATGCCGAGTCCTTCGTACTGACGCGTCCCCGCCGTCGCGCCCGTCGCGGTGTTCAGCCGGATCTCGCCGTCGCCGACGAACAGCGTCACCGCCCCGGTGTCGCGGCGGATGAGCTGATTGCCGTCCGTGTCGTAGACGTACGAGGTGGACGTGCCACCCGCCGCGATCGCGGCGAGCAGGCCCTCGGCGTCCCAGGTCAGGGTCTGGGTGCCGGCGGGTCCCGGCCGCTTGATCGTGTTGCCGGCCGCGTCGTAACCGTACTGCGCGCCGGCCTGACCCGTGGTCACGGCGGTCACCGCGTGCGGCAGGTCGACGCCGTCGCCTGGATCGGGGTAGGTGTAGGTGGTGGCGGTGTCGGCCGCCCCGCCCAGCCCCTTGACGGTCCTGGTGAGCCGGTTGCCGGTCAGATCGTAGCCGTACTCGTGCCAGTAGGGCGCGGGGCCGCCGATCACGGACGCGGACGGCGTGGCCGCGCAGGTGTCGGTGCCCTGGGTCCAGGCGGTGGTGAGCCGGCGCAGATGGTCGGAGAGGAAGCACTGGGTGTCCTTCCCCAGACCGGCGGTGCGGTCGGTGACGCGGGTGACGTTCCCCGCCGGGTCGTAGCCGTAGGTGAGGTCGTGCACCATGACGCCGCTGGCCTGCTCGCGCTCGGTGAGAGTCTCGGTGACCCGGCGGGTGCCCTCCTCGTAGTAGGTGGTGCGCCACAACCGCTTGCCGTCGGCGCCCAGTTCGAGCTGGGCGGTCTCGCCCAGGGCGTTGTACTCGGTATCGGTGACATAGGTCAGGGCGCCGGTCACCGTGTCCCGGCGGCCGAGGTCGTCGTAGGTGAAGGTCAGCGTCTCGCGCGGAAGGTCGCCCAGCGCGGGCAACGTCCTGGTCGCGAGGCTGCCGTCCTCGGCGTACGTCGTGTTCGTCAGGTAGGTCCCGGCGAGCTTCCCCTCGTTCGCGGGGATGGTCACCGACGTTCCCTCAGGCCGTCCCGCCTCGTCGTAGCCGGTGATCTCCTTCACGTACACCTGGCCGCCGGCGTAGCGGGCCGAGGAGGTCAGGGCGCCCTTGGCCAGGGTGTCGTACGTCGTCTTGGTGAGCAGCGGCCCGGTGGGCGAGTCCTGCCTGGTCTCGATGACGCGCCCGAGCTTGTCCGGCACCGAGGCGACGGTCCTGCCGCGGGCGTCGGTGACGGTCAGCAACTGGCCGGCGCCGTCGTAGGTCATGGTCGAGACGCCCTTGTCCGGGTCGTCGGAGGTGAGCTTGCGTCCGAGGACGTCATAGGTGTACCGCCAGACGTTGCCTGCCGGGTCGGTGATGCTCGTCAGCTCGCCCCGCTTGCTGTAGCCGTAGCGGGTGGCCGCGGACGGGCCGGACAGAGTCCTGCCCTCCCACTGCACCAGCGCGGTCGTCCGGTCCCTGGCGTCGATCCACCGGGTGGTCACGGTCGAGCCCTGAGGCGGGATCGTGCTGACCCAGTCGGCGCTGTAGGACGTCGTGGTGCGCCACTGCTCGACGTTGAGCTTCAGGAGGATCTCCGCGGTCTTGCGTTCCGCCCCGTCGTAGGTGGTGACGGTGGCCGACGGCACCTTGCCGGCCTGCGGCTGGAACAGCGTGGTGCCGGGTGCGCCGGTGTCGTGGTAGGACGCCCGGTTGACGCTGACCAGGCCGCGGGAGTCGTAGAGGGTGTCGGTGAGCACGCGGCCCTCGGCGGGGCTGGGTTCCTGGGTCTGACGGGGCCGCAGGAAGCCGTCGTACAGCGTGTACGTGGCGACGTGGTTGCCGTTGGCCTTCAGCGTGCTGGTGCGCAGGTAGCTGGGACCGCCGGTGCGGCGCACGCCGTACTCGTAGCGGACGTGGGGGCTGTCGCCGTCCGCCTCGGTGCGGCCGGGCTTGTAGACCTTGACCAGACGGCCGAGCGCGTCGTACGTGAGCGACGTCGTCCGCCCGTTGGCGTCCACCTCCTTGAGCGGCTTGCCCCATGCCGGGTCCAGGGTGGTGGTCGTCTCGTGGCCGAGCGGGTTGGTCACGTTTCGCTCGACGGTCAGCCCGTTGGTCTCGGTGTAGGAGGTGGTGGTGATCCGGTTGAGCGGGTCGCCCGACTGCTCGGGGCGGCCGTAGTCGTCGAAGGTGGCGGTGCCGCTCACCATGTAGACCGGGCTGCCGCCCTGGTAGGACTTGGCGACCTCGACCTTGGTGGCGTCCCCTCGCGTCGGCGGCACGCCGAAGTCCTGGCCATCGTAGGAGGTGCGGGTGTCGGAGACGGCGTCGGCGGGGTACGCCGGGGCAGCGCCGCAGGCCACACCCACGGTGGTGGTCTGTTTCGGCAGGCTGACCAGCATGAGGCCGGTGTTCTTGGCGTAGGCGACGGTGGTGCACCGGTCGTCACCGGCCGACTCGACGCTGCCGAGGTCGTTGATCTGGATGGCGTTGCCGTACTCGTCGTAGGTGGTCTCCACCCGCAGGACGCGCGTGCCACCGCCGGAGCGCCACTGCCGGGTCTCGGTCCGCGCGGTCTCCACCTGGTACGCCCGCAGGCCGCCCTGGGTGGCGACGAGGCGCGTCCAAGGGTCGTTGACCTCGGTGGTCAGGGCGGTGGCGCCGTCGTAGGTGACCTGCTCGCGCAGGAAGCCCGACAGCGGCGCGGCGTCGTCCAGTTTGACGCCCGCGGAATCGGTGATCTGCGCCGTCTTGGCGCCGCCGCCCGCGTTGAGCCGATCGCCGTTCATGCCGCGGAAGTACAGGTAGTCGGTCCTGGAGACGGGCTTGTTCTCGTCGTTGGCCGGATCGCCCCTGCGGACCACGACCTTCTCGTACCCGCGCCACTCCGACCAGGTGCGCTTGTCCTGGGCGACCAGCGGGTCGTCGTTGTAGGCCCAGGCGCCGCCCTTGGCGTCGTACTCGTACGTGGTCACCATGTCCTTGGCGTCGGTCACCAGGTCGTCCTCGACCACCTTGGCCACCACGTACTTGTGGAACCAGTCGTTGACCGGCGTGACCGCGGGCGGCATCGCCCACCTGACCGGGAAGCAGCGTTTGGTGTTGCTCTCCGCCGCAGCGGGCAGGGCGCCCGGGGC
This sequence comes from Nonomuraea sp. NPDC050022, assembly GCF_044460705.1. Lineage (NCBI taxonomy): Bacteria > Bacillati > Actinomycetota > Actinomycetes > Streptosporangiales > Streptosporangiaceae > Nonomuraea > Nonomuraea sp. NPDC050022. The sequence goes on from NZ_JBITKE010000008.1 coordinate 598,696, forward strand.
GCAGTCAGGGTCGGCGTAACGGACGTTGACCGCTCCGCCGGACTCGGTGGTGATGGTCGTGAGGCGCGGCTTGTTCAGCGCGGGCAGGCCGTCCGTGGCGAAGTTGACCCGGTTCGCCTTCATGGTGCCGTCGAACGTCACGTCCGGCAGCGCGATCGCGGTACCGGCCACGCCCGAGTGGGTGATGCCGTTCAGCCACAGCCCCGCCGTGGTGCCGTCGCCGGGCGCCGGGTAGGTGTGGGCCAGCTCCCACTGGTCCACGCCGCGGTAGTTCCCGCCGCCCGTGGAGACCTGGGTGGTCACCTTGGCCAGGCGCTTGGTGGACCAGAACGTCGGCGAGTACCGGTCCGCGCACGGGATGGACGCGCAGTCGGTGTCCCACGGGACGTCGGGCCAGGCGGCGCTGGTGCGGACCGCGCAGTTCTGGCCGGGTACGCAGCGGTCGGCGGTCTCGAACAGCACCCGGGCGGGCGCCTGGGTGGTGTACTCGGCGCCGGTACGGGTCCCGTACTCGATCCGGCGCAGCGTGCCGCCGCGGACGTAGGTCGCGGTGGCGGCGCCGCGGTTCTGGGCGTACCGGTTGGTCTCCTGGTCGTAGAAGTAGCTCATCGAGTTGCCGTGCGGCTCGACGACGTAGTCGAGGTTCCAGCGGTAGGCCTGCTGGCAGGCCGAAGCGGCGAAGGTGGCCTTGTTGCACGGCTCGTTCGCGTCGTTGCCGTACACCGGCACCGTCCACGCGGACTGCGTGGTGGCCTTGTCCTGCGTCCAGCCGGGCAGCCGGTTCAGACCGAAGAAGTACTGGGTGCCGTCGGTCGTGGTGACCTTCCAGTACTCGCCGTCGTCGTCGCCGTTGACCGCGCCCGACAGGCGCTCGATCCGGCTGCCGTCGTCCTTCTCCAGCCGCCACGCGTTGTTCTCGAAGACCATCCGTCCGGAGTGCTCGCCGAAGGACAGGGTGGCGTTGTCGGTCTCCCAGCACAGGTCGCCGGTCTTGGTCTGGCCGTTGTTGCCGCCGAGATCGTCCGCGCAGCCCTTGTAGGAGCGTTCGATGAAGCCGGGTACGAGGTTCCAGCCCTCACCCACCCATGACGGCTGGTTGTTCGTGGACACGGTCCGCCCGTCCACGGCCCGCGAGGAGTACGAGAAGGCCAGCTCCGGGGCCAGCGCTCCGGGCACGGGCGGCGTGCTCAGCGGGTACGACCAGGCGAACTCGCCACCCTGCGTGGAGACCTGCCAGGTGCCGGACGGCGCCATCGAGGTGGCCTTGTAGTCGCCGCCCGGCCCGTCGGCACCGGCCGTCAGCGCGAACGTGCTCGCCGTGCCGCCGACCGCCACCTCGGCCGACACCGTCGCGGCCTTGAGGTCGTTGCGTACGGCGCTGACGGGCCCGGCGTCGGCTCCTTGCGGGACGAGCCGCAGCCGGGACGCCCAGTCGCCGCCGTAGACGTCGCGGAAGGCCGAGTAGTCGACGGCCACCGTGACCGGGCCGCGCTCGCTCTCACCGTCCGCCCGCCGTACCGACAACAGCAGGCCCTCCACCCCTGCCCGTACGGCGGCGGCCCGGTCCAGCACCTCGACCTTCACCCGCGCCGGTCCCGGCGCGCCGGCGGGACTCACCCACACGGGAAGGTCGCCGGCCCGGCTGCGGCCCGACACGGCCCCACGCGCGGCGGCGACCGGCACCGCCACCTCCGCAGCGCCGGCGGTGGGCCAGTCCTTCTTGGGCGCGGCCCGCTCGGCGGTCGCGGCCTCGGGGTCGCGCCGGGCGGCGGGGGGCGTGAAGTCCTTGCCGGGGACCGGCTCCACTACGTCGGGTTCGCTGGGCCGTACGGGCCCGAGACCGACCGCCCCCGCGGGAGGGCCCGTGAGGGCCACGATGAGTAAGCAGATCAGGGCCGTGATCGGCCACAGCCACCGTCGGTTACCGCGCATGAGTCGAGATCCCTTTCCTGGTCACAGCCCGGAGGCGACGAAGCCGAGTGAACGGTCGAGGGTCTGGCCCTCGCAGGCGGGGTCGCCCGAGTCGAACAGCTCGTTCCAGCTGGCCCGGCAGCGGAACAGCTCCTTGCCGGTCGCGCCCGGCGCTCCCGGCAAGCCCTGCGGCGGGCTGGTCCAGATGAAGCCGATCCTGCCCACGACGGTCTTGCCCTCGCAGGCCGCGTCGGTCGAGCTGAAGGTGTCGGTGCCGTCCTGACAGCTCATCAGCGCCGTGGTACCGGGAAGCTGCGCGATCGACAACGTCCCGGTGGAGCCCTCGGGGCGGTAGTTCGCCGCGATCCGGCCGGTGGAGCTGGCGTGGTCGTAGGGATATCCGGTGGTGATGTGCCTGACCAGACGGAGATAGCCGCGGGTGTAACCGAGCTCGAACTCCGTCGTCTGGCCCTCGCACCCGGGATCGAGCGAGGCGAAGTGCCCGAAGCCGGGGATCAGGCACCGGTAGACCCGCTGCGCGGGCACCCCGGCGGGCGGCGAGATGTAGAGCCGGCCCACGCTGCCGAGGTTGGTGTAAGTGCCGCAGTCGTGGGCGAGGAAGTAGTCGACCTCCCCGTTGCGGCAGGAGTACACCATTCGTGTGTTGGGCTCGTCCGCGCCGGCGAGCAGGCCGAAGGAGCCCTCCAGATGCGCCGACGGTGGCACCGGCCCGTTCGTCACGATGTGCCGGCCGGTGGCCAGGTTGTTATAGCGGCTGAGCTGGGCGCCGTAGGGCACGTTCCGCCTGGTGATCGGCTTCTGGTACTCCGCCTTGATCTGGTCGGCGGTCCGCACCCCGGTCCACGCGTGCACGTCGTCGATCGCCCCGGCGAACGGCGTGGCCGGCGCCCCAGCCTGCCTGCCCCGCCCCACCTGGAGCGCGCCCGTGGCGTTCACCGTGGCCGTGACCTTCTTCCAGCCGGCCTTGACCCCGTCCACGTAGAGCTGGATTTCCTGGGCCGCCGGGTCGTAGACGCCTGCCAGATGGGTCCACACGCCCGCCTGCGCGCTGTCTCCGGGTTCGACGCTGAGGGCGAGCTGGGTGTCGGTCGCCGACTGCGGCAGCGCGAACGACCACTTGCGCTTCCCGCCGTCGTAGCGGAGCTGGAAGCCGCTGCCCTGCACGGCGTCCTGGCTGAGCACCGTGCGGACCTGGCCGTCGTCCGCGTCCAGCTTGACCCACGCCGTGACGGTGAAGCCGGCGTCCGTACGGAGTGCGGGGCCGGTCGTGGAGAGGGTCTCGGTGCCGCCGCCGAACATCACCGCCCCCGTGCCCACCTTGCCGGTGGTCCAGGAGGCGGCGGCGCCGAGCGTGCCGAGGCGGTAGTTGCCGGACACGTCCTGCGCCGTCGTGCCCGTCCCTTCGTCCAGCGGCAGGAACACCTCCTCCGTCGCCGGGGAGCCGGCCAGGTCGTGGATCTCGTCCAGGGTAAGTGCGCGGTCGTAGACGCGGACCTCGTCCAGCGAGCCGGGCCAGTAGTTCACCGCCTGCCCGCCCACCTGGGCGCGGCCGAGCTGCACGGAGCCGGTCGCCTTCCACGGCGTGAGATGGTCGCCCGTCGTGCCGGGCACGCCGTCCACGTAGATCCTGATCTTCTTGGCGGCGGCGTCGTACATGCCGACGAGGTGCGTCCAGCGGCCCGCGACCGCTGGGCCCGCCGACTCGGCGACGTCGCGTGCGGCGGTGTCGGCGTTCGTCGCCGGCAGCACGAAGTGCCACTTCTTGACGTTCGGGTTGTACTGCAGGAAGAACCCGCTGATCGTGCTGCCGCTCTGGCTCACCGCGGTCCGCCAGTCGGTGTCGAGCCGGTCGAGCTTCACCCAGGCGGAGACGGAGAACGACTTGCTCGTGTCCACGGTGGAGCCGCCTTCCGTGCTCACGTAACCGGTGGCGCCGTCCAACCAGAGCGCGTCACCGTGCCGGCCGGGCGCCCACTTCGCCGGGCCCTTGGTGAAGGTGCCGTGGTGGGCGTTCCTGGAGTCGTCGACCACGGCCGGCTCGGCATAGCCATCGAGCTTCCAGTGCCCGTTGGGCGGCGTGCCTGGGCCGGCCCAGAAGTGGTAGCGGTACTCCGGGCCCACGTCGCCGGCCTTGTCGACGCTGCGCGCGTACAGGTCCATCGGGCCGTCCTCAGGCGGCGTGACCAGCACGTTCGCCGAGCCCGAGCTCGTCTTGACGCTGGAGTAGCCTTCCTGGCCGTACAGGTAGTACTCGAAGCCCGCCACGTCCTCCACGCCGTCGGCGCCCAGCGTGAAGCCGCCCGTGCGGCCGACCCCGCCGCCTCTGTCGCAGGGGTCGTAGTCCGGCGGCGGGCACTCGGGGTAGGTCACCGAGCTGACCTTCGGTGTCTTGTCCGGGGCCTTCCTGTCGATGGTGACGTCACACCACGGGCCCCACGGGCCGAAGTCCACGCCGTCCGCGCCGCGTACCCGGTAGGCCAGCTTCGCCCCGTCGCCGGCGTGCGCCGCAGGAACGTCCACGGTGAAGGCGGAGCCGGAGGACTTGAACTCCGTGGCAGAGCCGCCGAGCTGCGCCCCGAACCTCGTGTACCACTCGAACTGTGCCTGCACCAGCCCGCCGTCCGGATCGGCGACCACCGCCGACAACTTCGGCCCGCGCGGGCCCTTGCTCGGGTCGTTGTCGATGTGCGGGTTCGCGTACGGCTCGTTCGGCTGCACCGCGCAGGACGCGTTCTCCACCGTCTGGCCGGTCGGCGCGCCGGGGTAGCTGTTGTACGTGATGACCAGGCTCGGGTTCGTGCTGAACTTCTTCCACGCGAACTTGTCGCCCTCGTCGGCCGCCTTCAGCATGATCGCCGTGGCCCCGTTGTTGTACGTCACCGCCGCGTTGACCGCCCCGGTCGCGTTGAACCCGACCCAGGCGCCGGGGCAGCTCGCGCTGTAGCCGTGGGCGACGTTGGCCGTGCCCAGCGCGACCGGGCCGCCGCCGGGGAAGGGCTGGTTGTTCCAGGTCGTGCCGCCGCCGACGGGGTTGGTGCCCCACGCCTCGACCGCGCGGGCCGAGCAGGACGGGGCGTAGTTCTCGAAGACGTTGAACTCCGCGCCGAGTACGTGCTTGCCGACCATGAACGAGGCGTCGAACTGGAAGTACGACCTGGCCACGCCGATGCCGTTGCAGCCCGCCCAGTCGCAGAGCCCGACCTTGGCCAGGTTCTCCCCGTCACCGCCCCAGTACGCCTGGCTCGGATGGCCGGACAACGCCAGGGCGAAGCCCGTCCGGCCGGCCGCGAAGTCCGGGTCGATGAACACCGGGAACGTCGCGGCGGGATCGTCCAGCAGCTTGCGATCGGGCCGCAGGACCAGCGCCTTCTTGCCCAGCTCCAGCGCGCCCACGGCCCGCTTGGCGGCCGACGGGGTCGAGTCCCACACCATCGGCGCGCCGGACCCGAAGACCTGCTCGCCCTTCGCGTCGTAGACGGCGATGTTCCCGTCGCCGTCGTCGCGGACCGAGACGCCCCTGGTGTCCAGGCCGAACGTCAGCTTCGACAGCTCCGGGTTGCGCGCCGCCTCCCGGTTCTTGACCACCAGGACCTCGGTGAAGCCCTGTGCCGTCGCGGTCTTCCGCAGGTCAACCCCGCGCAGCACCTCGGGGTAGTTGATGGAGTCGCGGCTCAGCACCGGGTCCGGCAGCGGCTTCGGCCAGCGCAGCTCGATCCGGGCCGCGTCCTCGCCGAGCCGTACCAAAGGCTGGTCCCCGCCGCCCGAGAAGACGACGGGGACCGTGGTCGCGGCCGGCTCCACGCCGCCGCCGGCCCGCACGCGTAACGTCGTGTCCACCGGGACCCAGCCCGCGCCGCGTCGGACGCGGACGGGAACGGTCCGCAGCTCGGCCGTGAACGAGCCGTCCGGGTTGGCGTAGACGTCCCGGGCCTCCGACTGCTCCGCGGGCACCGCGACCCGCTGCCCCGACTTCTTCGCCTGGACGACGGCCCAGGGCGCGGAGCCCGCCGGGTCGTCCGCGATCGCCGCCACCATGGTGTCCCGTGCCGCCTCCGCCGGCGCCGTGACTGGTAACAAACCGGCGAACATGGCCGTTAGCCCCGCTAACGGCGCACGCAACCAACGCCTCACTGCGCCTCCAGAAACTCCTCAGGCAGGCCACTGCTGCCTTCGTGCCGCGACAAGATCGAGCTTCCGGCTCGGAGCGTTCATGCTCCAGGGCAGGAGGCGGACATTTATCGGCCATTTGCCGCGGTCCAGGGCGGAAGATCAATTGCCGCGCTGTGCGTGTTATGCCGCAGAGGAGCACCAGGATGCGTGCGGCCGGGTCACAAGGACGAGATTCGCGTGGAGGTCCTCGTCCCCGCCGGTCGCTTCCGGCATCTCATGAGGGGGATCAGGGAAGCACTTTCAACGGCCTCCCGCTTCAGGACATGTGTCATGCGGGCCCGCCTCCCGGGCGCGGCTTCGCGGTGCGAGCGGCTTTCCCGCCGCGCAATACCAGCGATCCCCCGGGGCCCAGGCGGTCCCGGGGGACGTCGATCAATCCCTGCGATCAGGACGAACAGGCGGCTTGTCTGCGCATCAGCAGGTGGCCGCGGCGGAATCGTTCATCCTCCAAAGGCTCGCGCAACATCCGCCCCACCTCGATGAACTCCTCCTTGCGGGCCAGGTCGGCCAAGTCGTCGATCGGCCACCGGTAGGCCGGCGTGACCTTATGGTCGAACTCCAGCACTGGACCGCCATCGGATTCGAAGAAGCCGAGCAGGAGGTGACCACCCGGAGCCAGCACCCTGCGGAACTCGGCGAAGTACGCCGGCAGCTCCGGCGGTGGGACGTGGATGACCGAGTACCAAGACAGCAGACCGCCCAGCTCGCCGTCGGCCACATCGAAGGCACTCATCGAACCGACCTCGAAACGCAGGTCAGGATGGTCTTTGCGGGCGATCTCGATCAGTGCGGGAGACAGGTCGACGCCGAAGGCGTCCAGCCCGAGGCTACGCAGGTGTGCCGTCATGTACCCGGGACCGCAGCCGGCCTCGGCGACGGGCCGGGGCCCGGTGGCCCGTACGAGTTCGGCGAACACGGCGACGATCGCGCGATCCAGTGGCAGGCGGTCGAGCGAGTCCCGGGCGAGATCGGCATAGAGGTCGGCGACGGCGTCGTAGGCGTCCGCCGTCGCGCTCAGATAAGTCGCGGTCAGGTGGGAGGAGGATTCGGCCATGGCGGACGACTGTAGTTCATCGGTCGGCAAAGGTCGTCGATCATCGACCGGTCGGCGCGTCCGTTCCGTAAGGCCCTCCAGAAAGCGCCGCGGCCTCGCTGCTCTTCGAGGCGGTGCGGATGACGAAGAGCAGCGATGGTCCCGCGGGCGTCACGTGGGAAGAGTCTCAGCCCGTGTAGTCGGTGGTCTGGGTCTGGCCGCTCGGCCACAGATACTTGCCGTGGTCGGCCGTCGTATAGGTGCGGCTGTCGTCTCCCGTACGGGCCTGGATGAGGTTTCGGCGCCAGGTGGAGCCGCGCGCCGATCCGCCCCAGATGTTGCCGTACAGGAAGCCGTACAGCTGCTCGAGCTCCGCTGAGAAGACGTTGTCGGTGACGGTGATGTTCGTGGCGTTGTTGACGTCGCCGATGTGCAAGGCATAACCCCAGCCGGAGACATAGTTGTTCGTGACCGAGATGTGGTCGTACACGCCGCTGCCCTGCAGGGCCAGGCCGTTGGTGTTCCCCACGGAGGCCAGGGTGTTGTGGTCGAGGATCATCGGACCGCCGTTACCTTCGCTCTGCGGGCCGATGCCGTCGTGGTGGTAGACGTCATGCGAGGTGTCGGCCATGTCGTGGATGTAGTTGTTCGTCCACGTCGACGGGCGGCCCGGGAATCCCGTCACCATGATCATGCCCGCGTTGCCCCAGATGTCGTTGTGGTCCATGACGGCCACGGCTTCCTTCATCGTCGTGGCCAGCTGCCAGGACTTCTCGAAGGGCGTGCCGGGCTTGGAGTGGGACGACGAGACGGTGCCGTCGTTGCCGGGAGGCATCGCGTAGGAGTTCGGCTTGAACGTCGAGTAGAGAAACTTGATGTTGTTGTCGGAGTAGATCTGGACGAGGTTGTCATTGGGGTTGGTGCCCTCGAACAGACAGCCGACGAACGTCAGGTTGTCGCCATAGATCAGCACCTTCAAGCCCAGGAAGCGCTTGTAGGAGATGACGCTGTTGTCCGGAAACTCAAGCCTCAGCGGCTCGTCGGCACTCATGCCCGACTCGTAGTCGCTGAGCTTGCCCGGGTACGCGCCCAGGCCCAGCCCTCCGGCGTTGGCCGGGGTGTTGGCGTAGCCGGTGTTCGAGAAGTCCGGCCAGTAGCCGGAGCCGTCGTTGGGGCGGGCGTCGATGGCGCTGACGGTCTCTTCCGCGCCGCTCGTTCGCAAGTCGCCGGGGACGACGCTCGTGGAAAGGGCGGCCGCGAGGAAGGCGAGGGCGAGCGCGGCGGACAGGCAGCTCCGGGCGAGCGAGCGGGCTAACGGGATGCGGCGCCGGTCGTCCACGCCAGCGCGATGCGATGTGTTGATCTCGTGCTCCGATACGGTCGGTTACCGACTCGTGCCGTCCAGCGGCAGAGGCGGTGCTTCTGCATCAGGTGGTGGTCCGGGGTTACCGGTGATTTGTCATGATCACACTGTGCAGGACGTTCCTCCCGCCGCGCCGGGATTTTCAACATTCGGGGCGAGCGCCGCCGTCCTGATCGGTCAGGGCTGGCCGAGGAAGCCCGCCAGGGCGCCGCGGCTGCGCTGGAGATCGTCAATGCGCTTATCCATGGCCTCGAGCTCGCCGTTCAGAATCTCCCAGAGCTCGGCACACCACTCGAAGTCCGGACGCTCGCCGCGCACGCACGGCAACACCACGCGGATCACCTCGGTCGACAGGCCCACCTTCAGCAGCGCGCGCACCTGACGCACGGTGACCACGGAGTCCTCATTGTAGAAGCGATAGCCGTTCGCGCCGCGACCGGCCTCCAGCACTCCCTGTGCCTCGTAGTACCGCAGCAGCCGTGTACTGACCCCGGTGCGCCGCGACAACTCACCGATCAGCATGCGCCGGCTCCACTCCTCGGTTGACCTTGCCATTGATGTCAAGCCCTAACGTCGCTCGGGAAACGCACATTCCATACTGCTGGAGCGAGGTATGTCTTCTTACGTTGTGCAACGTGACGGCCGGGTGGCCGACGCCATGGACCTTGCGCCGCTCGCATTCGCCGGGTACGCGCACTTCACCGCCATGCAGGTGCGCGGCGGCCAGGTTCGGGGGCTGGACCTGCACCTGGAAAGGTTGCGAGCGGCCTCCGCAGCGCTCTTCGGCCGCGCGGTGCCCGACGACCGGGTGCGAGCCCTGTTGCGGGCAGCCGTCCAGGCCGGACCGGCCGACCTCTCTCTGACGGCCACGGCGTTCTCGCCCGCGGGGGAGTTCACGCCGGCGGACGCCGAGCCCGATTTGCTCATCCGTACCGGACCAGCGGCGTCCGGGCCCCGGGGGCCGCTCGCGTTGGCGGTGGTGGAGCATGAACGCGTGCTTCCTGCGGTGAAGCACGTCGGGGAGGTGGCCAAGACGTACTATCTCCGCCAGGCCGTCATGGACGGCTTCGACGACGCCGCCTTCATCGACCGCCGGGGGCGGCTCAGCGAAGCGTCGATCTGGAACCTGGCCTTCTGGGACGGGACCGCGGTGGTGTGGCCAGAAGCTGAGATGTTGACCGGGACCACGATGGGCATCGTCCGCCGGCAGCTGGACCGGCTCGGGGTTCCCCAGCGCGTTCAGCAGATCCGGCCGGCCGACCTGCCAGGAATGGCCGGGGCCGTGGTGATGAACTCGTGGACGCCGGCCGTTCCAGTGCGTCGAATCGGCTCCGTGCCTCTGCCCCACGCGCCGGCCTTCGAGGCGACCCTGCGCCGGGCGTACCAGGCCGAACGGCTCACTACCCCGTAGCGGCTGGGCGGGTCGCGCGTCGACTGTCACTTGCCTGCCGCGCGGCGGGCCATCTATCGCTCACCGACTCAGCAGGCCAGAGCATTCCTAGCCTTGTACGGTCGGGCGGATGGTGACCTCGCCGATCTCGACATCCCGGGGCTGTTCGATCGCGAAGGCGACAACGCGGGCGACGGCCTCCGGCGCGATGCCGAACCCGTCCATGTTGCGGCGGACCTCCTCACGGACCTGCGTGTCGTCGATCGAGCCGGTGAGTTCGGTACGGACGAAGCCCGGCGAGATCGCCGTCGTCCGCAGCACGCCATCGGTCGACTCCTGCCGCAGTCCTTCCAGCAGGGTGCGTACGGCGTTCTTCGTCGCCGCGTAGACCGCCTGCGTAGGCACGATCTTCAGGCCCGACGTCGACACTGTGGTCACCAGATGGCCGTGGCCCTGCCGGCGGAACACCGGCATGGCGGCGGCGATGCCGTACAGCACTCCCCGCAGGTTGACGTCGATCATCGCGTCCCAGCCGTCGACGTCGAGCTCGCTCACGGGGCCGATCCGGGCGATGCCGGCGTTGCCCACCAGCACGTCAAGCCGGCCGAACTCCGCCACGGCCTGGCCGACAAGTCGTTCGAGGTCCCCGCGCCGGGTGACGTCCGTGGCGCAGGCGATGGCACGTCCGCCACGATCGCGGATGTCCCGCGCGAGCTGGTCGAGGCGTTCTGTCCGGCGCGCGCCGAGGACGACCGCCGCGCCGCGCTCGGCGAGCAGGCGTGCCGTGGCCTCACCGATGCCACTGCTCGCTCCGGTGATGGCGACGACCTGGCCTTCGATGGCAGTCATAGGAATCCCCTTCAGATAAAGTGGACACGTGTCCGCTTAACCCGAAGCTACCGGACACGTGTCCGCTTAGCAAAGTAGGGAAGCGATGAACCCAACCGGGCGCCGAGCCGACGCCGCCGACAACCGCGACCGGATCATCCAGGCCGCACGAGCGGTCATCGCGAACGCGGACGAGATCAAGCTCAATGCGATCGCCAAGCAAGCAGGGGTCGGGCAGGGCACCCTCTATCGCCACTTTCCGACCCGGGAGGCGCTGCTCATCGAGGTCTACCGGGAGGAGGTCGACGAGTTGGTGGCGGTAGCGCCGGCACTGCTCGGCGAGCACGAGCCGCTCACGGCGCTGGCTCGCTGGTTCGACCGGGTCGTCGACTACGCGCAGGTCAAACGCGGGGTGTTCGCCGCCGTCGAAGCGTCGGTGTGGCAGGGCCTCGCGGCCCACAGCTTGGGCCCGATCGGTGACGCGCTGACCACTCTCCTCGACGCCGGCAAGGCGGACGGAACCATCCGTTCCGACGTCGACGCCCGTGACGTCATACTCCTCATGGGCTATCTGACCCGCCTTGAGGAGACCGAGTGGGACAGCCGAGCCCGGCACCTGCTCCGCATCGTTCTCGATGGGGTACGAGCTCGCGAATGATCACGAAAGCCATGACCAGGCATCCGTAGCCAAAGGCGAACGGTCATGCCTCGGCGAGCAGGCGGCCCACTCCCGCCTGGCTGAAGGCCTCCCGGCTGGCCAGCGCGATCGCGCCGAAGATCCCCGCGTCGGCGCCGAGCTGGCTCGGCATGATGATGAGCTTGCGCGTGGCCAGCGGCAACGCCTGTTCGTACACCGCGGCGCGCACTCCCGACAGGATCTCGTCCTGCAGCTCGCTCAACGGGCCGCCGAGCACCAGCGTGCGCGGATTCAGCGTGTGGATCAGCATCGCCACCACCTCACCGATGTCGGTGGCCGCCTGGCGGATGCGGTGCAGTGCGCTGGTGTCGCTGTCGGCCACCAGGCGGGCCAGTTCGCGCGAGGCGTGCAGCCGGTCGTCAAACGAGGACGGCGTGATGCCGAGGTCGGCGAGGACCGCCCGATAGCTGGCCACGGCCTCCAGGCAGCCGGTCTTGCCGCATCTGCAGACCACGTCGCGGCGCGTGGGCGCCCGGATGTGCCCGATGTCGCCGGCCGCGCCGTCGGCGCCGCGATGCACCGAGCCGTCGGCCGTCACGATGCCGGCGCCGATGCCCGAGGCGACCTTGATGAACAGCAGGGGCGTGTCGGCCATCTCCTGGGTCGCCTCGCCCAGGGCCATCAGGTTCACGTCGTTGTCCACCGTGACCGCGGCGCCGAACTGCCCGCGCAGGTAGTCCCCGACAGGGTAGGCGTCCCATCCGGGCATGATCGGCGGGCGTACCGCGCAGCCGCGCTGGAAGTCGACCGGTGCCGGCAGGCCCGCGACGACGTGGCGTACCCGAGCCGGATCATGGTCGTGCTCGTCGAGCATCGAGCGCAGCCGCTTGGACACCACGGCCAGCAGTTTCTCGGGACCGCCGTCGACGGACATGTCGACGGTGTCGCGGGCGATGACGGTGCCGCTGAGGTCGGCGATCGCCAGCTGGGTCGCGGAGACGTCCACGTCGGCCACGGCGATGGTACCGGCGCGCGGGCTGATGGTGAGCGCCCGGGGCGGCCGCCCGCGTACGGACTGGCTCGACTCGGTCTCCTCGACGATGCCGAGCTCGATCAGCCTGTCCACCTGCTGGCTCACCGTCGATCGGGCCAGGCCGGTGAGCCGCGCGATAGCCGCGCGGCTGGTCGCCTCGCCGGTGGCGATCATACGGAGCACCTTGCGCAGCGCGATGGCCACAGGTGTCGGCCCGTGCTCGTCGTCTTTTTGCATGCGACGAAACTAAAGACGGCATCTTGTGGCTGTCAATGGCCTCAATCATGCTCTTATACGGCAATACATCTGTCCGGAGGTCTGAACGTGGCGCATCCGCATATCCAAGCCGTGATCGTCGGCGCCGGCTTCATCGGTTCGGTACACGCGGCGGCCGTGCGCGGCGTCGGCGCGACCGTGCGCGGCGTCGTCGGCTCCACTCCGAGCCGTTCGGCCGCGCTCGCCGACGAATGGAACGTCCCGGCGCGCTATTCGGACCTGGCGGCCGTACTCGCCGATGACGCGGTCGACGTGGTGCACATCTGCACGCCGAACGCGCTGCACGCCGACCAGGCGGTGGCGGCGTTGCGGGCCGGCAAGCACGTGATCTGCGAGAAGCCGATCGCGACGTCGCTCGCCGACGCCGAGCGGCTCGCCGCGGTGTCCGCCGAGACCGGCCGGACGCTCGCCGTCCCGTACGTCTACCGCTACCACCCGCTGGTACGCGAGATCCGGGCCCGCCGGATGAGCGGCGACTTCGGCGCCTGGCAGCTCCTGCACGGCAGCTACCTGCAGGACTGGATGCTCGACACCGGCACCACGAACTGGCGCGTCGACGCCGCGCGGGGCGGGCCCTCCCGCGCCTTCGCCGACGTCGGATCGCACTGGTGCGACCTCGTCGAGTGGGTGGCCGGGGTGCGGTTCCACGAGGTGACGGCCCGGCTCGGCGTCACCATCCCGGCGCGCCCGGCGGGCAGCGGCGACACTTTCAGTGCGAATGGTCCGGACAGTGGAACGAGCAGTCCGGACGGTCCGGAGAGCGGGACGTACGGAGCGGCAGCGGACGGACTGCGGCCGGTCTCGACCGAGGACGTCGCCGCCGTCCTGCTGCGGACGGCCGACGGGGTCCTGGGCTCGCTGACGGTGTCGCAGGTCTCCGCCGGCCGCAAGAACCGCCTCTGGTTCGAACTCGACGGCGCGGACGGCAGCGCCGTCTTCGATCAGGAGAACCCCGAGTCGGTGTGGCTCGGCGACGCCGACGGCGCCCGGCTGCTCCTACGGGACCCGGGCCGGGGATCGGCCGAGCAGCGCCGCCTGGCCACGCTTCCGCCGGGACACTCCCAGGGGTACGGCGACTGCTTCCGCGCCTTCGTCAACGACGCCTACTCGGCCATGGTCGGCCACCAGGTGGAGGGACTGCCGACGGCCGCCGACGGTGTCCGCTCGGCGCACCTGATCGACGCGGTGCTGCGGGCCAACGACAGCCTCGCCTGGACCGTGGTCGAGCAGGCCCCAGCACGCATGTGAGACAGCCCTCACGATTGAATCCCCTAAGGAAGGACAGCGAAGACATGGCGACACACCACCGCATCGGCATCCTCGGCAGCGGCAACATCTTCAGCCGGTACGTCACCGGCATGGCCCGCTACCCGGAGCTCGAGATCGTCCGCGTCGGCGACATCGACGTCGACCGGGCCAAGCGGGCCGCCGGCGAGCACGGCATCCCGGGGTGGGGGGACGCCGACGAGCTCTACGGCGACGACTCGATCGACATCGTGGTGAACCTGACCCCGCCGGCGCACCACGCGAGCACCATCATGCGGGCGCTCGACGCCGGCAAGCACGTCTACGTCGAGAAGCCGATCGCCACGACCGTCGCCGACGCGAAGACGGTGCTGGCGGCGGCCGCGGCCAGCGGGCGCGTTCTGGGCTCGGCCCCGGACACCTTCCTCGGCAGCGCCAGCCAGACCGCGCGCAAGGCGCTCGACGACGGGCTGATCGGCGAGCCCATCGGCGCGTCGGCGTTCATCCGGCACAGCAAGGCCGAGACCTGGCATCCGGACCCGCGCTTCCTCTTCCAGGCCGGCGGCGGCCCGGTGCTGGACATGGGCCCGTACTACCTCGCCATACTGGTGAACCTGCTCGGCCCCATCAGGTCCGTGGCGGGGGCCGCCCGCATCGGCGCCCCGGTACGCACGGTGACCGCGCCGGACCGGACCGTGGACCACATCGACGTCGAGGTGGCCACCCACGCCTCAGGCGTCCTCGTCTTCGACTCCGGGGTCATCGGCACGACGCTGATGAGCTTCGACGTCTGGGACAGCGATCTGCCCGCCATCGAGATCTACGGCACCGAAGGCACGCTGTCGGTGCCCAACCCCAACCACTTCGACGGCGACGTCCGGGTGCGGCAGCACGGCGAGGCGGACTGGACCGTCCTTCCGCCGGTCGTGGAGTTGTTCGGCGCGGTCGGCACCAAGGAGCAGGCTCGCCGGGGGCTCGGCGTACGGGATCTGGCCGACGCTATCGAGGGCGGCCCGCACCGCGCCAACGCCGCGTTCGCCTTCCACGTGCTCGAGGCGCTCTCCGCGATCGACGGGGCCGCGCAGGTCGTCACCTTGGAGAGCACGTGTGAACGTCCGGCGGGCCGCTTCGAGAGCTGACCGTGATGGCGAACCTGACCGCTTCACAGGTGGCGACCCTGAGCGCGGTCGTCGACACGATCGTCCCCGCCGATGAGCATCCGGGCGGCGTCGAGGCCGGTGTCCTCGACTACCTCGAGGGGCAGTTCGGGCGCGACCTGGCGGGTCTGCGCGCGTACTACGGCGCCGGCCTCGACGCCCTCGACGCCGAGGCCGGCCAGACGTACGGCGCGCGGTTCGACCTCCTCGAACCCGACCGGCGGGAGGCTTTGCTGCGCGCCGTCGAAGCCGGGCAGACGCGCACGCCATGGCCGTTCGACGCGCCGACGTTCGTCAGCACGGTGGTGGAGCACGTCATGGAGGGCTTCTACGGTGATCCGGGCAATGGCGGCAACCGCGACGCCGTCTCATGGCGGATGATCGGGTTCGAGGTGAGCGACTGATGCCGGCGGTCGCGGTGCTGATCGGGTTCGAGGTGAGCGACTGATGCGGGAAGACGCCGGGCGGGGCGAGCGGGTGGACGCGGTGGTGATCGGGTCGGGCGCCGGGGGCGGGGTGGCCGCCGCGGTCCTCGCCCAGGCGGGCAAGCGGGTGCTCGTCCTGGAGCGCGGTCGCGACCTCA
Organism: Nonomuraea sp. NPDC050022; assembly: GCF_044460705.1. Lineage (NCBI taxonomy): Bacteria > Bacillati > Actinomycetota > Actinomycetes > Streptosporangiales > Streptosporangiaceae > Nonomuraea > Nonomuraea sp. NPDC050022. The sequence goes on from NZ_JBITKE010000008.1 coordinate 614,343, forward strand.
CCTACGAGCAGATCGGCCGCGACCACCTGCGCAATCACCGGATCGCCCGCTATCCGCACCGCTCCGGACCGGACCTAGAGGGGAGCCCGCGCGTCGCCGTCGACATGATGGGCCGCGAGCATCTGGTACGGGCACACGAGCCGGGCTTCCACGGCAACGCCACGCTGGTCGGCGGCGGCACCCGGCTCTACGGGGCCCAGGCGTGGCGCTTCCTGCCGGCCGACTTCACGATGGCCGGCACGTACGGCGTCCCCGCGGGCAGCAGCCTCGCCGACTGGCCCATCGGCTACGACGACCTGGCACCCCATTACGAGCGCGCCGAATGGGAGATCGGGGTGTGCGGCGACCACGCGGCGAGCAGCCGGCACTGGACGCGCGCGAAGACGTACCCGATGCCCCCGCTTCCCGAGGGCCTACAGGCCAGGGCGCTGCGGCGCGGCGCGGCCGCCCTCGGCTGGGACGTGCTACCGATCCCCCTGCTGATCAACTCGGTGCCGTACGCCGGGCGGGCCGCCTGCACCCGCTGCCAGCACTGCGTCGGCTTCGCCTGCCCGGTGGACGCCAAGAACGGCTCGCACAACACCGTCCTGCGTCGCGCCCTCGCCACCGGCCACGCCCGGCTGCGGCCGGAGGCCGTCGCCGAACGCGTCATCTGCGATGCCGCCGGCCGCGTCACCGGCGTCCGCTGGGTGGACCGCTCGGGGGCACGTCACGTGGTCGAGGCCGAGGTGGTGGTCTGCGCCGCCGGCGCGATCGAGACCGCCCGGCTGCTGCAGAACTCACCGACCCGGCGCGAGCCGTACGGGCTGGGCAACAACCACGATCAGGTGGGGCGGCATCTGCAGGGCCATGCCTACGTGTGGGCGCTGGCCGAGATGGACGAGCCCGTGCACGACGGACGCGGCCCCGGGGTCTCGGTCGCGACGCTCGACTTCGCGCATCACAACGACGGGGTCGTCGGCGGGGCGATGCTCGCGGACGAGTTCACGGTGCTGCCCATCGCCTTCTGGGCGCGGAACCTGCCGCCGGACCTGCCCCGCTGGGGCGCGCTCAACAAGCGGTACATGCGTGACAACTACCGCCGCGTCATGCGTGTGGGGGGACCTGTCCAGGAGATCCCCAGCCCGCACGCGCGCACCCGGCTCGACCGGCACGTACGCGACCGCTGGGGCATCCCCGTCGCCCGCCTGTCCGGCACGACTCATCCCGAGACCCTGCGGACCGCCGCCCACCTGCGGGAACGGGCCGGCGAATGGCTCGTCGCCGCGGGCGCGCGCCGGACGTGGAGCGGACCGGTGCCCTTGGCGTTGCACGGCGGACAGCATCAGTCGGGTACGTGCCGGATGGGCGACGACGAGCGGACGTCGGTCGTGGACCGGTGGGGCCGGGTCCACGGCCATGACAACCTCTACGTCGTCGACGCCTCGGTGCACGTCACCAACGGCGGCGTCAACCCGGTCCTGACGATCATGGCTCTGGCCTTCCGCGTGACCGAACGACTCTGCGCGGAGTGGTGAGCACGACTGTCAACGAGCCGCCGACGAAAGCGTAGGTGAGGCTCAGCGACGCCCGGCGACGTCGAGCACGACCTTGCCGGACACGTGACCGGACTCCACCAACGCCAGCGCCTCAGCCGCCTCGGCCAGCGGAAACACCCGGCCAACGCACGGATCCAGCTTCCCGGCGGCCACGAGCTCGGCCAAGGCCGGCAGCGTCCCCGTACCACCGGTCCGCTTCAGCGGGCGCGCGCCGAAGCGGGCGGCGATCTTCTCGTCGGCCACCGTGGTCACCCGCGTCCGCTCGCTGATCACACCGGCGACCCCGAGCAGCGCGTCACCGCCGACCAGGTCGAGCACGGCGTCGGCGCCCGCCGGAAGCAGGTCGCGGAGCCGGTCGGCGACGTCGTCGCGGTCGTAGGCCATCGCCGTGGCGCCGAGGGACTGGAGAAAGGCGCGCTTCGCCGCGCTCGCGGTGCCCACGACGGCGACTCCGTCCATGGCCGCGAGCTGGACCGCGATCGTGCCCACTCCCCCACCGGCGCCCAGGATCAGCAGCCTCCGCCCTGGGGCCAGGCCGAGCTCGGCGAGACTCTCATAGGCGGTGCCCGCCGCGATCGGCAGCGCCGCCGCGTCCGTGAACGACAGCCCGTCCGGCATGCGCGCCGCCTTTGCCGCAGGCAGTAGCGCCAGCTCGGCGTACCCGCCGCTGCCGCCGACCGTACTGCCGAAGACCCGGTCACCGGCGGCGAGGCCGACGACTCCGGGGCCGGTCCGCACCACGGTCCCCGCGACCTCGCGGCCGAGGGTCGCGGGCAGCCGCAGCGGCAGGAAGGCACGGTGCATGCCCTCACGGACCTTCCAGTCCACCGGGTTGACGCCGGCCGCGCGCACCTCGACGAGCACCTCGCCGTCGCCCGGTTCGGGCGCGGGGACGTCCAGGAAACGCTGGACGTCCGGGCCGCCGTACTCGATGAACGCGTATGTCAGGGGCATGAGCCCGGAGGCTACCCGGCTCCGGCCGACCGGCGTGGCGCCCCGTCTCGGTCAGTGAACCGGTGAGCCGGGCCGGGGGCCACGAATGGGCTGTTCCGGTGAGCGAACCGGTGCGGGGGTACGTCGGAATCCTCCGGTCCTAGGGTGTGAGGCCACCACCTGAAGGACGGTGACGCGACGGTGCGAATGCCTGGCGATCACGCTGCCGACACCCGTTCGGCATCTGGTGATCATCTCGGCCGTCCTCGGCTACGGATGGTGTGGCCGTACCGAAAACGCTCCCTTTATGACGGGAACAAAACTAAAAGCGGCGGGTTGTGCCTGCCTGAGTCGCGAACCATGCTCCTCGCCAGGGGACAAATCGGGCCGACTGTACAATTCCCGACACCCCGGCATACCCACCCCCCAGAACGTCTCGAGGAATATCGATGTCAGTGACGAATTGGCGCCGCCGGCTCACAGCAAGCGCCGCCGGCGCGGCGCTGCTCGCGTCCGCCGCGTGCAGCGCCGCCACCCAGGGCGCCCCGGGGAACTCCGCGTCCGCCGGCCCGGTGAGCCAGGGCGGCAACCTGGTCGTCGGGCAGACCACCGAAGCCGAGCCGGGCTCCTTCCTCAAGACCTCCTTCGGCAACATCCTGTGGGAGTACGCCGTCTTCGAGACGCTGACCCTCATCGATACCAAGACCGGGCAGCCCAACGGCGTCCTGGCCAAGTCGTGGACCCTGGCTCCCGACGGCAAGAGCATGGACATCAAGCTCCGCGACGACGTGACCTTCCACAGCGGCCGCAAGCTGACCGCGGCCGACGTCACCTTCGCCATCGAGAAGGTCCAGGACCCGAAGACCGGGGCGGCCAACCAGTCGATCGCCGCGCAGATCTCCGAGATGAAGGCCAAGGGCGACTACGAGCTGACACTCACCTTCAAGCAGCCGCTGCCGAACATCTTCGACCTCTTCGAGACGATGCCGATCCCGAACAAGGACGCCTACGCCGACTACGCGGCCGGCACCAAGGTGGACGGCACCGGGCGCTTCGAGTGGAAGTCGTGGACGCCGGGCGGCAAGCTCCAGCTCAGCAAGTACGCCAAGTACCGCGATGTCCAGAACACCCGTCTGGACAGCATCGAGGTCAACCTCATCAAGGACCCGACGGCGATGGTCGCGGCCATCCGCAGCGGCCGGGTCCAGTACGGCGTCGGCCTGGCCGGGCTGGACGCGAGAAGCCTGAGCCAGCAGCCGGGCTTCTCCCTCGTGTCCTCCGGCGGCGCGGCGATCCCGCTCGGATTCGACGTGACCAAGCCGCCGTTCGACAACAAGGCCGTGCGCCAGGCGATCCACTACGCGATCGACCGCGACCGCATCGTGCAGCAGGTCGAAGGCGGGCAGGCCCAGGCGACCAACCTGCCGTGGCGGGCTTCCACGATCGGCTATGACGCCGCGCAGACCAAGCAGTACACCTACCAGCCGGACAAGGCCAAGCAGATGCTGGCCGCGGCGGGTGTGAAGGCGGGCACCTCGTTCGAGGTGACCATGCTGAACACGCCCGAGGCCACCGGAGTCTTCCAGATCGTCAAGAACAACCTGGCCGTCGTCGGGCTGGAGGCCAAGCCGGTCATCGCCACGGCCGACTATGACGCCAAGGTCGCGGCCAAGGACATGGGCACGCCCGCCTTCCTGATGATGAACAGCAACGGCCTCTCCCCGGCCAGCGCCGTCGTGAGCCGCCCGGAGCTGCTGGCGGACGAGAACGTCTCGCACTTCAAGAGCCCCGAGTACACCAAGCTCGTGAAGGCGGTCACCACCGCCAGCACCACGCCCGACCAGCAGAAGGCGCTCCACGACTACAGCGCCTACTTCGCCGACCAGGCGTTCGTGCTCCCGCTGATCACCCGCCCCACCCTCACGGTGCGCTCCAACGCCCTGAACGGCCTCGCGCCGACCCAGATGGGCTTCCTCGACATCAGCCGGGCCTGGCTGTCCAAGTAATCGACCTATAGACCGACTGGCGGTATCGAGACGATGGTCCGGTTCCTGATACGCAAGATCCCATCGCTGGTGTTCGTGCTCTTCGCGAGCTCGATCGTCGCCTTCGCCCTGCCTCGCCTGGCACCGGGGGATGTCGCCGTCACCCTCGCCGGCACGGATCCGACCGCGGCCACCATCGCCGCGATCCGGGAGCAGCTGGGGCTGGACCGGCCCCTCGTGCTCCAGTACTGGGACTGGATCGCCGGGCTGCTCCAGGGCGACCTCGGAGAGTCCTACCTCCTGCACCGCAGCGTCGCGAGCCTGATCGGCGACCGGCTCAAGAGCACCGTGGAGCTGTCGGTGTTCGCGACGCTGCTGGTCATCCTGGGTGGAACGCTCCTGGGGGTCCTGGTCGGCTCGGCCAGACGCCGCTGGGCGCGGGCCGGCCTCGACCTGATCAACAGCTTCTTCGTCGCCATCCCGTCGTTCCTCACCGGGCTGGGGCTGATCCTCGTCTTCGGCGTACTGAACCGCTGGCTGCCCGTCAGCGGCGAGGTCAGCTTCGTCGACGATCCAGTGATCGGCTTCCAGTTCCTGATCCTGCCGGCGATCGCGCTGGCCCTGCCCTCGGCGGCGGTCGTCGCCCGCCTGTTGCAGGCGGAGATGCTCGCCGCCAAGAACGAGGACTACGTCGACCTGGCCCTGAGCAAGGGCGCGTCGGCCGCACGGATCACCGTCCGGCACGTGCTGCGCAACAGCGTGGGCACGGCGGTCGTCGCCGTCGGGCTCCAGGTGGGCAACCTGCTGGCCGGCGCGGTCATCATCGAGGCGATCTTCAACCGCAACGGCCTCGGCCAGCTGGCCGTCTCCAGCGTGCAGACCCGCGACTTCACCGTGCTGCAGGTACTGATCCTCGCCATCGTCTTCGTGGCGGTGATCTGTCAGATCCTCACCGAGGTCGTCCTGGCGGCCCTCGACCCGCGCATCAAACTGGGAGAGTAGGGATGGCAGACCTTCCCCTGACATCTGGCCCCTTGGCAACCTCCGACGCGGCGCCGCCACAGGCCCGCCGGCGGCTGAACCCGACCCTGGCTCGCTACCTGTCCGCCTTCCGTACGCCGAAGGGCGTGGTCGGGCTGTCGATGCTCCTCCTCCTGGGACTGGCCGCGCTGCTCGCGCCCGTGCTGTTCCCGGGGGGCTATGACCAGCAGGGCCCGCAGTCGCTGACCGGGATGTCGGGCGCGCACATCTTCGGCGTCGACGAGTTCGGCCGGGACATCTTCGTCCGCAGCGTCTACGGCCTGCGCATCGACCTGAGCCTCATCCTCACCGCGGTGCCCTTCAGCATGGCGATCGGCACGCTGCTCGGTCTGACCGGCGCGATCTCCGAACGCCTGGGCGCCGCCGTGCAGCGACTGCTCGACGTGATCATCGGCTTCCCCGGCCTGATCCTGGGGATCTGCCTGGTCGCCATCCTCCAGCCGGGCTGGCCGGCGCTCTTCCTGACGATCCTGATCAGCGGCCTGCCCACCGCCGGGCGACTGGCCCGCGGCGCGTGGCTGAGCCAGCAGAGCAGGGAGTACGTCCTGGCCGCCCGGGTGATCGGTGTCTCGCGCTGGCAGCTGCTCGTACGCCACGTCCTGCCGAACGCGATGGACGCGATCGTCGTCAACGGCGCCGTCTGGATGGTCGTCGGCGTCTACATCGAGGCCGGGCTGAGCATCGTCGGCCTCGGCGTGCAGCCGCCGACGCCCTCGCTCGGCGTGCTGCTGAACAACGGCCTGCGCTTCGTCACCCAGGCGCCGACGTACATCATCGGCCCCGCCCTGCTCCTTCTCCTGCTCGCGATCGGCTTCAGCCTGCTGTCCGACGCGCTCAACGAGGCGGTGAACCGCCGATGACCTCCCCCAACACCACCGAGTCACCGCTGCCGACTTCCAAGGGCGTGCCGCTCCTGCGGGTCGAGGGCCTGCGTACGGAGTTCCGCCTGAAGAAGGGCGGCGTCAAGGCCGTCAACGACGTCAGCTTCGACATCTACCCGGGCGACGTGCTGGGCATCGTCGGCGAGTCCGGCTCCGGCAAGTCGGTCACGGCGCGCTCCATCATGCGCATGCTCCGCCCGCCGGGCGAGGTCGTCGCCGGCTCCATCCGCTTCGACGGCGAGGACCTGCTCACGCTGCCCGAACGCGAGATGCGGCGGCGGCGCGGCAGCAAGGTGGCGATGGTCTTCCAGGACCCGCAGTCCGCGCTCAACCCCGTCATGAAGGTGGGCGACCAGATCGTCGAGGCCATGACGGTCCACGGCGTCGACAAGCGGGCGGCGCGCGAGCGCGCGATCGAGCTCCTGGAGCAGGTCGGCATCCCCGACGTCCAGACGAAGATCGACCACTATCCGCACCAGTTCTCCGGCGGCATGCGCCAGCGCGTCGTCATCGCGATCGCCCTGGCCAACGACCCCGCGCTGCTGGTCGCGGACGAGCCGACCACGGCTCTGGACGTCACCATCCAGGCGCAGATCCTGCGCCTGCTGGCCAGGCTCCGCACCGAGCTGGGCATCGCCATCGCGATCATCACCCACGACATGGGCGTGGTGGCCGAGCTCTGCACGGACGTCGTGGTCATGTACGGCGGCCGCACGGTCGAGAAGGGCACCGTCGAGCAGGTCTTCGAGCGTCCGCGCCATCCCTACACCGCGGCGTTGCTGGCGGCCATGCCCCGCCTCGACGACGACCGGATCGGCCAGCCGCTGCCCGCCATCCCGGGAGCGCCGCCCGATCCCGCCGCGCCGCCACCCGGCTGCCCGTTCGCCCCTCGGTGCCGTTTCACCGAGGAAGCCTGCGAGCAGGAGCCACCGGCGTTGCTCCAGATCGGTGACGCCGGTCAGGCGGCGGCCTGCTTCGTCGCCCAGCGGGCCGTCGACATCTCGGTCCACGATCCCGGCCCCGCTGTCCCCACCGTCACCGTACAGACCGAGCAGGTCGCTCCCCCTGTGGCCACGGCGGTGCTGGAGGTACGGGACCTGAAGGTCGACGTCGGATCCCGGCGGCGCGGACTGTTCCACCGCGAACCACCCGTGTACGCGGTCGACTCGGTAAGCCTGACGGTGCACCAGGGCCGCACGCTCGGGCTCGTGGGCGAAAGCGGCTGCGGCAAGTCGACGCTGTCGCGCAGCATCGTCGGCATCAACCAGGTCGCCGACGGTTCGATCCTCATCGACGGCGCCGACGTGAGCGCGCTGGGCGAGGAGAATCTGGGCCGGGTCCGTTCCTCGGTGCAGTACCTCTTCCAGGATCCGTACGCGTCACTGAACCCGCGCCGCACCATCCGGCAGTCGCTGGCCGAGGCGCTCGCGTTCAGAGGGATCGGCCGGCGGGAGCGCGAGGACGAGGCACGATCGCTGATGACGCAGGTCGGGCTCCGCCCCGAGTACCTCGACCGCTACCCCCACGCGTTCTCCGGCGGCCAGCGCCAGCGCATCGGCATCGCCCGCGCGCTGGCCCGGCAGCCGCGCGCGCTCATCCTCGACGAGCCGGTCTCCGCGCTGGACATGTCGATCCAGGCGCAGATCATCAACCTGCTGGAGAAGCTGCAGAACGAACTCGGGCTCGGCTACCTGTTCATCGCCCACGACCTGTCGGTCGTACGTCACCTCAGCGACACCGTCGCGGTGATGTACCTCGGCCGGATCGTGGAGCACGGCGACGCCGCCGACGTCTACGGCAACCCGCAGCACCCCTACACCGCCGCCCTGCTGTCGTCGTCGCCCGTCCCCACGGTCTCGGCGCGCTCGCGCGAGCGCATCGTGCTGCCCGGTGATCTGCCCAGCCCGGCGAACCCGCCCTCCGGCTGCCGGTTCCGTACCAGGTGCCCGATCGGCCCGCTGGCGAATCCGGAGCGGACGATCTGTACCGAGGTCGACCCCCAGCTCACCCTCACGGCCACCGGCCAGCGGGCCGCCTGCCACTTCGCCGGCGAACTAGCCCCCAAATCCTGACCCCCCATCTATTGAAAGGAAGCCATATGTCCGGCACACCGAAGATCGCGCTCAACCCGATCCAATGGATGGCCAGCGACGACGGATGGCTGGACCCGTCCCTCGCGCCCGAGCCGAAGCAGCGGCTGTCCCTGATCAAGCAGGCCGGATTCGACGTCGTCATGGCGGAGGTCCCGGCCGGCTGGACCGTGGAGCAGTACCAGGCGCTCCTGGACGAGACCGGCCTGACGCTCGCTCCCGGCTACTTCGTCTGCCGCTCGGACGGGAGGGACGGCACCGAGGACGACGTCGTGGCCGGCGCCGCCGAGACCGCCCGCCAGCATGCCCGGCTCGGCATGACCGAGATCGGCCTGGGCATGGGCATGGGCAAGGACAAGCTGCGGGTGGCGCACCCCGCGCAGGCGTACGACGCCGACGACGCCCGCGTCGAGGCGGTGACGGCGCTGATCGGGCGGATCGCCGACGCCATGGCCGCCGAGGGCGTCCGGCCGTCGCTGCACCCGCACGTCGGCACCTGGATCGAGACCGAGGAGGAGGGCCGGGCGGTGCTCGACGCCATTCCGGCCTCCCGGCTCGGCTTCCTGCCCGACACGGGGCACCTGGCGTGGGCCGGCGCCGACGTCGGCCGGTTCGTGAAGGACTACGCCGAGCGGATCCCGTTCGTGCACGTGAAGGACTGCCGGCTCAGCGTCGCCGCCGAAGGTCGCGAGAAGGACTGGGGTTACCAGCAGACCGTCCTCGCCGGGCTGTGGGTCGAACCCGGCCGGGGCGAGCTCGACCTGCCCGGCATCATCGCCAACCTGCCCGGCGACTTCGACGGGTGGCTGATGGTCGAGGTGGACCGTCCCGACATCGCCGACCCCTACGAGAGCGCGCAGGTGTCGGCCCGCTGGATGCACAGCGCGTTCCCCTCGTAGACCCAGCCCCCTCGTAGACCCAGCGCCGGCGCGGCCCCCTTCCGGCCGCGTCGGCACTCCCGAACGACCCATGTCAAGAACTGCGAGAGGAGCGATTGTGGAGCCAGGCTCCGTGGAGAAGGCCGCCGCCGATCTGCTGGCGGCGTACCGTACCGGCGACCCGATCCAGCCACTTACCACCACTTATCCGGAGCTGTCGGTGGCGGACGCGTACGCCGTCCAGCGCCACCAGATCGACGCCCTGGTCGCGGACGGCGCGGTCGTCAAAGGTCACAAGGTCGGCCTGACCTCGGCGGCGATGCGCCGCCAGCTCGGCGTGGACCAGCCCGACTACGGACACCTGCTGGACTCCATGTTCCACCTGGACGGCGCCCCGATCGACACCCGCCGCTTCCTGCAGCCGCGGATCGAGCCGGAGATCGCCTTCGTGCTCAAGCGTCCACTGTCCGGGCCCGGGGTGACCACGGCCGAGGCCGTCGCGGCGGTGGACTTCCTGCTGCCCGCGCTGGAGATCATCGACTCCCGGATCGCGGACTGGCGGATCACCCTGGCCGACACCATCGCCGACAACGCCTCCAGCGGCGGCGTGGTGCTCGGCACCCGCCCGATCCGGCTGGAGACCGTGGACCTCGCGCTGGCCGGCTGCCTGCTGCACCGCAACGGCGACCTGGTCCAGACCGGGGCGGGCGGCGCCGTACTCGGTTCTCCGCTCAACGCGCTGGTCTGGCTGGCCAACACCCTCGGCGAGCAGGGTGTCGCCCTGGAGGCGGGGCACGTCGTCCTGCCCGGATCGATCACCGTGGCCATCCCGGTCACCGCCGGGGACATCGTCAGCGCCACCTTCGCCGGGATCGGCACCGTGACCGCCCGTTTCCAGGAGGAGATCGCTTGACCAGGCTGAGCGCCGCCATCGTCGGCCCCGGGAACATCGGCACCGACCTGCTGGTCAAGCTGCTGCGCAGCGAAGCGATCGACGTGCACTCCATGGTCGGGGTGGACCCGGCCTCCGACGGCCTGGCCCGCGCCCGCGCCCTCGGCGTCGAGGCGTCCGCGGGCGGCGTGGACTGGCTCCTGGCCCAGGACCGGCTGCCGGACCTGGTCTTCGAGGCCACCTCTGCCAAGGCGCATCTGGCCAATGCCCCGCGCTACGCCGAGGCCGGGATCAAGGCCATCGACCTGACGCCCGCCGCCGCCGGACCGTTCGTGTGCCCTCCGGTGAACCTGGCCGGTCTGTCGGACGTGCCCAACCTCAACATGATCACGTGTGGCGGGCAGGCCACGATCCCGATCGTGCACGCGGTCTCCAGCGTGGTGCCGGTGCCGTACGCCGAGATCGTCGCCTCGATCGCCTCCCGCTCGGCCGGGCCGGGCACCCGGGCCAACATCGACGAGTTCACCCAGACCACCGCCCGCGCCATCGAGCAGGTCGGCGGCGCGGACCGCGGTAAGGCGATCATCATCCTCAACCCGGTCGACCCGCCGATGATCATGCGGGACACCGTGTTCTGCGCGATCCCCGCCGACGCCGACACCGGCGCCATCGCCGCCTCGATCCACGCGATGGTGGCCGACGTCGCCGCGTACGTGCCCGGATACGCCCTGCGCGCCGATCCCCAGTTCGACGGCCCGCGCGAGGTCTGGAACGGTCATGCCCGCGTGGCCGTGTTCCTGGAGGTCCGCGGCAACGGCGACTACCTGCCGCCGTGGGCCGGCAACCTCGACATCATGACCGCCGCGGCCGCCCGCGTGGGCGAGCAGCTCGCGCTCGGAAAGGTCTCCGCGTGACCGACAAGATCAGAATCACTGACTCCACCCTGCGTGACGGCAGCCACGCGATGGCCCACCGCTTCACCGAGGAGCAGGTACGTGGTGTCGTCCACGCCCTGGACCAGGCCGGGGTAGAGGTGATCGAGGTCACGCACGGTGACGGTCTCGGCGGCTCGTCCTTCAACTACGGGTTCTCTCTTGAGGACGACATCAAATTGGTCGCCGCCGCGGTGGACGAGGCGGTCTCCGCCGAGATCGCCGTACTGCTGCTGCCCGGCCTCGGCACGGTGGAGGACCTCAAGCAGGCGCACGGCGCGGGCGCGTCGGTGGCCAGGATCGCCACCCACTGCACCGAGGCGGACGTCTCCCTCCAGCACTTCGCCGCCGCTCGCGACCTGGGCATGGAGACCGTCGGCTTCCTCATGTTGTCGCACCGCATCGGCCCGGCCGAGCTGGCCAGGCAGGCGCGGATCATGGTCGACGGCGGCGCCCAGTGCGTCTACGTGGTGGACTCCGCCGGCGCCCTCGTGCTCGGCGAGGCGCAGGCGCGCGTCAGCGCGCTGGTCGCCGAGATCGGCCAGGAGGCGCAGGTCGGCTTCCACGGCCACCAGAACCTGTCCCTCGGCGTGGCCAACTCGGTCCTGGCCGCCCAGAACGGCGCCCGCCAGATCGACGGCGCTTTGTGCGCGCTCGGCGCCGGGGCGGGCAACGCGCCCACCGAGGTGCTGGTCGCCACCTTCGAACGGCTCGGCGTCCCGACCGGCGTGGACGTCCAAGGCGCGCTCGCCGCCGCCGAGGACGTGGTCAAGCCGTTCCTGCCGCGCCTGCCGTTCGCCGACCGTTCCGCGATCACCCAGGGGTACGCCGGGGTGTACTCCAGTTTCCTGCTGCACGCCGAACGGGCCGCGCTGAGGTACGGCGTGCCCGCGCACGAGATCCTGCAGCGGGTCGGCGAGGCGGGGTATGTCGGCGGGCAGGAGGACATGATCATCGACGTGGCCCTCCAACTCGCCGCCGACCGGGACCGCGTCGCCTGAGCTCTTCTGAAGCAGGGCCGGGCCGGGACCGCGTCACTCTTCGGAGGCGGGCCGGGTCCGCCTCCGGAGACGGGCCGAGGCCGCGTCGCCTGAGCCTCGGGAGACGCGCTTCGGCCAGGTCATGTCCGGCGGTCGATGGCCAGGGAGATGCCCGCGGCGGTCGAGCGGAGTTCGGGCAGCAGCCGCCTGGTCACCAGGCGCGCAAGCGGGGCCGCGGCCGACACCGACGCGACGACCGTTCCGTCGGCGCGCGCGACGGGCACCGCCATGCTGCCGAACCCCAGCAGGATCTCCTCCGTCTCGACCGCGTACCCGCGTTCCCGGACCACTTCAAGCTGCCGCCGCAGGTCTTCTACGGACCCGACCGTCCGTGGCGTCAGGGACGGCCAGCCGGTCAGCGCGAGGCGGCGGAGCCGCTCCTCCCTGTCGGGGCACGTCGCGAGCAGCACCTTCCCCGTCGCCGTGCACGACGCGGGCAGTCGCCCGCCGACCAGGGAGTGCGTATGGACGTTCGCCTCACCCGCGACCTTCTCCACGTACAGCACATGACCGCCGTCGAGGACCGCCAGGTGGATGGTCGCCCGGGTGGCGGCGAACAGGTCGGTGAGCAGGGGCCGGGCCACGCGACGCAGCACCGCCGCCACCGGCACCCGCTGCCCCAGCTCGAACACCCGCATGCCGAGCTGGTAGACGTCCCCTCTGCGTTCGAGCAGCCCCCATTGCACCAGTTCCTGCGCGAGCCGGTACGCCGACGCCTTCGGCACCCCTGAGCGCCGGCTGAGCTCGCTGAGCCGGAGCTCGAAGGCCCCCGACTCGAAGGCGCCGAGCAGGAGCTGGGCCTTGCCGAGAACCGAGTTGGGATAGTCCGCGTCATCGCCGGAGCCGGACGCCTCAGCGAACATCTGTGACGACATCGGGACTCCTTCACGCCGGTCCGGTCACCGGTCCCCTCCGGTAGTGATCGCCGATGCGCCCGGCAAGACTCCGGATGGAAAAGCCAACCTTACCTCCGGCCGACATAAGAGGACGTTTTGGACATTACGCCGCCCCTTCGATTCGGGTACGCCGACTCGCCGTTCGGCCAGCTGCACTACGCCGAGCAGGGCGCGGGCCGCCCTCTCCTGCTGCTGCATCAGACCCCGAGATCCTGGGACGAGTTCCGGGAGTTGATCCCCCTCCTGGCGCCGCACCGGCGCGTCATCGCCATGGACATGGTCGGTTTCGGGGCCAGCGCGAAGGCCCCGGCGCCCCACACCATCGAACTCTTCGCGGCCGGCGCGCTGGCCCTGCTGGACGCCCTGGGCATCGAGTACGCCGACGTCCTGGGCCACCACACCGGCGGCGTGGTGGCCGTCGAGCTGGCGGCGTCCGCGCCGGAGCGGGTCGGGCTGCTCGTCCTGTCGTCGACCCCGTGGACCGACTCCCGATTCCGCCGGTCCCACGCGGACGGTCCGGGGGTGGACGAGGCCGCGCACGCCCCCGGCGGCGACCATCTGCTCACGCTCTGGCGGCTGCGGCAGCCGTACTATCCCGACCCGGCCACGAGCCTGCTCGACCGGTTCGTGCACGACGCCCTGGCGCCCGGGGTCGATCCCGCGGAGGGGCATCGGGCGTGCGCGCGCTACTACATGGAGGACAAGATCGGCTCGGTCAAGACGTCCGTGCTGCTGCTGGGCGCCGCGGCGGACCCGTTCGCGCTGCCGGCCATGGCTCCGCTCCGGGAGAACCTCACCGGGGCGCCGAGCGTGACGTCGGCCGTGGTCGACGGCGGCATGATCCCGCTCATGGAGCACAAAGCCGCGGAAGTGGCCGAGATCGTGACGATGTTCCTGACGGAATCCCCGATCGAAAGCGCCTTGTAGACGTTCCTGATGGGCTGGCCGGTCGGGGGGTGTCAGCTTCTGCCGCCGTCGGCGACCATGATCGACTTCGTGATGCGCCTGCTCACCATGCTCAGCAGCCCCACGTACTTGTTGACGTCGGCGCGGAAGGTCGGCGCCGTCACCGACAGCGCCGCGACCACCGTTCCGGTGGCGCCGGTGAGCGGGATGGCCACGCTGAGATAGCCGACGCGGGTCTGCTCCCGCTCGATGGCGTACCCGACCTTGCGCGCCTGCTGGATCTCCTGGGCGAGCAACTTGGGCGCGGTGATCGTACGGGGGGTCACGCGCGCCAGCGAGGTGGCCACGACATCGCTGAAGAGCGCCCCAGGGCCGAAGGCGATCAGGGCCTTGCCGGTCGCCGTGCAGTGCAGCGGCATGCGTCCGGCGATGCGCGACGGCTTGGACACCTGACCGTGACCGGACACCTTCTCCAGGTAGATCACTTCCAGCCCGTCCAGCACCGCCAGATGGATGGTCTCGCCTGTCGCCTGGTACAGGTCCTCCATGAACGGCCGCGCCGCGTCGCGCAGGATCCGCTGGCGCGGCACGCGCTGCCCGATCTCGAACAGGCGCATGCCCAGCCAGTATTCGGAGCCGCGCCGCTCCAGCAGGCCCCATTGCAGCAGTTCCTGGGCCAACCGGTGGACCGACGCCTTGGCGACGCCGGTGCGGCGGACGATCTCGGACAGGCCCAGACTCTCGTCATCCGGGCCGAACGCCTCGAGGATCAGCCGTACCTTGCCCAGCACGCTGTTCGCCGAGCCGTCGGGCTCGGCCGGGTAGGCGATCGCCACCAGCTGGGGTTCACCGTCGGCATCGGGGGCGGGGAGGCGAGACGACGACGGATAGATAAGGGACATTGGGTGATAATCAGGCCAATGTCCGGTTTCGTTCAACGGTCCTGTTCCGGTGAGCGAGACAGCCCCGCGTGATTCTTCTGCTCAGCGCCGGTTTCGAAGCACCTGTCCACCCCGAGGATTCCGGCGGCCGCCGGGCTTTGGTTGCGGGTCGACTTCCCGTCGGCACAGGGCCTCTATGCGCGCACCACCGCCACCGGGCAACGGGTGTGGTGCAGGACGCCGCGACTGACCGAGCCGAGCAGCAGCGCGCTCACCGTGCCGTGGCCGTGCGAGCCCACCGCCAGCAGATCGGCTCCGGCGGACGCGTCGGTGAGCGCTTCCACCGGCGGCGCCGGCTGGACGTCCTCAATGACCGTCACCTGCGGGTAACCCCCCGTGAACATTCCCACCCGATCACGGACGATCTGCTGCTGCGCGCCACGAACCTCATCCATCTCGTACGGCACCCCCGGCGCGAACGCATGCACCGGCAACTGCCAGGCATGCACCACCCTCAACCTCAGGCTGACGCTCATGAGCCAGCGCCAGCGCCTCCCGCAGAATCCGCTGCCCCTCCCGCAACAACGCGTCAGGCACCGCGGCATTGGGGAACCTGCCGATCTGATACGGCGAACGGTCCACGGCATGCACGATCCGCAACGACTCCCCCATCCGCAGAGCGTCATTGACCGCCCACTCCACCGCGGCCCGCGCGGTCATCGAGCCATCCACCCCAACGACGATCATGATTTCCCTCCTCCGTCACCTCTCCATCCCACCCGCTCACACAGCCTCGGTGCAGGGCCGGAAGTCCGTCAGGCAAGAGCCGAAGGACCCTGTTCGCCCCAGTAACGAGTGAGCGCCAAGGACGCACCGTTCGTCCGGGAGATCACCGAGCATGGGGTGGCCGCCTTCCCCTCGACCGTCGCCTTGCTGCGCGAGTCGCGGCGGCGCGGTTGACGTACCGCTGTGGTGTCGGCGAGCAGGAACTGCCGCGCGGTGATCTCGTCAGCGGGGCTTTGTCGTAGCCGGACGCAGAGGCGCCTTCGTGCCAGTCGATGGACGCTTGGCCACCCTTCGTGGCCGGGCACCCTTGGAACGCAGCGGCGTGACCACCGCCAGGGCGGGGTTTGGGCGGCAAGCGAGGCTCAGCGCTTGAAGTTCGTTCTCGATGGTGCGGGCGAACGGCTCGACCTCGGGCGCGCTGTCGTAGTCGCCGGTGACACCGAAAGTGATCTGATCACCGTACGTGCAGATCGACACGCCGGTACGCAGCCGCAAGGCGATCGGTACGTACGGGAGGATCTCCAACACCCGCCGGCCGAGCAAGTACAGCGGCTCGCGCGGCCCGCGCACGTTGGTGGTGACCGTGACGATGTGGCGCTGCGGCAGGTGGGCGGCCAGCCGCAACCCCCAGGAGATGGGCAAGAACGGCTCGTGCCCCGCCAGCGCGGCCATCGCCTCCTCCACCTGGGCCTGTCTGCTCGCCTTCAATTCGGCGAGGTGCTCGTGCACGACGCGCAGCCGCTCGACCGGGTCGGCCACGTGCACCGGCAGGAACGCCGGCATCAGCGAAACCCGGTTCTCATACCCGCCCTCCTCGCCGCGGGCACGTCCCGACACCGGGACCAGCGAACGCGCCGCGCGCGCGTGCGGCTCCTCGCCGCGCTGGAGCAGCAGGTAGCGGAAACCGCCGCTGATCGCGGACAGTGCCACGTCGTTGACGGTGACGTCCGCCCGGTGGGCGATCTTCCTGACATCGGTCAGCGACGCGCGGGCCACGGCGTAACGCCGGTACGCACTGATCGGGCCGGTCAGGGTGGAGGCGTTCGCGGGCCACAGCGCACCGGTCAGAGCGATCAGACCACGCGCGGTGTCCGCGACACGCCGGATGGTGGCGTGTGGTGCGGCCAGCGCCCGGCCGATCATGCGTGCCTGTTCGAGCGGACTGAGGAGCAGGTCGCGCAGCGCGCCAGCGGCCAGGCTCAGAGTGGACGGCTCGGGGCCTGGAGTCCACACGTCCTGCGGTGGCTCCGCCCCGCCTGCGGGCGACTTGTCGAAGATCGCCTGATTGGGGTACGTGCCGGACATCCCGTCAGCCAGACAAGGGTGCACCTTCGACAACAGCGCCCACCGGCCGCCGGACAAGCCTTCGATCACCCAGTACTCCCACAAGGGCCGGGCTCGATCGAGTCGCTGCGACATGATGTCGCCGATCCGCTCGTGGAGCACCGGATCGTCCCCCGGTGGGGCAAGGGCCACCCGCCGGACGTGATAGGTCAGATCGAACGCGGGGTCGTCCACCCAGACCGGCGAGCCAAGGTCGAACGGCACCTGGCGGGCCTTCTGACGATAGCGCGGCATCAGCCGAAGCCTGGTTCCCATGGCCGTGAGGAACTCCTCCTTGGCGGGCGCCGGTCCTTCGAAGACGGCGATCGATGCAGTCGCAATGGACACCTCGGGTTCCTCGTCTTCGAGATCCAGGAATACCGCATCCAGCGGGCTCATGTGATCGGCCATGACCGTCTCCACCTCCGCGTGCGTCGATGTGCCCCCAGCGTCGTCCCGTGCCGGCGCGGCGGCCAGGGCACAAGGTCCCCGGGCGCTCGCCGTTGTGCCCGATCCGTGAGCGGGTATGTGCCGACACAGTGCGATGCCCGCCCTCGGGCTGGAGGGTGGGCATCGACGCATCCGCTACTTGAGGTAGGGGTTGCGCTGGACGATGGGTAGCTTGCCGAGGCCGAGCGTGGTGCCGGCGCCTGCCAGGGCGAGGCCGACCAGGACGACGGCGTAGATGAGGTGTTCGTCCATGAAGGGATTGTTGGCCAGGGGCAGTTCGGCGGCCCACATGAGGACCAGCATGAGGCTGCCAGTGATGGCGGCGATCCGCAGGCCGACGCCGAGGATGAGTGCCGCGCCGATGCCAAGCAGGCCGAGCATGAACAGCCAGTCCACCCAGGGCTGTCCGGCCAGGGAGCTGAAGAAGCCGCCGAGCGCGTTCTCGCCGGTGCCCTTGAGGAAGCCGGTGGTGGGGCTGCCGCCGGAGATCCAGGCGCGGTTGGCCGGGGTGGCGAAGCCCCAGCCAAAGGTCTTGTCCAGAAACGCCCACAGGAAGATCCAGCCGATCGAGATCCGGGCGATCGCCCAGACATAATCGACCGGGCGAGTGGCGCTGTCGCTCGTGTCGACGTTCATGGGGGTTGAACGTGTGGTGGCCATGACGGCCCCCTTTCAGTGCGGATTGGCGGCTCTTCTCACGCCTCGATCACACCGTCTCCAGTGATCGGCGGGCAGTGCCGTACGACCCGCCATGGCGGGACTTTCGGCACTTCGTACGACGACGCCTACCAACCGCCGCTGCGCGCGCGGCTACGCCATCTGATGGCGCAGGAAGTCGGCGGCCTCCGGCGGCAGGCCGTGGGTGACACGGCCGCCGAGCGCATGACATCGCCCGCGGTGACGCTCTCGCCCGGCTCCTCGGCGGTGCCGCAGGGACGAAATCCCGGGGTGCCTATGCTGTGGGGCTGCACCGTCGGCGAACTGCTTGCCGAATCTGGACGGTCAGGCGGGCCGCTGGATGCGCCGGCCGGTGACCTCCACCGGGGTACTCGCGCTGTCCGATCAGGAGCGCGACACCCTCGACCTGATCGGCGAGGGGCTGACCAACCGGCAGATCGGCGAGAATGACGGGCCTTCGTCCAAAGTGCGACGGCGAATCTGAGCGCATCAGAGAGGAACACTCCAGCGAAGAGCGGTCCCACCGGCCTCTGGAGAGATGACGTCGAAGGACCCCCCAAGCCCGGTGGCACGCTCCTGCAGGTTGCGCAGGCCGCTTCGCCTGCCACCGGCGGGCAGTCCGACGCCATTGTCCTGAACGGCCAGCGTGAGAACGTCATCCGCCACTTCGACGGAAACATCAGCTTTGGAGGCCTTGGCGTGGCGGACCAGGTTGGACAGCGCTTCGCGCAGGACGGCCAGTAGATGCTCGGCGACGGGTTCAGGCACGCGGTTGTCGAGCCGGCCCTCCATCAGCAGGCCCGGCATGAAGCCGAGATGGCCACGAGCGGATTCCACCAACTCCACGATCTGCGCGCGCAGGCTCGGCTCGGCCGTCTCGTGCGACCCCTGCAAGGCGAAGATGGTCGAACGGATCTGCCGGATGGTCTCGTCCAGTTCGTCGATCGCATGCCGCATCCGGCTCGACGCCTCAGGTTTGTCCACCAGCCGGACGGTGCTCATCAGCGTCATCGCGATCGCGAACAGCCGCTGGATGACCACATCGTGCAGATCCTTGGCGATACGGTCGCGATCTTCGAGCAGGCCGAGGCGTTCGGCGTCCCGGCGGGCTTCGGCCAGTTCGAGCGCGATGGCGGCCTGCCCGGCGAACGCCCCCAGCATGCGCAGGTCCGCGGCGCTGAACGGCAGCCGGCCCGACCGTTTCGCCGCTGCCACCACGCCACGTACCTTCTCCCCCATGCCCAGAGGCGTCAGCAGTTCGGGGCCGAAGCCCAGATGACGCAACGGCGAGTTCGTCTCGTGCAGGTCCTGCGCTGAGACGGCCTCACCGCAGGTGTAGACCTGGCCGGCCGCGGTGGCCGTCAGATCGAAGGTCAGGCCCGCCACCTGCTCGGCGTGCTCGCCGTCGACGTACCGCACCACCAGCGACTGGCCGCTCTCCTCCGGTATGAGAATCTTCACCAGGTCGGCGTCGCTCATCTGGCGGGCACGGGTCGCCAGCATCGTGAGCACCTCGCGCGGGTCGGCCCCGGACAGCAGGCTGGTGGTGACCTCCGAGGAGGCCTGCAGCCAGGTCTCGCGCCGCCGAGTCTCCTCAAACAGCCGGGCGTTCTCCACCGCGACCCCGGCGGCCGTGGCCAGCGCGATGACGATCGCTTCATCCTCCTCATCGAACTCGCCACCGCCGCGCTTCTCGGTCAGATACAGGTTGCCGAACACCTCATCGCGCACCCGTACGGGCACGCCGAGAAAGGTGCCCATCGGCGGGTGACCGGGAGGAAAGCCATAGGACTCGGGATGATCGGAGATACGGCCGAGGCGCAGCGGCCGGGCATCCTTGATCAGCAGCCCGAGCAGGCCGAGCCCGTGCGGCCAGTGCTCGATGCGGGCGATCTCCTCCTCGCTCAACCCGACGGGGATGAACTGCAGGAGTGTGTTCTCCTGCCCGACCACGCCCAGCGCACCATAACTGGCGTCCACCAACTTGGTCGCGGTCTCCACGATCCGGCGCAGCACCGTCTCCAGATCCAGATCGCTGCCCACCGACACGACGGCTTCCAGCAGCGCGTGCACCCGGTCCCGGGTGGACAGCACGGCATTCAGCCGCACCTGCAGCTCGGCCAGCAACTCATCCAGCCGCATATTCGGCATCAACGGGCGATGCTCACCTTCCATCATAAAGATCAGTTTTACCCCGAGACGCGCCCACGTCCATCTCCCGCGGGTCGATAAGTGCTCGGCTCTCACTCCAGTACGTCGGACAGTGGCCAGCGGCCCGATTCCTTGTCATCGAAGGTGATCCCGAGCCGCATGATCATCTGCGCCGAAGGCCTCGCCCCGTCAGAGACATCAGCCCTCGTTGAACGATCGCCGCGGACCCCATGGCCAGGACCTTCGGTACCGAGGCCGAGGCCGTACGGCACTGCCGGAGGGCGCGGCACCTGCGACAGCGTGGGTGGCGGGAGGTGCGTCATGTCCCCATCACTCGCCACCGAACTCGGTGCCAGGCGGCTGCTCGTCGCGGCCGGTCAGGCGCCTTCCGTGCTCAACACCCAGCCGTGGCGCTTCACCGTGTCCGGTGAGGAGATCAGTTTGCGGACCGATCCCGACCGGCGACTGCGGGTGAGCGACCCGCGAGGGCGGTCCCAGCATGTGAGCTGCGGCGCGGCGCATCGCCGCCTCTCGCGAGGGGGCGCACTTGCTGCTCCTCGACCGGCGCGGTGTGGGGCAGACGCTCGAGTATGCCGCCATGGCCGAGGACGAGTTGGCTCGAGACCACGGCTACCAGGCGGAACTGGCCGCGTGGACGATGCCGGGGGCGCGCTTCGACGGCGTCCCGGGCTACGTGCACGGGCCACGTCCCCTCAAGGACCCGGCGCCAACGCGGGATTTCGGGCGCCGCGCCGGTGAGGCGCTGTTCGAACGCCGTCCTCACCTCGCGGTGCTCACCACTCCCGGCGATCGACCGCTCGACTGGCTGCGAGCCGGACAGGCACTACAACGCGTGCTGCTGGTGGCCACCGCGCACGGACTGTCGGCGTCGTTCCTCAACCAGCCCCTGGACCTGCGCGACATGCGCCACCGCAGGGACCCGCATCACCGGCGCGGCCACCCCCAAATGATCATCCGGCTCGGTTATGGCCCGTACGTGGCCCGTCCACCGCGTCGCCCGGCCGCCGAACTCGCCGGTCGACGTCGACCACGGCGACCTCCTGACCTGCGGCGATACCTCGACAGCGGGCTGGCAGTCGTGTTCCGTCCGGCCCCGCCACGGGTAGCGTCCTGGCATGGCTTGTTTGAAGCGCTCCTCGCCGCCAAGGGCGGGGGGTTCCAGTCGGGTCGGGCTCCATCCGCGCGGTGGCCTGGGCTGCTGTCGCTTGGGGGTTGGCCTCCCGGCCCACACGATTGCGCTGGAAACCACCTTCACCGCCGAGAACTGGTCGGGCCCGCTCCATGTCCGCGCCGCCCTGGACGGCAGGGTCACCAACAGCGGCCTGGCCCGCTACCGCGAGCTGCGCGGCGACCACCTCACCGGCCATGACACCGGCGACCAGCACGGCCTCACCTGGCTGACCGCCGTGACCCGCTCCTCCCAGATCACCGTGGCGCTCGCCTCCCGTACCGACGCCGCCCCCGCCCGCAAGGTGATCCGCGGAAGGGACCGGATCGGTACAGAACATGTGCTCGACCTCGCGCCGGACGTACGCGCCACGCTGACCAAGACCGTGGCCTTGGTGACCTCACGCGACTGGAGCGCTGCTACCTGGGCCTGGAGATCCACCGCGACGGCCTGCATCTCAACCCGCTGCTTCCCGACCGGCCCGGTGTGCTGTCCATGCCGATCCGCTTCCGCGGCTCCGAGCTCTTCATCGACGCCGACCACCGGCAGGCACGCAGCAACGGCGTGGCAAGACTGACCTTCACCAGCGAACAAGGAGACACGATCATGGCAGCCACCGGCGACCTCGGACGTCGCATCGCCCATCACCGCGAACGACTCGGTCTGACCGTCGAACAGGTCGCCGAACGCGCGGACATTTCACCCGGCTACCTGCAATATCTGGAGGAGCAGCCCGGCACGCCCACCGCCGAAGCCATATACCGCCTGGCCGGAGCCTTGGAGACCACCGCCGACGACCTCCTCGGCGCAGGCGTCGATCGGCCTCCCGGCCGCGGCCGAGCCAAGGCGGCTGCCACGCTGGAGAGCCTGGACTCCGAAGAATGCCTCAAGCTGATCGAGCCCGGCGGCATCGGCCGGGTGGCCTTCAACGGCTCCCACGGCCCCACCGTGCTGCCCGTCAACTACAAGCTGCACGACGGCTCCATCGTCTTCCGCACCGCATCCGGCGGCCCCATGGACCAGGACCTGCGCACCGGCCTTGACGGCGTGGAGATCAAGGTCGGATTCGAGGTGGACCGGATCGACGACGCCCAGCGCGAGGGATGGAGCGTCCTCATACAGGGCCCCGCCCACCACATATCCCCCGACGAACTGTCAGAGGTCACCGAATCCGACGTCACCCCGTGGGCGGGCGGCGAGCGCCACCTGTACATCCGCATCGTCCCGCACCAGATCACGGGCCGCCGCATCCACAACCTCTGAGAGTCATGCTCTGTCCGGGCGGCCCCTCCCGTTCTAGACGCCGCGAGTCCGAGTCAGACGTCCTCGACGTCGGTGGCGACTCCGGCCCGACCGCTCAGCACGACACTCCAGCCCGCGTGCAAAGCGGGCTCCACATCGTCCACCCCGAAGGTCAGAGTCACGCCGTGGTGGATGGCGATCGAGACCCTGGACCGTGACCCACGGGGCCTGACCGCCTTTGCCACTGCTCCAGGTCACAAGTACCGGCGCTCGGGACTTTGGCCTCTAACACCCCCGTGGCTGACCGCTCACAATTCGAGGGAAGAACAGCCGTGGGAGGCAAGGGGGGATGATGGTCGCGACGGCCCGCCCTGGCGGCATGGCCTGGCTGGACGTCGCTGACGCGGCAGCGCTGCCGGCCGAGGAGGTGCTGGCCCGGCTGGGCAGCAAGCATGCGGGGCTGACGACGGAACAGGTGCGGGATCGGCTGGCGGTGCTGGGGCCCAACGCCCTGCGCTCACACCGGGCACGGTGGCCGGCGGTGCTGGCCCGCCAACTGCGCTCACCGCTGCTGATCTTGCTGGCCGTGACCGCTGTCGCCTCTTTCTTCCTCGGCGAGCCGAAAGACGCGCTGATCATCGGGGCGATCCTGGCGGCCTCGGTCGGGCTGGGCTTCGTCAACGAGTACCGCGCGGAGAAGGCCGCCGAGGCCCTGCACTCCCAGATCGAGCATCGCTGCGTGGTCTGGCGGGACGGCCGTCCCAGCTCGGTGGCGGTGACCGGGCTGGTCCCCGGCGACGTCGTCGAGCTGCGGCTGGGCGAGATCGTACCGGCCGACCTGCGGCTGATCTCAGTGACCGACCTGGAATGTGAGGAGTCGGCGCTGACGGGTGAGTCGCTGCCGGTGGCCAAGGCCACGGAGCCGGTCGGCGCGGGCACGGCCCTTGCCGAGCTGACGTGCGGCGCGCTGATGGGCACCGTCGTGCGCGAAGGCTCGGGCACCGGCATCGTGGTGGCCACCGGCGGCCGCGCCGAGTTCGGAAAGATCGCGCTTGCGCTCGGCGAGCGTCACCCCGAGACCGAGTTCCAGAAGGGGCTGCGCCGCTTCTCCATGCTGCTGGTGCGCGTCGCCGCCGCGCTCACCAGCACGATCTTCATCATCAACGTGATCTTGCATCGGCCGGTCATCGACGCGCTGCTGTTCTCCCTGGCGATCGCGGTGGGCATCTCCCCGCAGTTGCTGCCCGCGGTGGTCTCCACCAGCCTGGCCGCCGGCAGCCGGCGGCTGGCCCGGCACAAGGTGCTCGTCAAGCGCCTGGTGTGCATCGAGGACCTGGGTGACGTCGAGGTGCTGTTCACCGACAAGACCGGCACCCTGACCGAGGGCCGCATCAGCTTCATGCGCGCCCTGGACGCCGCCGGGCACGTCGGTGAGGAGCCGCTGGAGCTCGGCCTGCTGTGCGACGAGGCCATCGTCGACCCCGGCTCCACTCCGGGTGGCGAACGGGTGGTCGGCGGCAACGCGCTGGACCAGGCTCTGTGGAACTCGCCCGCCGCCGCCACCTTGCACCAGCGGTTGGGCCGCTACCGGCGGCTGGCCCTGGTGCCCTTCGACCACGAACGGCGGACCGTCTCGGTCCTGGTCGAACGTGACGACGGTCACCGTCTGATCATCAGCAAGGGCGCGCCGGAGGCCGTCCTGGCCCGGTGCGCCGATGTCCCCGCGCAGGCGGCCGCCGCGCTGGAAGCGGAATTCGCCGCCGGCAACCGGGTGGTCGCCGTGGCCACCCGAGAGGCCCCCGGTGCGACCACGCTCACGACCGCCGACGAACGCGATCTGATCTTCCGCGGCCTGCTGGTCTTCCTCGACCCGCCCAAGGCCGGCGCCCGCGATGCCTTGCGACGCCTGGCCGAGCTCGGCATCACCGTCAAGGTCCTCACCGGCGACAACCCGGCAGTGGCCGCGAAGGTCTGCGCCGACCTCGGCCTGCCCACCGCGCGCGTCCTCACCGGAGCCGACGTCGAGGCCGCCGACGACACCCGGCTGGCCGAGCTGATCGGCAAGACCACCGCGTTCGCCCGGATCAGCCCGGAGCACAAGGCCCGCATCGTGCGTCTGCAGCGCCGGAGCGGCCTGGATGTGGCCTTCCTCGGCGACGGCGTCAACGACGCCGTCGCCCTGCACGCCGCCGACGTGGGCATTTCGGTCGAGTCGGCCACCGACGTCGCCAAAGACGCCGCCGATGTGCTCCTGCTGGAGAAAGACCTCGCCATCCTCGCCGACGGCGTCGTACAAGGGCGGCGGATCTTCGCCAACACCATGAAGTACGTCCTCATGGGCACCTCCAGCAACTTCGGCAACATGTTCAGTGCGGCGGGCGCCTCACTCCTGCTGGGTTTCCTGCCGATGCTGCCCTCGCAGATCCTGCTCAACAACCTGCTGTACGACACCAGCCAGCTGGCCATCCCCACCGACAACGCCGATCCCGAGCAGCTGGCCCGCCCCTCCCACTGGGATGTCCGGCTGATCCGCCGCTTCATGCTGTTCTTCGGCCCGATCAGCTCCCTGTTCGACTTCGTCACCTTCGCCATCATGCTGCAGATCTTCCACGCGGGACCGCCGCTGTTCCGCACCGGCTGGTTCGTCGAATCCCTGGCCACCCAAACCCTGGTGATCTTCGCCATCCGCACCCGCCGCATCCCGTTCTTCCGCAGCCACCCCAGCCTCCCCCTGCTGCTGGCCGCCCTCGGCGTCGTCACCGTCGGCACCCTGCTGCCATCCACCCCGCTCGCCGGCGCCCTCGGCTTCCAGCCCTTGCCCGGCCTGTTCTTTCTCACGCTGGCCACCATGGTGATCATCTACCTGGCCCTCATCGAGCTCGGCAAACGCTGGTTCTACCGCAACGCCCCCGCGGCCGCGCGCCACCGCGAACCGCCCCACGCACACCGCATCCACCGCAGAGCCAGCCGCTTCACCGTCGCGACCGCCCCCCTGCCGCTGCCCCACAAAACCAACACGGCGCCCGCTGGGTCCTAGCCGGCCAGCGGCTCGTCCACCTGGCGGTTCGCCTGTTCGTGCGGACCGCCCGACCAGGAGGCGGCTCATCACCTGCTCGGCGGTCGTAGCCAGGACGAAGTCCCCGATCCGCGTGCCATTGGTACCAAAGCGAGCCAGCGCGCAGGACCTTGATCGGGCTGTAGGCGCGGCCGAAAGGCAGCGACGGAACGGGACCTTCGTCCCTATTCAGGCCGGCCCATCCCGGCCAACGTGAAAGGTGAAGGCAGTCAGGAGGCATGATGAAGGCGCTCATTTACCACGGTCCCGGCCAGCGGTCCTGGGAGGAGACTCCAGATCCGCGGCTGATCGAGCCCACCGACGCCATCGTCCGCGTGGACGCGGTCACCATCTGCGGCACCGACCTGCACATCCTCAAGGGCGACGTGCCCACTGTCGAGCCGGGCACGATCCTCGGCCACGAAGCGGTCGGCACCGTCACGGCCACCGGAAACTCGGTCGGCACCGCCAAGCCGGGAGACCGGGTGCTGGTGTCGTGTATCTCGGCTTGCGGGCGCTGCCGCTACTGCCGCATCGGCATGTTCGGCCAATGCCTGGGCGGCGGCGGCTGGATCCTCGGCCACCGCGTCAACGGCACCCAAGCCGAACACGTCCGCGTGCCGTTCGCCGACACCTCCACCCACCTGCTGCCCGACGGCGTCACCGACGAGGCCGCGCTCATGCTCGCCGACATCCTGCCCACCGCCTACGAGGTCGGCGTGCTGAACGGCCACGTACGGCCGGGCGACACGGTCGTGATCGTCGGAGCCGGGCCGATCGGCCTGGCCGCGATCACCACCGCACAGCTGTTCACGCCCAGCCACATCGTCGCCGTCGACCCCGCTCCCTCACGACTGGAGGCTGCCAAGCAGTTCGGCGCAGACCTGATCGTAGGCGCGGGCGACGATCCGACCGGTGCGATCGCCGAGCTGACCCACGGGCTGGGCGCCGACGTCGCCATCGAAGCCGTCGGCCTCCCGGAAACCTTCGAACTGTGCACCCGTCTGGTACGCCCCGGCGGCCACGTCGCCAACGTCGGCGTCCACGGCGCACCAGCCACCCTGCACCTCGAAGACCTGTGGATCCGCAACCTCACCATCACCACCGGCCTGGTCGACACCTACTCGACGCCGACCCTCCTGGACATGATCGCCGCCGGACGGCTGGACCCCACCAGGTTCATCACCCACCGCTTCGCCCTGCGGGACATGGCCGCCGCCTACGAGACGTTCGCCGACCCGGCGGCTACCGGAGCTCTCAAGGTGGTCCTGTCCCGCGGTTGACGCCGGGCCCACCGCACTACGAAGAAGGGCAGACATTCGACATGAGGGGGAACCGATGACGGCCACCACGGGCCACTCCACCGAACTCGCGGCATGGCGCGGCTTCAATGGCGCGGTATGGCGGTCGGCGGTGGACGTGCGCGCCTTCATCCAGGCCAACTACCGGCCCTACGAAGGTGGCGAGGAGTTCCTCGCGGGCCCGACGAACCGCACCACGGCCGTGTGGGCGAAGGTCTCGGCGATGTTCCCTGAGGAGCGGCGGCGCGGGATCTACGACGTGGACACCACCACGCCGTCGTCCATCACCTCCCACCGTCCCGGCTACATCGACGCCGACCGTGAGCTGATCGTCGGTCTGCAGACCGACGCGCCGCTGAAGCGCGCCATCATGCCCGCGGGCGGACTGCGCATGGTGGAATCCGGCCTCGCCGCCTACGGCCGCACCCTCGATCCCCTGGTACGGAAGATCTTCACCAAGTACCGCAAGACGCACAACGATGGCGTGTTCGACGCCTACACCCCCGAGATCCGGCGTGCCCGCCGGGCGGGCGTCATCACCGGCCTGCCCGACTCCTACGGCCGCGGCCGGATCATCGGCGACTATCGCCGAGTCGCGTTGTACGGCGTGGACCGGCTGATCGAGGTCAAGCAGGCCGAGCTGCGCTCGCTGGAGGGCGCCTTCGCCACCGACGCGGTGATCCGTGACCGCGAGGAACTGGCCGAGCAGATTCGCGCCCTGGACGAGCTGAAGCAGATGGCCGGCTCCTACGGCCACGACCTCTCCCGCCCCGCCGACACCGCGCACGAGGCGATCCAGTGGATGTACTTCGCCTACCTGGCCGCCATCAAGGAGCAGAACGGCGCCGCCATGTCGCTCGGCCGCACCTCCACCTTCATCGACATCTACCTCCAGCGTGACCTCGCCGAAGGGCTGATCACCGAAGAGCGGGCCCAGGAGCTCATCGACGACCTGGTCATCAAGCTGCGCATCGTCCGTTTCCTGCGCACCCCGGAATACGACGAGCTCTTCTCCGGCGACCCCACCTGGGTGACCGAGTCCATCGGCGGCATGGGCTCCGACGGCCGCACCCTGGTGACCCGCACCAGCTACCGCTACCTGCAGACCCTGCGCAACCTCGGCCCCGCGCCCGAACCGAACCTCACCGTCTTCTGGTCACCGCGCCTTCCGCAGCCGTTCAAGCGGTTCTGCGCCGCACTGTCCATCGAGACCAGCTCGATCCAGTACGAGAGTGACGACCTGATGCGGCCGCGCTTCGGTGACGACACCGCCATCGCCTGCTGCGTCTCGGCCGCACCGGTGGGCAAGCAGATGCAGTTCTTCGGCGCCCGGGTCAACCTCGCCAAGACACTCCTGTACGCGATCAACGGCGGTCGTGACGAGATCACCGGCGAACAGGTCGGCCCCGCGTACCCGGCACTGACCGGCGACCACCTCGACTACGAGCAGGTCACCGCGGCATTCGACCGGATGATGGACTGGCTGGCCGTCACCTACGTCAACGCGCTGAACATCATCCACTACATGCACGACAAATACGCCTACGAGCGCATCGAGATGGCCCTGCACGACTACCCCGTCAAACGCACCCTGGCCTGTGGCATCGCCGGACTGTCCGTCACCGCCGACAGCCTGTCGGCCATCAAGCACGCCCGCGTCAACGTGATCCGCGACGAGAGCGGCCTGGCCATCGACTACACCATCGACGGCGACTACCCCGCCTACGGCAACAACGACGACCGCGCCGACGCCATCGCCGTCGACCTGGTCCGCTCGTTCATGGCCAAGGTCCGCCGCCACCCCGCCCACCGCGAAGCCGAACACACCCAGTCCGTGCTCACCATCACCTCCAACGTCGTGTACGGCAAGCACACCGGCAACACCCCCGACGGCCGGCGTGCCGGAGAGCCGTTCGCTCCCGGCGCCAACCCGAGCAACGGCCGCGACCGCCACGGCCTGGTCGCCTCCGCGCTGTCGGTCGCCAAACTCCCCTACGACCAAGCGCTCGACGGCATCTCCCTGACCAACACCGCCACCCCTGAAGGGCTCGGCCGCACCCCGGCCGAGCGCGTGGACAACCTGGTCGGGGTGCTGGACGGCTACTTCGACGCCGCCGGGTTTCACATGAACGTCAACGTCCTGACGCGGGCGGTGCTGCTGGACGCCATGGAGCACCCCGACCGCTACCCGCAACTCACCATCCGCGTCTCCGGCTACGCCGTCAACTTCATCCGCCTCACCCCCGAACAGCAACGCGACGTCATCAACCGCACCTTCCACGGATCACTGTGAACACCCGCCAGGCCCACCTCCAACAGGCCGCCACCGAGCTGTGCCACCCGCCGGCCCCACCGGGCACCGGCGTGATCAGCTCCTGGGACCTGTCCATCGGCGTGGACGGCCCCGGCACCCGCTTCGTCGTGTTCACCTGCGGCTGCCCGCTGCGCTGCCTGTACTGCCAGAACCCCGAGACCTGGCGGATGCGCGACGGCCACCAGGTCACAGTGCGGGAAGTCATGACCGAAATCGACAGATACCGGCGCTTCATCTCGATGGCAGGCGGCGGGGTCACGATCAGCGGCGGCGAGCCGCTGCTCCAGCCCGGCTTCACCGCCGAACTGCTGCGCCTCTGCCACGACAGCGGCCTGCACACCGCCCTGGACACCTCCGGCCTGCTCGGCGACCGCGCCAGCGACACCATGCTCGCCGACACCGACCTGGTCCTGCTCGACATCAAGTCCTCCGACCCGGCCACCTACCGCAAAGTGACCGGCGGTCCGCTGGAACCGACCCTGCGTTTCGCCCGCCGGCTCGCCACACTCGGTCGCCCCACCTGGATACGGTTCGTTCTCGTCCCCGGACTCACCGACGCCGAAGAGAACGTGGACGGCCTGGCCCGCTTCGTCGCGCAACTGGGCAACGTCGAACACGTCGACGTCCTGCCCTTCCACCGCATGGCGGCGGCCAAGTACCGCAAGCTCGGCCTGCACTTTCCGCTGGCCGACGTCGCACCACCCGACCAGGACCTGCTCAACCGCGTGCACGCCCAATTCCACGCCTACGGTGTAGCCAGCACCTGACGTCGCCGCCCTCCGACGTCAGCAGGGAGACTCCTGGGTCACCTGGATGTCGAGAGTCGCATCGGGCAGCGCGCGGACCTGCGCGAAGCTCGCCGTCCAGCGGTGCTCCTCGTCGAGCCAGTGGTTTCCCGGCCGCCGATCATCTCCAAGTTTTGGGACATCCGGCCCTGCCTGGTTAGCCACCGAGCGGCTGAAATGGAGAAGGGGGAATGTGCG
>NZ_JBITKE010000009.1:0-588091 GCF_044460705.1 Nonomuraea sp. NPDC050022
TGGTACTGCACTCGGGAGGGTGTGGGAGAGTAGGTCACCGCCGGACAATCTTTGGTTGCAGAAAGGGCTCCACGCATGACGCGTGGGGCCCTTTTCGCGTTTCGGGGCCCTGCGCGTGGCGCGCGTGGGGCCCTTTTCCGCGTGTGGGGCTCTTCTCTGCGTTGTGGGGCCTTCCGCGTTGCGCGCGTGGGCCCTTCTTTTGCGTTTCGGGTCGTTTCGGGTCGTTTCGGGGGGTCGGGCGTGCGGAAGGGCAGGATGATGTCCCGCGGAGCGGTGGAGTTTCTCACCTGCTCAGCCCTGTTCGCCCACGTTGGAGACACACAACGAGATCGTTGATCCACCACGGGATGGGACGCCACCGAGGGCAGTGGCGCGCTGGGCCCGTTAAGGCCTTACGGGCGGGCAGCACGCCAAGGCTCGTTCACGGCGATGGGCTTCACGTCTTGGACGCGTGGCCCCCTTTTCTGCGTTAGGGGTCAGACGCCGTTCCCGGGCATTGCTGTTCCCGGGCCTCGCGCCGTTCTCGGGGGCCTGGAGGGCTCGGCGCGCACGAGGCGCGGCCTGGAGGCGGCCTACTGGAGAGACCGCGGCGGCCCGCATGAGGCGGCCTACTGGAGGGACGGCGGAGGCAGGTGGGGGATGGCTTGGGGTGGGGGCTCATCTTTGCGTTATGAGGTCAGGCGCCGTTTCCGGGCCTCGCGCTGTTCTCGGGCCTGGAGAGTTCGTCCCGCACGAGGCGGCCTGGAGGCGGCCTGCCGGAGGGACGGCGACGGAGGGACGGCGACGGCGGGAGGGGACGGCGGGAGGGGACGGCGGGAGGGGACGGGACAGTTTGGCGCGGGGCTGCTTTTGCGTTCCCGGGTCTTGCGGAGGCGCTTGTCGGGGGCGAGAGGTGCTTGCCGGCAACGGGGCAGCCCTCGGATGAGCTCCCACACCTCAGGCGAGTTCGGCGAGACCTCAAGCGGCTTGGACCGAGGATGGCGCGAGCCGGAGCCGCGCGGTGTGGTTAATGGACGACCGCCTTCCCCGTGTCGGTTCGGCATGGCGAACCTCAGGTGGGCCGCCAGGATTTGCGGCTGACGTCTGAGACCGGTAATCCATGGTCTCGTCATCGTGGTTTCCCTTGTCCTCTGCAATCTTTTCGAGCGTGTGGAGGGATGTTGTGGAGGAAATGCCCGCGACCCTGCCCTCCGGTTCGCGGCACACAGATTCAGATCGACGGGCAATTGAGGAAGGTAATGATGGAGTACCACGCGGGGCGAGCATCCGACAGTCGGCCATGGAGGGTCACGGGGGTGACCGTTCGGCAGTCGGCGGGCACTGACGACACAAGCCGTCGGCCGTGCGGGTCGCGTACCGCGAGCTGCCAGCCCATTGTCGGCAAAGCCACGCACCGAAACCGCTGATCATCGGGCGGTGGCGTGGGAGAGCGCTCCGTATGGTCAGTAGGGTTGAGGGGTGGACTTTCGTGCGGTTGAACGCGCGATCATGGAGCGAGGCGTCGAGTGGGACTTCGAGCCGACGCTGGACCGGATCGCGGCTCTCATGGACCTGCTCGGCTCGCCGCAGCAGGCGTACCCTGTCGTACATATAGCGGGCACGAACGGTAAGACGAGCACGGCACGCTTGACCGAGGCGCTGCTCAAGGAGCGCAATCTGCGCGTGGGCCGGTTCACGAGCCCGCATCTCGTCTCGGTGCGCGAGCGCATCACCGTTGACGGCGAGTCGCTGAGCGAGGAGCGGTTCGCCCAGGTATATGAGGAGATCGCCCCTTACGTTGAGCTCGCCGACACGCAGGGGCGGCGGATCCAGTTCTTCGAGTTGCTCACGGCCATGGCCTTCGCCGCGTTCGCCGACACTCCGGTGGACGTGGCGGTCGTCGAGGCCGGCATGGGCGGCTCCTGGGACGCGACGAACGTCGCGGACGGCACCGTCGCCGTCGTCACCCCGATCTCGCTCGACCATACCGACCGGCTCGGGCCCGACATTCCGAGCATCGCAGGGGAGAAGGCGGGCATCATCAAGCCCGGTGCCACGGCCATACTCGCCCAGCAGCCGCTCGAGGCCGCCGAGGTGCTGATGCGCCGGGCCGTCGACGTCGGCGCGGTGGTCGCTCGCGAAGGGCTCGAGTTCGGTGTGCTCGCCCGCGAGGTGGCGATGGGCGGACAGCTGCTCACCCTGCGGGGCCTCAAGGGCGTCTACGAGGAGGTCTACCTGCCTCTCTATGGCGAGCACCAGGCGAGCAACGCCGCCTGCGCACTGGCCGCTGTGGAGGCTCTGACGGGGGGTGACGATCCGCTCGACGTGGAGCTCGTACGCCAGGCGTTCGCGGGGGCGTCCTCACCGGGCCGGCTGGAGATCCTGCGCCGCAATCCCACGGTCGTCGTCGACGCGGCCCACAACCCCGGCGGCATGCAGGCGTCTCTTGAGGGCATGCAGGAGGCGTTCGACTTCGCCAAGGTCGTGGGCGTCGTCGCGGTGATGCGCGACAAGGATGTGGCTACCCTGCTCGACCTGCTGGAGCCGATTCTCGACGAGATCGTGGTCACGCGTAACTCCTCGCCTCGGTCGATGTCGCCCGCCGAGCTGGCTGAGGTGGCCATACCGCTGTTCGGAGAGGACAGGGTGCGGGTCGTCGAACGCCTCGACGAGGCCATCGACATGGGCATCGGCATCGCCGACGCCCAGGGTGAGTTCAGCGGCACGGGTGTGCTCATCACCGGCTCGGTCGTGACGGCCGGAGACGCGCGTCACCTGCTCAAGGCGGGGAGTGTGTGATGAACTTCCAGGTCACCCCGGGCATGCGCCGGCTCGGCGCCAGCGTCCTCGGCATGGAGGCCATCGTCG
Organism: Nonomuraea sp. NPDC050022; assembly: GCF_044460705.1. Classification (NCBI taxonomy): domain Bacteria; kingdom Bacillati; phylum Actinomycetota; class Actinomycetes; order Streptosporangiales; family Streptosporangiaceae; genus Nonomuraea; species Nonomuraea sp. NPDC050022. Next base: position 2,848 of record NZ_JBITKE010000009.1, read on the forward strand.
CCGCGCTGATTACGCCGGTGGCGATCAACAGCGGCGTTCAGACGGCGGTGGCGGTCACTGTCGGTATCGGGCTGGCGGTGCTGTGCGTGATCGTCGCCGGGCTGCTCAAGCGGCCCTTCGCGTACGTCGCAGGCACTATCCTGCAGGTCCTGGCCATAGGCACGGGGTTCCTCGTGCCGACGATGTTCTTCCTAGGGGTGATCTTCGCGGCGCTATGGATTACCGCGATATTCGTCGCTCGCCGTGTCGAGGGCGTGACTTCCCGCTAAAGTCGGCGAACATGGCCGTCCCCCCGATCCAGCGGTCCCCGAACGCACACAGCGCGGGACCCACCGCACGCGTCAGGTTCCCATGGTTGCTCGACTCGGTGCTCGGGCTGCTCATCATCGTCGCGTTGCCACTGGCGATGCTCGCGATCCCCAACACCGTGTCCGTGGTCTCGGGTCTGCTGCCCGAGGGCTTCGACAAGCTCGCGCTGATGCGCGCGCACGGGCTGGCGCTCCCGGCGATGATCCTCACGGTGCCGCTCGCCGCGGTGGCGCTGCGCCACGTCAAGGTCCCCCACATGCTGCTTGGCGGGCTCACGGTGCTCGCGCTGGCCGACGTCGCGGGCGGGTTCGCGGGCTCGACGTTCCTGGTGGCGACGCTGCGCGTGCTGCACGGGATCGGCGCGGGCCTGCTCATCCCGGCCACGCTGGTCGCGGCCTGGGAGCGTTCCATGGCATTGCGGGCGATCTGGACCGGCATGCTCGCGTTCAGCCTGCTCGCCGCCCAGGCGCTCGCCTTGTGGCCGCTCGACCGGGTGAGCGACTGGAAGATCACGCTCCAGCCGTACCCGCTGCTGACGGGCATCGCGCTCGCGCTGGCAGCGGTCTACTTCGTCGTCTGGCTGCTGCAGGGCCAGCCGTCGATGCCCTCGCCACGGGCCGCCGAACGCAGCCGCTTGCTGCTCGCGAGCGTCCCCGCGGTGGGCATCTCGGTGGTGGCCATCAGCACCGCGAGTGAGGAGTGGGGGCCCGGCCTGGTCATCCTGCTGGCCGTGCTGGCGGTCGTCGCGCTGCTCGTGATGGCCTCCTTCGGCAGCCGTGAGGGCCGCACACTGGCATACGTCATGGTCGCGGTCGGCATCGTGCTGCTCCCGAGCCTGGCCCAGATCACCTACGTGGAGATGCGTGGCCTCGGCGGTCCGGGCATGACCGGGCTGTGGATCCCGTTCGTGGTGGCGGGTGTGCTGGGGCTGGCCTCCGCCATCGCGGTGCGGATGTTCGCCGGCGCGCGGTGGCTCGCGCCGATGGGGCTGCTGGCGATGGTGGTCGGTCTGTGCTCGGTGCGCGTCCTGGTGCCGGCCGCCGATGGGCTCGTGTTGGTGATCCCGTTCACTCTGCTGGCGGCGGGCGCGGCGGTGGCGCTCACGTCCGCGCTCAGTCAGTCGGGCATCGGGGCGGCGCTGTTCGGCCTGGCGCTCTGTTTTCCCGGCGTGCTGGCCGGCTACCTGCTGGCTACCGGGGTGCAGTTGTCGATGCTGCGCGGGGTCACGGTGGCGCAGCAGCTGGTGGACCGGTTCGTGGGCACGTTGCATCTGTGGTCGCTGATCGGCGGGTTCCTGGTGGTGGCGGTCATCGTCCTGGCGGAGCTGCTCTCGCGGCGCGCGGCTCCGGCCGATGAAGCAGATGAGGCAGATGAGGCAGATGAAGCGGCCGAGCCGACAGGCGGTGATTCGGCGCCTTCGCCCTCTTCGGTGTCTTCGCCGGATGCAGACGGTCATTCGGCCTCTTCGGCCTCTTCGGGGGCTTCCACGGGTGCGGACGTGGTCGCGGAGGTGGCGGGGGAAGGCTCAGCCGCTGAGGCGGCGGTCCCTACGGTGCGGAGCCGCCGGTCTGAGCGCCGCGGGTCGCCCATGGCGGTGGACGCTGTGGAGGTGCCTGCCCAGCCGGCAGCCGGGGCAGAGGATCGGCCTGCCGGGGCGATACCACGCCTCCCCGTGTCGCCCGACTCCTCCGGCACGGCTGACCGAAATGTCGCGAGCGTGGAGGGGGTGGGTGAGGCGACTGGTCCTGTCCCACCTGTCCCGCCTCAGGCTCAATCGCCCGAGGACACCGCTCCATAGCACCGACCCATCCGTAGCACCGACCCATCCGTAGCACCGACCCATCCGTAGCACTGACCCATTAGGACCACTGCGTAGGGCTGGCCCGGCGGACCGGCCCCGAGGCATCGGCCCATGAGGACCCCGCATAGGCACCTGCCCGTAGGGCCTCGCGTAGGGCCGGTCCGCAGCACCGGTTCGTAAGGGCCTCGCGTGGAGCTGGTCTGTAGGACTGGTCCGTGGCAGCGGCCCATAGGACCACCGCCCGAGGCTGGCCCGCCGGACCCGGTCCGTTGGGCCCGCGTAGGGCTAGCCTGTATGACCACCCTGTGGGACCGGCCGTAGGAGTGGTTCCGTGGAGGGCCACCTCCCAGGCCGTTGGTCGATGGTGTGTCGCCGAGCGAGTCGTGTACAGGTGTGGCTGGCGCGAGCCGTGCCGGTGTGTGCGGCGTTGATGGGCTCGGACGCGGGGAAACGGGAGCCGTCGTGGGCGGTAAGCTGAGCCGCAGCCACCTCGACGCGAGGGCCTGCGCCCCCGGGCCGATCCCCCGTGGAGCCAAGCCGGTGCATGTGGCCGCAGCCCCGAACCACACCCTGTTCGAAGGAGAACCTCAAGTGTCCGAGCGCACTCTTGTCCTGATCAAGCCCGACGGGGTGAAGCGTGGCCTCATCGGTGACGTGATCGCCCGCGTGGAGCGCAAGGGCCTGAAGGTCGCTGCGATGGACCTGCGCACTCTCGACGTCGACACCGCCAAGGCCCACTACGCCGAGCACTCCGAGCGCCCGTTCTTCGGCGAGCTCGTCGAGTTCATCACCTCGGGGCCGCTGGTCGCGCTGGTGCTGGAGGGGCCGCGCGCCGTCGAGGCGTTCCGCGCGCTGGCGGGGCTCACGGACCCGGTCAAGTCGGCGCCCGGCACGATCCGCGGCGACCACGCGCTGGAGATCGGCGAGAACATCGTCCACGGCTCCGACTCGCCCGAGTCGGCCGCGCGGGAGATCAAGATCTTCTTCCCGGACCGGTTCTAGTCTTTCCCGCTTCTCCTGCTCTCTCTGACGTCTCCGCTTTCTCTGACGTCTTTGAGGTGCCGAGCGCCCGCCATGATGGCGGGCGCTTTTTTTGCGCAATTTTTGCCGGTCCACCAGGCCGTGCGTGCCAGCGTGCGGCGGGGATATGACGGGCTTTTTGCGATCTTGTACGGCAAGCCCGGTGCACCCCACCCGCCGCACGGGGCCGGCGCCCGTCCAGGGGCACGCTCCTCCGGTGGAGGTGGCCGGGCACCGTGACGTGCGCGCTGTGGGCCGTCTTCCGTGGATTGGGCCGGCCACGGTACAGAGGAGTTAGATCCCCAGGCGTCCGATGATCGGCCGCCGACGGCGGGTGGGTCAAAACGGTGCAAGACGGAGGCCCAATGTTGTCCTTCGCCTGCGGCGACATCGGGGCTTCCGGATGGGCTGAAGAATTTGTGGGGCACAGGGGGCTCATTGCGCGCCCTGGTGGGTAACGTCACGTTACGATTCGAATTCGATCCGTAGTCATTCGCGAACGACGTTACGGAAGGCTCCGTTCCCCATGGGCAGCAAGCTCGCGTTTCTCGGCCGTGATATGGCGGTCGACCTCGGCACCGCCAACACGCTGGTCTACGTGCGCGGCCGGGGCATCGTGCTCAATGAGCCGTCGGTCGTCGCGATCAACACTGCCACCGGGAAGATCGTCGCGGTCGGCATCGAGGCCAAACGCATGATCGGCCGGACGCCGGGCAACATCGTCGCCGTCCGGCCGCTCAAAGACGGTGTGATTGCTGATTTCGATGTCACCGAGCGGATGCTGCGCTATTTCATCCAGCGGGTGCACAAGAGGCGGCACTTCGCCAAGCCGCGCATCATCATCGCCGTGCCCAGCGGCATCACCGGGGTGGAGCAGCGGGCGGTGAAGGAGGCCGGATACCAGGCCGGGGCCCGCAAGGTCTACATCGTCGAAGAGCCGATGGCCGCGGCGATCGGCGCGGGGCTGCCGGTGCACGAGCCGACGGGCAACATGGTCGTCGACATCGGCGGCGGCACCACCGAGGTGGCCATCATCTCCATGGGCGGTGTGGTGACCAGCCAGTCCATCAGGGTCGGCGGTGACGAGCTCGACCAAGCGGTGATCACCTTCGCGAAGAAGGAGTTCTCGATCATGCTCGGCGAGCGCACCGCGGAGGAGATCAAGATGGCCATCGGTTCGGCATGTCCCATTGGTGAGGACCTGCACGCCGAGATCCGCGGCCGTGACCTGGTCAGCGGCCTGCCGAAGACGGTCGTGGTGTCCGGCGATGAGATCCGCAGGGCGACGGAGGAGTCGGTCAACACCATCGTCGACGCCGTCAAGGTCACGCTCGACAAGTGCCCGCCCGAGCTGTCCGGCGACCTGATGGACCGCGGCATCGCGCTCACCGGAGGGGGCGCGCTGCTCAAGGGCATGGACGAACGCATCAAGACCGAGACCGGCATGCCCGTCCACCTCGTCGAGAACCCTCTCGACTCGGTGGCGCTCGGCTCGGGCAAGTGCGTCGAGGAGTTCGAGGCACTGCACCAGGTGCTCGTACCGGAGTCACGTCGCTGATGAGAGACTCCCGCCACGCCCGGCTGATCCTCGGAACGCTGCTCACGGTGGCGCTGGTCATCCTGACCGTCGACCACCGCGCCGGCGCGGCCTCGCCGCTGTGGCCGCTGCGCACAGCCGGTTCGTGGTTCTTCGGCACGGTCGAGCAGGTCGGCGGCTCCGTGGTCCGCCCGGTCGGCGGCTTCTTCCACGCCATCGTCAACGCCCCCACCGCCCAGGCCGAGCTCGACCGGGTCAAGGCGGAGAACGTCAGGCTGCGGGCCGGTCTGGCCGCGGGCCGGCTCGACGCCGCGCGCGCCGCCGAACTGAAGCGGTTGCTCGGTGTGGCGGGGCTCGGCGGCTACAAGATCGTGACGGCGAACGTGGTCGCCAGGCGCGGCCAGCCCGGCTTCGAGGACGCCATCGAGATCGACGTCGGCACCGCCGACGGCGTACGCCCCGAGATGACCGTGCTCAATGGTGAAGGGCTGGTCGGCCGGGTCATCCAGGCGTCCACCGACAGCTCGACCGTGGTACTGATCAGCGACCCGGGCTCGGCCGCCGGCGCCCGGCTCGAAGGCGGTCAGGAGATCGGCGTCGTGCACGGGGTGGGGGAGAACGGGCGGCTTGTGCGGTTCCGGCTGCTGGACTCGACGGCGGCGATCACTCGTGGGAGTCGCATCGTCAGCTTCGGCTCCCAGCGCGGCGCGCCGTACGTCGCCGGGGTGCCGATCGGGGTGATCGAGCGGGTGGAGGCGACGCCGGGCGAGCTGACCCGCATCGCCTACGCCAGGCCGTACGCGGATCTGACCGCGCTCGACGTGGTCGGCGTGGTGGTGGGGGCGCCGGCGAAGGATCCGAGAGACGCCGTGCTACCACCCAAGGAGGAGCCGCGATGATCGTTGGGCTGTGCGTGCTGGCGGCGGTGTTGTTGCAGGTCATGCTCATCAACCGGCTGCCGCTGCCGGCCGGGGGAGCGCCCGACGTGGTGCTGCTCGTCGTGGTGGCGATGGCGCTGCTGCGCGGGCCGGCGGCGGGGGCGATCATCGGGTTCTGCGCGGGGCTACTGGTCGACATCGTGCCGCCCACGGCGCATCTGGTGGGCCAGTACGCGTTCGTGTTCGCGCTGGTCGGCTATGTGGCCGGGCGGGGCGTCGGCGGTCCGGCCACCACCGTCGTCCTGTGTGTGCTGATGGCGCCGCTGGTGTCGGCGGCGCTCGGCGGGCTGATCGCCGATCCGCGGGTGACGCTCTCGACGCTGACCGAGCAGGTGCCGGTGACCGTCGTCTACACGTTGATCCTCTCGCCGCTGGCGATCTGGCTGGTCACCCGGGAAAGGCCGCACCCGAGGTTCCCGCAATGATCAGGATGCGGACCCGGCTGGTCGTGCTGCAGGTGATCGTGATGGGTGTGCTGGCGGTGCTCAGCCTGCGGCTCTGGCAGGTGCAGGTGGTGCGGGGGCAGGAGCTGGTCACCAGGGCCACGGAGACCAGGACGCGGTCGGTGATCGTGCCGGCCGTGCGCGGGCAGATACTCGACTCCTCCGGGCGGCCGCTGGTGCGCAACCAGACCTCGCTGGTCGTCTCGGTCGACCGGACCGGGCTGATCAGGATGCCCGAGCAGGGGGTTCCGGTGCTGCGCAAGCTCAGCGAGGTGCTGGGCCAGCCGGTCAAGCAGTTGCAGAAGCGCATCACGCCGTGCGGGCCCGGGGTGACCAAGCCCTGCTGGACCGGCTCGCCGTACCAGCCGATTCCGGTGGAGGAGCGGGCCGACACCCGCCAGGCGCTGCAGATCCTGGAGCGGCAGGAGGAGTTTCCCGGCGTCTCCGCCGAGATCCAGTCCGTCAGGCAGTACCCCGGAGGCAAGGCCGGCGCGCAGATGCTCGGCTACCTGCAGCCGGTCACCGAGGCCGAGTTGGCCAAGCGCGAAGGGCTGAAGGCCGCCTTCTCCGGCGTCGACCTGGTCGGGCGCGACGGCCTGGAGTACATCTACGACGATGAGCTGCGCGGCAAGGCCGGGCTGCGGCGGGTGCAGGTCGACCGGATGGGCAAGGCCATCGGGGTGGAGGAGCAGGTGGCGCCCGTCAGCGGCGACAACCTGGTCACCAGCATCGACGCCCGCGTGCAGGACCTGGCCGAGCAGGCGTTGCAGCACGCGATGAAGAACGCCCCCAAGGCGGACGGCGCCGCGGCGGTCGTGCTCGAACCGGACACCGGCCGGGTGATCGCGCTGGCCAGCATGCCCGGCTACGACCCGGCCGTCTGGGCGGGCGGGATCTCTGACCGCGGCTACCAGCGGCTGCTGTCGGACGCCACGGGCAAGCCGCTGGTGTCGCGGGCGCTGAACGGGATGTTCGCGCCCGGTTCGACGTTCAAGGTGTCGTCGGTGACGTCGATGCTGCGGGCGGGCTATCCGCTGAACGGCACGTACGACTGCCCGGGAGCGGTCATGGTCGGCGACCGCGCCTTCCACAACTTCCACGGCATCGGCCTCGGCTCCATGAACCTGCACACCGCCCTGGTCAAGTCATGCGACACGATCTTCTACCGGGCGGGCTACGACCAGTGGCTGAAGGACGGCGGGCTCAATCCGAAGAAGGCGCCGAAGGAGGTGTTCGCCAACACCGCCAAGGCGTTCGGGTTCGGCAAGCCGACGGGGATCGACCTGCCGGGCGAGTCGGCCGGGCGCATCCCGGATCGCACCTGGAAGAAGAACATGTGGGCCCAGACGAGTGGCACCAGTTGCCGGCGCGCCAAGAGCGGCTACCCGGAGGTGGCCGACAAGTCGCGGGCGGAGTTCCTCAAGCGGCTGGCCAACGAGAACTGCCTCGAAGGCTTCCTGTTGCGGGCGGGTGACTCGGCCAACTTCTCGATCGGCCAGGGCGACGTGCTGGTGACGCCGCTCCAGCTGGCCAGGGCGTACGCGGCGCTGGTGAGCGACGGGAAGCTGCGCAGCCCGCGCATCGGCTGGGCCACGGTACGGCCCGACGGCGCGCTGGTCAGGCGGGTCGACGTACCGGTGGTCGGCAAGCTGCCGCTGTCGAAGAAGGAGCGCCTCTACATCAAGGACGCGCTCAGCGACGTGCCCTCCGACGGCACCGCGGCGGGGGCGTTCGCCGGGTTCCCAATGGACAAGGTGCGGATCGGCGGAAAGACCGGCACCGCGGAGGTGTGGGGCAAGGAGGACACCTCCTGGTTCGCCTCTTTCGCACCGGCGAATGACCCGCACTTCGTCGTGGTCGTCATGGTCTCGCAGGGCGGGATGGGCGCCTCCACCGCCGCGCCCGCCGCACGCGAGATCTACGAGGGCATCTTCGGCTTCGCGAAGAACAAGCCCGCGCTGCCCGCCGGCCGGCCGGTGTCCAAGCTGCCGAAGATCTCGGCCGACGGCACGGTGGCCGATGGTAAGACGACCGACGACGCGGTGGCGGGCGGCGCGGGCACGAGCGGCCCCGCGACAGACGAGGCGGGGGCAGACGGGGCGGGGAAGAGCGGCGCGGACAAACGCGGCGCGGGTACGGGCGGCGCGGGGAAACGCGGCGCGGAGACAGGTGACGCGGGGACGGGTGGCACCGTGGCGGGCAGCACAGGGGAGGACGGTCCACGGGCGGACGGTCCACGGGAGGACGGCAAGGGCAAGGGCGCCAAGAAGGAGGGCAGCACGGAGGCGGGAGGATGATGGACCGCACGCTGATGGGCGGGCGGCGCTCGTTCGCCCGGCGGGCGGTGGGCGCGCAGTCGGCCATGTGGCGGCTCGACGGGGTGATGCTGGTCGCGGTGGCCGCGCTCTGCGTGATCGGCACGCTGCTGGTCTGGTCGTCGACCCGCACGTGGGCGCCCGGCTCCACGGGGCTGGTCAAGAAGCACATGCTCAACCTCGCCATCGGGACGCTGCTCTGCGCGGCCGTGACCGTCATCGACCATCGGGCGATGCGGGCGTACGCGCCCCTGGCGTTCCTGCTCTCGCTGGTCGGCCTGGGACTGGTGATCACACCGCTGGGCGCGACGATCAACGGCTCGCACTCGTGGATCCTGCTGGGCGGCGGCTTCGCCGTGCAGCCGTCGGAGTTCGCCAAGCTCGGCCTGCTGCTCATCATCGCGATGCTGCTGGCCCAGCCCGGCGAGGGCAGTGATCGGCCGCGCGGGCTCGACGTCTGGCTGGCGCTGTTCGCCGCGCTGCTGACGATGGGGCTGGTGATGTTGCAGCCCGACCTCGGCACCACGCTCGTGCTGGCCGTGATCACGGCCGCCGGGCTGGTGATCGCGGGAGTGCGCAAGAGGTGGATCATCCTGCTGTCGCTGATCGCCGGGGTCGGGGTGTTCTGCGTGTTCGCGTTCGGGATGCTGGAGCCGTACCAGGTCGCGCGGTTCACCGCCTTTCTCGATCCGCGCGTCGACCCGCGCGGTGTCGGCTACAACAGCACGCAGTCGCTGATCGCCATCGGCTCGGGGCAGTTGTTCGGCAAGGGGCTCTTCGACGGCGGTCAGACGACCGGCCGGTTCGTGCCCGAGCAGCACACCGACTTCATCTTCACGGTCGCGGGGGAGGAGTTCGGGTTCCTCGGCTCGCTCACCGTGGTGCTGCTGCTCGGCGTGGTGCTGGTGCGCGGGCTGAGGATCGCCCGGCTGTGCGAGGACAGGTTCGGCACGCTCGTGGCCGGGACGATCGTGTGCTGGCTGGCGTTCCAGACGTTCGTCAACATCGGCATGACCATCGGCATCATGCCGATCACCGGGCTGCCGCTGCCGTTCGTCTCGTACGGCGGCACGGCCACGTTCGCCAATCTCATCTCGATTGGGCTTCTACAGTCGATCCGGATCCGCGAACAGTCGTTTAATTGACAGTATGTTCTTGGCCTACTGCGACGAGTGCGAGGAGCGCTTCCTCCTGCCCGCCAGCCACATCACCGCCGTGCACAACCTCGCCAGCGGGGTCATCGCCATCGAGCTGACCTGCTATGAGGGACACAAGCTGATCGTCCTCAGCGGCAACGACATCGACATCCCGGGACCTGCCACGGTCTGAGCGCCGCTAGTCTTGGTGCCATGACTGTCGAGTCGATTTTTCCCCGCCTGGAAGCGCTGCTGCCCAAGGTGCAGAAGCCCATCCAGTATGTCGGGGGTGAGCTCAACTCGACCGTGAAGGACTGGGACTCCACCGACGTGCGGTGGGCGCTGATGTATCCGGACGCCTATGAGGTCGGGCTGCCCAACCAGGGCGTCGCGATCCTCTACGAGATCCTCAACGAGCTGCCCGCCACGCTGGCCGAGCGGACCTACGCCGTCTGGCCCGACCTTGAGGCGCTCATGCGCGCGGAGGGCATCCCGCAGTTCACCGTGGACGCCCATCGGCCGGTGCGCGCCTTCGACGTGCTGGGCCTGTCGTTCTCCACGGAGCTCGGCTACACCAACATGCTGACCGCGCTCGACCTGGCCGGCATTCCGCTGCTGGCCGTCGAGCGTGGCGACGACGACCCGATCGTGCTGGCGGGCGGTCACGCGGCCTTCAACCCGGAGCCGATCGCCGACTTCCTCGACGCCGCCGTGCTCGGCGACGGCGAGCAGATCGCGATCGCCATCTCCGAGGTCATCCGCGAGTGGAAGGGCGAGGGCAGCCCCGGCGGGCGCGACGAGCTGCTCATGCGGCTGGCCGAGTCCGGCGGCGTCTACGTGCCGAAGTTCTACGACGTCGACTACCACCCCGACGGCCGCATCACGCGGGTCGCGCCCAACAGGCCCGACGTGCCCTGGCGGGTGCACAAGCACACGGTCATGGACCTCGACGAGTGGCCTTATCCGAAGAAGCCGCTGGTCCCGCTCGCCGAGACCGTGCACGAGCGGTTCAGCGTGGAGATCTTCCGCGGCTGCACGCGTGGTTGCCGCTTCTGCCAGGCGGGGATGATCACCCGGCCGGTCCGCGAGCGGTCGCTCACGACGATCGGCGCCATGGTCGAGAACGGCATCAAGGAGTCCGGCTTCAACGAGGTCGGTCTGCTGTCGCTGTCGTCCGCAGACCATTCCGAGATCGGCGAGGTGGCCAAGGGCCTGGCCGACCGCTACGAGGGCACCAACACCTCGCTGTCGCTGCCCTCGACCCGCGTCGACGCGTTCAACATCGACCTGGCCAACGAGTTCTCCCGCAACGGCCGGCGCTCCGGCCTGACCTTCGCCCCGGAGGGCGGGTCCGAGCGCATGCGCAGGGTGATCAACAAGATGGTCACCGAGGAAGACCTGATCCGCACCGTCACCACCGCCTACTCCCAGGGCTGGCGGCAGGTGAAGCTCTACTTCATGTGCGGGCTGCCCACCGAGACCGACGAGGACGTGCTCGGCATCGCCGACCTGGCCAAGAAGGTCATCAAGGCGGGCCGCGAGATCACCGGCTCGCGCGACATCCGCTGTACGGTCTCCATCGGCGGATTCGTACCCAAGCCGCACACGCCGTTCCAGTGGGCGAGCCAGGCCGACCACGAGACCGTCGACCGGCGGCTCAAGGCGCTGCGTGACTCGCTGCGTGGCGACAAGAACTACGGCCGGGCCATCGGCTTCCGCTACCACGACGGCAAGCCGTCGATCGTGGAGGGCCTGCTGTCGCGCGGTGACCGCCGGGTCGGCGCGGTGATCCGGGCCGTCTGGGAGGACGGCGGGCGCTTCGACGGGTGGAGCGAGCACTTCTCCTACGAGCGCTGGATGGCCGCGGCCGAGAAGGCCGGCGTCGACGTCGACTGGTATACCGTGCGCGAGCGCGAGGAGAACGAGGTTCTGCCCTGGGACCACCTCGACGCCGGGCTCGACCGCGAATGGCTCTGGCAGGACTGGCAGGAGGCCGTGTCCGGGACCGAGGTCGAGGACTGCCGCTGGACTCCGTGCTACGACTGCGGCGTCTGCCCGACCATGGGGACGGAGATCCAGATCGGCCCGACGGGTAAGAAACTTCTTCCTCTCACGGTGGTCTAGCCGCGCTGAGTGCGCGGCCCGTACCTCGCCGTACATGATCTGGGACGTTGAGTCTCCGGAGCGGCATATCCTGAGACGAAGGAAACACTTACACGGGAAGGACGACCAGCTCTGAAACCTGTTCCCGATGGGCCTCCGCCCGCGCCTACGGTGCAGCGCCTGCGTGTGCGCTACGCCAAGCGCGGACGTCTGCGCTTCACCAGCCACCGCGACATTTCGCGGGCCGTCGAGAGAGCGGTCCGCCGTGCCGGCATTCCGGTGGCCTTCAGTGCGGGCTTCTCACCCCATCCGAAGATCTCCTATGCGGGCGCGGCGCCGACCGGCGTCGCCAGCGAGGCCGAATACCTCGAGATCGGCGTCACGAAACCGTGCGAACCCGGACGGATCCGTGCCGACCTGGACGGCTCTCTGCCGCCCGGTCTCGACGTGCTCGACGTCGTGGAGGCCACCGTTGGTGGGCTGGCCGACCGCTTGGAGGCATCTGAGTGGGATGTGCGGTTGCCCGGCGCCGACTGGGAGCTCGCGGAGACGGCGGTGGCGAAATTCCTCGCCGCCGAGACCGTGGAGGTCGAACGCCTCACCAAGAAGGGGCCCCGACGCTTCGACGCCCGGGAGGCGGTGTTGAGGCTCGAGGTGCCCGAGGGAGCAGACAGAACCGCAGCTCAGGTGCCAGGACAGTCGTGTGTCATACTGCGCATGGTTGTTCGGCACGTGATTCCTGCCGTACGACCCGACGATGTGCTCACAGGGCTGCGCCTTGTGGCCGACTTCGCGCCGCCGGTTCCCCCCGAGGTGACCAGGCTGGCGCAGGGGCCGCTCGACGCCAGCACCGGTGCGCTTGCCGATCCGCTCGGCCTGGACCGCGACACTACGCGCGGCGGCGAGGCGGTTTCGGCGGGTGAGCAGGTCGACGGTTAAGGACGTGCCTTGCGTGAGCGGGGTACGACCGCTGACAGGACTTGGCGCCCGCGCCCCCTTTTGGGGGTGCGGGCGGACAACGAGACACGAGAGCTCCTGCGCGGCGCGGCGACGCGCCCGGGAGCTGACGGGAGAGCGCCCGCATGCTCGAGAACGAGCCCAACGGCGGGGCCAACGGCCCCGGCGGGGAGACAACTGAACAGTCCAAGGTGACAAAGCGTCGCCGTGCCGCGAGCCGGCCGGCGGGACCGCCGCCCGAGCTGCCAGAGGAGCCGGCGCCCACGACCACGGTCGCGGCCGCTATGGCCGAGCCCGCGAGCCCGGTCGAGTCGGCGAGCCCGGTCGAGGCCGCTGTGGCGCAGGCCATGGATGACGCTGTGGCGCAGGCCGCCGACACCGTCACTGAGGAGAAGCCCAAGAGGGCGGCGAGGACGCGGTCGACGGCCACGACGACGCGCCGCCGTACCAGCAAGAAGGCCGCGGACGAGGCGACGGAGAGCGCGCAGGACACCAGCGGTGGGGTCCCCGAGAGCGTGACCGGCACCGGCGGTGAGGCCGTGAGCACCCTGGAAGCGGCTGAGGGGGGCGAGCAGGCGGTCGAGGCCGCTCCGGCCAAGCGTCGCCGCACCCGCAAGAAGACAGAGCCTGAGGCGGCCGCTGAGAGCGTCGAGACGGCTCCGGGACGCTCCGCCGAGGTCGCGGCGGGCGTCGGTGAGGTGGCCGCCGAGCGGCTCGGCAGCGCCGACGCCGAAGAGGACGTCACCGAGCTCCTGCCCGAGGACGAGCCGCTGGACGACGAGCCCGCCGGGGAGGACCTCGACGAGGTCGACCGGCCGAGCCTGCTCGCCGACCCGTTCGGCCTGTCCGCGCGGGCGCAGAGCCAGCAGGGGACCGCGTTCCAGCGCCCCGCCGCCATCTTCGCGCCGCTGTTCCAGGCCCCGGACCCGACCCAGGCCAAGCCCGCCGCGACCCGGCGCCCCGAGCCGCAGCCGCAACCGCAGCCCGAACAGGCGGCCCCGGAGCCCGAGGAGGCCGCGGAGACGGTCACCGACGAGGAGGCCGACACCGTCGACGAGACGGAGGAAGAGGGCGGCAGCCGCCGTCGCCGCCGCCGTCGTGGCGGCAGGGGCCGTGGCAAGGCGCGCGAGCGTGACGACGCCGACGACGAGTCCGACGAGTCCGACGACGAACAGGGCGAGGAGCCTCAGGAAGAAGAGGCGTCCAGTTCCCGCCGTCGTCGCCGCCGCAGGCGCCGTGGTGCCGATGACGGCGCCGAGCCGGCCGGGGACGACCCGCCCAACACCGTCGTACGCATCCGCGCGCCCCGCACGGGCCGCGCCGCCGGGCATGACATCTCCGCCGACGGCGTCACGAGCGTGCGCGGCTCCACCAGGCTCGAGGCCAAGAAGCAGCGCCGTCGGGAGGGCCGTGAGCTGGGCCGCCGGCGTCCGCCGATCATCACCGAGTCGGAGTTCCTGGCTCGGCGCGAGTCGGTCGACCGGATGATGGTGGTGCGCCGCCAGGGCGACCGCACCCAGATCGCGGTGCTGGAGGACGGCGTGCTCGTCGAGCACTACGTCAACCGCGAGGCCAGCCAGTCCTACGTCGGCAACGTCTACCTCGGCAAGGTCCAGAACGTACTTCCGTCGATGGAGGCGGCCTTCGTCGACATCGGCAAGGGCCGCAACGCCGTCCTGTACGCCGGTGAGGTCAACTTCGACACCGCGGGCCTGGAAGGTCAGCCCAAGCGCATCGAGGCGGCGCTGAAGTCCGGCCAGTCGGTGCTGGTGCAGGTCACCAAGGACCCGATCGGCCACAAGGGCGCCCGCCTGACCTCACAGATCAGCCTGCCGGGCCGCTACCTCGTGTACGTGCCCGACGGCTCGATGACCGGCATCAGCCGCAAGCTGCCCGACAAGGAGCGCACGCGGCTCAAGAGCATCCTGAAGAAGGTCATGCCCGAGAACGCCGGCGTGATCGTGCGCACGGCCGCGGAGGGCGCTTCCGAGGACGAGCTGGCCCGCGACGTGGCCCGCCTGTCGGCGCAGTGGGAGAACATCCAGAAGAAGGCCAAGTCGGCCAGCCCGCCCGAGCTGCTCTCGGCCGAGCCGGACCTGACCGTCCGCGTGGTCCGCGACGTCTTCAACGAGGACTTCACCTCGCTGGTCGTGCAGGGCGAGGAGGCGTGGGAGACGGTCGAGGAATACGTCAAGTATGTCGCGCCGCACCTCGGCGAGCGCCTGTCCAAGTGGGACACCGAGCAGGGCGACGTGTTCGAGTCCTACCGGATCGACGAGCAGCTCGGCAAGGCGATGGAGCGGAAGGTCTGGCTGCCCAGCGGCGGCTCGCTGGTGATCGACCGTACCGAGGCGATGAGCGTCGTCGACGTCAACACCGGCAAGTTCACCGGGCAGGGCGGCAACCTCGAAGAGACCGTCACCCGCAACAACCTGGAGGCGGCCGAGGAGATCGTCCGCCAGCTCAGGCTCCGCGACATCGGCGGCATCATCGTGATCGACTTCATCGACATGGTGCTGGAGTCCAACCGCGACCTGGTGCTGCGGCGGCTGCTCGAATGCCTGGCGCGCGACAGGACCAAGCACCAGGTGGCTGAGGTCACCTCGCTGGGTCTGGTCCAGATGACGCGTAAGCGGGTCGGTCAGGGCCTCCTGGAGGCCTTCTCCACGCCGTGTGACTGCTGCAACGGGCGTGGTCTGATCGTCTCCACCGAGCCGGTCGAGTCCAAGCCGGAGCCACGCGGCACTCAGGGCAAGATGGCCATCGAGAAGGCGGTCTCGGACAAGGTGTCCGCGGCCAAGGACTCCGGTAGCCGTGATACCGTGACCGATGCGCTTGAAGACGTCCCGGCTGAGGACGACCAGGCGGGCCAGACTTCCGGCAGAGGGCGGCGACGCTCTCGCCGAGCCAAGTCAGCCGAGTAGCCAGGCGCTCCCGCAAGGGAGCGCTCCTCGGCGGACTGCCCCGACGATCCGTCCGGTTCGACCAGGGCACCGTTAATCCGGTACTCTTGAGAATCGGTGCGTCCAGCGGCGCGCCCTGTTCGCGCGCCTACTCGGTTCGTCGGTTCCAGACAGCACCGAATGCCGGGCGCAGCATTCAGAAGTCAGTAGAAGGGTTCCGCGGTGTACGCGATCGTTCGTTGCGGCGGCAGGCAGCAGAAGGTCTCCGTCGGTGACGTCCTCGAGGTGGACAAGGTCGCCGGCGAGGTCGGCACTTCGGTTTCGCTGCCGACGGTCCTCGTCGTCAACGACGGCGATGTGACCACGGAGGCGGGCAAGTTCCTGGTGAGCGCCGAGATCCTCGGTGAGACCAAGGGGCCGAAGATCCGCATCCTGAAGTACAAGAACAAGACCGGTTACAAGAAGCGCCAGGGTCACCGTCAGCGGTACACCCAGGTGAAGATCACCGGTATCGACCAGGCCTGATCGGGGAGTTAGAGAGATGGCACACAAGAAGGGCGCGTCGTCCACCCGGAACGGCCGTGACTCCAACGCCCAGCGCCTGGGCGTCAAGCGCTTCGGCGGCCAGCTGGTCAACGCGGGCGAGATCATCGTCCGGCAGCGTGGCACCCACTTCCACCCCGGCGACAACGTCGGCCGCGGCGGCGACGACACGCTGTTCGCGCTGGCCGCCGGCCACGTGCAGTTCGGTCTCAAGCGCGGTCGCCGCGCGGTGAGCATCGTTCCGGTGGCGGAGTAGATTCTCAGAGTTTCCTGCTCAGGGGCGGATCGGGTTCTCGATCCGTCCCTGAGTGCGTTTTTCACGACTTTTTGGTGTACGGCTCAGCGCGGTGGGCCCCACCCGCCGTGCGGGGCCGGGGCCCGTCCAAGGGCACGCTCCTCCGGTGGACGTGGTCGCGCGCCGTGACGTGCGCATTCTTGGCCCCGGTCCATGGACTGGGTTATGTGACGGGCCTTGATCGGCCTAGGAGGAGGGGCCGGGATGGCTGACTTTGTGGACCAAGTGGTGCTGCACCTCAAGGCGGGTGACGGCGGCAACGGCTGCGCGTCCGTGCACCGGGAGAAGTTCAAGCCGCTCGGCGGGCCCGACGGCGGCAACGGCGGGCGCGGCGGCGCGGTGATCCTTGAGGTGAGCCCCAACACCGCCACACTGCTCGAATACCACCACCGGCCGCATCGCAAGGCCGACAACGGCAAGCAGGGCCAGGGGTCCAACCGCGACGGGGCCAATGGCGGGGACGTCATCCTTCCGGTGCCCAACGGGACGGTCGTCAAGAACGCCGCCACCGGTGAGGTGCTCATCGACCTGGTGGGCGTCGGCACCCGCTACGTGATCGCCGAAGGCGGTTTCGGCGGGCTCGGCAACGCGGCGCTGGCCAGCACCAAGCGCAAGGCGCCCGGGTTCGCGCTGCTCGGGGAGCCGGGGGACGCGCTCGACGTCATGCTGGAGCTCAAGAGCGTCGCCGACGTGGCGCTCGTCGGCTTCCCCAGCGCCGGGAAGTCGTCGCTGATCGCGGCCCTGTCCGCGGCCCGGCCGAAGATCGCCGACTACCCGTTCACCACCCTGATCCCCAACCTGGGCGTGGTGACCGCGGGCGAGACCATCTTCACCGTCGCCGACGTGCCGGGGCTGATCCCCGGGGCGTCGCAGGGCAAGGGGCTCGGGCACGAGTTCCTGCGCCACGTCGAGCGGTGCGACATGCTCATCCACGTCATCGACTGCGCCACCATGGAGCCGGGACGCGACCCGATCAGCGACTACGAGGTGATCGAGGCCGAGCTCGAGGCCTACGGCAAGCTCGAGGATCGGCCCCGCATGGTCGTGCTGAACAAGGCCGACGTGCCGGACGCCCGTGAGCTGGCCGATCTGGTCAAGGGCGAGTTCGAGGAGCGCGGGCTGCGGGTCTTCACCATCTCGGCCGCCACCCATGACGGGCTGCGGGAGCTGACGTTCGCGATGGGCGAATGGGTGGCCGCGGCCAGGGCCGCCAAGCCCGTCGAGGAGCCCACGCGGCTGGTGCTCAGGCCCAAGCAACTCGGCGAGGCCGGGTTCAGCGTCCGCCGGGTCAACGACAACCTCTTCCAGGTCACCGGCGAGAAGCCGGAGCGCTGGATCAGGCAGACCGACTTCAGCAACGACGAGGCCGTCGGTTACCTGGCCGACCGGCTGGAGCGGCTCGGCATCGAGGATCAGCTGGTCAAGGCCGGTGCCACCGCGGGTGCGGAGGTCGTCATCGGGCCGATGGAGGGTGGCTACGTCTTCGACTGGCAGCCCACGCTCAACGCCGAGTCCGTACGACAGGGGCCGCGCGGCACCGACAACCGGTTCTAGCGGCGCTCGACCCCCGGCTTCGCTCCTGGGCGGCCCCCGGCTTTCGGTCCTAGGTCGCCCCGGCCCGCCCTCTGGCTTCCCGTCCCCGGTGGTCTGGCCCCGGCGGCATCCCGGCTCTCGGCCGGTTGCCGACGGCGGGAGCATCGGCCGGGGAGGTCGGGTCGCCGGTCTCCGATAGGCTTCGAACGTGCGGGAACAGGTCAGCCGGGAACAGGTCAGCCGGGAACAGATCAGCTCAGCGTCGAAGGTCGTCGTCAAGGTCGGCTCTTCGTCGCTCACCACCCCCCAAGGCATGATCGACGTCGACCGGGTCGATGCCCTGGTCGATGTGCTTGCCGCCCGCCGCCGCGCCGGGACCCAGCTGGTCCTGGTCTCCTCGGGAGCGATCGCGGCGGGCCTGGGCCCGCTGGGGCTGACCGTGCGCCCCCGCGACCTCGCCACCCAGCAGGCCGCCGCCTCCGTCGGCCAGGGCGTGCTCGTCGCCCGCTACACCTCCTCTTTCGCCCGCTACGGCCTGCGCGTCGGGCAGGTGCTGCTGACGGCCGACGACATGATGCGCCGCGCCCACCACGCCAACGCCCAGCGCACTCTCAACCGGCTGCTGGAGCTCGGCATCGTGCCGATCGTCAACGAGAACGACACCGTCGCCACCGACGAGATCCGCTTCGGCGACAACGACCGGCTGGCGGCTCTGGTCGCCCATCTCATCCACAGCGACGCGCTGGTCCTGCTCTCCGACGTCGACGCCCTCTACGACGGGCCGCCGAGCCGCAGCGGGTCCCGGCGGCTGGCCGAGATCCGCGGCCCCGAGGACCTGGTCGGCGTCGAGCTCGGCAAGAACGGCGCGGCGGTCGGCACCGGCGGCATGGTCACCAAGGTGCAGGCCGCCAGGATCGCCACCGGCGCCGGCGTGCCGGTCGTGCTGACCGCGGCCGCGCACGCCGCCCAGGCGCTGGCCGGGGCCGATGTCGGGACCTATTTCCACCCGGGCGGCCGTCACCCCGGCACCCGGTTGCTCTGGCTCGCCCACGCGACCACTGGACGCGGGCGGCTGCTGCTCGACGACGGCGCGGTCGAGGCCATCGTGGCCAGGCGCAAGTCGCTGCTGCCCGCCGGGGTCACCTCGGTGGAGGGCGACTTCGCGGCCGGCGACCCGGTGGACCTGTGCGGGCCGCGCGGCGGGGTGGTGGCGCGGGGGCTGGTCAACTTCGACGCGGGGGAGATCCCCGGACTGCTCGGCCGCTCGACGCGAGACCTGGGCAACGAGCTCGGTCCCGAATACGAGCGCGAGCTGATCCACCGCGACGACATCGTCATACTGGAAGCCCACAACTAGACAACCGGAAACCGGCAGCCCACAACCAGGCCACCGGTCACCGAAAGTAACCAGACGACCGGTCTCCGGAAGCAACCAGGCCACCGGTCACCGAAGCAACCAGGCCACCGGTCACCGAAAGCCCGCAACGAGGCGGCCGGAGACCGGAAGCCACAACTAGGCAGGCAGCCGGTTCGCCGGCCGTCGGCAGAGGAGCGTGTGATGTCCGAGGAGTTCCTGAAGGTCGCCCGCGCGGCGCGAGAGGCCGCCGCCGAGCTGGCCCCGCTGCCGCGGGCGCCCAAGGACCGGGCGTTGCGCGCGGTCGCCGACGCCCTCGTCGCCCACACCGCCGAGATCGTCGAGGCCAACGCCAAGGACGTCGCGCAGGCGCGGGAGCAGGGCACGCCGGAGGCCATGATCGACCGGCTGCGCCTCGACGGGCCCAGGATCGAGGCCATCGCCGAGGCCGTACGCCAGGTGGCCGACCTGCCCGACCCCGTCGGCGAGGTGATCCGGGGCAGCACGCTGCCCAACGGCCTGGAGCTGCGCCAGCTCAGGGTGCCGCTGGGTGTGATCGGCATCATCTATGAGGGCCGCCCCAACGTCACCGTCGATGCCGCCGCGCTCTGCCTCAAGAGCGGCAACGCGGCCCTGCTCAGGGGCTCCTCCAGCGCCTACTCCTCCAACACCGTGCTGGTGCGGGTGATGCAGGACGCGCTGGAGAGCACCGAGGTGCCTTCTGGGGCGGTACAGCTGGTGCCGGGCCTGACGCGCGACTCCGTCAAGGAGCTGATGCGGGCCCGCGGCCTGGTCGACGTGCTGATCCCGCGCGGCGGCGCGTCGCTGATCAACTCGGTGGTCGAGGAGTCGACGGTCCCGGTGATCGAGACCGGCGTGGGCAACTGCCACGTCTACATCGACGCCGACGCCGATCTGGACCTGGCCGTCGACATCCTGGTCAACGCCAAGGCGCAGCGGCCGTCGGTGTGCAACGCGGCCGAGACGTTCCTGGTCCACGCCGGGGTGGCCGACGCGTTCGTGCCCCGGGCGCTCCAGGCGCTCAAGGACGCGGGCGTGACCGTGCACGGCGACGACCGGATCGCCGCCTACGGCGAGGTGGAGGCGGCCACCGAGGACGACTTCCTCGCCGAATACCTCTCGCTCGACATCGCCGCCGCCGTCGTCGGCTCGCTGGAGGAGGCCGTCGCCCACATCAGGCGCTACGGCTCGGGCCACACCGACGCCATCGTCACCCGGTCGCAGCAGGCGGCGCGCAAGTTCGTCTCGCGGGTCGACTCGGCGGCCGTCGCGGTCAACGCCTCCACCCGGTTCACCGACGGTGGCGAGTTCGGCTTCGGCGCGGAGATCGGCATCTCCACCCAGAAGCTGCACGCACGCGGGCCGATGGGCCTGCCCGAGCTGACGTCCACCAAATGGGTCTATACCGGCGAAGGGCATCTGCGTACATCAGCAGGCACGGTCATCCCAAGGTCAGGCGCCTGACGGGGTTGGGCAGCGGTGGCGTGTCGGCGTGACCGGTCAGCGGAGGAGCTCGGTTGACTGGTCCACATGGAGATCGTCCTGTCGGCGGGGCCCACGACGGAGCTCGACAGTATGTTGTCCGAGCAATCCCGCCGATAAAGCTTCGGCGCGCCGCACGCGCTATCAGGCGTCCCAGCGCTAGGGTGTTGTCCCTTATGGGCGCGCCGGGCGGGGAGGGACGGTGACCAAGCTCGGCAAGGTCGGGCCGTACACCCTGCTTGAGAGGCTTGGTCGGGGCGGCATGGGCGAGGTCTATCTCGCCAGCTCCCGCCGGGGCGAGCGGGTCGCCCTCAAGGTCCTGCACGACCTGGCGGAAGACAGCTCCATGCGGGTCAGGCTCGAACGCGAGGTCCGGGCGCTGCGCCGGGTCGAGAGCCCGTACGTGGCCAAGGTGGTGGACGCCGATCTCTCGTGCGAACGGCCGTACCTCGTCATGGAGAACATCGAGGGCGCCACGCTGCTCGACATGGTGCGCCACAGCGGCCCGCTCAACATGGCGCAGCTGGTGGAGCTGGCGCAGGGCATCGCCACTGCGCTCGCGATCATCCACGCGGCCGGCGTGGTGCACCGCGACCTCAAGCCCGCGAACATCATCATGGGCGCCGAGGGCCCGGTCCTCATCGACTTCGGCATCGCGCAGGTGGTGGACGCCACCCGCCTCACCCTGACCGGCACCTTCCTCGGCACACCCGGCTACACCGCGCCCGAGATCTTCGCCGACGAGCACGTCGACTCGCCCGCCGACATTCACGCGTGGGCGGCGACGGTGGCGTTCGCGGCGACCGGGCGGCCGACTTTCGGGCGAGGGACGGCCGAGGCGCAGATGTACGCGGTGCTCAACGGGCAGGCCGACCTCAAGGGCGTGCCGGTGGCGCTGCTGTCGCTGGTGCGGGCCGCGCTGAACCGGGAGCCGGGCAAGCGCCCGACGGCCGCGCTGCTCGCCGACCGCCTGTCACGGCTGGCCAAGGCGACCAGCCCCGCCGAGCCCGATGCCGCCCGCGTCGTGCCCGCGGCCGAGGAGGGCGTCGCGGTGCGTGGCCGGGCCGGTGAGGAGGCCAAGCCGCGCAGCCGCACGGCGGAGGAGGCGAAAGTCCGCAGCCGCACGGCGGAGGAGGCCAAGCCGCGTGGCCGGACCGGTGAGGAGGCCAAGCCACCGCGCGGCCGGACGGTGGACGACGGGAAGGTGCCCGCGCCGCGGACACGGACGAACCCGGACGGGAAGGTCCCGGTGCCGCGCGGTCGTACAGGTGCGGACGGGAAGGTGCCCGCACCCCGGGGCCGCACGAGTACGGATGGAAAGGGCACGGGGCCACGGCTCCGCACAGGCGAGGGCGTCAAGGCCACACCCGTACGGAGCCGCACGAAGGCCGTGACCGGGAAACCCCGGACGCCGGGCACGCGCAACACCGGACTCAGGTCGGAGTCGGGCTCCACCACGCTGCCCGCGGGCAACGCCGCGCTGTTGCTGCTCGCGGTGCTGGCCGTGCCCTGTGTGGTGGCGTCGGTGATCTGGCCGATCGCGACGATCGGGATCACGGCCGCGTTCGTACTGCTGACCAGGACGCTCTGGATGAGCCACTGGATGGTCAGGAAGCGGGTCTCGCGCCGGGTCAGGGTGACCCTGCGCGTGGTGCTCTTCCCGTTCGCGTTCACCGGTGCGACCGCGACCGCCGTGGTGTGGCCGGGCGTGCCCGTCGCGGTGGCGGCGGGTGGCGCGCTCTGGCTGATCGGCGGCGGCCAGATCGATGCCGACTGGTGGCAGCAGCCCGCGCCGGTCACCGCCGCGGGTGTCGTGTTCGGGATGCTGTGTGGCGGCATCACCGGACGCGAGATCGAGCGGGTCGGCGCTCATCTGCCGGATCTGCGCAGGGAAGGGCTGCGCGCACTGGCCGTGCTGGGCGGGTTCGTCGCCCTGTGCGCGGCGGCGGTGCGCGCTATCGCGCTGCTTCTGTGACCGGCTGTGGGTTAGCCCTGGCCGCCGTCGCGCCGGGAGAAGCGGTTGAAGATGCGCTCGCCCGCGTTGACCGCGCCCTCTGCCACGTCGCGCAGTACGCCGATGAACGGATCCTGCGACTGGGACCACGACGCGCGGTAGGACTCGGCCGCGGCCTTGATCTCGTCGGTGACCCGGGCGCTGGCGTCGTCTTCCCTGCGCGGGTAGTCGCCGCCGAGGATGCGCTCGTACTCGCCGCCGCGGTGCCACTTGTCGAGCTCGGCCACGCGCACCACGGCGAACGGGTGGGTGGTGCCGAGCAGGTTGAGCACCTTGAGGAAGCCGTCGCGCAGGTCGCCCGCGGTGTCGTATTCCTGGTACTGCTCCAGGAACGCCTCGATGTTCATCTCGTGGGTGTAGGCGCCGCCGGCCAGCTTCATCAGCGCGCGCTTGGCCGCGTCCGGGTCCTGGCCGGTGAGCAGGCCGCCGCGGTCGGAGGAGAGCTCCGACTTGCGGTACCACTCCTCCAGGCCCGCGACGATCGCGCGCAGGCCGATGTAGCCGAGCGGGATCCAGGCCACGCGGGTGGCCAGGCGGGTGAGGATGTCGAGCATCGTCCGGTAGACGGCGTGGCCCGACAGGATGTGCGAGGTCTCGTGACCGATGACGAAGCGCTGCTCCTCCTCGTTCATGAGGTTGAGCAGGCCGGTGGTCACCACGATGAACGGGTCGTCGAAACCGATGGCCTTGGCCTGGACCTGCGGGTCCTGCTGGACGTAGATCTCGGGGATCCGGTGCAGGTCGAGGACGTAGGCGGCGTCGCGGCCCATGTCGTAGAGGGAGCGGAACTGGGTCTCGCTCACACGCACGGCCGACGCGAGGTACATCAGGCGCAGGCGGCGCTCGCTGATGAGGCCGGACATCTGCTTGAGAACCGTGTCGAACCCACTCAACTTACGCAGAGCGACCAGCGCGGACCGGTCTGCGGGGTGTTCGTAGGCACGAGACGAGATGCCGGGCAATTGGACGCGGTTGCGGTCCGGGGTGGTCGTCATGCCCGGCATGCTACGTCGGCAGCCGGGACGGCGCGCGTTCATCACCTGGGTTCGTGACGGGGTTGGTGACCGCTTTGGTCAGCGGGGGGTGCCATGTGGGTGTCGGATTGCCGACGCGTAGGGTCCTTTCATGATGAACGCGCCGAGTGTCCAGGGAAAGCGACGCGTGGGAGTGATGGGTGGGACGTTCGACCCGATTCACCACGGTCACCTGGTCGCTGCCAGCGAAGTGGCTCACCACTTCAATCTCGACGAGGTCGTCTTCGTGCCTACGGGCCGGCCGTACCAGAAGTCGGAGCGCGAGGTGTCCGCGCCCGAGGACCGCTATCTGATGACCGTGATCGCGACCGCGTCGAACCCCCGCTTCTCGGTGAGCCGGGTGGACGTCGACCGGCCCGGGCCCACCTTCACCATCGACACGCTGCGTGAGATCTCCGCGATCTACGGACCTGAGGCACAGCTCTACTTCATCACCGGAGCCGACGCCCTCGGCGCGATTCTCAGCTGGCAGGACGCCGAGGAGCTGTTCGAACTCGCCCATTTCGTGGGGTGTACGCGGCCCGGCCACACGCTGCACGATCCGGGCCTGCCCCCGGGGAAGGTGACCTTGCTGGAGATCCCCGCCCTGGCCATCTCCTCGTCGGAGTGCAGGCAGCGGGTGGAGAAGGGTGAGCCGATCTGGTACCTGGTGCCGGATGGAATCGTGCAGTACATCAACAAACGCGGCCTTTACCACGCAGAGGGGTGAAGGTGCTCGTGCCATACGTGGGGCTGTGGAGCCGTAACGGGTACCCTCAACATAGGGGCATGTTGCCGACACAGGAGGACCGACCCGCATCGTGACCGCATCCGAAAGAGCCGTCCAGCTCGTCCAGATCGCCGCCGAGGCCGCGGCCGACAAGCTGGCCGATGACATTCTCGCCTACGACGTGAGCGAGCAACTCGTCATCACCGACGCGTTCCTGCTCTGCTCCGCCACGAACGACCGCCAGGTCCGCGCCATCGTCGACGAGATCGAAGACAGGCTGCGCATCGAGGCTGACGCCAAGCCGGTACGCCGCGAGGGTGAGCGCGAGGGCCGTTGGGTGCTCCTCGACTACCTCGACATCGTCGTACACGTGCAGCACGAGGAGGACCGCACCTTCTACGCGCTGGAGCGCCTCTGGAAGGACTGCCCGGCCATCCCGCTCCCGGAGAGCGTGGCGCAGGCCAACATCCAGCGGGCTCGCACTTGAGCAAGAGGATCGTCTGCCTCAGGCATGGCCAGACGCTGTGGAACGTCGAGCGTCGCTTCCAAGGCCACTCCGACATCCCGCTCGACGAGACCGGTGTCGCCCAGGCGGCCAGGGCCGCGTCTCTGCTGGCCTCGCTGCGGCCCACCGTCATCGTCTCCTCCGACCTTCAGCGGGCCAACGACACCGCGCTGGCCCTTGGCCGGATCGTCGGTCTCGAGGTCTCCGTCGACAAGGACCTCCGCGAACGCGGCGGAGGTCAGTGGGAGGGCCTGACCCGCGACGAGATCGCCGCCCGCTGGCCGGAGGAGTACGTGGCCTGGGAGGCCCCCGACGGCGAGCCGGTCGCCGACGTGGCCGGCCGGGTGGCGGCCGCCATGCGCCGCTGGGCCGACCGGCTCGACGACGACGGCCTGCTGGTCGTGGCCTCGCACGGCGCGGCGCTGCGGTTGGGCATCTGCGAGCTGCTGGGGCTTCCTGAGGAGCTCTGGCCGGCGCTGGGCGGGCTCGGAAACTGCTCCTGGTCGGTGTTGCAGGAGGGGCGTAAGGGGTGGCGGTTGCTCGAACACAACGCGGGCACGCTGCCTGAGCCGGTCAACAGCGACGACCGTCCGGACGCCTAGCCCCCCTGGCCCTCGGTCTGCTGCGTCGAGCCCGGG
The DNA here is from genome assembly GCF_044460705.1 of Nonomuraea sp. NPDC050022. Lineage (NCBI taxonomy): Bacteria > Bacillati > Actinomycetota > Actinomycetes > Streptosporangiales > Streptosporangiaceae > Nonomuraea > Nonomuraea sp. NPDC050022. Next base: position 28,438 of record NZ_JBITKE010000009.1, read on the forward strand.
TCGGGTCGCGTCGTGCCCGGGTCCTGCTGCGTGGGCGAATTCTTCCGGCGATAGCGGATTTGTAGCTCTAGTGCGGGTGGCGGAGGTGATGTGGTGTTATTTCGTCTTAGTGCGCTAGGGCGATGAGGAGACTTCGCGGTGGACCGAGGTGAGGTGCCTTACCTCCGGATCGTCGGCGAACTGCGGCGGCGGATCGCCGCAGGGGAGCTGGCGGTGGGGGACAGGATCCCGTCCACCCGGCAGATCATGCGTGACTGGGGAGTGGCGATGGCCACGGCCAGCAAGGTGATCGGCACGCTTCGGGACGAAGGGCTGGTACGCCCGGTGCCCGGGATCGGCACCGTGGTGGTCTACCGGGTCGACGCTCCGCCCGAGGCGGCTGACGGCGGTGGGGGGCTGGAGTCCGCCCCCGCGGACCTGACTGGGCAGCGCGTCCTCGGCGTGGCCATCAAGATCGCTGACGGTGAAGGGCTCGCCGCCGTCTCCATGGACCGGCTCGCCACCGAGCTCGGTGCTCCGGTTTTGTGGCTACTTATGTACGTACGGAGCAAGGACGAGCTTCTACACCTGATGGCGGACGCCGCCTACGGCGAGATTCCGCTGCCCGCACAGCCGCCGCCCGGTTGGCGCGCCCAGCTGGAGGTGTCGCTGCGGCTTCAATGGCGCCTCCACCGCCGCCATCCCTGGCTCTCTCAGGCCATCCCGCTCACCAGGCCAGAGCTCGTCCGCAACGCGATGGCGCACACCGAATGGATCCTGCGCGCCCTCGACGGCCTCGGCCTCACCCCCAACGCCATGCTGCACGCCAGCGTGTCGCTGGCCGGGTTCGTACGAGGGGTCGCGGCGGCCCCGGAGGCCGACGATGAAGCGGCGGTCAGGGAGGGGCAGCTGGCCGAGGCGCTCTCCTCCGGCGGCTTCCCGACCATGGCCAGGGTGATCGTGCAGCCCGGACTCGACCTCGACCTGGACTCGCTCTTCGAGTTCGGGCTGCGGCGCCAGCTGGACGGGCTGGCCGTACTGGTGGCCGGTGCGGCGCACGGACGGCGCGATTAGGCGAATCCCCCCGATGGCTATATGCTCTCGGAGCGCCGTAACGAGCCAGCTCGTCACGGTGACCAGGGGCTATAGCGCAGCTGGTAGCGCACCTCCATGGCATGGAGGGGGTCTGGGGTTCGAATCCCCATAGCTCCACGTTCGTCGGCGGGGTTGGTTTGGTCGCTCGCCCCCTACGGGGGCTTCGCTCCCTCCGGCCTCCTCATTGTTTACCCCGGGGGATAGCCCCCGGACCCCCAGCGTCGGGCCAACCGGCCTTCGCTTCGCTCCGGGCTGTTTTTCTTTTTGCCTAATCGGCTTCGCCTCTTTTGGCGCTTCGCGCTTGGGGCTTCAGGCGTTTTCTTCCAGTCGGGCCTGGTCCCGACCCCTGTAGGGCCTTCGCTTCGCTCGGGCGGTCTTATTTAGGCGCTTCGCCTGCTTGGGGCCATTTGGGTCCTCGGTTGGGAGCATGTGGCGGAGTGCGCTCGTCGTCGGGTAGGGCGCATGAGGACTGCTCGTGGCCACCGGTGTAGGCATGTTGGCCGCAGTTACCGTCCGGTGTTGTTGTCGCCTGTGGGCTCTGCATCTGGATGAGCGGCGCGTGGGCGAGTGCTTCGGTGCCGACCGGATGTGCCGAGGACCCCGGATGTGACGGGGGAACTCGGATTTACCGGGGGAAGTCGCCTCCGCGGGGAAGCATCACGTCTGCGCCCAGAGTGCGTGCTAGGGCCTTCGCTGGAGCCGAAGATGACACCTAAGATCAGCTCATGCTTGACACCGTGGTTCCTCTGGGCTTCTTAGGGCTCTCTGCCTGCTTCCTTGTCTTCTGGGGCGTGATGGTCGTTCGGACTCTTCGGCAGCGCCGTGTCCTCAAGTACACGGACGCCGTCAGAGCTACCGAACTCACCGGTCGTGTGCGCCAGCTCAAGGTTCGCGGATACGAAGAGCAGGCGGTCCGGCTCGTACAGGAGGAATTGGCGATGCCTCCCAAGGTGGCCCGTTCCTGGGTGAAGTCCATATAGGAAACAGCGACAGGCTGAGTATTGTGTCCTTCGTGGGCCACCCGCTCGCTCTTGTCAGATGACAGACGAGGGCTTGGGAGGCCACGCGACATCGTCGATCGCGAGAAACGGCGAGATCGCGACCGCCGTCGGCGTCATCCCGGCGAAGGCCATGACATCTCTGTGAAGGTGGGACTGGTCGGCGTAACCGCTCTCCGCCGCTACCAATGCGGCGCTATGGCCGGCGGCCAGGCGGTGGGCCGCGTGGTCGAAGCGGATGAGCTGGGCGACGCGCTTGGTGGTGAGGCCGACCTGGGCGCGGAACCGGGACCAAAGGCGCTTGCGGCTCCAGCCGATCTCGGTGACCAGGCGTTCGACGCGTACCCGCCCTCGGCTGGCCACCATCTGCCGCCAGGAGAAGGTGACTTCCGGATCGACGGCTCGGCCTGCGTCGGCCTGCCGGGCCAGCGCGGCCTCCGGCGAATCGCTCCTCCCACGATCTGGCGGCATGCAAGCGCTCGTGGGTTCGTACGGCGTCTTGTCCCCACAGGTCGTCGAGGGTGACCAGCGTCCCGCCCAGTTCCGCGGAGGCGCCCAAGACCGCGTATGCGACCATCCGCGAGAGCCGCGGCTGGAGGCCTTCGGAGCTGCTGGCGAACCCGCCCTCGAGCCCTGTGGGGGGCGAGTCCGGCGGCGACGCGTTCTCGCTGCTGCGAACCACGGCCGTCTTCGATGACGAATGGTTGGCCGCCGAGGTCGAAGATCACCATGACCGTGGGGTGCGGGACCAGCGCGAGGCCTGGCTGGACTTCTCGTCGAGGAGGTCGAACACGTACGGGAGCTCCACCGCGTGAGCGGCGCCGAGGCGACCGGCGAAGCTCGGCGACTCGTGGTCGAAGCGGGCACATCCAGGTGTCGGCCTCGCCGGCCTCAAGGCGGGCCTCGGCGACCCGGATCACCGGAACCCGAATGAAGCGGTCGGTGGTCACGGCGGCGAGCAGGTCCCCGTCGTTCGCGCCCGGCCGGGCCGCCCGGTAAGAGCTCGATCGTCCCGTCGGGGCCGCCGTAGGCGCCCACGACCGCGGAGAGGATGCGCTCGTCGGCGAGGTCGATCATGCCGGTGGGGACGAGGCCGATCCGGGTGTCGTCGCGGTTCCACCTGGCCAGGAGGCGTACGCCGCCGGCGGCGCCGCCGAGCCGGTAGTTGATCGTGACGCACACGACCCCGTCGCGGGCGAAGGAGGTGCCGCGGTAGCCGGCGATGGATCCGGACCCCTTCGTGAACATGCCGCCGTGAATCCAGACCAGTACCGGTAAGCCGGATGCCCCGGGATCGGGGGTCCACACGTTGAGGTTGAGGCAGTCCTCGCACGGGCGGCTCGGGAGGCCCGCTTGGGATAGCCGTTCCGGACACGAGATCGAGCAGCACAAGCTCCGAGCCTGGGTGTCTGGGACGAATGTTTCGTTCTGTGGTCAGCGCTAGGCCCTTGCACGTCGTTATCCGCCTGTGTAAATTTATACGCATGGATAAGAAACCGTGGAATCTGGTCCGGACGCTCTTCGTCGCCGTGCTCGTCATCTCGATCGCGACGCTCGGCGTGGCCGCCGTCATCGGTGGCAACTGGGTCGTGTGGCTGCGCGGCGCCGCCGTGGCCGCCGTCTCCGTCTGGCTCGTGGCTCTGGCCGGGCAGGCCGCACGAGGCAAGCGATCGGCCTACCTGCGCATTCGCTTCATCACCTTCGCCGCGCCCATCGGGATCGTGCTCATCCTCCTCGCGCCGGACAGCGGCTATCCCGGCTGGATGAAGGCGGAGCAGGCAGTGGTCGGCGTCCTGGTCGCCGCCGTCGCGGTCATCGTCAACCGTCGTGCCGTACGTGAGGCGTACCCGAAGCGTGGCAAGCTGGGGTGATATGCAGACCTCCGGAACTCGCCGCGAAGCCACCGAGGCCCGCAGAGCCCAGATCGCCTCCGCCACCATCGCCGTGCTCGCCGAGCGCGGCTATGCGGAGACCACATTCGAGGCCATCTGCGAGCACGCCGGGCTCAGCAGCAAGAGGCTGATCTCCTATCACTTCTCCAACAAGGAGCAGCTTTTCGAGGCCGTTGTGCGTCAGGTCATCACCGACGCGGCCGCCTTCATGCGTCCGAGGCTGGACGCCGCCTCCGGAGCCAATGCGCAACTGGAGGCGTTCATCCGGGCCAACATCGCCTTCATCGCCGCCCATCCTGGACACGTGCGCGCGGTGCAGCAGATCGCGCACAACCAGGCGTTCGCGGGTGACCACGAGCGGGACGCCGCGATCGCCAGGCTGGTGGCGCTGTTCACGGACGGGCAGCGTACGGGGGCTTTCCGGGCGTTCGACAGTGTGCTGATGAGTACGGCCCTGCGTGCGTCGATCGACGCGATGGCCGAGCGCATCGTCGACGGCCTCGACCCCGACCACTGCGCGAACGAACTCGTCGAGATCTTCGGCCGGGCGACCGGAGCTGGATTTTAAATTCTTTTCTCCTCGTCCCATCGCTCGCGACAGTTCTGCGACAGTGCGGCGAAAGGGCGTGGCGGCGGGCCGAATGCAATTCCGGGCACTGGCCCTGCGCGACCATCATTTGGGGGCCATGGATATATCGGCACAGTGGGCCGGACAGGTTCGTGTCTGAAGTCTCCGGCGACCCGTACGGCTGCAACGTCGCCAGGGCGTGGTACGAGGCCTGATTCGACCGAGCTCAGCCCTGGCCGTGTTCCTGTGCGGGGGCGGGTTGCTGGGATTTTCCTCGTTATAAGCGGCGACACGCCCATTTCATAAGAGCTGCTGTCGTATCACCGTCTGCTCCAGGAGCAACCAGTCCGGCCCATAGCATTCCTCACTGAGTCGATGATCTTGACGGCCTGCGCAGCCGTCTTCTGTCCGGCTCTTTCGCGTGGGGTACTGCGACCGGGGGTGGCACATGTCGGAGCGTGAGAAGAAAGCCGTGGGGAGGCGTCGACTGCCCTGGGTTGGGCTGGTCGTCGCCATGGTGGCGGGCCTGGTGTGCGGGCCTGGGGGAGGATCCGGTGCGGAGGCGCGCATAGCCCGTACGGGCGCTGCCCCTGCGGGCGCGGCCTCTGCGGGAACGGACCGTGCGGAACCGGCGCGGAGCGCGTCGGACTTCGCGGCCCGTGTCGCGGAAGGCACCCGCCGGCAGGAGTGGGAAACCCGCTCGGGCGTGCCGGTCGGCGCTCGGAGACCCGCTGTCTGCCCGCCGACCTCCGTCATCTGCATAGAGAACAACAAGCCCGGCAACCCCGCCAGCGAATGGGACATCTCGGGAGCGGGCAGCAGCACCATCCAGGGCTATGCGACGCAGATGAGCGTCAATCACGGGGAGACCGTGCTGTTCAAGGTCGACACCGTGGCGACCGATTACCGCCTCGACATCTACCGCATCGGCTATTACGGCGGAATGGGAGCGCGAAAGATAACGACGGTCCAGCCGTCCGCCCCCCTGCCCCAGTCGCAGCCCCTATGCGCGGAGGACACGTCGACCGGGCTCATCGACTGTGGCAACTGGGCGGTGTCGGCCTCCTGGGCGGTGCCCAGCGACGCCGTCTCGGGGGTCTATATCGCGAAGCTGGTCCGGGAGGACGGAACGACCGGTGCCAGCCACATCATTTTCGTGGTCCGGGACGACACCAGGGGCTCGGACATTCTCGTGCAGACCTCCGACACGACCTGGCAGGCGTACAACCGGTACGGCGGGAACAGCCTCTACTTCGGCAATCCTGTCGGCCGCGCCTACAAGGTGAGTTACAACCGCCCGTTCAAGACGCGCGACCCTTTCTCCATGGACGCTCCGGAGAGCTTCTTCTTCAACGCCGAATACCCCATGGTCCGATGGCTTGAGGCCAACGGATATGACGTGAGCTATTTCAGCGGCGTGGACAGCGCCACCCGCGGTCAGGAATTGCTGGAGCACAAGGCGTTCCTCTCCGTCGGGCATGACGAGTACTGGTCGAACCAGATGCGCAACACCGTGGAGACCGCCCGCGACAGCGGCGTGAACGTGGCCTTCTTCTCCGGCAACGAGATCTTCTGGAAGACCAGATGGGAACCGAGCATCACCGGTGCGCTGACGCCCTTCCGGACGATCGTCTGCTACAAGGAGACGCACGCCAACGCCAAGATCGACCCCAGTCCGGAATGGACCGGGACGTGGCGCGACCCGCGTTTCTCGCCGCCGTCGGACGGAGGCAGGCCGGAGAACCGCGTGAGCGGAACCTTCTTCAGGATCAACGGTACGGTCAACGACGCGATGACCGTTCCGGCGGAGTACGGGCCGCTGCGGTTCTGGCGCAACACGTCCGTGGCAAGCCTGCAACCAGGGCAGACCGCGACGTTCCCGGCGGGAACGCTCGGGTTCGAATGGGATGAGGCCCCGGACAACGACTTCGAGCCGCCGGGGACGGTGCGGCTCGCCCAGACGACGCTGTTCTCGTCCACCAAATACCTGCTCGACTTCGGTAGCACCTACGGTGCCGGGACCGCGACGCACGATCTGACGTTCTCCAAGGCGCCGAGTGGCGCGCTGGTCTTCGGCGCCGGCACGGTCCAGTGGTCGTGGGGCCTGGACAGCGTCCATGACCGGGCGGGCACCCCCACAGATGTCCGGATGAAACAGGCGACGGTCAACCTCCTGGCCGACATGAAAGCCCAGCCGGCCAGCCTCCAACCGGGGCTGGTGCCGGCGACGGCGTCGACCGACACCACCCCTCCGACCTCGGCGATCACGGCTCCGGCCGCCGGCGAGAACGTAAGTCCTGGAACCATCCAGGTCCTGGGAACGGCGGCCGACACCGGCGGAGGCGTGGTGGGCGCCGTGGAGGTGTCGGTCGACGGCGGCGCCACCTGGCGCCAGGCGACTGGCCGAACCACCTGGCAGTACGCATGGACGATCCAAGGCACCGGTGCCAAGACGGTCATGGTGAGGGCGGTCGACGACAGCGGCAACATCCAGTCGCCCGTCACCACGAGGACGGTCAACTCGACCACGGACTGCCCCTGCAGCCTCTGGACGTCTTCCACGGTGCCCTCCGTGCCCGCCGCCGATGACCCGAGCCCGGTCGAAGTCGGGGTGAAGTTCCAGACCTCGACGGCGGGCACCGTCTCGGCGGTCAGGTTCTACAAGGGCTCGGGCAACACCGGCACCCACGTCGGGAGCCTGTGGACCAGCGGCGGCCAGTTGCTGGGGAGGGCGACGTTCACCGGTGAGACGGCGACCGGCTGGCAGCAGGTGAACTTCTCGACCCCGGTCCCGGTGAGCGCCAACACCACCTATGTGGCCTCGTACTTCGCGCCCAACGGCGGATACGCCAGGGACGTCTCGTACTTCTCGAACGCGGTCGTGCGGGGTCCTCTCACCGCCCCGGCCAGCGCGAGCAGCGGCGGCAACGGCGTGTACACCTACTCGGGGAGCAGCATCTTTCCCAACAAAACGTACATGGCGACCAACTACTGGGTGGACGTCGTCCTCAACACTTCCGGCCCTACACCGACGCCGACGCCAACGCCAACGCCCACTCCGACACCCACTCCGACTCCGACGCCGACGAACAGCCTGTGGCCTGACACGTCGGTTCCGGCGACGCCGTCGGCGGACGATCCGACGGCCGTCGCGCTGGGCGTGAAGTTCAGGGCGACGACGAGCGGCAGGATCCTGGGGGTCCGGTTCTACAAGGGAGCGCAGAACACCGGGACCCATACCGGGTACTTGTGGACCAGCGCCGGGGCGCTGCTGGCGTCCGGGACGTTCACCAATGAGACGGCGAGCGGCTGGCAGCGGATGAACTTCGCCACGCCTGTCACGATCTCCGCCAACACCACCTACGTGGTCTCGTACTTCACGACCTCCGGGAACTACGCGGTGGACCGGCAGTATTTCGCCACCCAGTACAACAACGATCCGCTCCTCGCGCTGGCGAGCGGCGCGTCAGGAGGTAACGGCGTGTATCGGTACGGCGCGACGAACGGCTTCCCGACGAAGAGCTACCAGGCCAGCAACTACTGGGTGGACGTGCTGTTCACCGCCGGCACGGGGTAGTCGGCGGGGTAAAGCGCAGGCGGACGCGGGCCGGTGGAACGAGCCGGATGCCGTGGTGGTGGCCAGGGGGCGATCGAATTGGCGCTCCTGGCCACCGCGCCTTCGCGATCTCCGTGCTCGGATCGAGGTCGGGCGCATCGCGGAGATGACCGCCTTCCACGATCCCGGCCTGTTCGCGGCTTTCGGGCTCTCGCCGACGCACCGATGAGTTCTCGGCCCAACCTCAGTCTCATCAAGGGTCAACCGCTTTGATGGAGGTACGTCGTGAGCAAGCTGCTGTATTCGTGCACCATGTCGCTGGACGGGTTCATCGCGGGGGCAGGCGGTGACATGTCCTGGCTGACCGAGCACATCGGCCCCAATCCGCTGGTGGACGACGTCATCGGCAAGATCGGTGCCCTGCTCGTCGGCAACCGCACCTTCCGCGGCGACGATCCGCACAGGGGCACCGACAAGGAGGGCAAGCCGTTCGGCGGCGGATGGACCGGACCGCAGTTCGTGCTCACCCACCACACGCCGGACACGCCGGTGCCGGGTGTCACCTTCGTCGGGGACCTGGACGGCGCCGTCGTCGCCGCCAAGGCCGCCGCGGGCGACAAGTACGTCAACGTCCTCGGCGCCGACACCGCCCGGCAGTGCCTCGAGGCCGGTGTGCTCGACGAGATCCTCGTGTTCATCGCGCCCGTCCTGCTCGGCGACGGGGTCCGGCTGTTCGACCGGCCGGGCGGGGCCGACGTCAAGCTCGAACGCCTGAGCCTGACCAGCGCGCCGCAGGCGACGAACCTCTGGTTCCGCGTCCTCTGACAGGTCGGGTCAAGGTCAACGTTCCATACTTACCGGAGGCGAAAGAAAGTTTCTAGGTCTACGTCATCGGGGAAAATTTTTTCCTGATCCCTCTTGACCTGGCTCTTAATCACTGGGGAGGGTGGGAAGGCAGAGCCCAGGGTGAAAGGACCCCCATGGTCACTGTCCGCGCGTTCGCCTCGGGGGACGAGGTCTCCCTCATAGACGCCTGGAATCAGAGCATGCCAGGCGACCCCACGACCTCCGGCTGGTTCCGTGACTGCGTGCTGCTCGACCCCAACTTCGACCCCGAAGGACTGCGGGTCGCCGTGATCGACGGGCGGGTGGCCGGCTGCGCGTACGCCGTGCGCCGGCTGATCCCGCTGGCCCCGGGCACCGACCTGGAGCCGGAGACGGGCTGGATCCCGTTCTTCTTCGTGGCGCCCGAGCATCGGGGGACCGGGCTCGGCCGGCGGTTGCTCGGCGAGGCGGTCGCCTTCCTCGAAGCCCAGGGCAGGACCAGGATCGACTTCTCCTCCTACACGCCCAACTACGTGCTGCCGGGCGCCGACGCCGCGCTCTACCCCGACGGGTACCGGCTGCTGGAGGGGTTGGGGTTCGAGACGCTCTACTCGCCGGTCGCGATGGACCGCACACTGGTCGGCTACGTGACGCCCGACGAGGTGCACGCGCTGCGGGCCAAGCGGGAGGGCGAGGGGTATGAGTTCCGCAGCCCGCGTGAAGGGGAGTTACCGGAGCTCATCCGGTTCGCGGCCGACGTCTTCAACCCGGACTGGGGCGAGGCGATCAGGCAGCACCGCGACACCAAACGCATGATCATCGCGAAAAAGGCGGAAATAGTCGGGTTCGCGTTATACGGGGCTTATCGGGGACTCCCTGAGAGGTTCGGGCCGTTCGGGGTCGATCCGGGCGAGCGGGGCACCGGGCTCGGCAAGATCCTCCTCCACCTGACCATGACCATGATGCGGGCCGAAGCCCTGCACTCCTCGTGGTTCCTGTGGACGGGCGAGGCCAGCCCGGCCGGTCACCTCTACAGCAGAGCAGGCTACGAGGTGACCAGGCGCTTCCACGTGATGAGGCGGTCGGCGTGACCCATGTGCTCGCCATCGGGGCCCACGCGGGCGACCTGGATCTGACCGCGGGCGCCGTGCTCGCCCAGCACGTCCTGCGCGGCGACCGCGCGACGCTGTTGCACCTCACGCTCGGGGAGCGCGGCCACCCGCGCCTGTCCATCCCCGCGTACGCCGAGCAGAAGCGCGCCGAGGCGGAGGCGTTCGCCGCGGCGATCGGCGCGGGCGTGCGCTTCCTCGACTACGAGGACGGCCTGCTGCCCGAGGACGAGGACGTCAAGATGCGGGTCGGCGACCTGATCAGGGAGCTCCGGCCGGACGTCATCCTCACCCACTGGGCCGAGTCCATCCACAAGGACCACGCCCGCACTCACCGGATCGTCCAGGACGCCCGCTTCTACGGCGGCCTGAAGACGCTCGAGCGCGACCTGCCCGCGTACTGGGCGAGCGAGCTCTACTACGCCGACAACTGGGAGGACGCCGACGGCTACACGCCCGACGTGTTCGTCGACCTGTCCGACGAGGCCTACGAGGTCTGGTCGGCGGCGATCACGGGTTACGCGTACGCCCGAGGCGAGACGTATGGCTTCCCGTACGTGGACTACTACCGCGCGCTGACGATCGTGCGCGGCGCACCAGCCGGATTCCGCCGGGCCCAGGCGTTCGCCGCGCCGAAGGGGGCCCGCGATCTCCGGGCGCGTTATCTCGGAAAGGCGGCACCTCAATGAAACGAAGCCTGGTGGTCACCGCGGCGCTGGCCGTCGCGGTGGCGGGCTGTTCGAGCAGCGGCTCCACGAGCAAGAACACCGCCGGTTCGCCGCCATTAGTCATTCACGCGGTGGACGCGGGCACCTTCCAGGAGGACTTCAACCCGTACCACCTGGAGAACGTGAACTTCGGCACGTCCGGGATGATCTACGAGACGCTGGAGTTCTTCAACAAGCTCAAGCCCGGCGAGGTCACCCCCTGGCTGGCTCTTGAGCACGCGTGGTCCGACGACGGCAAGACGATCACCTTCACCCTGCGTCAGGGGGTGAAGTGGACCGACGGGCAGCCGTTCACCGCCGACGACGTGGCCTTCTCCTTCGATCTGCTCAGTAAGAACGCCCAGCTCAACAGGAGCGCGCTGGAGATCGCGGGCACCAAGGTCCTCGCGCCGGACAAGGTGGAGCTCACCTTCAAGTCCACCTCGTACGCCAAGCTCTACAACATCGCCGGAAACACCCCCATCGTGCCCAAGCACCTCTGGGAGAAGCAGCAGGATCCGGTCACCTTCACCAACCCCAAGCCGGTGGGGACCGGGCCGTACAAGCTGTCGAAGTTCAGCTCGCAGCTCTACGAGATGGAGAAGAACCCGGGCTACTGGCAGCCGGGCAAGCCGGAGGTGCCGACGCTGAAGTTCCCCGCCTACACCGCCAACGCGGTGCAGACGGCGCTTCAGCAGGGGGAGCTCGACTGGGCGGGCGCGTTCGTGCCCGACATCGACAAGATCTACGTCCAGGGCAAGCCGGAGATCAACAAGTTCTTCTTCCCGCCCGAGGGCGTGGTGAACCTGCTGCCCAACCAGGCCAACCCGATCCTGGCCAAGCCCGAGGTCCGGCAGGCCATCAGCCTGGCCGTCGACCGGGACAAGATCGTCCGGGTGGCCGAGCGCGGCTACACCAAGCCGGCGCACCCGACCAGCGTGCCGATGCCGGGCGGCGAGGCCTACCTGCCCGCGGAGTACAAGGACGCGGCCTTCAAGGTGGACGTGGAGAAGGCCAAGGAGCTGCTCAAGGGCGTCGACCCGGCCAAGCTGAGCTTCACCCTGCTGGTGCCCTCGCCGTTCACCGACTGGGTGAACGCCGCCCAGCTCATCAGGGAGGACCTGGCCAAGGTCGGCATCAAGGTGAACACGCGGGGTGTGGCGTTCGCGGACTGGGTGTCCAAGGTCGGCAAGGGTGACTACGACCTGTCGATCCGGGCCACGCCCTCCGGACCCACACCGTACTTCCAGATGCGTTCGATGCTCTACGGCGACCTGGCGCAGCCGGTCGGCAAGCCGGGGACCGGCAACTACGAGCGGTGGAAGGACGCCGAGACCGACAAGCTGATCGACGAGTACGCGGCCACCGAGGACGAGGCCGCGCAGCAGAAGGCCGTCCAAGGGCTGGGCAAGATCATGGTGGAGAAGCTGCCGACGGTGCCGCTGTTCTACAGCCCGGCCTGGTCGCAGTACCGGACGAACAAGTATGTCGGCTGGCCCTCCGAGCAGGATCCGTACGCGATGCCCTCGCCGTACACCTCGCCTGACGCCGCCGTGGTCCTGCTGCACCTGAAGCCGGCGGCCAAGTGAGGTTTCTGGCCAGGCGGCTCGGGTTCTACCTGCTCACGGCCTGGGCCGCCGTCACGCTCAACTTCCTCATCCCCCGGCTCATGCCGGGGGACCCGGTCGAGCTGCTGGTCGCCCGGATGAGGGACAACGTGGACCCCGCCGCCATCGACGCGATGCGGCGGGCCTTCGGGATCAGCGACGCCAGCCTGTGGCAGCAGTATCTGGATTATCTGGGCAATCTCGCTCATGGGGAACTCGGCCGCTCGATCACCTTCTTTCCCACCGAAGTGTCCACCGTCATCGCCGACAGCCTGCCGTGGACGGTCGGGCTGGTCGGCGTGGCCACGCTGATCAGCTACTTCGTCGGCACCTCGCTGGGCGTGCTGATGGCGTGGAAGCGCGGCACCTGGCTCGACGGGGTGCTGCCCGCCGCCACGTTCATGCACGCGGTGCCGTACTTCTGGGTGGCGCTGGCGTTGGTGTTCGTCTTCGGGGTGACGCTCCAGTGGTTTCCGGTCTCCCGGGCGTACGGGCTGGAGGTCGCGCCCGGCTTCACCGGGGAGTTCGCCGCGAGCGTGCTCTACCACGCGACGCTGCCGGCCGTCACGATCGTGGTCGCCTCGATGGCCGACCGGATCCTCGGCATGCGCAACGTCATGGTGACCACCCTCGGCGAGGACTACGTGGTGATGGCCGAGGCCAAGGGGCTGACCAGCCGCCGGGTCATGTGGGCCTACGCGGCCCGCAACGCGATCCTGCCGAACATCACCAGCTTCGCCCTGTCGCTCGGCTTCGTGGTGGGCGGCTCGGTGCTGACCGAGATCGTCTTCTCCTATCCGGGAATCGGGTCGATGCTCCTCAAAGGCGTGGAGAACGAGGACTTTCCGCTCATGCAGGGCATCTTCCTCGTCATCTCGCTGGCCGTGCTCGTCGCCAACTTCCTGGCCGACCTCGCGTACGTGGTCCTCGATCCCCGCACCCGGCAGGAGGCCCAGTGAAGATCAAGATCGGCGTGGGCATCCTCGTCTTCTTCGCGCTGATGGCGCTCGTCGGGCCGCTGCTCATCGGCGCCGACCCGGCCGCCACCAGCGACGACGGCCTGCAGGGCCCCTCGGCCGCGCACTGGCTCGGCACCACACAGACCGGGCAGGACATCCTCACCCAGATCGTGTACGGCGCCCGGATCTCGATGGGCGTCGGCCTGCTGTCGGCGGTGATCGCCACCGTGCTGGCCGTGGCGGTGGGCCTGGTCGGCGGCTACTTCGGCGGCGCGATCGACGAGACGTTCTCGGTGCTGACCAACATCTTCCTGGTGCTGCCCTCGCTGCCGCTGATCATCGTGCTGGCGGGCTACCTGCCGCAGCGCGGCGTCGCCTCGGTCGCCGTGGTGATCGCCGTCACGGGCTGGGCCTGGGGTGCCCGCGTGCTGCGCGCCCAGACCCTGTCGGTACGGCGGCGCGACTTCGTGGCGGCGGCCCGGGCCAGTGGCGAAGGGCCCTTGCGGATCATCTTCTTCGAGATCCTGCCCGTGCTGCTGCCCGTCATCGCCACCAGCTTCCTGGCCACGGTCGTCGGCGCGATCCTGGCCGAGGCCGGGCTGTCCTTCCTCGGCCTGGCCGACCTGTCGACCGTGAGCTGGGGGAGCATGCTGTATTTCGCACAGAACGGGCAGGCGCTGCTCATCGGGGCCTGGTGGTGGTTCATCCCGCCGGGGCTGTGCATCGCGCTGATCGGCACCGGGCTGGCGCTGGTCAACTTCGGCATCGACGAGATCGCCAACCCCCGTCTACGGACGATCAAGGTCCGGAAGGCCCGCGCATGAACGTCCTGGAGATCCGCGACCTCAGCGTGGACTACCAGTCGGGCAGCGGCGCCGTGCACGCCGTCTCCGACGTCTCGCTCGACCTGCGCCGGGGCGAGATCCTCGGCCTGGCGGGCGAGAGCGGCAGCGGCAAGTCGACGCTGGCCAACGCCGTCGCCCGGCTGCTGCGCCCACCGGCGGCGATCACCTCCGGCTCCGTCGTCTACCACCGCAGGGACGACGAGCCGGTCGACGTGCTCGGACTCGGTCGTGGCGAGCTGCGCGCCTTCCGCTGGAAGGAGCTGGCGGTCGTCTTCCAAAGCGCCATGAACGCGCTCAACCCGGTCAGCACGATCGGCGACCAGATCGACGACGTACTCCGCGTCCACGCCCCGCGCATGTCACGCAAGGAGCGCGTCGAGCGGACGGTCGAGCTGCTGCAACGCGTCGGCATCAGCGCCGACCGGCGGCGCGGCTACCCGCACGAGCTGTCGGGCGGCATGCGCCAGCGGGCCGCGATCGCCATCGCGCTGGCGCTCAACCCCGAGATCATCATCATGGACGAGCCGACCACCGCGCTCGACGTGGTCGTCCAGCGGGAGATCCTCCACGAGATCAGGACGCTGCGGGAGGAGTACGGCTTCGCGGTCGTGTTCATCACGCACGATCTGTCCCTGCTCATGGAGATCTCCGACCGGATCGCCATCATGTACGCGGGCCGGGTGGTGGAGACGGGCTCGGCCAAGGCGCTGCACAAGTCGCCCAGCCATCCGTACACGCTGGGCCTGTTGCGCTCGTTCCCCCGGCTGCACGGGCCGCGCGAGGAACTGCTCGGCATCCCGGGCACCCCGCCGGACCTGCGCTCACTGCCACCTGGCTGCGCCTTCCATCCGCGCTGCCGGTTCGCCATGGACACGTGCTCGGTGCGGCGGCCCGAGCTGGTCCCGGGCACGGAAGGGCAGGTCGCGTGCCTGCTGAACGACGACAAGGGGGTGCGCCAGTGAGCGGCGAGATCGTCCTGGAGGGCCGGAACCTCACCAAGCACTTCACCGCGGCCCGCGGCCCGCGGGGCCGGTTCGGGAAGCGGCCCCCGGTGCGCGCGGTCGAGGATGTCTCCCTGGCGCTGCGCGCCGGAACGGTGACCGCGCTGGTCGGCGAGAGCGGCTGCGGCAAGAGCACGGTGGCCCGGCTGCTCGCCCAGGTGTACCCGGCGACCTCGGGTGAGGTGCTGTTGCGCGGCGAGCGGGTGAAGGCGCATCGCGGGGCGGCGTTCCGCGACTACCGGCGGCAGGTGCAGCTGATCTTCCAGGACCCGTTCGCGTCGCTGAACCCGTTCCACCGGGTCCGCTACCACTTGGCGCGGCCGCTGCGCATTCACGGACATGTCCGCTCGCCCGCGCACGAACAGGAGCAGGTCGCCGAGCTGCTCGAACGCGTCAGCCTCACACCGGTCGATCAGTTCATGGACAAGCTGCCGCACGAGCTGTCGGGCGGGCAGCGGCAGCGGGTGGCGATCGCCCGCGCGCTGGCCGTGCGGCCCATCGCGCTCATCGCCGACGAGCCGGTGTCGATGCTCGACGTGTCGATCCGGCTCGGCGTGCTGCGGCTGCTGGAGAAACTGGCCGACGAGAGCGGGCTGGCGCTCCTGTACATCACGCACGACATCGCCAGCGCGCGTTACTTCGCCGAGGACATCACGGTGATGTACGCCGGGCGGCTCATCGAGAGCGGTGACGGTGAGACGCTCACCCAGTCGCCCGCCCATCCCTACACGAACCTGCTGCTGGAGTCGGCGCCCGACCCCGACCGGGTGACGGCACCGGAGGCGACGCGCCACGGCGAGCCACCCAGCCTGATCGAGCCGCCGAGCGGATGCCGCTTCCATCCGCGCTGCCCGGTGGCGCTGCCGGTCTGCTCGGAGCGGGTGCCCGGCCGTACCGAGGTGGGCGAGGGGCACTGGACGCACTGCTGGCAGGCCGAGGAGACAGCGCTCACGCGGTGAGCTCACGCGGGTCGGCTCACCCGTTGTAGCGGCGGGTCAGTTCCTCGGCCGTGGTGGCGACGCGGTCGCGGAGCTCGGCGGGAGCGAGGACCTCGACGTCCGTGCCGAGCCGCAGGAACTCACCCGCCGCGTGCTCGATCGACTCGATCGGGACCGTCACCTGGGTCCAGCCCTCGCCGTCCGGCGGCTGCGCGCTCTCCTTCGCCGCCGCCGCCACACCGGGTGTCATGAGGTTGGCCAGCAGCCGCATCCCCTGCGGCGACAGCCGGATCACCGCCTCGCCCCACCGCAGCCGGGCCTCGAACTCGGCCAGGTACGCCTGCCAGTAGGCGGTCAGGTCGAAGTCGTCGGGCCGGGTGAAGCGCTCGGGCAGCGCGTGCAGGCCGAGGATCTGTGACACCCGGTAGGTACGCACCTGCTCACCGGCCCGCGCCACTAGATACCAGCGTCCGGCCTTGACCACCAGCCCGTACGGCTCCAGCCGCCGCTCGACCTCCTGCGGCGCCTTCCAGCGGCGGTATCTGACCTCCAGGACGCGCTCGTTCCACACGGCGTCGGCCACGGCCGGCAGGTGCGCCACCGGCTGCGCGTCGCGGTACCAGGTCGGGGCGTCCAGGTGGAAGCGCTCCTGGATCCGCCCGGCCCGGTCGCGCAGCTCGACGGGCAGCGCGGCCATCAGCTTGAGCTGCGCGGCCGTCACCACGGCGGCCAATCCCAGCTCGGCCGCGGGACCCGGCAGCCCGGCGAGGAACAACGACTCCGCCTCGTCCGTGGTCAGCCCGGTGAGCCGGGTGCGATAGCCGTCGAGGAGCTGGTAGCCGCCTTTCGGCCCGGCGTCGCCGTACAGCGGGATGCCCGCGGTGTGCAGCGACTCGACGTCGCGGTAGATCGTCCGTACGGAGACCTCGAGCCGCTCGGCCAGCTCTTGAGCCGTCATGCGGCCGCGCGTCTGCAGCAGCAGGAGGAGGGAGACCAGCCGGGAGGCGCGCATTCACTGACACTACCTGTCAGTGACCCTGCTCTACGTTCGTCCGCATGAACGACTTCGACTTCTTCGCCGGCTCCTGGAATGTCACCCACCGCAGGCTCGTCAAGCCCCTGACGGGCAGTGACGAGTGGGACGAGTTCCCCGGCACCAGTGTGGCCAGTCGCCACTTCGACGGCGCGGCGAGCTTCGACGAGATCAAGTGCCCGGCCAGGGGCTTCACCGGGCTGACCATCCGGATCTTCAACCCCGCGACGGAGCAGTGGTCCATCTATTGGGCGAGTACCTCAAGGGGCACGCTCGACCCGACGCCCATGGTCGGCGCCTTCGACGGTGACCGGGGCGAGTTCTACGGCGAGGAACAGCACGACGGCGCGCCGGTGCGCTGCCGGTTCATCTGGACCGTGCGCGGCCCGGACTCCTGCCGGTGGGAGCAGGCATTCTCGGCGGATGGCGGGCAGACCTGGGAGACCAACTGGACCATGGACTTCACGCGGGTGTGACGCTGTCGAGCACCCCGTCGAGGGCCCGGCGGGCGGCGTCGCCGTCGGGCACCGTGCTGCCGTATACGTAGGAGAGGCCGCCATCGGCGGTGTGCACCGCCACGATGCGGACATAAGCCGGATCCTTGGTAGCGCTCTTGAACACCACCCGGAACGACGCCGTGGCCGCCGGCTGGCCGCCGACCTCCAGCGCCCGGGTGCGCAGACCGTCCCGGCTGCCCAGGTCGGGCAGGAACCGCCGGGCCGTGTCCAGCGCCACGGCGTCGGCCCTGGCCTGCAACTGCTCGGACGTGGCGGCGCCGCCGATGCCGCCCTGCTGCTGCGGGAAGGCGACCACGACCGCGCCGCCCGCGGCGATGCCCGAGGTGTAGGACGGCCGGTCGGCCTTCGTCCAGCCCTCCGGGATGAGGTAGGACACCTGGGCCTTGGTGTCGGTGACCCGCGCGGGGCCCGATTTGACGGACGATTGCGAGCCCGGTTTGACGGGTGGCTCGACGGTGCTCCGGGCCCACAGGAGGGCGACCACGGCGACGGCGACCACCAGGACCGCGATCCCGCCGACCAGAATCACCCACCACCAGCCCGACTTCGGTGGCTTGGCCTCGTATTGGGGGACGTCGGGGAGCATGTCGGGGGTGTAGGGCAGGCGCTGCGTGTAAGGCGTCAGGCCGGGTTCCTGGCGGGGTGGCTCAGGTTGCGGCCAGCGGTGCCTGATGGTCCGGTTGGGGTCGGGGCCGGGCTGATCCGGCTGCTCTGGAGTCATGATCCCCTCGGACGCGGCGCAGAGAGCTTTTATCCAGACATTGTCACATTCCTTGGCGATCGGGCGGCTGGTTAGCCTTGCGGGTTCTGCCAGCCGGGCCGCTCGGGGTCCTGCCAGCCCGGCTGCGGGGCCGAGGGCGGCTGCGGCGGGGACTGCGGCTGCCACTCGGGCGGCGCCTGGGACTGGCGCTGCCACTCGGGCTGCTGGGGCTGGGGTTGCTGGGGCTGCGGCCAGCCGTGCGGCTGCTGGGGTTGCGGCCAGCCCGGCGTCTGCTGCGGCTGGGCCGGGGTGCGGCGGGCGGCCACGGCCCAGATCAGCAAGCCCACGCCGACTGCGGTGATGAGCGTGGCGATCGTCTCTATCGCGACCATCACCATGTTGTAGGAGTTGATGCCGACCGCGCGGATCAGGCTCGCCGCCGAGGCGACGCGCACGATGCTGAAGAGCTCGCCGAACAGGAGCACGAGACAGCCGAACATCCCCAAGGTGGCCGCCCGGCCGCGCTCCGCCTTCGCCTTGGCCGTCAGCACGACACCCACGATCAGCAGGCTGATCATCAGCAGCCTGAGGATGTAGTAGAGCAGATTGGCAAATGACATATGTCCCCGTCTTTCGGCTCCGGTACGCACGCATTTCACACGATCTGTGTCGAGACGCGACCTTACGGGGATTGACGCGCGCTTTCCACCGCCCGGGTGATCGAACGGAGATCCAGATCGCCCTGATAGCGGACGCCGTTCAGGAACAGCGTGGGCGTCCCGCGGACGCCGCTCGCGCGGCCCGACTCCTCGTCCCGGTCGACCCGCGCGGCCTGCGCGGGCACGTCGGGCCACGGCTCGACGTCCAGTTCGGCGGCGTAGCGGGCCAGGTCGGTGTCGGTCAGGAAGCGCTGGTTGTCGAAGAGGGTGTCGTGCATCTCCCAGAACCGGCCCTCCATCGCCGCGGCCTCGGCGACCACCGCGGCGGGAAAGGCCCGAGGATGTATGGTGCGCAGCGGGAAGTGCCTGAACACCAGGCGCACGTCGGCGGACTTCCGCAGCAACTCGCTCAGGACCGGATGGAGAGCTCCGCAGTAGGGGCACTCGAAGTCGCCGTACTCCACGATCGTCACCCGTGCGTCCGCCGGCCCCCGTACGTGGTCGTCGGGTCCCACGGGCTCGGTCAGCAGCACGGGGAGCTCCTCCTCCGGCTCGGCGTCGGGAGGCGCGCACACCCCGCCCCGGTCCCAGGCGATCCGGAAGATCGCCCCGCCCATCAGCGCCGCCAGCAGCGACCCGGCCAGGATGCCGATCTTCGCCTGGCTCTGCACCGCCGGGTCGTCGAAGGCCAGGTCCACGATGAACAGCGCCACCGTGAACCCGATGCCGGACACCGCCGCGCCACCCAGCAACTGCCCCCAGACCAGGTTGCCGGGCAGGATCCCCCAGCCGGACTTCAGCGGCAGCCAGGTGCCCAGCGAGATGCCGACGAACTTCCCCAGCAGCAGCCCGGCCGCCACCCCGATCGTGATGGGCGAGGTCAAGGCCGTGCGCAGCGTCTCGGCGTCGAGCCGGACACCCGCGTTGGCCAGCGCGAAGATCGGCACGATCACATAGCTGCTCCAGGGGTGCAGCAGGAGTTGCAGCCGCTCGTTGACGGACACGGCCCGCCGCAGCGTGCGCGCCGCCACCCTGGCCGCCTCGGGGCTCGGGTCGCTGGTGAACTCGTGTACGGCCTCGTCGGCGCGGAGCAACTTGCGGTCGCTGGGCGCGTACACGAACACCAGGATGCCCAGCGCGATGCCGATCAGCGTCGGATGCACGCCGCTCTCCAGCGTGGCCACCCACAGGGCGAACCCGAGCACGATGTACGCGGGCGCCCGCCAGATCCTCAGCCACCGCAGCGTCATGATCGCCGCCAGCAGCGCCGCCGCGACCACCAGGGCGATGACGTCCAGGCTCTCGGTGTAGAAGAGCGCGATGATGATGATCGCCAGCACGTCGTCGACGATCGCCAGCGTCAGCAGGAACACCCGCAACGGCTCCGGGCACCGCGCACCCACGATGGCGAGCATGCCGAGCACGAACGCGGTGTCGGTGGCGATCGGCACTCCCCATCCACCGGCCGCGGGCCCACCCGCGTTCAGCGCCAGATAGACACCGGCGGGCACCATCATCCCGCCCAGTGCCGCGAGCGCCGGCACCGCGATCAGCCGCCGATCCCGCAACTGGCCGAGCCGCGCCTCGTAGGAGATCTCCAGGCCGATGACGAAGAAGAAGATGGTCATGAGGCCGTCGTTGACCCAGTGGCGCAGGTCGAGCTCGAACGTGGCGCTGCCGAACGACAGGCCCATGTTGGTGTGCCAGAAGGATTCGTACCTGCCGCCCCAGGGGGAGTTGGCCCACAGCAGGGCAAGCAGGGTGGCCGCCAGCAGCACGCTGGTGCTGCCGGTCTCGGTCTTGAAGAACGCCCGCAACATGTCAGACCCCCGGCGTCCGATGATAGGCGGCCCGCGGGGTGAGACCGAAGATGGGCGGCGACGTTCGCCTCGCATCGGCCGCCCCACCGCGCTTCAGGGGTGGAGCGGCTGGTCGGAGCACTTCCGGGGTGGTGAGGGGGCTGCTCGGGACAGGAGCTGCGCCGCTACCGGATGCTCACGAGTTCGGGGTGGGCGTGGGGGTCGGGGTCGGGGTCGGGGTCGGGGTCGGGGTCGGGGTCTCGGAGATTGTCGGGGTCGGGTCGATGGTCGGAGTATCTGTGAGGGTCTCGGGTGGGGTCACGGTTTCGGTGGGCGTGGGGCAGGCGGTCGGGGTCCGCCAGGTCGGCGGGTTCATCCACGGCTGCTTCGACTGCCACCAGCCGTGGCCGCGCCAGAAGTTCTTGGTGGGCCTGGACAGGTCGAAGACGTAAGCGGCTGTCGCCGTCGCCGTCGTTGTTGGTGCGGTCGTCTCGGTGGGCGCCAATGTCGCCGTGACCGTGGGCGTCACGGTCGGCGTCTCGGCGGGCGTTTCGGTGGGCGTTTGGGCCGGTGTCTCTGTTGGGGTCTCGGTCGGTGTTTCGGTCGGTGTCTCTGTGGGCGTCTCGGTGGGCGTCTCTGTGGGTGGCGTTGTGCCCGTGTCGTCATTTGCGGTGGCGGTCACCGATACCCAGTCGCCCTCCTTGACCTTGCTGGTCCCACGGCGTCCCGCGATCGTGCGGGTGGACTCGCTGATCGCGTACACCTTCTCGAAGCCGTCCTGGCTCTTCACGGTGATGGAGTCCTCGGCGACAGCGGTCGCCTGCCCGGTCTGGGCGAGCAGCGTGACGACGCCGCAACCGTCCTTGGACGCCACAGCGAACTCGCCGTGCATCGCGCCGACGAAGCCCCAAGGGCTGATGGGCGGCAACTCGGTCGCGGTTGGGGTTTCGGTGGGGGTCTCGGTCGGTGTCTCGCTGATGGTCGGCGTGGGGGTCGGCGTCTCCGTCGGCGTTCCCGACGCCGCGGCGGCCACTCCGATCCCGCTCGTCGCCACCATGGCGATGGTCGCGGCAACGATCAGCGGCCGTGGGACGCGCCTGCGCGGCTCGTCCGGTCCGATCGACTGGTCCTCGTTTGGGTGGTCAGAACGCGTTGGCGTCACTATGTCCTCCAGCTGAGTTGCTCCGATTCAATCCCGGCGGGTCTAAAACGGGAGTAAGCCGGACGACAGCCACATGTGCCCCGCAGTGCACGGCCGACACCCTTCAGCCTTCCGAACAGCAATGAGCCCAGGCCCCGCGCGGCCCGGGCTCATTGGGTCATTCGACTACCGGGTGATCTTGACGTCGTCCACGCCCGCCTCGACCAGGCTGGCCCCTGACGCGTCGGCGGCCTCGATCACGATGCGGACGCTCTGCCCGGCGAAGGCGGAGACGTCGGCGGCGGCCGTACTCCAGGCCGCGTCGCGGTTGCTCGCGGCCCCCAGTTGCTGGAACACCGTGCTGGAAGTGTTTCCCACCACCCTGACGCGGAAGAAGTCGGCGCTGGAGGCGTTGCTGCCGTGCGCGAGATACCACGACAGCGACAGCCGGAGCGTCCCGCCGGTCGGCAGCGTGATCGCCGGCGACTGGATCGAGGTGGTGCCGCCGTCCAGATCGTTCTCGCCCGCACTGGCCCCGGCCAGTCTGCCGGTTACCAGGTCGTTCGTGCCGCTCACCGTGGTGCCGAGCTGCTTGGTGCCGCTGGAGGTCGTCGCCTCCGGGTCGCCGCGCTCCCACTGGCCGGTGGTCGCGGTGTCGGTGCCGCCGGCGTTGGTGACCCAGCCGTTGGCGGTCTCGAAGGTGTCCGACCAGACGGTCACGGGCGGTGTCGCGGTGGCGATCGTCCAGACGGAGTAGGCGATGGCGTCGGCGTTGCGGTCGAGAGCGGTGTCGTTGATGTTGGCGGTCGTGTCGCAGGAGCGGTGGTAGCAGGCGTCGAACGCCTGGCCCGCCGTACCGCCCCACAGCTGCGCCTGCGCGCTCGACTTGATCCCCTCAGCGCCGGTGAACGTGCCGCCCGCCGCGATGCCGACGGCGATGAACGGGCCGTAGTCGGAGCGGCCGTCGAAGTCGGTGCCGCGGGTCGGGACACCGATGGAGGAGAAGTACGCCGCCAGGGTCTGTTCCAGCTGCGCCGATCCGGCCGGGCCAGGACCGGAGCCGGTGCCGTCGGAGTTGTCGCCGTCATAGAGGAAGTAGCCGGGGTTGGGGGAGCCGACCATGTCGAAGTTCAGGTACGCCTTGATCTTGGTACGTTCGGCGGCCGGCAGGTTGTTCACGTAGAACTGCGAGCCGCGCAGCCCCAGCTCCTCGGCGCCCCACCAGGCGAAACGCAGGTGCTTCGTGGGCTGCAGCGCCTGGCGCGAGACCTCCAGCGCGACCTCCAGGATCGACGCCGAGCCCGAGCCGTTGTCGTTGATGCCGGGTCCGGCGGTGACGCTGTCGAGGTGGGAGCCGATCATGAGGATGTCGTTGGGGTCGCCGCCCGGCCAGTCGGCGATCACGTTGTAGCCGGTGGCGCCGTTGTAGGTGAACGACTGCAGCGTCGTGGTGTATCCGGCGGCGTCGAGCTGGCCCTTCACATAGTTGGCTGAGGCCAGGTAGCCGGGCCGGCCGTGCGCGCGGGTGCCGCCGTTGTTGTTGGCGATCGTCTGTAGCTGCGCCAGGTGGGCCTTGACGTTGGTGAGGGAGATGTTCGGCGGTGCCGCCGCGACGGCTGCCTGGGTGGGCGCGCTGAGCGCCAGGGGTAAGGCCAGCGCGAGAGCACCTAATGCTGCGAGGAGCTTCATCGGGGTCCTCCGTGGGGGGTGGACAGAGGTCAGGTTGCTAGATCCCGTTCTGGGATGTTCGGCAGGCGCGGACAGCCCCGTAAACAGCCGCGCTGCCTGAACGTAACTAGCGGACTTGATCCTGAGAAGACCCATTTGTCACAGAAGTTCACATGGGGATGGCCAGGGGGCGAGCCTCAGGCCCGTACGGAAACGACCGTGCGGGCCTGGCCGCCGTTCCGGCAGTAGACGATCACCGGGTACCTGCCCGCTTGGGCGGCCCTGAACGACGGCGTCCAGGCGGCGGTCGACGCCGGAGCGAACGCCTGGCGCGGGCTGAAGGCGCCGGAGGCCACGCCGCGTACCTTGGACCCGCCGCACACCGCCGTGACCGTCACCTGCCCGCCCACCCGGACCGAGGCGGGGCTGACCCCGGCTCCCGCGTTGATCGCCGACAGGGCGATGCCGCCGGGCTGCTGCGCCGGCGGAGCGCTGGTCGGCTGCGTGGTGGGCTTGCTGGTCGGGGCAGCGGTGGGGGCGGTGGTCGGCGCGGTGGTCGGGGTGGTCGTGCCGCCGCCGAAGGTCACGTCCGAGCAGGAGTAGAACGCCTCCGGGCTGTCGCTGCGCTGCCAGATGGAGTAGATCAGGTGGCGGCCCTGCTTGGCGGGCAGCTTGCCCTGAAGGTTGTAGGCGCCGTCCGTCAGCGCGGGATCCCGCTGGGTGAGGAACGGCTTCGACTCCAGGTCCGACCACTTGAGCGGCTTCGACGGGTCATAGCCGTCCTTGGTGACATACAGCTCGAAGGAGCCCTTGTGCGGAGCGGTCGACCGGTAGCGGAAGGTGAACGCGGCGCCGCTCGACATGCTGGTGGCGGGCCAGTCGGCGCGTGCCTGGTCGAAGCCGCGGTACTTGTCGCGGCCCGCGCTGCACAGCTTGCCGTCCGGGATGAGCTCGCGGTGCCTGCCCGCGGCGTTCGCCAGGTTGACCTCGTTCCAGTCGTAGAGCGGCTGGGTGCCGCCGAGTTCCACGGCCTTCTTGCAGGCGGCGGACTTGGGGCTCTCCGGGTTCTCGTTGTAGCAGACCAGGGTCCGGCTGGGCGGGTTGTTCATGGTGCCGTGGGCGTCGGCGACACCGGTCAGGACGAGCAGTGTGGCGGCGGTCAGGGTGGCGGCGGCGAGCGCCTTGCGCTTGATCTGCATGTAGATCACGTTGAAGCATGAAAAGGGGCGAAAAATGCTCTTTAAACCGCTCTTAAGGTTGACTTAGGTGCCTTTTCAGTGCGGCGGATCCAGACCTGGACCTGCGCGCCGCCCAGCGACGAGCGGTCCAGCCGGAGTGACCCGCCGGACGACTCCGCCAGGCGGCGGGCGATGTCCAGGCCGAGCCCGGTCGAGCCGGCGCCGCTGGTGCCCCGCTCCAGCGCCGCCTCCGGGTCCGCGATGCCGGGACCGGCGTCGGAGATCAGGATGCCGACCGTGTCCTTGCCCTCGTGCAAGGACACGCTGAACGCGGTGCCCTCGGCCGTGTGCCGGAACACGTTGCCCAGCAGCGCGTCGACCGCCGCCGTCAGCTCGGTCGCGGGCACCGGCACGCGTACCGGCAGCGTCGCGCCCATGAGCTGCCACGGCCGCTGCTGGTCCTCCGCCAGCGCCGACCAGAACGTCAGCCGGTCGCGCAGCACCTCCGCCGCGTCGCAGACCCGGTCGGCGCGTGACGGCCGCCTGGCCGCGGAGATGATCGTGTCCACCTCGCCCTCCAGCCGGGCCAGCGCCTGCCTGCTCGGCTCGGCCTGCGTGCCGAGCTGGTCGAGGCTGAGCCGGAGCGCGGTGAGCGGCGTACGCAGGCGGTGTGACAGGTCGGCGGCCAGTTCGCGTTCGGCGGCGAGCAGGTGGGTGACCCGGTTGGCCATCGCGTTGAACGCCGTGGCCGCCGCGACCAGCTCCGGCGGCCCCTCCGGATAGATGCGCTCGCTCAGGTCGCCCGCGCCCAGCGCGGTGGCCGCCGAACCGAGCCGGCGGGCCGAGCGGACCACGCGCGCGCCCAGCCGGTCGCCGACGAGCACCGAGCCGAGCACGAGCACCACGGCCACACCGGTCAGCACCGCCCACGATGTGCCGACTCCCCGGTTCAGGTCATCGGCGGGCACGAAGACCTCGATCACCGCGCCCCGGTCACCGTCCAGCGCGACCGGCCGGAGCAGCACCTGGCCAGTCGGCAGCTCGACGGTGTCGGCCCTGGTCTGCGCCGCCGCCCGCGCCACGTCGGCGGCCGGGGCGCGGGAGGCGCCCGTGGTCGGGCCGCCGTTGACGTGGATGGCCAGCAGGCCGCGCCGGCCCGCCTCGGTACGCGCCATCGCGTGGGCGAGGTCGTCTGTCTTGGTGGTCAGGGCCAGCACCGGGACCAGCGCCGACGCCTGGCGTTCGGCGCCGGAGACCGCCCGGCTCTGCGCCGTCTCCTTGACGATCAGGGCGAGTGGCACCAGGAAGGCCAGCGCCACCATCGAGGTGACGGCGACCATCAGCACGGCCAGCGCGCGTCTCATCGGGGCGCGGACAGCATGAAGCCGACACCCCGGACGGTATGCAGGTAGCGGGGGTTCGAGGCGCTTTCACCGAGCTTGCGGCGTAACCAGGACAGGTGCACGTCGATGGTCTGGTCGTCCCCGTACGCCTGGTGCCAGACCTCGGTCAGCAACTCCTTGCGGGTGACGACCCGGTCGGCCCGCGTGGCGAGGTAGGCGAGCAGGTCGAACTCGCGCCTGGTCAGCGTGAGCGGCCCAGCGTCCAGCGCGGCCGTTCGCCGGTTGACGTCGACCACCAGCCCGCCGACGCGCAGCACCTGTGGCGGCGGCGCGGACCTGGCCCGGCGCAGTACGGCGTCCAGCCGGGCACCCAGATGGTCACCCGAGAACGGCTTGACCAGGTAGTCGTCGGCTCCCGCTTCCAGCAGCCTGACGATCTCGGCCTCGTCGTCGCGGGCCGTGGCCACGATGACCGGCACGTCGGAGATGCCGCGCACCATCTTCAGCGCCTCCGAGCCGTCGAGGTCGGGCAGGCCGAGGTCGAGGATGACGGCGTCCGGCGGGCTCTGCGAGATCTCCCGGAGCGCGTCCAGGGCGCAGCCCGCGCTGCGCACCGCGTGCTGCCGGCCGGCCAGCTCGCGGATGATCGCCGATCGGACGAATTCATCGTCTTCGACTACAAGAACCGTCGCCATGCGCACCAACCGTCCATAATTCGTCCCATGCGTCGAGCCCTTGGATACATCGTGGTCTGGTGTGGAGCCACCGTGATCGCGGTCTCAGTGTCGTGGTTCGGCGTGCGCGGTGTCTTGCGTACCGAGTTCGTGGACGATGTCCAGGTTGAGCCGTTCCTGGCGCAGGCGGTCGCGGACGGCGACCGTACGCCCAGCCAGGCGCCCGCTCCCGCCAAGACGCCCACTCCCACCAGGACGCCCACTCCGACGAAGGCGGCCGCTCCCACGAAGACGGCCGCTCCCACGAAGACGGCCACTCCCATGAAGGCGGCCACCCCCACGAAGGCGCCCACCCCTACCAGGACGGCGGCTTCCACCAAACCGGCGGTGCGGAAGACGCAGGCGACCGCACCCACCAGCAGCCCGAAAGACCTGCGGGTGGTGTCGGTGAAGGGCGGCGAGGTGGCGTTCACGCTGGGCCCCGACGGCTGCCGCCTGGTGTCGGCCACTCCCAGGAGCGGCTACTCCACCAAGGTCGCCAGGAACACCGGCTGGATCAGGGTGGACCTGGTCAAGGGCGAGCACGGCTCGGGGGTGTGGTGCATCAGCGGCGAGCAGCGCACCGACACCTGGGAGTACTGATGCGCTCACGTACTACGGACGGAGTAGCCGAGCCATAGCCGTACAGCCGATTCCCAGCGCCGCCCAAGGTGCGAACGTGACGGCATGGACGCACTGCGGAAAGCGCTGGGAGCCCTCTCGGCGGCCTACGCGCTGATCTTCTTCTGCGCGGCGCTGCTGCACACCGGGCTCCCGCTCGGCCCGCTGCGCGAGCCGGTGATCGTGCCGGCGACGATCGTGGAGACGCTCTGCGGCCTGGCCATGCTCGTCGGCGCCCGCGGTGCGCTGAGCCGCCGGCCGTGGGCGTGGGACGGTTTGTTCCACACCCACGCGGGCGCGCTGGCCGGGGTGCTGATGGGGATACTCGCGATGGCGTTCGGCGCGGGCGAGACGACTACGCTGAACACCTGGTATCACCGCGTGATGGCGACCCTGCTGATCGCGGGCCTGGCCGGCGCCGGTTACCGGGTTCGTCGGTAGTGCTCCGGGCTTCAGACCGGGGGTGAAGCCGACTGGCCCGTGTAGCGGGGAGAGAACAGCCGGTTCGCCGCCGGGTGGGCCGGTGTCCCTTCGGTTCAGATTGGTCGGTTCTGCTGCTCGATGTACTGGTGCACGGTCGACAAGGGTGCACCGCCGACGGAGCCGGCGAAGTAGGAGCCCGACCACAGCTTGGTGGCCCGGTAGTAGTGGGCGGACAGGTCGGGGAACTCTTGCCGCATCCGCCGGGAGGAGACGCCCTTGAGGCTGTTGACCAGCTTCGACGGGGCGATCTTGGGTGGGAAGTTCACCAGGAGGTGGACGTGGTCGTGGCCGCCGTTGAACTCTCGGAGTTCGGTTTCGAAGTCGGCGCATACGTCCCTCATGATCTCTTCCATGCGGGTCAGGTGGGTGTCGGTGAATACCTTATGCCGCAATTTCGTGACGAAAACCAAATGGGCGTGGAGCAGGAAAATACAGTGCCTGCCTGCCCGGATATCACTGTGCTCGGCCATAACCCAACCGTAGAATCAAGGCCGTGCAGCTGCGTTACTCCTTCCGCCTGGACCCCACCCCCGGCCAGTGCATCGCGCTGGCGCGGGCGTTCGGGTGTGCGCGGGTGGTGTACAACGACGCGGTTGCGCTGCGCCGCCACGCCCACGCCGAAGGGCTGCCGTTCATCATCGATGGCGAGCTGTCCAAGCAGGTCATCACCCAGGCCAAACAACGTCCCGATCGGGCATGGCTGGGTGAGGTGTCGGCGGTGGTGCTCCAGCAGGCCCTGGCCGACGCCTGCGTGGCCTACCGCAACTTCTTCGCCAGTGTGAGCGGCAAGCGCAAGGGGCCGAAGATGGCGCCGCCTCGGTTCCGGTCTCGACGGGACAGCCGGCAGGCGATCCGGTTCACCAGGAACGCCCGGTTCACGATCACGGCAGGCGGGAAGCTGTCCCTGCCGAAAATCGGCGACATCGCGGTGCGCTGGTCCCGCCGTCTGCCGTCCGATCCGTCGAGCGTGACGGTGATCAAGGATGCGGCGGGCCGGTACTTCGCCTCGTTCGTGGTCGTCGTCGCCGAACGGCCGTTGCCTCGCATCGAGGCTGAGACCGGTATCGATCTGGGGTTGTCGCATTTCGCGGTGCTGGCCGATGGCCGGAAGGTCGACTCGCCCCGGTTTCTGCGCCGGGCGGAGAAGAAACTCAAGCGCCTTCAGAAGGTGCTGTCGCGTAAGGAGAAGGGGTCGGCGAACCGGGTCAAGGCCCGGATGAAGGTCGCCAAGCAGCATGCGAAGGTCGCTGATGCGCGCCGGGAGTTCCACCATCAGACCTCTATGCGGATAGTTCGCGAGAACCAAGCGATCTATGTGGAGGATCTGGCGGTCAAGGGACTGGCCCGCACGCGGCTGGCCAAGAGCGTGCACGATGCGGGCTGGTCGGCGTTCGTGGGCATGCTGGAGTACAAGGCGAAACTCTACGGTCGCACCTTCGCCCGGATTGACCGTTTCCATCCTTCCTCCAAGCTCTGCTCGGCGTGCGGAACCCTGGCGCAGGTGATGCCGCTGAGCGTGCGGGAGTGGGTGTGCGCCTGTGGCGTGAGCCATGACCGGGATGTGAATGCCGCGATCAACATCTTGGCCGCCGGGAGGCGGCAGGTCGCCGCTGGACGGAAACCCGACCCTGAGATGGGCGGGAAGCGGAGACCCCAAACGCCTGTGGAGGCAGGTAAGACCCCACGCCCAGCGCGCAAGCGCCAGGCACAGGGCACGGCCGAAGAAGCAGGAAGCCACCGAAATGCCAATGCGGCATAGGCGGAATCCTCAGGATCCATCCCGGGGAGCGCGTCAAGTGTCGAGAGTGCGCAGGTAGGCGTCGGCCTCGGCGATGTGGTCCTCGGTGAAGACGCGGATCCCGTTGAGCTCCAGCAGCGCCGTGGTGACGCCCTGGCCGGGCGTCCGGCGGCCCCGGAACGTGCCGTCGTAGACGGTCAGCGAGCCGCACGAGGGGCTGCCCTCTTTCAGCACCGCCACCCGGACGCCGAAGGAGCGGGCGACGGCGAGCGCCGACTGCGCGCCCGCCAGGAACTCGGCCGTGACGTCGGACCCGTCGGCGGTGAGCACGCGGGCGGCTCCCGAGAGCACGGCCGCGCCGCTGACCCCGCCCTCGATCTCGGCGGCCGGGCGGGGGGTCGGCAGCCCGCCCTCCACCTCGGGGCAGAACGGCACCAGACGGCCCTCCTCACGCCAGGCGGCAAGCCGGGCGTCGGCGCTGGTCTTGGCGCCGCCGTCATAGCGCACCCGCCGGCCCATCAGGCAGGCGCTGACGAGGACTCTCTCCATACCGACGATTTTAGGAGCGCGATCGGCACCAGCGAGACAGCGGCCAGCGCGATCGCGCAACCGAACGCGTAGGTGAACGGCTCGGCGACGCCCGCCCTGGTGAACAGCTGCAGGAGTACGGCCAGCAGCGCCACGCCGAACGACGACGCCAGCCGTACCGAGATGTTGCTCAGCGTCGAGGCGGCGGGCATGGCGGCCCGGTCGAGCGTCTTGAACGCGGCGGCGGCCACGGACGGCGCGACCAGCCCATGCCCGAGGCCCAGCACGAACATCGGGACCACCCCGCCGAACAGCACGAACCCCAGCACGCCGAGCGTCGCCAGCACCACGCCCGCCGCGCCGACCCCGCGCGGCCCGCTCCGGTCGGTGAGCTTGCCGGCGATCGGCATGGTCAGGGCGGCGCCCAGGCCCATCGGCGCCAGCAGCAGCCCCGCGTCCAGCGCGTCGCCGCCCTTGGCGAGCTGGCTGTAGAGGGGGACGAGCACGGTCACGCCGAACAGCGCCGCCGAGTAGCAGATCAGCGCGACCACGGCGGCCGCGAACGTACGGTCGCCGAACAGCCGCAGGTCGAGCAGCCCGCCCGGCGTCCGCACCGCCCGCACCGCGAACACCGCCACCAGCGCGAGCCCGCCCCACAGCGCCGGATGGGCGAGCGAGGCGCCGTTGCCCACCTCCGACAGGCCGAACACCAGCGCGGCCAGGCCGGGGGAGAGCAGCGCCAGGCCGAGCACGTCGAGGCGGCTGCCGCCGGTCGGCTGCCCACCGGGCAGCAGCTTGATCGCGGCCACCAGGGCGATGACGCAGACGGGCAGGTTCACCAGGAACAGCCAGCGCCAGTCGAGGTCGCGCACGATCACGCCGCCGAGCACGGGCCCGAGCACCGGGGCCAGCATCGCGGGCACCGAGATCATGGCCATCGCCCGGCCCATCCGGTCCTGGCCCGCGACCTGGGCGATCATCGCCTGGCCGACCGGCATGAGCAGGCCGCCGCCCAGCCCCTGGACCGCGCGGAAGGCGATCAGGGCACCCACCGACCAGGCCGCGGCGCTCAGGGCGGAGCCGCCGGCGAACAGCACCAGCGAGGTCAGCCAGACCGCCTTCGTGCCGAACCGGCCGACAGCCCAGCCGGTGATCGGGATGGTCATGGACAGGGCCAGCAGGTAGCCGGTGATCACCCACTGCATGGTGGCGAGCGTCGTGTGGAAGTCGCGGGCCAGGACGTTGACCGCCACATTCATGATCGTCGTGTCGAGAATCGTCATGATCACGCCCAGCAGGACCACCAGGCCGGTCATCTTGAGGGGATCTCGTACGCTGTATCGCATGCCGTACACCGTAACACTTCTCGTACGACGTATCGCCCCGCTTAGACTGGGCTCGTGAGTTCCGTCTGGTCGCGGCCCGCGCCGCAGCGACGCCCCGCGCTGACCCGGGAGGCGATCGTGGCCGCCGCGATCACGATCGCCGACGCTGAAGGGCTGGGGGCCGTCTCGATCCGGCGCGTGGCCACCGAGCTGGGCGCCCGCACGATGACCCTTTACTCCTACATCGAGCGCAAGGAAGACCTGCTCGACCTGATGGCCGACGAGATCGCCGCGGAGGTGCTGGTCGACGAGCCGCTGCCGGAGGACTGGCGCGAGGCGATCCTGACCATCGCCCGGCGCGAGCGGGAGATGGTGCTCCGGCACCCGTGGCGGGTCGACCTGGTCTCCCAGCGCGTCTCCGTCGGCCCCAACGGCCTGCGCCATGTCGAGCAGTCGCTGGCCGCGCTCGACGGGCTGGCGGTCGACCAGCCGGCCAAGTGGCGGATCCTGGCCGCGATCGACGACTACTCGCTGGGCTTCATCGTCCGCGAGTCGCTGGAACGCGCCGCGCCCCGCCGGATGGGGGTCAGCGACGCCGAGCGGAGCGCCCTCGCCGAGCCCTACATGCGGGAGCTGGTCGCGAGCGGCGCGTTCCCCCGGCTCGCGCCGCTGATCGAGGGCGGAGTGGCGGGCGCCGACGACACCTACGAGCGGGGTCTCAACTGGCTGCTGGACGGAATCGAGGGCGACCTACCCGAGCGATAGCCTTTTCTCGATGAACACCACCGTCGCCACGATCGTGATCGTCGGCTCGCTGCTGCTCGCCCTGGCGAGCCTGATCGCCGCGATCCGCAACCGGTCCATGGGCATGATCCTGCTGGTCGGGTTCACCGTGCTGGAGGTGGCGGTGCTGGTCCAGGCGGGCATCGTGATCGCCGCGGTGGTCGGCGGCCAGGGCCCCGCCGAGAAGGGCACGCTCTACGGCTACCTCGCCGGGCAGGCGGTCATCCCGCCGGCGGGCGTCTTCCTCGCGCTGGCCGAGCGGAGCCGGTGGGGGCCGGCGATCCTGGTCGTGGCCGGGTTCGCGATCGCGGTGATGACGGGCCGGCTGCTACAGATCTGGCAGGGCCTCCCATGAGCGGACCGGCGATCGGCAGCGGGCCGGGCCGGGCGCTCGTGGCCGTCTACGGGCTCTTCGCGCTCGCCGCGGGCGCGCGGGCCACGGTGCAGATCCTCACCAAGTTCGGCGAGGCGCCGCTGGCCTACACGTTGTCGGCGCTCGCCGCGCTGGTCTACATCCTGCTCACCGTCGCGCTGGCCCGTGGCGCGCGCACCCTCGCGCTGGCGGCACTGGGTGTCGAGTTGGCGGGCGTGTTGCTCATCGGCACGGCCAGCGTCCTCGATCCGGCCGCTTTCCCGGAGGCAACGGTCTGGTCGGTCTACGGGAAGGGTTACCTGTTCATCCCGCTGGTCCTGCCGTTCGTCGGCCTCTACTGGCTGCTGCGCAGGCGTTAACGGGCCGAGGGCTCGGGCAGGGGCCCCTCATGAGCACGATCGAGCACTCCGTAGATGTCCAGGTCCCCGTCAGGGTGGCATACAACCAATGGACGCAGTTCGAGAGCTTCCCCGAGTTCATGGAGGGTGTCGAATCAGTCAAGCAGCTCAGCGACACACGTACGGCCTGGGTCACCGAGATCGCGGGAGTCAAGCGCGAGTTCGAGGCCGACATCACCGAGCAGCACCCGGACGAGCGGATCGCCTGGCGGTCGGCCGACCGGCCGCACCAGGCGGGCGTGGTGACCTTCCACCACCTCGACCCGAACACGACCAAGGTCACGCTCCAGATGGAGTACGACCCTGAGGGCTTCGTCGAGACGGTCGGCGACTGGCTGCAGATCGTCCGCCTGCGCATCAGGAACGACATGGAACGCTTCAAGTCGTTCATCGAGTCGCGCGGCGGCGAGACCGGCGGCTGGCGCGGCGACGTGCCCGGGCCGCACCAGAGCGGCTCCGGCTACGACCAGGGCGACCAGCCGGTACCGCCCGTGACCGGAGACCGGCCGACGCCGCCCGGCGGTGGTGATCGCCCGATGCCGCCCGGCACCATCGGCGGCGGCGGCGAGTTCCCCGGCGGCGCCACGCTTCCGCCGCCCGGCCCCGTGCCGAGCCCGCCGCCCGGCCCGGTGCCTCCCCGTGACGAGCCGCCGCAGGAGCCGCGCCCCATCCTGTGATGGCTCTACCGCAACCCCCCGGGTGTTCTCGGGGGGTTTGCCATGTTTAGGAATAAATGCGGGTTTCGGGCCTGTTAACATGACGATTCATCCCATGACTTGATGAGTGGAGGACCGTCCCCGCATGAGCGTGCTCGCCCAAGAGACCGACCAAGAGTCCAAAGGCAGATCCCTTGTCTGGCTCCTCGTGCTGGGAATCGTCCTCGCGGCGCTCAACCTGCGTACCGCCGTCACCAGCGTGGGCCCGCTGCTCGACCAGCTCGCCGGCGCGCTCGGCATGTCGAGCGTCGGCACCGGCCTGCTCACCACGCTGCCCGTGCTGGCCTTCGCGACGGTCGGCGCGGTCACGCCCACGCTGGCCAGGCGCGTCGGCGAGCACCGGCTGCTGCTGCTCGCGCTCGTCACGCTCGGCGTGGGCCTGCTCGTGCGCTCGCTGGTCGGCTCCGCGCCGGTGTTCCTGCTGAGCAGCGCGGTCGCGCTGTCGGGCGGGGCCGTCGGCAACGTGCTCATCCCGACGCTGATCAAGCGTCACTTCCCGGGTCGTACCGGGATCATGACCACCGTCTACACCGTGGCGCTGGCCGTCGGCACCATGCTCGCCGCCGCGGCCACCGTACCGATCGAGCGCGCGTCAGGTGACTGGCACATCGCGCTCGGCGTGTGGGCGGCCCTGGCCGCCGTCGCCGTCATTCCGTGGCTTGCGCTCCTGCGCAGTGAGCCGGAACGGCGCATCGGCCAGGAGGACGCGGGCATCCGCCGGCTCGTCAGGAGCAAGCTGGCCTGGATGGTCGCGATCTACTTCGGCACCCAGTCCATGATCGCTTACATCATGTTCGGCTGGCTCGCCACCATCCTCACCGACGGCGGCTACACCACCGGCCAGGCCGGGCTCCTGCTCGGCGTGTTCACCGCGTTGAGCATCCCGGTCTCGATCCTGGTGCCCGTCCTCGCCTCCCGCTTCCGCGACCAGCGGCCGGTCGTCGTCGGGCTCGTCGCCTGCTACGCCATCGGGTTCGCCGGGTTGTGGCTCGCGCCGATCTCGACGGCGGCGGTCTGGGTGACGTTCGTGGCGATCGGCATGGGGTCCTTCCCGCTGGCGCTGATGATGCTCGCCCTGCGTACGCGCACGCCGGAGACCACCGCCGCGCTGTCGGCGTTCGGGCAGAGCACCGGCTACCTGATCGCGGGTGCGGGGCCGCTGCTCGTGGGGGTGCTGCACCAGATGACCGGCGGGTGGACGCTGCCGTACGCGCTGATGTTCGCGGTGCTGGTCGTGCAGCTGCTCACCGGCCTGTACGCGGGACGTAACCGGTATCTCGAGGACGAGTCCCTGCCGGTGAGCAAGCTCGTCCCTGCCAGAATGGGCGGATGAACTCGACAGTCGTCACCTTCCCCGACGGTCATGTCAGTGGCCGCTCGGAAATCGTCGAGGTCGTGCCGGCGGGGGGCCGGCACGGTCTCGTCGTCGCCGAAACACCGTTCCACCCGCTCGATCACACCTGGCCGGACCAGCCCGCCGACCGGGGCACGATCGGCGGGCTGCCGGTGGCCGACTGCGTCACGGGGGCCCAGTCGGGCACCGGCGAGATCTTCCTCGGCGCCGACATCCCGGTACGCCGGGGCACCGAGGGCTGGGCCTGGCTGGTCGTCCACGTGACCGAGAGCCCGCTGCCCGTGGGGGCCGAGGTCGCGCTGGAGGTGGACCCCGGCCACCGGGCGGCCCTGTCGGCCGGGCACACCGCCTGCCACCTGGCCGCGCTCGCCCTGAACGCCGCCCTGGCCGGGCACTGGCGCAAGCCCGCGGCGCCCGACGGGCTCGGCCACCCGGACTTCGACCAGAGCGCGATCACCTCGTCGCGAATCTCCCCCTTCGGCAGCGAGGACGTCTACCGGCTCGGCAAGTCCCTGCGTAAGAAGGGGTTCTCCGCCGAGGGGCTGGACCTCTCGCAGGTCGCCTCGGAGGTGAACGACCGGCTCAAGGCATGGGTCGCGGCCGACGCGGCGGTCTGGCTCGACGTGCCGGGACCCGGGCTGACGGCCCGCCGTACGTGGCACTGCGCGCTGCCGGAAGGGGAGACGTCGATCCCGTGCGGGGGGACGCATGTCCGGGGTACGGCGGAGCTCGGGGTTGTCACGGTCGAGCTGGATCTTCAGGATGCCGCGCTGATCATGCGTACTACCTGTCTCTGAGGACTACTTGTCTCTGAGGAAGGCGAGCACCCGCTGCCAGGCGTCGGCGCAGGCCTCCTCGTGCTCGGCGGCGGTGGCGTCGAAGAAGCCGTGCGGAGCGCCCGGGTACGTGACCAGTTCGTGCGCCACCCCCGCCTCGGTCAGCGCCGCGCCGAACTCGCTCACCTGCTCACCGGTGATCTTTTCGTCGGCGCCCCCGAACAGGCCCAGGATCGGCGCGCCCAGCTCGGCCGCGTGCTGCGTCGGCCCGGGACCGTACGGGCCCACGATGCCCGGCGCGCCGTAGAAGCCGATCACGCCCGCCAGCCCGAAGCGCGGCGCCGACGCGAGGAACGCGTTGCGCCCGCCCGCGCAGAACCCGAGCGCCACCGCCGGCCTGCCCAGCCGCTCGGCCGCGGCCATGATGTCGTCCTGGATGGTCTCCCTGCCGAGCTTGGAGACGTGCTCCATGAAGGGGAAGTCCTCGCCCCGCTCGTCGTCGGTGGCGGTCCTGCCGTAGTAGTCGATGGCGATGGCCGGGTGACCCTGCTCCGCCAGCCGTACGGCGAGTTGCTGGTAGAAGTCGTGCAGGCCGCGTAGGTCGGGGAGGATGACCACGCCCGGCCCGCGGACGTCGTCGGGACGGGCCTCATAGGCGGCGAACATGGTGCCGTCGGCCGAGGTCAGCCTTATGTCGGAGGCGCTCGTGCCGGTGATGGGGGTGGTGAGGGCGGGTGGTTTCGCATCGTCGTCGTAGCACATGATGGGGCGAAATTACCACTCGGCCGATAGGCGTGTCAGCATGTGTTGACAAGCGGATGCTTGTCAGCGCATGCTGACACCATGAAGGTCAACGAGCTGGCCGAGGCGGCCACCGATCGCGATCCCGGCGTGGGTCTGGCGGCCGTGGCCGCCCTGAGAGCCCTGCTGGAGGAGCTTGAGGCCACGCACGTGTCCAACGCCCGGGACCAGGGGTGGTCCTGGGAGCAGATCGCCGACGCCCTCGGGGTCAGGCGGCAGTCCGCGCACCGCAAGCACGCCCGCCGAGTCGGAAGGTAGCCACATGCTCGCCAGATTCACCAACCCCGCCCGCCGCACGCTGATCAGGGCCGGGACGCTGGCCCTCGACGCGGGGCGTGCGGCGCTCACCCCTGACCTCCTGCTGCTCGCCCTGGCCGAGGTCCGGCCCTTCTCGCTGGAGCGGTTCACCGTAACGGCTGAGGACGTACGGGGGCAGGTGGATCTCGGTGACACCCGTGAACTGCTCGCCACTCTGGGGATCGACCTCGACGCCGTGCACCGCCGTACCAGGGAGGGGACCGCCGACCCCGCGCGGTGGAGACTGACGCGGTCGCGGCTCAAGCCGCTGCGGGTGACCCTGTACGGGCCGTTGGGGGCGGTACCGCTGGCCATGCACGCGCGGAAGGCGGTGGAGGTGGCGATGTGGCGGCCGGGGGCGGTGACGGGGGAGCGGCTGCTTTGGGGGTTGTTGGCCGATTGCTCGAACGGAGTGGGGCGGATTCTGCGGGACGGCGGGGTGGATCTGCGGGCGCTGGTGGAGGAGGCGGGAATACCGATGGCCCGGACTGCGTAGCGCTGCGTCAGGCCGGGGCGTCGAGGTGGGTGATCTTGTCTGGGTTCGCGATGAGGTAGATCGTGTCGATCTTGCCGTCCGTGACCAGCAGGGACATGACGGTGACGACCCGGCCCGCGGCCGAGGCGACTATGGCGGGTGCGCCGTTCACGTTCGCCAGGTCGTACGACAGGGTGACCAAGTCGCTCGCGCCGATCGAGGCCATGAACTTGGCGATGCCGTCGGGGGTGGCGATAGACGTCAGGAAGCGCGTCACGTTCGCGGCGCCGGTCAGGGCGCGCAGCGGGGACCGGGCCTTGCCGCCGCCGTCGCTCACCAACGTCACGTCGGTGGACAGCAACTCGATCAACCCGTCCAGGTCACCGCTGGTGGAGGCGCGGATGAAGCGTTCGGTGATGCGCCGCCGCTCGCCGCGGTCCACGTCGAAGCGGGGCCGCTTCTCCTGTACGTGATCGCGGGCGCGCCTGGCCAGCTGCCGCGTGGCGGGCTCGGCCCGGCCGATCACCTCGGCGATCTCCGAGAACGGCAGATCGAACGCCTCCCGCAGCACGAACACCGCCCGCTCCAGCGGCGAGAGCGTTTCGAGCACCACGAGCAGCGCGAACTCGACGGAATCGGCCAGCTCCGCGTGCTCCGCCACGTCGGGCGCGGTGCTGATGGGCTCGGGCAGCCACGGGCCGACGTACGACTCGCGCCGCGACTTCGCCCACCGCAGCCGGTCGATGGCCAGCCGCGACGTGATCCTGACCAGGTACGCCTTGGGATCGGCGACGATCGTCTCATCCACGCCGGACCAGCGCAGCCACGCCTCCTGCACCACGTCCTCGGCATCGGCCACGCTGCCCAGGATCCGGTACGCGACGCCGGTCAGCAGGCTGCGGTGGTCTTCGAAGGTCGACATGAGACTTAAGACGTATCACGGGGGATCGTGTGTGACACACCCACACCAGGATTCCTATACACTGAGATCGCACCAAGGGGCTATAGCGCAGCTGGTAGCGCACCTCCATGGCATGGAGGGGGTCTGGGGTTCGAATCCCCATAGCTCCACTCGTCGGCGGGGTTGTATGGTCGCTTGCCCCCTACGGGGGCTTCGCTTCCCCCCGGCCTCCTCGTTGTTTGCCCCGGGGGATAACCCCCGGACCCCCAGCGTCGGGCCAATCGGCCTTCGCTTCGCTCCGGGCTGTTTTTCTTTTTGGTTCCTAATCGGCTTCGCCTCTTTTGGCGCTTCGCGCTTGGGGGCTTCAGGCGTTTTCTTTCAGTCGGGCCTGGTCCCGACCCCTGTAGGGCCTTCGCTTCGCTCGGGCGGTCTTATTTAGGCGCTTCGCCTGCTTGCCACGGCGGGATCTCATTGCTGTGACCATCTGGAAAGCCGCATCTTGTCGAGATGGCGTCCGCCGCTGAGTGGTGGATCCACGATTTCGTTGTATGGCTTCTGCGAGGACGGTCAGGGCTGAGTGGCCGAGAAACCGCACCGCTCTGCGGGATGTCATCTCTGTTGATCGCGTGACTACGTTCGCCCGTATGGGCGCCGGGACGCCGTTTCCCCGCGTTGGGGCCTTCTCCGGCCAGAGCGGCTTCACGGGTCCTAGGATGACTTCCCGCAGGGCGGTGTAGCTTCTCACCCGCTCAGCCCTGTTCGCCCACGTAGGAAACGCACAATGAGATCGTTGATCCACCATTGGGTGGGACACCACCCTCGCGTCCGCCCCGCACCGGTACCCGGCGCACCGCGTCCGCATCCCCGCGGGCTGGTGGTCGCGGTTCTGATGGCAATGTGATCAGCGGCGCGGTAGTCCGGGGCTCCGGCACATCGACGTGATCAAGGCGCTGGGCTTCAGCCCGGATCAGGTGGTCGTGGTTTACCGGCTCTTCATGATCGAGGGTATGACTGGGGTCTGAATCCGTCGGTCTCGAGCAGTGACCAGGCGACGTAGCCGGTGAGATTGCGGAAGCCCGGGGCGGAGCCGCGTAGGTGTTCCAGGCGGAACCCCAGTGCGGTCGCGCCCTGCGACC
Organism: Nonomuraea sp. NPDC050022; assembly: GCF_044460705.1. Lineage (NCBI taxonomy): Bacteria > Bacillati > Actinomycetota > Actinomycetes > Streptosporangiales > Streptosporangiaceae > Nonomuraea > Nonomuraea sp. NPDC050022. Next base: position 67,974 of record NZ_JBITKE010000009.1, read on the forward strand.
AGCACCAGCGATCGATCCTCATCCAGAAGCGCCCAGAACTCGATCAACTCATCCAGCGTGGCCGGTTCCATGCGGCGACGTCACTTCGCCACCGGCGCCAATCGGACCTGAGTGATTAACGTGCCCGGCCTGGCTCAACGACGCCCCGTCGCCGATCAACCGTGTCGGGTCGGCCGGTAGGTCAGCACCTGTGTGTGGCCGTCGAAGGTCCGGGCTTCGAGCAGTTCGAGGTCGAAGTCGTCCGCACCGTCGAAGATCCGGTCCACGCCGGTCGTCCCGGAGATCACGGGGAAGACCGTCACCTCGATGGCGTCGATCAGGCCGGCGTTCAGCAGTGCCCGGTTGAGCGTCAGGCTGCCGTGGGAACGCAGCGGCACATCGGATTCGGCCTTGAGGCGCGTGACCACCTCGACAGGGTCGCCGGACTCGATGGTCGTGCCCGGCCAATCCAGCGGCTCGGTCAGCCGGCTGGAGAGCACCGTGACCGGGGAGTCGAACATGCGCGTGATCCACGCGTCGAACAGGCTGCGGTCGAAGCCCGCGTCAAGGAACGGCGCGTTCGAGGAGTAGGTCTTGGCCCCGAGCACCATGCGCAGCGGGTCGCGGTAGGCGGCGGCGCGATGGGCGAGCAATTCGGGCCCCTGCTTGCCCCAGTAGCCGCCCCAGTCGCCGCTGTGGTTGGCGAAGCCGTCGAGCGTGGAGAAGATGTCGAAGGTGTACGTGGCAGTCATGGGTGTCTCCTTGCGGGAAGCTGGCCGCGGCCGCCTTGTGGCGGCCTCACCCCTGCTACGAACACCACCGCCCCGATCCGACACACCTCCCGGATTTTCCTGCAAAAACTTTCCGGGCTCATCCAGGGGGACTACCGGGGGTCAGCGGAGGCGCCGGCGGCTTCGGGAAGAGGAACGTACTTGCCGAGGAACTGCCGGGCTGACGGCTTGTCCAGGCGGTAGTCGTAGTTGGTTCCCTTGCAGGCGTCGTCCGCCCCGCTGATCGACGTGGCCACGAGGAGATGCGAGTCGGGGCCGCCCAGGAAGTTCGGGCCGCCTGAGTCGCCGAAGCAGGTGCTGCCGTCCCCATGGGAAGTCAGGGACAGGTCCAGCCATTTGGCGGACAGGTTCTCGAAGGAGATGGACGCTTGGCGGCGAGTGTCGGTGTAATGCCACTGCTCGCCGTGCCCTCCCTTGGCCTGGGAGCCGTGGCCTCCCTTGGCCGGGGAGAGGGCGCCGTACCCGACGGGGGTGAAATGTGTGGACTTCAGCTTGCCGTCCGCCTTGAGGCGGTCGAGCATGCCCACCTCCGGCAACTGGGCCGGGCGGATGCCCGTGACGGGCTTGTCGAAGACGACGACTGCCATGTCGTGCAGATCCGAGTCCGTCGAGAATCGGGGGTCGGGGATGTACCGGCCGGCGTAGAGCTGGTCGCCGCGCGTGTAGTGATGGGAGAAGGAGACCTGGGCCGTCTTCTGATTCCGCTCCCCGCAGTGCGCGGCGGTGAGGAAGACCGTCGGCGAGACGAGGGTGCCGGTGCAGTACGCCCAGGTACCGTCGGAGTGCGGCTTCTCGGCGACGAGGGCCCCTACTTCCGGATGGGCGTCACCGTCGTCCGAGCCGTTGGTGATGGCTGCCGCGGGCGTGGCGGAATAAGCGATCGTGGCAGCAAAAACTAGGACAAAAGGGACGTAACGCATCTGAGGAGTGTAGGCGGAACATAGCCTCCGCATGGAATACCGCGCAAAAAATTTACCTGGGTCAGGACTGATGTGACGCTTGTGAGTGCGGGGACGCGGGATTCGGCGATGCCGCGCATAGATGGGTGACGACTTGGGACTTGCCGCTCGGTGCCGTCCAGTGTCTCGCCATTCAGCTCAAGAAAGACGACCGCCGACGTCCAACCGAGTCGTTTGTTGCCGTCGACCAGAGGGCGCCCAATGCAGAGGTTCGCGGGTAGTTGGCCTCCGCCTCGGAGGTCGACGGATGGTCGCTGCGATCGAACTGAGAAGAGCCGATCTGCCCTCCGTAACCCAATGGTTGCTTTACGTGTGCTTAGGTAGTCCTTTGACAAGTTTGTGGGCCGGAGTGGGGTTGAAGGGTGTCAAAGTACGGCTGGCGTCACTCGGCGTTCGCGCCTGCGGTGGGCTTGATGGTTTCCGCGCTGCTGTTCGTGGCCGGAGCGGTGGAAACGCTGCTGGTGTCCGTGGGTGCGACCACGGCCCCGCCGGCCGCGGAGGTCGTGGTCACGCTGATCATCGCGGTGTTCCTGACCACCGTTCTCAGGCTCGTCAGGGCCGTACCGGATATCCGGCGGGAGAGTGCCGCGACGGCGCGGGCCGTGGCGAACGTGCAGGCGGTGAAGCCGAGCGAGGACACGCTGGTGGGGCGGCGGCTCAAGCTGTTCAAGGAGGCGGCCGAGGCCGGGAACGACTGTGAGGCGGTGCTGGGCGCCCGGTCCGCGCTGGACGACAGCGAGATGGCCAACAAGCATCACCTCGACCACGCGCTCATCTGGGCGCTGCCGGTGTTCGGGTTCATCGGCACCGCGCTGACGATGGCCGCCATGGTCAGCTCCTTCTCGAACGCCCTGGACAACCAGGGGGACCCCAGCGTGCTGATCACCGCGCTCAAGCAGCACGTGCTGCCCGAGCTGGCGTCGGCGTTCGGTGTCACCCTGGTCGCGCTGTTTCTGAGTGTGCTCGCCTTCGGTGGGATGGCGCTGATCGAGCGGGCGGAGCGGGCCAGCGTGGTGGCCGCCGATGAGGTGTTCCTCATCTATATCGCGCGCCTGCCCGTCAAGCAGGTGGCGCCCGCCATGACGGGGCTCACCCAGGAGCTGTCGCAGTCCAGGGGCAGGACCGAGGAGCTGGTCAAGGGTCTGGACGCGCTGCGCACCGCGGTGGAGCGGTTGAGCGCCGCCGAGAGCCGGCCGCAGAAGTACACGCTGGTGAGGGAGCAGTGAGGAAGCGGGCCTCCAGATCGTTCGCGCCGCCGCTCGACCTGCGCTTCATCGACCTGTTCATGTCCATCGTCCTGGCGCTGTCCTTCGTGGCGATCATGCTGACCGTCGTGGCGCGGATGCTGCCGACGGACGTCCCCACGCCGCCGCGTCAGGAGACGCGCCAGAGCGTGGCCCAGCTGCAGAAGCAGCTCGACGCCGCCATGGTGGCCAAGCGGAAGGCCGAGACCGAGCTGCGCGCCACGCAGGCGCAGATCGCCGAGCAGACCGCCTTCGCGCTGCCGTGGTGGCTGATCGGGTTCTGCGCGCTGCTCGGCGTGCTCACCGTGTTCATGAGCTGGCGGATCCGGCTGTGGAACAAGGGGAATCTGCCCCGACTGCGCAGCTGGCTGATGGTCACCGTGGTGGTGGCGGCGGTGACCGTGGTGATCAGGTCGTTGAGCGACAGTGACGGCTATCTGCTGCTCGCCGAGATCCCCTGGTGGGGGGCCGACGCCCTCTGTCTTGGGCTGTTGCTGGTCGCGTACGTGCTGATCTCCGACATCCGGGCCAGCCACGCCGCGCTCGGCCAGATCAGGGTGCGGTCGGCGCGCGGCTCGGTCCCGGAGCGGTAGAGGATCACGGTTTGCGGGCGACTCCGGCCAGGACCCAGGCCCGCTTGGCCTCCTGGTCGGAGACCGGGGTGCTGGAGCGCCACTGGCGGACATAGATGAAGCCGGGGTCGACGAGCTCCAGCCCATCGAAGAAGCGCACCGCCTGGTCGCGATTGCGCGGACCGCCCTTGGGCCGGTTGAGCGCCTCCCGGAAGACGTCGGCGATCTGCTCGGCTATCTCCGGGCGGCCGTCGAAGACGGCGTGAGTGAGGCAGAGGAAGCTCCCGGGCGCCAGCCGCTCGCACAGCCGGGCCACATGCTCGAACGGGCCGTCCTCGTCGGGGATGTACTGGAGCGCGCCAATGATGAGGACGCCGACGGGCCGGTCGAAGTCGATCAGCTGATTCAGGGTGGGATCGTCCAGCATGGCGTCGGGGTGGAGGATGTCCCCTTCGACCACTCCCGTGCGCGCGTTGGTGGCCAGCAGCGCCCGCGCGTGGTTGAGCGCGACCGGGTCGTCGGCGACGTACACGACGTTGGCGTCCGGGTCGAGCGACTGGGCCACCTCGTGGACGTTCCGCTTGGTAGGCAGTCCGGAGCTGACATGGACGAACTGCGTGACCCCCTGCTCGACCAGGTAGCGCACGACCCGTTCGCGGAACTCCTGGACGTACTCGCCCATCGCCTTGGCGTCGGGGATCAGCGCCAGGACCCGCTCGGCGGCCTCGCGGTCGGCGGCGAAGTTGTCCTTGCCGCCCAGGAAGTAGTCGTTCATGCGGGCGACGCTGGGAGCGTTGGCCGATACCCCTGGCCGTCGGGGCGTGTCATTCATTGTCATCTCCTCGCTCCCACCCGGCTAAGAGGACAGTAGCAAGCCAAGGGCCATCCGGGAGGCTTGTCCTGGTTTGTACGGTCGAAGACTCATGAAAGGTTCATCCGCAGCAAATGGCGTCTCAAGGGGTGGTTCTTAGCTTTGCTGGCGCAAGGGAAGTTCAACTCTTCGGAAGGCGACCACATGGGACACGATCATGAGGGCCAGCGCGTCAGCCGGCGGCGGTTGATCACCGGGGTCAGCTCGCTCGGGCTGGGCAGCCTGCTCGCCGCCTGCGGCCAGGACGCGCCGGCGGTGACCACCTCGACAGGGGCGAGCGTGTCTCCGACGGCGACCACCACCAAGGATCTCACCGCCCTGTTCGCCGACGCCAACACCTGTACGCTGACCGCCACCACCACGCAGGGCCCCTACTACTTCGACGCGGACAAGATCCGCAGCGACATCCGGGAGGACCGGAAGGGGACGCGCCTGCGCCTGGCGGTCAAGGTCCAGGACAGCGAGACCTGCAAGCCGCTGGGGAACGCGGTGGTGGAGATCTGGCACTGCGACGCGGCCGGGCTCTATTCGGGAGCGGAGTCGCAGTCGACCGGTGGCGGCGGCCGTCCCGGGGGCACCCCGCCGACCGGTGCCCCGCCGAACGGTGGCCCGCCCACGGGTGCCCCGACCGGTGAGACCAGCGCGAACGACCTGACCCCGACGGACGACAAGCGCTACCTGCGCGGGGCCCAGGTCACCAACAGCGCGGGGACCGTGGAGTTCACCACCATCTGGCCGGGTTGGTACCGGGGACGGACGGTGCACATCCACGCGATGGTGCATTTCAGCAACGCGCGGGTGCTGACCACCCAGGTGATGTTCGACGAGGCGCTCAACACCAAGGTCTTCACGCAGTCGCCGTACGCGGCGCACACCGGCCGGGACACCTTCAACGACGGCGACACCATCTACAAGGACAGCATGCTGCTGAAGGTCACCCAGGAGGACGACGGCTATCTGGGGGCGATCGTCTTCTCCGCCGACTCCGACAAGGACGGCAAGTGATCAGGCCCCGGCCTCGGGCGGGCGCAGGCGCCGTAGGGCCTCGCTGACGCTCTCACCCAGTCCGGTGGCGATCGGGTTGCCGTCGGAGTCGCGGGCGACGGCGGAGTAGGCCGGTCCCGGCAGCTCGGTCAACAGGATGGTGTTGCCGTCGCGCAACAGGTCCTCCGGTGCGAGGCGGTGTTCGCGCCGGTCTGCCAGGTCGCGGGCGGCGACCAGGGCGGCCACGGGGGCGCGGTGGCGGGTGAGGAGTATGGGGCCGCTGTCGTGCGGCTGGGCGGCCTGTCGTACGAGGTCGCCGAGCTTGCGGCGGACCGTTGACAGCGGCAGGGTGGGCAGGCCGGTCAGCGGCCCGGACACCCCGGACAGCGGGACCAGGGCGGCCCATTCCCAGCGTTCGCGGGTGATCAGCGTCGTCTCGCCGTCCTGGGCGGCGCGCACCAACCGGCCCCAGTGAACGCGTGCCTCCTCGACGCCGAGCGGGGGGCCGAGCCGGGCGACGAGCTCTTCATAGACGGTCGGGGTGTCGTACATCGGTAGAATGTAAGCCGCCTTACCGATAAAATGCAAGCCGCCTTACAAAATCGGGCTCGAAAAACCGGTTGCGGCCATTAATAGCGTGGTCGGCATGGAGGCACTGGTGGAGTCGTTCGTGCGGGACGGTTTCGTGAAGTTGACGATCGGTTCGCGCGAGCAGGGTGAGGCGGCGCAGGCGCTGCTGTGGCAGCAGATCGGCCTGTCGCCGGACGAGCCCGAAGGGTGGCGCGAGCCGGTGGTGTGGGCCGCGGACATGACCGGGTATGGGCCGTTCGGCGAGTTGGTCGGATCGCCCGAGCTGGCGGCGGGCTTGGACGCGGTGTGCGGGAAGGGTGGCTGGCAGCCGCGTGGCGCGGCGGGCAACATTCCGATCCGGTTCCCGCGGCGACCGCCGGCCGACGACCGTGGCTGGCACCTGGACGCCAACGTGTCGCGGCCCGACGGCAGCTGGGGGGTGACCGTCCGCTCGACTACGCTCCTGGTGCTGATGCTGTTCTCGGAGGTAGGCGAGTCGGACGCGCCGACCCGGGTCAGGGCGGGGTCGCAGCGGGACAGCTTCGGGGCGCTGGACGAGCAGCAGGTGTACGACCACATCAGCGCGGGCGGGCTGGCGGACGCGGCCAGCAAGGACCGGCCGCTGGCCCTGGCGACCGGCTCACCGGGGGACGCCTACCTGGTGCATCCGCTGACCGTGCACGCCGCGCAGGAGCACTTCGGTGAGAGGCCCAGGTTCATGGCGCAGATGCCGTTCATGCTGACCGAGCCGTTGGACCCGGCGGCCGGCACGCCGCTGGCCAGAGCGCTCCGCTGAGACCTGCCACTGGCTCGACCCACCGGTTATCGGGGGTCGATCGGTGTCAGGGGCGGGGTTCCGGCCTCGATGGCGGCGGCCGCGTCCAGGCACAGGTCCTCGCGGAAGCGCGGTCCGATGATCTGTACGGCCTGCGGCAGCCCGTCCGCCAAACCGGTCGGGACCGCGACCGAGGGCAGCCCCAGCAGGTTGGCCACCACACTCATGCGCAGCGCCGCCGGCCACCCGGCCAGCCACTCGGGATCGAGGTCGGCGCCCACCGGGAACGCCGGTATCGTGCAGATCGGCGCGAGGACCAGCGGCGCCGAGGCCGTCCAGTCGTCCCAGGCCCGCGCGATGGCGGCGCGTTCCATCATCGGGTCGAAGGCGGCGCGCCCGCCCGCTCGCGTCCAGATCTCCTCGTAGGCGGCCCAGAACTGGACGAACCCCTTAGAGGCGACCGTCTCGACGGGTGGCTGCTCCTCATGGACGCGGCCGTAGGAGGACATGATCTGGGTGTAGATCTCGGAGGCCCGGTCCAGGGCGGGCGGCAGGCTCTCCGTCACCCGGTAACCGGCGTCGGCGAGCAGCTTGGCCGCCTGCCGCACGGCCGCGGTGACCTGCGGGTCCGCGTCGAGGCCGGTGACCGCCGCCACGCCGATCGGCCTCGCCGGGGCGGGACTCCGCAGGGGGACCGGGGCGTACCAGGGGTCGCCGGGGGCGTGGCCGCACATGTGGTCGAAGGCCAGCCGCAGGTCGGCCACCCGGCGCGCGATCGGCCCGTGCACGCCCAGCAGCTGGAACGCGAACGGCGACGCCTGCCCTCGCTGGGCGATCCGGCCCAGCGACGGCTTCAGTGCGGCGACGCCGCAGCACTGCGCGGGCCAGCGCAGCGAGCCCGCGCCGTCGTTGCCGATGCCGAGCGGGGTCAGGCCGGTCGCCACCGCGGCCGCGTCGCCGCCGCTGGAGCCGCCCGGCGTGTGGCCGGCCGACCAGGGGTTGCGGGTCGCGCCGCGCAGGTCGTTGTCGGTGTGCCAGCGGATGCCGAACTCCGGCATGTTCGTCCGGCCGATCGGGATCGCGCCCGCCGCGCGCAACTGGGCGATGTGCTGGGCGTCGCGCGGGGCTACAGCGTCGCGCAGGGGGACGATACCGAGTGTCGTCGCCGAGCCCGCCACGTCGACGTTCTCCTTGACCGTCATGGGGACGCCGCATAGCGGGCCCGGCGCCGTGCCGTCGCGCAGGGCCCGGTCGGCGGCGTCCGCCGCGTCGAGGGCCTGCTCCTCCAGCACCACCGTGATGGCGTTGACCTGCGGATTCACTTCGGCGATCCGCGTCAGATGGGCCTGGACCACCTCACGGCTGGACACCTCGCGGGTGCCGATCAGCCGCGCCAGGTCTTGGGCGGTCGATGCCCATAGCTCAGCCACAACATCCTCCTTGAGGGGGTAAGCGGTGCCGAGGAATCTAGGGCGAGAATTCAGAAAGAGGCAGTCTTGTCTTTCCCGGCCGCTTCAGCCAGCCGGAGAACGCGCAGGTGGGAGCGGCAGGAAAAAGGGCCGGAGGCGATCGCCTCCGGCCCTTCGGAATATCCGGCTAGTTATGCCGGGTGGTCTTGCGCCAGGTGAATCCACCCGGCAGGTTGACGGATATCGTGCGGCGGCCGTCCGCCGTGCGAGTGACACGGAACAACCGGTTGCCCCAGCTGTGCCCGACGCCGCCGCGCGACAGATTGAGCCTGAACGGCCCGAGCTTGATCGACTTTCGGTAGCTCCAGCCCATCGAGGTTCCCTCCATGAGATCGCGAGGGCTCCCAGCTACCCGAAAATTTGCGAAATATCGGGTTTATTGTGGTGGTCACTCCACTGTCACCGTCGCGTTCGCCGGGACCGTGGTGCCCGCCACCTGCCCGGTCACCGAGAAGGTGCCGGGGGAGGCGTACGAGCTCGGGTCGATCCGCGCCCAGGTGACCGCGACCGAGCTGTCCTTGGACCCGTCGTTGTACGTGGCCACCACGGTCGCCGGCAGCGACGGCGCGGTGCCCGCCCGGGTCCGCACCGCCTCCTCGGCGATCGAGGTGATGGTCACCGCCGGACTCGTCCTGACGTACACCGTGGCCTCCACGGGCGAGCGCAGGCCCTCGGCGAGCCCGGCGACCTTGAAGCTGGTGCCACCGGTCTTGACCTGGTCGGCGGTCACCTGCTGCCACGTCACCGCGGCCTGACCCCGGCCGCCGTCCGCGTACAGCGTCTCCACCTTGGCCGGGAGCTGGGGCAGCGTGCCGGCCACCGTCGGGACGTACACGGGCCGCACCGAGTCCGGCGGCACCGCGTACGCCTTCCACTCCAGCACCCCGACGGACGCCGGCCCGGAGACCAGTTCGGCGCGCAGCTTCGTCGTCGTCACCGTGTCGAACGAGACCGTGTTGTAGGCGTCGGCCGCGGTCGGGTAGGAGGCGGCGCCGGTCACGTCCTCGAAGGAGTCGCCGTCCCACGCCTGGATCTTCCATGACGCCGGGACGCGGACGCCGCCGCCGTCGTCGAAGAAGTACAGGTCCGCCTTGTTCACCCGTACCGGCGAGGGCCAGTCGAGCTGCACCCACTGCGTGCCCTCCTGCGGCCAGGTGCCCCAGCGCGGGTTGGCGCCGTCGTTGGAGCGCGGCGGTTCGATGCCGTCGTTGATCGCCGTCACCTTCTCCCACGGCGAGGTGTAGGAGGCGGTCGGCGTCGCGTACGGCGCCACGTTCACCTGCGTGCCCAGCGCGCCCACCGTGACGGCGACCGTGCCGGACGCCGACTTGGCGCCGTCGGAGGCGGTCAGCCTCAGGTGGTACGTGCCCGCCTCGGTGAACGACGCGACCGTGGCCGGGCTCGCCGGGTCGGTGAAGAACGCCTGCCCCGGTCCGTCCACGACGCTCCACGTCATGCTGAGCGTCCCCGACGGCAGCCCGTCGTCCTTGACGACCGCGTCCAGCCTGGCCTGCCCGGGGCGGTTGAAGGTCGCGTCCTGTACGGCCAGCACGTACGGAGCCCGGTTGCCCACGGACGGCGGAGCCGAGCCGGTCGCGTACGCCTGCACCTCCTTCAAGCCCGTCGAGTAGCCCGGCCGGTGGGTGACCAGCACGCGCAGCTTCTGGGCGGTGAGGGAGCTGAAACGGACCTCGTTGAGGTTGGCCCGGGGATAGACCGGGTCCTTGGCCTGGCCGGGCACGTCCTTCCAGGTGGAGCCGTCAAGGTACTGCACCGAGTACAGGGCGGGCTCACTGTAGCTCTTGCGGTCGTTGTAGAAGTACAGGCGCAGCCGGTCGACGGGCCGGGCCGAGCCCAGGTCCACCTCCAGCCAGTCCTGTGCCTTGCCGGAGCCCTTGCTGCCCCAGTACGGCTCGTTGATCGTGAACCCGTCCACCGCGCCCGCCGGGTCGCCGTACGAGGCCGTGGCGGACTTGACCAGGTTCGGCCGGGTGGAACCGAGATCGACCCCGGCCTTCTGGAACAGGTCCTCGACCTGGTCACCCGACAGCTTCACCTCGGCCGGAGCCTTCATCGACCGCGCCGCCTCGGCGTGCACCACCGTGCCACCCTCGACCTTGCCCGTGGCCGGGTCCCAGACCGCGTGCGCGAGCCCGGACAGCGTGACCTTGCGCTTGCCGTCGATGAGGATCGAGTAGCCCTCGGGCACGCCCGCGTAGTGCGTTTTGCCGTCGCCGGGCTTGTCCCAGACGATGCTCAGGTCGCTGCCGCGGTAGTTGATGCCGTTGACCGTGAAGTGGTCCCAGCCGATGTCGACCGGCCACAGCTCGACCTTGCCGTCGGAACGCGGGCGCAGGCCCATCACGTCCTCGATGACCGTCCAGTTGCTACTACCGAGGATCGTATGGTGGATCCACGACCGGTAGTCGATGGTCTTGGTGGCGGGATTCCAGTTCGACCAGAACTCGTTGGCGTCCGGGTAACGGGTGTCGCCGCCGACGAACTGCGACCAGGCGTTCCAGTACAGCAACTGCTTGTACCGGTCGGCCGTGATGTACGGCGAGGTGTATTCGCGCAGCGCCCTGGAGAACAGCGAGAAGTTCCGGGTTGAATTGATCTGCGAGAAGTTGTTCGACCCCGGGTGCCCCGCCGCGGCGGCCTCCGCCTTGTCCTTCTGATTAGCCGTATAGGCCGGGAAAATCGGATATTCAGTGGGGTCGGCCCATAGACGGAGCGCTTCCCGATATTTCGGGTCGTCCGTCGGGACCAGGCCGGTGGCGAACGGGATGTAGTTGTTCGATTCCTTCCACGGGATCAGGTTGCCCGTCTGCAGGTCGCGGTGCTTGAACAGCTTGTTCTGGTCGTCCCAGAGCAGGGTGAGGATGCCGTTCTTCACCTTGTCGGCCACGCCCTGCAGCTCGGCGGCCTTCGCGGTGTCGCCGATCAGCGTGTACGCCTGCGCCGCCGCCATCGCGTTGGCGTAGACATAGGCGCCCTCTAGCCGCTCGTTCGCCCGGTTGTAGTAGTGGAACGACACCGCGTCGGCGTCGTTGCCGGTCATCGCCTCCCAGTCGTACTCGATGACCCCGTTCTTGTTGGAGTCGTAGGCGTTGAGCTGCCCGTAGACGTCCTTCTCCGCGTAGCGGGCCAGGTTGCGCAGAATCGCGGGCTGGCCGCCGTGGAGTTGGTAGCTCTCCAGCGCGGAAGCCGAGATGTACTGGGTGTAGCTGTTCGACCAGTTCTCCGGATCGCCCGGGTTATCCGTATATTTCGAGTTACGTGATACCTCGCCGGCCGACACCCACGGGCCGTACGAGTAGATCGGATCCCGCAGATACTTCAGATCCTGCAGGAACATCGGCACGGTCAGCACGATCGCGTTGTTGTAACCGAGCGCCCCCTCCACCGACGTCGGGAACTGGAAGTCGTTGCCCGGGATGTCGGCGTCGAGGAAGTTGAACCGCATCAACCACCAGCGGTAGTAGACGAACTTCTTGATGTTGGCGTCCGGCACGTCGATGTAGGGCAGGTTCTCCGCCCACCAGGCGTTGTAGTCCTGGAGCTGGCGGCGCAGCGCCTTCTCCGGCGAGCGGCCCTTGTAGCCGTCGTACTCGCCGCGCGACCCGGCCAGCTCCTCCGTGACGAAGCCCATCTGCACCTTGGTCCGCACGGTCTTGCCCGGTTCGACCGAGAGCGTCCCCTTCAGCGCGCCGTCCGCGACCTTCAGGCCGTCGCCGCTGAGCCGGGGGAAGATCGTGGTCAGCCGGTTCTTCGCCGCCACCACGCCGGTCAGCTCACGATCGCCGTCCGCGGTCTTCGTGTACGGAGAGGTCACCGTGACCGGCACGGTCAGCTTCGCGGTGCCCGTGTTCGTGACCGCGAGCGTGGTGACCGCCACGTTCTCGTGCGTGATGAACTTCTTGACGGTCACGGCCAGATCGCCGCCCGCGTACTGGCCGATCCAGTGGCTGGGCATCTGCAACCGCTTGCTCACGTCCTCCTTGAGGTCCGTGCCGAGCGAGACGCTGTAGGCGTCGCGGTTGTCGATGCTCTCCCAGTACGCCACGCTGCCGCTGAAGCCGATCACCGATGGGTCGTGCTCCTTCATGAACAGCGCCCGGCCCCGCGACATCAGCCACGTGCCCGCCGGGTCGTCGCCGGGGCGGGCCAGCATGCGGTCGATCCAGTACGAGTCGCCGCCCTTCTCCTTCTTGTAGATCTCCTCCATCATCTTGCGCGGCTGGTAACGGACGGGCTCGGCCGGAACGGGGTCGGCGCCGGTGAACACCGGCATGCCGAGATCGTCCTGGACGGCCGTGGCCGGGGAGCCGGCGGCGAGCAGACTGCCCGCGACGGCTAACGCGGCCAGGCCGGAGAGGGTTTTGCGCACGGAGTTCTCCATGGGGGGTGTCAGTCGGCGACGGGCAGCCAGACGCGCATGGTGGCGGGGCCGCGATTGCCCCAGCGGTGGTACGGCACCAGCCGCAGCACGGTGTCCGTGCCGTCCGGCGCGTCGGGAGTCGGCCCGTACGGCCAGTCATCGGTGGCTGGAGCCCCGAGCACGACGGCGACCTCGATCTCCACAACGGGATCGACAGCGGGACCGGCAGCGGGACTGGCGGCGAGATCGGCGGCGGGGTCAGTGGCGGGCGCGCCCGCGACGGGATCGGGCGCGCCCGCCTCGGAACCGGCCGCCCTCGGTACGGGGGCGGCTGCGGACGCCCCTTCCGGAGAGCCGGCCTGGTGGTCAGCTGGTTGATCGGCCAGAGGGTCGGCCGGACGGTCGATGGGTGCGGATGAGATGCGGGCGGCCACGTCGGCGAGTGGCGGCTCGTCGGCGACGGATTCCGCGCAGTAGACGAGCGGCCCGCGCTCCACCGCGACACTCCCGCGCAGCGCGTCCACCCGCCGGTCGGGGAAGGTCCATCGGGGAGCCATGGGCAGGTCGAGCCGGATCTCATCACCGGGCTGCCAGTCACCCGCGACGACGGCGTACCCGGCCTCGACCTCCCGACTACCCGACATATGCGAAATGTCGGATCCACTGGCGGCCGATTCCGTGTCACCGGCCGGCCCGTACGCGAGCGTGGCGCCCTTCGCCCAGGCGGGGACGCGCAGCGAGATCCGCCCGCTGCCACCCGACAGCACCCGCACCCGCACCCCGCCCGACCACGGATACCCGGTCTCCACCCGCAACGCGAGCGGTCCGTGGGTGATCTCGCCGGGCGTGAAGTGGTGGATCTGCACCCCGCCCGCGTCACTGGTCGCCATATAGGCGGGCAGTGAGGCGAGCGTGCGGGCGATGTTGTTCGGGCAGCACGACACGTCGAACCACGGTGAGCGCAGCCCGCCCTCGGCGGCGTGGTTGACCCCGTTCAGCGGCACGGCCGGCACCCGCACACGCAGTGGGTTGGCGTAGAAGAACGACCGGCCGTCCAGGGCCACCGCGGTGGCCAGCACGTTGTACAGCGTCCGCTCGGCCACGTCGGCGTACCGGGCGTCGCCGGTGGCCAGCAGCAGCCGGTGCGCCAGCATGATCGAGGCGATGCCCGCGCAGGTCTCGGAGTAGGCGCGGTCCGGCGGCAGCTCGTAGTCCTCGCCGAAGGACTCGTCGGTGTGCCGCGAGCCCATGCCGCCCGTCAGGTGGGTGCGCCTGGCGACCGCGCGCTCCCACTGCGCTTCGACGGCCTTCAGCAACTCCTCGTCGCCCGTCTCCACGGCGACGTCGACGACGCCGCTGGCCAGGTAGAGCGCCCGTACGGCATGCCCGCGCAACGACTGCGCGCGCCGTACCGGGACGTCGTCCTGGAAGTAGGCGCGGCCGAACGGGATCTCGGCCAGCGCGGGCAGGCCGCGGCGTTCGACGAAACGGCGGGCCATCTCCAGGTAGCGCTCGGTGCCGGTGGCTCGGTACAGCTCGACCAGCGCCATCTCCACCTCCGGGTGGCCGCAGGTCTCCGAGGTGTCCATGAAGCGGCGGCAGATGTGGTCCGCCGCCCGCCTGACCACCTCGGTCAGCCGGTCCTCGCCGTGCATGCGCAGCCGGGCGACCCCGGCCTGGATGAGGTGGCCGTAGCAGTAGAGCTCATGGCCCCACTCGAAGTCGGTGTAGCGGCTGCCGGACCATCGGGTGTTGAGGTAGCCGTCGCCCTCCTGGGCCCTGGCCACGGTCTCGGCCAGTTCGGGCAGCGCGGGGTGGTCGGCCCACGCCATCCCCTCCAGCAGCTTGTAGATCTCTGAGTCGCTGAACTCCCTGCCCTTGCGGGGCAGACGGCCACGGAAGTTGCCGATCCAGCCTTCGCGCTCCATCCATTCCTGGCAGTGGGCGATGGTGACGTCCCGGTTGAGGGTGATGCGGTCGCCCCAGAAGCCGGGCGCCGGACGTACGGCGTCCAGGCCGAGGGGGGACAGCACGCCCGATGAGGGCAGGACAGGATTAGCCACGCAGAGCTCCCGACATGAATCCGCGCACATAGTGGCGCTGCAGAATGACGAACAGAATGAGACAGGGGAGTGCCATGACCATGACGCCGGCCTGGAGCATGCCGTAGTCGATGGCGCCGAACGTGCCCTGCGTCATGCTGACCACGGCCACCGGCAGGGTGAACGACGCGCCGTCGTTGAGCAGGATGAGCGGTGCGAAGAAGTCGTTCCATGAGGCGAGGAAGGCGAACAGGCCGACGGTGACGAGCGCGGGCCGTACGGCGTGCAGCAGGATCCGGGAGAAGGCCCGGAAGGTGCCGCAGCCGTCGACCAGCGCCGCCTCCTCCAGCTCGCGCGGGATCGCCTCGAAGGCGTTGCGCATCATGAACAGCGCGAACGGCAGCTGGAACATCACGAACACCAGCGACAGCCCCAGCAGCGAGTTCTGCAGGCCGAGGTAGCCGAGCAGCACGTAGAGCGGGATGAGGATCGTCGCGTACGGCACCATGAGGATCGCCAGCGTGGCCAGGAACAGCAGGTTCTTCCCCGGGAAGTCGAACCGGGCGAAGGCGTAGCCGCCCAGCGCGGAGACGATCAGCGTGCCGGCGACGGTCATCGACGACACCAGCACGCTGTTGGTGGCGTAGGTGCCGACGCCCTCGCCGAACTGGGCCATCTTCAGGTAGTTGGACGGCTCCTCCAGCGACGCCCAGCCGCTCCACAGCAGCGGGAACAGGAACAGGATGGCCAGCGCCGTGACAGTGGGGTAATACCTCACTTGAGCCTCCGCATCAGCAGAGTGTTGAACCCGACCAGGGCGACCAGCAGCACGACGGACAGCGCCGCCGCCCCGCCGAGGTCGAAGCGGAAGAACGCGTCGCGGTAGACGACCATGACCATGGAGACCGTGCTGTTGTCCGGGCCGCCGTTGGTGAAGATGAAGAACTGGTCGAAGGCCAGCAGCGAGCCGGTGATGCTGAGGATCAGCATCAGCGCCAGCGTCGGGCGCAGCAGCGGCATCGTGATCTTGGTGAAGATCTGCCAGCGGTTGGCGCCGTCGCTCCTGGCCGCCTCGTACACCTCGACGGGGATCGACTGCAGGCCGGTCAGCAGGATGAGCATGTTGAACCCGGCGAAGCGCCACAGCACGAGCGCGATCGTGGAGAACAACGCCATGTTGGGCGTGCCGATCCACTTCACCGGCTCGTGCGTGATCCCCAGCGTCTGGAGCAGCGGGTCGATCGGGCCGAAGTCGTTGTTCAGCATGCCGTAGAACAGCAGCGCGGCGGCGGCGAAGCCGACGGCTCCCGGCAGGAAGAACGCGGTACGGAAGAAGGCCACCCCTGGCCGGCGCTCCTGCACGAGCAGGGCCAGGCCGAGCGCGACGGCCGACAGCAGGACGGTGGTGATGGCGGTGTACTTCAGCGTGAAGAGCACCGCGTCGAAGAACAGCGGGTTCTTGGGGATCTTGGTGTAGTTGTCGGGCGCGTTGAAGACCGCCTGGCCCAGCAACGGCCAGCGGTTCAGCGACATCCAGACGACCAGCACCAGCGGTGCGAGGAACAGGACGCCCACGATGACGGCGGTCGGCGCGGCGTACAGCCAGCCCTGGACCTGTCTCCTTCGCCATCGGGCGGACGGCACCGTGTGGGCCGCCCGCCGCCCCGGAGGTCGCGCTCCCGACGAAGTCGGGAGCTTTTTGAGCGACCGACTCGCCGAACGGAGTGAGGCCGTGAACACAGTTGCGATCATTGCTGCAGGGACTTCGTTATCTCGGCGTTCAATTGGGGGACCTTCGCGGCGTCGCCGAACACCGCCTCGCGGGCCAGCCGCAGCCAGGGTCCCTGCGGGTCGTTGAACGTCTGGCCGAAGCGCAACGCGTAAGGCGTCTGCCCCTTGGCCACCAGCGAGTTGATCAGCACCACGCGTGGGTCCTCAGCCGAGTACTTGTTGTTGGCCAGGTCCGTACGCGCGAGCACGTCCTTGTTCTTGGCCATGACCTCGACCTGCGCGTCATCGGAGACGGTCCAGGACAGGAAGTCCCAGGCCGCGTCGGCGTTCTTGGACGTCGAGGAGATGCCGATCGAGTCGCCGCCCACGAACGTCGACTCGCCGCCGTCGGGACCGGCGATGGGAGTGACGCCGATCTTCATGCCGGCGGGCATGGTGCCGAGCGTGGTCGACGGCATGGGCATGACGCCGATCTCGCCCTTGGGGAAGAAGCCGGTCCAGGTCGGGCCCTGCTCCTCCTTTGCCGTCGGGCCGGTGACCTTCTTCTCGTACAGGTCGCGGTAGGTCTTGAACACCTCGGTCATCGCGGGCTGGTCGTTGAGCGAGGTGGTGCCCTCGGCGTTCATGACCTGGGCGCCGGCCGCCCAGACCGAGGGCCAGAAGGTGAAGACGTAACAGCCGCCGCAGTTGCCGCCGAAGAACGTACCGTGCACCTTGCCGTCCTTGCCCAGCTTCTGCTGGATCGTGGTGGCCTGCTGGGCGAACTCCTTCAGCGTCTTGGGCCCCTTCTCCGGGTCGAGCCCGGCCTTGGCGTAGAGGTCCTTGTTCCAGAACCAGACCGACAGGTCCAGCGTGTGCGGCAGGGTGTAGAGCTTGCCGTCCAGCGTGCCCAGCTTCATGTGGGAGGGCGCGAGACCGGCCTTGTACGGCAGGGCGTTGACCCGGTCGGTGATGTCCATGAACAGGCCCTGCGAGGTGTAGTTCGGGACGAAGATCACGTCGGCCGCGAACACGTCCGGCAGCTGCTTCGCGCCGGCCGCGGCCGCGATGCGCGGCTGGTAGTTGTCCGTCGGGATGACGGTCAGTTTCACTTGGTTCTTGTGACTGCTGTTGTAGGCCTTCACCAGCCGTTCGCTCTGGGCCTGCGTCGCCGCGCGGGTCCACATGGTGATCGTGACCGGGCCTGCCGCTTGGGGCTGCTTCTCGCTCCCACCGCTGCCACCGCTACCGCAAGCGGCGGATGTGAGCGCTAACAAACCGAGGAAGGCGATCCCAGCCAGCCGTCGTCTCATGGTTGTCTCCTTCGGGACCCCCGTGAACTGAAAGGTTTTCGGAAACGTAGAAGAAACATTGGGGCCTGTCAATGGGTATTATGGTTTGTCCTAGATACCGGGTTACTGAAAAGGGTTTCGAAAATATGGCGGGTAGGCGCGCGACCATCAACGACGTGGCCTCCCTGGCAGGGGTGTCGATCGCCACGGCCTCCAAGGCGCTCAACGGGCGGCAGGACGTGCGGGCCTCGACCCGTCAGCGCGTGCTCGCCGCGGCGGAGGAGCTCTCCTTCCAGCCGAACGCCCTGGCCAGGGGGCTGCTGTCCGGGCAGACGCGGACTGTCGGGCTGCTCACCTCCGACAGCGCGGGCCGGTTCGGCATCCCGGTGCTGCTCGGGGCGGAGGACGCGTTCGGCGCGGGGGAGATGGCGGTGCTGCTCTGCGACGCCCGCGGCGACGCCATCAGGGAGCAGCACCACCTGCGCGCGCTGCTGTCGCGCCGCGTCGACGGGCTGATCGTGGTGGGCGAGAGCACCAACCTGCGGCCGTCCGTCAGCCGCGACCTCGGAGTGCCGGTGGTCTACGCCTACGGGCCGTCGGACGATCCGGAGGACGTGTCGTTCGTGCCGGACGACGTGGGCGGCGCGGTGATGGCCGTCAACCATCTGATCGCGCTGGGCCGGCGCCGGATCGCGCACGTCACCGGGCCCGATCACTACAAGGCGGCCCGCGACCGTGTGGCGGGTGTGCAGCTGGCGCTGTCCGAGGCGGGGCTGGAGCAGGCGGGCGAGACGCTCTGGGGCGCGTGGTCGCAGCGGTGGGGGCGGCACGCGGCGGAGATGCTGCTGATGGCCCAGCCGGAGATCGACGCGGTGTTCTGCGGCAGCGACCAGGTCGCGGCCGGGTTCGTGGAGGCGATCCGCGAGCGGGGGCGGCGAGTGCCCGACGACATCGCGGTGATCGGCTACGACAACTGGGAGGTGCTGTCGACCGAGACGCGCCCGGCCCTGACGACCGTGGACATGAACCTCGAACTCCTCGGCAGGACGGCCGCCCAGCACCTGTTCGCGGCCATCGACGGGCGGGCCACGCCGGGCGTCCATCGCATGCCCTGCCAGTTGGTGATCCGCGACTCCACGGCGTCGTCGGCGTAACCGCGCGCGGAGGGCCTGGCCCTCCTGATATGTTAGCGTTAACATTCTGAGTGAACTTCCTCTCCAGGCTGGGCGCCAAAGATGAGGAGCGCTCAAGGCAGAGCTCGTGTGACGCGACCGTAATCGGGCGACCTCTTGACGAGACCTGTTGTTAACGTTCACAGTCATGCCAAGCCAGGAAGGGAGCACGGCAGTGGGAGCGACCCAAGGGCGTCGACCGCCGGTCATGGCCGATGTGGCCAAAGAGGCCGGGGTATCGCACCAGACGGTCTCACGCGTGCTCAACGAGCATCCCAACGTGCGCAGCGAGACCCGCGCGCGGGTGATGGAGGCGATCGATAAGCTCGGCTACCGCCGCAACCTCGTCGCCCGCGCTCTGGTCACCAAGCACTCCAGGACGCTCGGCGTCGTCAGCTTCGACACCACGCTGTACGGCCCGGCCAGCACGGTCTATGGCATCGAGCAGGCGGCCCGGGGGGCCGGCTACTTCGTCAGCATCGTGAGTCTCAAGTCCATCGACAAGATCGGCGTCAGTGACGCCCTCGACTACCTGGCCGACCAGGGCGTCGACGGCATCGTCGTGGTCGCGCCGCAACGGTCGGCCGCCCAGGCGCTGGGCGAGCTCCCGTTCGGGGTGCCCACGGTCGCCGTCGAGGGCGGCGAGGCCGGTGACGTGTCGGTCGTCTGCGTCGACCAGGTGCGCGGCGGCAGGATGGCCACCGAGCACCTGCTCTCCCTGGGACACGAGACGGTCTGGCACATCCGCGGCCCCTCCGACTGGCTGGAGGCCGAGGGACGCGTGGCCGGGTGGCGGGCCGCGCTGGAGCAGGCGGGCCGTTCGGCCCCTGAGCCGCTCGCCGGAGACTGGAGCCCGCGCTCGGGATATGAGGCGGGGCGCAGCCTGGCGAGCATGAAGGACGTCACAGCGGTGTTCGTCGCCAACGATCAGATGGCGCTGGGCGTGCTGCGGGCGTTCACCGAGCAGGGGGTGAGAGTGCCCGACCAGGTGAGCGTCGTCGGTTTCGACGACATCCCCGAATCGGAGTTCTTCTCGCCGCCGCTCACCACCATCAGGCAGGACTTCGGCGCGGTGGGCAGGCACAGCATCGAGGTGCTCCTTCGGCAGATCGAGGGCCAAGGCTCCCACGAGTGCGAACGCCTCGTGGTCCCGCCCTCGCTCGTCTCCCGGGCCAGTACGGCCCGGCGGTAGGCCGTACACAGAAGGAAACGCGCACGCACCCTTGCTGTGGTGTTAGCGCTCACATCAGAAGGGACCCCACGTGTTGAAGAGGATCTCGGTATTGATGCTCGCCGGGTTCACCGCCATGGCGGTGGCCGGATGCGGCGCGAGCGGCGGTAGCGGTGGCGGCGGTGGCGCGATCACCATGGGCTTCTCGCAGGTCGGCGCGGAGAGCGGCTGGCGCACCGCGAACACCAAGTCGGTGCAGGACTCGGCCAAGTCAGCCGGGATCACCCTGAAGTTCTCGGACGCCCAGCAGAAGCAGGAGAACCAGATCAAGGCGATCCGCTCCTACATCCAGCAGAAGGTGGACGTCATCGCCTTCTCGCCGGTGGTGGAGTCGGGCTGGGACACCGTGCTCAAGGAGGCCAAGGACGCGAAGATCCCGGTGATCCTCACCGACCGGGCCGTGGACTCCAAGGACACCTCGCTCTACAAGACCTTCCTCGGCTCGGACTTCGTCGAGGAGGGCCGCAAGGCCGGCAAGTGGCTGGTGGACGAGTACAAGAGCACCAGCGACCCGGTCAAGATCGTGGAGCTGCAGGGCACCACGGGCTCGGCTCCGGCCAACGACCGCAAGGCGGGCTTCCAGGAGATCATCAAGGCCGAGCCCAAGTTCCAGATCGTCGCCTCGCAGACCGGCGACTTCACCCGGGCCAAGGGCAAGGAAGTCATGGAGGCCTTCCTGAAGTCCACTCCGGACATCGACGTGCTTTACGCGCACAATGACGACATGGGGCTGGGTGCGATCGAGGCCATCGAGGGCGCGGGCAAGGTGCCCGGCAAGGACATCAAGATCATCACGGTCGACGCCGTCAAGGACGGCATGCAGGCGCTCTCCGACGGAAAGATCAACTACATCGTCGAGTGCTCCCCGCTGCTTGGCCCGCAGCTGATGGACCTGGCCAAGAAGGTCGTCAAGAACGAGACCGTGCCGACCCGCGTGATCACGCAGGAGACGGCGTTCAACCAGGAGCAGGCCAAGGCCGCTCTGCCCAACCGCCAGTACTGACCGCCGACCGGGCCGGCCCTCGCGGCCGGCCCACTTACGTCATCAAGAGCTACGTGATCAACAGCTACACGATCAAGAGCACGAGGAGGAGAGGGACGCCGATGGCCGTACCCGCGCCGATCCTGCTGATGAGCGGAATCGGCAAACAGTTCCCCGGCGTGAAGGCTCTCGACGGCGTGGACCTGCGACTGCTGCCGGGCGAGGTGCACGCGCTCATGGGCGAGAACGGCGCGGGCAAGTCCACCCTGATCAAGGTGCTGACCGGCGTCCACTCCATCGACGCCGGCACCATCGAGCTGCTCGGCGAGCCCGTCGCGTTCGGCAGCCCGCTGGAGGCTCAAGGGGCCGGCATCAGCACGGTCTACCAGGAGGTCAACCTCTGCGCGAACCTCTCGGTCGCCGAGAACATCTTCGTCGGCCGCGAGCCCCGGCGCTGGGGCCGGATCGACTGGCCGCGGATGCGGGCCAGGGCCGCGGAGCTGCTGGCCCGGCTGGAGCTCGATCTCGACGTCTCGGCGCCCCTGTCGACCTACTCGCCGGCCATCCAGCAGATGGTGGCCATCGCGCGCGCCATCGACATCGAGGCCCGGGTGCTGATCCTCGACGAGCCGACCTCCAGCCTCGACGCGAGCGAGGTCGAGCAGCTCTTCCGCGTGATGCGCACCCTCAAGGAGGAGGGCATCGCGATCCTGTTCGTCTCCCACTTCCTCGACCAGGTCTACGAGATCTCCGACCGGATGACGATCCTGCGCAACGGGCGGCTGGTGGGCGAATACCTCACCGCGGAGCTCAGCCAGGTCGAGCTGGTCGCCAAGATGATCGGCCAGGAGCTCGCCGCCCTGGAGAAGCTGCACGGTGAGGCCAAGGTGTTCGACCGGCCGCTGCTGGAGGCGCGCGGGCTGGGCAGGGCCGGGGCCATCGAGCCGTTCACGCTGACCGTCCACGAGGGCGAGGTCGTGGGGCTGGCCGGGCTGCTGGGCTCGGGCCGTACGGAGGTCGCGCGGCTGCTGTTCGGCGCCGACCACGCGAGCGCCGGCGAGGTGAGCATCGACGGCACGCCGGTCTCGTTGCGCGCGCCGCGCGTCGCGATGAACCACCGGATCGCGTTCTGCTCGGAGAACCGCAAGTCGGACGGGCTGATCCCCGACCTCACGGTCAGGGAGAACATCATCCTGGCCCTGCAGGCCACCAGGGGCTGGACCAGACCGGTCCCGCGTGAGCAGCAGGACGAGCTGGTCGGCAAGTACATCGCCGCGCTGAAGATCAGCCCGGCCAACCCGGAGCACCTCGTACGCGACCTCAGTGGCGGCAACCAGCAGAAGGTCCTGCTGGCCAGGTGGCTGATCCTGGAGCCCAGGCTGCTCATCCTCGACGAGCCCACCCGCGGCATCGACATCGGCGCGAAGGCCGAGATCCAGCGCCTGGTCGCCCAGCTGTCCGACGGCGGCATGGCGGTGCTGTTCATCTCCGCCGAGCTGGAGGAGGTGCTGCGGCTCAGCCACAAGGTCGGCGTCCTGCGCGACCGCAGGCTGGTCGCCGAGCTGCCCAACGACGACGACCTCACCACGGACGTGCTCATGGAGACCATCGCAAGTGGCGGCACGGGCGGGGGGCGAGCGGAATGAGACGCCTGCTCTGGCCGGTCGTCATCCTGGCCCTGCTGCTCCTCGTCAACCTGTTCTTCACCGCGAACTTCTTCTCGATCCAGATGCGCGACGGCCACCTCTACGGCAGCCTGATCGACATCCTGCGGTTCGGCGCCCCGCTCATCCTGGTCTCCCTCGGGATGACGCTGGTCATCGCGACCGGCGGCATCGACCTGTCGGTCGGCTCGGTGGTGGCGATCGCGGGGGCGCTGGCCTGCCTGCAGATCAGCGACGACGCCGGCGTGTTCACCGCCGTGGCGCTGGCGCTCGGCCTGTCGGTGCTGCTCGGGGCGTGGAACGGCCTGCTCGTCGCGGTCGTCGGCATTCAGCCGATCATCGCCACGCTGATCCTCATGGTGGCCGGGCGCGGCCTGGCCCAGCTGATCACCGGCGGGCAGATCATCACCGTCAACAGCCCCTCGTACAAGGTCATCGGCGGCGGCTACTGGCTGACCGTGCCCTTCGGCATCCTGCTGGTCGTGGTGGTCCTGGCGATCACCGTCTTCCTCACCCGCAGACTGGCCCTGGGCATGCTGATCGAGTCGGTCGGCGGGAACGCCGAGGCCAGCAGGCTCGCCGGGATCCGCGCGCGCGGCATCATCATCATGGTCTACGCCTTCGCCGCGCTCTGCGCCGGCGTCGCCGGGCTGATGATCAGCTCGAACGTCTCCAGCGCCGACGGCAACAACGCCGGCCTGTGGGTCGAGCTCGACGCCATCCTGGCCGTGGTCATCGGCGGCACCTCGCTGTCGGGCGGGCGCTTCTCGCTCGGCGGCACCGTGCTCGGCGCGCTGATCATCCAGACGCTGACCACGACCATCTACTCCATCGGGGTGCCGCCGGAGACCACGCTGCTGTTCAAGGCGCTCGTGGTGACCGCGGTCTGCCTCATCCAGTCGAAGTCGTTCCGCGAGAAGGTGTTCGGCCGTCGCCGCCGAGCCGTGCCGCCCAGCCCGGCGGCCGAGGAGAAGGTTCAGGTGACGGCATGACGACCGTGACGCTCAACGGCCTCAGGACGATCCCGGCCAAGTACGTGCCCGTCCTGGTGACCGCCGGCCTGTTCGTGGCGATGTTCGTCGCGGGCGGCATCCGCTACGAGGGGTTCGCCAGCGGGCAGGTGATACTCAACGTCTTCATCGACAACGCCTTCCTGCTGGTCGTGGCCGTCGGCATGACGTTCGTGATCCTGACCGGGGGGATCGACCTGTCGGTCGGCTCGGTGGTCGCGCTGTCCACGATGATCTCGGCGAGCCTGATGAAGGGGCCCGGGTGGCCGCCGTACCTGGTGATCCCGCTGGTGCTGGTCATCGGCGCCGCGCTGGGGCTGGTGATGGGGTACATCATCCACGCCTTCGACATCCAGCCGTTCATCGTCACGCTGGCCGGGATGTTCCTGGCCAGAGGGCTGTGCTACACGATCGGCACCGACTCGATCCCCATCGAGGACCCGACGTTCACGGCGTTCGCGCAGACCAGGATCGACCTGTTCGCCGGTCTGTGGATCTCGCCGAGCGTGATCATCGCCGCGGTGGTGGTGCTCGTGGCGGCGTACGTGCTGCATTACACGCGCCTGGGCCGCGCCGTCTACGCCACCGGGGGCAGCGAGCAGTCCGCGCTGCTGATGGGCCTGCCCGTGGCCCGGACGAAGATCACGGTCTACACGGTCAGCGGGTTCTGCTCGGCGCTCGGCGGGGTGCTGCTGTCGTTCTACATGCTCTCGGGGTACGGGCTGCACGCCGTCGGCATGGAGCTCGACGCGATCGCGGCCGTCGTCATCGGCGGCACGCTGCTGACCGGCGGCTCCGGGTTCCTGCTCGGCACGGTGCTGGGCGTGCTCGTGCTGGGCCTGATCCAGACGGTCATCAGCTTCGAGGGCACGCTCAGCTCGTGGTGGACCAAGATATTCATCGGACTTCTGCTCTTCGTCTTCATCCTGCTCCAGCGTCTATTCTCGGCGCGCCGGACCTGACCTCCGGCACGGCCTCCGCCGTACCGGATCAAGGGAGATTGTGTGAACGCTAACAACAACACATACGTGATCGGCGTCGACTTCGGCACGCTGTCCGGCCGCGCCGTGGTGGTGCGGGTCGGCGACGGCGCCGAGGTCGGCACCGCCGTGCACGAGTACGCCCACCGCGTCATCGAGGACCGGCTGCCCGGCTCCGAGGTCCGGCTGGGACCCGACTGGGCGCTGCAGTCCCCGCAGGACTGGCTGGACGTGCTGCGTACCGCCGTGCCCGAGGCCGTGGCCGCGGCCGGGATCGACCCGGCGCAGGTCGTCGGGCTCGGCACCGACTTCACGGCGTGCACGGTGCTGCCGACCACCGGCGACGGCACGCCGCTCTGCTTCCAGACGCCCGAGCGGCCGCACGCCTGGCCCAAGTTGTGGAAGCACCACGCGGCGCAGGCGCACGCCGACCGGATCAACGAGCTGGCCGCGCGGCGCGGGGAGAGCTGGCTGCCGCGCTATGGCGGCAAGATCTCCTCGGAGTGGGAGTTCGCCAAGGGCCTGCAGGTGCTCGAAGAGGACCCGGAGACCTATGGGCGGGCCGAGCGGTGGATCGAGGCGGCCGACTGGATCATCTGGCAGCTCACCGGGGTCGAGACCCGCAACGTCTGCACCGCCGGATACAAAGGGATATATCAGGATGGGGGCTATCCGTCCGAGGACTTCCTCGCCGCCCTCAACCCCGGCTTCTCCGGGTTTGCCGGCAAGTTGGGACATGAGCTGTCTCCGCTGGGCGGGCTCGCCGGTCGGCTGACCGCGCAGGCCGCCGAGTGGACCAAGCTGCCCGAGGGCATCGCCATCGCCGTCGGCAACGTCGACGCGCACGTCACCTCCGCCGCGGCCGACGCGGTCCGGCCCGGCCAGATGGTCGCCATCATGGGCACCTCCACCTGCCACGTGATGCCCTCCGACCAGCTGGCCGAGGTGCCCGGCATGTGCGGGGTGGTCCGCGACGGGATCGTGCCGGGGCTGTGGGGATACGAGGCGGGACAGTCGGGCGTGGGTGACATCTTCGCCTGGTTCGTCGACAACGCCGTGCCCGCCTCGTACGCGCGGCTCGCGGCCGACCGGGGACAGTCGGTGCACGACTACCTGACCGAGCTGGCCGCCGGTCAGCGGGTCGGGCAGCACGGCCTGGTCGCGCTCGACTGGCACAACGGCAACCGCTCGGTGCTGGTCGACCACGACCTGTCCGGCGTGGTCGTCGGCCAGACCCTGGCCACCAAGCCGGAGGACGTCTACCGCGCGCTCATCGAGGCGACCGCGTTCGGCGCCCGGGTGATCGTCGAGACGTTCGAGGCGTCGGGCGTGCCGGTGGCGGAGTTCGTGGTGGCCGGCGGCCTGCTGAAGAACCGCTTCCTCATGCAGGTCTACGCCGACGTGCTGCGCCGCCCGCTGTCGATCATCGACTCCGAGCAGGGACCCGCGCTCGGCTCGGCGATCCACGCGGCCGTCGCGGCGGGCGCGTACGACGACATCCAGCAGGCCGCGGCCGTGATGGGCGCGCGGCAGGAGAACGCCTACGTGCCCGACGCGGACCGGGCCGACGCCTACGACCGGCTCTACACCGAATACCGCACACTGCACGACTACTTCGGGGATGGACGAATGCTGCACACGCTACGCGCGATCAGGAACGAGGCCCGCTCATGACCGAGGCCATGCGGAAGACGGTCTGTGACCTGCACGCCGAGCTGGTGCGCAACAACCTCGTCGTCTGGACCGCAGGGAACGTCTCCGGCCGGGTTCCCGGTGAGGACCTGTTCGTCATCAAGCCGTCCGGCGTCACCTACGACGAGCTGACGCCGGAGAACATGGTCGTCTGCGACCTCGACGGCAACCTGGTGGCTGGCGAGCACGCGCCGAGCAGCGACACCGCCGCGCACGCCTACGTCTACCGCAACATGCCCGAGGTGAACGGGGTGGTGCACACCCACTCCACGTACGCCTCCGCCTGGGCGGCGCGCGGCGAGGCCATCCCCTGCGTGCTGACCGCCATGGCCGACGAGTTCGGCGGCGAGATCCCGGTCGGGCCGTTCGCGCTGATCGGCGACGACTCCATCGGCCAGGGCATCGTGAAGACGCTCAAGGGGCACCGCTCGCGGGCCGTGCTGATGCAGAACCACGGCGTCTTCAGCATCGGCCCGAGCCCCAAAGCCGCGGTCAAGGCCGCCGTGATGTGCGAGGACGTCGCCCGTACCGTGCACGTGGCCAAGCAGCTCGGCGAGCCGCTGGCCATCGCCCAGGACGACATCGACCGCCTGTACGACCGCTATCAGAACGTCTACGGACAACAGAGGAGCCCGCGTTGAACATCTGGTTTCTGACCGGCAGCCAGGGGCTGTACGGCGAGGACACGCTGCGCCAGGTCGCCGAGCAGTCGCAGCGGATCGCCGCGGCGCTCCCGGTGCCCGTCGAGTGGAAGCCCGTGCTCACCGACGCGGCCGCGATCAGGCGGGTGATGCTGGAGGCCAACGCGGACGACTCGTGCGCCGGCGTGATCGCCTGGATGCACACCTTCTCCCCGGCCAAGATGTGGATCGCCGGGCTGGACACGCTGCGCAAGCCGCTGCTGCACCTGCACACGCAGGCCAACGTTGAGCTGCCGTGGAGCTCCATCGACATGGACTTCATGAACCTCAACCAGGCCGCGCACGGCGACCGCGAGTTCGGCCACATCCAGACCCGGCTGGGCGTGCCGCGCAAGACCGTGGCCGGGCACGTCAGCGACCCGTTCGTGGCCGACCGGGTGCTCGCCTGGTCGCGGGCGGCGGCTGGCCTGGCGGAGGTGCGTACGCTCAAGCTCGCCAGGTTCGGCGACAACATGCGCGACGTCGCCGTCACCGAGGGCGACAAGGTCGAGGCGCAGCTCCGCTTCGGCGTCTCGGTCAACACCTACGGCGTCAACGAGCTGGTCGAGGCCGTGGACGCCGCCTCCGAGGCGGACGTGACGGCGCTGGTCAAGGAGTACGCCGAGCTCTACCGGGTGGCGCCGGAGCTGCTGGGCGAGCGGAACGAGTCGCTGCGCTACGCCGCCAGAATCGAGCTGGGCCTGCGCGGCTTCCTGGAGGCGGGCGGCTTCCGCGCGTTCACCACGAACTTCGAGGACCTCGGCGGGCTGCGCCAGCTCCCCGGCCTGGCCGTGCAGCGGCTGATGGCCGACGGGTACGGCTTCGGCGGCGAGGGCGACTGGAAGACCTCGGTGCTGCTGCGCACGCTCAAGGCCATGGCGCCGGGTGGCACCTCGTTCATGGAGGACTACACCTACAACATGACGCCGGGCGAGGAGCTCATCCTCGGCGCGCACATGCTGGAGGTCTGCCCGTCGATCGCCACGGGCACCCCGTCGTGCGAGATCCACCCGCTGGGCATCGGCGGCCGGGAGGACCCGGTGCGGCTGGTGTTCGACGCCGAGCCGGGTCCCGGCGTGGTCATCGGGCTCGCCGACATGGGGGACCGGTTCCGGCTGGTGGCCAACGAGATCGACATCGTCGCGCCGCCGCACCCGCTGCCCAACCTGCCGGTGGCGCGCGCGGTCTGGCGGCCCCGGCCGAACCTGCGTACCTCCGCCGAGGCGTGGCTGACCGCGGGCGCGCCGCACCACACCGTGCTCTCGACGGCCGTGGGCACCGAGGAGCTGAC
This sequence comes from Nonomuraea sp. NPDC050022, assembly GCF_044460705.1. Lineage (NCBI taxonomy): Bacteria > Bacillati > Actinomycetota > Actinomycetes > Streptosporangiales > Streptosporangiaceae > Nonomuraea > Nonomuraea sp. NPDC050022. The sequence continues at coordinate 96,315 of NZ_JBITKE010000009.1, forward strand.
CGACCTGGCCGACATGCTCGGGGTCGAACTGCTGGTCATCGACGCGGACACGACGGCTCGGGGGTTCGCCAAGGAGCTGCGCTGGAACCAGGCGTACTACCGGCTGGCGCAGGGCTTCTAGTCGCCCTTGGGGGTGTCGTCAGGTGGCTTCGGGGCGTTCCTGCGTTGTTCCTCTGCCCGCTCGCGGAGGCGGCGCAGGAACTCCTCATCGTCGTCGGGGTTGCTCGCGGTCGCGCGCCCCGGCCGGTCGTACTCGGGGTATCCGGTCGGCCGCGCAGCCGGGAGTGTCTGCGGCCGCCCGGCCACCAGCCAGATGATGGAGCCGACCAGCGGGAACAGCAGGACGATGAGCACCCAGAGGATCTTCGGCAGGTTGCGGCACGCCTCTTCCGGCGTGGTGATCGCGTCGAAGAGGCAGTACAGCCAGAGCACGAGCGTGGCCAGACCGAGGGCCTCGGACAGGTAGAGCACGGAATTCTCCTCGGCGGCGCCCAGAGCGCCTTTGTCGTCGGCGCTTTCGTCGGCGGCACCCGAAACTAGCGCCCCCTCGCGGCGCTGACAAGAGCTATGGAACTGTAGGGCAGTGACGTTGAAGAATTGGGCGGGAAACATCGCCTTTCAGATGAAAAACGTGCATCATCCCTCCTCCCTCGACGAGCTCCAGAGCCTCGTCGCCGGCACCACCTCCATTCGGGCGTTAGGCAGTGGCCACTCCTTCAACGACGTCGCCGACTCGACGGGTGACCTGGTCGCTCTGGACCGCCTGCCGTACGAGATCGAGATCGACAGCGCCGCGGCGCGCGTGCGGGTCGGCGGGCGGGTGACGTACGCGGAGCTCGCGCCCGTGCTGCACGCGAGCGGGTTCGCGCTCGGCAACCTGGCCTCGCTGCCGCACATCTCGGTGGCGGGTTCGGTCGCGACCGGCACGCACGGCTCCGGCGGCGGCAACCAGAGCCTGTCGGCGGCCGTTTCGGCGCTGGACCTCGTCACCGCCGACGGCTCCCTGATCACCCTCGCGCGGGGCGAGGCCGACTTCCCCGGCGCGGTCGTGGCGCTCGGCGCGCTCGGCGTCGTCACCTCGGTCACGCTCGACCTCGTGCCCGCCTTCGAGCTGCGCCAGTACGTCCAAGAGGGCCTGCCCGACGACTTCGACTTCGAGGCCGTCATGTCGGCCGGCTACAGCGTCAGCCTGTTCACCAACTGGCTGGCGACCACTGTGTGGCTCAAGCGCCGCACCGAACTGCCCCCGGGCGAGTGGCACGGCACCCGCGCGGCCGACGGGCCCCGCCACCCGGTGCCGGGCATGCCGGCCGGCAGCTGCACCGAGCAGCTCGGCGTGCCGGGGGCGTGGCACGAGCGGCTGCCGCACTTCCGGGCCGACTCGCCGCCGAGCAGCGCGGGCGACGAGCTGCAGTCGGAGTTCCTGCTGCCCAGGGGGCGCGCGGCCGAAGCGCTGCGCGAGCTGCGGGCCATCGGCGACCGCCTCAGGCCGGTGCTGCAGATCTCCGAGGTGCGTACGATCGCCGCCGACGACCTGTGGCTCAGCCCGTATCTCGGCCGCGACACCGTGGGTGTGCACTTCACCTGGGTCAAGGACACCGAGGCGGTGCTTCCGGTGATCGAGCTGGTGGAGGAGCGGCTGGCGCCGTTCGATCCCCGGCCGCACTGGGGCAAACTGTTCACCCGCTGGCCGTCGTGCCCGGAGCGCTTCCGGGACCTGGTGGGGCGCTACGACCCGGCGGGGAAGTTCCGCAACGACTTCGTTGGGACGCTGCTGGGTACCTGACCGGATCTGACAGGTATGACCCGCACCATGGGAAGCATGACAGCCAAGGGAACCTTCGACACCGCCGACTGGACACCCCAGCCTCCGTACGAGGAGGGTGACGGCGTGTCGCTCGCCCACGTCACGCTGGGCAAGACCTTCCACGGCGACCTGACCGGCACCAGTACGGTCAGCATGATCATGGCGTTGACGCCGGTGGCGGACTCCCGTGCGTACGTGGCGATGGAGCGGGTCGTGGGCACGTTGGCAGGCCGGTCGGGCAGCTTCGTCCTGCAGCACTTCGCGGTGGGCGACCGGGGCGAGCAGTCACTGCGCGTCTCGGTCGTCCCGGACTCCGGCACCGGCGGGCTGAGCGGCCTCAGAGGGGAGATGGACATCCTCATCGCTCCTGACGGCTCGCACTCGTACGTCTTCGACTACCGGCTCTGAGGAACGTCGGCATTTGCGGCGACGCGGCGGGCGGCGAACGCGAGCAGGACCAGCGCACCGAGGCCGAACACGAGGTGGCTGACCAGGTTGATCAGGGGCGTCGCCGGAACGACCGGGCCGGAGAAGAAGGCGTGCCACACGTAGGTCAGCAGGGCGCCGCCGGCCAGCGCCATCCGGTGCCTGCCGTCCCATCCGCGCCGGGCCGACCAGAACAGGGCCAGAGCGGTCATCCCCACCTCGACCCCGGCCAGCAGCGCGATCCCCAGGCCGACCTGGTCGCCGAGCAGGACGTTCGGCGCCTCGAACAGCATGCCCGCCACCAGCGTCACCACGAGGACCAGCCAGGGCGCGGGCGCCTCGGCCGCCCGGTCGGTGCCGGTCTGGCGGGGCGGCTGGTCGGCGTCGGCCCGGTGGGGCAGTTGGTCGGCGCTGACGCGGCGCGGTAGGCGGAAGGCCAGCGCGACGAGGGCCACCACGATCACCACGATCGACACCAGCTGCGGCACGGAGGCCAGGAAGTGCCCGTTCATGTAGCTGAACACCGTCGTCAGGGCCGCGCCCAGCACGGCCAGTACAGCGGTGACGGTCAGCCCGATCTTGCCGAGCCACGGCGTGGTGCGCCGCGCGCCGGTCAGCTCCTCGGTCAGCGCGATGGGCACGCTCATGCTCCACACGGTGTGCAGCGCCAGCACGAACAGCGTCCACGGCACCCCGATCCCCAAGGCCGGCACGAACCCGGGATCGAGCAGCCGCTGACCGGCGTAGTCGGGGTTGAACAGCGACATCGTCATGATCCCCTCCTCGAACACGCCGTAGGCGAGGGACATGAGCACGATGCCCGGCCAGCCGATCCCCGCCCTGCGCGCCACCTCGCGGATCAGCAGCGCGGCGCCGCCGTACGTGGGGGCGAGCAGGACCAGGAAGTGCAGCGAGGTGAGCGGGAAGTCGCCGAGCAGGAACTCGGCCACGAGCGGAGACAGGAGCGCGAGCCCGAAGGCCGGCAGGATTCGTCGCATGTCACCGATGCTCCCGACAACCGGGCGCGACGGGAGGTGCCATCCATCCTGACCTCGCTATGACAATCGTCCTATGGTTCAAGGATCGTTACCGATCAGCCGGTGAAGGGACGAACGCCGTGTGGGACCCCGAACTCGCCGAACTGGAACGCCGCGAGCGGCTGGCCGAGCGCATGGGAGGCGAGGAGCGGGTCGCCCGCCAGCACGCGACCGGGCGGCTGACGATCCGCGAACGTCTCGCCGCCCTCACCGACAGCTGGCGCGAGGTCGGCGCGCTCACCGGCCAGGCCGTGTACGGGGAGGACGGGCTGGAGAGCGTCACCCCGTCGAACGTGATCATCGGCAGGGCCGTGGTCGCCGGGCGGCGGGTGGTCGTGGCGGGCGACGACCCGCGCGTCTACGGCGGCGGCATGACGGCGCAGGGCGCGGACAAGACGGCCAGGTTCGTGGACCTGGCCGAGACGTTCCACCTGCCGGTCGTCCACCTCGTGGACCAGCCCGGCTTCGTGATCGGCAGCGCCGCCGAGCGGGCCGGCACCATCAGGCACGGCGCCCGCGCGCTGGCCGCCGTCTACCAGTCGACCATCCCGTGGGCGTCCGTGCTGGTCCGCCGCGTCTTCGGCGTCGCGGGCGCCGCGCACCGGTCCCACGACAGGTACGGCCTGCGGGTCGCCTGGCCGTCGGGTGACTGGGGCTCGCTGCCGATCGAGGGTGGGCTGGAGGTGGCCTTCAAACGGCTGCTCGCCGAGGCGGGCCCGGAGGCGGAGACGCTGAAGGCGGAGATCGCCGAGCGGCTGGAGGCGGTCAGGTCACCGTTCAGGACGGCGGAGGCGTTCCTGGTCGAGGACATCATCGATCCGGCGCGGACGCGGCCGGTGCTCACGGAGTGGGTCCACGACGCCTACGCCGTCCTCGACCCTGGCCCCCGGCACACGACCCGCCCGTAACCGGCCCGGCGTCGGTCAGAGCCCTTCGGGGAAGTCGGTCATCGCGTTGAGCAGCGGTACCAACTGCTCCTCCTCGTAGTCGAGGTGCGCCTCGAGTTCGCGGGACAGCTGATCGAGCTCGGCACCGACGTCGCCCTCGTCGGGGAGCTCGCGGATCCGCGCGAGCAGCCGCGCCACCACCTCGTGCTCGGCGCGCAGCCGGGCCAGCACCTCCACCAGCTCGGGATGCGCGCCCGCCAGGTGCGGGAACAGGACGCCGTCCTCGCCGGTGTGATGGGCGTGCAGCGCGTCGCAGAACGTCAGGCAGTGCTCCCGCAGCTCGGGCCGCGAGCCGGGTGCCCGCCGCAGCGCCGCGAGCTCTCGCCGGAAGCCGTCGTGTAGCTTCACCAGCTCGTCACCCATGGCGATGAGTCGTTCTTCGCTCATGTCACACCACCTCCTGGAGAGTTTTTATACGCGTAGAGAAAGTAGCATGACAGGATGCCCGCACGTACTGGACGGCCGCCCAAGATCTCCCGGGCGGACATCGTGTCCGCCGCCCACCGGCTCATCGAGGCCGAAGGGACGGAGAGCCTGACGATGCGCAGGCTGGCCCGTGAGGTCGGCACCACGCCCATGGCCCTCTACCACCACGTGCACGACAAGGAGGAACTCCTCCTGCTGCTGCTCGACGACTACGCGGCGGGGATGCCCCGGCCCGAGCTCCCGGACGAGCCGGACGAGCGGATGGCCGCGGCGGCCATCGCCATGCACGACGCGCTGGTGGGCGTCCCGTGGATCGTGGACGTCCTCAGGGCGGACGACCTGCTCTCGGTCAACGCCTTGTGGTATCCGGAGATGATCATCGATGCGGCCGTACGCGCCGGGCTGTCGCTGGAGCGGGCCGTGGCCGCGTACCGGATCATCTGGCACTACACGGCGGGGGAGATCACCGCGCGGGCGGCGGCGCTGCGCAGGCGGGAGGAGGGCGGGCCGACGTACCGGCGGCAGGTGTTCGCCGCGCTCGACGCCGAGGCGTTGCCGCGCCTCGCGGCGGTGGGCGGGCGGTGGGAGGAGCTCACCGCGCGCGACACCTACGGCGAGGGGCTGCGCGCTCTCGTGGCCGGGCTGCTGCTAAAAGGGTTGGCCACGGGACGGTCGTCCGTGAAACGGTCTGAGCCTGATGATCACATGGACTGAGGCGGGCGAAGAGTGTTCGGCAGTGTGGCGGTCCGCACTGGAGGCGCCGCCACCGGCTCGGGTGGTGATCGCCGACGACCGGATGAAGGCCGACACCGCCTACCGCCTGGCTCGCGAGGGCACCGCCCTGCTGTGGCGCGGCGACTTCCAGAACGCCCGGCAGTTGCTCCAGGCGATGGGCCGCCGGTGCGAGCCGGCCGAGCCCGGCGCCACGTTCGACCGCTACCGCCAGGCCCAGGGCCGGCGGGCGCGGACGCTCGGCCTGCTGCTCATCCCGTACGACGAAGGCCACGTCATTCCGCTCACCCGCGCTCCCGACGTACGGCAGGCGTGCGAGGAGGTCTACGGGCCGGCGGAGGGTCCGTACGTGGGGTCGTTGCGCGAGCTGCTCGGGCTGATCGGCGCGCACGAATGGCGCAAGAAGGGCGTCGAGGTCCCGGCGCTGGGTGCCCGGATCCATCCGCATTACGGGGTGTTCTCCCCGATCCGTGGTGAATACATTGATCTGGTGGCCCAGGCGCCGCTGCCCGGCAAGCGGCTGGCCTTCGACCTCGGCACGGGCACCGGAGTTCTGGCCGCGGTGCTGGCCAGGCGGGGCGTCGAGCGGGTCGTGGCCACCGATCTCGACCGGCGCGCGGTGGTCTGCGCCCGCGACAACATGGCCCGGCTGGGGCTGGCCGATCGGGTCGAGGTGGTGGCGGCCGACCTGTTCCCGCCGGGGCGCGCGTCGCTCGTCGTGTGCAACCCGCCCTGGCTGCCCGCCGAGCCATCGTCGCCGCTCGACCGGGCGGTGTACGACCCCGGTGGGGGCATGCTCCAGGGCTTCCTCGACGGCCTGGCCGAGCATCTGGAGCCGGGCGGCGAAGGGTGGCTGGTGCTGTCGGACCTGGCCGAGCATCTTGGCCTGCGGCCCCGTGCCGACCTGATGGCGGCGTTCGACGGCGCGGGCGTGCGGGTCATGGGGCGGCTCGACGCTCGGCCGCGTCACCGGCGCGCGTCCGACGACACCGACCCGCTGAGGGCGGCGCGGGCCGCCGAGGTGACGTCTCTGTGGCGGCTCGCCTGCTGAGGGCTGTGGCTTCTGGCTGGCTTGCTGAAGTCCGTGGCTTTCGGCCGGCGTACTCCGGCTCGAACGGCTCAGAAGCCCGGCGCGTACGGGCATGCGTGCGGCCGCAGGTTAGCCGACCCCTCTCCGCGGCAGAAGAGATACATGCATATTTCGGGGGTACAGACTGTTTTGCCCGATTACCGCTACGCGCAGGCGGAGATCACCGAGGCATTCTCCCGGCTGACCGAAGCCGACCTCGACCAGCTCGAACGCTTCCACGCAGCCACCGGCGTCCAGAGCCGGAACCTGGCCCTCCCCCTGGACGACTACGCCAAGCTGGACTCGTTCGGCCGCGCCAACGACATCTACCTTGAGATCGCGCTCGACCTGAGCGAACGGGCACTCCGTGGTGCGCTGGACAAGGCGGGCGTATCGCCGCGGCGGGTGGATCACCTGGTGTTCTGCTCGACCACCGGCCTCGCCACGCCGTCCCTGGACGCGCGGCTGATCCAGCGCGTGGGGCTGCGGCCGGACGTCAAGCGGGTGCCGGTGTTCGGGCTGGGCTGCGCGGCGGGAGCCTCGGGCCTGTCGCGCCTGAACGACTACCTGCGCGGCTGGCCCGAACAGGTGGCGGCGCTGGTCTGCGTCGAGATGTGCTCGCTGACCACTCAGCGCGACGACACCTCCATCGCGAACCTGGTCGCCAGCGGCCTGTTCGGCGACGGCGCGGCGGCCGTGGTCGCGGTGGGACGCGGCCAGGGGCCGGAGGTGGTGGCCACGCGCAGCAGGCTGTACTCGGGCACGGAGCACCTCATGGGCTGGCAGGTGAGCGAGCGGGGCTTTCACCTCGTGCTGGACGCCGAACTCACCACCTTCGTGGAGAAGGTGCTCGCGGGCGACATCAAGGGCTTCCTCGCCGATAACGGACTCACCCCCGAACAGGTCGGCACCTGGATCTGCCACCCCGGCGGACCGAAGGTGATCGACAAGATCGTGGAGCGGCTGGGCCTGGATCCGGCGGCTCTGGAGGTCACGTGGCGGTCACTGCGCGAGCACGGGAACATGTCGTCGGTCTCGGTACTGCACGTCCTGCAGGAGACGCGCGGCCGTCCGGGCCAGCCGGCCGTGCTGCTCGCTCTCGGGCCCGGCTTCTCGGCCGAGCTGCTCCTGCTGCACTGGTGACCTCTTTGACTCCTTACACGAGCCTGATCGGGCTGGTGAGTCCGTACACGCTGCTGATCGGGCTGGTCGTCGTCGAGCGGCTGGCCGAGCTGGCCGTGGCCCGCCGCAACCTGGCCTGGGCCAGGTCGAAGGGCGGCATCGAGTACGGCCGGCGGCACTATCCCTGGATCGTCCTGGCCCATACCGGACTCCTGCTGGCCTGCCCGGCCGAGGTGTGGCTGCTCGACCGGCCCTTCATCCCGGCGCTCGGCTGGCCGATGCTCGCGATCGTCCTGCTGGCCCAGGGGCTGCGCTGGTCGTGCATCGCCACCCTGGGCAGGCAGTGGAACACCCGCGTCGTCGTGGTGCCAGGGATGCCGCTGGTCGGCGCCGGGCCGTACAGGTGGCTGCGTCATCCGAACTACGTGGCCGTGGTCACGGAGGGGGCGGCCCTGCCGCTCGTCCACACCGCCTGGCTCACCGCGCTGGCGTTCACGCTGGTGAACGGGGTGTTGCTGACGATTCGCATCCGGGTGGAGGAGGCGGCGCTGGTCGGCTGACCGGATCACGTGTTGATCGCGGTTTGCGCTCGCTTGCGTCACCGGCCCGGCCAGGCCATTTCCGGGAGCCGTCATACGGCCGGAGGTGGTTGCGATGAAATTTCGTCCTTTGGCGATCAGCGTCGGAATTGCTGGACTCCTGGCACTGGCCGCTTGCGGCGGCGGTCCCGGGGGGAACAAGGGAGACTCCGGCCTTCGGGCGCCCGCTTCGTCCAGGGCCGCGCCGTCGGCTTCGTCCAGGCCCGAACTTCCCGCGGATGCCAAGCCCGAGGCTCGGGCGAGCGCGTCCGCACCCGAGCAGCAGAAGGACACGTCGGCGGAGCAGATCTCGACGTTCGCCTTGGACGTGGACACGGCTTCGTACACCTATGCCCGCCGTACCCTCCAGGAAGGACGCTGGCCCGAACCGGGACAGATCCGGCCGGAGGAGTTCGTCAACGCGTTCCGGCAGGACTACGCGCAGCCGCGGGACGACGGGTTCACCGTGCACGTCGACGGCGCCATGATGCCCTCACGCAACCAGGCCGTCCTGCGCGTCGGCCTGCAGACGCGCGCCTCCGACGCGGCGGCGCGGCGCCCCGCCAACCTCACCTTCGTGATCGACGTGTCGGGGTCGATGGCCGAGCCCGGCCGCCTCGACCTGGTGAAGCAGTCCCTGCACACGCTGATCGACCAGCTCGCGCCGGGCGACCAGGTGTCGATCGTCTCCTTCAGCGACGAGGCCACGGTACTGGCCTCGATGACGCCGCTGGCCGCTCGTACCGAGCTGCACGCGGCGGTCGACCAGCTGGCCGTGGCCGGCAGCACCAACCTGGAGGCCGGGCTGGTCACCGGCTATGAGCAGGCGGCCAAGGCATTCCGCCCCGCGGCCACCAACCGGGTCATCCTGCTCTCCGACGGCCTGGCCAACCAGGGCAGCACCGAGTGGCGTTCCATCCTGGACCGGGTCAAGGAGTACGCGGGCCGGCAGGTCACCCTGCTGACCGTCGGCGTCGGCCGCGACTACGGCGACCAGCTGATGGAACAGCTGGCGGACAACGGCGACGGCGCCGCCGTCTACGTCAGCACGCAGGAGGACGCGGACAAGGTCTTCGCCTCGCAGCTCCCGGCCACGATCGAGCTGCGGGCGCGCGACGCCAAGGCGCAGGTGGTCTTCAACCCCTCGGTGGTGGAGGGCTACCAGCTCATCGGGTACGAGAACCGCGCGCTGTCCACCGAGGAGTTCCGCGACGACAACCGGGACGGCGGCGAGATCGGCCCAGGCCACTCGGTCACGGCTCTCTACGCGGTACGCCTCAAGTCAGGCGCGACGGGACAACTGGCCCAGGCGACCGTACGCTGGCAGAACCCCGACACCAGGAACCCCGCCGAGACGAGCAAGTCGGTGGACGTGGGGGCGCTGACGGAGTCGGTATGGGAGAAGGCGCCGGTGCGGCTGCAGGTGGACGTGGTGGCGGCGGCTTTCGCGGTGTACATGCGGGACCGGGAGGCGTTCGGGCTGACCCTGCCGACACTGGGGGAGCAGGCCAAGCGCCTGGCGGAGGCGGCGGAGGACCCGATGGTGACTGAGCTGGCAGGACTCATCGACAAGGCCCGCTCGGTGGGGTAGCCGTTGACCAGGCATTTTCCGGCTGGGCCGCTTCTTCGGGAGGCGGCCCAGCTGCTTGGGGCGGCTGCCTGAGGCTGGGAGTCGGATACACTTGGGGACGGTTCAAGGGGCTATGGCGCAGTTGGTAGCGCGCCTCCATGGCATGGAGGAGGTCTGGGGTTCGAATCCCCATAGCTCCACTCTCCCCAAAGGACTTCATCGGGGCGCTTCGCGCTCAAGGGCTTCAGGCGTTCGCGCCGTAGCCGCGACCCCTAAAGGGCCTTCGCTTCGCTCCGGACGCTCTTTTCTGGGCCCGCCCGTTACCCGATTCGGTGGTTGGCGAGTTGCCGCCCACCCTGGCTACAAAGGGCTTCGCCTTTGGGAGCGCTTCGCGCCTGAGGGCTCAGGCGTTGTTTCCAGTCGCGCCGTAGCCGCGACCCCTGAAGGGCCTCCGCTTCGCTCCGGGCGCTTGATTTGGGCGTGGGCTTCGCCCACACGTTTCCCGTTGACTTATCGGGCCACCTGAAGATCTTGTCGGCCGGACATCGATCATTTCCGGCATCCGCCGAAGGGGTAACGGTGGTTAGCTGTTGAGGTGAGTGCGGTTCGTCCAACCGAGTTAGGACAGCCGGACTGCCGTAGACGATCACGGGGATTCTGTTGTGCTTCATCCGGCAGACTGCAACCAGCCAACCGCGCCATCGATCCGCTCGGATAGAGCGGCAGGTAGATCATGGAGCAGACGCACCTTCTCCAGGCGGTCTGATAGTGATCTCGCGGAAAAGGGAACACCACCCCGCCCGAGACCAGTGGATCGCCCGCAGCGTCACCTCGAGAAGGCCGCCACGCTCGGCCTGCCGCAGGGCAGCCAGGTCATGCACGGGTGCCGTGGACAAGACCATCCTGGTGGTGTCGGAACCCATCTGGCCGCCGACCGCGTCACGATCATCGACGAGTACAACATCGAGCAGGACGAGCAAGCTCCCGACGTTCCCTCACAGATCTGAGGCGGTTCAATGAGCATGCATGACACCGACGAGGTGCGCTCGCACTGGTGGCCTCGGGAAGGGTGGCGACCGGGGCGCCTGGTCTACACCTGGCACCTGACCTTCGAGCACGCGCCACAACTGCGTCAGCTCGCCGAGCGCTACCAGGCGGCCCTCGCAAGGATCGAGGAGCACAACCCAGTACCCGCGCGATGGCTACATCTCACCGTGCAAGCGGTCGGGTTCGTTGACGAGGTGCCCGAGGAGCAGCTTGACCAGATCACCGAGGCCGTAGGGGTCCGTCTGGGCGGGCTGGCTCCCGTTGAGCTGGTCTTCCACCGGCCGACCTTGCTGGACGAGGGAGTTGTGCTGACTCCGACCCCCGCAGGGCCGCTGCATGGGATGTGGGGCGAGATCAGGAGCGGCATCGCCGAGGTGCTGGGGAATGCGCCCACGGCAGCTGAGCAAGCCAAGGGCTTTCACCCGCACGTCAGCCTGACCTACATCAACACAGCAGGGCCGGCCAGGCCGTACATCGACGCCCTGAGCGCGGTCGAAGCCGAGCCGGTCAGTGTGAACGTCGAGCAGGTCGCGCTGATCGTGCAGAACCGGGTTCTTGATCCCGAGTGGCTCTATCGCTGGACCACCCGCACGAAGGTGCCTCTCGGGGCTGGATAGAGACGAACGCTCAATGGCCGTCTGATCTTGAGTGGATGCAACCTTCTACACGGGTTCAAGCCGCCGCCCGGCGGGTGGTCCGGGCGGGCGTGCGGCCTCTCCGGGCTGGTCCCGCCCGGCCACCCCGCCGCCACAACGGACGCACTGCAGCCCGAGGCTCAACAGGGCCAGAGCCAGCCTCGCACGACGTGTTATCGTCCGCTTGCCCCCTCAAAAGGTGCACAAGGGTGCCCGAGGCGTAGCCGAACCAGTGGGAGGAAGAGGCGACCTGGGGGTAACCGTACGCCCGTGGCCCACGCTCGGGGCCCTGAATAGTCCCCACTGGACCTTGTAAAAGCGCCTCCGGCGGGAGCGCTCCGGCACCGAGGTGATCGCCACACGGCCCTAGACGTTGATGGGCGGCTGGGGGCTGATCACCTCGCACACCATCGACTCAGGCAAGCCCAGCAGACCGGCTCCTCCGTATCAAGCCCGGCTCTGACCGCAGGGCAACGCATGATCGAGAAACGGTGACCGGCGAATGACACGCGAAGCCGAGCTCGACACTCTTTCCCCGGCTCGCTGCCGCTACGTGGTGAGTCGACGGCGGACGAGGTGATCAAGGGCAAATGCTGGCGGCGGAGACTCCGCCAGCCTGATGGCTTGAATAATCGTCGGACTAGTTCTACTCCATCGGAGCCAGGTCAACAATCACAAGTTTTCCGGCTTCCATTGAAGCTTCCTGGACGGCATCCTCTATCTCGGCCTGCAAGCGAGTGCCATATGCTTCTAGTCCATCCAAGGAATCGAACGACACGATTATGTGTTTCCATTTTCGCGATTCTACGAGGTCAGCGCCGAGCTCGGTCCATCCTTGCCGGATCAGGCGCGCGCGTGCTTCTGTCGCTGCCTCCTTGGAGTCTGATGCCCCGACGTCCATGAGCAGGATCTCGTCGATCTGCGTACTGTTCTCCCAGGTATATTCCGACTTGGCGTGTAGCACTACTGTGCCAATCTTGCGAGCATTGTTTACGGCTGCAGGATCAACCTCTGAGGTCTCGGGGAGCAATGCTGTGCAGGCGGATAGCGTGGTTGTGGCCAGTATGGCTGCAAGTAAATGTCTGGCTATTGAGTTTGCTCGCCTGCGGTTGAACAACATTACATAGTCTCCGCTGTTTTCCGCGTCATGGATGATTTGCGCCAGATTATCGAGGCCGTCACAGTTGAGCTAGTGGATTGGGGGTGACGACAGGCGTAGTTTATTTGAGATCGCATTTCACCACGCTGAGGCGCAGCGGCGGTAGCGAGCGCGACAAGGCCGTCATCGTGCCGTATGCCTGAGAGTTGAGTCGGATTCCTGAGGGACACACTGAGTGAGATCGCGGCGCACGCCTTCGGACGTTCACGGACTTTTGGAGACTCCCGGTTCAGGTCACGGGCTCTATCCCCGCAGTTGGCGATCATTGCTAAGTGGCTTCCCATCGAAGGGGTCAGGAGTCCTCTCATCTCCGCCAGGACGAAGGGCCCGGTTCCAAATCAGGCGCGTTCGAGGGGTCGTCGCAACACGTTGATCTATTACTGGCGACGGCCAGCATAGCGAGCCGACTGGTTTTCCGTATTCCCCGAGTTGCGGGGAATACGGAAACCCTTCATCTGGACGCGACGCTGACGAAGGCAGGGTGGGGTTCAGTCGTAGAAGAACAGCTCAAGATCTTCGATGGACCCCGGCCCGGTCAGGAAGCCTTCGGCCTTGGCCACAGCATTTGCCGGTGGTAGCCCGCCGGCTAGGAACTCCTTCATCCACGTCTCGCCCTGCTCGCCGACCGCATAGATACCGGACAGCAGTTCGGCCATGCCCGCGGAGTGCGTCGGGCTGTGCCCGACGACAGGTTGAAGTTCCCATCCACCTGCCCGGGCAGCCAACCGGAGGACGCCGGCCCAATTGGCGATCCGCCCGATACGCACATGCCACGAGTCCTCGGTGAATGGGGCCATCCGTCCACCATGCAGGGCGTTGGTGGCGGCCTTGATGTCCTCCATCACCTGCTGTTCCAAGGCGCTGCGAACCCAGCGCCACTCCTGCGATTTTTCCATGGCGGCGGACCGCCACCGCCATGCGCCGTCGAGTCGGTCCGCGAAGCTATCCATGCCGACAAGTTTCCATGACACGACGCCGTCGGCCTTCGGAGAGGCCGATCGACTGCTCACAGAGACACCCTCTAGGTCAGGCGCAGGTCGCCAGGAGCTCTGCAAGGCGTTCCGCCGGGGTGTCCCAGTCGAGCGTCTTGCGAGGTCAGGAGTTCAGCTCGGCGGCAACGGCGTCGAGCCGGTCGCGGGTGTTGACGGACAGGTCGGTGCCCTTGGGGAAGTACTGGCGTAGCAGGCCGTTGGCGTTTTCGTTGGAGCCGCGCTGTCATGGGCTGGCCGGGTCGCAGAAGCCCGATCTTGCTGGGCTTGGGGCGCGGCCGGCGCGCATCGGCTCGGGCCTGGGCCGCGTGCGGTCGGTACTGACCGTTGCCGCGGTGGCGGTTGCGGCGGATCTCCTGGCTGATGGTGGAGGGCGCGCGGCCGAGCTCGCGCGCGATCTCCCGAATTGACGCCCTTTCTCGCACCCGGTCGGCGATGTGGATCCGCTCGGTCTCGTTCAGGTAGCGGCCACGCACGTCTGGGGGCGCCGCCGATGTGCTCGGTCGCGTCCCCACGTGCTTGCCGGTCGGATTGCGTCCGTTGCGCCATCGCCGTCCGGACCGGGGGTTGAAGCCGACGATTCGGCATGCCTCCTTGTTGCTCAAGCCCTGCTGCACGAGCCGCAAGTATGCCGCCCGCTCACGGGAAAGAGCCCTGCGGCCCCGAGTGCGTTCCCGGTCCTCCCGGATCTCGAAGTCCATCGCATCCCCTCATCTGGGGTGTTGCGACAGCCACTAGAAGAGAAGTCATGGAGCTGGGCCGTACAGCTTTCATGAAGTCGGAGTAGGCGAACACCTCCAGAACTCTTCACGGCTACCCAGGGCTTGTGGTCGGATCCTCCCCAATAATGCGTCGTTACCTCGCGCGGCGATGCTGCCCTGGTCAGGAGTGGCGTGGTCCCTCTGAGAGGATGCGGCCAGCGACGTTACGCAGTACGAGCAGCCGCATGACCTCCGTCCTGGACAGCCGTGGCACGCGGAACGCCTCGTCCGCGACGGCGTACGCCGCGTTCACGGGAGACGCTGTCAGCGCCTTGCTGAGGGCGTAGAGGGAGTGGCCCACCCGTTCCAACCGTTCGGCCGCCTCCGCCGCTTCCGGCGTGGACCCGCGCTGCCGCAACCAGGACTTCCTGACCTCCTCGCTGGCCAGGTTCAGCCGTGCCTGCAGCGATTGCCGCTCACCGTGGAAGTCCTCGTCTCGATCCAGCATCCGTACGGTTTCCCGCACCAACGGGTGGTCCTGCAGGCCGATCGCGGCGGCGACGGTGGAGACGACCAGTCTGGTAACGACGGGAGCCATCGCGGGCGACGGATCAGCCAGGATCCGCGCGAACTCCGGCTCGTCCAGGAACGTTTCCCGCGGATGCAGGTAGGCGTGGGGGACGAGCGCGTCCGGGATCGGTTCTTTGATCACGACGGCGAACCGGGGCGCCCACACCCACTCGGGCGTGAGAGGGTGCCCGCTGATCGCCTCGGCCAGCGCCAGGATGCGCGCCTTGCGCGGCGACGCCGGCAGCCCGTCATTCAGCCCCACGTGCTCCAGCAGATCATCCAGCCCTGACGGGACGACGCCCGATCGCTGTGAGAGGTCCATCAATCGGAAGGACGTGATGATGTCACCGTCGACGGCATAGGTGACGCGGTTGTCTCGCTCCCCACGCCAGATGACGTTCAAGGCGCGTCCGCTGGCCGACAGCGCCTCCAGTACCTCCGTCCTGTCTCCCTGGAAACCGGGTGATTCGAAGGTGAGCGTCCATTCGCCTGCCGGAGTCAGTTGGAGCAGGTCGTCGTCGCGGTACTCCTCCTCCAGTTCCTCGAGCTCCTCGGGCCCGGCCCACAGGCCGGCCCCCGTATGCGCTCCGAACCGGCGGGCAACCTCCTCCATGTCACGGTTCTCGCACCAGGTGAGGCAGAACCCCTCCGCTGGGAATCCGGCCTCGACCAGTGCGGCGTAGCGCATATCGACGGGATCCACAGTCAATGCCACCAGTCCCGCTCGGGCAGCCTCAGCCACATGTCAGGCGGGCCGATGATCGCTCGGGCGTCGGTCGGCCGCAGACCCGTGCGGGCACAGCAGTAGGCCACGGCATGGTGGTGGTAGAGGTAAGTGGCGAGGATCTCCTCGGTGGAGTCGTCCGGGTACACGCCGCCCCCACCGGGGTGGGTGTCCCCTTCCTCGATGACGCCGTCGCGGGTGAATGTTCCATGATTGCCGCCCTTGGGATTGTTGTACATCCCGTAGCAGACGGTGCCTGCTGACAGGCGCTCGGCAATTCCTGGGGTGGACGGGGTGTATCCCCACGGTTGGCTGACGATGCATCCACCAGGCACGTCCGTCGCACCGACGACGGTCAGGCTGTCGTCATAGTCGGACCGGGGGTCCTCCATGATTGCTTCGGCGTCCTCGTCGTCGGCTGGTACGGCCTCCAGGCGACGTGCGGCCTCCGCTGCGGTGATGCCGGCCACGCAGACCATGCCCAGCCCGAAGTAGTAGAGATCTCCCAATGCGGCTATCGAACGTCTGGCTTCCGTCACGGCTGCGGCCTCGGCCGGGGACAGACCGGTTTCCCCCGGCGGAATGGTGAACAGATCAGGAGTGGGACTGGCCAGGCTGAGCCGTCCGGGGGACCAGTCGTTCATCATCGGCCGCCACGGGTCCGCTCCCGCGGCGACCAGGACGCGCGCGTTGTCGGGCCGATTGGCGAAGACAGCTGTCCAGAGAGCGGTACAGCCGGGATACTCCTCATCGGCGTCGTCAAGGGCGTCGACGTCGCCCACACGCCGGGCCAGTTCCGCGACCGCCTCGGGCGAGCCGTGCTCGGCCGCATCGTGTAACAGGAAGTACTCCTCTGAGTCCGGGGTCGCGCCCGTCTCAATCCCAGAGGGGACCGGTCCACGCTCCGTCCGATCTTCCCGACCGATGCCGGGCCATCCGGAACCGTCATTGACGACCATGAGGCTCCTTGTGTGCGGCGTACTCGATGCAGGCGCGCCAATCTTGGCGTACAAGACCGACAGATTCGGACCGGTTGCCGCCGCGGGAGGCATTCCGAGAGGGCGGCGCCAAAAGCCAGCGAGAGAGCTCAGAATGTACGTTGACGTCGTGTCATGATTTGGTCACGGAGAGTGGGTGTTTCGAGATACGGTCGCACGCATGCGGGTCGGAATCTACGTGGACGGCTAAAACCTCTACTACGGAGCGCGGGGCCTGTGTGGGCGGGGCACGCCGGGCTGGCGCTGGCTAGATCTCCGAGCCCTGGCAACCGATCTCGTTGGCCGGCACACTGATTGGCAGGGCGCAAACGTCGAGCGGCTCGTGTGCTGCACCGCCCGCATAGATGGCGCTGATAATCCGGATGGCCAGCGCGATCAAAGCGTCTACCTCAATGCCCTGCGAGTCGGCCGCAGTGTCGACCACATTGAGTTCGGCTACTACGTCTCCCGGGTTAAGCATGCACCGCTGGCCGTACGGGATCGGAAGGGTAGACCCGTGCTCGCCCGCTCGGCGTGGCCAATCCAGGTTTGTGGCTCCTCCGGCACGCCGGTCCCGGATGCGAGCTTCATGGTCTCCTACGCCTACCGTGAGGAGAAGGGCTCCGACGTCAACGTCGCCTCGCACCTTCTCCTAGATGTCTTCACCGGTTGCATAGACGTGGCGGTGGTCATCTCCAACGACAGCGACCTGCGCTTTCCCATTGAACAGGCACGGCAGCGCGTGCCCGGTCGGACTCGTCAACCCCAGCAGTAACTATCTCGCAGGTGCGCTGCGCGGGCAGCCCTCGGAAGGCGTGGGGCGTCACTGGTGGTATCAATTGGTCGCAGGAGACCTGATGGGGTGCGTAGTAGCCGCAGATTCCGCCGCCGAAGCTCGCACCGAGCAGGCTGAGCCGGGTCGCTCCGGTCACCTCGCGTGCGTGAGCAAGCGCCACCCGGATGTCGTTGAGAATCGTCGCGAGAGTCAGCTCCTCCTGGCGGCCCTCACTTTCCCCATGTCCGCGCAGGTCGAAGCGCAACGAGGCCAGGCCCGCCTCTCCCAGTCCGGCCGCCAACCGGGTGAAGAACCCGCCCTCCTCGCGGGTCACTCCGCCTCCGTGGACCAGGACGACCGCGGACTCGGCTGATTCGCCTGGCGTTACCAGCGTTGCGGCGAGACGCAGGCCGTCGAGGGTGCGAAGGGCGACGGACGTACTTTGGACCGGCATGGCGCTCCTGGCGGTAGCGGAGAAGGCCATGGTCCCATCCAGGGGAAGCATGGTGCGAGGCTCTTCGAGCGCGACCCCACGCTCGACGTGCCCCGGGCCTCAGTTGTCGCCGTACGACATCCTCCTGATGCTGCCGCGTTCCACTGAGCGGGACGGTCCGGTGGTCCACGACATATGTCCCATTACGCTGCTGGTGGCTGGCGAGTAGTGGACCGCCCCCGGCGATGTGGGAGCCGATGACGTGAGTGTGAGCACGCGACGGAACGAGCCCGGCGAAGTGGTCTACATCCTCGACGACGACGAGCAGTTGTGCTCCTCGCTGGCCTGGTTGCTGGGGTCGGTGCACATCAACGCCGAGTGCTTCACCGAGGCCGCGTCCTTCCTGTCGGCGATTGATCCGGAACGGCCCGCCTGCCTCGTCCTGGACGTTCGCATGCCACATACGGGTGGTTTCCAGGTGCAGGAGATCCTCAATCGGATGGGTTCGTTGCTGCCGATTGTGTTCGTGTCGGCCCACGGTGATGTCCGTATGTCCGTACGGGCCATGCAGCAGGGTGCCGTTGACTTTCTGGAGAAGCCGTACGACCCCCAGCACATGCTGGAGGTGGTACAGAACGCCCTGCACAAGGCGCGGGAGCTGCACGCCGAGCGCGCCGGGCAGCGCGCGCTGGAGGCTCGGCTCGCCGTGCTCACCCCGCGCGAGCTGGAGATTCTGCGGCTGGTCGTGGAGGGGGTGCCCAGCAAGAGCATCGCCGGGCGCCTGGGCATCAGCGTGAAGACGGTGGATGTGCATCGGGCGCACATTCGCGAGAAGACCGCGGCGGAGACCCTGGGCGCCCTGGTCGCGGACGTGCTGCGATACGGCCTGCGCCTGTCCGCGAGCTGAGCCGGAGAAATACGAGCTGAGCCGGAGAAATGCGATCTGAGCCCGGAGGAAGCCGCATGGCCGACCTTACGCTGGCCGATCTGGGCCGGCTCTTTCAGGCGCTGCGCTACTGCGTCCTCGTACATGACGCGGCGACCAAGGAGATCATCTGGGCCAACCCGGCCGCCTGCGACGTCCTCGGCTTCACCCTCGACGAGCTGAAGCCCTTGAAGGCGCCCGACATGAGCTCCAACGCCCGCCAGTACGCCCGCGAGATCGGCGTCGCGTGGTTGCAGCGGGCCGCCGACCACGGCACCGCCACCATCGAGTGGAGCTATCGGTCCAAGGCGGGCGAGGACATTCTCACCGAGGCCGTCGCCATCCGCGTGGACCTCGCGTCCGGCCCTGTGGTGATGGTGCAGTTCCGCGACATCGCGGAGGAGAAGGCCACGCGGATGGATCTGTCGCGCACGGAGGGGCGGCTGCAGACGTTCCTCCGCAATCTGGACGAAGGCATCGTGGTGCTCGACGCCGACGCGCGGGTGCTGTTCGCCAGCGAATCGGCGGGTTCCCTGCTGCGGGTCGACGCCGGGCGGCTCGCCGGGGACGATTTCACCCGGTTCTGCGACCGCGAGTCGGCCACGAGGCTGCGCGAGGTGCTGGCCACGACACCGCGGGGCGGGGCGCCGAGAGACGGCCGTTACCGGTTGCGCGCGACGACCGGCGAGGAACGCTGGCTCTCGGTCCGATGCCAGTACATCGACATCGAGGGCGACCTGCGAGGGTGCCTTCTGCTCTTCCACGACATCACCGACCAGGTACGCGCGGAGGAGGAGCACCGCCGGGACGCGCAACATCTCAACCACCTCGCCCGCTTCAACGCCATGGGCGACATGGCGATGGCCATCGCCCACGAGGTCAGCCAGCCGATCGCCGCCGCGCACAACTTCGTGGCGGGCGTGCGCGGCCGACTCGCCGGCGACGGTGTGGACCCCGCGTCGCTGGACTGGGGGCTGGACAACGCGACCGCGCAGATCGACCGGGCGGCGCAGATTATGGCCAGCCTGCGCCGGTACGTCGTCGGCCTCGAACAATCGGAACAACTCGCCGACCTGAACGAGATCGTCGCCGACTGCGCTCATCTCATCGACGTGCGGGCCCAGCAGAACGCGGTCGCACTGGAATGGGAGGCGACGGTGGAACCTCTTGTCGTGCGCTGCGAGAAAGTCCTCATCGGGCAGGTCGTGATGAACCTCGCCTTCAACGCGATCGACGAAATGGCCCGCTGGCCCGCGGAGCGGCGCGTCGTGACGATCGCGACCCGCCGCGACGACGCGTTCGGCGAGATCGAGGTGCGCGACCGGGGACAGGGGTTGACGGCCTTCCCGCATGGCCGGATCTTCGACGGCGCGTTCACCTCGAAGCGCAACGGCAACGGCATCGGCCTCGCCCTCAGCCGCCGCATCGTCACACGTCACGGCGGCACCGTCCACGCGGTTGAGAACACACCCCAGGGCGCGGTGTTCGCCCTTCGGTTGCCCCTGCTCGACGAAGTGCCGCCGCTGCACCGCTGACGTCCAGCCGGCCGAAGTGCTCCCTGGCTCGCTTCACGCTCTCGAAGGCGGCGGCCTTGTCGGTCACGTCGAGCGGAAGCCCCGCGGCCATGTGACCTACGCCACCGACCAATGGGTGTCACACAGCGGTGAGGGCCGGCGTCTTGTGCCTGGAGCACAGTAAGCGCCGCAAGGAGGCGCATGTCCGCCTCTGGCTCCTCGAGCTGGACATGGCCGAGGAGCGCAGAACAAATCACAGCCTGTGGGAGGTCTCTCATGACGAACAGCGTTGCCGGCGAACTCGCCGGCCTGGAGTTGCCGGTCGAGCGTGGCTGCCCGTTCGCCCCGCCCGCCGCCTACGAGCAACTGCGCGAGCAGGCGCCGGTCAGCAAGATCCGCATGACCAGCGGCGGCGAGGCGTGGTGGGTGTCCAAGCATGAGGAGGCCCGTGCCATCCTCGCCGACCCCCGCTTCTCCTCCGACAAGCGCAAGGACGGCTGGCCGCTCTTCACCCTCGACGCGGCGACCCTGCAGCAGTTGCGCAGCCAGCCGCCGTTGATGCTCGGCATGGACGGCGCGGAACACTCCGCGGCCCGCCGCTCGGTGATCGGCGAGTTCACCGTGAAGCGCCTGGCCGCGCTACGCCTGCGGATCCAGGACATCGTCGACCACTTCATCGACGACATGCTCGCCGCCGACCAGCACCCGGTCGACCTGGTGCAGGCGCTGTCCCTGCCGGTGCCCTCGCTGGTGATCTGCGAACTGCTCGGCGTCCCCTATGCCGACCACGACTTCTTCCAAAGCCGCACCACCGCGTTGGTGCGCCGGGGCTCGGTGGAAGACCGCCGGCGAGCCTTCGCCGAACTGCGCGCCTACATCGACGACCTGGTCACCCGCAAGGAGTCCGAGCCCGGCGACGATCTGTTCGGCCGGCAGATCGCCCGGCAACGCCAGGAGGGCACGGCCGACCATGCGGGCCTGGTGAGCCTGGCCTTCCTGCTGCTGACCGCCGGACACGAGACCACGGCGAACATGATCTCGCTCGGCGTGGTCGGGCTGCTCACCCACCCGGAGCAACTGGCTCTGATCACGAACGACCCGGACAAGACGCCCATGGCCGTGGAGGAACTGCTGCGCTACTTCACCATCGCCGACGGGGTCACCTCCCGGCTGGCCACCGAAGACGTGGAGATCGGCGGGGTGAGCATCAAGGCCGGCGAGGGCGTCATCGTCTCGGGCCTGTCGGCCAACTGGGATCCGGCGGTGTTCGAGAATCCGGCCGAACTGGACGTCGAGCGCGGGGCTCGCCACCACGTCGCCTTCGGGTTCGGCCCGCACCAGTGCCTTGGCCAGAACCTGGCCCGGATGGAACTGCAGATCGTCTTCGACACGCTGTTCCGCCGCATCCCCACCCTGCGGTTCGCCGCAGGGGTCGAGGACCTGCCGTTCAAGAGGGACGCCGTCATCTACGGCGTTCACGAGCTCCCGGTCACCTGGTGAGGATGACAATGATGCGGATCAAAGCGGACACCGGCCGCTGCGTCGGCTCCGGCCAGTGCGTCCTGGCCGAGCCGGCCGTATTCGACCAAGACGACGATGGCATCGTGGCCCTGCTGACCGACCACCCCGACGACAAAACCGCGGTACAGGCGCGCGAAGCCGTCATCCTGTGCCCGTCCCGAGCCCTGTCCATCCTGCAGGAGTAAGCACAATCCGGGTGGACTACGCGTCCATGCCGGCAGAGGGCGCTGCGCCTGGCAGCGGTCGGCGTCGGGTCACCACTGGGTGATGAGCGGCGTGTCCGGTTCGTGCCGCCGCCAGGCTTCGGTGAGGCGGGCGAGGCGGGTGGGGGCGGCGATGCCGCGCACGGTTGCGATCTTGCCGTTGGTGATGTCGAACGTCACGGTGCCGACGACCTGGTCGCCGACCACGACGAGGATGGCGGGGGCGCCGTTGACGAGCGCGTAGTGGATGGCCGGCGTGCCGCCGGCGAATCGGCGTTTCGCGGGTGTGGGTTTGAAGCCGGCCCGTGCGACGGCGGCGATGCGCTGCGGAGTGTCGTACCGCAGCAGCCTCGCGGTCAGGCCGGCGCCGTCGGAGATCGCGATCGCGTCGTCGGTGAGCAGCGCCACCAGCCGTTCGGTGCGGCCCGAGGAGGCGGCGGCGAGGAATTCCTCGACGATCCTGCGGGTGGATACCTGGTCGACTTCGATGCCGCCACGGCGGCGCGCGGCGGTGATACGGCGCCGGGCCCGGTGGAGGTGCTGCTGGCTTGCGGACTCGGTGATGTCGAGGATCTCGGCGATCTCGGCGTGGCTGTAGGAGAACACTTCACGCAGGAGGTAGACGGCCCGCTCGAAGGGTGACAGGCGCTCCATGAGAGTCAGTACGGCCAGGGAGACCGATTCGCGCTGCTCGAAAGTGTCGGCCGGGCCGAGCATCGGGTCGCCGTCGAAGAGCGGTTCGGGCAGCCAGGCGCCGACGGCGCGTTCGCGGCGGGTTTGTGCCGAGCGGAGCCGATCGAGGCACAGGTTGGTGACGACCTTGGTCAGCCACGCTTCCGGCACCTTGATCCGCTGCCGGTCGGCGGCCTGCCAGTGCAGGAACGCGTCCTGCACGGCGTCTTCGGCGTCGGCGGCGGAGCCCAGCAGCCGGTACGCCAGCGAGGCCAGCCGGTTCCGGCTGGCCTCGAACCGGCTGGTGTCGAAGCGATCAGTGGCGCTGCTGTCCACGCGGACCACCCTAGGCGGCTACGCGAACGCCTTCTCGGCGGACGCATCCGGCGTGGTGGCCAGGCGGAGCTTGCGCTTGGGCAGGCCGAAGGTCGGGTGCGAGATGCCCCACAGCGAGATCTTGAGGATGCCCGCCTTGACCCGCGCGGCCTTCCGGCCGCCCACATACTTCGGCTTTGCTCGCGCTTCGTCGTCAACCGTCTGCAGGATCGCGTCCCGCCGCCCGAGGCTGATGTGGTTGCCCGGGTAGACCAGCTTGGTGAGCGCAATCTTGCGGCCGGACAGGCGTCCCACGATCGCGTCCGTGGCCTGTCGGCCGGTGTATCCGGCCGAAGCGCAGGACATCGGCAGCGGCCGGCCGTTGTCGCCGATGGCGTAGGCGCTGTCGCCGGCGGCGTAGACGTTCGGGTGCGAGACCGACCGCATGGTGCGATCAACGATGATCTGCCCGTTCTCGGTGACCTCCAGCCCGCCGGCGGCGGCGATGGGGTTGACCGCGAACCCGGCCGTCCACACGGTCGCGTCGGATGCCAGGGCGGTGCCGTCGGCGCACACCACCCGCGTCGCTTCGACGGCTTCTACGCTGGTGTGCTCCAGGACGGTGACGCCCAGCCGGTCGCAGACCTGGAGCAGGTGGTCGCGGGCTCCGGCGGAGAGCCGGGCGCCCAGCTCGGCGCGGGCGATCAGCGCTACCGACAGGCCGGGCCGGGCTTCGGCGATCTCGGTGGCGGTCTCGATACCGGTCAGCCCGTCGCCGACGACCAGCACACTCCCGCCTTCGCCCCGCCTGCCCAGGGTGTCCAGGCGCTCGCGCAGGCGCAGCGCCGAGGGCCGGCCGGCGACATTGAAGGCGTGCTCGGCCACGCCGGGGACGCCGCTGTCGGCGACGCGGCTACCGAGCGCGTAGACGAGCGTGTCGTAGCCGAGCTCGCCGCCGCCGTCGGCGTCGGCCACGGCGACGACCTGGCGCTCGGGGTCGATGGCGGTGACACGGGCCAGGCGCAGCCGTACCCCCGTGCCCGCGAAGACGTCGGTGAGCTTCCGGGTCTCGATCTCGTGCCCGGCCGCGAACTGGTGCAGCCGAAGCCGCTGGACGAAGTCCGGCTCAGCGTTGACCACGGTGACCTCGGTGTCCGCAGGGGACAGCCGGCGGGCCAGGTTCCCGGCCGCGTAGGCCCCGGCATAGCCGGCGCCGAGGACGACGATGCGGTGCTTCATGTGTTGCTCCTGTCGGTTCGCTTGTGCCTCTTGAGCGAGACAGCGCCCCGGTTCCTGACAGGACCTGAGTGTGATGTGGGTCATATGTTGATCGAGGTGCCGCCCGGCGGCAGCCTCCCCTGCGGCGCGGGATGGAACGCCCCGCGCGTGGACTAAGGAAATCCCCTAGGGCGTCCAACCAATTCCCAATTGTCGGCCGATCTCGGCGCGCATAGCGTGAGATCACTGCGGAAGACCTGCCGGCCGACAATGCGAGGAGAAATTACCATGGCGCGGACGTTGGATTCCCCGGCCTCTGCCGGTCCACATTCGGCGAAAGAAATCGCCTTTGACGAGGTCCTGGTTAAAGTGGCCGAACGGCGAGCGGAATTCGACGAGAAACGCCATGTTCCTGGCGACATCATCGCCGAGTTCAAGCGCGCGGGAATCTACCGGGCGAGCACCCCCAGGCGCTTCGGTGGTGACGCGCTGCCCCCGGCCGACTTCCTGGCCCGTATCGAGCGGATCTCGATGATCGACGGCTCGGCGGGGTGGGTCGCCAGCTTCGGGTCCGCGCTGGTCTACCTGGCCGCGCTGCCGCTGGAGACGCAGGCCGAGCTGTACGCAGACGGGCCGGACGTCGTCTTCGCGGGCGGCCTGTTCCCGGTGCAGCCCGCCGCCATCGTCGAGGGCGGGTATCAGGTCTCGGGCCGCTGGAAGTTCGCCAGCGGCTGCATGGGCGCCGACATCCTCGGCGTGGGCATCATCGCGGGCGAGCAGCAGGCCGGCCGTCCCCTGACGGCCCTGCTGCGCCCCGGACAGGTGGAGATCGTCGACAACTGGGACGTCATCGGATTGCGCGGCACCGGCAGCCACGACCTCAAGGTCGACGGCGTCGTCGTCCCCCCTGAGTGGACGTTCGTGCGCGGGGGCCAATCGACCGTGGACGAGCCGTTGTACCGCTACCCGACCGTCCCGTACGCCTCCCAGGTGCTCGCGGTCGTCGGCCTCGGCGTCGCCCGCGCCGCCCTCGACCACGTCATCCGCAACGGCGGCCGCGGCGGCTACACAGGCGCGCCGAAGCCGGCTGATCGCGCCACCTACCGCATCTCGGTCGGCAGGGCGGAGGCCGACCTGCGATCCGCGCGCGCCTTCCTCTACGAGATCACCCACGAGGTGTACGAAACTGTTCTGGCCGGCGACCCGGCGACCGCGAACCAGGCCAGCCTGCTACGCCTGGCCTCCGCCCACCTCGCCAAGACCTCCTTCGAGGTCGTGCGTACGGCCTATCAACTGAGCGGCATCCCGGCCATCGCCGACGGCAGCCCGATGCAGCGCTACCTGCGCGACGCCTCGGTGGTCCCGCAGCACGCCTTCCTCCAGGAAGGCATGTACGACGGCGCCGGTGCGGTCCTCATGGGTGTACCGCCCTTTCCCGGCTATCTCTAAGGAATCCTCATGGCCCAGCCCACCACCCCGGAAAGGCTGCGGGTGCTCTTCTGCATCGGCGTCAACCAGAACTTCTTCGACCTGCCGACCGGACAGGCCGGCCCGGTCTGGGATGGCTTCGTCAGCATGCTGAGGCAATTGTCGGAGCTGCCTGGCGTGACCGTTCTCGGCACCTTCGATGACGATCGCCACATGGTCGGTCCGTCCGCGTCCTGGCCCTGGACCTCCTACGTTCTGGCCGACGTGCCCGCGCAGGCGACGGTGGTCGCGGCCTGCAACCTGTTCCGTACCGTGCAGGTCGGCGAGCACGGCCTCTGGCGGTACATGAAGATCGAGGCGCGTATCGGCCGCCCCCTGCCCGTCCCCGCCGACGCTGTTGAGGGTGATGCGCGATGACCGGGACGATCGGCCGCTTCGGCGGTGGCCAGGACAGTGTGACGACATCGGGACGGTTGTTGTGAGCTCTCCTCGTGTGGCGCTGGTGACGGGAGCGGCGCGCGGCTTGGGCGCGTGCATCGCGGCCCGTCTGCACGGCGACGGATACCGCGTGGCGGTGACCGACCTCGATCAGCTTGCGGCGGCCGAGATCGCGGCCTCGCTCGCCTCGGACGGAGGGGCGGCGATCGAACTCGGCCCGGACGGGCGGTCGGCGATCGGGCTCGGCCTGGACGTGCGCGACAAGAACGCCTTCGTACGGGCGCGTGACACTCTCGTCGAGCGCTGGGGTGCGATCCACGTCCTGGTCAACAATGCCGGATTCTCCAAGGTCGAGCCGCTCATGGACATCGAGCCCGACGGCTTCTCCTCGGTGGTCGCCGCCAACCTCGACGGGACATTTTTCGGCTGCCAGGTCCTCGGCGCCTACTTCGCCGAGCGTGGCCATGGACGCATCGTCAACATCGCCTCGCTCGCCGGGCAGAACGGCGGCACCGCGACGGGCGCGCACTACGCGGCGGCCAAGGGCGGCGTGGCCACGCTCACCAAAGTGTTCGCCCGCGAGCTGGCCCCGCGCGGCGTGACGGTGAACGCCGTCTCGCCGGGCATCCTCGACCTGCCCGTGGTTCGCGAGAGCGTCGCCCCGGACAAGCTCGCGCGGATCGAGGCGACGATCCCGGTCGGGCGGCTCGGCCGCCCCGAGTTCATCGCCGACATGGTGGCGCTGCTGGCCTCCGAGCGGGCGGACACGGTCACCGGCGCGTGCTGGGACGCCAACGGCGGCCTGTACATGCGCTGACTCACCCGAATGGGGTGCCGACAGCGGGCCTGTACATGCGCTGACCCACCACATGCGTGGACTCACCCGAAGACGGAAGACGGAAGACGGAAGACGGAAGACGGAAGACGAAGGCGGAGAGGAGCAAAGCCGTGACCGTCAGAGAACCCGATCAGACCCCCTCGCAGGCCGACTTCCGGGAGGCGATGGCGCATCTGCCCGCGGCCGTCAACATCATGACGACCGACGGTCCGAACGGCCGCTGCGGCATCACGGTCAGCGCGGTCTGCTCGGTGACCGACGACCCGCCGACCATCCTGGTCTGCCTCAACCGCAGCAGCGCCATGCACGACGTGTTCTGGGCCAACGGCCGGGTCTGCGTCAACGTTCTGGGCGGTGACCAGCAGGACTTGGCGCTGCACTTCGCCGGAGCGACGGAGGTCTCCATGGCCGAACGCTTCACCTGGAACGTCTGGGATCGCGGCCAGCGCGTGCCGGTGCTCAAGGACGCGTTAGTGGCCGTCATCGGCGTGGTGAAGGACTGCAAGCCGATGGGGTCGCACAGCGTGCTGTTCGTGGAGATCGAGCAGGTCCGTACCCGGAGGGGCGGCCCGAGTCTCGTCTACTTCAACCGGAGCTTCCACCGCCTGGACTCCGTCTCGCCGATGGCCTGCTGAGGGATCGCGCCGCGGCCTCGAAGGCTACCTAGCGCTTGGGCGACTGGTCGTGTAATGATGTAATCATGGAAACTCTCTTTGAGCACGCAGGCGGCCAAGAAGGGCTCCACAGGTTCATCGACATCTTCTATGGAAGCGTCTTGTCCGACCCGCTGCTCCAGCCATTGTTCGGCGAAGGACTTCCGCATCACGTGACACATCTGACGGCTTTCACGGCCGAGACCTTCGGCGGCCCCGACACATTCTCCAGGGAAATGGGTGGATTTTCCAGGCTGATCGACGCGCACCGTGGGCTGGGGATCAGTGAGGCACAGCGGCAGCGGTTCGTCGAGCTGTACATGGCGGCCGCCGATCAGGCCGGACTCCCGGAAGACGCGCCTTTCCGGGAGGCTCTGCGGTCGCATGTGGAGTTCGGGTCGAAGGTGGCGATGCAGAACTCCCATGCCGAAACCGACGACCAACTCCACCCGCTCCGAGAGGTGCCGCAGTGGGGATGGCCCGAGCCGAGTTAGTTTCCACCGCCACGTCAATCGGAGCTCTCGGTACTTCCCGCCCAGGGCCCTCGCCAGCAGGGGAAGCGGCTGGCGATGGCCGCGCCGACGATGGCCGCGAGGGTGCCGACAGCCAGGCCGGGGATGAGGGCGAACTGCGCCCAGGTCCGCTTCTTCTCGTTGCAGATCTCCTTGATCCGGGCCGTGTCGTTCGCCGTCTCGTCCGCTCGGTAGCGGACCAGCAGAGCCGTCTCTGAGAGCGTCAGCTCCATGATCTTCTCGTTGCTCTTATTCGGCGGGCGTGTATCGCTCACGTGTTCTATCCAAAGACGCCAACTCTTGGTAGCGTTGCGGTCACACATTGTGGTGGCAGGGGGTGGGCAGGGTGCAGGTTGGGCTTCAGGCCGTGCGGTCCACGCGTCGATGCCGTCTGGTCACCCATGACCCGATGATGGGGGCGGTGGGTGAGTAGGCTCACCGCGACAGCCTCCTGCACCGCTTACACGGCGGTGGTGGAGGCGACCGGTGAGGTCGTCGCGCAGGCGCTGCTGGTGCGGCGGGTGGCCTGGCTGACCGCTCTGGCACGCGATGTGACCGCCCGTCTGGTGGTGGCCCGGTGGAATAGGGCTGATCTGGACGCTTTAGGGTCCGGGGTGGGGCTGGACGGGCGGGTGTTGCCGTCGAAGGGCTGGATGGCTGTTCGGCGGCTGGGCTGGGGTGTGGGTCCGGAGCCGGGCGTGTACGTCTGTGATCGGGTGTTGCGGTGCGCGCAGGAGCAGGCCGCCCGCCTGTTGCGGCTGGCGCTGCACCGGCGCCGTCTGGTGGCGGCGATCGTGGCCACCTGGCCGCACAACCCGGGTGCGCGCACCGATGCCGAATGGGAGGCGTTGGGTGCGCTGCTGCCGGACGGGGTGACGGCGGCCGACATCCGCAACCGGACCCGGCAGGTTCGCGCGTATCGCGACGCGCATGAGGTGTTCCCGGCCGATCTGACCGAACTGGAGGAGCCGCCGAACGTTGCGGCGCAGGTGGTTCTGGCGGCGGCCGACCGGCAACTGCTCACCCTGGAGCGCGCCGGCGATGACGGCGCCCGGCTGCGGGTGCGGCTTCCCCTGGTCGAATCGCCCGCGTCCGCCAGGGACTGGGCCTGGCATGTGCTGTCTGTCGTCTTGCCGCCGACCGTGCCGCCGGAGGCGAGGTTGTGCGCCCCCACCTTGCGGGTGACCAAGGGTCGGGTGCGCGTCGATCTGCCGTTCCAGATCCCGATCGGCTTCGTACCCGCTACCGGTCATGTGATCGGGTGCGGCTTCGACTGGGGCGTCAACGGGCTGCTGACCGGTGTGGTGGGCCGTCTTGTGGCCGATGGGCGGGTGATCTCCGGCAGCCGGGTGATCGGCGATGGGCGGCCGCTGCTCTACGATGCGAGCGGTGTGTCGGCCAAGCTGCACCGGCTGCGGGCCGAGCGTGAGCACCTGGCCGCCAAGATAAAGCACCAGCAACGACTCCTGGCCGGCATGACTGGCGCCGATCCCCGCTACGCCGCGTTGAGCGCGGCCTGCCAGGTCATCGGTGTCGAACATGAGCGGCTGTGCGCGCGCATCCGCAACCTGAACAAGGCGCTGGCCTGGTCAGCCGCCCGCTGGGCAGTCGACCAGGCCGTGGCCGCCGGGACGACGGTCATCTACCTGGAAGACCTGGCCACCCTGGAAGCACGCGGACGCCGAGGCAGCGCGAACACGCGACTGTCGGGGCAGGTACGCGGGCAGATCGTCGAGGCGATCCGGCATCTGGCGGCCAAGTACGCCATCGCGGTGGTCACGGTCGCGGCGCGTGGCACTTCCCGGTACTGCCCCCGGTGCGGGGACGGCACGTCGGTGCTCCGGCATTGCCCGGCCCCCGACCGGCTCGCTGACAAGGGCTGGAGGTGGGCTTACTGCCCGGCCTGCGGCCTGTCCTGTGACCGGGACTGGGCAGCGGCCGAGCGGATCGTCTCCCGCGGCCTGCTCGGCCAGCACGCCACCCGCACCCACCGTTCCACCGGGGTGCGCACCCTCCACGCCGTCGTGGAGAGGAATGTCGCCCGCGCCCGCCGAACGCGCAGGCTCACCCGGGCGGCCCGCCGCGCCCGCCGTACCCGAACCGATCTGCACCCCCGCCCGGCAGCACGCGACAGAGCCAAGAGGCGCCCCACCCCGAAACGGCCCACCCGTACCCCGGCCAACTCACGAAACAACTCGATGACGTCCAGCCGTGTGCCCGACCGGCGCACGGTGCCCGCCCCACCGCCCACCGGCGGTGGACAGCGTCCGGCGGGCCATGCACCCAAGCCGGGACGGCACCAGCCGTACCGGACAGGGCATGTCAGGAATTCTCACCATCGGACCGGCTTCCACCACGCCAAAGCCACCCCCGTGCTCATACACATCGAGCACGGGAACAGCCCGGGCCAGGCCACGCCCGCCCGAGTTACCTGACTCCTTCAGGGAACCACAGAGAATTCAAGACGCTGCCTTTCGATCTTCGTAGTGGTACTGACTGGCTGTTCGGGCCCCCAGGCGCCAACTCCGAAGCGGCCGAGCTGGTTAGCGCGCCTGTCTCATTCTTCTGTGGATCGCCTGCACATGCGAACAAAATGGACATCAAGGCAATGTGTGCATAGTTCGCCCATGTGCTTATAAAGCGTAACTCGGGGCGGTTTAATGAACCGCCACCTGATCCTAGCTGAAGATCGCAAGAGTATTGCGTGTTCTCTTCGCGTTTGCCAAAGGACGAGGTGGGTGGGTGGTTATGTCCTTGGGAATGCCGAGAGTGCCGAGTGTGACATGGACGGTGGCGGTGAGATTTATTCACGTTGGTGTTCGGGAAGGCCCTTTCCCGAATCCTTTGTGGCGGAAGATGACGCCTTTGGCTCAGGGGCTTGTGGCGCTCCCCGGCCGCGCTGGAGGGGTGTCGGAAAGTTGCGGAGTCAGAAAATTTGCTGAGCCAGCAAAGTTCTGTACTCTGGGGGCATGACCGGGCTACGCGAACGAAAGAAGCAGGCGACCCGCGACGCCCTGATGGCCGCCGCGCTCCAGCTCGCCATGGAGCGCGGCCTGGACAACGTGCGGGTCGAGGACATCGCCGAGGCGGCGGGGGTGTCGCCGCGGACGTTCAGCAACTACTTCTCCAGCAAATGGGAGGCGCTCGCCGCCCGCCACGTCGACCGGACCAGGCACTCGGCGCGGGTGCTGCGCGACAGGCCGCCGGGCGAGCCGCTGTGGGAGGCGGTGAGGCGGGCCATGCTGGCGCCGTGGGAGAACGCGGAGCGGACCATGCAGGCGCCCAGCCCTGAGATGCGGGCCGCCCTGCGGCTGCTGACCAGCGCGCCCGCCATGGAGGGGGAGTCGCTGCGGGTGCTCTTCTCCGCCGACGCCGAGCTGGCCGCGGCCGTCGCCGAGCGCACCGGCACCGACCACGAACGCGACCTCTACCCGCAGCTGGTCGCCACCGCGGTGATCACGGCCACGCAGACCGCCGTCCGCCACTGGCTGCTCGTCGAGCCCGCGGTGCCGCTCCTTCCCCTGATCGAAGAGGCGATGCGCCAACTCGCCACCGGCCTGCCCGACCCGCTCGCCACCGGCCTGTCTGACCCGCTTGCCATCCGAGTGCCCGACCCAACCGCGCAAGGAGAGCCCCAATGACCGCGGACGTCGTCATCGCCGGTGGTGGCCCCAACGGGCTGATGCTGGCCAGTGAGCTGGCCCTGGCCGGAGTGCGGCCGATCGTGCTGGAGCGCCTGCCGGAGCGGAGCCAGGCGCCCAAGGCCAACGGCATCGTCGGGCAGGTCGTCAGGCTGCTCGACCAGCGTGGCCTCTACCGGCGCTTCCTGGATGTCGCCGAGCCGCCGCGACCGATCCCGATGTTCCTGTTCGGCGCGCTGCCGCTCGACCTGGCCGAGATCGAGGGCAACACGCTTTACGCCATGGGCATCAAGCAGGCCCGCCTGGAGGAGCTGTTCGAGGATCGGGCCCGCGAGCTGGGCGTGGAGATCAGGCGGGGGCGGGAGCTGACCTCGTTCACCCAGGACGAGGCCGGCGTGACGCTCGAACTAGACGGCGGCGAGCAGCTGCGCACCCGCTACCTGGTCGGCTGCGACGGCGCCCACAGCACGGTCAGGAAGCAGGCCGGCATCGGCTTTCCCGGTGTGAACGCCTTCTCCGTCATCTCGCGGGCCGCCCACGTCGTCCTACCTGAGGCGACGATCCGGATGGACCGGGCCGAGCTGGAGCTGCCCGGCGTGGGCACGACCGCCCTCTACGCCTGGCACCGCACCGAGCGCGGCGCGTACGCCCTGCTGCCCATGAGTCCCGAGGTTCTGACGATCAGCTGCGTCGAGTGGGACAGCGACGATCCCGGCGAGGACGTCGAGATGACGCTCGGCGAGCTGCGCGAGAGCCTGTCCAGAGTGCTGGGCGTTGACATCGTGCTGGCCACCCCGCCCGGTCCGGGGCCGCACCTGCTGCGCCGCCTCAGCGGGCGCAACACCCGGATGGCTGACCGCTTCCGGGCGGGCAGGGTGCTGCTGGCCGGGGACGCCGCCCACGTGCACTCCGCGGTCGGGGCGCCGGGGCTGAACCTGGGTCTCCAGGACGCGGCCAACCTCGGCTGGAAGCTGGCGGCCACGGTGCGCGGCGCGGCGCCGCCCGGTCTGCTCGACAGCTACGACCGGGAGCGACGGCTGGCCGCCGAGCGGGTCACCATGCACAGCAAGGCCCAGCTCGCGCTCATGTCGCCGGGGCCGGAGGTGACGGCGCTGCGCGAGGTGTTCGGCGAGTTGCTCCACGACAAGAGCGCACGTGGCCGGATATCTGCGCTCATGTCTGGCGCGGATGTCACCTATCCCATGGGCGCCCCGGCGCATCCGCTGACCGGCCACTTCGTACCCGACCTGGAGCTGGAGCCGGTGCCCCTCGCCACGCTCATGCGGGAGGGGCGGCCGCTGCTGCTCGACCTGGCGGGAGGCGTTCGGAAGGACGTGTGGGACGGCCGGATCGACGTGGTCACGGCCACGTGCGCGGCGCCGCCCGCCGACGCGCTGCTGATCCGCCCGGACGGGTACGTGGCCTGGGCGGGCACCCCGGACGACTCGCTGGACGAGGCTGTCAGAACCTGGTTCGGTTAACCTGATCCCGGACTCTGAGGAGGGCTCATGCCGGAGAACCTGATCTTTCGCCTGCCGCCGACGTTCGAGACGGTCGAGGAGGAACGGCGCCATCGCAAGGAGCGGCTCGCCGCCGCGCTGCGCGTCTTCGGCAAGCTGGGCTTCGAGGAGGGCGTCGCGGGACACATCACCGCCCGCGACCCCGAGCTGACCGACCACTTCTGGGTCAACCCGTTCGGCATGTCGTTCAAGCACGTGCGCGTGAGCGATCTGATCCTCGTCAACCACGAGGGCAAGGTGGTCGAGGGCCGCTACCCCGTCAACGAGGCGGCCTTCGCCATCCACTCGCAGGTGCATCAGGCGCGGCCCGGCGTGGTGGCGGCCGCGCACAGCCACTCGGTCTACGGGCGCGCGCTGTCGGCACTCGGGCGGGTCATCGAGCCGATCACGCAGGACGCCTGCGCCTTCTATGAGGACGTCTCGCTCTTCGACGACTACACGGGCGTGGTGACGGACCTGGAGGAGGGCAAGCGCATCGCCGCCGCGCTGGGCGGCAACAAGGCCGTCGTGCTGCGCAACCACGGGCTGCTGACGGTGGGCGACACCGTGGACGCGGCGGCGTGGTGGTTCATCACGATGGAACGCTCGGCGCAGGTGCAGCTCGTCGCGCAGGCGGCCGGGCAGGTGGTGCCCATCTCGCCGGACAACGCGGCCCTGACTCACCAGCAGATCGGCAACGACCTGGTCGGCTGGATCAACTACCAGCCCCTCCACGACCAGATCACCCGCGAGCAACCAGACCTATTCGAGTAATCCGCTTTGTTACGGTCCGGACAAACCCGTCCATCCGTTACGGCAAGCCGCACCCGCTTTGTTGCGGGCCGGACAAACCCCTTCCATCCGTTACGGCAAGCCACACCCACCGCCACCCACCGCACGTGGCTGAGGGCCTCCAGGAAAACGCCCGCTGAACCCGCACGGGGTCGGGCGCCGATACGTGCGTCTTGTTGACCGTGGCTTCCGTAGCGGGCAGCCGTCTCGGTCCCTATGACGGTCCGTGGTGGCTGAGGTCCTTGGGGGGAGACCCCCCTCCGGGGGAGGAAAGAACGCGGGCCGCGGTGGCTGGGGTCCTTGGGAGGGAGACCCCTTCCGGAGAGAGAAAAGCGGTCTGTGGTGACCCCTCCGAGGGCGCGGAAGAAGACGTCCGTGGTGGCTGGGCTCCTCGAGAGGGAGGCCCCTCCGGGGGAGTGGAAGAAGGCGGTCCGTGGTGGCTAGGGCCCAAGGAGGGGCCCCAGGACGGACGCCGTCCTAGCGGCGGAAAGTGTGGCGGTAGGTCAGTGGGGCGACGCCGACTGCGGCGTGGAGGTGTTGGCGGAGGGAGACCGTGGTGGTGAAGCCCGCTCGGCGGGCTACTTCCTCCACTCCCGCGTCCGTTGTCTCCAAGAGGTGTCTGGCGTGGTCGACTCGTTGTTTGGTCAGCCAGCGTGATGGGCTCAGGCCGGTCTCCTCGCGGAAGCGTCTGGTGAAGGTGCGGACGCTCATTTTCGCGTGTCCGGCCAGGGCGTCCAGGTCGAGTGGCTTGTCCAGGTGGGAGAGCATCCACGTGCGGGTCGGGGCGGTGCTGGTGCCCGTCGGGTCGGGGAAGGGGCGGTCGATGTACTGGGCCTGGCCGCCGTCGCGCCAGGGAGGCATGACGCAGCGGCGGGCCGCCCGGTTGGCCACCTCGGTGCCGTAGTCGCGTCTGATCACGTGGAGGCAGAGGTCCAGTCCGGCCGCCACGCCCGCCGAGGTGAGTACATCGCCGTCGTCGATGAACAGCACCGAGGGATCCAGGTCGACCTTGGGGAACAGCTGGGCGAAGTGGGCGGCCTCGCGCCAGTGCGTGGTGGCGGGGCGGCCGTCCAGCAGGCCCGCGGCGGCCAGGACGAACGCCCCCGTACAGATCGACATGATCCGCTTGTGGCCGTGCAGGGCGTCGCGCAGGTAGGGCTGGATCGTGCCGTCCTTCATCGCCCGGCCCGCGTGGATGCCGGGGACCAGGACCGTGTCGGCTGTGTCCAGGACGTCCAGGTCGTGGTCGGGCAGCACGCTGTATCCGGCCGAGCAGCGCACAGGCCGGCGGCCGGGGGAGCAGGTGACGACCTCGTAGAGCTTCTCGCCGGTCGCCGACTCCGCCGACCAGAAGACCTGGCCGGGAACGCCCAGGTCGAGAGGGGCGAAGTGGTCGAGAACGAGGACCGCGACGCGATGGGCCATGGCCGAATTCTTTCACATATTGGCTATCCGGCCACTCGCGGCCATAGGTGCGGATAAATCAGGATTAGCGGATGACCATAAGCACCACCCCCCGGACCAGGCGGCTGCATCGGGCCTGGTTCGTCGCGGCCGTCGCGTTCGTGGCCATTCTCGGCGCGGCCGGGTTCCGTGCCACTCCCGGCGTGCTGATCACGCCGCTCCAGGCGGAGTTCGGCTGGACCAAGGGCACGATCTCGCTCGCGGTGTCGGTCAACCTGGTGCTCTACGGCCTGACCGCGCCGTTCGCGGCCGCCCTGATGGACCGGTTCGGGATGCGGCGGGTGGTGTCGCTCGCGCTGCTGCTGGTGGCCATCGGCAGCGGGCTCACGGTGCTGATGACGGCGAGCTGGCAGTTGCTGCTGTTCTGGGGCGTGTTCGTCGGGCTGGGTACGGGGTCCATGGCGCTGGTGTTCGTGGCGACGGTGACCGACCGGTGGTTCGTCAAGCACCGTGGTGTCGTCACCGGCCTGCTCACCGCGGCCGGCGCCACCGGCCAGTTGATCTTCCTGCCGGTGCTCGCCCAGCTGGCCGAGGGGCCGGGGTGGCGGGTGGCCTCGCTGACCGTGGCGGGGGCCGCGCTGGCGGTGGTGCCGTTCGTGTGGTGGCTGATGCGCGACCATCCGGAGGACGTGGGCACCACGGCGCTGGGGGCGGAGCCCGGCACGGTCCGTACCCTGCCCGTCCACCAGAACGCGGCCGTGCGGGCGCTCACGGTGCTCAGGTCGGCGGCGCGGACCCGGGCGTTCTGGTTCCTGGCGGGCGGCTTCGCCATCTGCGGCGCCAGCACGAACGGCCTGGTCGGCACCCACTTCATCCCCGCCGCGCACGACCACGGCATGGCCGAGCCGGTCGCGGCGGGGCTGCTCGCGGTGATCGGGATCTTCGACATCGCGGGTACGGTCGCCTCCGGCTGGCTCAGCGACAAGGTGGATCCGAAGATCCTGCTCGGCGTCTACTACGGGCTGCGCGGGCTGTCGCTGATGGTGCTGCCGGGGCTGTTCGCGGCCACGACCCAGCCCAGCATGCTGATCTTCATCGTGTTCTACGGGCTGGACTGGGTGGCGACCGTGCCGCCGACCGTGGCGCTGTGCCGCCGGATCTACGGGGCGGACGGCGCGGTCGTGTTCGGCTGGGTGTTCGGCTCGCACCAGGTCGGCGCCGCGTTCGCCGCCGTGGGCGCCGGGCTCACCCGCGACCACCTGGGCGCTTACGACCTGGCCTGGTACGTCTCCGGCGCCCTCTGCCTCCTGGCCGCCGGCATGTCCCTGGCCATCGGGCATGCTAAAGGGCGATGAGTGACGCAGAATTGATGGTCCTGCCGCTGGTGGTCAGGATCGAGAGAGCGACGCCGCCGGAGCGTACCGACGCTTTGGAGGCGGCCGCGACGGCCGTGCTGAGCCTGCTCGACGACCCCGGGGAGTGGGGTGCGGAGCTGCACGCCTGGCAGTCCACCGGCAAGATCCGCAAGGTCGTGCGCCGGGCCAGGGGCGCCGAGTGGCGCCGGGCGCTGGCGCTGCCCGGCCGTACCATCGAGCACCGTACGGCCGAGGTGCGCGTGCACCCGCCCGTGCCGCTCGACGACTGGCCCAGAGACCTCGCCCGGTTGCAGGTGTCGGGCACCGAGCTGACCGACACCGGCGACCTCGCGCCCGCCGAGCCGCCGATCCTGTGGGCCAACCCCGGGCTCGCCATGTCGGCGGGCAAGGCCATGGCCCAGGCCGGGCACGCCGCCCAGCTCGCCTGGTGGGCCAGCGACGAGGCCGAACGCGCCGCGTGGCGGGCGGCCGGGCTTACCGTGACGGTGCGCACCGCGGCGGCGGGCGACTTCCAGGCGAAGGTGGCCGCGGGGCTGCCCGTGGTGCGGGACGCCGGGTTCACCGAGATCGAGCCGGGGTCGTGCACATTCGTCGCCGACGCGCCGTGGCTGTATGGGCGGGTCGCCCAGTCGTGACGGGCGCCACCTCTCGATCAGGGCGGTTGTGACGGACGGTCGCGACGGGCGCTAGATTTCGATCACGTCGGCCAGGACGCCGCCCGCCGGGGTGATCCGGGCGGGCGACGGGCTGTCGTAGACGATCATCAGCCTGCCGTCCGCCAGCACGGCCAGCCCTTCGGGGTGGTCGCAGCCGATGCCGTACGGCAGCTCGGCGACCGTCTCCAGCTCGTCCGCCGCGACCACCTCGCCCGCCCTGTGGACCCGCCAGCGCAGCACGCGCACCGGCCCGTCGAGGCTCATGCTCGGTCCGGCCAGCAGTAGCACGTCGCGGCCGTACGGGCACAGGTCCCGCACGCCCAGCCCGCCCAGGTCCAGGAAGTGCTTGCGGTACGGCTCGCGCAGCCGCAGCCGGCCCGGCTGGCTCTCGACGGGCCTGATCTCCAGGACCACCGCCCAGCCGCGCAGCACCGGGCCACGGAGCCCCAGGTAGACCCGCTCGTCCAGCACCGCGATGCCCTCGATGTCGAGGCCGTTGTCCTTGCCGGGCAGCGCGAGGAACGGCGCGAGGTGCGGGTCGTCCTCCAGATGGGCGGCGATGTTGTCCCGGCCCGAGAGGATCGCGCCCGGCAGCGGGGCGTTGGTGGCTGGGTTGAGCGGCAGGCGTACCAAGATGAAGCGGTTCTCCTCACGGACCACGGTCGCCAGCCGTTTGACGGCCTTGGCCGGGTCCTTGGCCGACTTGATCCGGCGGCGCTTGAGACTGTGCGAGCCGACGGCCCACAGGTGGCCGTCAGCCCTGGCCAGGCCCTCGATGTCCGCCTCGTCCTCGGGTCCCGCGGGCAGCCCTACGTAGTCGGCCAGCCGGAAGGTGCGCTGACCCGCGTAGTTCACGCCGGTCCAGGCCAGATGCTCGATGGTGGCGGTCTCGTCCCCGGCCAGCCACAGACCGCTGCCGTCGTGCCGTAACGCGGAGAGATTCGTGTGCGTTTGGGAGGCTTGCGAGGCCGGGTCGAATCGGAGCTCCACCTGTTCCACGAAGCCATGATGACACTTCGGCCGCTTCATAAGCGGAATGGCGGGATTTGTCGTACGCTCCCGATCGTGCTCGATGGGGATGATGGGACCGAAGGTTCCCGTGTGAGAACTGCTGCCAGGCCGGGAACCCCTGTTTCTTCACCCAGGCGATCCCGCATCGGCGATCTGCGGATGCGGGATGTATACCGGGGGCTCGCAGTCGTGACCGCGGTGGCGGTCGTCACTGTCACGCTGGTCATGCTGCTCCCGTCGCGGCCGGACGAGGTCGCCGCACGGCCGGTTGCCGCGCCATCGACCGTGCCGACCTCGTCCGCGCCGCCCCCCGCCACAGCCTCGTCGGAGCCGTCGGTGTCTCCCTCGCCGGTGGACTCCGCCGAGGCGGCCGCTCCCCGCGCCACACCGACTCCCGGCTCGACCATCGCGCCCGGATACACCGCCATGGAGGCCCTGTACGCCGACCCCCGGGTCCCCAAGCTGCCGAAGAAGGTCGCGCGGCTGAAGATGACCAAGCCCGGCAAGGGAGTGATCAAGGACCGGCGGACCGGCCTGATCGTGCCCAGGCTCGGCAAGCCGTGGAAGGCGCATCGCGCGGCGCCGTTCACCAGCAAGCAGGTGCTCCCGCTCAAGCGCGGCTCGAACCAGCGGGGCATGCTCGTCACCTGCCCGCTCCCGATCGAGGAGCAGAAGTCGGCGCGTGACACCGCGCTGCTCGCCGCCCGCTGGACGCTCAACCACCACCCTAAGGGCGCCCGGATCCGCTGGCTGGTCTCCCAGCCGATCAAGCGCGGCTGGCTGCTCGCCTACCAGGTCAGGTACGGCAAGCACGTCTCGCGGGCGGCCGTGGTCGTGCTCGACGGGGGAATGGCCAAGCCGGGGCTGGCGTTCGTGACAGTGCCGGAGTCGCAGCGGACCAGGTGGCGTGACATCACGCGCGTGGTTTCCGGGGTGCGTGTTCTAGGCTAGAAGATCATGTACGGCGATATGGGGGAGTGACGCCGTGGAACGCCCAGGTCAGCCGAAGGCGCCTGACAAACGCTCAGGACAGCCGCAGGCGCCTGACAGAGACAAGCCCAAGCCGCCCTGGCGCGCGGAAGGGCTGCCCGGCTCGTCCGGCGGTGGTCGCCCGAAGATCAACTGGTGGCGCTTCGTCGTCACGCTGCTCGTCGTGTACGCGGCGTTCTTCCTGGTCTCGTCCTTCTTCGACTCCGGCTCCGTCGAGACGGTGTCCTACACCGAGTTCACCAAGCAGGTGACCTCGAAGAACGTCAAGGACATCTACGCCACGGGCCTGTCGGTCGAGGGCGATCTGCGGGCCGCGGCCAAGGATCCCGACAGCGGCAACAAGTCGTACACGAAGTTCAAGACGGAG
The DNA here is from genome assembly GCF_044460705.1 of Nonomuraea sp. NPDC050022. Lineage (NCBI taxonomy): Bacteria > Bacillati > Actinomycetota > Actinomycetes > Streptosporangiales > Streptosporangiaceae > Nonomuraea > Nonomuraea sp. NPDC050022. The sequence continues at coordinate 136,012 of NZ_JBITKE010000009.1, forward strand.
ATCCCCGCCTTCGCCAACAACGACCAGCTCTACCAGCAGTTGGAGAGCTCCGGGGTCAACATCAAGGCCGACCCGATCAACGGCGGGCGCGGCTTCTTCGTCAACCTGCTGCTCTCCCTGCTCCCCGTTCTGCTGCTGGCCGGACTCTGGATCTGGGTCATGCGCCGCGGCGCCAGCATGATGGGCGGCGGCGGGCTGAGCGGCCTCGGCCGGTCCAAGGCGGCCAAGCCGGTCGAAGCGGGTCAGATGCGGGCCACGTTCGCGGACGTGGCGGGCATCGACGAGGTCGAGAACGAACTCGTCGAGGTCGTCGACTACCTGAAGGACCCCGACAAATACCGCAGGCTCGGCGCCAAGCTGCCCAAGGGCGTGCTGCTCGCCGGTCCTCCCGGCACCGGCAAGACCCTGCTGGCCCGCGCCGTGGCCGGTGAGGCGAACGTGCCGTTCTTCTCCGCCAGCGCGTCGGAGTTCATCGAGATGATCGTCGGCGTGGGCGCGTCACGGGTACGCGACCTGTTCGAGGAGGCGCGCAAGGTCGCTCCCTCGATCGTGTTCATCGACGAGATCGACGCCATCGGCCGGGCCAGGGGCGGCGCCGGCGGCATCGGCGGGCACGATGAGCGCGAGCAGACGCTCAACCAGATCCTCACCGAGATGGACGGCTTCTCCGGCGTCGAGGGCGTCATCGTCATCGGGGCCACGAACCGGCCGGAGATCCTCGACCCGGCTCTGCTGCGGCCGGGCCGGTTCGACCGCACGGTGCAGGTGGGGTTGCCCGACGCCGCCGGCCGTACCGCGATCCTGGCCGTACACAGCAGGAGCGTACCGCTCGACGGCGAGGTCAGCCTCGACCAGATCGCCAAGACCACGCCCGGCATGACCGGCGCCGACCTGGCGAACCTCGTCAACGAGGGCGCGCTCCTGGCCGCCAAGCGCGGCAAGGAGAAGGTCGGCATCGCCGACTTCGCCGACGCGCTGGAGAAGCTGCAGCTCGGCGCGGCGCGCAGCATCGTGATGCCGGAGGAGGAGCGCACCAGGACCGCCTTCCACGAGGCCGGTCACGCGCTGCTCGGCATGCTGCAGCCGGGCGCCGACCCGGTCAGGAAGATCTCGATCATCCCGCGCGGGCGGGCGCTGGGCGTCACGCTGTCCACGCCCGACACCGATCGTTACGCCTACGACGAGCAGTATCTCCGCGGGCGCATCACCGGCGCGCTCGGCGGGATGGCGGCCGAGCAGGTGGTGTTCGGCGTGATCACCACCGGCGCCGAGAACGACCTGGAGCAGGTCACCATGATCGCCCGTGGCATGGTCGGGCGCTGGGGCATGTCGGAGAAGGTCGGGCCGCTGACCATCCTGCCCAGCGACGGCCAGCCGCCGCAGGCCTCGCCCGCCATGCTCGCCACCGTCGACGAGGAGGCGCGGCGGATCGTGGACGAGTGCTACGAGCGCGCGCTGCGCGTCCTCGGCGAGAACCGCGACAAGCTCGACGCCATCGTCGCCGCCCTGCTGGAGCACGAGACGCTGGACGAGGCGAGCGCCTACGCCGCCGCCGGGCTTTCCGGGGACTTGGGCAAGCCCGTAACGTAAATTGAGGCCGCGCCGGGCAGGTCTCCGATGTGACACTCAACGACGAGCTTCTCGCAGAGCTCGGCGATGCCGGGCTGGAGGAGGTCGCCGGGCTGCTCGGCACGGACACCGCAACGGCCCGTATCGTGCTCACGACGGTGTCCGGCACCATCATCGGCGGCCTGGCGCGCAACGCCGCGCACCCTGAAGGTGCGGAGGCGCTGCGCGCCGCCCTCGACGACCATGTGGACGCCGACCCGTTCAACGGCGACGTGGCGTCGCTGTCGCGTGACGGGCAGAGCATCCTGGGGCACGTACTCGGCGGGCAGGGCACCGAGCAGGCGGCCGACGGGTTGTCACGGCTGGTGGGGGTCGACGGCCGCACGATCATGAGGTTGCTGCCGCTGATCGCGCCCATGATCATGTCGCTGCTGGCCGGGCGGGCGACTCGCGGGCGGATGGAGGCCGGGGCCGTCGCCGACGTCCTGAACCAGGAGAGCGCCACCCTCCCCGCCGAGCTGGCCGAGCTGCTCGGCGCGATCTTCGACGGGGACTCCATGGACCTACCCGGCCAGCCGAACTTCGACCGCTGAACGGTAAGCTGGTGCGGTGATCATCCTGGCTTCAGCGTCCCCTGCCCGGCTGGCCCTGCTCCGCAGCGCCGGACTCGACCCCAAGGTGATCGTCAGCGGCGTCGACGAGGAGCCATACACCGCCTACTCGCCCGCCGCGCTCGCCCTTGAGCTCGCCAAGGCCAAGGCGTCGGCGGTCGCGAGCGGGCTCGACGAGGGCCTGGTCATCGGCTGCGACTCGATCCTGGAGCTCGACGGCAGGCCGTACGGCAAGCCGGCCACGGCCGAGGAGGTCGTCGAGCGGTGGCGGATGATGCGCGGCCGGACCGGACGCCTGGTGACCGGCCACTGCGTCATCGACGTCCCCGCCGGCCGGCAGGTGGCCGAGGTGGCCAGCACCGTGATCCGCTTCGGCATGCCGTCCGACGAGGAGATAGCCGCCTACGCCGACACCGGCGAGCCGCTGGGCCTGGCCGGGGCGTTCAGCATCGAGGGGCGGGGCGGCTGGTTCGTCGAGGGCATCGAGGGCGACCACGGCAACGTGCTCGGCATCTCGCTGCCGCTGATCCGCGACCTTTTCGGCGAACTGGGCTACGCGGTGACGTCGTTCTGGCGCTAGCGTGCCGGGCATGCGATCAGTACGCGACTTCTTGGCGGGCGTCGGCTTCTTCCTTCAGGGTGTGGGCTGGGTCGCCAAGAATGGCCGGTGGTGGCTGTTCGGGTTGATCCCGGCGCTGCTGGCCTTTGTCGTGTACGTGGTGGCGTTGATCTTCCTCGGCACGAACGCGTCGGATATGGCGGAATTTCTTACGCCGTTCGCCGACATGTGGGGGTGGCGGGACCTCTTCCGTACGCTGATCGGGATCGCGCTGGTCCTCGGCGGGCTGGCGCTGGCGGTGCTGACCTTCACGGCGCTCACGCTGGCGATCGGGGAGCCGTTCTACGAGAAACTGTCCGCCACGGTGGATCCGCTGCCGGGGGCGGAGGAGCAGCCGTGGTGGCGTACCTTGCCTCGGTCTCTGCGGGACAGTCTGGTGACGCTGGGCTATGTGCTGCTTTTCACCGTGCCGCTGTTCTTCCTGGGATTCGTGCCGGTGGTCGGGCAGACGGTGGTGCCGGTGCTGGGGGCCATGGTGTCCGGGTTCTTCCTGACGGTGGAGCTGACCACGCTGGCGCTGGAACGGCGGGGGATGGGGCGTAAGGGGCGGTTCGCGCTGCTGCGGGGGAACAAGGCGGGGGCCTTGGGGTTCGGGGTGGTGGTGTTCTTGCTGTTCTTGGTGCCTTTTGTGGCGGTCGTGGCGATGCCGGCGGGGGTGGCGGGGGCGGCCCTGTTCGTCCGCGACCGCCTGGCCCCAACTCCCACCCCCTGACGTTCCGTTATCCCCAGAACGCGGTTCGGCGCATCCGGGACCCCCTCCGTCCAGGCACCCTCATGCCTCATGACGACCAACGCCTCCGAGCCCTGCCTGACCCTGACCAGCCCCACCGACGTCCTCGCAGCGGTGCCCTACCTCGTGGGGTTCCACCCGGTCGACAGCCTCATCGTGCTCGGTCTCGCCCGGGGCCAGGCCAAGCTGGCGACCCGCTGGCCACTACCGTTTCCGCCGGGCACGCTGGAGCCTTTGTCGGCGCTGTTCCATCGTGAGGCCATCACCCACATCATCCTGATCGGCTACGGCACTGGAGACCGGGTCACCCCCGCCGTGGACGAGGCCCGTCGACTGGCCGCCCGGGTAGGTGTCGGCGTGGACGAGGCCCTGAGAGCCGAGGGCGGCCGCTACTGGTCGTACGTGTGCGACGTGCCCCAGTGCTGCCCTCCCGAAGGCACTCCGTACGACACCTCGACCAGCCAGATCGCCGCCGAGGCCACCGTGCACGGCCTGGTGGCCCTGCCCGACCGCCAGAGCCTGGAACGCACCATCGCCCCGCTCACCGGCCCCGTCCGGGTGTCGATGCGCCGCGCCACGGCGGAGGTCGTCGCCGAGTTCCGAGCCCGGCTGATGGAGGCGACGGACGTGAACGCGTTCGCCCAGCAGTTCGTCACCCGGGGCCTGGTAAGAGTCCGCGCCGCCCTGGCCACCCACGCCGCCGGTGGCCGCCTGGACGACGCCGAAGCGGCCAGACTGGGCCTCGACCTGGCGGTGATCAGAGTCCGCGACGAAGCCTGGACCCTCGCCGGCGACACCCACGCCGCCCTCTGGAAAGACCTCACCCGCCGCCTGGAGCCACGCTTCACCCCACCGGCCGCGTCCCTGCTGGCCATGGCCTCCTGGCGCACGGGCGACAGCGTCCTGGCCACCATCGCCCTCGAACGCGCCCTGACCACCGACCCGAGCTACTCGATGGCCAACCTGCTCATGCACGCCCTGCAACAGCTCCTGTCCCCGACCACCCTGCTCGACCGCCTCCCCACCCCGTCCGAACTGGACACCGCGATGGGTCCCGTCCACGCGGGCTGGCTGCTCCCGCTGATCAACCTCCTGGACGAAGACCAGGAAACAGCCGCCTGACCCAACCCCCAGCCGCACGTCCAACCGCCCGGACCAGCAGCCGCCTGACCCAACCCACCCCCGCCCACAGCAGCGATGCCCGCGGCGCGACCGGCACTTCGTCGATTCGGGCCATATGCCGTCCCGTCGCCACGATTCCCCGCTCACCATGACGACACGCTCGGATCGCGCGAAATGTTGCAGGGAGATGTCTTGCGGCTCGGACGATCGCCGTCGTAGCCTGTCGGCACTTGCCATTGATACGCATCGACGATTTCCCCAGGGAGGTGTCATGGCGGCGTTCACCAGCAAGGACGTCGCGCGTATCGCCGGTGTTTCGCAGAGCACCGTGTCCTATGTGATGACCGGCAAGCGACCCATCTCCGAGCGCACGCGGCAGCGGGTCCTTGACGCGATGGCACAGCTCACCTACGAGCCGCACTCCGGCGCCCGGGCTCTCGCGGAGCGCCGCACCCGGGTGGTCGGTCTGGTGGTGCGCTTCGGGGCCGGGGGCGATGCCTTCGGGTTGCTGCCGTTCATCGAGACCATCGCCAGCTCGGCCCGCGCCCACGATCACGAGGTTCTGCTCGTGACCGCGGACGAGGGCTCCGCGGGTCTGCGGCGCCTCGCCGGACGGGCCCTGTGCGACGCGATCATCATGATGGACATCGAGGAGCAGGACGAGCGGGTCCCGGTGGCCGCCGCGCTGTCCGTTCCGGTGGTGCTCATCGGTGTGCCGGCCGACCCGGCCGGGCTGCACTGCGTCGACCTCGATTTCGAGGCGGCGGCCCGGATGGCCGTCGAGGAGCTGGCCGACACCGGCCACGACGAGATCGTCATTGTGGGCTACCCGGCTGCGGCGATGGAGCGTGGCCTGAACTACGTCGGCCGCTTTCTGCGATCGGTGCGGCGGCAGGCGCGGGTGCGCGGCCTTCCGTTGACGGTGATCGAACCGGTCGACCATGGGCAGGAGGCCGCCGCGGCCGATCAGCTCCTCACCCGGCGGACCGGCGGGCGTCTCGGAGCAGTGGTGCCGCACAGCGACGACGCCCGGCGGACTGGCGGGCGTCTTGGAGTGGTGGTGCCGCACAGCGACGCGATCATGCCGCTGCTGAACGCGCTGCGGAAGAAGGACGTCGTGCCGGGCCGTGACATCTCCCTCATCGGACTCAGTTCCGACCGTTGGGCCGAACAGTCCGATCCGCCATACACGAATATCTCCGTGGAACCGCGCGACGTCTCCCGGCGCGCGATGGAGACGCTGTTCTGGTTACTCGATCCGAGTTCCGGGGTGGAACGTCCCGCAATCGACCTGGTCGCGCCACGACTCACCCGTCGGACGACCGTGATGTCTACTCCCTCCAACTGATCACCGACGGCCTCGGTCAGGGGCCCCGATAAGCATCGTCGATGCGTATCGACGGACGCTCGTACCGCCGCAGTCGATGCGTATCGACTGCTTGATTCACCCCGGAACCCTCCGTATCCGAAAGGACACGACATGATCCGCTCCCCCCGTTCCCCCCGCTCCCGCCGCGCCCAGGCCGCGCTCGCCTCGATGCTCACCCTGCCTCTCGCCCTCACCGCCTGCGGCGGCGGCTCGAACGGCGGTGGCTCGAACAGCGGCGGCGACTCCTCGACCCTGCGGGTGCTCGACTACTACAACAACGAGCCGAGCAAGACGGTCTGGCAGAAGGCCATCGACGCCTGCGGCAAGCAGGCAGGTGTCACCATCCAGCGCGAGGCGGTGCCCGGCGCGACTCTGATCCAGAAGGTGCTCCAGCAGGCGTCCTCGCGGACCCTTCCGGACGTCCTGATGCTGGACAACCCCGATCTGCAGCAGATCGCCCAGACCGGCGCCCTCACTCCGCTGAACGACCTCGGGCTCAAGGCCGACGGGTACGTGGAGGGCGTGGTCAGCGCCTCTACGTACAAGGACAAGCTCTATGGCCTGCAGCCGATCACCAACACCATCGGGCTGTTCTACAACAAGGACCTGCTCGACAAGGCGGGCGTGAAGCCGCCGACGACCTGGGCGGAGCTGAAGACGGCGGCCAAGAAGCTGACCTCCGGCGGCACGTACGGGCTGGCGTTCTCGGCACCGGCGAACTATGAGGGCACCTGGCAGTTCCTGCCGTTCATGTGGTCCAACGGCGGCGACGAGAAGAACATCGCGACGCCGGAGACCGCGCAGGCCGTGCAGTTGTGGGTCGACCTGATGAACGACGGCTCGGTGTCGAAGTCCGCTCTCAACTGGACCCAGGCGGACGTCAACGACCAGTTCCGGGCGGGCAAGGCCGCGATGGCGATCAACGGGCCCTGGCAGTTCCCCGCGTTGGCCGAGGGCAAGAGCGTCAACTACGCGGTGGCGCCGATCCCGGCACCGGTCGCCGGCAAACCGATCGTCGCGCCGCTCGGCGGTGAGACGTGGGCCGTGCCGCAGACCGGGAACAAGGACAAGCAGGCCAAGGCCGCCAAGGTCGTCGCCTGTCTCAACTCCGACGACAACCAGCTCAGCCTCGCCAAGGACACCCAGACCATCCCCACCAAGAAGGCGCTGCTGGAGAAGTTCAGCTCCAGCAACCCGAACATGGCCGGTTTCGTGGACCAGATCCCGACCGCGCGGGCCCGCACCGGTGAACTCGGCGCGGACTGGCCGAAGGCGGCCACGAAGATCTACACCGCGTTCCAGTCCGCGTTGACCGGCCAGGCCGCACCGGCCAAGGCCCTGGAAACGGCTCAGAATGGTTGAGCACCCACAACCGTCCACCATGGTGCGTCAGACAGATCCACCACCGCCGGCCATCGTGGCGGACGACGGAATCGATGCCCGGCCCCCCTTCTGGCACTCGCTCCACTTCCAGAATCGTGCCGCGCAGGTGCTGTTCCTGGCCCCGGCCGTGATCTACATGGTGGCGTTCTTCGGCTACCCGATCGTCAAGAACTTCTTGATGGCCTTCCAGGAGTACTCGACGAGCACCTTCTACACCGGCGAGGCGCCGTGGGTCGGGTTCGCCAACTACGCCGCGGTGGTGTCCTCCCCGGTGTTCGGCAAGGCCATGCTGAACACCGTCCTGTTCACCGCCGGCTCGATCGCCGCGCAGTTCGTCATCGGTCTGGCGCTGGCGATGTTCTTCCGGCGCCGCTTCCCGCTCAACGGTGTGCTCCGGTCGTTGATCCTGCTGCCGTGGCTGATCCCGCTGATCGCCTCCGGCGCGGTCTGGCGGTGGATCCTCGACAAGGACAACGGCGCGCTCAACCGGTTCCTGGACGCCATTGGGGTGGCGAGCGACCACCCCGGCTGGCTGACCAGCACCTCGCTGGCCCTGGTGGCGGTGATGCTGGTGAACATCTGGATCGGCATCCCGTTCAACCTGACCATTCTCTACGGCGGGCTCCAGGACATCCCGGAGGACCTGTACGAGGCGGCCGCGCTGGACGGGGCGGGCGGCTGGCAGCGGTTCCGGTATGTGACCTGGCCGTTGCTGCGCCCGGTGGTGAGCGTCGTGCTGGTGCTCGGCGTGGTCTACACGATCAAGGTGCTGGACGTGATCCTGGCGCTGACCGGCGGCGGGCCGGCCAACGCCAGCCAGACCATCGCGACGCAGTCGTACCACCTGTCGTTCCAGCAGTTCGACTTCGGGCAGGGTGCCGCGCTCGGCAACATCCTGATCGCGATCTCCCTGGTGTTCGCCATCTTCTACCTGCGCGCCAACCGGCGTGCCGCGGACGAGTGAGGCCGTCATGACCATCACCACAAGGCGCACCCGGGCCGGCTGGGGCAGCACCGCCGCCGGGATCGTCATCCTCGCCGTTCTGCTGTTCCCGATCTATTGGATGGTCAACGTCTCGCTGCAGCCGGGCGGCTCGGCGGTCGGCACCCCGTGGCTGCCGCTCGACTTCAGCTTCGACGGCTACGCCACCGCGCTCGGTCAGCAGGGCCGCAACCTGGTCACGAGCCTGGTCGTCGCCCTCGGCTCGGTCGTGTTCAGCCTGCTGATCGCGATGCCGGCGGCCTACGCCCTGGCGCAGTTCAAGATCCGCTTCGTGGGCGCGTTCCTCTTCGGGATCCTGATCTCGCAGATGATCCCGGGGATCGTCATCGCGAACGCGCTCTACACCGCCTACAACGACCTGGGACTGCTCAACTCGATCCCGGGCCTGATCCTCGCCGACTCGACCGCGGGCATCCCGTTCGCGATCCTGATCGTCCGCGCGTTCATGATCAACATCCCGCGGGCGGTCCTGGAGGCCGGCCGGGTCGACGGGGCTGGTCACGTCCGGACGTTCGTCTCCATCGTGCTGCCGATGAGCCGCAACGCGCTCATCACCGCGGCCCTGTTCACCTTCCTCTTCTCCTGGGCGGACTTCCTGTTCGCCCTCACCCTCACCACGACCGAGGACGTGCGCCCGGTGACGCTCGGGCTCTACACCTACATCGGGACATACGTGAACGACTGGAGCTCGGTCATGGCCACCGCCGTGCTCGCCTCCATCCCGGCCATCGTCCTGCTCGTCGTCGCCCAGCGCTACGTCGCCGCGGGCACGACGGCGGGCGCGGTCAAGTAAATCCCCCAGCAGAAAAGGTTCGACATGACAAACGGAACTGCCGGCCCGCTGCGTGTGACGGTGTGGGGCGAGAACCGTCACGAGCAGATCGAGGAGCACGTGGCGAAGATCTATCCGAAGGGCATGCACACGACGATCGCGGAGGGCATCCAGGAGAACCTCGCCGACGGCTGCGTCATCCGTACCGCCACCCTGGACGAGCCGGAGCACGGGCTGACCGAGGAGGTGCTGGCCGACACCGACGTGCTCACCTGGTGGGGTCACGCGGCGCACGACGAGGTGGCCGACGAGGTCGTCGAGCGCGTCCACCGGCATGTGCTGTCCGGGATGGGGCTCGTCGTGCTGCACTCCGGGCACTGGTCGAAGATCTTCACCAAGCTCATGGGTACGAGCTGTACCCTGCGCTGGCGCGACGAGCACGACCGTGAGCTCATCTGGACGGTCGACCCCACGCACCCCATCGCCAAGGGCGTGCCGCACCCGCTGATCATCGAAGAGGATGAGATGTACGGGGAGTTCTTCGACATCCCGGCACCGGACGAGCTCGTGTTCGTCAGCTCGTTCAGCGGCGGGGAGGTCTTCCGCAGCGGCTGCACCTTCCGCCGCGGCCACGGCAAGATCTTCTACTTCCGGCCGGGGGACCAGGCGTACCCCACCTACCATCACAAGGACGTGCGCCGGGTCATCGCGAACGGCGTCGCCTGGGCCCGCACCGACCGGCCGGAACGGAGCCATCCCGTGCTCCTGCGGTACGCGACCGAGGAGTTCTTCCAGGGCCAGGGCTACACGGGACCGCTGCAGTGAGCTTCCGGACGATCCCCTCCAGCCCGGCGGACCCGCTCCGCGTGGTCATCGTCGGCGCCGGCGGCATGGGCCGGGCCTGGCTGTCCACGGTCACCGACTCGCCCGAGGTGCTGCTCACCGGCATCGCCGACCTGAACGTGGCGCTGGCCCGGGAGGTCGCCGACTCGGCCGGCCTGCCGGACCTCCCGGTCGGCGCCGACGCCGTCGCCCTCGCCCGGCAGACCGGCGCCCAGGCGCTGATCAACGTGACCATTCCCGAGGCGCACCACCCGGTGACCACCGAGGCGTTGTTCGCCGGTCTGCCGGTGCTCGGTGAGAAACCGGTCGCGGAGAACGTGAGCCGGGCGCTGTCCATGGCCGCCGCGGCCGAGGTCACCGGCGAACTGTTCATGGTCAGCCAGTCCCGCCGCTGGAACCCGCAGCTCGCCGCGCTGCGGGGGATGACCGCGCGGCTCGGCGCGATCGGGACGGTGAGCACGGCGTTCTTCCGGTCTGAGCGGTTCGGCGGGTTTCGCGATCTGATGGCGTACCCGCTGCTCATCGACATGGCGATCCACGCTTTCGACTCGGCGCGTTTCCTGCTCCGGGCCGAGCCGGTGACGGCGTACTGCCAGTCGTACAACCCGCCATGGAGCTGGTTCGCGGGGGACGCCAACGCGACCGTGGTGTTCGAGATGGACGGCGGGACCCGGTACGTCTACAACGGCAGCTGGTGCAGTCCCGGCGACATCACCTCGTGGAACGGGAGCTGGCGGGTCAGCGGTGAGAAGGGCACCGCGCTCTGGGACGGCGACCACGACCCGGTCCTCGACGCCGAGGTGGCCGCCGGTGAACCGGCCGGCCCGCCGTACTCCGGGATCGCCGGCGCCTTGCAGGTGTTCACGCGGGCGCTCCGGACCGGGGAGCCGCCGTCCGGCGAGGTGCACGAGAACGTGATGAGCCTGGCGATGGTGGAGGCGGCGGTGCGGTCGGCGACGAGCGGCCGGATCGAGCGCCTGGACGACGTGCTCGAACGGGCCCACGCGCAGGCGCTGCGGGAGGAGACCCGGACGGACGTACGGGACGCTCTCGCCGGATGGTCCTCGGTGCGTGAGGTGCTGGCCGGCGCCGAGCGGGTGGAGACGTGAGGACGGGGGGCTGTGACGGCTACTGGTTCTCCTCGCGACGTCGCCGTTCGTTGTACGCGCGCATCCGGGGTGGGTAGCCCATGATCTGAACGTCGTACACCGGCAGAGCCAGGTCGCGGGCGACCTTGTGGATCACGGCGGGGGAGCCGACCCGGCGGCGGGTCCACTCGCCGTCGTCGGCCACGGCGACGGCCGTGGTGTCGGTCGCGAAGGTTTCGGGTTCGACGAAGAACTCGACGCCTCGCCGCGATTTGGCGAAGGCGATGAGAGCCTCGATATCGGCGTCAGTGGCTTCCCGGTCGAACTTCGCGATTTTGGAACCGCGCAGCCGCCGAATGCCGTAGCGGTCTCGCCATCTCATGAGTCCTTTTTATACCGCCAAACGGTCACGCGCGTCGGGGTGATCTAGGGGACACATCGGGGATTCTCCCGATGGCCATGATGACGTGCGGTGGTCAGTATGGAGGGAGACCGCACGAATCTAAGGAGAGGCATGGCTGTTATGGCTGGGGTACCCACACACCGGGGCCCGGGACAGGTGCCGCCGGCTCACCTGCGCGTCACCAACCAGGACCGTGAGCACGTGGTCGAGCACGTTCAGGCGGCTTACGCGGAGGGGCGTTTCGACAAGCTCGAGTTCGACGACCGGCTGGAGCGCGCGATGACCGCGCGTACGCACGGTGATCTGATGCCCATCATGGCGGAGCTGTACGGCACGAGTGCCATCCCCAGGATTCGCCCCATGTCCGCGCCGGTTCGGCCCGAGGCGGCGCCGGAGAGCAACGAACGGCTCGGGGCTTCGGCGGCTCATCTGCTGACGCTGGTGGGGTTCCCGGTCATCGGGCCGTTGATCCTGCTGCTGACGGGCGGCAAGACCTCGCCCTACATTCGGCGGCACGCGTTGGAGGCCCTGAACTTCCAGCTCACGGTGGTGGGGGCGACGTTCCTGCTGCCGTTCACCATCATCGGGGTCGTGCTTCTTCCCTTCATTTGGGTGGCGGCGGTCGTGCTGTCCATTGCCGGTGGCATTTCGGCGCTCTCGGAGAACCCGTTCCGCTATCCGATGACGGTTCGTCTGGTGAAGTAGGTCAGGCTCCTGAGCGGGTCGTCGCTTGAGGCTCGTGCCGCCGGCTGGCGTCAATGCGTGCGTTGACGCCAGCCGACTGTACGAGCCTTCGCGCATGTGCCTGCCGGAGACCACTGGTGGGTACGTCGATTCGGCGAGGCGCTGACGCTAATCTCGACCTGTACGCAGCTCACCTAAGGAAATGGCCTCCATGATCTTCATTACCGCGAAGTTCCGCGTCCTGCCTGAGCACGCCGACCGGTTCACTGAGATCGTCGGCGACTTCACCCAGGCGACCCGCGACGAGCCTGGCTGCCTGTGGTTCGACTGGTCGCGCAGTGTGGCGGATCCGACCGAGTATGTGCTGGTCGAGGCGTTTCGCGATGACGAGGCCGGGGCGGCGCACGTCCAGTCCGAGCATTTCAAGCAGGCGCAGCGGACCCTGCCGCCGTACCTCGCCGAGACGCCGCGCATCGTGAACGCGACCGTTCCTCAGGACGACTGGTCTCTACTCGGTGAGATGGCCGTACCCGGACGGGACTGAGCGCCCACACCGTCGGCAGGTGATTAATTTCATTTGTTACGGTATCGAATGAAAAGATGGCCGATAACATAGCCTCATGAGCGCCGATGTTCCCCGTAGGGCCACCGCCTCGCGTGCGACCGACCGCCCCGGGGATGCCTCGCCTTTCGCTCTGGGATTGCTGCTGCGTCAGGCGCACTGGCGCGCGGCCACGGTCATGTCAGAGGCGCTCCGGCCGCTCGGCATCGAGTTGCGGCACTTCGCCGTGCTGATCGTGCTGGTCGACCGCGGACCCACGGTGCAGCGGGACCTGGCGGCGGCGACGGGGACGGACAAGGCGGGGATCATGCGGGTCGTGGACGACCTGGAGCGTAAGGGGCTGGCCGTACGCAAGAGCGTTCCGGGGGACCGGCGGGTGCGGGCCGTGGAGATCACTCCTCAGGGCGTCGAGCTTTTCGACGCGGCCCACGTGGCGGCGGAGCCGCTGGCTGAGCATCTGGTCGCCGACCTGGGGTCTGACGAGTCCGAGCAGCTGAGGGAGCTGCTGACCCGGTTCGCCTATCCCGCGGGCGGCGAGGCGTAAGCGCGCCGTGCGACAAGTCATGACAAATCCCGCTTGGGTGACCTGATCGCGCGGTCCGCCATTTGGCGGATCTCGATCTCGTGCCGCGGCTCCAGGGGCAAGACTTCAGGGGCAAGACTTCAGGGACAAGGCTTCAGGGACAAGGCTTCAGGAAGCAAGTGGCTCCAGGGGCAAGACGAACGACTTGAGCGCCTGGGTCCGTGACAGCCGTGTGCCCTTCGCGGTGCCGCGCACCGCCTTCCCGAAGTAGGCATAGGCGTCGGTCGGCTCCATCTCCCACAACGGCCGACCGAACCAGGGTCTGTCCACGACGTTGTTGTGGGTGGCCGCGGCTTGTGCAGGCGCGGTTTCCCGGATGCGACCCCAGCTTTGACCTGTGTCGGACGCGTTTGTCATCGAATAGTATTGAATGATACCGTCGCGAACGTAACAAAGATGGGAGGTGGGGATCTTGGACGTCTATGAGGCGGTCACGAGTCGACGGGCGGTGCGGGGGTTCACCGATCGGCCTGTTCCTCGGGAGGTGCTGGAGCGGGTGCTGTCGGCGGCGGCTTGGGCCCCCTCCGCGTCGAATCTTCAGCCGTGGCGGGCCTACGTGGTGACGGGTGGGCCGTTGGCCGAGCTGAAGAAGCGTGCGGGTGAGCGGGTGGCCACGGGTGATCCCTGGGATGAGCGCGAGTACGAGACGTATCCGCCCGCGCTGAAGTCTCCCTACTATGAGCGCCGATCCGCCTTCGGGGCGGAGCGTTACGGCGCTCTTGGTATTTCGCGGGATGACTGGGAGGCGCGGCAGAGGACCGCTGCCGACAACTGGCAGTGTTTCGGTGCTCCCGCGGCCCTGTTCTGCTACATCGACCGTGACCTGGGCCGGCCTCAGTGGGCCGATCTCGGCATGTTCTTGCAGACGGTCATGCTGCTGTTGCGTGCCGAGGGCCTGAGCAGTTGCCCGCAGATGGCGTGGTCGATGTATCGCAAGACCGTCGCTGAGGTCGTGTCGCCCCCGGAGGGGCTCATTCTCTTCTGCGGCATGTCGATCGGGTTCGAGGACGTCACGGTCGATTACATCCGTACAGGCCGGGCGCCGCTCGACGAGACGGTCATGTTCGTCGACGGTTAGTCCGCCGAAGCAGGATCACGAACGCCGTTCTTCATCGCCTCTTCCAGGGCCGACTTCATCACCGGCCAGACCGTCGATGTCGACGGCGGCACGTTAATAGATCGAGAGGAAACGCAATGACCTACACCGTGGGCTACATCGTCGGGAGCCTGTCCCAGAAGTCGATCAACAGGAAGCTCGCTGTGGCCTTGAGCCGTCTCGCGCCGCCGGAACTCCGCCTCACGGAGATCCCCATCGGCGAGTTGCCCCTGTACAGCCACGACCACGACCCGAACTACCCCGCCGTGGCCCTGGAGTTCAAGGACGCGATCAAGGCCTGCGACGCCCTCCTGTTCGTCACCCCCGAGTACAACCGGTCCATCCCCGGCGCGCTGAAGAACGCCATCGACTGGGCGACCAGGCCCTATGGATCCAACGTGCTGAACGGCAAACCGTCCGCGATCATCGGAACCTCACCCGGCCCGATCTCCACCGCGGTCGCACAGCAGCACCTCAAGACCATCCTGTCCTTCACCAACTCCCCGGTGCTGGGGCAGCCCGAGGCCTACATCCACTTCAGCAAGGAACTGATCGACGACAAGGGCGACATCCAGGTGCCGGCCACCGCCGAATTTCTGACCGGATACATGCGGGCCTTCGCGGCGCACATCCGACGCCACCACCACGACATCGCGGACCTGTAGACCACGCTGACAGTTAGGGACATCGCCACCGCCCGCCCCGGCACCCCGCACGTCCACCAGGCCGCGATCGGCGGAGCGAGCTTCATCCTGCGCTTGCCGCTGAGCACCCCCGTCGAGCGGCCCGGCCCACAGCGGCCGACCGCGCGGCGGATCCCCTGGGGGATCGAGCCTGGAAACGATCACCGTCGCGGGGCGTTATGCCTGACCGCTAGTTGTCACATTTTTCGCTCCTCTACTGTCAATTGTGTAGACACGTTGGGCGGGAACGGAGATGGCGATCTTGGATGTCTATGAGGCGGTCACGAGTAGGCGGGCGGTGCGGGGGTTCACCGATCGGCCTGTTCCTCGGGAGGTGCTGGAGCGGGTGCTGTCGGCGGCGGCTTGGGCGCCGTCCGGGTCGAATCTGCAGCCGTGGCGGGCCTACGTGGTGACGGGTGGGCCGTTGGCCGAGCTGAAGAAGCGTGCGGGTGAGCGGGTGGCGGCGGGTGATGCTTGGGATGAGCGGGAGTACGAGATGTATCCGCCCGCGCTGAAGTCTCCGTACTATGAGCGCCGCTCGGCTTTTGGGGAGGAGCGGTACGGCGCGCTCGGTATTCCACGGGGGGATTGGGAGGCGCGGCAGAGGGCCGCCGCCGGCAACTGGCAGGCGTTCGGTGCGCCGGCCGCGTTGTTCTGCTACATCGACCGTGACATGGGCCGGCCTCAGTGGGCCGATCTCGGCATGTTCTTGCAGACCGTCATGCTGCTGTTGCGTGCCGAGGGGTTGAACAGTTGTCCGCAGATGGCGTGGTCGGTGTTCCGCAAGACCGTCGCTGAGGTCGTGTCGCCTCCGGAGGGGCTCATTCTCTTCTGCGGCATGTCGATCGGGTTCGAGGACGTCACGGTGGATTACATCCGTACAGGCCGGGCGCCGCTGGACGAGACGGTCACGTTCGTCGACGGGTAGTACGGCGATCGCATTCGGCGTGACGGGGTGTCTCCGTCCTAACGTCATCGCAAGGAGTGGATTCCCGGATAGTTCAGAGCCGGTTGTCACAGATCGGACCGCTGCCCTGTCTTTTCCGACGTACCAGGACGTCGTGCGGCTAACAGGAGCGAGACCTTGCCACCACCCGGCAGCATCATCCGAGTCCGAGTCCGGATGAGCGCTCGTCCCATCGACGAGCCGCACCGCACTTCGAGCCAGCTTGAGCTGCTGTTCGACCTCACCTTCGTGATCGCGGTCGCCAGTGTCACCGCTCAGCTCGCGCACGGCATCGCCGCCGGTCACGGTCTCGCCGGGTTGGCCCCGTTCCTCCAGGTGTTCTTCGCGATCTGGTGGGCGTGGATGAACTTCACCTGGTTCGCCTCGTCCTACGACACCGACGATGTCGCCTACCGGCTGCTGACCATGGTGCAGATGGCCGGCGTGCTGACCCTCGCCGCCGGTGTGCCCGCCGCGGCCGGTCACTCCGACTACGGGATCGTCACCCTCGGCTACGTCATCATGAGGATCGGGCTCGTCGGCCAATGGCTGCGGGCCGGTCTCGAGGACCGGGCGCGCCGCCGCACCGCGCTGCGCTACGCCGCCGCCATCAGTCTCGTGACACTGGGCTGGGCGCTTCGCTTCCTGATCGCGGAGACGGGAGCCTTCCCCTGGTTCTTCGGGCTGCTGTCCTTCGTTCTCCTGGATGTCGTGGAACTCTCGGTGCCCCTATGGGCGGAACGGGCCAGAGCCACCAACTGGCACCCGCACCACATCGCTGAGCGCTACGGCCTGTTCACGATCATCCTGCTCGGTGAGAGCGTCCTGGCCGCGAGCCGGGGAGTCGAAGGGGCGCTGGCGACGGGCGAGGTCAGGGCGCCCTTGGTCGTCATCGCCGGGTGCGGCCTCGTTCTGCTGTTCGCTCTTTGGTGGCTCTACTTCCTCGTGGAAGCCGGGGACGGGCTCAGTGACCGCCGTCATCGGTCGTACCTGTGGGGGTACGGCCATTACGGTATCTTCGCGGCCCTGGCGGCACTCGGCGCCGGGCTCGAAGTGGCGGTCGAGCAGAGCGGGCGCGGCGTCGCGGCGTCGCCGCCGGCCCTCGGCTACGCGGTCGCCATCCCCGCCGCTGTGTATCTCGCCGCGTTGTGGGCGGTCCACGCGCTTGTCACCACCGAGCCCGTCATCCATCCCGCGGCGGTCCTGGGTTGTGTCGCCCTCATCTTGTCACTGCCGCTCGCGACACCGAGGATCGGCGTGGCCGCTGTGGTCGCGGCCATCGCGGCCGGGTGCGTGCTGCTGGTCGCCGTCACGATCATGGCCGCGGCCGTCGGGGCCCGCGCCGGAGCGCGTCGCCAGGGCCCGCTGCCTTCCAGCTCTGGCGACTCGTGAAGCAGACCCCCCGTTCGTGCTCGACCAGGCCGCGGTGAGGAGCGCTTCCAGCGCGGTCAGGTCGCCGGAGCGGGCGGCGGTGAGGAAGGCGGTCAGCAGTCCGCGTTGTTCGGCCCTGGCCACGGGGGTGCGGCGTTCGACGAGCAGGTGTTTGCGGGCCCTGCTGACCAGTTGGCGTACGGCCGGCTCGGTGAGCCGGACGATGTCGGCGATCTGCCGGTAGGGGTAGTCGAAGGCCTCGCGCAGCACGTAGGCCGCCCGTTCGGTGGGCGTGAGCCGCTCCAGGAGCAGCAGCACCGCGGACTCCAGGACCTCACCGCGCTCGGCGCCGAGGTACGGGTCCGCGCTGGTGTCGACGGGTTCGGGCAGCCATGGGCCGGCGCAGGTCTCGCGGCGCATGCGTACGGACTGGGCGGCGTTGATCGCCAGCCGCATCGTCACCGTCGCCAGGAACCCGCCCGGGCTGCCCACCGTGGCGCGATCGTAGGCCTGCCAGCGCAGCCAGACGTCCTGCACCAGGTCCTCGGCTTCGGTCGCGCCCAGCATCCGGTACGCGATCCCGAACAGGCGCGGCCGCACACTGACGAACACCGCCGCCGCCTGTTCGAGATCTCCAGGATCAGCCACTGCCATCGCCCCCGCTCCGGCATCCCTTTTGTCAGCTAATGAGCGTTTTGGGATATTTCTGGCATATTACCTGCCGCCTATCTCCGGGGACAGGCCAGTGACGAGGAAGCACCTCGATGGATGTCACAAATCACGCCGCTACCCGGTCTTGCTCCCGTAACGGCTTTCATCCATGCGGCCAAAGGAGCACCATGCACGTGCCGGAGAAGCGGATCGCCACGTCCGTCCTGGTCATCGGGACAGGAGGGGCCGGCCTGCGGGCCGCCATCGAACTCGCCGAGCGCGGGGTCGGCGTCCTCGCGGTGGGCAAACGGCCGAAGGCGGACGCGCACACCTCGCTCGCGGCGGGCGGCATCAACGCGGCGCTGGCCACGATGGACCCCGAGGACACCTGGCAGCAGCACGCGGCGGACACCCTCAAAGAGAGCTATCTCCTGGCCAACCCGGAGACGGTGAAAATCGTCACCGAGGGGGCGGCACGCGGCATCGAGGACCTCCAGCATTACGGCATGCCGTTCGCCCGCGAGCAGGACGGGCGAATCTCGCAGCGCTTCTTCGGCGCCCACACCTACCGGCGCACCGCCTACGCCGGCGACTACACCGGACTCGAGATCCAGCGCACCTTGATCAACCGTGCGGCGCAGCTCGACGTCCCCATCCTCGACACGGTGTACATCACCCGCCTTCTCGTCCGCGACAACGCGGTCTTCGGCGCGTACGGGTTCGACCTCACCGATGGCAGCCGTTACGTCATCCATGCCGACGCGGTGATCCTGGCCGCCGGCGGCCACACCCGGATCTGGCGGCGCACCTCCTCCCGGAGGGACGAGAACACCGGCGACTCCTTCCGCCTCGCCGTCCTGGCCGGCTGCCGCATCCGCGACCCCGAGCTGGTGCAGTTCCACCCATCCGGTCTCATCGCCCCCGAGAACGCGGCCGGCACCCTCGTCTCCGAAGCGGCCCGGGGCGAGGGCGGAATCCTGCGCAACCAGCTCGGTGAGCGGTTCATGTCCAAGTACGACCCGGAGCGGATGGAGTTGTCCACGCGCGACCGCGTCGCCCTGGCCGCGTACACAGAGATCAAGGAAGGCCGCGGGACCCCGAACGGCGGCGTTTGGCTGGATGTGTCGCATCTGCCACGCGAGACGATCATGACGCGGTTGCCGCGCGTCTATCAGACGCTTCTGGAGCTGCAGATGCTCGACATCACCAAGCAGCCGATCGAGATCGCGCCGACCGCGCACTACTCGATGGGCGGGGTCTGGGTACGACCCGAAGACCACGGAACGGGAGTCGACGGCCTGTACGCGATCGGGGAGGCGGCCAGCGGCCTGCACGGCGCCAACCGCCTCGGCGGCAACTCCCTCATCGAGCTCCTCGTCTTCGGCCGCATCGTCGGACAGGAGGCGGCCGAGTATTCAGCGGGCCTCGACGCCCAGCGCCGCTCGGCCGAGGCGCTCGACGCGGCACGGGCGGAGGTGGACGAACTCCTCGCCGCTGACGGCCCCGAGAACGTACGCGCGCTGCAGCGAGCCCTCCGCGACATCATGACGGAGCATGCCGGCGTGGTGCGCGACGAGGGCGGCTTGCGGAAGGGCCTCGCCGAACTCGCCGCGGTGGAGGCGCGCATCGCCGACGTCGGCGTACATCCGGACATCGCCGGCTTCCAGGACCTGGCCCACGCCTTCGACCTGAAGTCCGCCGCGCTCGCCGCCCGCGCGACGGTCGAGACCGCGCTTGAGCGTCGCGAGACCCGCGGCTGCCACAACCGCTCCGACTACCCAGAGCTCGACCCCTCGCTGCAGGTCAACCTGGTGTGGTCCGGTCCCGGATCGGTGGAGCGGGAGGCCATCCCGCCGATTCCCGCCGAGATCGCCGCGCTCATGCGCGAGGTCTCCAGCGTCGGAAAGCTCGTGGAGTAGTGACGTACGGACGGCGTCACCCGCGGCCCCGCTCGCCCTTGGCCGCCTCCAGGCGGCGCAGAGAAAGAAATTTCGCCGGAGCTGTCACAAGGCCGGAGGCTGCCCTGTCTTAGCTGGCGGACCGGTTGGCACATGGGTGCCCCGGCGGACGGAAAGGGCTGTGCCATGAAGGTCGTCGTGGTCGGCGGTACTGGCCTCATCGGATCGAACGTGGTGGCGAAGCTGGGTGAGCACGGTCACGAGGCGGTGGCGGCGGCGCCGAGCACCGGCGTCAACACGCTCACCGGTGAAGGGCTGGCGGAGGTGCTGGCGGGCGCGCAGGTGGTGATCGATGTGTCGAACTCGCCGTCGTTCGAGGCCGCCGCGGTGATGGAGTTCTTCGAGACCTCCACCCGCAACCTGCTCGCCGCCGAGGCGGCGGCCGGGGTCGGGCATCATGTCGCGCTGTCGGTGGTCGGGACGGAGCGGATGCCGGAGAACGACTACTTCGCGGCGAAGATCGCTCAGGAGCAGCTGATCGAGAAGTCGGGGATCCCGTTCTCGCTCGTGCACGCGACCCAGTTCTTCCAGTTCATCCGGAGTATCGCGGACCAGTCCACGGACGGCGACCAGGTACGGATCGCGCCCGTGCGGTTCCAGCCCATCGCGGGTGAAGAGGTCGCGCAGGCGGTCGGCCGGGTCGCGGTGGGGCAGCCGCTGAACGGCCGGGCCGAGGTGGCCGGGCCCGAGCAGTCACGGATGGACGAGTTCTTCCGCGACGCCCTGGCCGCCTGGGGCGACCCGCGTACGGTGGTCGCCGACCCGCAGGCGCGCTACTACGGCAGTGTGCCGGGCGAGCGGACGCTGGTGCCGGGTGAGGGCGCGACCCTGGGCAAGATCCGCTACCGCGACTGGCTCGCGCAGAGCGCCGCCCAGTAGCCACCCGTCTTCACTTCCGGAATGGAGGAATCATGAGCGCTCCGAGCGGCGACGACGGCTTCCTGTACGAACTCCAGGTCGAGGTCGAGGAAGAGGTGATCCTGGCCGAGACGAGCCGTCCGGAGGAGGCTGCCGAGCTGCCGGTCACCGAATGGCTCTTCGATCCGACGGACGCCGAGCGCGAGGAGATCGGCCTGCGGGGTCTGCTCGACGCGGTCGAGGCGCTGGAGGACGACTCCCGGCGCGGCGATCAGGGTGCGTGAGCCGCCGATGCCGCGGAAACGGGGGTAGGTATGCCTGCGGAATCCCTGGAACGGGTGAGCGCGCTCGATCAGGCCGCATCCGACTTCGTCGAGCTGCGCCCGCGCCTGTTCGGCATCGCCTATCGGATGCTCGGCAGCGCGGTGGAAGCCGAGGACATCCTTCAGGAAGTCTGGCTGCGCTGGCAGAACACCGACCGCGCGACCATCGAGAACCCCTCGGCCTTCCTGGCGTTGATCACCACCCGCCTGGCCATCAACGTCGCTCGCTCCGCTCATTCGCGACGCGAAACCTATATAGGGCCCTGGCTCCCCGAACCCGTCGACACCAGCCTCGACCCCACATTGGGCGCCGAACGGGGCGAAGCTCTCGAACTCGCCTTCCTGCTGCTGCTCGAAAGGCTCGCCCCTACCGAGCGGGCCGCCTATGTGCTGCGCGAGGCCTTCGTCTACCCGTACACACAGATCGCGGAGATCCTTCAGCTCACTCCGGTCAACGCCCGTCAGCTCGTGAGCCGCGCCCGTAAACGTCTGACCGCCGCCCGGCGCGAGCCCATCGACAAGATGGAGCATCGGCGTCTGCTGGCCGTTTTCCTCGACGCCGCCCAGACGGGGAACGTCGCCGCTCTCGAAGGCCTCTTCGCCGCGGACGTCGTCAGCTCCTCCGACGGCGGCGGCATCAGAGGGGCGGCGCGATTCCCGCTGCTGGGCGGCGACCGCGTGGCGAAGTTCCTGGCCGCGTACGCGCCACGCTTCTGGCCGGGCGCCGAGATGACGTGGGTCGAAGCGAACGGGCGCGCCGGCGTGCTCGTCCCTCGCAACCACACCGACGTCGTCCTGCTCACCATCGAGGCCTCGCCGCAGGGCATCCACCACGTCATGTGGATCGTCAACCCGGCCAAACTCGGCGCCTTCGAACGGTCATACCAGCTGATCTGACAGACCGTCCGCCGCCGCCCAGTACGTTCGCCTCTCGTGGTGTCACAACAAGACCGGCTGCCTGGTCTTAACTGCCGACACCGGAAGAACAGGGCGGCAGGACATGACCGAAGTGAGCGCCGGGACGCTGGCGGAGATGCTCGACGAACGACGGCACCTCCTCGAGATCGCCTTGTGGATGTTCGGCTCGGAAATGACGGCCGACCGGATCGTCCAAGACACCTATCGCCGCTGGTACGCCCTCGACGACGAAGAACGCGCCGCCATCGCGGTGCCGCGCGCCTGGCTGACGCGGGTCGCCGGAGGTCTCTGCCTGGAATTGCTCGGCACTGCCGCCCCGAGCCACGCCCCCGGCGGCACACCGCGACCCGGAGCGTTCACCACCGCCCGTCCGGTTCACCGGCCCGTGCCCGCTGCCGGTCTGGCACGCTGGCCCGAGCCCGGCACCGGTCCGGTACTCCAGCCGCCCAGGCCGGACCGAGCGATGCTCGCCAGACACGATCGTGTCGCGCGCCGGTTCGCCGCGGCCTGCGACACGGGGGACCCGGCGGCCCTGCGGGCGGTCCTGGCCGCCGACGCGATGGTCGTGAGCGACGGTGGCGGCAAACTGCGCGCCGCCGTACGCCCCACCTACGGCGCGGACGCGGTAGCCCGGTTCGTCACGATCTTGCTGACCGGCCAGCCCGGCACCGAGGTGGCCGTCGAGTCCGTGAACGGCCGGACCGGCCTGGTCCTGCGCCAGGCGGGCCGAGCCGTGGCGGTGGCCAACGTGAGCGTCGCCGGAGCCGAGGTCACCGCAGTGTGGATCGTGCTGAACCCCGACAAGTTGCAGCGCTGGCACCGCCCATGACCAGCCTCCCCCGACCGCAGGCGCCCCGTGTGGCGCTGAAAGGCGTACCGGTGAACGAACCGACATTCTCCACGGAGCACGACTACCGCGGCTCCGCGTTCAAACCGCTCTACCTCACGCGCGTCGTGGTGAGCGGCGGCAGCTCCGCCCACGGCCGGGCCACCGGCCGGGCCCGCTCCGCCGACGGCGTGCTCGACCTGGAGGTGCGGATGCCCGAGGAGCTGGGCGGCGACGCCACCGGCCCGAACCCTGAGCAGCTCTTCGCCGCCGGGTACGCCGCCTGCTTCCACGGCGCCCTCAGCCTGCTGGCCCGCCGGCACCTCCTCGACCCCGGATCGATCACCGTGGAGGTGACCGTCGCGTTCGGCCGCGACCCCGCCGACGGCGGCTACGAGCTGCGCGCCGACCTGGTCGTGACCTGGCCCGGAGTCGAACGTGACACGGCCACCCCGCTGCTCGCCCAGGCGAGCGCGCTGTCCCCGTACGCCAAGATGACCCGCCAGGGCATCCCAGGCACCATCAACCTCGCCCCCTGAGCCCATGGCGCCACAGCATTGCCGTCCGTACGCACCCACGTGCGCGCCTGATCAAAACAGGTGGATCAGCCGCCGGCGGGACGCGGGGCGCGCAGGTGGGCCCGCTGCGCCAGCTCCTCTTCTTCGACGTAGGTGAGCATCGGCTGACCCGGCTCACACAGCATGAACACGACGAACTTGGTCGGCGCGTCCGGCAAGGCGTTGCCGTCCTGGTAGTGGATCACGTCGCCGCCCGGCTCCCAGAACGTCTCTCCGGCCTTGATCACGCGCTCCGGCTCGCCCTCGAGCTCGAACAGGACCGCGCCCTCGATCACGTAGCCGAAAGCGGGCCCCGAGTGGCGGTGCGGAGCGGCACCGGGGTGGCCAGGAGGCCAGTCGACGAAGACGGTCATCGCCGTAGCGCCGTCGGGAACGAAGGGCGGCTTGATGTCCGCCAGCATCTTGGGTCCGAACGCCGCAGAGCTCCCCTGCTCGGCGGTCCTGTCCATCGAGTCGTTGGACACAGGTACTACACCTCCGTATGTCTGTCCGGAACTTGTGCCTCGCGACGCCGCCTCTGGCGCGTCCCGCTGCGGAGCGTGGCCTTGCGGCCAATGCCTGTTTACCCGCGTACGCGCTGGTCAGGCTGGGTTTGAGCGCATAGGGCCGATGCTTTGCGGACGCATGTCCTTACGCCCACCATCCGCCCTGTCGCCGATCAGTGAGCCTCTGGTTCAGGCAGTCGGAGCGCGTACAAGAGCCAGACCAGGGCGAAGCCGACGGCGAGTACGCCGAGCGCGCGCGTGGCCCCGGCCATGCCCAATGCGACGGTCAGCGGGGCCACCGCCAGCGACGACACCCCCTGCAGCCCCGACGACAGCCCGAAGGCGGTGACCATCACGCGGCCGCGGATGTGGTCGGGGCTGGCCAGTTGCAGCCCGTTGATGGCCAGGATGGCGCACGCGCCCACCCCGAGATGGCCGGCCATGGCGGCGGGTACGCCCGACCACAGCCCGCCGGCCTGGGCCAGGCCGAGGTAGCCGAGCCCGAACACCGCCAGTGCGCCACCCGACACGATCAACCGCCGCCGCGATGGCGTCCCGATCAGCCGCCTCTTCCCAAGCGGTCGCCACTTCCCGATCAGCCACCGCCCCACGAACGGTCCGAGCACCGCGCCCACCCCCTGCGCCATGTAGAGGACGCCGACTCCGGCGTCGGTGGTGCCGAACCGTTCGAGCGCGTAGACGGGCAGGAGGCCGACCACGCCGTAGCACAGCCGCAGGCCCGCCGTCAGCAGGAGCAGGGCCGCCACGGTGGGAGTGGCGCGGATGAAGCGCCACAGTTCGGCGGTGTCGGTACGTACGCGCGTCCGGCGAGCCTCCGTCGCCGTGGAGAAGGGCCGGCGGATGCGGGCGATCAGGACGGCGGACGCGGCGAAGGAGGCGGCGTCGACCAGCAGCGTGGCCGTGCTGCCCCAGGCGGCCGTGGCCAGGCCGCCCAGCCCGGCGCCGAGCAGCAGGCCGGAGGAGTAGAGGCTGCCGAGCGCGGCCTGCGCGGTGGGCAGCCGGTCGGGGGCGACGAGGTTGGGGAGTACGACCTCGGGGATCGGGCTCGACACCGCGGCCGACACCGACAGCACCGCCAGCGAGACCAGCGCCATGGGGACCGACTCCAGGTGGAAGGCGGCGAGCAGGCCCGCGAGGGGGACGATGGCGGCCAGGTCGCAGGCGATGCGCAGGCGGCGGCGGTTCAGGCGGTCGGTCAGCGAGCCGATGAGCGGCATCAGCAGGATGCCGGGCAGCGACTCGACGGCGAACAGCAGGGCCGTCAGCCCGGCCGAGCCGGTGCGGTGGTAGACGAAGGCGTTCAGGGCGACGAAGGTGAACCAGTCGCCGGTCAGGCTGAGGGCGGAGGCGAGGAAGAGGCGGCGGAAGTCGGGGTTGCCGCGCAGCAGCGCGAGCAGCGAGTTTCCGGGCAGGCGGGGAGGAACGGATGACACCTGGTGACTCCAAGCAGCCGAGCCGTCCGACCGGAAAGGCCGGACGGGCGAAGAGGGGATCGCTTCGCGGGATGCCCGGCGGGTCAAGCGCCGGGCGGCTGCTGATCAGTCACACAGGTGTGGCATGGGTGGAGGTTAACGCACCGCGGGGCTCGGCGTCAGGAGCGGGCGAGGACCTCGTACTTGACCCTCATGACCCCGGACCCTGTGTCGCCGATGGCGGAGAAGGCGGCCGCCGAGAGGTCGAGGCAGCGTCCGCCCACGTACGGACCGCGGTCGTTGATGCGGACCGTGACCGAGTCGCCGTTCGCCGGGTTGGTGACGCGGACCTTGCTGCCGAGCGGGAGCGTCTTGTGGGCGGCGGTCATGGCCGACGGGTCGAAGCGTTCGCCGCTGGCGGTCATCTGCCCTTCGTCGTAGTAGGACGCGCCGCAGGTGCCAGAGCTGAGGACCCGGGTCTTCAGCTTGTGGACCTCGGTCTTCACCTTGCGTACCGGCTCGGTCTTCGGCTTGTCGGCCGGCTTGGTCGGCGGCTGGGCGGCTTCGGCCTTCGGGAGAGAGGTGGCCTTGGGGCTGGATGACGGCTTGGGGGCGGCCGACTTGGTGCTGGGCTTGTTCGGCTCGGGGGTCTTGGGGGCGGGGGAAGGGGTGTCGGCCCTGGGGTAGGTGGGGGACGGCGACACGTCCAGCGCGGCGGTGGGCTTGGGGGCGTCGTCGTTGGCGACGGCCGCCCAGGCGGTGGTCGAGGCGGCGGCGACGACGGCCGCACCGGCCGCGACGGTGACCCAACGGCGCTTGCCTGGAGCCTTCTTCTGGCTCTCCGGGTTCGGACGGCTCGGGTTGTAGGAGTGCTGGCCCAAGGTAAACCACAGTCCTAGCTAGGGGACAGGACAGGGAAAGGCCAGGTCGGGGCGGATATGGGGGCGCGCGTCGGCCGATCCCTCGCTCGGGGCGGGTGCCCCGCGAACGTGGTCGAACATATGCGACAAACAGCGAGTAAAGACAACTTAATGGGACATTCAGTGAAATATCTCACTTTGGTCACGAGTCGACCAGAACGCTGAGCGTACGCCGGGGATCTTGGGGCAGCCGGAAAACGCCGACTCTGTCACCTTGGGGGTAGGTGAGGGCATCCCAACAGGAGCAGAGCCGTACCAAAAGGGTCAGAGCATGAGCGAGCGGACAGTCTCCACCGTGTCGGCGTCCGCGGCCCGCTTGTCGGGCCGGTACCTCAGCACCCGCGCGAACCGCAGTGCCATCCCCCCGGGATAGCGCGGCGACCGCTGCACCCCGTCGAAGGCGATCTCCACGACCAGCTCGGGCCGCAGACTGACGGTCCACTCGTCGGTGGGCCCCTCGGCCAGCTCCAGGAAGCGTTCGGTCTGCCAGGCGAGCAGCTCGTCGGTCAGCCCCTTGAACGTCTTGCCCAGCATCACGAACCCGCCGCTCTCCGGGTCGCGGGCGCCGAGGTGGAGGTTGGACAGCTTGCCTTCGCGGCGGCCGTGACCCCATTCGGCCGCGAGGACGACCAGGTCGAGCGTGTGCCGCGGCTTGACCTTGATCCACCCGGCGCCCCGGCGGCCGGCCGCGTAGGGGGAGGCCAGCGACTTGACGACCAGGCCCTCGTGGCCGGCCTTGATCACGTCGATGAAGTACTTCTCCGCCTCCGGCACCTCGCCCGTGACGAGCCGTGGCGTGAGCAGAGCGGGTGTGACGGTCCGGCCGAGGACCTCCTGGCGCTGGGCGTAGGGCAGGTCGAGCAGGTCGGCCCCGTCCACCCGCAGCGCGTCGAAGAAGAACACGCTCAGCGGGGTGTCCTCCCGCAGCCGCGGGACGCCGGTCTTGGTGGTCACCCTGCTGGCCGTCACCTGGAACGGGTGCGGCCGCCCGTCGGGCCGCAGCGCGATCACCTCGCCGTCGAGCACGAGATCGTCGCAGGCCAGGCCGAGCACAGCCTCCACGAGTTCGGGCACCTGCGCGGTGATGTCGTCGAGTGTGCGGGTGAACACGCGCACCTGATCACCGGAGCGGTGCGCCTGCACGCGTACGCCGTCGAGCTTCCACTCCAGCGCGGCCGGGGTGCCCGCCTTCTCCAGCGCGGCGGCGACGTTCGGGGCGCTGCCGGCGAGCATGGGCGAGACCGCCCGGCCCACCTCCAGCTTGAAGGCGTGCAACGCCGCCACGCCACCGGTCAAGGCCGCCGCGCCCACGGCGGGCAGCCAGCCGCGCAGCGTGAGCGCCCGTCGCACGTCGGCGGACGGCGCGCCCGACGCTTTGGCGATCGCCTCGATCATCACGCCGTCGAGGGCGCCCTGGCGCAGCTCGCCGCCGAGCAGCCGGAGCATGAACGCCTGCTCCTGGCTGGTCAGCCCGGCGAACAGCTCGGTGACCAGCGCCTTGCGGGCCGCCTGCGAGCCCTGGCCGGAGACGGACTTGATCTTCGACAGCAGGGCGTCGACGTGGGTCAGGGTGGCGGTGGCGGCGAGCTTGGCGGGAGGCGGATCCTGAAGGGTCCGCCAGCCCACGCCCACTTGACGCTGTGGGAGCTCACCCGACAGGTAGGAGATGGCGATCTCCGCCTCGTCGGCACCGACCCTGCCGAGCAGTTCGGCCAGATGGCCGACCTTGCCGAGCCGGGCGGACGTGCGCGTCACAGCCTCCGAAACCCGTACCACGTCGATCAACAGCACATGCCCTATGTTGCCGTACTTCGCCGACAAATCCGCCGCGCCAAGACCAGCATTTTGCCCGGCGATGGGCCCCCTGAGGGGTGGGGCGGGTGTGCGACCCGCCCCAGGGTGTTAGCTGACGCCCAGGAGGTCGACGACGAAGATGAGCGTCTCTCCCGGCTTGATACGGGCGCCGGCGCCGCGGTTGCCGTAGCCGAGGTGCGCGGGGATCACCAGCTTGCGGCGACCGCCCACCTTCATCCCGGCCACGCCCTGGTCCCAGCCGGCGATGACACGCCCGCCGCCGAGCGGGAACTCGAACGCCTCGCCGCGGTTCCACGACGCGTCGAACTCCTCGCCGGTCGAGAACGCGACGCCCACGTAGTGGACGCTGACGTTCTGGCCGGGCTTGGCCTCGGGGCCGTTCCCCTCGACGATGTCGACGATCTCCAGGTCGGCGGGCGGGTTGCCCTCCGGGAAGTCGATTTCCGGCTTCTCGAGTGCCACGAATTGCTCCTGTTACGAGTATTGGCGATCAGCAATGGACCCGACGACTCTATGCGGTCGGGATATGGTCATCGTTCATGGCCGCCCTTTCCGCCGATGCGATCCTGCTCACCGGGCGCGTCGCCGTGATCACCGGGGCGACGCGGGGGATCGGGCGGGCGATCGCGGAGACGTTCGCGGCATTCGGGGCTCATGTCGCGATCTGCGACCGCGACAAGCCGCAGCAGAGCAGCGAGCTCGCGATGACCCTGGACGTACGGGATCCGGTGGCCGTGGAGGTGTTCGCGCAGGCCGTGCACGAGCGGTGGGGGCGCGTGGACATCCTGGTGAACAACGCGGGCGGGACCTTCCACGCCGCGTTCGCCGACACCACGGCCCGCGGCGAGCGGACCCTGATCGAGGAGAACTTCACGCAGGTCACCGGCATGATCCGCCGGATGCTGCCGATGATGGGCGCCGGGGCGTCGATCATCAACGTGACCTCCAGCGAGGCGCACCAGGCAGCGCCGGGGTTCGCGGTCTACGCGGCGATGAAGGCGGGGCTGGAGAGCCTGACGAAGTCGCTCGCGCTGGAGTTCGCACCCCTGGGCATCAGGGTGAACGCCATCGCGCCCGACGGGCTGCCCACCGAGGGCGAGACACAGGTGCGGGAGCGGATGGCGGACGGACCCTTCGAGCCGGTACGCCTGCCGCCGCTCGGGCACCTCGGGGAGCCGGCCGACGCGGCGGGCGCGGCGGTGTTCCTGGCCAGTGAGCTGGCCAGGTTCGTGACCGGCACGACGCTGCACGTCGACGGCGGGATCCACGCGGCAGGCGGCTGGCGCCGAACCTGAACCGGCTCTGGTGCGGAGCCAGCGGTAGGCGGTCGGCACCGCACCTGAGCCGGCCGGAGCCTGAGCCGCGCTACCAGCTCTGGTGCAGTGGCATGCCCTCGGTGTAGCCGGAGGCACTCTGGATGCCGACCACCGCGCGCTCGTGCAGCTCCTCCAGGTTCGCCGCCCCCGCGTACGTGCACGAGGACCGCAGCCCGGCCACGATCGCGTCGATCTGGTCCTCCACGCTCGGCCGCCGCGGATCCAGGTACATGCGCGAGGTCGAGATCCCCTCCTCGAACAGCGCCTTCCTGGCCCGATCGAACGGGCTGTCCTCCGCCGTGCGCAGCCGCACGGCCCGCGCGGACGCCATGCCGAAGTTCTCCTTGTACCTGCGCCCGTCGGCGTCGGTGCGCGCGTCGCCGGGAGACTCGTACGTCCCGGCGAACCACGAGCCGATCATCACGTTGGCCGCGCCCGCGGCCAGGGCGAGCGCCACGTCACGCGGGTGCCGGACACCGCCGTCGGCCCACACGTGCCGTCCGAGTCGCCGCGCCTCCGCCGAGCATTCGAGCACGGCCGAGAACTGCGGCCGCCCCACCCCGGTCATCATCCGCGTCGTGCACATGGCGCCGGGGCCGACCCCCACCTTGAGGATGTCCGCGCCCGCGTCCACCAGGTCGCGCACGCCCTCGGCGGTCACCACGTTGCCCGCCGCCACAGGCACCCCCGGGTCCAGGGCCCGGACCGCGCGCAGGGCGGAGACCATCTTCTCCTGATGCCCGTGCGCGGTGTCGACCACCAGGCAGTCGATCCCGGCATCGAGCAGTTCCTTGGCCTTGGCCGCGACGTCGCCGTTCACGCCGACGGCGGCCGCGATGCGCAGCCGGCCGGCGGGGTCGAGCGCGGGCTGGTAGAGCGTGGCGCGCAGGGCGCCCGTGCGGGTCAGGATGCCGACCAGACGGCCCTCGGCGTCCACGATGGGCGCCAGCCGGTGGCGGCCCCCGTGCAGCCGGTCGAACGCCGCGCGCGGCTCAAGCCCGGCCGGCAGCGTCAGCAGCTCGCTCGACATCACCTGCGACAGCTGCGTGTACATGTCGACGCCCTGGCAGTCGGCCTCGGTCACCACGCCGGTCGGCCGGTTGTCCCAGTCGACGACGATGACCGCGCCGTGGGCGCGCTTGGGCAGCAGCTGCATGGCCTCGCCGACCGTGTCGTGCGGCGTCAGCGTGAGCGGAGTGTCGTGGACCAGGTCGCGCTTCTTGACCCAGTCGACGACTTCCATCACGACATCGATGGGAATGTCCTGGGGGATCACGGTGATGCCGCCCCGGCGGGCGATCGTCTCGGCCATGCGCCGGCCGGCGACCGCGGTCATGTTCGCCACGACGATCGGAATGGTGGTGCCCGTGCCGTCGTTCGTCGAAAGATCGACCGCGAGCCGGGAACCGACCGAGGAACGCGACGGGACCATGAACACGTCGCTGTACGTCAGGTCGTATTGCGGCTCGAGGCCGTTAAGGAACTTCACGTTCGTCCATCCTATGCGGTGGGTGACTTATGAGGGCTTTTCCCGTTTGTTATGGCCATAGGATCGCCCGAGATGCTTAGGGGGATGGAGGGCCTGTGGAGGTCACTGAGAGAAACGAGCTGACAGTCGTCGGTATCGCCGTACGCACCTCGAACGCCGACGAGATCGACCCCGCCAGGGCGAAGCTGCCCGCGCTGTGGCAGCGGGCGGGCGCCCCCGGGGCGTTCGCGCACATTCCGGGACGCGTCGACGAGAACCTTTACGCGGTGCTGACCGACTACGAGGGCGACCATCACGGCGCCTACACGCAGATCGTCGGCATCGGCGTGCGGACGGTCCCCAGGTTGCCCGAGGGCATGGTCGCCGTACGCGTGCCCGCGGGCCCGGCCCTGCGGGTCGAGGCGCGCGGCCAGATGCCGCAGGCGATCGTCGACGCCTGGCAGCAGGTGTGGAAGCACACCGAGTCGGGCGGCACGCCCGCGCGGGCGTTCAGGACGGACCTCGAGGTGCACCACCCCGGTGGCGCGGACCTCTACATCGCCGTCTACTGATCGCTGAACCCGAGCCCGGTCGGGCTCGGGTCGCGGCCTCATGGACCGCCCTCCTTACCTATCGTTAAGTAACCCCTTGCGGATGTTATTTCGGGTCGCTTACCATCCGTTAGGTAAGGGGGTTTTGTCATGCAGATCCTGATCTCCGGCGCGAGTGTCGCCGGACCGGCGCTGGCGTACTGGCTCAACAGATACGGCTTCGACGTCACCGTCGTGGAGCGCGCCCCGTCGCTCCGCAAGACGGGCGGCCACGCGATCGACCTGTTCAGGCCCGCGATGGACATCGTCGAGAAGATGGGCCTGATCGACCCGATCACCGCCAAGAAGACCGGCACGAACTGGCTCACCATGTATAGCGAAGGCCAGTATCGCGAAGGCCAGTATCGCGAAGGCCAGGAGGGGGCCGTGGAGCTGGACCTCCGGCGCGTCTTCACGGCCGTGTCGGACCGCCACGTCGAGATCATGCGCGACGACCTCAGCGAGATCTTCTACGACGCCACCCGCGCCGACGTCGAGTACGTCTTCGACGACTCCATCACCGCCATCGCCGAGGACGGCACGGTGACCTTCGAGCGCGGGGCGGCCAGGCGGTTCGACCTGGTCGTCGGCGCCGACGGGCTGCACTCGAACGTGCGCGGCCTGGTCTTCGGCCCCGAGTCGGGCTTCTCCACCTGGATCGGCGCGTACCTGGCCGTCTTCTCGGTGCCCAACTACCTCGACCTCGACGGCCGCATGGAGGGGCTGTCCGGCATCGGGCGGATGGCCGGGATGTACGGCGCGGCGCACATGTCCGACGCGCGGGCGGTGTTCCTGTTCAGGACGCCGGAGCAGCTCCAGTATCACCACCGCGACGTCGCCCGGCAGAAGGAGCTGCTGCGCGAGCGGTTCGCGGGCATGGGCTGGCAGGTTCCCCGGCTGCTGGCCGAGCTCGACCGCACCCCGGCCTTCTACTTCGACTCGATCACCCAGCTGCGCCTCGACACCTGGTCGCGTGGCCGCGTGACGCTGGTCGGCGACGCGGGCTACTGCCCGGGACCGGCCGTGGGCGGCAGCACGAGCCTGGCCGTCGTCGGGGCGTACATCCTCGCGGGCGAGCTGGCCGCCGCACGCGGCGACCACGAGCGCGCCTTCCCGGCCTACGAGGCCGAGATCGGTGAGTACGTACGGCGAAGCCGCACGTTCGCGGTCGGGGCGGCCAAGCGGATCGTGCCCGGCAACCGGTTCGACCTGTGGACGCTCACCCAGGCCGCGCGGCTGATCGGCCACCTGCCGGTCGCGGTGACCAAGGCCGCTACCAAACTGGGCAGCAAGGGCATGCGGCTGCACGACTCGATCGCGTTGAAGGACTACTCGGCGTACGAGGGCGTGCGGCAGTAGAAGCCGTGCGCTTGGCGAAGCCGTGCGCCTGGCGAACCGCGCGTCAGGAGAAGCTGCGCGGCAGTAGAAACGGCGCGGCAGTAGAAACGGCGCGAATAGACTGCGCGCCGTGCGTGCCGCCTATTTCGCCTTTGACCGGTTCCCTTCGAGTAAGGGGTCGGCGGTGCACATCGGGCAGATGGCCGCCGAGCTGTTCGACCGGTTCGGCGGCGGGCTGCTGGGGGTGCTGGGCGGGGGCGGGCTGCCGCGCTACCAGCGCGAGGGCGATGTCCAGATCGCCAGGTTCGACGAGCAGATCCCCAACCTGATCGACCGCGCCGAGGCGTACTCGCACTGGGTCGCCCGCCACCTCGCGCCGCACCTGGAGACGCTGGAACTGGTCCACGTGCGTGATCCTTGGAGCGCGCTGCCGGTGCTCGGCCACCGGCACAAGGTGGTGTACGAGGTGAACGGGCTGCCGTCCATCGAGCTGCCGCACACCTGGCCACAGGCGGCCCCCGCCACGGTGGCCAAGTTGCGGCGGCTGGAGGCGCACTGCCTGGAACAGGCGGACGCGATTGTCGTGCCATCGAGCGTTATCGGCGACGCCATCCGCAAAATGGGGATAAATCCGGAAAAGGTGTTCCTCGTGCCGAACGCCGCCAACCCCGTCACCCCAGCGCCGAGCGCGCCGTCCGCCGGAGCCGCGTCGGCGGCGTCGGGCGCACGCCCACCTGGCGCGCCCGAGCACTACCTGATCTACGTAGGCGCCCTCCAGCGCTGGCAGGGCGTGGACGTGCTGATGCGTGCCTTCGCCAGGTTGGCCGACCTGACCGAGCTGCGCCTGGTCGTCTGCTCCTCCGTCCCGGAACGCCGCGCCAAACCCCTCCAGCGCCTCGCCGACCGCCTGGGGGTGGCCGAGCGGATCGTGTGGCGGTTCACGCTGCCCCACGACGAGGTGGCCGGCTGGCTGGCCGGCGCGGCCGTGTCCGCCGCCCCGCTCACCGCCTGCCCGCGCAACCTCGACCAGGGCTGCGCCCCGCTCAAGATCCTGGAGTCGATGGCGGCCGGCACGCCGGTGGTGGCCTCGGACCTGCCGGCCGTACGAGAGATCCTGGGGGAGGACGGGCGGCTGGTCGCGCCCGATCGGCCCGCCGAGCTGGCCCGCGCGATCCGGATCCTCCTGGAGTACCCCGAACAGGCGCGGGTGATGGCGGAGCGGGCCAGGAGTAGGGTGCCCAGCTGGGCGGATTCCCGGGCGAGGCTCGCCGAGGTTTATCGCCGTGTGTAGTGTTTCGAGCCATGTTCTGGCGGAAGACACGGGCGGCGATCGCCGGGTTCCACCCGCTGCACCAGACCCTCATCTGGGAGCACACGCTCTCGGCCACGCTGCCCAAGGCGGAGTGGGCGGCGCTGCTGGCCAGCCTCTCCCGGCATCGCGGGCTCGTCCGCCGGCGCAAGTGGCGGCTGCCCGCGCGTACGGAGAGCCTGCTCGTGCCGCTGATCAGGGTGCTCTGTGAAGACGTCGGCGGCGGCATGGTCGGCATCACCGCCGATCTGCGCGGCCACGGCGTCCCCGGCAAGGAGAGCCCGCACCGGTCCCTGCCGGTCGTACGACCGGTGCGCCGGGCCGAGGAGTGGTGGGTGCGCGATCCGTGGCTCAGCGTCCGCTCGGAGTTACGCGACGGCAGCGTGCTCACGCTCGCCGTCACCGACCTGGTCAGGCGCCGCCGCGTCGTCAAGGTCAATCCGCGGGGCAAGCACAAGACCAAGACGAAGACGAAGGCCGTACAGCACATTAGGACCAGCCGCTCGCTGGCCAAGGGTCAGGTGCCGGCGCGGCCGGGCAGCCCGCCTCCGTGGTGGATCCGGGTGAAGGTCCGTCCGGGCGTGAAGACCGTGATCAGGGCCGCCGCCAAGGTGCCGCTGCCCGCCGAGCGCGACCAGCTCGGGGCGATCATGACGGTCGCCACCGAACCGTTCAGGTGGACGCAAAGGAGGCGGGTCGCGTGATCCCGTGCATGGTGAGCACCGGATTCTTCGTGCTCGGCCGCTGCGGTCGCGCGCCGGTCGCCGCCTGCGCCGGGTGCGGCAGGCCGATCTGCGACCGGCACATCGGTCCCGGTGGCGTCTGCCCCGAGTGCGCGACCGCCCAGGGCTACGGCTCGGCCTACGACCCGTTCTGGACCAGCGGCTTCCGCCGCGACCACTACCAGAGCACCTCCTCCACCTACCAGGACCCCGGCTGGTACGGCACGTTCGACGACTACGACAGAGGCGCCTTCGACCCCGAGGACCAGGGCGACTTCGGTGACTTCGGCGACGGTGACGAGCGCGATTTCGTGGACAGCTGATGCGGCTGCTGTGGCTCACCGAGCACTACCCGCCGAGCAGGGGCGGCATGGCCGAGTCCTGCGACAGGATCGTCAGGGGCCTGCGTGAGGCGGGCGTGGAGATCGACGTCGCGCACCTGACCAGGCGGGATCGGCCCTGGCAGACCGGCGGCGAGCGGGGCGGGCGGCTGCTCACCGTGCCGCTGGAGGACAATCCCGAGCACGCGCTGCGCCGGTTGTGGACCGTGCTGCGCGGCGAGTCGTACACGCACGTGGTGGCGTTCGGCGGCACGTACGCCATGCTCGGCGCCCCGATCCTGGCCGCGTGGCTCGGCGCTCCGCTGGTGACGCTGCTGCGCGGCAACGACTTCGACACCGGTGTCTTCTCGCTGCGCCGCAGGGGCGCCCTGCTCGACGCGTTACGGGCCTCGGCCACGGTGTGCGTAGTGGCCTCCGGGCACGCGCCGCTGGTGTCCGCGCTGGTTCCGGAGGCCCAGGTGCGGTGGGTGGCCAACGGCATCGACACCGCCGGCTGGCAGATCCTGCCCTCCGAACGCGCGGCGGGCCTGGCCAGGCGGGCCGCCGCCGGGCGGCGCACGATCGGGCTCATCGGGCAGCTCAAGAACAAGAAGGGCGTCGGCTTCCTGCTCGACGCGCTGGCCGCCTCCGGGCACGCGGACCTGTTCCACCTGCTGCTCGTCGGGGAGTTGGAGGCGGACCTGGTCGTGCCCGCCGGGCACACGCGGCTGCCCTTCCTCGACCGGTACGAGCTGCCCGCGCTCTACGCCGCCTGCGACCTGGTCGCGCTGCCCTCGTTCTACGACGGGCTGCCGAACGTGGCCCTGGAGGCCGCGGCCCTCGGCGTCCCACTGCTCGCCTCCGACGCGGGCGGGCTGGCCGACCTGGTCGACGACGAGATCGGCTTCCGCTTCGCCGCGGGGGATCCGCACGAGTTCCGGGCGGCGGTCGACCGGGCCGCGCGGGCGACGGACGAGCAGCTGGCCAAGCTCGGCACGGCGGCGGCCGAGCGGGTACGCAGGGACTTCACGGTGACCGCCGAGACGGAGGGCTACCTGCGGGTCTTCCGCGAGAGCGCCCGATCGGCCGCTCCGCCCGACGGCACCGAATCGTCTGCTCCGCCGAAGCGCAGCGGATTGCCTGCTCCGCCCGACGGCGCCGGATTGTCCGCCCCGCCGAACCGCACATGATCGTCTGCTACGCCAGAGGCGGCGGGCTCGGTCACCTCACCAGGGTCCGGGCCTACCTGCATACGGTCCATCCGGGCGCCGCGGCCACGATCCGCACCGAGTGGCCGCGCGACCCGGCCGTGCTCGCGCGGGCCGACGAGATCGTGGTGGACGCCTTTCCCGCCGGGCTCGACGGCGAGATCGAGGCGGCGGTGCCGCGGGGGCCGCGCGTGGTGCATCTGGCCAGGCTGCTGCGCTGGGACGCCTACCGGCCGCTGATCCCGGCCCGGCCGCCGCGCTTCCACCGGACGTGGCTGGCCGAGCCGGTGAGCGATCCCCACCTGGCCTACCTGGAGTCGGTGTCGGACGAGGTGGTCCCGCTGGCACTGGCCGATCCACCGGCCCCGTCCGCCACGGCGCCGGGGGACCGGCTGACGGCTCCGAGGGACCGGATGACGACTCCGGAAGACCGGATGACGGCTTCGGGGGACTGGCTGATCGTGCATTCCGGACCGCCGGGCGAGATCCTGGAGCTGGTGGCGTACGCCCGCGAGAGCGCCGTCCTCGAAGGTCTCAGCCCGCGCCTCGTGCTCGTCTCGCCCGCCGCGCCGCCCGGCCTGCCCGCCGGGGTGGCCCACCTCGCCGTCCGCCCGGCCTGGCCGCTGTTCGCCTCGGCCGGCCGCATCGTCTCCGCCGCCGGGTTCAACGTGGTACGGCAGGCCGCGCCGTACCGGCACAAGCATCGGATGGTGCCCTTCCCCCGCCGCTTCGACGACCAGTTCACCCGCGCGGCGAGAGCGCGACGGGAAAGGACGTGACGCCGCGCACGAACGCGTTGGGCAGGATGCGCGGGCCCGTGTCGTCGGCCCAGGCGGCCGAGCCCACCCGGTCGATCCACTCCTCGAAGAAGATCTGTAACTCCAGCCGGGCCAGGGACGCGCCCAGGCAGAAGTGGGTCCCCAGGCCGAACGCGATGTGCCCGCCCGGCTTGCGCGTCACGTCGAACACCTCCGGCCGGTCGAACACCGACTCGTCCCGGTTCGCCGAGCCGTACATGAGCAGGACCTGCTGCCCTCGGCTGATGCGCTGTCCGTGGAGCTCGGTGTCGCGGGTGGCCGAGCGGCACATGTTCAGGATCGGGGTGGTCCAGCGGATGAACTCCTCCACGGCGTTCTCGATCAGGCCGCGGTCCTCGCGCAGCAGCCGCCACTGGTCCGGGTGCCGGATCAGCGCGTCGATCGCGGTCGCGATGACCGTACGGGTGGTCTCCGCGCCGCCGTCGAGCAGCAGCAGCGCCTCGTTCGCCAGGTGGTCGTCGTCGTAGGCGGCCCGGCCGGACCACAGGGTCACCAGGTCGTCGGCCGGGCACGCCCGGCGCTCGGCGGCCAGGGCCAGTACGGCCTCGCCGAACTCGCCCGCGGCGACGGCGGCCTCGTGCGTGACGTAGCGCAGGCCGCCGCCCGCCACGATCGTGGTCTCCGACCAGTGCTTGAGCCGCGGCCAGTCCGCGTCGGGGAAGCCGAGCAGCCAGCCGATCATGCGGGCGGGCAGCGGCGCGGCCAGGGCGGGCACCGCGTCGACGGTGCCGGCCTCTAGAGCCTGGTCGATCAGCTCGACGACGACCTCGCGGACGCGGGCGGCGTAGCGCTCGTGGACATAGCGCGGCGTGAAGCGGCGGTAGACGAGGCGGCGGTGCTCGGCGTGCTCCGGGTCGTCCATGCCGATCATCGACGGATCGGAGGGCAACTGGGGGCGGTAGCCGCCGGTGCTGGTCCACAGCCCTGGATCGCGCTCGATGGCCGTGATGTCGGCGTGGCGGGAGATGCCCCACAGCCCGTTGGCGGCGTCGTGGTGGACGGGGGAGTACTCGCGCAGCCAGGCGTAGACGGGTGCCGGGTCGCCCGCGTACAGGGCGCCGTCGAGCAGATCGGGGTCCATGTCAGGCCAGCACCCCCTGGGAGCGCAGCTTCTCCGCGGCCTCGGCGCTCAGGCCCCAGGCGGACAGGTCGGCGAGCCGGGTGGCGGGCGAGAGGTCCTGGTCCGGTACGCCGAGCAGGCGCGGCGCGGGGACCGGCTGGCTGAGCCCGCCGACGTCGGCGAAGGCGCCCCTGGCCACGTTGTGCGGATGCCGGACGGCCTCCTTCATGGACAGGACCGGCGACACGCACGCGTCGGAGCCCTCGAACACCGCCTCCCACTCCGCCCGCGTCCGCGACCTGAATTCCTCGGCCAGGCGGGCCTTGAGCGCCGGCCACTGCTTCTTGTCGCCGCGGTCCGGCAGGTCCGTCAGCCCCATCCGGGTCACCATCGCGTCCCAGAACTGCGGCTCCAGCGAGCCGACCGCCATGAACTCCCCGTCGGCCGTCTCATAGGTGTCGTAGTGGGGCGCGCCGGTGTCCAGCAGGTTCGTGCCGCGCGGGCCCCAGAAGCCGCTCTGCACGCCGTGGTAGAACATCGCGAACAGGATCGCGGCGCCGTCCACCATGGCCGCGTCGATCACCCGGCCCTTGCCGGTGCGCTCCCGCTCGAACAGGGCGAGCAGCACGCCGTACGCGAGCATGAGACCGCCGCCGGCGAAGTCGCCCAGGATGTTGATCGGCGGCGTCGGCTTGTCCTCCGCGCGGCCGAGCATCGACAGGATGCCGGAGATCGCGATGTAGTCGATGTCGTGGCCCGCGGTGGTGGCGAGCGGCCCGTCCTGTCCCCAGCCGGTCATCCGGCCGTAGATCAGCCGCTCGTTCACCGCGTGGAGGTCGGCGGGGCCGATGCCGAGCCGTTCCGCCACTCCGGGCCGGAAGACCTCGATGACGACGTCGGCGTTCCTCGCCAGCTCCTTGAGCGTGGCGACGCCCTCGGGCGACTTCAGGTCCAGGCCGATGGTGTGCTTGCCGCGGTCCATGACGTCCGTGCGCGGCGCGTCGGAGACGGCGGCCACGCGATCGACGCGCAGCACGTCGGCGCCGTGGTCGGCGAGCATCATCCCGGCGAACGGGCCCGGCGCGAGCCCCGCGAGCTCCAGCACCCGGATCCCGGCGAGCGGGCCCTGTCGGCCTTCAGACATCGGCATCTCCTACGACTCGGCTGGCCTCAGTAGAACAACATTCGGTGACCTCTGGCAAGACGCCTTCCCGACCTCCGGGCAGACATACGCGAGGTATGGGAAACTTGCCCACTGTTCGGGTGGGTCTACAAGGGTTGGACATGGTTTCGGATAGCAACCAGCTGGTGGCCAAGCGCTACCAGTTACTGCGCGAACTGGGGCGCGGCGGTATGGGCGTGGTCTGGGAAGGCCGCGACACACTGCTCAACCGGCAGATCGCCGTTAAGGAAGTGCTCCTGCCCGCGGGACTGCCCCGGGCCGACCAGGAACGGCAGTTGCTCCGTACCGCCCGCGAGGCGCGTATGGCGGCACGGCTGAACCACCCGTCCGTCGTCGCGATCTACGACGTGGTCGAGGAGGACGGCCGGCCGTGGATCATCATGGAGCTGGTGCGCTACCCCTCTGTGGAGGAGGTCGTCGCCACCTCCGGCGCCCTTCCGGTACGGCAGGCGGCCGACGTGGGCCGGCAGGTGCTGTCGGCGTTGCGGGCCGCGCACGAGGTCGGGATCCTGCACCGTGACGTCAAGCCGAGCAACATCCTGCTCACCGACGACGGCCGGGCCGTGCTCACCGACTTCGGCATCGCCACCGCCGAGGGAGACGCCTCGCTGACCCAGACCGGGATGGTGACCGGCTCGCCGAGCTTCCTGGCTCCCGAACGGGTGCGCGCGGCCGAGTCCGGGCCCGCCTCCGACCTGTGGTCGCTCGGTGCCACGCTCTACGCCACGCTGGTCGGCCGGTCGCCGTTCGAGCGCGGCGATCCCATGGCCACGCTGAACGCGCTGCTGAGCGACGAGCCGGACTACCGCCGGATCCCGCCGATCATGCACCCGATCCTGCAAGGGCTGCTGCGCAAGGAGCCGCACGAACGGGTCAACGCCGAGCAGGCCGACGCGCTGCTGGCCGCCATCGTCGCGGCCAAGCAGCCGAACGATGACCGGGTCGTGGTGGAGCCGAAGCCGCCGCGCGGCGGCCGTACCCTCCTCGCGGCGGCAGCGGCGGCGGTGCTGGTGGTCGGGGGAGGCGGGTTCGCCTTCTTCAAGTTCAGCGGGTCGGCGGAAGGCGCGCCGCGCGTCACGCAGAGCGCCGTGGCCAGCGCGCCGCCGAGCACGCCGCCGCCCAGCACCGA
Source organism: Nonomuraea sp. NPDC050022 (assembly GCF_044460705.1). NCBI lineage: Bacteria > Bacillati > Actinomycetota > Actinomycetes > Streptosporangiales > Streptosporangiaceae > Nonomuraea > Nonomuraea sp. NPDC050022. Next base: position 176,675 of record NZ_JBITKE010000009.1, read on the forward strand.
GACCAGCGCGACGCCCACCCCCACCCCGACGCCCACCCCGACCAGGGTGGTGGCGACGGTACGGGCCTGGAAGTCCCCCGACGGCTGGTCCATCATGCGGCCCATCGGCTGGCGGGGCGCCCGCAAGGAGGCCTACACCGAGTGGACGCGCCGGGACCGGAGCGGGCACTTCGGCGTCCAGGCCATCTACGTCAACCCCGACCCGAACCAGATCATCCGCGACTCGCAGGAGACCGCCGGGCAGAACGACCAGGACGTTCGGACCCTGCGCCGCAGGTCCGTCACCCACCAGGGGACCAAGGCCGTGGAATGGGAGTTCACCTACACGGCGGGTCCGACCGGCGACGCGCCGTGGAGCACGCAGGGCGTGAAGTATCACGAGGTGCAGCGGGCGGTGGCGATCGGGGACACCGCCTACGTTTTGTCGTGGACGGCCACCGAGGCGCGGTGGAGACAAGACCAGGGGTTGATGCGGCAGGTGATCGCCAGCTTTACGGTAGCGGCATGAGTTACCCCTCCACGGTCGTGCCGGTGATGGCATGACGCCCGGGAATCCGGGTGCCGGTGATGGCATGACGCCCCGGAATCAGAGTGCCGGTGGTGTGGCGTGACGCCTTGGAATCTGCTCGCGCTGGCGCCGCTCCCCGAGGAGGTGCTGCGGCAGTTGCTCGCGCCGCTCGGCGACCGGGTGGCCGTGCGGGTGCCGCCGGCCCGCGACCGCGCCGCGCTCCTCGCCTCGCTGGCCGAGGCGGAGATCGTGCTCGGCGACTGGACGGCGCTGCTGGCGCTCGACGCCGAGGCGGTGGCCGCCGCGCCCCGGCTGGCCTTCGTCCAGCAGCCCTCGGTCGGCGTCGACGGCCACGATCTGACCGCGCTGGCCGCCGCGGGCGTGCCGCTGGCCAACACGGCGGGCGTCAGCGCCGTCGCGGTGTCCGAGTGGTGCCTGGCCGCCGCCCTGTCGCTGTCGCGCAAGCTCGCCGAGGCCGACGCCGCCGTCCGCGCGGGCCACTGGCCGCAGCAGGACCTGCGGCCCCGCGAGCTGCACGGCCGGCAGGTGGGCATCGTCGGCTACGGTCCGATCGGCGCGGCCTGCGCCCGGCTGTTCCGGGCGTTCGGCTGCCAGGTGTCCTACTGGACCCGCACGCCTCGCGCGGAGCCGGGCTACCAGGAGCTGGCACCGCTGCTGTCCACCTCCGACGTGGTCGTCGTGGTGATCGCGCTGTCCGACGAGACTCGTGGCCTGATCGACCCCAGGCGGCTGAAGCAGGGGGCGTTACTGGTCAACGCGGCCAGGGGCGGGGTCGTCGACCAGGCGGCGCTGGCCGGCGCGCTCACCGATGGGCACCTCGGTGGCGCCGCGCTCGACGTGTTCGACACCGAGCCCCTGCCCGATGACGACCCGCTGCGCGAGATCCACGGCGTGCTGCTGTCGCCGCACGTCGCCGGAGTGACGCCGGAGTCCACCGGACGCCTGCTCACGGCCACGATGGCCAACCTCACGGCCGCGCTGGACGGCCACGAGGTGGCCAACGTGATCAACGGTGTATCGCCGATCATCCGCCGGAAATTTCCGAGTTCGCCCACCGCGTAGGGATTCGACCGGGCACGATAAACAGTTTTCGTGTCTTTAACGACCCCGGTCTGGTCGATGTCAGTCCAGGGAGATACCTTCTTCAGGACGATCTCTACCGGCTCAAGGGGGTGCTTCCGTGACGACAACGATGTCGACACACCGACGGGCAGTAGAGCACATCAGGCAGTCGTACGCGGAGATCCCGGGGGACGCTTCGCCCCGGCTGTCCAAGGCCACGTCCAACCTCTTCAGATTCCGCGACTCGGGCAAGACCGCCAAGCTCTCCGCCAGGGAGCTCGACGAGGTCATCAGTGTCGACCCGGTGACGATGACGGCCGAGGTCCAGGGCATGACGACCTACGAGCACCTGGTCGACGCCACGCTGCCGCACGGGCTCATGCCCTATGTGGTGCCCCAGCTCAAGACGATCACGCTGGGCGGCGCGGTGACGGGGCTCGGGATCGAGTCGACCAGCTTCAGAGACGGGCTGCCGCACGAGTCGGTCGAGGAGCTCGAGATCCTGACCGGCGACGGCCGCATCGTCGTCGCCCGCGACGACAACGAGCACCGCGACCTGTTCCGGGCCTTCCCCAACTCCTACGGCACGCTCGGCTACGCCCTGCGCATCAGGATCAAGCTCAGGAAGGTCCAGCCCTACGTCAAGCTGACGCACGTCAAGTTCACCGACGCCGACAAGTGCATGCTGGCCATGCAGGAGATCTGCGACAGCATGGAGCATGACGGGGAGCCCGTCGACTTCATTGACGGTGTCTTCTTCGAGCCGGGGGAGATGTATCTCACGGTCGGCCGCTTCGCCGAGCGTGCGCCCTACACCTCCGACTACACCGGCATGCGGATCTATTACCAGTCCATCAGGCAGCGCAACCGCGACTGGCTGAGCATCCGCGACTACCTGTGGCGCTGGGACACCGACTGGTTCTGGTGCTCGCGTGCCTTCGGTGTGCAGCAGCCGATGGTCCGCTCGCTGATGCCGCGCCGCTGGATGCGCTCCGACGTCTACCGGCGGCTGGTCGCGCTCGACCGGAAATACGGGGTGGTCGCGCGCGTCGACAGATGGCGCGACCAGCCCGTTCAGGAATCGGTCATCCAGGACGTCGAGACCCCGGTCGAGCGGGGCGCGGAGTTCCTGGAGTTCTTCCACGACAAGGTCGGCATGACGCCGGTGTGGATGTGCCCGCTGCGGGCTTCCTCCCGCTGGCCGCTCTACCCCCTGGAGCCCGGAAAGCTGTACGTGAACTTCGGCTTCTGGGGAATGGTGCCACTGCCACGGGGGCAGTTCGACGGTTATTACAACCGTCTCATCGAGAACTCTGTGCACGAGCTCGACGGGCACAAGTCGCTTTACTCGACTTCTTTCTACGCCCGTGAGCAGTTCTGGCAGCTGTACAACGGCGATGCTTACTGGCCGGTCAAGCAGGAATACGACCCGAACGGCCGAATGCTTGACCTGTACGACAAGTGTGTACGGGGAAGGTGAGCAGATGGCTCTCGCATCCATCTTTGAGAAGATCGTTGGTCCGCAGGCCAACATCGCGTTCATGGCCTACGACGGCAGCAAGGCGGGGCCGGACGGCGCGGACCTCGCCCTGGAGGTGAAGTCCCCGATAGCGGTCGCCTACCTCGCGCAGGCACCCGGAGAGCTCGGCCTTGCCAGGGCCTACATCTCCGGCCACATCGACGTCCATGGCGACATGTACACACTGCTCGACCGCATGTGGAACATCACCACCAACGACCTGACGACCGCCGAGAAGGTGGCGGCCGTCCGATCGCTGGGCCTGAAGCCGCTGATGATGCGCGTCCCGGCGCCGCCGCAGGAGATCCGCCAGAGCACGCTGGCCAAGCTCGGCTCCCGGCACGCCAAGCAGCGTGACGCCGAGGCGATCCACCACCACTACGACGTCTCCAACCGCTTCTACGAGTGGGTTCTGGGCCCGTCCATGGCCTACACCTGCGCCGTCTTCCCCACCAAGGAGTCGACGCTGGAGGAGGCGCAATACGCCAAGTTCGACCTGGTGGCCCGCAAGCTCGGCCTCAAGCCCGGCATGCGGCTGCTCGACGTCGGCTGCGGCTGGGGCGGCATGGTCATGCACGCCGCCAAGCACTACGGCGTCAAGGCCCTGGGCGTCACCCTCAGCAAGCAGCAGGCCGAGTGGGCGCAGAAGGCCATCGTCGAGGCCGGGCTGGAGGACCTGGCCGAGGTCCGCTTCATGGACTACCGCGACGTCGTGGAGTCAGACTTCGACGCGGTCAGCTCCATCGGTCTCACGGAGCACATCGGCAAGCGCAACCTGCCGTCCTACTTCGCCTTCCTCTACAGCAAGCTCAAGGCGGGCGGCCGCCTGCTCAACCACTGCATCACCCGGCCGACCGGCACCGAGAAGACGTTCAACAAGGGCGGCTTCATCAACCGCTACGTCTTCCCCGACGGCGAGCTGGAGTCGGTCGGCTACCTGGTCAGGCAGATGGAGGACCTCGGGTTCGAGATCCGCCACGAGGAAAACCTCCGTGAGCACTACGCCGAGACCCTCCGGCACTGGTGCGCCAACCTCGACGCCAACTGGGCCGACGCGGTGCAGGAGGTGGGCATGGGGACCGCCCGGGTCTGGGCCCTGTACATGGCCGGCTGCATCGTGGGCTTCGAACGCAACAAGGTGCAGCTGCACCAGGTGCTGGGGGTCAAGCTCGACTCGGAGGGACACTCCGGCGTCCCGCTGCGTCCGTCGATCGACTGGCCTTAAGGCTTGTAGAGGTGTGAGGGGCTCACCGGCCCCTCACACCTGGTTTCGACGGTTCAGAACCTCAGCATCCACCCGTTGATGTAGCCGGTGTCGCCGGTTGTGACGTCTTCGACGCGTAACGTCCATGTCCCGTTGGCCGGTGAGGATCTCCCATCCACCTGATAGGTCTCCTCGATCTGGTCGGCGTCGTCTTTGGAGTTCGCCGCGCGAAGCGGATAAACGATGCCGGTCGGGCCGATCAGATCGATCTTCAGGTCGCCTCTCCAGGGATGACTGATGTCCACGGAGACCGTCATCTTCTGGGGCGCGTTACCGGGGAGCCAGCCCGTGACCGTGATGGGGGATTTGACGAGGCTGCCCTTGTCGGGGATGGCGTATTCGGTCCAGTTCTCGAAGTAGGGGAAGTCCATCGACCAGGCATCGATGATGCCGGCATGGGGTGACCAGCCGTCCGCGGCACGCAGCTTCCAGGTCCCGTTCTGCTTCGTCACGGCGCTGATGTCCACGTCGTACGTCTCGTCGATGAAATCGCTGCCGTCCGAGGACGGCGACCTCAGCACATATGCCTTTCCGTCCGGGCTGATCAGGGAGAGCTTCAGATCACCCACCCAGGGGTGCTGGATGGAGACGTAGACGTGCACCTGGGACGGGGTCTTGCCGAGGAGGTCGCTCACGACGATCGGCGAGTCCACGCTGCCCGGGTCGGGGATGGCGTAGTCGTTGAAGTTGGCGAAGTACATCGGCCAGAGGGCGCCGTCGGTGGGCTGGGTCGGCGGGAGGGCCGCGCTGTCCAGCCGGAGGCGGGGCGTGGTGGCGCTGGTATAGGCGATGGCCTTGCCCGTGCTCTCCATCGCCGCTTCCAGCTGCCCGATGCTCGCCTGCGGGAAGGCCTGGCGGAGCACGGCCAGCGCGCCGGCCACGTGCGGAGCGGCCATCGACGTTCCGCTCAATGACCCAAAGGTGTTGCCGGGCACCGAGGAGACGATCGACGTGCCGGGCGCGAACAGGTCCAGCAGCGGACCGCGGTTGCTGAAGGCGGACACCTCGTCCGTGTCGGTGGTGCTGCCGACCGTGATGGCCGAGGGCACACAGGCGGGCGCGCTGACCGCGTCGCCGTAGCCGTCGTTCCCGGCCGCGACCACCGTGGCGACCCCGGCCGCCAGGAGCGCGTCGATGGCCGGCTTGCGCGGGTCGGTGTCACACGCGGAGGTGTACAGGCCGCCGCCCAGGCTCAGGTTGGCGGCCACCAGAGCCGTACCGGCCTCCTTCAGCTGCAGGACCTTCTCCAGCCCCGCCACCTGGGCGCTGGTGAAGCTCAGCACGCACGGCGCGGCGCCCGCCCCGCAGAAGTCGTCGGTGGTGAACTTGCTGAACACCTGGATGGCGACGAGTTTGGCCCCCGGGGCGACCCCGGCCGGCGGGGCACCGGCCACGTTCGTGCCGTCGCCGATCGCGATCCCGGCCACGTGCGTGCCGTGATCACAGTCGAGGGCCGCATCGGCGCACGGCCCGCTCTCGGAGTCGGCCGAGCCGGCTCCCGTCTGCGTGGCGGCGCCGTTCGGGCACAGGCTGGTGGCGCCGTAGTCGGCGTCGATGGGGGAGAAGCAGGCCTGTTCGATCACCCGTCCGCCCAGGAAGGGGTGCTTGACGGCGACGCCGGTGTCCAGCACGGCCACCACGCTGCCCGCGCCGGTCAACCCGGTCGCCCGCGTCTTGTCCGCGCCGATCAGCGGGATGCTCTCGGCGAGCACCGGTGGTACGGGCTTGTCCTCCGACACGCTCACCACGTTCGGCAGTTTGGCCAGCCGGTCCACCGCCGCCGCGTCGACGCGCAGGGTGACCATGGGGAACCGGGACATCGTCTGCAGCACCTGACCGGCACTCGACGCCTCCGGCAGATCCGTCCGGCTCTTGGTGACCACATTCACCCTGACCTTGGCACCGGCGGCCAGCCGCGCACTCAACCCAGGCTCTATCGTCGGGGGCTGGTCAGTCAGATTCGCCGACGTGGCATGGGCCGGCACGCTCACGCCTGTCGTGGCCGCTAACGCCATGATGATGCAGGATAAAACCCACTTTTTCATCCGCCACTCCAAGGTGAGAGAATTGATCACCTGGACAGTAAATGACGGAAACCTGCTCAACAAGGGCCTGGTCCGGGGCAGATGTGCAAATAGCTGATCAATGCGCTGATAGCTCACATCTGCCCAGGTAGATGCCCTCGTATGGCGGAATTATGGCGAACATATGGCGCCTTGTTAGACAATGCACATGCGCGCCATGAATCGCGCGAAAAGCAGCGCTCATCGGGCATTAAATCGAAGATAGGGGACCGTCGTCTTTAGGTGGCGGGTGAATGTCTAGGCGATTCGGGCGAGGTCTCGCATATGGATCGGGTACGCCGGGGGCAACCCCTTCGCGTACCGCTCGAGTTCGTCGAGGGCGGCCTCGGCGAGGCGATGGACCTCCGTGCCCATGGCTCCGGCGATGTGCGGCGTGAGCTGCACATTGGGCAGCCCGAACAGCGGTGAGTCGACCGGCAGCGGTTCGGGGTTGGTGACGTCGAGGATCGCGCTGAGTCGCCCGCTCACGCATTCGGCGGTGAGCGCGTCGGTGTCGATCAAGCTACCTCGGGCGGTATTGATGACCGTGGCGTGGTCGGGCAGCAGGGCGAGGCGGTCGGCGTTCAGCAGGTCGCGGGTCTCAGGCAGTGACGGCGCGTGCAGGGTCACGATGTCGCTGCGGCGCAGCAGGTCGGGCAGCGGAACGAGGGTCGTGCCAAGCTCCTCGGCGTCCGCCTCGCCGGCGTAGGGGTCGCTCGCGAGCACGGTGAAGTCGAAGGCCCGCAGCAGGCGTGCCACCCGCCGGCCGATGTGTGACAGGCCGACGATGCCGACGACGCGACCGTAGTTCGACCCGGCGGTCACACGTTCCCGCCACGCGGAGTCGGTGCCCCGCCGCCGGTATGCCTCGGCGAAGGCGCTCAGGCGTTTGCCGCTGTGCAGGATCGCGGCGAGGGTGTACTCCGCGACGGGCACCGCGTTGGCGTTGGCCGCGGAGGTGACGAGGATTCCGCGTTCCCAGCAGGAGGCGTCGGTCAGATGCGTCTTCACGGTGCCGGCCGCGTGCAGCACGGCGCGCAGCCGGGGAGCGGCATCGAGGACCTCGCCGGTCAGGAGCGGACACCCCCAGCCGGTGATCATGACTTCGATCTCGCGGAGCCGGACGCGGCTTGCCGGTGATCCGAACTCGGTCAGCGCTTCGGGGCGGTCGAGCTGGGCCAGTGCGTGCAGCCGCTCGAATCGTGGGGCGTCGAAAAGCTGGCGGATGGTGGGTTCGGACATGACCAGTGCTGTCACGGGCCGGCGGGTCATCATGCTCCTCTTCGGTGGTAGCTGCGCGCGCGACCATTCGGTGGTTGCCGCGTGCGCGACTATTCGGTGGCGGCGGCGACCGCGACGCTGTCCCGCACGACGACGTGGGTGCCGAGCACGACCCGCTGGTCGACGGTGTCCGGCTCCATCGCCATCGTCGCGGCGAGCCGGCCCAGCTCCCGGGCGGGAATGTGCACCGTGGTCAGCCCGAGATCGGCGGCGAAGGCGGCGTCGTCGAACCCCACGACCGAGATGTCCTCGGGCGTGCGCAGCCCGGCCTCTCGCAGGGCTTGCAGGACGCCGCTCGCGACGTGGTCGGTGTGGGCGAACACGGCGGTGAAGTCCGGCGGCCCGGCCCGCAAGATGTCGCGCATGCGGGAGTAGCCGGTCTCGCGGCTCCACGCGGGACCCGCCTCCAGCCGGGGGTCGAGATCGCCGCCGAGGTCGGCCAGGGCACGGCGGTATCCGTCCCGCCGCCGCACAGTGGTGCTGTGGTCCTGCTGGCCGCTCAGGAGCAGGATGCGGCGGTGGCCGCGCGACAGCAGGTGACTGGTCGCGGCGTACGCACCGCCCTCGTTGTCGTACTCGACCACGCCGGCGGGTGCGTCCGGGTCAAGTGGGGGCCGGGCGCACAGCACCAGACGTGAGCCGGTCTGCGCGAGGGAGGTGGCGAAGGCGTTGGTGTGGCGCACGTATTCGGGGGTTTCGGAGACGGCGCCGATGAGGATGATGGCCTGCGCGTGCTGGGCGCTCATCTGCCGTAACACCTGCAGCTCGCGATCGGGGTCGCCGCCGGTGGTGCCGATCAGGCACAGCCGCCCGGCGTCGGCGAGGGTGTTGGCGATGCTCTGGACCAGGCTCATGAGGAAGCCGTCGTCGAGCATCCGGACCACGATGGCGATCGTGCCGGTCTCCGGGCGGGTCAGTGCGCGGGCGTGCGGATTGGCGACGTAGTCGAGGTCGCGGACCGCGCGCATGACCTTGTCGCGGGTCTCCGGCGCCGGCGGATAACTGCCGTTGAGGATGCGTGACACGGTGGACACCGAGACGCCCGCTCGGGCCGCCACGTCGCGGATGCTCGCCCGCCCGTTCTCCATGCCGCTCCCTACCTCCGCTGCCTTGTTAAAAGGGTTTAACAAGAAGCCTAGCCTGTGCTGGCGCAGCTGGCCAGCGGATTGGATCTACCGGCCCGTTTGTGAAGGTTGGGGTCTTGACGCGAGAGTGAAACCCTTTTAACGTGCCGATAACCAAGCGACATTACGTAGCGTTCCAGGAGGTAACGTGGCCGTCACCCTCGCTGACCGGCGGACGGACGATCCGCCCACCGGCGCGGCCGAGTCCGCGCGTCGGCGCGTCGGCGCGGCGGCCGGCGGCAGCGGTTACGTCGCAGCCGTCTGTTGCTGCTCATGATGGCGCCGGGAGTGCTGTACTTCGTGGTGTTCCACTACGTCGCTCTGCTGGGCAACGTCATCGTCTTCCAGGACTACCTGCCGTTCGCGGGCATCATGAACAGCCCCTGGGTCGGCCTGGACAACTTCCGGACCCTGTTCGCCGACCCCGACTTCTGGCAGGCGGCGCTCAACACCATCAGCCTCGCCACGCTGCAGCTGATCTTCTACTTCCCGGTGCCGGTGGCCCTGGCGCTGCTGCTGCACAGCCTGACCCGAGGGTGGGTGCGCAAGGCGGTCCAAAGCATCGTCTACCTGCCCCATTTCATCTCGTGGGTGATCGTCGTCGCGCTGTTCCAGCAACTGCTCGGTGCGGCGGGCGTCCTCAACGGGCTGTTCGCCGACAACGGCTACCACCTGGTGAGCGTCTTCAGCGAGCCGTCGTTGTTCAAGCCCTTGATGATCGCCGAGCTGATCTGGAAGGACTGCGGCTGGGGCACGATCATTGTGCTGGCCGCCCTGCACAACGTGGACGATCAGCTCTACGAGGCATCCGCGATCGACGGCGCGGGGTGGGGCCGGCGGCTGTGGCACGTGACCCTGCCGTCCCTGCGACCGGTCCTCGTCCTGCTGCTGATCCTGCGGCTGGGCGACATCCTGAGCGTCGGCTTCGACCAGGTCCTGCTGCAGCGCGACGGGTTCTCGCCCGGGGTCGCGGAGGTCCTGGACACCTACACCTACTACCACGGGGTGGTCAACGGCAGCTGGGGACCAGCCGCCCTGGCCGGCATCTTCAAGGGCCTCGTCGGCCTGGTCCTGATCGTCGTGGCCAACAAGGTCGCGCACCGGCTGGGCGAGCAAGGAGTCTACCGATGACACGTCCGGTCTGGATGGAGCCGCCTCGGCCGAGCACCAAGGCGGCGAAGGCCGTCGCGGTGATGCTCACGGTGGCGTTGGTGATCATCCCGTTCTGGGTGGTCGTCGCCACCAGCTTGTCGCCCGACATGCAGGTGATCCGCAACGGCGGCTGGTCGATCTGGCCCGAGCGGGTGACGCTGGACGCCTACCGGCGACTGTTCGGTTCCGGAGTGATCTCGCACGCGGTGCTCGTCTCCACCGTGGTCACGCTCGTGGGCACCGCGGTGAGCCTCACCGCCACCGTGCTGATGGCGTACGCGCTGGCTCGGCCGAACGTCTTCGGCGGCAAGCCGATCATGCTGGGTGTCCTGCTCACCTTCCTGTTCCCGCCGGCGATCATCCCTAGCTTTCTGGTCGTCAGCAACCTGGACCTGCGCAACCACTACGCGGCCCTGATCGCCCCCGTGCTGATCAGCACCTTCAACCTGGTCATCATGCGGGGCTACTTCCAGGGACTGCCGACTGAACTGTCGGAGAGCGCCCGCATCGACGGCGCCGGCGACGGCCGCGTGCTGTGGCACGTCGTACTTCCGCTGTCCAAAGCGATCATCGCGGTGGTCGGCTTCTACTACGCGGTCGGCTACTGGAACAGCTTCTTCAACGCCATGCTCTACCTCGACGACCAGTCCACCTGGCCGCTGCAGCCGATGCTGCGGCAGATCGTCATGCTCGGGGCCAACCCCGATACCTCGATCGCGGCCGGAGCCGGGGCCAGCGTCGCCCCCCAGACCACGACCATGGCCACCGTCGTGGTCGCGGTGCTGCCGATTCTCGCGGTCTATCCGCTCGTGCAGCGCTTCTTCACCAAAGGCGTGCTCATCGGCGCGATCAAGGGCTGACCTGACCGGACGGCCCACCCCATGCACACCTTCCGCGCCCCGCGGACCGCATACCCCACCCGGAAGGGAAAGCGCTTGCCATGGACATCTCCCGGAGATCGCTGCTCAGACTGACCGGCGGCGTCGCGCTCGCCTCCGCCATACCCGGCCTCGCCGCCTGCGGCGACGGCTCGGCCACATCGGTGGGCAACGCGGGCAAGGGTCTCGCCCCGTTCCCCGCCTACACCCCGATCAACCTGGTGAAGCCGGACCTGCCCGGCACCGCCCAAGGCGTCCAAGACGCCTTCCTGACCTATCCCCAGAAGCTTGCCCAGACCGTCGACGGCAAGCCGGGCGACGGCTCGGTCGTCACCTGCATGGTCATCACCTACGGCACGGCGCCGTCCCCGGCCGCGAGCAACAAGCTGTGGACCGCGACCAACGAGGCGCTAGGGGTGGACCTGCGCCTCACCCTCGTCCCGGCGGCCGACCTCAACGCCAAGTACGCCACCATGATGGCCGGCGGAGACCTGCCCGACATCATCGCCACCATCGACCTGGCGATGTCCAACGCACTGCAGTTCACCCAGGCCAAGTGTGCCGATCTGACCGAGTACATCTCCGGTGACGCGATCAAGGAGTACCCGAACCTGGCCAACCTGCCGACGCTCGCCTGGCAGAACGTCGGCCGGATCGGCGGCCGCCTGTACGGCATCCCGGTGCCCCGGCCCCGGCTCGCCGGCGTGATGTTCGGTAACAAGGAGAAGCTCGAGGCGGCCGGCATCAAGATGGGGCTCGGCGTGTCCACGGCCCAGTTCGCCGAGGGCTTGGCCGAGCTCGCCACCAGCAAGCAGTTCCCGTTGGGCGGCAACAACTTCAGCGAGAACATCCACCTCGGCGCGGCCGGTGTCCCCAGCAACTGGGTGCTCGCCGGCGGCGGCGCCTTCACCAGCCGTTACGAGAACCCGGTCTACCAAGAGGCGCTGCAGCGGCTGCGCGACTGGTACGCCAAGGGCTACTTCTATCCGGACCTGCTGAGCACCCAGGCGACCCAGGCGAACACGTTCTTCATGAACGGCACGACGCTGACCCTGGGCGGCGGCATCGGCGGCTACCCGGGAATGGTCTCCGGGGTCGGCGACGCGTTCACGGTCGACTTCGTCCGCCCGTACGGCGACAACCCGACTCCGTGGCTGGGCAACGGGGTGTTCTCCAACAGCGGCCGCGGCGGCTTCACCGCCCTGAAGAAGGCGTCGCCGGAGCGCGTCAAGATGCTGCTGCGAGTGCTGAACTTCCTGGCCGCGCCGTTCGGCAGCAAGGAGTACGAGCTGATCAACTACGGTGTCGCCGGGGCACATTTCACCACCGGTCCCGACGGCGACCCGTTGCCCACCGCGCTGGCCACCACCGGGGGCGAGAACAAGACGAACCTGCCCCTGCAGTACATCGCGTCCGCTCCGTACGTGCTCTACCTGCCGGGCAACCCCGACGCCACCCGCCGCAGCTACCAGGCCCAGCAGGAGATCGTCCCCATCGGCGTCGCCGACCCGTCTTACGGCCTGGTCTCGCCGACCCAGGCCGCGAAGGGTACGAAGCTCAACCAGCAGATCACCGACGCCACCAACGCGATCATCGCCGGCAAGCGCCCGGTGTCGGACTGGACCGGGGTCGTCTCGCAGTGGAAGTCCCAGGGTGGCGACGCGATCGCCAAGGAACTCGCCGAGCAGTACGCGGCCAACCACTGACCCGGGGGCGACTCCATCGAAGAGAAAGGGCTGTGCCATGCCGTCCTTGAGCACAACCGCCGCCCGGCTCCGTGCGAGCGCCGCCGCTCTCATCTTCACCTTTACGACCCTGGTGGCGGTGGGCACACCCGCGCACGCCGATCCCGTCCAGCCTCCGGCCAGCGTCGTCGCGCTGCTGACCCCGCAGCATCCCCGGCTCCTGGCGACCGCGCAGACCTTCTCCGCCGCCGCCCAGCGCATCGGCGCCGACACCCGGCTCCAGGCTTGGTATGCCCAGGTCAAGGCCGGCGCGGACGGCGTACTCGCCACCTCGCTGCCGACCGCCCTGTCGACCGCCGTCATCGACGAGGCGAAACGCCGCGTCTACGCCTTAGCCCTCGTCTACCGGATCACCGGCGACGCCCGATATGCCGAACGCGCGGCGCGCGAACTCGTCGCCCTCTCCTCCGTCCCGGCCTGGGACCGGGGCCAGTTCCTGGACGTCGGAGAGCTGTCCAACAGCGTCGCGATCGGCTACGACTGGCTCTACGACTATCTGTCGGCCAGCGACAAGGCCACGATCCGCTCCGCCCTCGTCACCAAGGCCCTGCGGCCGGCCCTCGTCCGCTACGGGTACGCCACCAGCTTCTACACCCAGAACCACAACTGGAACCTCATCTGCAACGCGGTCGCGCTCGGGGCACTGGCCATCGGCGACGACCCGGACCTGACCGCCGACGAGCGCGGCGTCGTCGACCAGGTGCTCAAGGCCAGTATCACGTCGATCCAGAATGGGATCAGCGGCTACGGCCCGGACGGTGCCAGCGGCGAGAGCCCGCAGTACTGGCAGTACGCCACCGAATACCTCGTCGCCTACCTCGCCGCCATGAAGACCGCGACCGGCACCGACTTCGGCCTGTCCGACCTGCCCGGCCTGGCCACCACCGGTGACTACGGCATCCACGTGACCGGCGCGACCGGCCTGACCTTCAACTACGGCGACGGCGGAACCGACCTGCTCGGCGCGGTCACCCCGACCTGGCAGCCGTCGTTCATGATGTGGCTGGCCACCCGCTACGGCAAGCCGTACTACACGGCCTGGGAGGCGCGGCTCGCCGACCGCTCGGCCAGCCCGCTGGACATCCTCTGGTACGACCCGGCGAACGCCGGCGGCACCGGCCATCCGGCGGCGACCGACGCCTTCTTCGACGGCACCGAGATCGCCACCGCCCGCAGCGCCTGGGACGACCCCTACGCGGTCTCTGTCGCCACCAAGGGCATGCGCGCCGGGTACGACCAGATCGCCGCCCACGAGAACCTCGACGCCGGAGACTTCGTCCTCGACGCCGGGGGCGTGCGCTGGTTCGACGACCTCGGCCTCGACAGCTACAGCCTCCCGGGATACTTCGACTGGAACAAGGACACCGGCGGCCGATGGGACTACTACACAGCCCGTCCCGAAGGCCAGAACACGATGCGGCTCGGCACCGGACCCACCCCGTCCACCGCGCTGACCTCCGGCGCGCCGATCACCACCGTCAGCTCGACGCCCCAGAAGTGGTACGAGATCACCGACCTCACCGGCCTCTACGGCGGCCGGGTGCAACGCGCCCAGCGCGGTCTGCAACTGTTCGACGACCGGCGGCAGGTGCTGCTCCAGGACGAGGTGCGGACGAGCGAACCGATCGACTACTGGTCGTTCCTGCACACCCGCGCCGACGTCGTGGTGGCCGCCGACGGACGGTCGGCCACCCTCTACCGCGGCGGACAGCGGCTCTGGGTCCAACTGCTCACCTCCGATGGGCAACTGCTCATCGGAGACTCCCGGCCCTTGCCGGACAGCCCCGACCCCACCGGCCAGAGCCGCCAGCCCGGCTCGCGAACCCTCGCGATCCAGCTGACCGCGGCCGGGACCACCACGGTGGCGATGCGGATCGTTCCGCTCGCCGCGGGGCAGCAGCCGCCCACCGACACCCCGGCGGTAACCCCGCTGGCCTCCTGGACGCCGGGCGCGACCGGCCCGATGGCCCTGACCGACATCATGATCGGCGCCGACCGCCTGGCCGGATTCGATCCGCGGCGCTACCGCTACGACATCACCCTGCCCGCGAACACCACCACCCCGCCCAAGGTCGTCCCCCTGACGGCGCGCGGCACCTACGCCACCGTCACTCAGGCGACCGCGATCCCGGGGCCGGCCACCATGACGACCTTCCAGCTCGACGCCGACCACCGGAAGGTCTACGGCCCCACCTACCAGGTGCACTTCCGGAAGGCGGGAAAGACGGCCACCGCACTGCCCGTCGCGTCGGTCACCGCCAGCGCGGACGACGGCAGCCCCGCGGCCAACGCCGTCGACGGCAACATGGGCAGCCGCTGGTCCGCGGCGGGCGACGGGCAGACACTCACGCTCGACCTCGGCGCCAAGCGCACCGTCGGCGCCGTCGCCGTCGCGTTCCTCAACGGGTACGCGCGAACGTCCACCTTCGACGTCCGCACCTCCACCAACGGCACCACCTGGAACGCGGCGCTCACGGGAGCCGTCTCCGCCGGCAAGTCCGACGACGCCGAAGTCTTCTCCTTCACGGCGCGGTCGGCCCGCTACGTTCGGCTGATCGGCCATGGGAACTCCGTCAGCAGCTACAACAGCGTCACTGAGGTGCGGATCTACGCCAAGGGGGCCGACGCCCAGGCAGACGCGGCACCCCGGACGGTCGTTCTCGGTACCGTGACCGCGTCCCCGGCCGACCCGCCGACCCTGTCGATCGGCGACACCCTGCGGCTGAAGCTGACCGGCGAGCAGACCGACGGCGGCCCGGCCGACCTGTCCACGGCGACCATCACCTGGACCAGCAGCCATCCGGCCGTGGCCACGGTGGACGGCTCCGGCCTGGTCACCGCCGCCGGTGGCGGCAGTGCGAAAATCGGCGCGCTGGTCATTCGCCCACCCATACTGAAGGTCGTCCGGGTGCCGGTGTCGGTGCTCGACCCGGCGCACATTGAACCCGTAGCCGACGGGTTCGTCCGCGACGGCACCTACGCCGACACCACCTATGGCACGAACTCCGTCCTCGAAGTACGCAACAATCCCAGCCTCGGCAGCGGATTCGACCGGGTCTCGTACCTGACCTTCCCGCTGACCGCGGTGCACAGCACGGTCGCCTCGGCCACCCTGCACGTCTACGGCTCGACCGCCGACACCGCTGGCGCGACCGACGCGCTCCACGCGGTCACGGACGCGACCTGGAGCGAAGCCACGCTGACCTGGAACACCCGGCCGCCGCTGGGCGCCGGTCTCGGCACGTTCACGCTCGACGCCACCGCGTCCTGGCACACCGTCGACGTGACCGCGTTCGTCCAGGCCCAGCTCGCCGCCGGGCGGGACGTCAGCCTCGCGATCGCGTCCACCGCCACGGCGTACGGGCCGTTCACCTCCTTCTCCAGCAAGGAAGCGACCGACAACCACCCCTACCTCGAACTGAAGCCGTCCTGATGACGACCTCCTCACCCGAGAGGCCCCCCGTGTCCACAGCCACCTTCCCCCAGGGCTTCGCCGGCTCACCGACGAACTGCTGGAGCGGGGGATCGAGCCGTGGGTCACGCTCTACCACTGGGACCTGCCGCAAGAACGCGAAGACGCCGGAGGGTGGCCCGCCCGGGACACCGCCGCCCGCTTCGCCGAGTACGCCGCACTCGTCCACGAAGCGTTGGGCGACCGCGTCCGCCACTGGATCACGCTCAACGAACCGTGGTGCGCCGCCTTCCTCGGCTATGCCCACAGCCGGCACGCGCCCGGCCGCAGCGACGACGCCGCCGCGCTGGCCGCATGCCATCACATGCTGCTCGGTCACGGTCTGGCCACCCGGGCGATCCGGGCCGCCGACCCAGCCGCCGTCATCGGCACCACGCTCAACGCGCAGTCGTTGATCGCGTACTCGGACAGCCCGGCCGACACTGAGGCGCTGCGCCGCGTCGACGGCATCGGCAACCGGATCTTCCTCGATCCGCTGCTGCGTGCCGAATACCCGGCCGACGTCGCCACCGACATCGCGCACCTGACCGACTTGTCGTTCATCCACCCCGGCGACCTGGCGACCATCGCCGCGCCGATCGACTTCCTCGGCCTCAACTACTACAACCCCCTCGTGGTCGCCGCGTCCGTCGACGGTCAGCCCAGCGCCGGCCCGGCCTGGCCGGGCTGGGAGGACGTCAGCTTCATCCGCCGCGGCTTCCCGGTCACCGAAATGGGCTGGGAGATCGACCCGGCCGGACTTACCACACTGCTGCGCCGCGTCACCGACGACTACGGACCGATTCCGCTCTACATCACCGAGAACGGCGCGGCCTACGCCGACACGGTCGACGCCGATGGCGGCGTACACGACCAGGACCGGATCGACTACTTCGCGCAGCACCTGCACGCGTGCCTGGAAGCGATCCGCGCCGGAGTGCCGCTACAGGGCTACTTCGCGTGGTCCCTCATGGACAACTTCGAATGGGGTTGGGGATACTCCCGTCGCTTCGGCCTCCTCCACGTCGACTACGCCACCCAGCGGCGCACGATCAAGGACAGTGGCCATTGGTACGCCGGTGTGATCCGCCGCAACGCACTGCTGCTCCTCAGTTCAGGAGTGTGAAGGTTACGGCGCTCCCCGGGAGGGGGTGTCCATTCTGAAAGACCTCAGCCACAACGGACCGTCTTCTTCCGCGTTCCCGGAGGGGGTATCTCCGGAGGGACCTCAGCCACAACGGACCGTCTTCTTCCGCTCCTCCTCAGGGAATATCTCCCGAGGGTCCCCAGCCACCACGGACCGTTACATAGATCGAGACGGTCGTGTGACGAAACACCCGGAGAACCCCGGTGATCACCTCACTAGGATGCGTTGCCATGCGCTCCGTGATCTTAGGCGGCACTGCCGCCGTTCTCCTTCTGGCCTCCGCCACTCCCGCGCTGGCCGTCGCCCCCGACAAGCCCCTGACCTCGGCCCAGCTGAGTGAGGCCCTCATCACACCCGAGGACCTGGGCGACGCGTACGCCCCCAACCCGAAGCACATCCGCGAGGCGTTGGACGCCGATTCGGCCCACACGAAAAAGTGCGTACAGGCGATGAGGGCGCTGAAGCCCCTCCTCAGAAGCCCGGCGGCCGTCTACATCGACAAGGAGGGCCTGCCGTCGGGCGTCAAGCAGTTCGCCATCAGCGGCACCTCGGCCAAGATGGCCGCCTGGCAGGCAGTGGGCAAGGTCATGGTCCGGGACTGCGTCGGCACCAAGACGAAGACCAAGCGCGCCAAGTCGGCCATCACCAAGCTCTCGGTCGGTACGGTCGGGAACTGGGTGTACGGGATCAGGTACAAGGAGACGATGGCGACGAGGAACGCCGAGCTTCAGGTGGCGGATGTCGTGCTCATCAGAGTCAAGAACGCCGTCACGCTGCTGGTGAGCGACGGGTTCTTCGGGGCGTTCGAGCCCGCTCTGAGCAAGCGGGCGGCGAGGCTGGCGGTGCCGAAGCTTCGGGATGCCCAGAACGAGTGACGCGCGTGCGCACACGATGCCTTACGACGCAGATGAAGGCGATCTCGCGTATGTGGTCGACCTTTATTGGCCGGTACGGTCCGTGGCGCAAGGGTCCAGCCGTATGTCCTGTCCGACAGTGGGAAGATCTCCTTCGCCTACGCTGTCGGCACCACCGCAGCGAAGGTCAGTTGCTGGACGCGTGGGTATTACTTCCCTGACAAGCAATACCCGCGTTTCGTCGATGTACTGGTCGCCGCGTTCTTCAGCCCCAAGGCGCCTTGATTCGCTCATGGCGAGGTCCGGCCGGCAAAGGACAATCCTGTCTGCCGGACTTCACGAAGGAGGCCACTAGTGAGATCGTCAGCTGCTCCCGCGCAGAGGCGCGGCCGGGCGGTCGCTGGGCTGATGCTGGTAGCCGTGCTTGTCGCGGCCGCCTGCCAGATTGGGCCGGACGCGAAGTTCAGCGTCGTCAACGAAACCAAGGAGAAAGTGGTGGTGACGTGGAACGAGCGCGTCTACGCCACGTTGCCGCCTGGCCGTTCGAGGGGCAACTCATTGCCAGCGGACTACTGCGGCACCACGCCCCCGCACGTAGACCGGCTCGCCGCCACCTCCAGCAGCGGCAAGCGGTACCACTACAACGGCCGGGTCTGCGCCGGCAACATCTGGCACGTGACCTCTCCCAATGATTAGACCTTTACCGCTGCACGCCTCGTCTGGCGCGGGAGAGTTCGGCCGCAGTCGCCATTTCGAGCGCTTTCACTGAATCAAACATAGGCGGCACTCATTCGGCCGCTGCGGCAGGGGGCTCGGTCACGAATGTCCCCTTGCCGTGAACGGCGCGGACCATGCCCCGTTCGGTGAGGTTCTGAATCGCACGCCGGACGGTCATCCGGGCGACTCCCCATGCGTTCGAGAGGTCGAGTTCCGACGGCAATCGAGATCCAATAGGGCGCTCTCCCTGTTGGATCTGCCCGGCGATGTGGTCGGCAATGATCATGTAGACCAGGTCCGGACCGTTCGGGTCGGTCTTCGGGAGCTTCGCGCCGAGATCATCGGTTCGCGTGTCGTCGTCATCGCGTGCCACGTCGTCAACCATAAAGGTGACTTGACATCCTAAAACACCTAGGTACATCCGGAGAGGTCTACATACGTCTATGCTTCGGCCCATGGCTCTGGAGGAGGACAATCCCACGTTGCTTCCCGAAATCCCCGACTTTGACGTGTGGCAGGCCGGCAAGATTTTGCGCGGCCGTCATCGTCCGAGCGGCCGGCTGATCGAAGCGGATACCTCGCGACGTCTCGTGCTACTCGCGTCCGCCGTTCGCATTGGCGCTGATCCCCGACGAGTGATTCCGTGATCTCCGAGATCATGGTGATGCTCTTCATCCACGTATGCCATGCGTGTGGCGCGATGTTCTCCTGTACGTTCCCCTGCCCCCGGTGCGGAGCGTCACATGCGCGTCGATCTTGAGTGGGTCCCGTACGACTCACGTGGGACACGAAGCCGGGTGAAGGCGTTTGTCGTACGCGGAAACGTTGAATACGAGCTGTGTGTCGAAGGTGGTCAGTACGTGATCCGGCGGACTGCACGAAAGGGTGGCCGTGTGGTCGTGACCGAGCCGCGCGCGGTGGTGAAAGGGTCGCGGCTGCTGTGTGGTCGTCGATCATCTTCGAGTGACCAATCGCTCTGACCGCGCCGTTCGTTGGTCGTCGGACATGGGCGTCTCGAAGTGTTGGGGTAATGGCGCCGAACCAGCTCACTTCAGCAGCGCGGTCCGCTCGGACTTCCCCGGATAGACCATGATGAGGAACTCCTGCCGGGCATCCCCCTCCCTCTTCAGCGCGGCCTTCGCGCCGCGCATGTGCACCCGGACCCGGTAGTGCCCCGGGCCGTTGACCGCCAGGTTCTCCAGGCCGTCCCCGTTGTCCCCGGTGAAGGTGAGGTCGCCGTTGCCGCTGTGGTATCCCACCTCCACCACCTTCTCCCAGCCCTTCAGCTCGACGGGGGGCCGCTTGCGATAGGCCTCCCCGGTGACGCACACGTGCATGGCCTCGTCTGCCGTGAGGATGGTGAGCTGTCCGAGCGCGGTTCCCACCAGCCCGTTGATGAAGGCATTGTCGAGTGCGGGGAAGTCGTCGCCCGGGTCGTCCTCGTACGCGCTGAGGCTGCCGGCATCCACCCACAGCGTGGCTCGGTCGGTCCGGGACGCGCGGATCGACGGCCGGTGTCCCGGCATCTTGGCGCAACGCGCACGGGCCTTCTCCTTGAAGGCCACATCGGCGTCATGTTGCTGCTCGGCCTGCTGGTCCTGGCGCTGCTCGACTTCCGGGCACAAGTACGCGAGAGCCTTGACGGTCTCATAATTCCGCAGGAACGTCCCCAGCGGCCCCTCCTCGGCCCGCCGATTCGGTGCGCCGTCGCGCAGGACCGCCTCGCACAACCGCCGGCCGATCGCGACCACTCGATCATCGGGCCCACCGGCGAACTGCCCAGGCAGCTCACCGTCCTGCCTGACAAGGCAGATGAAGGCGAGCTCGCGCTGCCCGGCGGACGGCCGCACCGGGACGTAGCGGGCGGTTTGCCACGGTTCGCAGGCCGAGGAGTTCGCCGCTGTGATCTTCCCGGTCGGTGCGTCCATGCGCGGCACGGTGATCAGCAGGAGGACGACGGCGAGCGTGGCGGCGACGCGGACGTCCGGACTCCGGTACGGCCGTCGAACGCGGCGTACGCGTACCGCCACGATGATCAGAACGGCGGTGACGACCTCGTAGAGCTGCCAGGCCAACATGCCGGGCTCGTACATCTGAGCCCAGGTTCGCGCGCATCCGTCACCGGCGACCGCGTCGAATCCGGCCATAACGAAGGCCAGCGCCCCCAACGACCCCAAGGGGAGCGCTGTGGCCCAGCCTACCGCGCGGCCCCACCGCCGGTAGCCCTTGCGCACCAGCAGCGCCCACACTCCGAAGCCCACCGCCATCACCGCGGGTTGTGGCACGAGGCGCAAGGGGGACAGCAGGAAGTCGGCCGACAGGTACAGGTCGAAGCCAGAACAACCGCCCACGATGATGTCGTACTCGGTCGTGGTCGAAGAGAACAGCAAGCTCGCGTACGGGATGCTCACCAGCGCGAGCGCGACGCTCCACAGCGTCAGCGACATCCGCCACCGCACCGGGAGGACTCCGCGCGGGCCGATCCCCTGGCGGTGGCCGACCAGGAGCAGCAGTATCGCGGCCGCGGCGAAGGCGGCGCCGATCAGCAGCAGCACGTTGTCGTCGAAGGGCAGGAGGGCGGCGATGCCGGTGCGGTGGCCGGCGGCGACGGCGGGAGTTTCGCCCATGGCGACCCGGACTCGCATCTCCTCCTCGCTCGGCCGGCTGAGTCCGGTGAGCGGTGGCGTGACGGCGGCTGCGGCGAGCAGAATCAGGAGCGCCGCGCTCAGCCGGAGAACCCATCGCCGCATACCTATCGCTCCCGTTGTTCGTGGGGAACGGGGTCCCGGCGTGAAGATCCCCTAATAGTCGACATCGAGCAGGGCGATCGCTTCCAGTACGTCGGTCACCTCGTGGTCCGCCCCCGGGGATAAGCCCGGGGACAGGCCGCGGTCGATCCAGATCGTGTGCAGGCCCGCGCCGCGCCCGCCCGCCACGTCCTTCTCCACGTCGTCCCCGATCATCCAGTCCCCGTCCGCGAGCGTGGTGTCGCACCGGCGGGCGGCGATCTCGAACAGCTCGCGGTCCGGCTTGCTGAAGCCCTCGGCGTCGGAGATGGCCCAGCCGTCCACCCGGTCCACCAAGCCGCTGTGGTGGATCTTGCCGGACTGGTTGTCGGCCATGCCGTTGGTCACGATGCCGACCCGCCAGCCGGACATGCGCAGGCGATCGAGGGACTCGAGTACGGCGGGGCGGCAGGTGACGAGGTGCGGCAGGCGGTCACGGTAGCCCTGCCACAGCGACTCGGCCGACTCGGCGAGCCCGAACCGCTCGCGGATGTGGGTGAAGAACGTGCTCATCGGGATGGAACCGTCGGCGTCCAGCTCGATCATCCACGCCACATCCTGCGCGCCCAGTCCCCTGTCGGCGGCGAACTCGGCGGCCCAGCGCTTGAAGGCGTCGAGGCGGTCGATCAGGGTGTTGTCGAGGTCGAAGAGTGCCAGCACGCCTCAGGACCATACAGGTGTTCGATGACGGGCGGCGGCCTTCCGCGCAACAGGTGATCAACGGTTGTGCGCCCGGTCGTCACTCACCGGCCACTTTGCCGCTCTAACGTACGCGGCATGCTGACGCGCAGATTATTCGCGAGCGCTCTGGCCGTTCTGACCGGTGGTACGGTCGCGGTCGTGCTGCTCCAGCCTCACACCGCCACGGCCGAGCGCCGCGCCCAGGCCCCCGTCGTCATCGGGCACCGGGGCGCCAGCGCCCACCGACCCGAGCACACGCTGCTGTCGTACGAGGCGGCCATCGCGATGGGCGCCGACTACATCGAGCCCGACCTGGTCTCCACCAAGGACCACATCCTGGTGGCCAGGCACGAGAACGACATCACCGGCACCACCGACGTGGCCGCGCACCCGGAGTTCGCCGACCGGCGCGCCACCAAGACGGTCGACGGGCGGCCGATCACCGGGTGGTTCACCGAGGACTTCACGCTGGCCGAGCTGAAGACGCTACGGGCCAAGGAACGCGTGCCCGACCTGCGGCCCGACAACACGGCCTTCGACGGCGTGGCGGAGATCCCGACGTTCGAGGAGGTCGTGCGGCTCGCGCAGCGTCACGGCGTGGGCGTCTACCCTGAGACCAAGCATCCGACGTACTTCGACTCCATCGGCCTGTCGCTGGAGGAGCCGCTGCTGGAGACGCTCAACAGCAACCATATGCGCAAGGTGTACATCCAGTCGTTCGAGACCGCGAACCTGCGAGAGCTGCGCAAGAAGACCAGGCTGCCGCTGATCCAGCTGATCACGTTCGGTGGGGCGCCGTACGACTGGGTCGCCGCCGGTGATCAGCGTACTTATGACGACATGGTGAAGCCGGAAGGGCTGCGCGAGGTGGCCTCGTACGCGAACGGGATCGGTGTGGACACCCGCCGCGTCGTGTCCGTGGGAGCGGACGGCAAGTTGACGGAGCCCACCACGCTCGTCCAGGACGCCCACCGCAGGCGGCTGGACGTGCATGTCTGGACCGTCCGCAACGAGAACTCCCAGCTCCCTCTTGACTATCGGCTGGGCAACCCGGCCAGCCCCGCCTTCCCGCGCGCCACCGGCGACGTGATGGGCTGGCTGAACAGGCTGCTCGACCTGGGCGTGGACGGCGCGTTCTGCGACGACCCGGCCATGGGCCGGGCCGTGGTGGCGCAGCGGACAACTTAGCCCGGAACGGCTGATCGACGTTGGCGGGCCGTGACGTCGGTCGGTGGACCCGCTCGTTAGAGTGGGCGGATCTTCAGGATCGCCGTGCTCGCCGTCGCCCTCGTGGCGACGGCGGGTGACCTCGTCTGGGGGCTCAGCCACGCCGCGACGCCGCCCCTCGCCCAGTTACCCCTGCTCGCCGTGGGTCTCGCGGGCGGCTGGTCGTTCGTCGTCTCGGGCCTCGTCGTCAGGGCGAGGCGGCCCGTGGGGGGTACGGGTGGGCTGATGGCCGGGGTGGGGCTCTGCCTGCTGCTCTCGGGCGTGAACTATCTTCAGGAACGCTGGGCCCTGCTGACCGGGAACGTGATCGGGTGGCTGGCCCTGACACTGCTCGCGCACGTCGTGCTGGTCATGCCCGAGGGCAGGGCCGTCGGGCGCAGGCAGCGGGCCATGGTCCTGGTCCTGTACCTCGGCATGGCGCAGGCGCTGGCGGTCTGGCTGCGGTTCGGCCGATTCGGCGACGGCAGTTGCACCTGCCTGCCGCTGCTGCCCGGCGGCGAGGGCGTCTCGCGGCCGCTGATCGCGGCCGTGGCCGTCTTCCTGTGGCTCTTCGGGCTGGGGATGACGGCGATGCTCGGCTGGCGCTGGCTGGTCCGGCTGCCCGCGCCGCGCCGCCACACGTTTGCTCCGGTCGCGCTGGCGGGCGGGCTGATGCTGCTCACCACCTGGACCCGGCAGGCCGTCTACATCTGGCCGGACGCCACCAACTCCACTCTCCAGGCGGTCCTGCACGGGGTGCAACTGCTCGCGCTGGCGACCTGGCCGCTGGGGGTGCTCGCGGGACTCATGCGCGCCCGGCTCGACCAGGCGGCCGTGGCGCGGCTGGCGACCGGGCTCGACCTGTCGCCCGGCGCGCTGGAGAAGACGCTAGCGAGCGTGCTGCGCGACCCGACGCTACGCCTCGGCTACTGGACAGGTGATGGGTACGTCGGCACGGCGGGCGATCCGCTGACCGTCCCGGGAACGCGGTCCGCCGCGTACCTGGAGGTCGGTGGGGAACCGGCTGCCGTGCTCCTCTACGACCCGGCGCTGGACCTCGACCCGGAGCCGGTACGGTCGGTGGCGGCCATCACCCGGCTGATCGTGGAGAACGAGCGCATGCGGGCCGAGCTGGCCGCCCAGCTCGCGGAGGTGCGGGCGTCCAGGGCTCGCATCGTGGCCGCCGGCGACGCCGAACGCAGCCGCATCGAACGCAACCTGCACGACGGAGCCCAGCAGCGGCTCGCGGGCCTCGCAGTGCTGCTCGGGCACGTCCGGCTGCGCAACGCCGACGCTGAGGTGGCGGAGCTGCTCGACGAGGCGGTGACGGGGGTACGGGCGGCGCTGGCCGAGCTGCGTGAGCTGGCGGGCGGCATCCATCCGGCCATCCTGAGCCAGTCGGGGCTGGCCGCCGCGCTGCACTCGCTCGCGGAGCGGTCGCCAGTCCCCGCCGTGGTGGAGGAGGCGCCGGAGGGACGGCTGCCGCCCGACGCCGAACAGGCCGCCTACTTCGTCGCCGCCGAAGCGCTCGCCAACGTGGCCAAGCACGCGGACGCGTCCAAGGCGTCGATCAGGGCCGCCGTGCGTGACGGCGTCCTGCTGCTGGAGGTGACGGACGACGGGACGGGCGGCGCGCGGGCAGAGACGGGTACGGGCCTGCGCGGCCTCGCCGACCGGGTGGCCGCGCTCGACGGCTTGCTGCAGGTGCACAGCCCACCGGGCCAGGGCACCCGCGTGATGGCCGAGATCCCGCTCGCCGGTCAGGAGCGTTAAGTGTCAGGAGCGTTAGGTGTCAGGAGCGCAGATAGGTCAGGACGGCCAGGACGCGGCGGTGGTCGTCCTCAGTCGCGGTCAGGCCCAGCCGGACGAAGATGTTGTGCACGTGCGTCTCCACCGTCTTGGGGCTCAGGTGCAGGCAGCGGCTGATCGCCTGGTTGGAACGGCCTTCGGCCATCAGCCCGAGCACCTCCCGCTCCCGGCCGCTGAGCCGCGCGACCGGGCCGTCGCCGCGTCGCCTGCCGACGAGCCGCTGGACGACGTCCGGATCGATCACCGTGGCCCCGTCGCGTACCCGCTTGAGCGCGTCGGTCAGCTCAGTGACGTCGGCGACCCGGTCCTTGAGCAGGTAGCCCACTCCCCGGGCGTCCTCGCCCAGCAGGCCGACCACGTGCCGCGTCTCGATGTGGTTCGACAGCACCAGGACGCCGACCCCCGGATGCTCCCTGCGGATGAGGTGCGCCGCCTCCAGCCCTTCGGCGTTGAACCCGGGCGGCATCCGTACGTCCACGATGACCACGTCGGGCGGGTCCGCCCGGACCGAGGTCAGCAGGCTCGCGGCGTCGCCGACCTCCGCGCAGACCGTGACACCGCAGTCTCCGAGCAGCCTGGCCAGCCCTCGCCTGAACAACACGCTGTCCTCAGCCAGCACGACGCGCATAGTGAGGGATAGCCTAGCTTTCCGGGTTAACCCTGAGCGGATTGGGGGACTGCCCGGTGGGCAGCCCGGCCCGGTGTTGCCAGCCTTTCAGCGTGAAAGACTTCGACTCCACGGCGGCCATCAGGCTGATAGAGGTGACCCGGCGATTCGGCCGGGGCAAGAGCGCCGTGGCCGCGCTGCGCGGCGTTTCCGTCGGTCTGAGGGCCGGCTCGTTCAACGCGATCATGGGACCGTCGGGATCGGGCAAGAGCACCCTGCTGCAGTGCGCGGCGGGCCTCGACCGGCCGACCTCCGGCCGCGTGCTGCTGGGCGAGACCGACCTGGCCACGATGAACGAGTCTCAGCTGACCAGGCTGCGCCGGGACCGGATCGGCTTCGTGTTCCAGTCCTTCAACCTCATCCCCGCGCTGACGGCGCGGCAGAACATCACGCTGCCGCTGCGCCTGGCGGGTCGACGCGCCGATGAGGAGTGGCTGGCCGACCTGGTCAAGCGCACCGGGCTGAGCCATCGGATCGGTCACCGGCCGACGGAGATGTCGGGCGGCCAGCAGCAGCGGGTGGCCATCGCCCGCGCGCTGATCACCCGGCCGGCCGTGCTCTTCGGGGACGAGCCGACGGGCGCGCTGGACATCGCCACGGGCCGGGAGATCCTCACGCTGCTCAGGGAAGTGGTCGACGCGCTCGGCCAGACCCTGGTGATGGTGACCCACGACCCCGTCGCCGCCTCGTACGCCGACCAGGTGCTCTTCCTGGCTGACGGCTCGATCGTCGACAGCATGGACCGGCCCACCGCCGACCAGGTCGCCTCGCGGCTGACGCGTCTGGGCGGGTGACGGCATGCTGCGCCTCACGTTGAGCACCATCCGTACCCGCAAGATCGGGTTCGCCGGGTCCGTCGCCTCCGTGCTGGTCGCGGTGGCGTTGATCTCGGCCTGTTTCATGATGATCCAGTCGGGGCTGAGCGCGACGCCCGAGGTGGACCGGTTCGGGGCTACGGCCGCCGTCGTGCGCGCCGATACGGACCTGCACGTCGGCTCGGGCGACGACGAGGAGGCCATACCGCTGGAACAACCGCCTCGTCTTTCGGCGGCGCGGCTGGCGGAGCTGCGCGTCGTGCCCGGCGTCGCGGCCGTGGTCGCCGACACGCCGTTCTACGCGCAGGCGGTGGACCGGCACGGCGCTTCCCTGGCCGGGCCGGGGGACGGGCCGTCGTGGGGGCACGGCTGGCCGGTCGCGCGGCTCACCCCGTTCGTGCTGGCCGCCGGGCGAGGGCCGGAGGCGGACGACGAGGTCGTGCTCGACGCCGACCTGGCGCGGCGCGCCTCTGTCCGCCCAGGGGATGAGGTACGGGTCGTCACCGTGGCAGGCACCCAGCGCTTCCGGGTCAGCGGCGTCGCGCGGCTGGCCACGGGCCGTGCCGGGCTGCCGACGCAGTCATCGCTCTTCTTCACCGAGCGGGCCGCCGCCCGGCTGTCCGGCGCGACCGGCGCGACCGGCGCGGACGGCGCGGACCGCGCGAAGGGCGCGGACGGTGCGGCGGACTTTGCCGGAGTGCTTGCCCGCCCCGGGACCTCGGGCGCCGAGCTGGCGGACCGTCTGCGTCAGACCCTCCGGGATCCCCGTCTGCGGGTGCTGACCGGGGACGAGCGGGCTCGGGCGGGGACGCCGGAGACGGCGGAGAAGCTGGAGTACTCGACGCAGCTGTTCGGGCCCATGGCCGGGATCGGCGGTTTCCTCGCCGTCTTCGTCATCGGCGGCACCTTCGGCCTGTCGATCCTGCAACGCCGCCGCGAGATCGCGCTGCTGCGGGCCATCGGCACCACGCCGGGACAGATCAGGCGCATGATCGCCGGGGAGGCGGTCGTGGTGGCGCTGGTGGCCGCCCTGCCGGGCTACGCGCTGGGCGTCCCGCTGGCGCATCTGCTCCGCGCCGTGCTGGTCGGGCAGGGTCTCGCGCCGCCGGAGTTCGTCGTGGTGACGGGCCCGCTGCCGCTGGTCGCCGGCGGCGGCGCCGGGCTGCTGTTGACGCTGCTGTCGGCTCTCACCGCGGTACGCCAGGCGGCCCGGGTCCGCCCGGCCGAGGCGCTCCAGGAGGCCGCCGGGCCGCGGCGGGTGATGAGCGTGCCGCGCCTGCTGTTCGCGCTGGTCATGCTGGCCGGCGGGGCGGCTGTCCTGGCGCTCAGCCAGCATCTCGGCGGTGAGGTCGGCGTCGCCTTCCTGGCTCTGGTGGTCATCCTGTTCATCGGCGCGGCCGGGCTGCTGTCCCCGGTCCTGACGCGGGTGCTGGAGCGACCGGCCGGCGCGGTCGTCGGGGCCGTCACGCGGACGACCGGCTGGCTGGCGCACGCCAACTCCGCGGCCGCCGTCCGCCGGGTGTCGTCGGCCGCGGCGGCGATCATGATCAGCGTGGCCATGGCCGGGTACGCGCTGCTGGTGACCGCCGTGCTGAACGACACCTCGGCGGCCCAGGGCCGGGAACGGGTCGTCGCGGACCGCGTCCTGGTGCCACGCAACGGCCCGGGGCTGCCTCCCGGCGTCGCCGACGCGGCCCGGCGGTTGCCCGGCGCCGAGACGGTCTCCGCCGTGCGCGCGACCTCGTTCGTGTCGTACGTCCTCGGCACGCCCGACGTGGTGCCCGCGCAGCTGGTGGACCCCGCCACCATCGGCAAGGTGCTCGACCTGCGTGTCCTGGAAGGCTCGTTCGCCGCCGTCAAGGAGGCGGGGACCGTCGCGGTCAGCCGTACCCACGCCGGTGAGCACGACTGGCACGTCGGATCCCGCTTCCACGGGTGGCTGGCCGACGGCAGCCCCGTCGACCTGCGCGTGGGCGCCGTCTTCGACCGGGGGCTCGGCTTCGCCGACGTCGTCTTCCCACGCACCGAAGCACGCACCGAAGCACGCACCGAAGCACGCACCGAAGCACGGGCCGGGGCACAGGCCGGGGCACAGGCCGGGGCACAGGCCGGGGCACGTACCGGGCTCGACAGCGCCGTCCTGGTCCGCGCCCGTCCAGGGCACGCCGACGAGCTGGACCGGGCGCTGGCCGCCTTCGAGCGGGAGCAGCCCGCCGTACGGGCGCTGGACCGGGAGGAGTACGGCGGGGCGGCCGAGACGTCGATCGAGCGGAACATCACCGGGACCTACCTGGTGCTCGCCGTGCTGGTGTCGTTCACGGCGGTGTCGCTGGTGAACACGCTGGTCATGGGCACCGCGGCCAGGACCAGGGAGTTCGCGCTGCTGCGGGCGGTCGGGGCGAGCCGCAGGCAGATCGTCCGCATGATCGGCTGGGAGACGGGGATCGTGCTGGCGATCGGGGTGGTCGTGGGGACAGTGATCGCCTGCGTCGCCCTGGCCGGGGCCAACGGGGCGCTGTCGGGCAGCATGATGCTGACCGGGTTGCCGATGCCGCTCTACCCGCTGGTGCTGGCGGGTGTCGCCGTCATGGGGCTGGCGAGCGGCCTGCTGGCGGCGGGAATGGCGCTGCTCTCCCGCCCGATGGACGCCCTGGGCGGCGCCCGCGAGTGACGGCGCGGCGTACACGCGGCACCCGGCCGTGACGGCGTTACGCCGTCACGGCCGGTCGGGCTCCGAGGCGGCTACCGGAGCTCGCGCTTGAGGATCTTGCCCGTGGCGGTCATCGGCAGCGCGTCACGGAACTCCACGACGCGCGGGTACTTGTAGGCCGCCATGTTCTCCTTGGCCCAGGCGATCAGCTCGTCCTCGGTCGCGGTCGAGCCGGGCGTACGGATGATGTACGCCTTGATCTCCTCACCGAGCGACTCGTGCGATACGCCCACGACGGCGGCCAGCGAGACGGCCTCGTGGGTCATCAGGACCTCTTCGAGCTCGCGCGGGTAGACGTTGAACCCGCCGCGGATGATCATGTCCTTGGACCGGTCGACGATCGAGTAGTAGCCGTCGGTGTCGCGGGTGGCGATGTCGCCGCTGCGGAACCAGCCGTCGCGCATCACCTCGTCCGTGGCCTCCGGACGGCCGTAGTAGCCCTTCATGATGTTGTGGCCGCGGATCGCGATCTCGCCCGGCCCCTCGCCCTCGACCGTCTTCCAGTCGCTGTCGATGAGCTTCATCTCCACGCCCCAGATCGGGGTGCCGACCGTGCCCGGCTTGGCGGGGTGGTCCGGCTGGTTGAAGCTGGCCACCGGCGAGGTCTCCGACAGGCCGTACCCCTCGAGGATGGCGACGCCGAACGTTTTCTCGAAGTCCTTCAGCACCTCGAGCGGAGAGGCGGAGCCGCCCGCCACGGCGGTCTTCAGGCTCGCGGGCGGCGCGACGCCGTCCGCGTGGACCTTCGACAGCATCGCCCAGTACATGGTCGGCACGCCGGCGAAGAACGTGACGCCCTCCTTGGCCATGAGCGCCAGCGCGTCGCCCGGTTCGAAGCGCGGCATCAGCACGATCGCGGCCCGCCGCAGGAACCCCTGGTTCATCACGACCGTCTGCCCGAACGAGTGGAACAGCGGCAGCACCGCCATCATCACGTCGCCGCCCTCGGCGCTGGGGAACATCCGGTCGCAGACGATGGCGTTCATCAGCATGTTCTGGTGGCTGAGCTCGGCGCCCTTGGGCTGGCCCGTGGTGCCGGAGGTGTAGAGGATCACCGCCGTGTCCTCGGCCGCCGTCTGCACGGTCTCGAACACGCCGGACATGCCGTCGAGCGCCGCCCAGATCGACTCGCCGTACACGGACTCGGTCGCCAGCGGCGTGGCGGGCAGCACGAAGAAGTGCTCGCACCCCTCGGACGCCTCGAAGCCGGCCTTGCCGCGCTCGCCCAGCGGCAGCTCGGGCGTGCCCTCGAAGCAGAACAGCGCCTTGGCGTCGCTGTCGTCAAGGTGGTAGGCGATCTCCCGCGACTGCAGCAGCACGTTGAGCGGCACCACCGTCGCCCCGGCCTTGAGGATGCCGTAGTAGACGAACGGGAAGTACGGCAGGTTGGGGCAGGCCAGCGCGACCTTGTCACCCTTGCCGATGCCGCGCGAGACCAGCAGGTTGGCCACCTGAGCGGCCACAGTGTCGATCATTGAGTACGGCAGGCGCATGTCCCCGAAGACGATG
Organism: Nonomuraea sp. NPDC050022; assembly: GCF_044460705.1. Classification (NCBI taxonomy): domain Bacteria; kingdom Bacillati; phylum Actinomycetota; class Actinomycetes; order Streptosporangiales; family Streptosporangiaceae; genus Nonomuraea; species Nonomuraea sp. NPDC050022. Next base: position 207,644 of record NZ_JBITKE010000009.1, read on the forward strand.
GCCGTGCCGTCCGGCGTGGCCCTGGCACTGTCCTCCAGGACGATCGACAGGTTGAGCATGAGCGCCTTCCTCCCTGTGTACGGCTTGCGCGCCATCATGGCAGCAAGACATACCGACCGGTAGGGGCAAACACCGCACCCTGCGGTGGTCCGCTGAACGCGGCCCACCGTAGGGGCAAACACCGCACCCTAGGCTCACCTCAAAGGGCGGTTACAGACGCGTATGGACGCGGTACATCGCCTGGGAGTAAGCAAGTACCAGATTACTTACGCCTGGGAGGGGCCATGGAGTACGACTACGTGATCGTCGGGGCCGGGTCGGCGGGATGTGTGCTGGCCAACAGGCTGTCGGCCGATCCCGGGGTGTCCGTGGCCCTGATCGAGGCGGGCGGCAAGGACGACAAGCTGGAGATCCGCATGCCCGCGGGCTTCGCCAAGCTGTTCAAGACCGACTACGACTGGAACTACACCACCGCCAAGCAGGGCGAGATGTCCGGCCGCGAGCTCTACTGGCCCAGGGGCAGGGTGCTCGGCGGCTCGTCCTCACTCAACGCGCAGATGTGGGTACGCGGCTGCGAGCGCGACTACGACCAGTGGGGGATCCCGGGCTGGACCTACGACGACGTGCTGCCGTACTTCATCAAGGCCGAGCACCGCGTCGGCAGCAACAACGGCGGCGTCTACGGCTCGTCCGGCCCGCTGTTCATCTCCGAGCTGCGCAGTCCCAACGTCACCACCGCGGCCTTCCTCAAAGCCTGCGACGAGCTCGGATTACAGCGGCTGGCCGAGCTCAACGGCCGCTCCAACGAGGGCTACAGCGCCACGCCCGTCACCCAGAACCGGGGCAGGAGGTGGAGCTCCGCCGACGCGTACCTGCGCCCGGTGCTGAAACGACCCAACCTGACGGTGATCACCGGTGCGACCGTGGACCGGGTGCTGTTCGAGGGCACGCGGGCCGTCGGCGTCGAGCACGACGGCGGCGCGCAGGTCAGGGCCAGGCGGGAGGTCATCCTGTCGGCGGGGGCGATCGGCTCCCCATACCTGCTCATGCGCTCGGGGGTCGGCGCGGCCGACGAACTGCGCGACGAGAACATCACGGTCGTGCGGGACCTGCCCGAGGTCGGCAAGAATCTGCAGGATCATCTGTCGACCGGTGTGTACGTGCAGTCCAAGCAGCCGGTCACGCTGACCAAGGCGGAGTCGATCGGCAACCTCCTGCGCTACATCGTGCTGCGCTCCGGCATGCTCACCACGAACGTGGGTGAGGCGGTGGCGTTCATCAGGACCTCGCCGGAGGAGCCCGCCCCCGACATCGAGCTGATCTTCGCGCCCGGCCCGTTCATCGACCACGGCCTCACGCCGCCGACCGGCCACGGGCTGACCGTCGGCGTGGTGCTGCTGCAGCCGGAGAGCCGCGGCCGGGTCGGGCTGAGCGGCCGCGAGGTGGTGATCGACCCCGGCTACCTGACCCGGGAGGCCGACGTCAAGCGGCTGGTCGCCGGGCTGAAGACGGCCAAGCAGGTCTTCGCCACCACCGCGATGAAGGAGTACGCGGGCGGCCCGATGGCCCCCTACCAGGGGCCGGAGAGCGACGCCGAGCTCACCCAGTGGGTACGCGAGCGCGGCGAGACCCTCTACCACCCGGTCGGCACCTGCCGCATGGGCACCGACGCCGAGTCGGTCGTCGACCCGGAGCTCAAGGTACGCGGTCTCGACGGGCTCAGGGTCGTGGACGTGTCGATCATGCCGACCCTCAACCGTGGACACACGCACGCCCCAGCCATCATGATCGGCGAGAAGGGAGCCGAGCTCATCACCAAGCGCCCTTGACGTAAGTGACTACTTGCAGAAGGCTTGGTGTTCATGACGCTCTCCAGTGACCTGGACATCTCGCAACTGGTGTTCTGGGGGCTGCCCCAGGCCGAGCGCATGGCCGTCTTCCGCCGGTTGCGCCAGCTGGACGAGCCGGTGTTCCTGACGGAGCAGGCCGTGCCGTTCATCAAGGGCGGTCCCGGCTACTACGCCCTGGTGCGCCACGCGGACGTGACCGAGGCCAGCAGGAACGCGGCCGTCTTCAGCAGTGAGCCGTGTTCCAACAGCGTGCCCGACATGCCGCGCTGGCTGGCCGTGTACTTCGGGTCGATGATCAACATGGACGACCCGCGGCACGCCCGGCTGCGCCGGATCGTGTCCAGGGCGTTCACGCCGCGCATCCTGTCCAAGATGGAAGAGGACCTGGCCACGGCCGCCGCCGAGATCGTGGACCGGGCGATCGAGGAGGGGCCGGGCGACTTCGTGGCGCAGATCGCTGCCCGGCTCCCGGTCCGCGTCATCTGCGACATGATGGGCATTCCGGCGACATTTCATGACATGGTGCTTCGGCGGACCAACGTGATCCTCGGCAACGCCGACCCCGAGTACACCGGCATCGACCCCGAGTTCAGCCGCGTCAACGTGGCCCGCGGCCTGGCCAAGCTGCTGCACGCCGGCTTCTCCCTGAACCGGCTCGCCGCCCGCCTGGGCGACGAGCGGCGCAAGAATCCCACGGGCGACCTGGTCAGCCTGCTGGTCAACGGCGAGGAACGGCTCACCTCCCAGGAACTGGGCTCGTTCTTCATCCTGCTCGTGGTGGCCGGCAGCGAGACCACCCGCAACGCGATCGCGTACGGGCTCAAGCTCTTCACCGACCACCCCGAGCAGCGGCGGTTGCTCCTGGACGATTTCGACGGCCGCGTCACCAAGGCGTGCGACGAGATCGTGCGCTACGCCACGCCGGTGATCCAGTTCCGCCGCACGCTCACGCGCGACCATGAGATGAACGGCATGCGCTACAAGAAGGGGGACAAGGTCCTGCTCTTCTACAACTCGGCCAACCGTGACGAGACGGTGTTCAAGGACCCCGACACGTTCGACATCACCCGCGATCCGAACCCGCACGTCGGCTTCGGCGGTCCCGGCCCGCACTTCTGCCTGGGCGCCCACCTGGCGCGCAGGGAGATGACCGTGATGTTCCGCGAGCTGTTCACCCGTCTGCCGGGCATCAGGTCAGAGGGGGAGCCCGACTTCCTGCTGTCCAACTTCATCAACGGGATCAAGCACCTGAAGTACACCTTCTGAGGGCCTCGGCCAGGCCCTCCTCGCCGCGCCAGGCCACGAACCCGTCAGGCCGTACGAGGAGTGTCCCGTACGGCCAGCCGTCCACGACGTGCACCGGAACGTCGGCCGCCAGGCCGGGATCGGCCGTGAGCACGCACCACCGCGATCCGATGAGATCCAGCGTGGACACCCCGTCGGCCACCCACATGTGCGGCAGGCGGGATCCCGGCGACCCGTCGAGGTCGAGGGCGACGTCCTCGGTGGAGGGGAGCTCCGCGCCGCCGTACCGGTAGCCCATGTGCACCACCGGCGCGTTGATCGCCCCCGCCGCCTTGCGCGCCTCCGCCATGTCCTGCCCCCAGTGCAGGGACGGATCGTTGAACCGCAGGAGCGCCTGTCGCATCGTCATGAGGGCCACCGGATGGCGCTCCGCGTGATAGGTCTCCAGCAGTTCGGGCCCGGCCTCACCGCGCAGCGTGTGCGCGAGCTTCCACGCCAGATTGTGCGCGTCGGCGATGCCGGTGTTCAGCCCGAACGCGCCCAGCGGAGGGATGGCGTGCGCCGCGTCGCCCACCAGGAAGACCCGCCCGACGCGGAGGCGATCGGCCACCTGGCCGCGCCCCCGGAACGTCAGCACGCTGCGGATCTCCACCTCGATCGACGGGTCGCCGAGCGCGGTGCGGATGAGCTCCGGAGTCGGTTCCGTGTCGATGCGGGTGAGGAAGACCCACTCGCGTTCGCCGTCGACGGTCACCAGCAGCCCGGTCGCGTCCGGATGCTCGATGTCGCACATGGCGAACGGCGTGCTCGGGCGCAGATCAGCGCGGAACAGGACGCTCGTCGTCTCCTCGCCGATCGCACCGGGACCGGTGAGGCCGACGCCGAGGATCTGCCGAACCCGGCTGCGCACACCGTCGGCCGCCACCAGGTAGCGCGCCCGCACGACACGCCCGTCGGACAGGGTCGCCGTGACGCCGTCGGAGTCCTGCTCGAACGACTCGAGCGCCACGCCGAACTCCACGTCGCCCGCCTTGGTGATCAGCACGCGGTCGAACCGGTTCTGTGCGCAGATGCCGCGGATCCGGGCCGGCGTGTAGGTGAACTCGGCCTCGCCTCTCGCCTTCCACGCCTCGCCTTCGGTGAAGTCGGCCTCGGCGAGCGTGTGCCCCCTGATCTTCCCCGCCCGCAGGTCGACCGCGGCCTCGTTGACCGCTTCTTCGAGGCCGACCTCGCGCAGGATCTCCACCGACCGCAGCCCGATGCCGTTGGCCCTGGGGTGGTGCGACAGCTCTGGCTTCTCCTCGACGACGAGGGGCTTGACGCCGTGGTGGCGCAACAGCACCGCGAGCATCAGCCCGACGGATCCGCCGCCGGCGATCAAAACATCTGTGGAAACAGTGTGCCCATTCATGGGAACACCGTACCCACAACTGTAGACTCCTGTCCATGCCGCTTATCTGGGAGCGCGAGCCATACCAGCCGAAAAGGCAGGCCCTGAGCGTGGAGCGCATCGTGGACGCGTCCGTCGCCATCGCCGACGCTGAAGGGCTCGACGCGCTGTCGATGCGCCGCGTCGCCGCCGAGCTGTCGACCGGTACGACCTCGCTCTACCGCTACGTCGACAGCCGCGACGACCTGCTCGACCTCATGGCCGACGCGGTGCAGAACCAGCACGTGCCGCTGACGGGAGACTGGCGCGCCGACCTTGAGGCGTACGCCCACCACGAGCGCGAGCTGTGGCTGCGGCACCCCTGGCTCGCCCCGCTGCTGGCGACCCGGCCATCGCTCGGCCCCAACTGGCTGCGCGGCCTGGAGCACGCCCTCACCGCGGCCGCCCCGCTGACCTCCGACATCGCCGACGCGGGTTCGGCCGTCGGGCTGATCAGGGACTACGTGCGCGGCGCGGTCATGCGCGAGCTCGCCGAAAAGGAGACCCAGCGGCGCACCGGACAGACCGAGGACGAGTGGCGCGCCGACGTCGCCCCCTACATGCGCAAGGTCATCGAGAGCGGTGCGTTTCCCCGGGTCTCGCGTATGACCGAATCCGCTGACCTGAGCCCGGCCGAACAGTTCTCCTACGGCTTGCGCCGCATCCTCACCGGGATCGCGGCCGCTCAGCGGACGGCGAAGTGATCACGACCCGGATCGGTTCGAGTTCGGGCTGGGCTGCCCGCTGTGGGGGTCGAGGAGGGCGGCTGATTCCGGAGTGCTACTCCAGCGGAGAGCCGACTGCTAGGTTTCGCAGTCATGGAGATCAGAACCGTCCACGCCAACGGGGTGGAGTTCGCGTATCTGGCCGTAGGGGAGGGGCCGCTGGCCCTGTGCCTGCACGGCTTCCCTGACACGGCCCACACCTGGCGTCACCTGCTCCCGGCGCTGGCCGAGCGTGGCTACCGCGCGGTCGCGCCGTTCCTGCGCGGCTACGCGCCGACCGAGATCCCCGCCGACGGCGCCTACGAGGCCGGCGCGCTCGTCGCCGACGTACGGGCGCTGCACGAGGAGCTCGGCGGCGACTCCGCCGCGGTGCTCATCGGTCACGACTGGGGCGCGTTCCCCGTCTACGCGACCGCCGACCGCTTCCGCAGATCCGTGGCCATGGCCGTGCCGCCGGCGGCCGCCCTGGCGACCGGGTTCCTGGACTACGAGCAGCTCAAGCGCTCGTTCTACGTCTTCCTCTTCCAGACCGCCCTGGCCGAGACGGCCGCCGCCGCACCCGGCTTCCTTGAGGGCATCTGGCGCGACTGGTCGCCCGGCTACGACGCCGAGCAGGACCTGGAGTTCGTCCGGCAGAGCATCGGCGCACCGGCGAACCTGGCGGCGGCCATCGGCTACTACCGGGCGATGCTCGGCACCACCCCGCCCACCGGCCGCTACCCGGCACCGGAGCCCGCCACCACCGGGCCGATCCTCTACCTGCACGGGACCCAGGACGGCTGCCTCTCGGCCGACCTGGTCAAGGACGCGCTGAGCCACCTGCCGGCCGGGTCGCGGACCGAGCAGGTGACCGGCGCGGGTCACTTCCTCCACCTCGAAAAGCCGGCGGAGGTCAACCGGCTCATCCTCGACTGGCTGACCTCCTGAGGACCGCCACGACCGGATGGCGGCCTGACAGGGTGAGATGAATCACCCTGTCCACCCCGAATCCGGGCGGCCGCCACGCCTCCGGAACGAGCGCCACCACGGTGCCACCCACGGCCAGGACGCGGTGGATCTCGCGCCACAGGCGGCCGGGGTCGCGGCGGAGGCGTCCGCTCGGGGCGACCTGACGGTCCCAGGGTGGATTCACCAGAACCCGGTCCACGCTGCCGTCCGGCAGGGGAATCCGCCCCGCGTCGGCCACCCCCCAGGCGATGGAGTCGGCCGCGGCGCGGGTGGCGTTGGCGGCGGCGACGTGGACGGCGCGTGGGTCGTGGTCGAAGCCGATCAGGCGCGCGTGCGGCGCGAGCGCGCGGGCCTCGATGAGCGTGGTGCCGGCGCCACAACAGGGGTCGAGCACCGTGCCGGCGCGGTCGAGCCGCGCCAGCCCGGCCATGGCGGCGGCCACCGGCGGGTGCAGCGTGCCCGGGATCGACTCCATCTTGTACGGCCTGCGGTGCAGCGGCCTGGCGGGCACCCGCAGGGCGATGACCGCCTGCCCGTCCTCCACCGTGACCCGCCACGCCGTCGAGCCCTCGGGCGGCACCCGGCCGTCGCGGCGCGAGTGGTACGGCAGGCCCAGCGGCCGGGCGAGCTCGGCACCGACGGCGTCCTCGATGTCGAACCGGCTGTAGTTCCGCCGCCCGACGAACGACGCCGACACCTCAACTCCACCGCCTCGCCCGCCGTACGGTGGGCCGCCCTCCAGCACGCCGTACGGTAGAGCGTCCCGCGTCCCACCGTCCCGCAACTCGTGCGGGCGGTCGGTGGCTTGGCCGGTGATCTGGTGGGCGAGTTTCGTCAGGCTTTCGGCGTCGAGCTCGCGAGCCGCCCGCGACAGGCGCCCCAGCGCTTCCCTGCCGCGCCCGATCCCCTCCACGACGGCCGCCACCAGCAGCACATCGTCGGCCGTCCGCAACCCCAGCAGCTCCGGCCCGGGATCGGCCGTCTCGAACCACACCTCACGGTGGCGCACCCCGCGCACCACCCCAAGCCCGGCACGTCGGATCTCCGCGGCCACCAGGGGCTCGATGCCACGCACCGCCCTGGCCACGGCAAGCGTATGCACGTGTCCTTCTTCTCCCACGTCGCGACCCGGGACGGCGGTCGGCCGTCCCGCATCACCGGCGGTGGGTCATCCACGGCCCGCCGGCGGGTCGCTAGCGCAGGAAGAAGAAGAACTTCATGCGCCCACGCTATAGATCATCCGCCTCCGGAGGCCACCGATTTTCCGCGCGCACCCGGCCACGGAGACGTACGGTGTACTTCGATCGCGTTGACGTGAATAGGCCGCTATCCGAATGATGGTGTTTCATGGACGTGCTTGACTTCGACCTGTCGGACCGTGACTTCTGGGCCAAGCCGATGGCGGAGCGGAGAGCCGCCTTCGACCGGCTGCGGGAGCGGGATACGCCGGCCTTCTTCGCCGAGCCCCTGGTCGACTTCGCCCCGCAGGGGCCCGGCTACTACGCGCTGGTCAAGCATGCCGACATCCTGGAGGCCAGCCGCACTCCCGAGGTCTTCTCCTCGGGCGACGGCGGGGCCACGAACATCCTCGACATGCCCGCCGAGTTCGCCGAGTACTTCGGCTCGATGATCAACATGGACGACCCCCGGCACGCGCGCCTGCGCCGGATCGTCTCCCGGGCCTTCACCCCTAAAATGATCAAGCAGTTCGAGGCGGACGTGGACATCGCGGCCGCCAAGATCGTGGACGATCTTCTGGTCAAGGGCTCCGGCTGCGACTTCGTCACCGAGGTCGCCGCCCGCCTGCCCTTGAAGATCATCTGCGACATGATGGGCATCCCCGAGCGCGACTACCAGTTCGTCTTCGAGCGCTCGAACGTCATCCTGGGCGGCTTCGACCCCGAATACACCGGCGACGACGTCACCCAGGTGGTCCCGCTCCTGCTCAACGCCGGGATGGAGCTGCAGCAGCTCGTCCAGGACCTGGCCGCCTACCGCATCGACCAGCCGACGAACGACCTGACGTCCTCCCTCGTCAACGCCAACATCGACGGCGAGCGGCTGACGTCGCAGGAGCTCGGGTCGTTCTTCATCCTGCTGGTGGTGGCGGGCAACGAGACCACCCGTAATGCCATCTCGTACGGCCTGCGCCTGCTCACCAACAACCCCGACCAGCGGGCGCTGTGGCTGGAGGACGTCCAGGGCCGGGCGGCGGGGGCCGTGGAGGAGATCGTCCGGCTGGCCTCACCGGTGAACTTCATGCGCCGCAAGGTGACCAGGGACTACGAGATGAACGGCCACCTGTACCGGAAGGGCGACAAGGCGGTCCTGTACTACTGGGCGGCCAACCGCGACGAGGCCGTCTTCGAGGAGCCGGAGCGGTTCGACATCACCCGCTCACCCAACCCGCACGTGGGGTTCGGCGGGCCGGGGCCGCACTTCTGCCTGGGGGCGCACCTGGCCCGGCGGGAGATCACGGTGATGTACCGGGAACTGCTCCGCCGGGTGCCCGGCATCCAGGCGGGCAAGCCGGACCGCCTGCACTCCAGCTTCATCAACGGCATCAAGCACCTGGAGTGCACCTTCTAGAACCGCCTGCCCGGCCCCCGGGACGCCGGGGGCCGGGGGACAGGGTCAGGAGGTGGGGGTGACCTTGATCTGCTTGATGACCGTGTTGACGTCCGGCAGAAGCTGCTTGCTGGTCGACGGGATCGACATGTAGACGATCGCCGGTACGTCCTTGCCGGTGTTGATGGCGGCCGTGACGATCGTGGCCTTCTCGGTGCCCGAGGTCAGGGCGTAGGCGATGACCCGGCCCGAGGACTGCCCGACCTTGATCGGCTGCTGGGCGATCTTCTTGACCGTGTTGCCCTCGGGGAAGAAGCGCTTGCGGGCGTTCAGCACCACCTGCTTGATCACCGGCTCCAGGTCGTCCTCGCTGGTGAACGCGGACGCCAGCTTGGCCGGGAGCGGGCCGGTGAGGATCTGGGCGGAGCTGTTGGTGCCCGTGATCACGTACTGGCGGGTGTCGAAGCCGTACGTGGTCTTGACGGTGGCGCGCTGGTCCTGCTGCCAGGTGCCGCCGAGGCGCGGGATCGTGATGCCGGCGGAGGGGTTGGCGACTACGCCCGTCACGGGGGCGGCCTTGCCGGACCACCGCGGCAGACGGGGGATCGAACTCGCCGCCTTGGTGGGGGCGGCGCTGGCCGACGTGCTCGGCTTGGCGGCCGCGGTGTTGGTGGCGGATGGCGTGTTGCTGGCCAGCGGTCCGGCCAGGAACGCCCACAGGACGGCGCCGACCAGGGCGATGGCCACCGAGCCCGCCAGGGCGTAGATCCAGAGGGGTTTGCCGGGGTTGTCCAGCGACTCCGGTTCGCCCATCGCCTGGTAGTCGTCGCCGAAGACGGTGTTCCAGAGCTCCTGCTGGCGCTCGGGCGGCGGGGTGCGGGAGCCGCTGATCTGACCGGCCGTTACGAACCGGTGATCCGGGTCGGACGGGTCACGGCTCAGGTTAGAGCCCGGCCTGCCCTGCTCGCCCTGCTGGTCCTCTCCGGTCGGCGGCTGCCCGCCCGGCGGCTGGCCACCTGGCCCGTGGCGACCTGGTCCTTGCCCACCCGGTCCTTGCCCACCCGGTCCTTGCCCACCTGGACCGTGGCCACCTGGCCCGTGGCCGATCGGCGGCTGGCCGGGCGGTGCTTGGCCGACCGGCGCCTGACCGTACGCGACCAGGCGGTCGTCGGGGGAGGGCGCGGAGCGCGGCACCGCACGCTCGTCGAGGGGAGTGCCACGGCGCCGGCTGTCCAGCGGAGTGACGTTTCGCGGGCCGTCCAGCGGAGAGCCGCCCTGCAGACCGTCCAGCGGGGAGCCGCCCTGCGGACCGTCCAGCGGGGAGCCGGAACGAGGGCCGTCCAGCGGGGAGCCGCCCTGCGGACCGTCCAGCGGGGAGCCGGAACGAGGGCCGTCCAGCGGGGAGCCGGACCGCGGCGCGCCTCGGTCGTCCGCGGGCGGGTACGCCCGCTCGCCGAGCGGATTCGGGAACTGGTGGTACGCCGTGGCCTGATTGTCCGGAGAGCCCTGGCCATAGGAGGCCGGGTCACCCGGACGCGACTGCTGTCGGCCGTCAGGCTGGCCGAGGTTCGACCACGCGTCCGAGGATGGCGGGGCGTCCGACCAGGCGGGCCCGGAGTCCGGCCAGGACTGCTGCGACCCCTGCGAGGGCGCGGAGCCCTGCCGCGACGGATCGGGCCACGAAGGCGAGGACTGCGACGGATCCGGCCATGACGGCGAGGACTGCGCGGGGTCCGGCCACGAAGGCGAGGACTGTGAGGGGTCGGGCCAGGACGGCGAAGATTGCGCCGGGTCCGGCCACGAGGGTGAGGATTGCGATGGGTCGGGCCACGACGGCGAGGACTGCGACGAGTCCGGCCATGACGACTGGGCGGCACCGCCCCGTGAGGAGTCAGGCCATGCCGCGTCCTGCCGGGGCGCCTCGGGCCAGGATGTCGGCACCTCCGGCTTAGGCGCCTCGGGCCAGGACGGTGGCAGATGGGGTGCTCCGGAATTCTCCGTTGCCATTGCTGCCGTACCTCCCGAGGTTATGTCCGGATTTAACGCATCCGGCATGATCTCACGCGAGACCAGGGGTTCCGCAGTAAAACGCGCGAAGCCGTGCGGATCCGTCGGTGGGTCCTGCATGGGCAGGCCACCATCTGGACGTTCTGGCTCTACTGGGTACACCACGGCGACGAGAGTATTCTAATGGGACATTAGAGGTCACAACGGATACATCACCATCAGATCTCACCAGACCTGAAGAGTCCATTGTGCCCACTGACCCGGCTCGACGACCCGCATTCAGCCGAAGACGTGCGCTAGGCTTGACCTATGCGTTCCGCGACCCTGCTTCTTAGCGGGCCGCGACGGCTCTGATCAGCTCGCCGTCGCGGCTGCCCCTCGTCATGCGCACGAGGGGTTTTCTTATGGGTCCGAGTCAATCCAAAAGGACAACCGCCGTGAGTGAGTACAACCCGCAGGCGCTGCAGGCCAAGTGGCAGCAGCGATGGGAGGAGCAGGACCCGTTCCGGGCCAGCGATGACGCCGCCGACACGCGTGAGCGGCGCTACATGCTGGACATGTTCCCCTATCCTTCCGGTGACCTCCACATGGGCCATGCCGAGGTGTTCGCGATCGCCGACGTGGTCGCGCGCTACTGGTTCCAGAAGGGCTACAACGTCCTCCACCCGATCGGCTGGGACTCCTTCGGCCTGCCGGCCGAGAACGCCGCCATCAAGCGGAACGCACACCCCGCTGAGTGGACCTACGCCAACATCGAGACGCAGGCCAATTCGTTCAAGCGCTACGGCATCTCCTTCGACTGGTCGCGCCGCCTGCACACCAGCGACCCCGACTACTACCGCTGGAACCAGTGGCTGTTCATCCGCTTCTTCGAGCGCGGCCTGGCCTACCGCAAGGGCGGCCTGGTCAACTGGTGCCCCCAGGACCAGACCGTGCTGGCCAACGAGCAGGTCGTGGCGGGCAAGTGCGAGCGCTGCGGCAGCGACGTGATCCGCCGCGAGCTGACGCAGTGGTACTTCAAGATCACTGACTACGCGCAGCGGCTGCTGGACGACATGCAGCAGCTGGACGGCTGGCCGGAGCGGCTGCTGACCATGCAGCGCAACTGGATCGGCCGGTCCGAGGGCGCCGACGTGCTGTTCGAGATCGAGGGCCGCGAGGAGCCGGTCCACGTCTACACCACGCGGCCCGACACGCTGTTCGGCGCGACGTTCTTCGTGGTGGCCGTGGACGCGCCGCTGGCCGACGAGATCGTCACGGACGAGCAGCGCGCGGCCTTCGAGGCATACCGGGCCGAGTCGGCCAAGCTGAGCGACATCGAGCGGCTGTCCACCGACAAGGACAAGACCGGCGTCTTCCTGGGCCGCTACGCGATCAACCCGGTCAACGGCGAGCGCATCCAGGTCTGGGCGGCCGACTACGTGCTGTCCGACTACGGCCACGGCGCCATCATGGCCGTGCCCGCCCACGACCAGCGTGACCTGGACTTCGCGGTGAAGTTCGGGCTGCCGGTGAAGGTCGTCGTGCACACCGGCCTGGCCGACCCCGGCGAGACCGGCGAGGCCACGCCGGGCGAGGGCAAGCTGGTCAACTCCGGCCCGCTGGACGGGCTGTCCAAGACCGAGGCCATCTCCAAGATCATCGAAGTGCTGGAGACCCAGGGCAAGGGCACGGGCGCGATCAACTTCCGGCTGCGCGACTGGCTGCTGTCCCGCCAGCGCTACTGGGGCACGCCGATCCCGATCATCCACTGCGTCGACTGCGGCGAGGTGCCCGTCCCCGACGACCAGCTGCCGATCACGCTGCCCGACCTGCGCGGCGAGGCCCTGGCGCCGAAGGGCGTGTCCCCGCTGGCCAGTGCCGCCGACTGGGTCAACGTCGAGTGCCCCAAGTGCGGCGGTCCCGCCCAGCGTGACACCGACACCATGGACACCTTCGTCGACTCCTCCTGGTACTTCCTGCGCTACACCTCGCCCGGCTACACCGACGGCCCGTTCGACGTCGAGGCGGTCCGCAAGTGGGGCCCGATCGACCAGTACGTCGGCGGCATCGAGCACGCGGTGCTGCACCTGCTCTACTCGCGCTTCTTCACCAAGGTCCTGCACGACATGGGCATGCTGGACTTCACCGAGCCGTTCCTGCGCATGCTCAACCAGGGCCAGGTGATCAACGGCGGCAAGGCCATGTCCAAGTCCCTGGGCAACGGCGTGGACCTGGGCAAGCAGATCGACGACTTCGGAGTCGACGCGGTCCGCCTGACCATGGTGTTCGCCGGGCCGCCCGAGGAGGACATCGACTGGGCCGACATGTCGCCGGCCGCGTCGCAGAAGTTCCTGGCCCGTGCCTTCCGCGTGATGGACGAGGTGGCGGCCGAGCCCGGCGTGTCGTTCGAGGGCGGCGACGTCGAGCTGCGCAAGGCCACGCACCACGCCATCGACGAGGTCACCCGGCTGGTGGAGTCCCAGCGCTTCAACGTCGCGATCGCGCGCATGATGGAGCTGACCTCGGCGGCCCGCAAGGCCATCGACTCCGGTCCCGGCGCCGCCGACCCCGCGGTCCGCGAGGCGGCCGAGACGCTGGCGATCATGTTGTCGCTGGTGGCGCCCTACACCGCCGAGGAGGGCTGGGAGCGCCTGGGCCACGAGGGCGGCGTCGGCCGGGCCGGCTGGCCCACCGCCGACCCGGCGCTGCTGGTGCAGGAGTCGGTGACCTGCGTCGTCCAGGTGGCCGGCAAGGTGCGCGAGCGCCTGGAGGTGTCGCCCGACATCTCGGAGGCCGACCTGAGGGCGCTGGCCCTGGGCTCGGAGAAGGTCCGCTCCTACCTGACGGGCGAGCCGCGCAAGGTGATTGTGCGGGCGCCGAAGCTGGTCAACATCGTCCCCTGACGGGAGTGACCCGCCGGACTCCCGTCGGACTCAGAGACGGCGCCGCGAGTCAGAGGCGGCGCAGCGCGGGCAGCAGCTCCTTCTCGGCCCAGCCGAAGAAGGGCTGCTGCTGGTCGTGCCCGATCTGTACGAGCGCGACGTGCGTGAACCCGGCGTCGGTGTACTTCCGGACCGCCTCGACCACCGCCTCCACATCGTCGCCGCACGGCACGCTGCCGGCGACGTCCTCGGGCCGTACGTAGTCGGCGTAGGCGCCGAAGTTGACCGGCCCCGGCAGCTCGGCCATCACCTTCCACCCGGCCGACGACCAGCGCCACAGCTCGTGGGCCCGCTCCTTGGCCGCCTCGGCGTCGGTGTCGTAGGAGATGGCCAGCTGGCCGTACACCGGCTTGCCCGACCCGCCGAGCGCGTTGAACTGATCCACCACCTCCGGCATCGGCTCGTTGACGATCAGCAGGTCGCCGAACTCGGCGGCCAGGTCCGCCGACTGCCCACCGGAGGCGGCGACCCCGATCGGGATCCGGCGCTCGGGCAGGTCATAGAGCTTGGCCGAGTCCACGTCGTAGAACTCGCCCTGGTAGGTGACGTACTCGCCGGAGAACAGCTTCTTGATGATCTGGACGGCCTCGCGCAGCATCCGGTGCCGGGTGTTGACCGGTGGCCAGCCTTCGCCGATGACATGCTCGTTCAGGTTCTCGCCTGAGCCCAGCCCCAGCGTGAACCGGCCCTGGCTGAGCACCCCCATCGTGGCCGCCTTCTGCGCGACGACGGCCGGGTGATAACGCATCAGCGGGCACGTCACGTACGTCATGAGGGGCAGGTGTTCGGTGGCGTTCGCCGCCGCGCCCAGGACCGACCAGGCATAGGGCGCGTGACCCTGCTCCTCAAGCCATGGGAAGTAGTGGTCGGAGATGACCGCGTAGTCGAATCCGGTCCGTTCGGCGGTGGCCGCGTCGTCCACCAGCTGCCGGGCCGGAGTCTGCTCGCACATCAAGGTGTAGCCGATTTCTGCCATGGTGTGCCGACTACCCGGGCTTGCACACGTTAGTTACCAAGCGCCGGAGATCAACGTTGGGTCAGTTCCTCCACCACCAGGCCCAGCCCGATGCCCATCAGCCAGACGTCCTTGGCGACCGAGACGCCCTCTTGAGAGGGGCGCAGGGTGCCGTCTTGGCGCAGCCCGGGGGTCTTGACGTAGAAGGCGAGCAGCCCGCCGGCGAACGCGGTGAGCGCCGCCCCCGCGAGCAGCGACGGCACCACCGGGAGCAACAGCGCCGATCCGACCGCGATCTGCGACTTCGCCAGCAGCCGCACGAACGTCTCGGGATCCTGCCGGCGAAGGAACGGGAAAGCCGTGGCCGCCATGCCGTGCACGCCGGTGGCGGCCTCGCGGTCGGCCTGAGCCAGGGTCAGCCCGGAGTCCAGGATGTACGCGCCCGCCGCGATGCGGGGCGGCCACTGGTGGGGGCGGGCGAGAATCCTCACGTTTCCTCCAGAAATGACGTCACGTACGGCTTCTGCCCCATCACCATCTGTCACACTCTGCTCGGCGGCGGCCTTGACCAAGACTTCAAGGGCGGACTTCGCGGCCGGACGCGCACTAGTGTGCAGCTGTGACAACTGGCGCATACCTGAGATTTCCACACCTGCACGGTGACCTGGTCACCTTCGTCGCCGACGACGATGTCTGGCTGGCTCCCGTGGCGGGCGGACGGGCCTGGCGGTTCACCGCCGACCGTACACCCGTGTCGTACCCCAGGTTCTCGCCCGACGGCGCCCGCATCGCGTGGACCGGCCATCGGGAGGGACCGCCCGAAGTGTTCGCCGCCGAGCTCGACGGAGCCGAGGGCGAGCGGCTGACCCACTGGGGCAGCGCGACGACCGGCGCGCGCGGGTGGACCGCCGGCGGGGATGTGCTCGCGGTCAGCGCGACGGGAGAGGGCTCGCGGGCCAGGACGTGGGCGTACGCGGTGCCGCTGGACGGCGGCCCGGCGGTGCGCCTGCCGTACGGGTGGGTGAGCGAGGCCGCCGTCAGCGGCGACCGGGTGGCGACCGTGTCGCCGGTCTACCGCGAGCCGTCACACTGGAAGCGCTACCGGGGAGGTACGGCCGGCAAGCTCTGGGTCGACGCCGAGGGGAACGGCGAGTTCGCCCGGCTGTTCGCCGACAGCCACGCGCAGTACTGGTCGGTCATGTGGGCGGGTGATCGCATCGCGTTCCTGGCCGACATCGACGGCACCGGCAATGTGTACTCGGCCCTGCCCGACGGCTCCGACCTGCGCAAGCACACCGGGCACGACGAGTTCTACGCCCGCCACGCCTCGACCGACGGGCAGCGGGTGGTCTACAGCCACGCCGGCGACCTGTGGCTGCTGGAGAGCCTGGAGGCGGAGCCGTACAAGCTGGAGGTCAAGCTCGGCGGGCCGCGCCCGGCCCGCGCGCGGCGACCGGCGCCGGCCCGCGTCGGCGGGTTCTCGCCGGACGAGACCGGGCGGGCGAGCGCGGTCGAGATCCGCGGCACCGCCCACTGGGTGACCCACCGAGACGGGCCCGCGGGCGCGTTGCGGGTGGAGCCGGGCGTCCGGGTACGGCTGCCGCGGGCGCTCGACGCCGACGGCCGGGCGGTCTGGGTCTCGGACGCCAGCGGTGAGGACGGCCTGGAGATCGGTACGCCCGGCGGCGAGATCCGTACGCTGGCCGCAGGCGAGCTCGGCCGGGTGCTCCAGCTGGCCGCCGCCCCCAACGGCAAGCACGTGGCCGTGGCCACGCACGACGGGCGGCTGCTGGTCATCGACCTCGAATCCGGAAATGTCCGGGAGCTGGATCGCACGACGCAGGGGGACATCAGCGGGCTGACGTTCTCGCCCGACTCGTCCTGGCTGGCGTGGGTGCACCCGCACGACGAGCGGCTGTCGCAGATCAGGATGGGCCGCCTCGACGGGACCTCCGTCATCGACGTGACGCCGCTGCGGTTCGTCGACTTCGACCCGGTCTTCACCAGGGACGGAAAGCATCTGGCGTTCCTGTCGGTACGGACCTTCGACCCGATCTACGACGCGCACGTGTTCGACCTGTCGTTCCCGGCGGGCTGCCGGCCGTACCTGGTGCCGTTGCAGGCGACGACGCCCTCGCCGTTCGACCCGAGCCTGCAGGGGCGCGGGTTCAACGGCGAGGACGACAAGCCCGCCTCGTCCTCGTCCTCTGCTTCGGATGAGAAGAAGAGCTCGGAGAAGAAGGACGCCGAGCCGCCGCGTACCGAGGTGGATCTCGAGGGGCTGGCCTCGCGCGTGGTGCCGGTGCCCGTGCCCGCCGCGCACTACCGCAACCTGCGCACCGCCAAGGACGCCCTGCTCTGGCTGCGCCACCCGACGGCCGGGTTGCTCGGCGACGGCACCGAGCCGACCGGCGAGACCGTCCTCGAACGCTACGACCTCAAGAAGCGCGCCAAGGCCGAGCTCGGCAGGGAGACGCGCGCCTTCGAGGTGAGCGGCGACGGCAGCAGGCTCGTCCTCAACGGCAAGAACGGCTTGCAGACCCGCACCAGCGGTGAGGGCGATGAGGTGGTCACCATCGACCTCGACCGGATCACGGTCCAGATCGACCCGGTCGCCGAGTGGCGGCAGGGCTTTGCCGAGGCCGGCCGGTTGATGCGCGACCACTTCTGGCGCGCGGACATGAACGGCGTCGACTGGCAGGGCGCCCTCGACCGCTACGCGCCGCTGATCGACCGGATCGGCGCCTACTCCGAGCTCATCGACCTGCTCTGGGAGGTACAGGGCGAGCTGGGCACCTCGCACGCCTACGCCCGGCCCGTCGGCGGGGGCTACGACTCGCGGCGGCGCCAGGGTCTGCTCGGCGCCGACATCGTCCGCGACGCGGAAGGCGTCTGGCGCGTCGAACGGATCCTGCCCGGCGAGTCGTCCGACCACGACGCGCGCTCGCCGCTGCTCGCGCCGGGCGTCGCCGTGCGCGCGGGCGACGCGATCGTGGCGGTGGGCGGACGGCCCGTCGATCCCGTACGCGGCCCGCTCGCCTCCCTGTCCGGCACGGCCGGCCAGCCCATTGAGCTGACCGTACGACCGGCGTCGGGCGGCGAGACGCGCCGGGTGGTGGTCACCCCGATCTCGGACGAGACGCAGCTGCGCTACCACGACTGGGTGGAGGGCCGCCGGGCCTACGTCCGGCAGGCGTCGGACGGGCGGCTCGGCTACCTGCACGTGCCCGACATGGTGGCCTCGGGGTGGGCGCAGTTCCATCGCGACCTGCGTACGGAGATGGCCCGCGAGGGGCTGGTCGTGGACGTACGCGAGAACGGCGGCGGGCACACCTCCGAGCTCGTGCTGGAGAAGCTGTCGCGCCGGGTCACCGGCTGGAACCACGCCCGCGGCTACGAGCCGATGCGCTACCCCGAGGACTCGCCGCGCGGCCCGATCGTGGCCGTCACCGACGAGTTCGCGGGCTCGGACGGCGACATCGTGAGCGCGGGCATCAAGAACCGGAAGATCGGTCCGCTGGTGGGCACCCGGACGTGGGGCGGGGTGATCGGCATCGACTCGCGCTACTCGCTGGTGGACGGGACGGTGGTGACCCAGCCCCGCTACTCGTTCTGGCTGGCCGGGCCGGGCTGGGGCGTGGAGAACTACGGTGTCGACCCCGACATCGAGGTGGTCATCACGCCGCAGGACCGGGTGGCGGGGCGCGATCCGCAGCTGGAGAAGGCGGTCGAACTCGCGCTCGCCGCCCTGGCCGAGCACCCGGCGGCCACACCTCCGGACCTGCCGCCTCTCGCGACCTAACGGACCCTTCCGTCGCGGACCTGCTCGTCGCGGACCTGCCGCCTCTCGCGACATAACCTCGCGACGTAACCTCGCTACATAACGGAATCATCACGGGGTCCGCTCCGATGACGATCGGAGCGGATCCCGTAGGCAGGCTTGATCTCATGAAGCCCCTTGCGTATCGCCAGAGTGACGCCCTTGGGCTGTCGCTCAAGCGCGTGGCCGCTGACTCCCTCCTTCAGAGGTAGGGCGGTGGAGCCTCTCGCCTATCGTCAGAGCGGTATCCGGGAAACCGGACTGAATGCCCGGGACGTCCGGAAGGCCCTGGAAAAGCTCGCCGTCCCAGGGCTCCCCCTGGGGACGTTCGGCATCGCCGGTGGCGCGGCGAGAGAACGCCACAACCAGGCCTGCGACGAGTTCAACAGCCGGGCGCGGCGCGGCGTGGAGTCGGCCGAGGGCATCTCGCGCAACCTGAAGCTCACCGCCGACGGGTACGTGCGGGCCTCCAACGACGTCATGCGCGCGGTCCTCGCCGTCGGCCGCGATCGGCAGCCTCTCGTACGCGGGGAGGCGCCTTCGCCGGAGTCGGAAGTCCGGAACGGCCTGGGATATGGCCTCACGTCGCTCGGCACCACCGGCGTGACTCTCATCCGGCTGGCGGAGGCCTCCTCCTACCTCCAGCGCGGCTCGGCCGCCGGGGTCGCGAACCTGTCGGCCGAGGCGGCGAAGATGGCGAACCTGAGCCAGCGCACGCTGTCCATGCTCAAGGTCGCCGCCACGATGTCGATCACGGCCGCGACCGGGCTCATGCTCTGGCTGGCCACCGTGACCTGGAACGACGACAAGGTCGACGAGGCCATCGCGGCCTGGCGCCACGCCGCCGACTCCCTGGGCGAGACCTTCGGGGCCGGGGACCCGATGAAGCTGGAGGCACTGGCGGCAGCGTGGCACGGCGGCGCCAAGGACGTGGCCGACCAGAAGCTACGAGACTTCGTCACCGCGGGTGTCCAGCTCGCCGACTACGCCGCGGGCCGGGCCGTCGGGTTGCAGGACGCGGTGAAGCAGCTGAACCGGCTGCACTCGTACGCGTTCTGGACGACCATGGGCGAGCTTGGGGTGATCGCGGGGCTGCGCCTGGTCGCGGCCGTCAACCCGGCCGCCCGGCTGGCGTCCATCAAGGTGGGGTGGCGGTTGTCGCTCGCCCTTGTACTGATTCAGGGGGCTATCACCGCGCGGCTGGAGTACCTGGCGGGAGAGTCCTTGAAGAAGGACTCGGTGGGCGCCGGGCCGGCGGGGGTCGAGGAGACGGACTTCCCTCGCTTCTGACCTTCCCTTGCGGTCATGCGCCCCTGAGTCATTGGGGCCTGCGGTCATTGACGTCCATGGTCATGCGGGTCCTCCTGGACTGCCGCACGGCGGGGTGCGGCCACAGGCCGGTTGATGATGATGGTCATCCGGTCTGTGTGATGCGGTCCAGGATCTCAGCCAAGATCGGCTCGGTGGTGGCGAAGTTCAACCGTACGCAGTGCGCGCCGCCGGGCCCGAACGTGGCGCCATCGCTCAGCATGACCTTCGCGTCACGTTCGAGCGTTTCCTGTACGCCTGGGCGGCCGTAGTCGAGCCAGGCCAGGTAGGTGGCCTCCGGGATGCGGTAGCCGACCCCCTCAGGCAGGCGATCGGCGACCATTCGGCGATTCCTGTCCAACAGGGCACGGGTCTTCTCAAGCCAGCCGTCGCCGTGCCGCCAGGCCGCCACCGTCGCCTCCACCCCGAACAGATTGGCCGAGCCGAACACGAAGGGCGGCTGCGCGTCCAGAGCCTTACGCAGCTCCGGCGATCCGATGTGGGCCACCGAGCACCGGATGCCGCCGAGATTGAACGCCTTGGTGGCAGAGGTGAGCGTGACGGTCCGTTCGGGCAGGATGGTGGCGAACGGGATGTGCTGGTTGGGGGCGTACGCGAGGTCGGCGTGGATCTCGTCGGAGATGACGAGCAGGTCATGACGCTCGACGTGCTCCGCCAGCTCGGTCAGCTCCTCGCGGGTGAAGACCCGGCCTGTGGGATTGTGCGGGTTGACCAGCAGCAACACCTTGCACCGGGACAGATCAGGCACCTCAAACCGCCACGAGTCCCCGTCGGCGATCAGCTGGAGGGGATGCGGCGGCCGATCCATGGTCTCCAGCGTGCCGAGGAACGGGGGGTAGGCGGGGGTATGCACGGCCACGCCGTCGCCTGGGCGGGTCCATACGTGGAGGAGCACTTGAAGCGCTTGGTTGATGTCGGAATAACTCCGCACATACTCAAGCTCCGGCTCCCAGTCGTACCGACCGGCCATCCGCTCAACGAACGCCTCAGCCAGGGGGCCGCAGCGGGGACTGTCCAGCCAGGTGGGGTAGCCGAGGTCACCGTGGGCCCGCCGTTGGAGGGCGTTGACGACTTCTGGGGCGGTGGGGAGGTCCATGTCGGCGATCCAGGCGGGGATGACGCCAGGAGCGGCTTTGGCCCACTTGAATCCGTCGTGTGTTGCCTTGAGGTCTTCTGCCCGCTTTATGTCGGTCACGCGGCCATTCTAAAAACCACCTTGATCCTGGCCACCCCGTCTCACGATCAGCCCGGTCTTACGGCCACCCCTGCCTTACAGGCGACCTGTCTCACAGCCATCTCGTCTCACGGTCGGCCCGGCCCTACGGCCAGCCCATTTGTCCGGTTGGCCCGGTTTCACGGTTGGCTTGGTCGGCCCGTCTCACGGCGGCTGGCCCGTCTCATGGCCAGCTCATTGCACCGTCGGCCCGTCTCACCGGGCCCAATCTCGCGCCGACCTGCCCATCTCGCCGGGCGGCCCAGTCTCACGGGCGGCCCGTCTCACTGATCAGTCCGTCTCATCGTCGGCCCTTCACCGGTCAACCCGGTCTTACGCCCAGCCTGATCTCGGAGTCGGCCCATCTCGCCGGGCGGCCCGGTCTCACGGGCGACCCGTCTCACTGATCAGTCCGTCTCATCGTCGGCACATCTGGCCGGTCAGACGGTCTCGCCTTCGGTCGGTCCGTTCGCGCCGAAATGCTCGAAGGCCCGTCGATGTGGCAGGCCCACAAGGTGGCTGGTGGCGAAACCACACCAACCACTCGTGGATCACAGGAGCGGTGCCTTCCTGCCGTACCCGTCAGCCATCCGCGCGACTGATGCCCATTGGACACCCGCACGGTCGATACCCGCTAGCCGTCTGTACGGTCCGTACCTACGCCCGTACAGGAGATGCCCAGTAGCCACCCGATACGATCCATGGCCACCCATCAGCCACCCGTATGGTCGTGGCCACTCGTAAGACACACGTACGGTTTTCCGGGCGCATGACCCTGTCATGCGCCCGGAAACCTGTGTGGAGTCAGAGGCGGCGGAGGACCGCTACGACCTTGCCCAGGACGCTGGCCTCGTCGCCGGGGATCGGGTCGTAGTTGGCGTTGTGTGGCACCAGCCAGACGTGGCCGTCCTTGCGCTTGAACGTCTTCACCGTAGCCTCGCCCTCGATCATGGCCGCCACGATGTCACCGCTCTCCGCGACCGGCTGCTGGCGGACGACGACCCAGTCGCCGTCGGCGATGGCGGCGTCGATCATCGAATCACCGGCGACCTGCAGGAGGAAGAGGGTGCCTTCGCCGACCAGTTGCTTGGGCAGGGCGAAGACGTCTTCGACGCTCTCCTCGGCGAGGATCGGCCCACCGGCGGCGATCCGGCCGACCAGCGGCACATAGGCGGCCGTGGGCCTGCTCACCGGGGAGTCGGACTCGTTGGCGGCGTCGGGATCGACCCAGAGCACGGGCTCGCCGGGAAGACGCACCTCGAGAGCGCGCGGCCGATGAGGGTCGCGTCTCAGGTAGCCCTTGCGTTGCAACGCCGTCAGCTGGTGCGACACGCTGGACGTGCTGGTCAGCTGCACGGCCTCGCCGATCTCGCGCATGGACGGCGGGTAGCCCCGCTGTTGGACCGAGTCGCGAATCACCTCGAGGATCTTGCGTTGCCTGGGCGTCAGTCCCAGGGAGTCACGCCGACGCACCGCGAGGTCACTGACCCCGTTGGTGTCATCCCGATCGCTCATGATCTGCCTCCTCGCCCGGTGGCCCGCCTCACCGGCGAATCTCCCGGTCCGTGGTCTTCGTGTCGCACACAGCGACCGTATCGCTGTTGAAGATCATCTTCAAACAATTGTTCGAGTCTTCCTCGAAATTGTTGGCAGCGTGGTGTACAACATCGTACGGGAGTTCGATCGACACCGTGTTCGATTTGCCGATCTTTATTGGGTCTTTTTTTCGGGCCGGGACGGCTGGGAGGTCACACATGCGAGCGACCACCATCACAGATGCGACCAGCGACGACGTCAAGCGACTCACCCTCCTGGCGGACGCCACCCGGCGACCGGTGGCAGGGGGCGATAACACGGGTGACGACCGGGGTGACGGTTCTCGGGGTGGCGATTCCGCCAATCGGTCAGATCGCGAACGCCCGCATACCCGTGACAACTCCGACAACCGGGCTCCGGCGTCCGTCGGTTCGGGGTCGGTTGGACCGGCGGCCGTGTCGGTTGTACCGGTGTCCGCTGGTTCGGGATCCGCTGGTTCGGCGTCCGGCGATTCGGGGCCTAGCGATTCGGGATCGGCCGGTCCGAGGTCTGGCGGTTCGGCGTCGGTCGGCCTGGGGCCTGTTGGACTGACGTCTGTTGGTCCGGGGTCTGGCGGCTCGGGGTCTGGCGGTCCGGGGTCTGTTGGTCCGGGGCTCGTCGGTTCGGGGCTCGTCGGTTCGGGCTCCGCCGGTCCGGGAGCTGGCGGTCGGGGTTCCGCCGGTCGGGGTTCCGCCGGTTCGGCTTCTGTTGGGCTGGCGTCCGGTGGTTCGGGGTCTGCTGGTTCGCCGTCCGTTGATGCGGGATCGGCCGGTTCGGGATCCGGGGGTCCGGGGTTGGCAGGTCCGGGGTCCGCTGCCCCGGGGCCAGAAGGCCGTCTTGGGATAGCGGGCGGGGCTCGCTCCGGAACTGGGAGCGCGGGTCGTCTGCGGGCTGGGGGCGGGAGCATTCGCGAGGGTGGAGACGGAGGCCGTTTCGGCAGGGAAGGCGGTACGCGGCCTGCGCGCGGGGGCGGAGGGCGTCCCGAATACGGCAGCGGTGGCCGTCCGGGGGGAGGCAGCGTACGTGCCGGGGGCGGATCGGCTGGCAGGGGGCCTCTCAGCCGTCGGGCTGCGGCACAGGGGAGACCGCTCCTGTGGCTGGTGCCCGCGCCACGCCCTGACGCCGACGACACACCGCCGTCTGATGGAGGTGTGCGACCCACGGGCGCGGCCGGGCGCCCAGTGGAGCCCGCAGGCTCGGCGGAAGTCGGGCGATTGGTGGAGTCCGGGGACTCGTCGCTTCGGGCAGGCGACGGCCGCGCGGAGGGCTCTCTCCGCGACGCGGGCGCTCGGTTCCGTGAGGCAGAGAGTCGGCCCGGGGGCCGGCCGGAGCTTCGGCCTCGGGAAGCTGTGATCCGGTCGGAGGGGCGGTCGCGTCGGGTGGGTCGCCGGATCGAGGGCCGGTCTCAGGAATCGGTTGGCCAGTCCGAGGGCCGGTCTCAGGAATCGGTTGGCCAGTCCGAGGGCCGGTCCCGGGAGGCAGGGCGCCGGTCCGAAAGCCGGCGCCGTGGCGCGGGTGGCCGGTCCGAAGGCCGGTCTCAGGAATCGGGTGGCCGGTCCGAGCTTCGGCCTGGGGAGGCTGTGATCCCCTCGGAGGGGCGGGCGCGCCGGGTGGGTGGTCGGTACGGTGTGCGGTCTCGGGGTGTGGGTGGGCGTGTCGAGGGCCGGGCTCGGGAAGCGGCCGGTCGTTCCGGTGGCCGGGCCCATGAGGTGACGGGCTCGTACACACGCCGTCCCCGGCGTAGGGGCGGCCTGCCCGCTGATCGGACCCGTCTGTCCAGGAGGCAGGCCGGCGTCACTCGACGCGGGCGGCGTAATCCTCCCGTACGGCTCACGCGACGGGGGCGGGCCGTACTGGTGATGGCCATGGCTCTGCTGTCCCTGGGCGGCTTCTGGCTCGGCACCCGCGCGGTCAGTCAGGCGTCCGCGGCGCCCGCCGTACCGAGTCACGCGGGTCTGCCATGGGTGACCGTCCACGAGGGGGACACGCTCTGGACGATCGCCGACGCGATGGCTCCCGACGAGGGCGACCCCGGAGCGGTCGTGACCGAGATCAAGCGGTTGAACGGCCTGCCCAGCGCGCTCATCCGCCCCGGCAACCACCTGTACGTCCCGAGCGCCCACGCCCTGCCGTAACCCCGAACAGCCCTAATTGGCGCCGTGCGGCGGCCGTGCCGTGCCGCGCTGCGCCGTGCCGCGCTGCGCCGTGCCGCGCTGCGCCGTGCCGCGCTGCGCCGCGCCGCGCCGCGCCGTGCGGTGCTGTGCTGTGCTGTGCTGTGCTGTGCCGCCCGGTGTCAGTGCCGTAGCCGTGTGATTCTCAACCGGTAAGCGATACGGTCCGTCCCCAACCCAAAGCGCGGGGACGAGCGCGTACGGATGTGCCGTACGAGATGCCTGTGAGCCGTGTTCACCCACGTGAGACCGGCCAACCAACGTGACCAGCGAGGCGAGGAACACACCCCCGTCGGCCCGTGTTGACGACGACACGCCCGAGCCAGACCAAGGTGGCTGCGCTGATCAGCGACTTCGGCGGCAAGCCCCCGTCCAACTTGCGTTCATGGTCGCTCGCTTCTACGGTTGGACCACAACATCTAGTAGTTACACCGATGTAGTTCACCACAAATTGTGTTTCTCTGACCGCACCATGGCAAGCCGTGGGGCGTGCGCGAGCGTACGCAGAAGAGCGCTTTACGCCTGTGGTGACCACACGGTCGAGGAGGGCGAGCAAACGTGCACTGTCCGTTCTGTCGTCATCCCGACACGAGGGTCATCGACAGTCGCTCGACAGAGGACGGCGCGGCCATTCGGCGCCGCCGTACCTGTCCGGAATGCGGGCGCCGGTTCACCACGCAGGAGACCGTACTGCTGATGGTGAGCAAGCGCAGCGGAGTAACGGAGCCGTTTTCGCGTGACAAGGTCGTCGCGGGCGTGCGACGGGCCTGCCAGGGCAGGCCGGTGAGCGAGGATTCGCTGGCTCAATTGGGCCAGCGCGTCGAGGAGGCCATCCGGGCCAAGGGTGCCGCCGAGCTCCCCTCCAACGAGGTGGGGCTGGCGATCCTGGGCCCGTTGCGGGAGTTGGACGAGGTGGCCTACTTGCGATTCGCATCGGTATATCGCGGTTTCGAGAGCCTGGCGGACTTCGAGGCCGAGATCGAACAGTTGAAGGCGGAGAAGGGGGAGTCATGACGGAGACGGCCAGCGGTTCAGTCGCGCGCGGAGGTAAGCGTCCGCGTAAAGGGCTCAAGATGAAGCGCATCTTCACCAAGCCCGGTGTGCACCCATATGACGACATCAAGTGGGAGCGCCGCGACGTCGTCATGACCAATTGGCGCGACGGCTCGATCAATTTCGAGCAGCGGGGCGTCGAGTTTCCTGAGTTCTGGTCGGTCAACGCGGCCAACATCGTCACGACCAAATACTTCCGCGGCGCCGTGGGCACCCCGCAGCGCGAGTGGAGCCTGAAGCAGTTGGTCGACCGGGTCGTCGGCGTCTACACCAAGACCGCGGTGGAGCACGGCTACTTCGCCACCGACGAGGATGCCGAGATCTTCGACCACGAGTTGAAGCACGCGCTGACGCACCAGGTGTTCGCGTTCAACTCGCCGGTGTGGTTCAACGTGGGCACCGCGAGCCCGCAGCAAGTGAGCGCCTGCTTCATCTTGGCCGTGGACGACACGATGGAGTCGATCCTCGACTGGTACAAGGAAGAGGGCGTGATCTTCAAGGGCGGCTCGGGCTCGGGGGTCAACCTGTCCCGCATCCGTTCCTCGAAGGAGCTCCTGTCCAGCGGCGGCACGGCCAGCGGGCCGGTCTCGTTCATGCGCGGCGCCGACGCGAGCGCGGGCACCATCAAGTCCGGCGGCGCCACCCGCCGGGCGGCCAAGATGGTCGTGCTCGACGTCGACCACCCCGACATCGTGGAGTTCGTCGAGACCAAGGCCCGCGAGGAGGACAAGGTCCGCGCGCTGCGCGACGCCGGGTTCGACATGGACCTGGGCGGCAAGGACATCGTCTCGGTCCAATACCAGAACGCCAACAACTCGGTGCGCGTCTCCGAGGAGTTCATGCACGCGGTCGAGAAGGGTGACGACTTCGCTCTGCGCGGCCGTCTGACCGGCGAGGTGATCGAGAAGGTCGACGCGCGCGAGCTGTTCCGCAAGATGGCCAAGGCCGCCTGGGAGTGCGCTGACCCCGGCGTCCAGTACGACGACACGATCAACGACTGGCACACCACCCCGGAGACCGGGCGCATCACCGCCAGCAACCCCTGCAGCGAGTACGTCCACCTCGACAACTCCTCCTGCAACCTGGCCAGCATCAACCTGCTGAAGTTCCTGAAGGACGACGACACCTTCGACGTCGCGAACTTCGTCAAGCTGACCGAGCTGATCATCACGGCCATGGACGTGTCGATCACGTTCGCCGACTTCCCGACCGAGAAGATCGGGGAGACCACTCGCGCCTACCGCCAGCTCGGCATCGGCTACGCGAACCTGGGCGCACTGCTCATGGCCACCGGCCACGCGTACGACTCCGACGGCGGCCGCGCGGTCGCCGGGGCGATCACGTCGCTGATGACCGGTGTGTCCTACCGGCGCAGCGCCGAGCTGGCCGGGGTCGTCGGCCCGTACGACGGCTATGCCCGCAACGCCGAGCCGCACAAGCGGATCATGCGCAAGCACGCCGCCGCCAACGACGACCTGCGCACGGTCGGCTCGATGGACGCCAAGATCCACTCCGAGGCGTCCCGTCAGTGGTCGGAGTGCCTCAGGGTCGGCGAGAAGAACGGCTACCGCAACGCGCAGGCCAGCCTGCTCGCGCCCACGGGCACCATCGGCCTGATGATGGACTGCGACACCACCGGCATCGAGCCCGACCTGGCGCTGGTCAAGTTCAAGAAGCTCGTCGGCGGCGGCTCCATGCAGATCGTCAACCAGACGATTCCGCGCGCGCTCAGGCAGCTCAACTACCAGCAGGAGCAGATTGAGGCCATCGTCGAGTACATCGCCGAGCACGGCCACGTCGTCGACGCCCCCGGCCTGCGCAGGGAGCACTACGAGGTGTTCGACTGCGCGATGGGCGAGCGGGCCATCGCCCCGATGGGTCACGTCCGCATGATGGCCGCCGCGCAGCCGTTCCTGTCCGGCGCGATCTCCAAGACGGTCAACCTGCCGGAGTCGGCCACGATCGACGACATCGAGCAGGTCTACCTGGAGGGCTGGCGGCTCGGCCTCAAGGCGCTGGCGGTCTACCGCGACAACTGCAAGGTCGGCCAGCCGCTGTCGGCCGGCGGCAGCAAGAAGGAGGCCGAGAAGGCCGACAAGGCGGCCGAGGTCGCCGAGCCCGAGGTCCGGGTCATCGAGGTCAACCGGCCCACCAGGCGCCGGATGCCCAACCAGCGGCCGAGCATGACCACCCGCTTCACGGTCGGCGGCGCCAAGGGCTACATGACCGCCTCGTCCTACCCCGACGACGGGCTCGGCGAGGTCTTCCTGAAGATGTCCAAGCAGGGCTCGACGCTGGCGGGCGTCATGGACGCCTTCTCGGTGGCGATCTCGATAGGGCTCCAGTACGGCGTGCCGCTCGAGACGTACATGAGCAAGTTCGTCAACATGCGCTTCGAGCCCGCCGGGATGACGGATGACCCCGACATCCGGATGGCCACCTCGGTGATGGACTACATCTTCCGCCGCCTGGCCCTCGACCACCTGCCCTACGACGAGCGGGCGGCGCTGGGCATCTTCTCGGCGGCCGAGCGCGCCGCGCAGCAGCGCGGTGAGGACCCGGCCGCGCTTCAGGAGGCGGTCGACCGTGAGGCGCTCGCCCAGTCGGCACCGATCGAGGCCAAGCAGGAAGCGGAGCAGGAGGCGGCGCCTGAGCCGGTGCAGGAGTTCACGCTGGAGAACCACCAGCGCATCACCGCGGACGCCCCGCTCTGCATGACCTGCGGCACCAAGATGCGGCCGGCGGGCAGCTGCTACGTCTGCGAGGGCTGCGGCTCCACCAGTGGCTGCAGCTAGAGACAGGCGAAGTCGCGGTTGACGCGACACTCGGCCTGACCAGCTAAGACCCTGGTCACGAGGGGGATCTGGACTTGGTTCCAGATCCCCCTCGACGAGTTTGGGCAAGGTGCTGGCGGCTTGCCGGTCTCCTTGACGATGCGCACCGCACCGGCTCGGAACTCCGGGTCAAACCGGCGCCTGGTCACTCCCACGACCCAACCTCACCTCAGGTTCGGTCTCCACGGTATGAGGGGAAGCGCAAGCACGGCAAGAGCTACCGTGAGCGGCGTGCCCACGGGCAAAGTGCGCTACGAAAACATCAAAGCGGCTGCTCCAGCACGTGTTTCAGCTCGGCGAATCCGGCCGCCGCATAGAAGGCCTTGGCGCCCTCGTTGAAGTCCAGTACGTCGGTCAGCAGCCGCCGGCAGCCCTCCAGCCTGCCCGCGTCCCGCACGGCTTCGATCAGCTGACTCGCAACCCCGCGTCTCGCGGCTTGTGGATCCACCGCCAGCTGATTGAGGAGGATGAAGGATTCGGCGCGGAGGAACGGGTTTTCCTCGCGACGCACGATGGCAGCCACGGCATATCCGACTGGACGATCAATCTCGGCGATGAACGCACGCGTAGAGTCTTTGACCAGGAGAGTGGCGAAGTAGTCGGTCAGTTCCTGTTCGGGTGGGTCGACGCGGTAGACGTCGGGGCGGCGGGCGGCGTGGGCTGCATGAACGTGAGGGTTCAGCAGGGCCAGGATTCTGGCGTCCTCTGCTGCGGCTGCGCGGATCTTCATGCAGGCACCCTAGATCCTGGCCGCTCCCAAGAGAGAAGCTGTGCTGCCGGAAGGCGTCGCCCACCGCTTCCATAACGCCTTTCCCGAGTGCTATCCAAACTGACCGGTAAAGGCTGCCGGCTACTCAACAGCAAAATCAGGCATCGCCCTGGAGGGGCTCTTGAGCGTGGGGTTCCTCGCCAACCGGCTGGCCGAGCGCATCAGGCTGGCCCAGCACCTGCGCGAGTGCGTCGCGCCCGGACACCCCGAGCTTGGCGTACACCCGGCCCAGATGGTTGTTGACCGTTCGGAGCGAGAGGCCGAGGCGGTCGGCGACGGCGCGGCCGGGCAATCCCGCCGCGGTCAGCTTCGCCACCTGCAGCTCTCGAGGAGTCAACGACACATCGAGGGTCCCTGCCAGGTCCGTCAGCGGTGTGCGGGCGCCGTCGCACTCGGTGAGCAGTTCACGGGCGAACACGAGCGCGGCCTTGGCCGCCGTACGCCGACGCGCCCCGGCATGCAGCCGGTGGGCTGTCGCGGCCGCCTCCGCGGCGGGCAGCAGATGGCCGAGGCGATGTAGCCGCTCGGCCGTCTCCGCGAGCAGGTGAGCGTCGTCCGTGGCGAGTGCGGTGGCCATCGTGGCGAAGGCCGCCGTCGCGGGTGCGGCGGTGTTCCTGGCGAGTTGGTGCAGCCTGTCGTACACCTCCTTCGCGGCGCCGAATCGCGCGGCGTCGAACAACGCCAGGGCCTCGATCATCGGCACTCCGGCCTTGCCCGCGGTCTTCGCGGCCCCGAGGGCGTGGCCGGCGGCGCTGGAGAGATCGAGCGCGGCGGCGGCGACCCAGGCGCGGTCGCGCTCCATCCAGGCGTCGAAGAGCGCACCCCGTGGCGGGGGGCTGGCATCCATTCGGCAGAGCCACGCGTCCGCCTGGACGGTGTCTCCCGCCATCGCGTACGCGCCGGCCAGCTCGGCCAGGTAGAAAGCCGGTAATCGCAGCGGGTCGTGCTCACCGAGTAATACGACCGCCTCGCGCAGTGCCTGCTGGGCCGGCTTCACGCGTCCCTGAGCCTTCGCCACGAAGCCACGTACGATCGCCCACAGGCCGACCAATGGTGCGGCCTGCCGCGTCTCGACGGCTTCTCGATAGGCGATGTCCACGGCCTTGGCCGCGGTGGTGAGAGCGCCCGCGAGCGTCAGGGCGACGCATCTGGCGGCGCCGACCTGAGCCTCTGTCCACGGCGAGGCGATCTCCAGACCGGTGGCGCTCGCTCGTTCGACGAGGCGGATGTCTCCCATGAGACCCGCGGCGAGCACGACCGCCGTGGCCGCCCGTGCCGTCGCCTCCGCCGGCAGCCGGGGTCCCGGCCGGGTGAGCAGCGCCGTACCGATGGCGAGAGATCCCGCGACCTGTCCCTCGATCAGCATCGTCCAGGCCCGCACCGCCTCCGCCGCTCGCTCGCCGGTCGGATTCCCCTGGGCCGGCGCTGCTTCGTGCTGCCAGTATTCGATCTTCTCCCTGACTATCGCGCGCCGGTCGGCGCGTTCTTCGTTGTCGCATTCCCCCGGATCAGGGAGTACGTCGGCCGCGTCGGAGAAGCGGCCCTGCAACGCCAGCACCTCGGCCAGGGTCAGGTTCGCGTCCACCCCGCCGTCAGCGGCACCGGACGCGGTGGCCAGCCGCTCGGCGACCTCGAGCTCCAACCGTTCGGCGGCGCGTTCGGCGGCGGCCAGCAACTCCTGGCCGGAGGAGTCGAGGCCCGCGGTGCGCCGCCACATGACCAGCTCGAACGCGTCGTCCGCGCGGCGGCGTGGCGAGGCGGCAAGGGACTCGGCCAGCCGCGCCCAGATCTCGTTCGCTCGGGCGCGTGGCATGCGTGCGCGGATGACCTCCCCGTACGCGGGTATCGTGAGCCGCGCCTGGTGCCGCGCGCCGGAGGGTTCGACCACCACCAGCCCCTGCCGTTCGGCCCGTACTACGGCGGAGTGCCCGGTGAGCTCTTCGAGCACGGGCTGGCCGAGCGGCTCCTTACAGGCGAGCACCTCGAGTACGGCCAGCACGGCCGGATCGTCGACCTGCATCTGCGCCTCGATCAGATCACCGAGCCGGCCGGTGATCCGCAGCTCGCCACTCAGATGCCAGAGGCCGTCGCGGCGCAGCAGCGCGGATCCCTCCAGCGCGGACCGCGCGAGCTCGCGCAGCACGAGCGGATTGCCGGCGGACAGCCGGCGGAACGTGTGCCGCGTGACGGCGTCCAGCGGACCGCCCAGGCCGCGCTCAAGCAGGGTGTCCACCTCGTTGTCGCTCAGCGGCCGCAGCTCGACGCGGCGGGCGACCCCTTCCTTCCATAACGCCGTCATCACGTCGGGCGCCGTGTGCCCCTGTCGTACGGTGAGCAGCACGAAGGTCCTTGTGTGCACGGCGAGCTGGTACACCAGCGCGGCCGAGACGTCGTCGAGCAGATGGGTGTCGTCCACGACGAATACCGGCCGTTTCCCGGTGGGAACGGTGAAACGTTCCACGATCTGGCCGAAGATGTGCGCGGTGACGGGCTCCGCGGCGTCGTGCGGGAGCGCGAGATGCAGCAATGACCCCAAGGGGATCGCCCCGGCGGCACGGGTCCCCGTCGCCCAGGCCGTCGGGTGACCGGCCGCCGTGAGCCGCGCGACCGCCTCCTTGGCCAGGCGCGTCCGGCCCACACCGGGCGGTCCCACGATCACCACGCCGCCGACGTCCGCCTGCGTCGCCGCTGACAGGACCGTGCGCAGCGTCGCGGCGCGCCCGACGAGTGGCCAAAGGTTCCCGGGGCGTCCGTCGTGCGGACGGCTGTCTGCCATGTCGTCCCTTCCGGATGTCGTCACACTGCGACGTCGTGCCCTGACCGGAGATGCCCCCAGCGGCGACTCTCATGCCGCGTCCCCAGCCCGAAACTCAGGCAGGTCCTTGATCTTCTCCACGTGAAGCGTGCTCCCCTTTGGCATCCTTCAAACAGACGTGGCGGGATGGTGACCGCGCGTGACGGTGTCCGGACGCGCCAACGGCCACCCACTTGAGGCCGCACAAGCACAAATGGCCTCAAAGGGGTGGTGTGGACGGGCTGTTCGTTACGGTGCGAGGAGGTCGTCGGCGATGGCGAGCAGGCGTACGGCTGCCGCGTCCGACGACCGGTCCCTGCCCCGCAGCCTCTCGCCGATCCGCCGCAGCAGCGCGTTCGGGTCGGCGAGAGGCTCCCGGCCATCACTCCGCCGCACGCGGAGCAGGAGTTCCAGGGCGCAGGCGGCCTGCGTGGCGAACATGCCCAGGAGCTCCATGTCGTCCAGATCGCTGCGGGAGGCCGTGCGATCCAGCACCTCCAGAACCCCCACGCATTCCTCGAACCGGATGAGCGGTGCCGCCATGATGGTCCGCGGGACGTAACCGGTGGATTCCGCGGCGTCTTGGGCGAACTGCGTCACTGCCGACACGTCGTCCGCGACCATCGGCTGCCCGCTCGCCGCGACCCAGCCGGCGATCCCGGTTCCCGCCGGAAAGTGGCTCCCGACCAGCTCTTTCTCGCCTTCGCCGGAGACGGCTTCGAAGACCAGGTCACCGGCGTCGGGGTCCACGAGGAAGATGGAGGCGGCGGCGGCGCCGAACATGTGGCGGGCCACCTCGACGATCGACTGCAGCAGCCTGCGCTCGGTGCCGTCCAGCGAATCGGGAGAGTCAGGGAAGTCAGCGGACATGGGGCTCTCCGTTCTGCGTCATGGTGTTGTCCGCGGCCAGGTAGAGGACCGTCTTGAGCTGGAACGGCGTCAGCCACGGATGCTTGCCCAGGATGAGCGCGCAGATGCCGGTGATGTGCGGCGCCGCGAAGCTGTTGCCGGTGCTGCGGATCTCCCGGCCGCCGGGCCAGGCGACCGGCACCCTGACCCCTCGCGCGAGGAACTCCGCGGGCGGCGCCGGGTTGTAGTAGTACGTCATCGGGTCCGCCTCGTCGTGGCTGGCCACCGAGACGACCGAGGAGAACGTCCACGGGTAGCTGAGCACCGGCATGTTGTGCGCGGCGGCGACCAGGAGGCAACGCCGGAAGTACGCGCGGTCGGCGAGCTCGTGCAGGGATTCGCGCAGGCCCGACCTCGTGCTGGACAGGCTGAGGTTGACCAGGTCGTAACCCTGGTCGATGGCCCAGCGCAGCCCGGTCACCAGGGCGTCACCGGTGCCGGACTTCCCGTCGGTGAGCGCGCGTACGGAGGTGATCGCCGCTCCGGGGGCGACCGACCTGATCACTCCGGCGCAGGCCGTGCCGTGCCCGGCCGGGTCGACGGGAGCGCACTCGGCGACGGTCAGCCTGCCCTCGTCCCCGCTGACGACCTCGACCGACCGATCCAGGCCGCCGATCTTGGGATGGTCGCCCGCCACGCCCGTGTCCACGACGCACACGCGTACTCCCGTGCCGTCGGCCCCACCCCATGCCCACTCCCTGGTCACCCCGGCCAGCGGGCTGACCTGGAAGGGCTCCGGGGGCTGCCGCGTGGTGGCCAGCCCCCACGCGGGCACACCGGGGAAGTGCGCGCGCTGGTTCCGGCGCCAGGGCGGCGTGCTCATCGCAGTCCCTTCATCCAGTCGCGGACGCGCCGCGCGGGCAGGTTCGCGCCCTTGCTCAGGTACGCGTCGAGCGCGCGCCGGGCGGCCTCGGCCGGGTCGTGTCCGGCGGCCCGCCGGATCCGGGCGATCTCGACCAGGACGTCCCCTCTCAGACAAGGGTCGTCGGTCGATTCGAGCAGCGCGGTCGCACGGTCCGCGGCGCTCATCGCGTCCGCGTGCTCGCCGTCGAACGAGGCGATCGCGCCTCTCATCGCGAGGGCCGTGAGCTCGCCGCGCAGCTGCGGCGGCTCCGCGCCGCCGCGCGCCAGTTCCGCGGCCGCCTGCCGGACGTCTCCCTGCCGGAGGGTCTCCCGCGCCGCGTAGATCTCCAAGGTGACGGCGGGCCCCCCATGGCCTGCCGTACGGAGGGCGGCGGCGGCCCGTCTGAACAGCTCCCTCGCGTCCTCGTGGTTGCCGTCCAGGGATTCCACCAGCCCCCGCACCTGGACGACGGCGATCGCCGAGAGGCCGAGGTGCAGCTCCTCCGCGTAGTGGCCGGCCGTGTCGAGCGACTCACGGGCGCCGCCGAGGTCGCCGGAGAGCGCGAGCAGGCGGCCCCTGGTGACGAGCACCGGCACCAGCAGGGCGCGATCACCGGCGAACCGGTCCAGCAGGTCGGCGCAGAGCGCGAGCCCTTCGGGCACCGGGGTGGGAGACCATTGCACCAGCTCGCACAGCCCGCCGAGGAGCCGGTCCTCCTCGTAACGGTCGCCCATCGGCCGGGCCGGCGCGAGCCCGTCACGCAGGGAGCGGTCGGCGGCGCCGAACCGGCCTTCCTGGATGTGGACCAGGGCTTGGAGCTGGTGGAAGCGGCACCAGCTCAGGTCGTCCCGGGGGTCGAGCGCCAGCCGTACGCGAAGGGGTTCGAGCTGCGGCGCGCGGGCGCCCGAGCGCAGGGCGAGGACCTCCCGCTGGATCACGCAGGTGAGCTGGGTTCGCGGGTCTTCCGGCAGCAACTCCTCCGCACGGTCCAGGGCCGCGGCCGCCGCGGCGGCCTCTCCCCGTGCCAGCTCCGCGTCGCTGATGCGGACGGCCAGCGACCGGTGCTCGTCCCTGCCCGGGGGCAGCATCTCCCGGCCCTGCTCCAGCAGCGCGATCGCCGCGGGCAGGTCTCTGCGGTGCAACGCCTGACCGCCGTCCCTGATGAGCTGGTCCGCGGCCCGGCCGGTCAGCTCGGGCAGGAGCGGATCGCCGGGGCGTACCTGGCGGGTGAGGCGGCAGGCCGCCAGCAGGTGCCGGCTGACGTCGCCGGACGCCGGTCCGAGGAAGGGAGCCTGCTCCGAGGCGTCGCCGGCCCGGTCGCCGAACCAGTCGGCCAGCCTTCGGTGCCAGTCCGCCCGCACCTCCTTGCTCGTCAGCGCGTACACGGTCTCCCGGGTGAGGGTCTGCGCGAACTCGTACGCTCCCGGCAGCGCGCCACGCCGGATGAGGCGCTCGCGCCGCAACCGGCTCAGCGGAGCGGCCGTCATGGCGGGTTCGCCGTCGAAGAGGACCTCCAGCTGCTCCACCGAGAAGGAGTGCCCGATGGTCGCGGCCCGTTCGAGCACCTGGCGCTCGGCCGCGTCCAGCCGATCCAGCCGGGCCCCGAGCAGCGCCTGGATGGTGGGCGGGAGGGAGGCGGCGCCCTCGGCGAGGGTCTCCAGCATCAGCTCGGCGAAGAGCGGGTTGCCGTCCGAACCGTGGATCACCCGCTGGTAGGTGCCGTCGTCGTCGTGGGCGACGACGTCCGCCCGCCCGGCGCGGAGCTCGGCGACGAGCCGGGCCATGTGCGGCGGGCTCATCGGACCGAGCTCCAGCGACATGGCGCAGGTCATGCCCCCTCCCCAGGAGGGGCGGGCCTCGTAGAGCTCGGGCCGGGCGACGCAGACGAGGAGCACGGGCACGTCGGCGAGCCACGCCGAGCAGTCCTCGATCAGGTCGAGGAGGGTCGGCTCGGCCCACTGCAGGTTGTCCAGCACCACCACCAGCGGCCGGCGCTGGGCGAGCACCTCGAACAGCGACCGTACGGCCTGCGCGATCTCCGCGACCCCGGGAGTGTCGTCCTGGTACTCCGCGTCACCACGGCACGCCAGCCCGCGCAACGCCCGCTCGCCTTCCGTTCCCACGGCCTCGGCGATGGCGGGCCAGTCGCCGTTGAGGGCTTCCAGCATCTCCGTGATGGGCCGGTACGTGGCGCCGATGCCGTAGGACGGGCACCGGCCGGCGAGCACGGTCACGTCCTCGGGCAGGTTCGTCAGAAACTCCCTGACGAGCCGGGACTTGCCGATGCCCGGAACGCCGAGCAGGGTGGCCATGCAGCACTGCCGCCCGCGTACGACGCGGTCATGGAAGCGCGTCAGCTGCTGCAACTCCTCGGTCCGGCCGATCAACGGGACCGTGTCCGCCTCCGGCGCGCCGCGATCGGGCTCCACGGTGACGAGCCGCCACGCCCGTACCGGATCTCTCTTGCCCTTGAGCGTGAGCGGGGGAACGCCGTCCAGCAGCGCGTGCTGCCTGACCAGGCGGGCCACGTCGTCGCCCAGGAGGATCTCGCCGTCGCCCGCCGCGGACTGCAGCCGGCTCGCGGTGTTGACCGTGTCACCGATCACCCGCACGTTTGAGCCGGACCCGTCGGCGACCATCACCTCGCCGAAGGCGATGCCGCAATGGGCGTCCAGCCGGACTCCATGGGTGGGGGCTATCTCGGCGCTGAGCCGGTGCACGGCCGTCATCGCCGCGTCCGCCGCGAGGACGGCCCGCAGCGCGTCGTCCTCGCGGCTGAGCGGGACGCCGAACACCGCCATGATCGCGTCGCCGATGTACTTCTCCACGGCGCCGCCGTGCTCGAAGATCTCCGTCCGGCACGCCGCGTAGTAGCGGTCGAGGATGCGCAGGAGCAGTTCGGGGTCGAGACGCTCGGCGAGCTCCGTCGACCCCACGATGTCGATGAACAGGACCACGACGTTACGGCGGGTGGGTCGCGGATCCCTGTCACTCATACGAGCTTGAGCTCCTGTCCTTCCACCTCGC
This sequence comes from Nonomuraea sp. NPDC050022, assembly GCF_044460705.1. Lineage (NCBI taxonomy): Bacteria > Bacillati > Actinomycetota > Actinomycetes > Streptosporangiales > Streptosporangiaceae > Nonomuraea > Nonomuraea sp. NPDC050022. The sequence continues at coordinate 244,633 of NZ_JBITKE010000009.1, forward strand.
CGGTGTGGTCGTCCAGACGCTTCTTGATCGAGTTCAGTACGGCGACCTCGGTCTCCGTGAGCGAGGCGAACACGGTTCGCTGCCGCTCATCGAGCAGGTCGATGGGGTGCCCGCCCGCCCGCAGCGTGGCCAGCGCGTCGAACCCGCCCGATCCGGTTGCGTTCATGAACCACAAGCCTGAAACGGCTCATCAGGGTTCGCAAGAGATCAGGACACCCACATTCGTGTGCTCTTCGCTCTGCCTGGTGAAAGGCGTTTAGCCCACATTTGTGGGGTTGTGTCGCCTCCGCATCGCCAGCCGATACTCGACCTGCAACGCGTCCCCCTTAAGACGGAGAGGTGAAGGCATGGCCTTCGATCCGAAGGAAGCCCTGCGCGAAGCCGGCGTCCTGCACGACCCGATCGCCGCGGAAGTCGAGGCGGCGTTCGCCACCTTGACCAAAGAGGAAACCGACCTGCTCATCTCGCTGAAGGACAAGCTTCCCGCCGCACTGCCCGTGGTCATGGCGGGCGGCCAGTGGGCAACGCCCGAGGTCGAGGTGCACAACGAGTCCCCCGAAGCGTCGTGCCTGTGCGGAGCCTGGTCCGGGTCCGGGTCCGGGTCCACCCCGACCAAGCCGAACCCCTAGTCCGACGGCTCACGGGTGCGGCCCCGGTCACCTGTCGCCGGACAAGGCCGGGGCCGCGCCTGCCGCTGAGAGCGTGAAGGGAACTGGATGTCTGGGAAGCTGGCCCGGAACCACGCGTTGTTCTACGTACCAGAAGACCTTACCTACTTCATGCACGCCGGTAATCATCTGGTCGTCAATCCGCATTCCGGCGGTCGGTGTGTCCTCGATTCGCGTGAGTTCGGCGTCCTGCGAGCCTTGACCCGGCCCAACGCGCGGCTCGAAGAGACCGACGAGACCGATCGGGTCCTCGCCAAACTCATTCTGAGCTGGATCGTCTACTACAACGGCAACCATCCGCGGATCAAGCTGAAGGAGCCGCCGCTCCGCATGGCGTACTACGCCATCACCGACGGCTGCAACCTTCGCTGCCCCTACTGCTACGCGTCCTCGGAGAAGTGCCTGCCGGGTGAGCTCAACACCGAGGAGTCGCTCAGCCTGGTCTCCCAGATCGCCGACTTCGGCGCCTCCACCGTGGTCTTCACCGGCGGCGAGCCCATGCTCAGGAAAGACCTGTTCCAGATCGTGGAGCATGCCAACCGGAGCGGCCTGACGTCGAACATCATCACCAACGCCACCATGATCAGGACTCCCGCGATGGCGGAGCGGTTCGCCGAGCTGTTCGGCAGCGTCACGGTGAGCGTCGACGGCGGCACGGCCGAGACGCACGACCGCACGCGGGGCGCCGGCTCCTTCGCCAAGACCCACAAGGCCCTGAAGCTGCTCAACGACGCGGGCGTCGTGCCGTTGATCAACCATATCGTCACCTCGGAGAACGTCGAGGAGCTCGAAGGCTTCGCCTCGTTCATGGAGGGGATCGAGGTGAACAGCATCCGGCTGATGTACCACAACAACCTGGGCCGGGGAGAGAGCGACGAGTACGACTTCGGCTGGGACGACCATCTGCGGATCCAGCAGCTCACCTGGACCTCACCCGTCGCCGGCAAGCTGCTCCCGGACGGGCCGAAGACGCTGAAGCTGTGCTCGGTGAAGGCCAACTGCGGGATGGGCGGCAACGAGATCTACATCAACTCGCTGGGCGACGTCTACCCGTGCAAGCTCGTCACGGGACGCTCACACTTCGCGGGCAACGTGAGACGGCAATCCCTGGCGGAGATCTTCGGCAGCCCGGTCCTGTACGACATGCGGACGAGCTCCGTGTTCGGCGGCGACTACCACGCCGACTGCGCGAAGTGCTACATCAAGTCCTCCTGCGGCGGAGGCTGCCGCGCCTCTCACATGGCGGAGTCGGGAGACCTGCGGCGCAACAGCCGTCATCAGTGCAGGATCCTGCGGCACGGCATCGTCACGCAGCTCTGGCTGGAATCCGGCGTCGACCCCGCAGAACTCGCCGAGGATCCGGAAATGCAGACGCCCCGCCTGCTCGTCAACGACGACGTCCATCCGGTCTTCGACGACTGGAAGACCTATGTTCGCCCCTCAGCCGAGGCCGTCAAGGTCCGCGAGCTGCTTCCCATAACGCCGGTATAGAGGAGGTGGAGTGTGTCACTCCAGATCAGTGACTCGGTGATTTGGCAGGAGACCGCGGGGGGCATCTCGCTCTATCACGCCGAAACCGGGGACTTCCACACCCTGAACGAGACCGGTTCCCGGATATGGGAGCTCGTCGCGAGCGACGGGGAGCGGGAGCCGATCGTCGCGAAGCTGTCCCATGAGTTCGCCGGCGACAACCTCGCGATGAGCGTCCGCGTGCTGAAGGACGTACAGGAGTTCCTCGGCAGCATGATCGAACGGGGTCTGATCGAAGAGCACCCTGCATGACCAGAGCGGTCGTCCTCGGCGGCGGCTTCGCGGGATCGCTGGCCGGCGCCGTGCTCGCCAGGCACGCGGACGACGTGATCGTGATCGAGAACGATCACTATCCGTCCGTTCCCCGTGCCCGGCGGGGACTACCCCAGTCACAGCACAGCCACGTCCTCGTGGCCGGTGGCGCACGGGCGCTGCAGGAGCTGCTTCCGGGGACTCTCGAAGAGCTCTTCGCGCGCGGCGCGCATCACCGCCGCCTGCCCGGCGACGCGCTGATCCTCGCCGCGGTGGGGTGGTTCCGGCGGCTGGACACCGGGGCGTACCTCATCTCCTGCAGCCGGGGCCTCCTGGACCAGGTGGTACGGAAGCGGGCGCTGGGCGCCGTCTCGACCTGGACGGGGACGCGGGCGCTGGCCGCAGTCTCGACCTGGACGGGCACGCGGGCGCTCGGCCTGGTGGGCGACGCGCGCCGGGTCACCGGGGTCTCGGTCAGCCGTGAGGGCGCCGCGCCGGAGACGATCGAGGCGGATCTCGTCGTCGACGCGACCGGGCGCAGATCGAAGGCGCCACGGTGGCTGGCCGAGCTCGGCGGGGCGGAGATCGAGGAGACGACCGTCTCAACCGGGCTGGCCTACTCCACCAGGGTCTATCAGGCGCCCGCCGAACTCACCGGCGAGATGCCGGCCATCATGCTGCACCCGCGTCCGGTGGCGGGGCGGCCGGGCCAGGGGGCGACGCTGTTCCCGATCGAGGACGGCCGGTGGATCGTCACCCTGACCGGCACCCGGGGCGGCGAGCCGCCCGCGGACGAGCGGGGCTTCGCGGACTTCGCGCGCTCGCTGCGCGATCCGATCGTGGCGGACCTCATGGCGGCGGCCACACCGCTCGGCGGCATCCGGCCGTACCGTGACACCTCGAACCGGCGAAGGTACTTCGAACGAGCGCGCCTGCCCGCCGGCTTCGTCGCGATCGGTGACGCGGTCGTCGCGGTGAATCCCGTTCACTCGCACGGGATGTCGGTCGCCGCGCTGAGCACGCTCCGGCTGGACAGGGAGCTGACGCGGCGCGGGTTCGATCCGGCCGCCTCCGCCGAACTGCAGGCGGCCATGATGGCGGAGGCGGAATCGTCATGGCGGATGGCGCTCGCGCAGGACGCGGGGCTGGCCGGGCGAGTGGCGGTCGCGGAGGGCGCGGGGCCGGCCGGGCGGCGGGAAGCGACCGCGTTCGAGCGCGAGATTCTCGCCCGCAGGACGCGGGCCCTGCTGAGCAGCCCGGAGCTGGCCGCCGATTTCTTCCGCACTCAGACCTTGATGCCCGTACGGGCCGAGAAAGACGGATCGGCAGTGGCACGGGCGCTGACGGGAGAACCGGATCCCCTTCTCACCACGCGGGAAGCCGTCATGCAGTACCCCGCGCTGCACGCGTGGTGGGACGCGCTCAACCGCGTGCGCGGCGGCCGTGAGCCGAGCCTGCGGTGATGAAGCCGGATTCGTAGGCGATGCCGACCGCGTGCGCCCGGTTCGCCGCCGACAGCTTGGTGAGGATGCGCGCCAGGTGCGAACGGACTGTTCCGGTGCCGATGCCGAGCTTGTCGGCGATACCGGCGTTCGACAGGCCGGCCGCGACGAGCGCCAGCACCTCGGCCTCGCGGCGGGTGAGCTCCGCGAGCCGATGATCGACCCCGGTGGTCACCGCGGCGATGCGATCACGGAGGCGCGTGATCATCGAGCTGGAGATGAACGTGTGCCCGGCGGCGACCAGCCGGATCGCGGGCACGATCTCCTCGACCAGCGACGCCCGGTGCACGAAACCGCCCGCGCCCCCGCGTAGCGCGCGTCCGAGCAACTCCTCGTCCAGCGCTTCGGAGACCACCACCACCCGCATCCCGTTCCTCGCCTGCGCCGCGACGATCCGGGCGAACTCCACGCCGTCCGCCTGCCGCAGCGCCGCGTTCACCACCGCCACCCTCGGCCGATGCCTGACGACCAGATCGCCCAGCCGGTCGGCGGCACCGGCCTCGCCCACCACATAGATGCCGTTGCCCATGTGGAGCACGCTCCTGAGCCTGGCGCGCACCACCCGGTCCGGCTCGCCCACGACGACCCGCAGAATGGGCATGGCCTCGCCGGCAGGGCTCGCGTCAATCGGTTGCGCCACCTGACCACCCGAGTTTGAGCCCGTTTGCTCGACCGGCACACTATGCGCGTCCGCTTCCCGGACAGCCAGAGCAGCGGGGTTACTCACGTCGGCCGACCGCATGTGAGAAGTACTCATGACTGTCTGTAGTCCGCGTTGTCGGGACGGCAACCGGGCAATCGGGCCATGTGCCGGGACATCGGGACGTCGAGGCGGACAACCGGAGGATCGGCCCTCAGGACGGATCCGCGACGAGGATCCGGATCGCCGAACCCCGCAGCGGCGCTGTGACGTCGGCCAGGTCGAACCCGCCGGCCGCGAGCAGGGCGTGGAACTCGGCCCGGTCGCGTTCCCAGCCGCCGGTGTAGACGAGCATGGCGATGTCGCTCATGACGACGCCGGCCGCCTCCGGGGTGCCGAGTCTGGCCGGCAGCACCGGTTCCAGCACCAGCAGGCGCCCGCCCGTCGCGATCGAAGCGCGGCAGTTACGCAGCAGCGCGGTGCAGCGCTGGTCGTCCCAGTCGTGCAGGACGCCTTTCAGCAGCATGAGATCGCCTTCGGGCACGGACTCGAAGAAATCGCCCACTTGCCTGGTGCACCGATCCGACAGTCCCGCTCGCCTGAACGTTTCAGTGGCGGACGCCCCGCCGTCGGCGGTGTCGTACAGGATGCCCTGAGCGCCGGGCGTGGCCGCCAGCACCGCGGCGAGCAGCGCGCCGTTTCCGCCCCCGATGTCGACCACGGTGCGGACACCGGTGAAGTCGTACGCCTGGGCGACCTCTGACGCGACGCGCTCGGTGCCCTCGCGCATGGCCGTGTTGAAGATCTCCGACAGGCCCGGATGGCCGGCGAGGTAGTCGAAGAGCGGCTGGTCGTGCACGTGGTCGAAGGCGGCCGCACCCGTTCGTACGCTGTGGGTCAACGCCCCCCATGCCTGCCAGGTCGCGGGGTCGCCGAGCAGCAGCACGCTGGAGCGCATCGACCATGGGTGGTCGGCGCGCAGCGGCTGACCCAGCTCGGCCAGCGCGAGGTGTCCCGGCGCCACCTCGTCGACCACGCCCAGGACCACCAGGGCTCGCGACAGCCGCTCCAGCGCTCGTGGGTCGGCCCCGATGGCGTGCGCCAGTTTCTCGGCCGGCAGCGCGCCGGCGGCAAGGGCCTCTGGAATGCCCAGGCGGACGGCCGCGTACAGGATCTGCGAGCCGGCGTAGCCGAACGCCATACGGGACAGCTCCGCGTACCCCTTGATCATGGGCTCTTCTCCAACAGCAGCGGCAGGTGGCGTACACCATGCAGGAACAGGTCCGGCGTCCATTCCAGCTCGGCCGGATCGACGGCCAGGGCCAGGCCGGGGAAGCGGCGCACCAGCGCGCCGATGGCGGCCCGGGCCTGCAGCCGGGCCAGCGCGGCACCGAGGCAGAAGTGGATTCCGTGGCCGAAGCCCAGGTGCCGATTCGGGGTGCGGCCGATGTCGAAGACGTCCGGCCGGTCGAACACCGCCGGGTCGCGGTTGGCGGCCAGCAGTACTGGCACGACGATGTCACCCTGGGGGATCACCGTCGGCCCGATGTCCACGTCGGCCAGCGCGAACAGCGGCCGGGAGTGCCCGACCGGGCCGTTGAACCGCAGCACCTCCTCCACCGCGGAGTCGATCAGCTGCGGCTGGGCGCGGAGGCGTTCGAGCTGGTCAGGATGGCGTAGAAGTTCCAGGACTCCGTTGCCGATGAGATTGACCGTCGTCTCGTCCCCGGCCAGCAGTAACTGGAACACGCTGGACACCAGCTCGGCGTGCGTGATCTCCGTTGACCGGACGAGCTGGGACAGCAGGTCCGCGCCCGGATGGGCCCGGCGCTCGTCGAGCTGCTCGTTGACGTAGGCGACGAACGCGACTCCGGTGCGGCGCACCAGCACCGCGTCCCGGCTGCGCAGCATGTCGTCGCTCCACCCGCGCAGCCGGCCCCGGTCGCCGATCGGGAAGCCGACCAGGTCCGCGACGATCAGGATCGGCAGCGGCAGGGCCAGGAGCTCGATCAGGTCGGCTCCGTCGCCGGCGGCCGCCAGGTCGTCGACCAGCTCGCCGACGACCTGATCGATGCGCCGCTCCAGCGCCGCCACCGTCCGGGGACCGAACGCGGGCGCCATCAGCCGCCGCAGCCGGGTGTGGTCGGGCGGGTCGAGGTTGAACATGTTCCGCCGCACCATCGCCAGCGGGTCGTTCTCCCACCGGCGGTGAGAGGCGGCCAGCTCGCCGGGCAGCCGGTCGAGCTCGCGTCCTATGTCCGGGTGGTGCAGCGCGCGCTGCACGTCGGCGTAGCGGGTCAGATACCAGGACACGCGACCGTTGGCCGGGGCGTGGCGGTAGACCGGCGCCCGCTCGCGCATGCGGTGGAAGAGCGGGTGCGGGTCCCGGCGGTGCCGCGAGGCGCTCGGGTCGAACGCCTGCTCAAGCCCGGTCGCGCTCATCGCCCCTTGGCCTTGTGCACGTCCAGGGCGAAGAACCTGGCGGCGGTCTGTCCCAGATCCGCCATGCTGAGGAACCCGCGCCGCGCCAGCTCGACCTCCGCGGTCGTTCCCGGGCCGTTCCAGTGACGGGAGAAGATCCGTCCGCAGATCGCCGGCGCCGGGATGACCACGCGGCCGAGGCTCTGTTCCGCGATCTCGTCGGCACGGGCCACGATGTCGGACCACTCGGGCCAGCGGCTCGATTCCCGGATCCGCTCCAGGATGATCGGCCGCCAATCCTCCGACTGCCAGACCGGCCACACCCGCACCATGACCAACCGGAGTTGCTCGGCGACGGGCAGGGCGGCCCGCTCCGTCTCGGCCAGCCAGGGCGCGAGGACGTGCGGCAGGTCGGCGCGGTCATCGACGCCGAGTCTGGCGCGCGTGTACGCCTCCAGCCCCAGGCCCCGCGCGGCGGCGAAGTCCGCCAAGAGGCCGGTCAGGGTCTCCTCGTGCAGCTTCGGGTAGTCCTGGCCGAACAGCCGCGCCGCGTCCAGGACATCGAGATCGGACATCCACCTGCCCGGCGCGTACTCGCGCATCGACCGCCAGGCCAGCGCCTCATAGTGGGTGATCCCCGTCAGAGCCGCCTCGGCCGCCCACGTACTGGGTTCGGCCGTCCACGCGCTGGGCGCTTCGGCCTGGTGTCCGCCGACGGCTTCCAGGGCCGCCATCGCGTCCAGTCGCTTCAGGTCCCACTCACCCGTGCCGATCTTCCGCTCCAGCGTGCTCAGCGCGTCACCGGCGTCCGGGCCCAGGGCCTCTCCCAGCTCGCGCCAGGTCCGCTGTACGAAGGGCCTCGACCTCGCCGCTTCGACGATTCGCTCGGCGGTCGCCGCCGGAACCAGGCCGCTCTTGGCACCCTCCTGGCAGCCGTAGCGGATGTTGACCATCGCCACCGTGTCAGCGGGATATCCCCGCTCCACGGGCCCGTGCAGGACCGCCACCTCGTCATCCCCGTCGACCTCGCCGCTCGCGTACATGCGGAAGACCGACCCGACGCCCCGCATGCCGTACGGGCTCAGCTCCGCCGCCCGCAGCGCCCCCATGCTGGCCGCCCCGATGACGTTCACGCCTTCGTTGAGCAGCCAGAGGATCTCCTTGTGGCCCACGGACAGCCGTTCCCGGTAATACCCGTCGATGATGACGGCGGTGTCCTCCCGGCTCCACTCCTGCCTGAGGAGATCGCCCCGGGCCACCGGCGGCCGCGCCTGTGCCTCGGGAAGCACGGCGCGGACCTCGTCGTGCGAGATCGTCGGCCCGGCGTAGACGACCGTCTTCTGGCGGCTCACAAGAACACCTCTGTCTTCTGGCGGCTCACTAGAACACCTCCGGGGTGACGCGGCTGCCCGGCGCCACCACTCTGACCACCGGGACGCCGATCTCGTCCCTCGTCAGATCGATGACGAGCGGGGCGGCGGAGAACGCGGCCGCGGCCCGCCCGACCACGTCCGCCAGGTCATCGACCAGGCTCTGGTGGGCCGTCAGCTTCGGGATCGCCTCGCCGGTGTCCGCCGCGGGCGCGGCCCGGTGCCGCGCGCCGTCGTGGACGCCCGGATGGAGGTCGTCTCTCGCACCCGAGATGTAGCCGAGCCTGGCCTGCGCGGCCTCGGTGACGGCCCGGGTGAGCGCTATCTCCGAGCCGAGGTGGCAGCCGAATCCCATGAACGCGGGTGGATAGTCGTCGCAGGAGATCCGGGCGAGGAAGCACGGTAACCCGGTGGGCGACGGCAGGGACCTGACCTCGAGACCGACCCGGGCCCGCGTGAGCATCCCGCACAGCTCGTCGACGACCGGCGACCCCAGCGTCTCCGGATCGACGAGGACGCCCTTGTCGCCGCCGGTCATCGCCGTGGTCACGGCGTCCCGCTCGATCACCTCGTACAGCGCGTGCAGAACGGCCTCGACCAGCGTGTTCCCGCTCGCCAGGCCATTGGTCGACTCGAAGAACACCGGCGGGTTCCAGCCGGTCTTGCGCAGGAGGGAGAATCCCACCGATTCCCTGGGAACCAGCCGCTCCGAGCCGTCGACCAGCGACCGGCCGGCGACCCAGTCCAGCGGCAGCCCGTCATGCAGCACGGTCGGCGGGGAGAGCGGGAGGTCACGGACGTCATAGCCCAGTTGCCCGCTGACGTCTCGCGGAGGCGCGGTCGTCACCGGCGTCATGGGCTGTTCGGCATGCCAGAGCTCGACGGCCTCCATCATCGCGGACAGTTTCGCCAGCTCGGGCGTGATCCCTTTCCCCTGAGACACGGCGAGCGTCCGGGAAGTCGGTCTGATCGCCTGAAAAGTCGGGATTCCGATGGTGTCCAGCCTGGTGATGTCCGCGACCCTGGTGATCCCGACCATCCGGGCCGCCCGGCCGGCCATCTCCAGCGTGGCCGTCGGGTCGTGCGCTCTGTCCGTGCCCGGCAGCCGGACCTTGGACCGGTCGGACCGCGACAGAAGCCACGAGAGAGAGGAGTTGTCTGTCCGCATCGTCCCCTGCCCTTGACGAGATCAGATGTTGCGGGCGCGCTTGATCAGCGCGCGGCCGCCCACGGTGTAGCTGATGGCCGCCAGTACGGCCAGCACCAGGAGGTCCTGCCACGCGTCGGCGAAACCGAAGAACGCGGCGTTGCGCATGCCGTCGATCGCGTACGTCAGCGGGTTGATCATCGCCACCCACTGCAGCACGGTGGGCATGCTGTCGATCGGGTAGAGCGACGGGGCGCTGAACACGAGAACGGGGATCGACACGTTCGACAGCAGCATGAAGACCTGGTAGTCGGTGATCAAGATGGCCGTCGCCAGATACAGCCCGTTGAAGGCCAGGGCGGCCAGCGTGAGCGTCGACAGCAGGCCGACCCAGGCTTGCAGGTCGAACGGCAACGCGAAGATGAGCACCGCCACGCCGAGGGCCAGCAGCGCCTGTCCCAGCACCAGCGACACTCCCGCGATCACCTTGCCGAGCAGGAACCGCGACCGGCGCAACGGGTAGGACCACAGCTGCGTCGCCGCGCCGCTCATCTCCTCCTGGAACACCGCCATGCCGGACGTCCCCGCCGCGCTGACGACCGACATCGCCAGCGTCATGGGCAGCAGGAAGATCGTGAACGGTACGTCGACGCCCTTGTAGTGGACGACTCTGAGGAGGTTGCCCAGCGAGGTGTTCACGAGCAGCAGGTAGATCAGCATCGGGGCCAGGCCGAGGATGAGATACACCCGGTTGCGGGCGAGCAGCGCGTACTCGCGGTAGAGCACCGCGGACAGGTCGGCCGCCTTCGGGGTCCCGGTCGGAGGAGTGTTGTCGAATGCCAGCTTGGCGGCCACGTTTTCCCCTTTTGTCGGGATCAGTCCTCGGTGTCAGTCCTCAACGTCCGTCCTCAACGTCCGTCCTCAACGTCCGTCCTCAACGTCAGTCCTCAACGTCCGTCATCCGGAGGAAGACCTGCTCCAGCGAGTCCGTGACGGTCGAGACGCCGGAGATCGCGACTCCGTGGTCCAGGCAGTGCCGCGACAGTTCCGGCAGCACCTCCCGCGCTCGCGCACCGTGGATGCGTACGTCCGACTCCTCGGTCGTGGCCTTGAGCCCGGCCAGCTCCGCCCAGGCCGCCACCACCAGGCCTGCCGCGGGATCATCGAGGGTCACCAGCAGGTGGGTGGTGCCGAACTCCTCGACGAGTTCGCGCGGTTTGGCGAAGCGCAGCACCCGTCCGTGGTTGATGACCATCACCCGCTGGCTGTTGCGTTCCAGCTCGTCGATGTGGTGACTGGTCCACAGCACCGTCACGCCGTGCTCCTCGCGCAGCCAGGTCACGAAACGCTCGATGTGCCGCCGCCCCACCACGTCCAGTCCCGCGGACGGCTCGTCGAGGATCAGCAGCCGCGGAATGGTGAGCAACGCCCGTACCAGCTGTAACCGCTGCCGCTGGCCGCCCGACAACTGGAAGCAGAAGCGCGGCAGGGCCTCCGTCAAGCTGAGGAACTCCGCCAGTTCCAGCGCCCAGGGCCGCACGGCACGCCACTTCAGGCCGCGGAATCGGGCGGCGATCCGCAGATTGTCCAGCGCCGGCAGCATCATGTCGAACGGGCCTGATTGGTGCATCGCCCCGATGCCGCTCTTGGCGGCGACCGGCTGGCGCACCGGATCGGCGTCGAAGACGCGGACCTGGCCGGAGGTAGGGGTGGTGACCCCGCAGATCATTTTGATCAGGGTCGTCTTCCCGGCGCCGTTGGGCCCTAGGAGCCCGATCGTCTCTCCCCGCGCGATCTCGAACGAGACATCGTCCACTGCCGGTCTCTCGCTGCGCCGATAGCGTTTGGTCAGCCCCGCGGCCGTCACCACATCGCTCGACACGGCACCACCCTTCACTTCCCGCTTCACCAAATGTGCAGGTTGTCGGCTGCTGGAGATGTGTTGCAGGTCGAGTATGGACCGGCGATCAGCGGGTGACACAACCCCACAAACGTGGGCTATCCGGGACGTTATGCCGAACGACAGAGGGCACGTTGTGTGATCACGCCGCGTGTGATCATCATCGGCACATGGACCCGGTTCACTCGCGCGTTCCGTACACCCTGCGCATGCCGGCCGGCAGTCCCGGCGTGACCTGGCAGGTCCCGGAGGAGACCAACCCGGCGACCGCCCTGCCGTGCGTGGTCCTCGTGGACCGTGCGGGGATCAACGAGTTCGCCGTGCTCCAGCGCGGGCTGCGCACACTCGGCGTGCCGAGCGTGCGGATCGACGCCGGGTCGATCGGCGACCTGCGGATCCTCACCCGGCTCGACGACGGCTCGCTGACGGTGAACGGGCGCCGCATCATCCCCACCGTCACCTGGGTACGGCACTTCTCGCCGCGGGCCGTGCGGGGGGAGAACGGCTCGGCGCCGTCCCTGTTCCGGGCCGACTCGTGGGCCGCCCTCATCGACCAGCTGTCGTCGCTGTCAGCCGCCCGGCTGCCCGGTGGCAGTGATCTGGGGCGGCTGGTTCAGCTGGACGACGCGGCGGAGGCAGGGGTCCGTACCCCGCGAACGATCGCCACGACCGACCTGGGGGCGGCGAGCGCGGCGCTGGCCAGCGACCGGGTCATCGTCAAGGCCCTCGACCAGCATTTCGTCGAGACCGAACCAGGCACCCTGCACGGGGTCTTCCCGGAGATCGTGACCGGCGTCGCGGCCAGGAAGCTGCCCGCGCGGGACGCGCCCATGATCGTCCAGGAGTACGTCGACCACTGGGCGGAGCTGCGCGTCTACTTCGTGGATGGCGAGATCCGGGCCTTCCGCGTCGGCAAACCGTCGCCGGAGGCGATCTGGCGCGACGAGGCGTCGGTCACGGTCTCTCCAGCGGCGGCGCCGGAGCCCGTGGTGGAGGCGGTGCACCGGCTCGCCGGGATCTGGGGCCTGCGCTACGGCGCCTTCGACTTCCTGCTGACCAGGCAGGGACCGGTCTTCCTCGAAGTCAATCGCGACGGCGATTGGCGGTGGTTCGAGGCGAAGGCCGGTGTCGACGACGTCTCCATCGCCACGCTGTCCACAGTGCGTACGCTCCACCGTCAGGTGGCCAGGGCGGGTTCGGCGACGATCGATCTGGCCGGATTCCTGGCGCTGGGCACCGACCGGATCAAGCGGGCCAAAGTCGTGACCGCGCGCTTGGACGCCCGCGTGCTCGGCGCGCTCGAGGTGCGGGTGGACGGCGCGATCGTGCACGTCAGCGCCAGGAAGGCGCGGCTGCTGGCCGCCATCCTGCTCTCCCGCCCGAACCAGGTGGTTCCGACGGACCAGCTGATCGACTCATTGTGGGGAGAACGACCACCCCCCACGGCACGCAAGAACCTGCAGGTCTACGTCTCCGTGTTGCGCAGGAGCTTCGGGGATCGGATCTCCTACCAAGGCTGGGGATACCGGCTGGACGCCGGGCCGGACGAACTCGACCTCCTCAGGTTCCGGCGGCTGGCCGGCGCCGGCCGCGACATGCGGCGCAGGGGCGACGCCGATGCCGCGTTGACCGTGCTCGATGACGCCCTGCGCCTGTGGGGCGGTCAGCCGCTCGCGGAGTTCTCGGGTGTCGCCTTGGTCGATGAGGCGGTCGGCAGATTCACCGACTTGTACCTCACGGTAAATGAGGACTGGGCGGAACTCGAGATCGAGCGGGGCGATCACGTCGAGGCGCTGAACAGGCTCGACGACCTGGTGCCTTTCTTTCCCGCGCGCGAGCGGCTCGTGGCGGCCAGGATGACCGCGCTCGCCGGTTGCGGCCGTGCGCCGGAGGCGCTCTCGCAGTTCGAGACCGTACGCCGGCATCTCGTGGCCGAACTCGGCATCGACCCCAGCCCCGTACTCAGGAACCTCTACGAGGAGATTTTCCAAGGGCAGCTGGCCAGGGCCGATCCTTAACCGCTCGCATGGTCCGGCCATACCGCTGATTAAGCAGACGCTTCTAGCTTGCACACAGAGGTGCTTTCACCAGAGGCGCCTCTGGCCAAGGCGATCCGAATCGGGACTTGCTATGGATCTTGTTTTCGACGATCTGATCAACGATCGCGACACGCGGCTGATCGTCCTGCTGGCCAGGGGATACACGACGACAAGAATCGCCCGCGAGCTGCAACTCAGCAGATATACGGTGGCGGAGCGGATCAGCAAGCTCCTCGACCGATTCGCCTGCAGCAACCGGAGCCAGCTCGTGGCGTACTCCTATGCCCACAAGCTCCTGGACGTCGGCATCTGGCCACCGGGCGCCGCCGAGCCGCTTCCTTGAGGAACCCGGCTGCCCGTGTGATGGCTCACCGGGCCGGGGGAGTCGTGTCAGAACATGCCGTGTGGCACTTCCTGCGGTTCGGGGACCGGCTGAACCACGTCCCAGTGCTCGGCGATCAGGCCGTCTTCGATCCGCCAGAAGTCCGCGACCGCCAGCCCGCGCCCCCCTTCCCGAGGGATCAGGTGATAGTGCATCACCACGAGATCGCCTTCCGCGACGACCCGCTTGAGCTCCAGCCGGGAGCTGGCCAGCGGGGAGTCCCTGATGAAGTCGATGAAGGCGCGCCTGCCCGACGGGTTGCCCGGGCTGTGCTCGATGAAGTCCTCGCTCAGGAGCGTCTGGAGCACCTCGATGTTGCCCGCGGCGAACTCCGCGAAGCCGGCCATGATCAGTTCTTTGCTGCTCGTCATGGGAGAACGCTGACAGCGGCCGCCGGGTGGTGTCGATTACCTGGGATGTAATGGCGCAACCCGCGTAGGCTCATCGCCTTACCCCAGCTCCGATGCCCAAATGGTCAGTGATGAGCCTTGTGCCCGTAGGATGACCGGCTGGACCTGATCGCTGTCCAGCTGGGCAAGCGTCAGCCCCGTACGACATGAGAGGCACGGCACCATGGCGAACCGGGACGCCACCGCACTCGATGACCCGGTGGGCGCATCTCTGCGCGGTCACCACGCGCACCATGCCCGTCGGCTCGGCAGCGCGGCCACTTACCAGCCGGATGTCGCGACTTTCTCCGCGGTGTCCGCCGACCCGGATCCGCAGGAGTGGGCCGACCTCGCCCGGCTGCTCGGCCGAGGCGAGCTCGCCGACATGTTCAGCCGCGCATCGGTGCCACCACCGGGCTGGGAGCCGGTCTTCGTCCTCGAAGGCCGCCAGATGACCTGGTCCGGCGGCGGCCGCCGCCCTGCCGAGACCGGCACCGAGGTGGTCGAACTCGGCAGGGACAGTGTGCCCGAGATGCTCGACCTCGTCGCGCGGGCCAAGCCGGGGCCGTTCTGGCCGCGTACCCGCGAACTCGGCACCTATCTCGGCGTCCGCGACAACGGCACCCTGGTGGCGATGGCGGGTGAGCGACTCCGGCCACCGGGGTGGACCGAGATCAGCGCCGTCTGCACCGCCCCCGAGGCACGCGGGCGAGGCCATGCCGCCCGCCTGGTCAGTGCGCTCGTCGCGCGGATCGTGGCTCGTGACGAACGGCCCTTCATCCACGTAGCCGAGGCGAACACCGGCGCGATCGCCCTCTACGAGCGGCTCGGCTTCGAGACCCGCAAGCCCGTGACCTTCCGGGGGTTCCGCACGCCGTGACGGCTTCCGTCACTGAGCCGGGGCGCTACCGGACCTTGATCTGCAGGGACTCCGCCGTTGGCCGCAGGCCGGCGGTGAGCATGGTGGTCTTGCGTTGCTCGATGGAGAGCCGTACGCCCTTGGGGTCCGGCCGTACGGCGCCCGCGAAGGAGTCCCTGCGCCAGTCGGAGAGCTTCTCCTCCTTGACCACGTCTCCGGTGTGCGGCGCGTGCACCATGTATCCGGGCTTCGAGATCATCCCCACGTGCCCGAGTCCGTGGAAGAAGACCAGGTCACCTGGCTTGAGGTGGGCCCAGGAGATCTTCTTGGAGAACGCGGCGTACTGTTCCGTCGTGGTGCGCGGCAGCTCGATCCCGGCGTGTTTGTACGCCTTGAGCATGAGCCCGGAGCAGTCGTAGCCGCTGTCGCTGGTCCCGCCCCAGACGTACGGGATACCGCGCTTCTTCATGGCGAACTTGAGGGCGACCTTCCAGGCCGGAGTGGTCTGGCTCGTCTGCTGGACGGGCTTGCTCTCGGTGCCGGTAGAGGTGGTGGGGCCGACAGTGGTGGTGGGGCCGGTAGGGGTGGTGGGGTCGGCGTGAGCTGGAGCGGCCAGAGTGAGCCCGGCGACGGCGGTCGCCAGGCAGATGGCGAGGGGAGCCACTGCTGTGTCCTTCCATACGGCCTACCGGGTTAGCTGACGGGCTCGGGCCTGGAAGTGGCCCTACGGCAATGCCGATTCGCCCCAGAGGGAACTTGGGTCCCCGGCTCCACGCAGGTGAGTGGATTAGGCGGGACGAACACTAACAAAACGGTCAAAGACTTGTAAACTGTCTAAAATCGGGCGTCAACGGGACGGGGCATGACATGGCAGGTAATCGACACCACCCCGGCAGACCAGGTAGAACCGGCCACTATGCACATGGATCAGCCGATAGGGGAGCTGCTGCGGGACTGGCGGCGCCGGCGCGGCCTCACGCAGCTCGACCTGGCCCTCCAGGCCGAGGTGTCCGCGCGCCACGTCAGCTTCGTCGAGACCGGGCGGACGATCCCCAGCCGGTCCATGGTGCTGCGGCTGGCCGAGCAACTCGATGTGCCGCTGCGCGCGCGCAACCGGATGCTGCTCGCGGCCGGGTACGCGCCCATCTACCCCGAGCGCCCGCTTGACGACCCCGACCTGGGCAAGGCGCACGAGGCGCTCCAGCGGATCCTGCGCGGGCACGAGCCGTATCCGGCGATGGCCCTGGACCACCGGTGGAACCTGCTGCTGGCCAACGACGCCATGAACGTCTTCCTCGACGACGTGGACCCGGCCCTCCTGGAGTCGCCGGTGAACATGATGCGGCTCGGCCTGCATCCGGACGGGTTCGCGCCGCGCGTGCGGAACCTGGCGCAGGTCCGCGGGTTCCTGCTGCCCCGGCTTGCCAGGCAGGTCGCCCGTGCGGGGGACCCGGGGCTGAGCGCGCTCTACGAGGAGCTGCTGACCTATGGAGACGATGGCGAGGCGCCGTTGCCCGACCCCGCCGACATCGCGCTGCCCGTACGGATCACGCATCGGGGGGACGAGCTCTGCTTCTTCAGTACGATCACGACGTTCGGCGCGGCGTTCGACATCACGCTCGAAGGGGTCGCCGTCGAGGCGTACTTCCCCGCCGATGACGAGACCACACGGCTGGTCGGGAACCGCTGATGCTGCTGATTTGGCCAGTTCGGTACGGTTCGCGACACCCAGTTTCGCGTACACGTGGTGCGTCTTGACCGGACTGCGGCTCATGAAGAGCCGTTTGCCGCCGGGTGGCGTCAGTACGCGGCGGTGAACCTGACCCGGTGGTGCCTGGGCCGTTCCGCCTCGTCCAGCAGCACGACCGCGAGGTCCTCCATGGAGATCGCCGAGTTCCCCTCGGCATCCATGAGCAGCTCGTCGGCGCCCAGCCGGTAGACGCCGGTACGTTCGCCCGGCGCCAGCACCGCGGCCGGACTCAGGTAGGCCCAGTCCACGCCGGTCTCCGCGCGGCAGACTTCGAGCTGATCGTTGCAGGCCAGCGCGATGTCTCGGTAGGCGTCGGACATGAAGCGCGGGTCGTCGAGCACGGTACGCCCGCCGGACCCGGGAACGGTCAGCCCGGCCGCCCCGCCGACGAGCAGCAGCCGGACGCCGGTCCCCGCGAGCCCCGTCAGCAGCGCCTTGGCGGCCGTGACGAGATCGTGCTCGCGGCCGGTGGGCGGGCGGGTCGCGCTGATCACGAGGTCCTGACCGGTGCCGAGCCTGGTCACGTCCTCGACATGGGCGGCGTCGCCGACCTGGGGATGGGCGCCGGGGTGCAGTGACGGGAAGCGGGCCGGGTCGCGTACGACGGCGGTGACCTCGTGGCCACGGGACAGCGCCTCGGCGACCACACGAGCGCCGACGCCGCCCGCCGCTCCGAACACGGTGATGCGCATGATTTCTCCTTGAGAAGCAGCGGGAGATGAGGGGGTGGGGATCGGACGGTCAGGGTGCGGGGATCAGACGATCACGAGCGGGCGCGTCCGCCTGACCTGGCGGCTTCTGCTCTGGGCTGTTACGAGGGGCTGGGTCGTTGCGGGGGTCTGGGCCGCGACGAGGGCGGCTGGTCTGGGCCGCGATGAGGGCCGCCACGACGACGAGCCCGCCCACGATCTGGGCCACGGTGAGCGACTGGCCGAGGGCGAGCCAGCCCAGGGCGGTGGCGACCAACGGGCTGAGCAGGCCGAGGAAGGTGACGTGGGTGGGGGAGAGGGCGCGGATCCCGCGGAACCACAGGGAGTAGGCGACGGCCGAGCCGATGACGGCGAGGTAGGCGTACCCGGTCAGGTTCGCCGGGGTCAGAGTGGCGGGCGGCGGCCCCTCGACGAGGAGGGCCACCGGGAGCAGCAGCAGGCCGCCGGCCACCAACTGCCAGCCGGTGGTCGCGAGCAGGGGCGCCGGTGAGGTCCACCGCTTGCTGAGGACGACTCCGGTGGCCATGACGATCGCGCCCCCGGCCGCCGCGGCGATGCCGACGGCGTCCAACCGGGCGTCGGCCCGCAGCACGAGGAGGCTGACACCGGCCACACCCGCCACGGCGGCGATCGCCGTACGCGCGGACAGGCGCTCGCCGAGCAGACCGGAGGACAGACCGGCGACCAGGAGGGGCTGCACCGCGCCGATGGTCGCGGCCACGCCGCCGGGCAGCCGGTACGCGCCGATGAACAGCAGCGCGAAGAACAGCCCGATGTTGAGCGCGCCGAGCGCGAACGCGCGCCACCACCACACCCCTTGCGGCAGGCGCCGGGTGAGCAGGAGGAGGAGCAGCCCGGCGGGCAGGGCCCGGACGACCGCGGCCAGGAGCGGGCGGCCGGGCGGTAGCAGTTCGGTGGTGACGAGGTAGGTGGTCCCCCAGATGGCCGGGGCCAGCGCGGTCACCATGATCAGGGCAAGTCGATTTCTTAGCACTAAGACAATGTATCTCACCGCTAAGACATCCGATAGGGTGAGATTGTGACTGATCATGTTGACCGGGTGCTGGAGCAGTGGGCCGAGCAGCGGCCTGACCTGGATGTGTCGCCGATGGCGATCATCGGGCGGCTGTCACGGTTGTCGCGGCTGATCGGCGCGGAGCTGACCCGTACGTTCAGCGCTCACGGACTCGACTCGGCGTCGTTCGACGTGCTCGCCACGCTGCGGCGCAATGGACGGTCGTTGACCCCGGCCGAGCTCATGAAGTCGGCCATGGTCACCTCGGGGGCGATCACCCAGCGCCTCGACCGTCTCCAGTCCCGGGGCCTGGTTTCCCGTACGCCCAGCGAGAAGGACGGCCGAGTCGTGTATGTCGCCCTCACCGAGGAGGGACGGGAGCTGATCGATCGGGCGCTGCCCGATCACGTCGAGACCGAGCGCCGGCTGCTCGCCGCGCTCTCCGAGCCCCGGCGCGCCGCCCTGGCCGGCGAGCTCAAGGAGCTCCTGGAATCACTGGGCGACACCTTGGACTGAACGGCGTACGCCACCTGCCGGAGGATCGCTCAGACGGGCGGGACGAGGGTGAAGTATCGGTCGAGCACGGCCCGGTCACCGTGCACATCGAGCCGCTCGTACGGGATGCGGTGCCACAGGAACAGCATGAGGTCCGACGCGGTCCCGACCACCTCCACGTCGCAGCCGCCCGATTCCACAAGACTCACGTCGGCGCCTTCTATGAGGCTCACGTCGGGCCCTTCTGTGAGGCTCATGTCGGTCTCGTCCACGAGGCTCACGTCCGCCCCGTCGAAGCGGACCGTCCACCGCCCCGGCCCGTCGCTCTGCCGGAAGCCGTACGTCTCTCCCGCTCCGGGCGGCGCCGCCGTCCAGGCCCGCCGGGCCGGGGCCATCACCTCGAACGTCTGCCCCACCGCGTCGGCCGCCAGCTCCGCGTCCATCGGCCCGGCGATCCCCGCCACCATTTCGGCGTCCCAGCGGTGGATGGCCGCCTCGATCGTCTGCATCCGCAACCAGAACCCGACGCTCTGCTCACCCGACCACGTCCACACCGGCACGTCCGGATCCGTCGTGGCGAACGCGGCCTCCAGCTTGACGGCGCCCTCCGCGAACCAGTCGAGCAGCCCGGCCGCCAGCGGCCCGGTCGCCGGTGCCCCCGCCGGATCCGGCCAGCCCACCGGATCGGCCGGCAGACCGAGGAAGGACAGGTCCGCGGGGTCCGGCTGCTCGGTGAGACGGTCGCCGATGACCCACACCAGGTAGCGGTGCACGCCGCCCAGATGCATGACAAGATCGGGCACGCCCCAGCCCGGACAGGAAGGCACCAGACCGGAGTCAGCGTCCCGGCACGCCGCCTCGAACGCGCGGATCTCACGGCCGAAGTGGGAAAGATGATCCATGCCTTCACTCTGCCCGCCCCACCCGATCCCCACCAGCGGCAAGGCCCTGACGCGGCGCCCACGGACATCCGTCCGGACGGGGTATCCCGCCCGAGAGACTCCAGCCACCACGGGCCGGTTCCCTTCTCCCCCGAAAGAGATATCCCTCCCAAAAGACCCCAGCCACCACGGGTCGGTTCCTCTTCTCCTCCGGAGGAGCTATCCCTCCT
Organism: Nonomuraea sp. NPDC050022; assembly: GCF_044460705.1. Taxonomy (NCBI): domain Bacteria; kingdom Bacillati; phylum Actinomycetota; class Actinomycetes; order Streptosporangiales; family Streptosporangiaceae; genus Nonomuraea; species Nonomuraea sp. NPDC050022. Next base: position 264,813 of record NZ_JBITKE010000009.1, read on the forward strand.
AAGGACCCCAGCCACAACAAACCGTCACAAGGATCGAGACGGTCGTGGGACGAACCCCCGGGAAACCCATGGGGGCCACCCCACTAGCGTGGTTGGAATGAGATTCGGCGGGACGCTGGCCGTGCTTCTGTCCGCCTGGTTCATGGCCCAGTTCGACTTCTTCGTGGTCAACGTCGCCGCGCCGTCCTTCGAACGCGAGCTGCACGCGAGCCCCGCCGCCCTGGAGCTGATCGTGGGCGGCTACGCCTTCACCTACGCGGCGGGCATGATCACCGGCGGGCGGCTCGGTGACCGGTACGGCTACCGGCGGATGTTCATCGGCGGCGTGGTCGCGTTCACGATCGCGTCGCTGCTGTGCGGGATCGCGCTGAATCCGGCCCAGCTCGTCGCCGCCCGCCTGCTGCAGGGGCTGGCCGGTGCGGCGATGGTGCCGCAGGTGCTCGCCATGATCTCCGCGGTCTTCCCGCCGCACGAGCGCCGCCGCGCCGTGGGCTGGTACGGCGCGGCCGGCGGTCTCGGCTCGATCGCCGGCCAGGTGCTGGGCGGGCTGCTGCTGTCGGCCGACCTGTTCGGGCTCGGCTGGCGGGTCATCTTCCTGATCAACCTGCCCGTCGGCCTGGTCGTGGTGCCGCTGGCCGCCTGGCTGCTGCCCAGGGTCGAGCCGGCCGGGCGCGCGCGGCTGGACCTGCTCGGCGCGGCCGGACTGGCCGTCGGCCTGGCGCTGGTCCTGGTGCCGCTCGGCCTCGGCAACGGCGCGGGCTGGGCCGCCTGGACGTGGATCTGCATCGGCGCGAGCCTGCCCCTCCTGGGCCTGACGCTGCGCTGGCAGTACGTGCTGGGCAGGCGCGGCGGTCAGCCGGTGCTGGACCTGGCGCTGCTCAAGGTGCACTCCTACCTGGCGGGCGTCGGCGCGATCACCGCGTTCATGGCCTACTTCGCCTCGTTCATGTTCACACTGACGCTGCTGCTCCAGGGCTGGCTGCGGCTCACCGCGTTCCAGGCCGGGCTGGCGTTCGCGCCGATGGGCGTGCTGTTCACGATCACCTCGCTGCTGGGGACCCGCCTGGTCGGGAGGTACGGCCTGATCGTCGTCATGATCGGCGGACTCGTGACCGCGTCGGGCCTGGCGCTGCTGCTGGGCATGGCGGGGGCCGGGCTGCCGTGGATCATGGCCGCGCTGGTGCTCGTGGGACTCGGCAACGGCCTGGTGATCCCGCAGCTCATCGGGGCGGCGCTGGTGGAGGTCGCGCCGCACCAGGCGGGCATCGGCTCGGGCTTCCTCAGTACGGCCCAGCAGTTCGGCGGCTCGGGCGGGGTCGCGGTGATCGGGGCGGTCTTCTTCGCGGCCTCGGCCGGCGGCGACCACACCGGTGCCATGCGCTGGTCGGCCGCCATTGATCTGGCGCTCATCCTCGCCGTGGTCGCGGTGGTGGCCTACAACAGGCGCCGGGCTATTCGGCGGGCGGCGCCGGCAGCGACGTTCCGTACAGCCGGGACACCCGGAGCCTGATCACCAGCCGCCGGTCCGCGACCGCCTGACCCAGGAACGCGGCCGCGCCGACCGGGTCTTCGAGGCCCGCCGGACGTCCCGACCGCATGGCCAGTAGTTCCCGGCCCACCTCGTCGCCGGGCTCGACGCTCACCGGCGACAGCTCGGCCAGGCCCTCGGCCACGGCGTAGGACCAGAAGTCGTCGCTGGCCACGTACAGGGCGGCGCGCGGGTCCTTGTGCAGCTGGCGTACTTTGAGCCGGCCGTCGACCGTCGCGACGCGCACCACCCGCTGGTCGGAGTCCCAGTCGTACACGACGGTCGACAGGTGCGGGCGGCCGTTGGCGTCCAGCGTGGCCAGCGCGCCGAAGCGCTGCTGGCTGAGCAGGTGGGACAGGTCCTCGTCCGGCAGGCTGCTGGGGCCGGGCTCGTAGGCGGCCTGATCCTCGGCCAATTCATTCTCCTTTTCCTGTTGTCGAAACCCTACCCAAGCCCTGGTCAAGGAGCGAAGCGCCCTGTCTGCTATATGTCGAAATATCGGCCAATGTAGGTTGCTGTTATGAATCTCGCGATCACCAGCGGATATGTCGTGCCAGTCGATGGCGACCCGATCGAGGGCGGCACCGTGCTGATCCAGGACGGGAAGATAGCCGCGGTCGGCCGCGAGGTCGAGATACCACCGGGGACCCCTGTCGTCGACGCGGCCGGTGGCTGGGTGCTGCCGGGCTTCGTCGAGGCGCACGGCCACCTGGGCGTGCACGAGGAGGCCGAGGGCTGGGCCGGCCAGGACACCAACGAGAAGACCGACCCCAACGGCGCCCGCCTGCGCGCCCTCGACGCCATCAACCCGGCCGACCTGGGCTTCGCCGACGCGCTCTCCGGCGGCGTCACTACCGCGGTGATCAAGCCGGGATCAGCCAACCCCATCGGCGGCCAGACGGTGGCGGTCAAGTGCTGGGGCCGTACCGTCGATGAGATGCTGGTCCGGGAGCCGGTGAGCGTGAAGAGCGCCCTCGGCGAGAACCCCAAGCGCGTCTACGGCGACCAGAACCGGCTGCCCGCCACCCGCCAGGGCGTGGCGGCGGTGATCCGCGACGCGTTCATGAAGGCGCAGGACTACCGGGCCAGGCGGGCCGCGGCCGACGACGAGGGCAAGCCGTTCGAGCGCGACGCCACGCAGGAGATCCTCGTACGGGTCCTCGACGGCGAGCTGCCCTGGTGCCAGCACACGCATCGGGCCGATGACATCGCGACCGCGCTGCGGCTGGCGGACGAGTTCGGCTACCGGGTGGTGATCAACCACGGTACGGAGGGGCACCTGATCGCCGACGTGCTGGCCGAGCGCGGCGTTCCGGTCATCATCGGACCGCTCTTCACCAGCCGTTCCAAGGTTGAGCTCCGGCACCGCTCGCTGCGCAATCCGGGCATCCTCGCGCGCGCCGGGGTCGAGCTGGCGATCACCACCGACCATCCGGTGGTGCCGATCCACTTCCTGGTCCACCAGGCGACGCTGGCGGTCAAGGAGGGGCTGGACCGGGACGTGGCGCTGCGGTCCATCACCGTCAACCCGGCCTGCATCATGGGCCTCGACGACCGGGTGGGCGCCCTGCGTCCGGGGCTCGACGGCGACGTGGTGATCTGGTCCGGCGACCCGCTGGACATCATGAGCCGGGCGCTGCGGGTCTTCGTCGACGGCCGCGAGGTGTACTCGTACGCGGACGGGGTCGCCGATCCCTACTACCGGGAAGCCGCGAGGTGATCAAGGTCGGCAAGTAATCGTCAAGCGTCTGTCGACGGGCCCGATACATAGTGGGAGCCCGTCCGAAAAGAGGTATGGCGATGACACTGCGGACCCGACCTTCCTCGCTCCCGCAGCGGCCCAGCAAGGCGCTGTTGATCTGCCTGGTGATCTCGAGCGTCCTGGCGGTGATCGTGCTGGTCGGCATCCTGCTGGACGGCGGCCCGATCGGGTTCGGCCTGGCGATGCTGCTGGCGCTGGCGCCCCTGCCGCTCCTGCTCGCGGCGGTGCTCTCGCTCGACCGGCTGGAGCCCGAGCCGGGGCTGCACCTGGGCTTCGCGTTCGCGTGGGGCGCGGGCGTGGCGATCGTGCTGGGCATCGTGCTGACCCTCGCCGGCCAGGCCATGTTCGCCAGGGCCGGCTACGGCGAGCAGACCGTCGACGTGCTGGGGACGGTCTACCTGGCCCCGGTGATCGAGGAGGCGCTCAAGGGCTCGGCGCTGCTGCTGCTCCTGGTCAGAAGGCGGGAGATCGACGGGCTCACCGACGGCATCGTCTACGGCTCGATGGCCGGCCTGGGCTTCGCGACCGTCGAGAACGTGGGCTACTACGTGAACGCCTTCACCGAGGACGGTGCGGGCGGGACCGTACAGCTGTTCGTGATCAGGGGGCTGATCGACCCGCTCGGTCATCCCGTCTACACCGCGATGACCGGGCTCGGCGTCGCGTACGCGCTCACCCGCCGCGGCCCCGCGCGGTTCGCGGCCATCCCGCTCGGCTACCTCGGCGCGGTCCTCCTGCACGGGCTCTGGAACGGCACCGCCACGCTCCAGTCGCTCGGCTGGCTGGGCGCGGCCTACCTGGTGATCATGGGAGCGCTCATCGGGCTCGTCCTGGTGACCGTACGCGAGCGCAGGCAGCTGGTGGCCAAGATAGGCACCTACCTGCCCGCGTACCAGCCCACCGGGCTCATCACCCCGCCGGACATCAAGATGCTGAGCACGCTGTCCGCCCGCCGGTCGGCGCGCAAGTGGGCCAAGGGCGCGGGGCTCGGTCAGGCGATGGGCGACTACCAGCAGGCGGCGACCGAGCTGACCATGCTGCATCTGCGCGCCGAACGCGAAGGCGTGGACCCGGCAGGGTTCGCCGCCGAGCGCGACGTGCTGCTCGACGCCTTGAGCCGGGCCCGGCGCTGGTAGCCACTGTCCTCCAGTTGGAGGCATGGCTCAGAGGCGTGGCTCAGAGGCGTGGCTCAGTGGCGGGTGACGAGTGCGGCCACGGCCGTGGCCGCCGTCAGCGCGATGCACGCCGCCACCGCGACCACCACCCCCTGCTGCGCCCCGAGCCCGCCGATGACCCCCGCCACCCCGGCCGCCCCCAGTGAGCTGCCCACGTACCGGGCGGTGTTGTTGGCGCCCGACCCCATGCCGACCCGATGCGAGGGCACGCTCTCGATCGCCAGATGGGTGATCGAGGAGTTGATCACCCCGGCCCCGACCCCGCTCACCGCCAGCCCGCCGACCACGAGCGCGGGTACGAACTCCCCGCCCAGGCCCAGCAGCCCGGCGAAGCCCAGCGCCGTCAGCGCCAGCCCGAGCGCCAGCCGCGCGGCCGTGGGCAGCCGCAGGTATCGCGACAGCAGCGAGGCCACGAACGACAGCCCGGACCACAGGACGAACAGCAGCGCGGTCCCCAGCGGCGTCATGCCGTGCGCCGTCTGCAGCACGGTCGGCAGGTAGGTGAGCAGCCCGACCACCGCCGCGCCGACCACCAGCGCCCCACCCGTCGCCACCAGGAACACCGGCCGCCGGAACAGCTCCAGATCGATCAGCGGCTCCGCCCGCCGCCGCTCGGCCAGCACGAAGGCCGTCACCAGCAGGGCCGCCACCGCGAACGCCACCAGCACCACCGGCCGCGACCAGCCGAGACGGCCCTCGGTCACGCCCGTGAGCAGCGCGGCGACGCCCAGGCTGAGCAGCACCACACCGGGCACGTCGAACCGCCGGGGCGTGGGGGAGCGCGACTCCTCCAGCGTGCGCGCCGACACCACGGCCAGGGCCAGCGCGCACGCCGCCATCAGCCAGTACGCCGCCCGCCAGCCGATCGCCTCGGCCAGCACCCCGGACAAAAGCGGCCCCACCATGGTGCCCAGCCCGATCATCGCGCCGTAGCGGCCGGTGGCCCGCACCCGCTCCGTCCCCGAGGGGAAGGCGTGGCCCACGATGCCGAGGCTCGCCGCCAGCATCGCCGCGCTCGCGCCGCCCTGCACCAGCCGGGCCGCCACGAACACCACCACCGCCGTGCTAAGCGCGGCCACCACACTGGCGCCCGCGAGCACGGCCGTGCCCGCCACCAGCACCCGCTTGCGGCCGTAGTCGTCGGCCAGCCCACCGGAGACCAGCAGCAGTGCCGACAGGCCGAGCGAGATCGAGCCCAGGATCCACACCGGTCCGGTAGGGCCCGCGCCGAGCTCGTGCGCGGTCAAGGGCAGCGTGACCGTCGGCACCGTGAAGTTCGTCAGCACGAGCAGGGGCGCCGACGAGGCCACGGCGAGCGTTCGCCGGCCGGGTGCGATCACCGGTGTTGGTTCAGTGATTGAACTCATGCCGGGCAAGCTACCATAGTTCAATGAACGAACCGAGGGAGTCTCATGGCGCTGGGTAAGAACTACGACGCTCAGGACTGCTCGCTGGCCAGGGCGCTGGAGGTGATCGGCGAGCGCTGGACGCTGCTGGTGGTGCGCGACGCGATGTACGGCGTACGGCGCTTCGGCGACTTCCTCGCCCACCTGGACATCCCCCGCGCGGTGCTCTCGCAGCGGCTGGCCACGCTTGTCGAGGCGGGCGTCCTCGACAAGCGCCGCTACCAGGACTCGCCGCCGCGCGATGAGTACGTCCTGACTCCCGTCGGCCACGAGCTCTGGCCGCCAATCCTGGCCCTGGGCGAATGGGGCGAGCGCCACCTGTCCGGGACCGAACCGCGCCGCGTCTTCCACCACCTGACCTGCGGCTCTCGCATCGACGGCGCCGCCCGCTGCGCCGCCTGCGACGTGCAGGTGTCGATCGAGGAAGTGGAGGTACGCCCCGGCCCGGGTCTGAAGGGCATCAGGAACGATCCGGTCAGCGTCGCCTTGCGTACCCCGCATCGGATGCTCCACCCGATTCCCTGAGAGAATTGGCGAAACCCCCGAAGGGAGATGGCATGAGCTGGGTGGAGATCGAGTCAGAAGCGGAACTGCGCGAACTACTGGGCGAGGTGATGCCGCGCGCGGCCACCAAGGACCGGCCGAAGCTGCACGAGCGAGACAGGCAGTGGCTGGAGAGCTCGCCGTTCTGCCTGATCGCCACCTCCGACACCGACGGCACCTGTGACGTTTCGCCCAAGGGCGACCCGGCCGGGTTCACGTATGTCATCGACGACACCACGATCGCCATCCCCGACCGGCCGGGCAACCGCCGGGCGGACGGCTTCCGCAATGTCCTGAAAAATCCGCACGTGGGGTTGATTTACCTGATCCCTGGGCGCAACGAGACACTGCGGATCAACGGCCGCGCCCGGCTGATCAGCGAGGCGCCGTTCTTCGACGAAATGATCGTCAAGGGTCACCGCCCGCACCTGGCGCTCGTGGTCGAGATCGAGCAGATCTTCTTCCACTGCGCCAAGGCGTTCCTGCGCTCGGCGCTGTGGAAGCCCGACAGCTGGGAGTCCGACGCGCTGCCCTCGCACGCGACCCTGGTCAAGGACGTGCAGAAGGTCGAGGAGACACTCGAGCAACTGGAGAGCTACTACGGCGAGACCTACGCCAAGAAGCTCTACGGCTGACCCTCGGGGATCAGGCGGCGGGGGTGGGGCCGTCGGGGAGCCGGATGACGTTGCGGCCACTGTAGGCTTGGAGATCGACGACCTTGGGGTCGTGCTCGCGCACGACGGGCCTGCGGTGCTCTCCCGACCGGATGTCGCGGATCTTGTGCCGGGCGACGTGTGGCGGCACCACCACTAGTCTCTTCATCGTGAGCCCCCCGTGACGTTCTTGTTACCTATGTTATCTACAGCTGCCTCGGTAAGATAGGTGTAAGTAGCGATTCAGTAAGGGAGTCGGCGGCCCGATGGGGACCGCAGGTCCAGGCCCGCGTTCCGGTCCTGTCGCCGCTTCGCCGACTTGACGATCCGCACGCGTCTCATGATCCGCCCCCTCTCGCGCTCGCCTTCGACAGCCTCTACGTGCACTGTGCGCGCCACCGCTTGACGGTGGCTTGGCGGCGAGTTGCAGCCGCCATGTGCCACAACTTAACCGGGGGCGTCCGGTCGTTCCATGCATTTCTACCGGGGGGAGCCGCCTCCCCCCGGCAGAATTACTCAGGCGCCGGGCGTGAGCCGGGCCGTGACGCCGATCCGGTTCCAGGCGTTGATCATCGCGATCGCCACGACCAGCGAGGCGAGCTGCTGCTCGTCGTAGTGTTCGGCTGCCTCCTGCCACACCTCGTCAGGGACGGCGGCCCGGTCGGCCAGCCTGGTCGCCTCCTCGGTCAGTGCGAGCGCGGCCCTCTCCGCCGGGGTGTAGACCGTCGCCTCGCGCCAGGTGGCCACGGACCAGAGCCGCTCGTCGCTCTCACCGGCCTTCTTCATGGCACGGCTGTGCATGTCGGCACAGTAGCCGCAGCCGTTGATCTGGCTGGCCCGCAGCTTGACCAGCTCAATCGTGCCGACCGGCAGCCCGCACGCGTGCAGATACTTCTCCACGGCGAAGAACGCCTGGTAGGCCTCGGGAGCGAGCTTCATGACATCGAGCCGCTGAGACATGGGGACCTCCATCGGGTTAGTCGTGACATGAGGAAGACGCGACAGGGGGCCGATGTGTGACAACTTCGGCATCGCCCGTACGCACGACATGTCGCTGACCAAGACCGGGGAGGTGGCAGGGACGCCCGGCTACATGGCGCCCGAGGTGTTCACCGGGCAGCGGGCTAGATGGCGCCCGAGGTGTTCACCGGGGGCCGGGACGCCCGCAGACGGGCCCGTCCGCGCGGCCGGCGCGGACGGGCCGGTGAGGATCACCCGGCGCAGTTGCCCCAGGAGTTGCGGCCGCCGCGCGCCTCGACGCGGCCGCTGGGGTCGCGGGTCCAGCCCCAGTACTTCACGCACTTCCAGCTGCCGTCGACGTGACCGGTCTCGGCGTAGAAGCGGTACTTCTGCACGTCCTCGGACCGGCCGCCGCCCCGCACCTCGATGCTGGCGCCCGTGGTGGTCTTGGTGTTGAGGTAGGCCGTCTTGATGGCGGCCACGCAGTTCTTCCCGGAGCGCTTGTTATACATGAGGTACACGTGTCCGAACACCGCGCCCTCGCGCGTCCTCATCGCGCGGTGACCGTCCTTGACCCGGCGGAAACCAGAGCCGCACACTCGCTCCGGCGAGTATGGGGCGGCGCTCGCGGAGGCGGCGGCGCTGACCGGAGCGGTGGGGGCGGCAGTGGCGGCTGCGGGGGTAGCGGCGATCCCGGCGGCGGCCAGAGTGGCCGCGATGACCGTTCGCGTGAGCACGATGAACCCTTCGATAGAGGATATTTAGGACATTGACGATCTTTACTGGCACACAACCGTAATGCACGGCGAGGGGGGTTGGTGAAGGAACGCGGCATACCGCTCATCGCGGTCAGCGCGGCCTGGGGCGGGTTCTGGGGCTCCTGGTCAGCGCTGCTACCGGCGATCAAGGAGCAACTCGGCGCGTCCACGGCCGACCTCGGGCTGGCACTGAGCGCGGTGCCGGTGGGGGCCATTCCGGCCATGGCGGTGGCCGGGCGGCTGGCCGGCGGCAGGGAGCGTACGGCGCTGATCGCGGTCACCGTGGCCTTCGCGCTGAGCGTGGCGGCCATCGCGCCCGTCGGCTCGCCGGTGGCGCTCGGGCTGACGCTGCTCCTGGTCGGCATGGCCAGCGGGGCGCTCGACATCGCCCTGAACATGGCCACCGGCCGGGCCGAGCGGGAGGGCGGGCGCCGGCTGTTCCAGGCGGTGCACGCCGCCTTCCCGGTCGCCGTGATCGTCGCCGCTCCCGCCACCGGGCTGGCCAGGTCGCTGGGCATGGGCACCGGCGCGGTGCTGGTGACGGCGGCGGTCCTCGTACTCGCCTCGTCGCTGTCCCTGAGCGCCCTGCGCATGGGCCGGGGACTGCCCGCCGTCGGGGGAGCGGGTGGCAGGCGGCGGTGGAGGGTCGCCATCGTGCTCGGCGCGCTGGCCGCGTGCGTGCTGATCATCGAGAACTCGGTCGAACAGTGGTCGGTGCTGCTGCTCGAAGACCACCGGGGAGCCTCGGCACTGGTGGCGAGCGCGGCCCCGGCCGTCTACATGGCGGCGCTCACACTGGGCCGGATCATCGCGCACGCGCTGCCCCGGCTCACGCTACGGACGTTCTACCTGGTGAGCGGGGTGGGCGGCGTCGCGGGCATGGCGCTGGCGGGGCTCGGCGGCTCGGTCCCGGCCTCGATGGCGGGGTTCGCGCTGACCGGGCTCGCGCTCGGGCCGCTGGTGCCCGCCGTGCTCAGCCGCGCGGCGGCCGACGACGCGAGCGGGGCGCTGGTGTCCATGGTCTCCGCGATCTCCTACACCGGGTTCGTCATCAGCCCGCTGCTCGTGGCCGCCCTGACGGCCCGGGTCGGCCTGCCGGGCGCGCTCGCCGCGCTGGGACTGCTGGCGGTGCCCCTGGTGATCGGCTACTTCGGTGTACGGACGGAAAATTGCCGTCCGTTGAGGCAATGAGGAGGGGGAAGCGGGTATCCCCCGGCCATGGCTGTCTGCGAAGCGTGTGGCAACGATTACGACATGTCCTTCGAGGTGCATGCCCAGGGGGCGGTGCACACGTTCGACTCCTTCCAATGCGCCATCCAGTCCATGGCGCCCATCTGCGAGCACTGCGGCACCCGGGTGATCGGGCACGGAGTTCAGTCGGGTGAGCACTGGTACTGCTGTGCCCACTGCGCCCGCCAGGAGGGCAGTCAGGGAATCGTCGATCGTGTCATGGCGGCGATGTCCTGATAGGTGGACACTTGATGTGTGGCCCCTTTTGATTTTGATGTCCTCGTACTCGGGACCGGCCCCGGCGGGCAGAAGGCAGCGATCGCCGCGGCGAAGCTCGGCAAGCGGGTCGCGGTCGTAGAGAAGATGCACATGCTCGGTGGCGTGTGCATCAACACCGGGACCATCCCCTCCAAGACCCTGCGCGAGGCGGTCCTCTATCTCACGGGCCTCAACCAGCGGGAGCTGTACGGGGCGAGCTACCGGGTGAAGGAAGAGATCACGGTCGCCGACCTCGGCATGCGCACCCAGCATGTGATCGGCCGCGAGATCCAGGTGATCCGCAGCCAGCTCGGCCGCAACCACGTGACGATGCTGCAGGGAACCGGCCGGTTCCTCGACCCGCACACCATCGGGATCACTGGTGACGTGGAGGAGAAGAAGGTCACGGCCGACAAGATCGTGATCGCCACGGGCACCTCGCCGGCCCGTCCGTCCAGTGTGGAGTTCGACGACAAGACGGTCATCGACTCCGACGCGATCCTGCACCTCGACCGGGTGCCCGAGACTCTGGTCGTCGTCGGGGCGGGGGTGATCGGCATCGAGTACGCCTCGATGTTCGCGGCGCTGGGCACCAAGGTGACCGTGGTCGAGCGGCGCGACCGGATGCTGGAGTTCTGCGATCTGGAGATCGTGGAGGCGCTGAAGTACCACCTGCGGGACCTGGCCGTCACCTTCAGGTTCGGGGAGAACGTCGCCGCGGTCGAGCGGCGGCCCCGTGGGGCGCTGACCGTACTGGAGAGCGGGAAGAAGATCCCCGCCGACTGCGTCATGTACTCGGCCGGCCGTCAGGGAAAGACCGAGGAGCTGTGCCTGGAGGCGGCCGGGCTGGCCGCCGACGACCGGGGCCGGATCAAGGTGGACGAGAACTACGCCACGCCCGTCTCGCACATCTACGCCGTCGGCGACGTCATCGGCTTCCCCGCGCTGGCCGCCACCTCGATGGAGCAGGGTCGGCTGGCCGCGCAGCACGCCTGCGGCGAGCCGGTCGAGGAGACGAACGAGCTGCCGCCGATCGGCATCTACACCATCCCGGAGATCAGCTTCGTCGGGAAGTCCGAGGACGACCTGACCCGGGACAAGATCCCCTTCGAGGTGGGCATCTCGCGCTACCGGGAGCTGGCTCGCGGGCAGATCATCGGCGACTCCTACGGGATGCTCAAGCTGCTGGTCTCCTCCGAGGACCGGCGGCTGCTGGGCGTCCACGTGTTCGGCACGGGCGCCACCGAACTCGTCCACATCGGGCAGACCGTCATGGGCTGCGGCGGCACGGTCGACTACCTGGTCAACGCCGTGTTCAACTATCCGACGCTCGCCGAGTCCTACAAGGTCGCCGCCCTGGACGCGATGAACAAGATGCGGGTGATCGCCCGGCTGACGGCCGAGCTGTGACGCGGTGACCGGCTCCCGGCGGGGATCACTCGTCGGTGGTCGTGCGGCGGTTGCGGGCCGGGGGCTTCTTGCGCCCGGCCACGAGCGTGTCGCCCGACGCGGGCGAGGAGGTGGGCTCGTCCCCGGGCTCGCTCGACGGCCGGCGCGGCCGGGCGTGTGGTGCCGTGTCCTCCAGCGCGGAGCTCTCCGGCTCGCTCTCGGAGCGCGAACCCGACGACGACCGCGTTCCTGACGACTTGCCGCTCGACGGGCCACCAGAGCTCGAGGACCCTGAGGACTTGGGCCGGGCGGGCGGGCGGAAGCCGGGCGCGTCGGGGTCGCGCAGCGCCGCGATGACCTCGTCGGCCTCCGTCTCGGCGGCGAACTCGTTCGCCGCCGCCGATTCCCTGCGCCGGATCACCACCAGGTGGTCCACGGAGACCCGCCCGGCCCCCACCACGGCCAGCAGCAGCGCGGCCACGCCCAGCAGGATCAGTTCGTTCGTGGTGATCGGGTTGAGCGGCGGCGCGATCAGGAAGACGGCCAGGGACTCGGCGAAGAGGATCAGCCCCATCACCGACACGATCAGTCCGGCGATGAGCAGTGCCCCGCCGATCAGCTCGGTGAGCATGGTGACCGTGGCCCAGGCGCGCGGCGCGGGGGCGCCCTGCGCGAGGAATTTCGCCCCCGTGGCGTTCAGGCCGTCTTCGAGCTTGGTCCAGCCGTTGGCGAAGCAGATGCCGCCCACGCCGATGCGGGCGACCAGGGAAGCGAGATCATGGAGGGACTGTCTCACGGTTGTTGTCTGCCCTAAGCGGGACATCACACACCTCAATCACGGCGCAGCAGCGTGGCCACGGCGACGGCGGTCAGGCTGAGCAGGACGACGCTCACGACGACGGTCGTGTGCAGGGCATTGACGAAGGCCCACCGGGCGGCGTCGAGCAGCGCACCGCCGGGGCCGCCGCCGACCTTGTCGGCGACGTGCGCGGCGCTGGCGAGAGACTGCCTGGCCTCGTCCATGCCACCGCCGGACACTCCGGGAACGGCGGGCAACGCGGGCGCGTAGGCGATCGTGGTGATCGTGCCGAGCACGGCGACCCCGAGCCCGGCGCCGAGCTCGTAGGCGGTCTCCTCGATGGCCGCCGCCCCGCCCGCCTGGGCCTCGGGGGCCGAGGACATGATCGTGTCAGAGGCGGCGAGCAGCGCCACCTGCACGCCGAACCCGACGCCCACGAAGCAGACCGAGAGCATCACGGGATGCGCCTCGACGCCCCAGGTGAGCGTGGGGGTGAGGGCGAGCGCGACGAGGCCGAGCCCGCCGCTCATGGTGGCGCGCAGGCCGATCCGGGGCAGCAGGTGCGCCGCGGCCAGCCCGCCGCAGATCGCCGAGATCACCAGCGGCAGCATCCGTACGGCCGCCAGCAGCGGGCTGTCGCCGAGCACGAGCTGCAGGTATTGCGCCAGCATCAGCTGCAGCCCCACCAGCGCGAACACGCCCAGCAGCACCCCGGCGACGCCGGTGCCGAACTCACGGCGCCGGAACAGCCCGACCTCCAGCAGCGGCGAGGCCAGCCGCAGCTGCCGCCGGACGAACCAGACGAGCAGCCCCACTCCGGTGAGGAAGACCAGGACGGAGGCCCCGAACGGGATCAGGCTGCCCGCTCCCGCCTCCTTCAGCCCGAAGGCCACCGCCAGGATGCCGAACACGGACAGCGCGGCGCTGAGACGGTCCCACGGCTGCCCGCCACGGTGCCGCGACTCCGGCAGCAGCCGGGCGGCGGCGGGCAGCAGCACGAGCAGGATGGGCACGTTGATCAGGAAGACCGCGCCCCACCAGATGCCGACGAGCACCCCGCCGATCAGCGGCCCCACGGCGGCTCCCGCCGCGGCCACCGCGCTCCAGACGCCCAGCGCGATGGCCCGCTCACGCCGGTCGGGGAAGACCTGGCGGATCAGTGACAGCGTGGCCGGCATGATCATCGCGCCGCCCACCCCGAGCAGCGCCCTGGCCAGGATGAGGACCAGCGGAGTGGGAGAGAAGGCGGCGACGGCCGAGGCCACGCCGAACAGCACGTAACCCGCCAGCACCAGCCGCTTTCGCCCGTAGCGGTCGCCGAGCGTGCCGAACAGGAGCAGCAGCGGCGCCACGACCAGCGAGTAGATGTCGATGATCCAGAGCAGCTGCACCGCCGTCGGCTCCAGCGCCGCGGTGAGGGTGGGCACGGCGATGTGCAGGACGGTCGCGTCCACGGTGATCAGGAGCAGACTCAGGCAGAGCAGCACCAGGATGGACCAGCGGTTGTCCTGATGTCGCTGAACCGCGCGCCGGAGGACCGGGGCGGCCTGAGTGACGGTCATGGGGCCTCCTTGCAGGCCGATCCGATCTCACGCAAGGCCCACATGAACTTGCGTGGCAGCTTAGGCCATGCCATCCACTGGGGACAGCGGTATCGGCCGATCCACGGCCTGCGGCACCTCTCTAGAGAGACACAGCCATATGTCCCGGCCTATCCATCTCTGTCCGGTCAGCCGATCATGGGGTCCGTGGGGACCGCCGAAAGTGCCGACAGGACCGACAGATCCCCCCGCGAATGGTGTGAAGAGGCGGTCACCAGACTCCAGGCGGGCCGCCCCGAGGCCGCGCTGGAGGCCGCTCGCACGGCCGCCGACATGGATCCGGCCAACGAGTGGGCCTACCGCCTGATCAGCCTCGCGCTGGAACGTCAGGGCCGCGACGCCGACGCGGTCGCGCCCGCCGAGCACGCGGTGCGCCTCGCTCTGGGATCCTGGCCGGCCCGGCTGCGGCTGGGCACCGCGCTGCGCCGCGTCCCCGGCCACTGGGACGAGTCCGTCGAGCAGGCGGCGCTGGCCCGCGCGTACGCCCCCGAGGAGGCCGCCCCTCACGTGCTCCGCGGCGACCAGGCGCTGCTCCGCGCCGAGCACGCGCCCGCCCGGCGCGCCTATCTGACCGCGCTCGACCGGGATCCCGCGCATCCGCAGGCCCGCGTCAACCTCGGACTGACGCTGCTGCGCTGGGACCGCCTCCCCGCGCACCGCGACCCCGCCTGGCCGATCGACCCGCGCGAGAGCGGCCGGGCCATGCGGGCGCTGGAGGTCTGGTCACGCCAATCCCGCCTGCTGGTCGCGCTCGCGACGATCGCCATCGTCGTGGCCGCCCTGGGCTTCGACCGGGGCCGCGAGGGCCGGCTCGGCGGCCTCCTGGTGCTGGTCCTGCTCGTCCCGATCACGCTCAGGCAGGTGCGCAGAGTAGGGGTGTGGTCCTACGTCCCCGCCATGCTCGGCCGTGACCCCTGGCTGGGCGCCGCCCTGGCCTCGGCCGTCGCGTCGGTGGCCGCGTTCGCGGGCTGGCTGACGATGGGCGCGCTGCCGGACCTGCCGACGGCGTTCGACCCGGTCTGGGCCGCTCTGGCGGGCGTGGTGGTGCTCGGCTGGCCGGTGACGGAGGGCATGCGCGCGCTGGCCGAGCTCTGGCGCGGCAGCCCGATGCGGGCCCTGGCCCAGTTCGCCCGGGTGCCCGCCGAGCGCACGGCCAGGCGGAACACGGGGGTCACGCTGTGGATCATGCTCGGCAGGACATGGTCGGTGCTGGTGCCCCTGGTGTGCGGGGCGCTGGCCGTGGAGCCGCGGGCCGCCGTGCTCGCGGTGGCGGTGCCCTACCCGCTGCTGGTCTCCTACCGGCGGGTTCGCCATCGCGAGGACAGATGGCTGCCGGTCGCGACCGGGCTGGTCGTGCTGACGTCCGTGGCCTGCGCGGCGGGCGGCCTGCTGGGGCTGGTCTGGGCCTGGCGGGCCGGGCTCGGCGCGCTCTGCGCGGCGGTGGCGCTGTTCGCGCTGCGCGCCGCGCGCGCCTGGTGGCGCGGCGGGCCGGGGCCATGGCGAGCCTCACTGATCATGTGCGACCTGCCCACCGGCGACGCCCCGTCCGTCGCGCTCACTCCGGAGGTACGCCAGGCGTTCGCGTACGCCAGGAGCGTCGTGCTGTCCTTCGGCGACTCCCTCGGCCCGCGCGTCGTCGGCACGGCGGCGACCGTCACCCCGTCGGGAGAGCTCAGGCTGGTCGCCGAGACGCAGGCGCGGGCGGCCGTCGAGGCGGATCCACGGGTGGCGGTGTTCGCCGCCGATCCGCTGCAGCGCAGGTATTGGGTGGAGGTGCGCGGCATCGCCGTGGCCGATTCGGACCTGCTGCGGGTCACTCCCAAACAGGTGCTCATGGGGGAGTTCCCCGGGCGGCACCAGCGGCGCTAGCTAGAATATCGTTCTATGCGGACTCTCCGTACCCCCGAAGAGCGTTTCGCCGACCTGCCCGACTTCCCCTACGAGCCGCGCTACGCCGAGGTGGCCGACGGCCTGCGCATGGCCTACGTCGAGACGGGCCGCGCCGACGGGCCGCCGGTGGTGCTGCTGCACGGCGAGCCGACCTGGTCCTTCCTCTACCGGCACGTCATGCGCGAGCTGGCGGCGGCCGGGCTGCGGGCCATCGCCGTCGATCTGGTGGGCTTCGGCCGCTCCGACAAGCCGGCCGAACGGGCCGACCACACCTACGCCAGGCACGTCGAGTGGACCCGCGCGCTGCTGTTCGACGCGCTCGGGCTGAGCGGCGTCACCATGGTCGGGCAGGACTGGGGCGGCCTGATCGGGTTGCGGATCGCCGGTGAGCATCCGGAGCACGTCGCCAGGATCGTCGCGGCCAACACGGGCTTGCCGACGGGTGACATTCCCATGCCCGAGTTGTGGCATCGCTTCAAAGACGCGGTGATGAACGCTCCCATGCTGGACATCGCCAGATTCGTCCAGTCGGGCTGCAAGAGCGAACTCCCCGCGGCCGTGCGCGCCGCCTACGACGCCCCCTTCCCCGACGAGTCGTACAAAGCCGCCGCGAAGGCCATGCCGGGACTCGTCCCGATCACCCCCGACGACCCCGCCGCGCCCGCCAACCGCGCCGCCTGGCAGGTCCTCACCACGCTCGATCGCCCGTTTTTGGTGGCCTTCTCCGACGGAGACCCGATAACTGGAGGTATGGGACCGATCCTCAAGAAGTCGATGGCGGGCGCCGCGGGACGCGCTCATCCGGTGATCAAGGGCGCCGGCCACTTCCTCCAGGAGGACGCGGGCGGCGAACTCGGCCGCCACATCGCACGGTTCGTCACCGGCACCTAGCGTGTCAGGTCCGCCCAATCGTCGGTCTGGTGCGGTATAACCAGGGGCGGACCGGGGAGGCGTGATGCGTGAGTCCGGCAGGGCCCAGACCGCAGGGCGGACCGCGGCGCGGGATCTGTTTGAACAGGTGCGGCTGCGCTATTTCCATCTTCCCCCGGCCATGCGCCGGGTGATGCACGTGGTCGTGCTCATCGCCACCGTCGGCGTGGCCGCCGCGCTCGGCTGGGACCTGTTCAAGACCTTTCTCATCACCCTGCTGGTGCTCGCGTTCCTCGCGCTGACGCTGCGCTTCCCGCGGGCCGCCGCGACCGTGCTGGTGCTCATCGGCTGGTGCGCGCTGCTGCCGGTGTTCTACGCGCTCCTCCCGCCGCCCTCACTGGCCCCCACGCTGCTGATGATGCTGGCCGTGCCCGTCGCCGCCGCCGCGCACCTGATCCGCTGGGTGACGCCGTGGCTGAGCGTGCTGATGGCGCTCGTCCCCGCCGGGGCGCTCGCCGCGGCCATTTCCTTCGTCTCCGACGCCGCCGCGGTCTGGGTCGCCTACGGCGCGGCCACCGCCGTCCTCATCCAGCGCTTCATCGCCGCCCGCCGGGCCAGGAACGCGCTGAGCGCCGAGGAGCAGGTCCGGGTCAGGGCCCGCGACGGCCGGCCGGAGGCGCCGCCCGAGAAGGCCGGCGGGCTGCCCGACATCTCGGTCGAGGAGGCGCTGGCCGAGCTGGAAGGCATGATCGGGCTCGCTCCGGTCAAGGAGCAGGTCCGCTCGATCGCCGCCTCCATCGAGGCGTCCCGGCTGCGGGCCGAGGCCGGCTACAAGGCCGGCCGACCGACCAGGCACCTGGTCTTCCTCGGCCCGCCCGGCACGGGCAAGACCAGCGTGGCCCGCACGGTGGCGAAGATCTTCTACGCGTTCGGCCTGCTCGAGACGCCCTTCGTGGTCGAGGCCCAGCGGGCCGACCTGGTGGGGGAGTTCCTGGGCGCGACCGCGATCAAGACCAACGAGCTGGTCGACCGGGCGCTGGGCGGCGTGCTGTTCATCGACGAGGCGTACGGACTGATCAACTCCTCCGACGGCCAGCCCGACAGGTTCGGCGCCGAGGCCGTGCAGACGCTGCTCAAGCGGGCCGAGGACGACCGCGACCGGCTGATCATCATCCTGGCCGGCTACGAGCAGGAGATGACCTCGTTCCTGTCCAGCAACCCCGGGCTGGCCAGCAGGTTCGCCACCCGGGTGCGCTTTCCGAGCTACTCGCCCGGTGAGCTGGCGGAGATCACCGAGGTGCTCCAGCGGCACCGGGGCGACACGATGGCGCCCGACGCGCGCGCCGCGCTGCTCGGCCTGTTCGAGGACGTCCAGCGGCGCGGGCTGGTCGACGAGCTGGGCAACGCCAGGTTCGTCCGCAGCCTCGTCGAGGCCGCCGCGACGGCCCGTGACGTACGCGTCGTGGGCGCGGGCGGGACACCGACCACCGAGGACCTCGTCACCACCACGACCGCCGACGTGACCAAGGCGTTCGACGAGCTGACCGCCCGCTTCCGCGGCTACGAGGACACCCCCACCATCGAGGAGGCGCTGGCCGACCTCGACCGGATGGCCGGGCTCGAGCCGGTCAAGCGGCAGGTGCACGCCATCGCCGCCCAGCTCCAGGTCGCCCGGATGCGGCAGGAGCGCGGGCTGCCCACGCCGCCGCAGACGCGCCACTTCGTGTTCGCGGGCCCGCCGGGCACCGGCAAGACCACGGTGGCCAGGGTCATCGGCCGCATCTTCGCCGCGCTCGGCCTGCTGGCCAGGCCCGACGTGGTCGAGGCGCAGCGGGCCGACCTGGTCGGCCAGCATCTCGGCGCCACCGCGATCAAGACCAACGAGCTGGTCGACCGGGCGCTGGGCGGCGTACTGTTCGTCGACGAGGCCTACAGCCTGGTCAACCCCGGCTACTCCGGCGGCGACGCGTTCGGCGCCGAGGCCGTGCAGACGCTGCTCAAGCGCGCCGAGGACGACCGCGACCGGCTCGTCATCGTGCTGGCCGGCTACCAGCGCGAGATGGACACCTTCCTGGCCACCAACCCCGGCCTGGCCAGCCGGTTCAACCAGCGGGTCGCCTTCCCCAGCTACTCCGCGCGGGAGCTGTCCGAGATCGCCGTGCTGCTGGCCGACAAATCGGGCGACCGCTTCGACGAGGCGGCACTGCGCGACCTCGACGAGGTCTTCGCCTGGGTCTGCGACGAGCGGCTGATCGACGGGCTCGGCAACGGGCGCTTCGCCAGGTCGCTGTTCGAGCGCGCGGCCATGCGCCGCGACGTACGGCTCGCCGCTCTGGCGGGGGGTGGCGGGTCGGCCAGCTCGGCGGAGCTGACGACCATCACCAGCGACGATGTCCGCATGGCCGTGGACGAACTCTCCGGACGTTAGGCAGCGAACTTTCCGGACGTTAAGCAGACTGCAGTTTGGTAGTTCCGTGCGCCCCGATGCTCGCATGGTGTAGCAATATGACTACACATCGTGCGCGCCGAAGGGGAGGGCGATGGCGGGGTTCCTGGCCCGCAGGCTGCTCAACTATCTCGTGCTCGTGGCCGTCGCAGCCAGCCTCGCCTACATGCTCGCGGCCAGCGCCCTCGATCCGCGCTCCAACTACGCCGACCGGACCCCCAAGCCGCCGCCGGCCGTCGTGGACGCCCAGCTCACCGCGCTCAACCTCAACGACCACACGCCGCTGCTCCAGCGCTACGCGACGTGGGCGGGCGGCGTGGTGCAGGGCGACTTCGGCCGTACGGTCACCGGCTCGCCGGTCAACGAGGACCTCAAGCGGCGCATGGGCGTCACCTTCCGGCTGGTCATGCTCGGGCTGATCTTCGGCAGCCTGCTGGGGGTGGTCGTCGGGGCCGCCGCCGCGGTCAAGCAGTACGGGTGGTTCGACCGGTTGTCGACAGGGATGTCGTTCCTGGTGCTCGCGATGCCGGTGGTCGTGCTGGCCAACATGCTGATCCTGCTCGGCACCCTGGCCAACGATCGGCTCTTCGGGCACCGGCTCTTCCTGGTCAGCGGCGAATACAGCGACGGGCTCGACACCGGCTTCTGGGGGACCGTGAGTGACCGGCTGCGGCACCTGATCCTGCCGACGATCTCGCTGTCGCTGGGGCTGGCCGCGGTCTTCAGCCGCTACCAGCGCAACACCATGCTCGACGTGCTCGGCGCCGACTTCGTCCGCACCGCCATGGCCAAAGGGCTGAGCAGGAGCCAGGCGCTCATCCACCACGCCCTGCGCACCGCCCTGATCCCGGTCGCGACCTACTTCGCGTTCACCTTCGGCGCGCTGCTGACCGGCGCGACGTTCACCGAGAAGATCTTCGGCTGGCACGGGCTGGGCGAACAACTGATCAACTCCATCTTCACCAACGACGTCAACACCGTGGCGGCCATCGCCTTCATCGCCGCGATCGCGGTGCTGTGCGCGTCCCTGGCGGCCGATCTGCTGCACGCCGCCCTCGACCCCCGGGTGAGGGCCGGATGACGGCGCTGCTCGTCGGTAGGCGGGCTCCGTCGCGGCTGCGGGTGGTCGCCTGGAGGTTCTTCCAGTCCACGCAAGGGCGGATCGGCTTCGCCGTGCTCGTGCTGCTGTTCCTGCTGGCCTTCGCCGGGCCGGTGCTCAGCCCGTGGTCCTACACCGACAAGGACTTCACCGCCTTCCTCAGCCCGCCGTCGGCCGAGCACTGGTTCGGCACGCTGCAGACCGGCGCCGACGTCTACGCGGTGACGCTGCGCGGCATGCGCAAGTCGCTGATCGTCGGGCTGCTGGCCGCGCTGGTGTCCACCGCGCTGGCCGCCGTCGTCGGGGCGTTCGCCGGCTACTTCCCCGGCTGGACCGACCGGACGCTCACCTGGGGCGCCGACCTGCTCCTGGTGCTGCCCGCGTTCCTGATCCTGGCCGTCATGTCGCCGCTGTTCGGGGCGGGGCAGTGGGTGCTGTTCGTGATCATGCTGGCGCTGTTCCTCTGGATGGTCACCTCGAAGATCGTCAGAGGGATGACGATCTCGCTGAAGCAGCGGGAGTTCATCCAGGCCGCCCGGTTCATGGGCGTCTCGCCGGTGCGCATCATCTTCCGGCACATCATCCCCAACCTGTCGTCGCTGCTGATCGTCGACGCCACCCTCAATGTCAGCGCGGCCATCCTCACCGAGACCTCGCTGTCCTACTTCGGCTTCGGCATCCAGCCGCCCGACGTCTCCTTCGGCACGCTCATCGCCGACGGCGCCCGGACCGCCCTCTACGCGCCGTGGACGTTCTGGTTCGTCGCCGGGCTGCTGGTGGTCACCGTGCTCGCGGTCAACCTCATCGGCGACGCGCTGCGCGACGCCTTCGATCCCGCCTCCCGGAGGCCACGGTGACGCCCGTCCTGGAGGTCACCGACCTCAACGTCTCCTTCGGCGACGTGGCGGCCGTACGCGGCGTCAGCTATGCCGTACGCCAGGGCGAGGTGCTCGGCATCGTCGGCGAATCGGGCTCCGGCAAGTCCGTCACCTCGGCCGCGGTCATGGGCCTGCTGCCGCCGGGCGCCACGGTCACCGGCTCGGTGCGGCTGCACGGCAAGGAGCTGATCGGCGCCCGGCAGCGGGAGCTGACCGCCTTTCGCGGCAAGACCATGTCGATGGTCTTCCAGGACCCGCTGTCCGCGCTGACCCCCGTCTACCGCGTCGGCGACCAGATCGCCGAGGCGGTGCGCGTCCACCAGAAGGTGACCAAGAAGCAGGCCGCGGCCATGGCCGTCGAACTGCTCGACCTGGTCGGCATCCCCAACCCGGCCCAGCGGGCCCTGGCCTTCCCCCACGAGTTCTCCGGCGGGATGCGGCAGCGCGCGGTGATCGCGATGGCCATCGCCAACGACCCCGACGTGATCATCTGCGACGAGCCGACCACCGCGCTCGACGTCACCATCCAGGCGCAGGTGCTCGAAGTGCTGAAGAAGGCCCAGCGGGAGACGGGCGCCGCGATCGTCATGATCACGCACGATCTCGGGGTGGTGGCCGGGTTCGCCGATCGGGTGCTGGTGATGTACGCGGGCCGGCCGGTCGAGGTGGGCAGCGTGGACGACATCTACTACGAGCCGCGCATGCCCTACACCGTCGGGCTGCTCAGCTCCATCCCGCGCGTAGACACCGACGGCCGGCACCCGCTCGTGCCCATCGAGGGCGCGCCGCCGTCGCCCGCGGCGCTGCCGCCGGGCTGCCCGTTCGCGCCGCGCTGCCCGATGCGCATCGACGCCTGCGAGGCCGCCGAGCCGCCGCTGGTCGACGTCGGCCCGGCGCACCAGGCCGCGTGCATCCGCTGGGCGGACGTACGCCCCCGCGTGGCGGCCAAGCACGCGGTCCCCGTCGAGCCGCGCGAGGCACGGCCGCGCCAGGACCGGCAGCCGGTGCTGAAGGTCGACGGGCTGGTCAAGCGCTACCCGCTGCTGCGCGGATCGGTGTTCAAGCACAGGGTCGGCACCGTGCACGCGGTGGAGGGGGTCAGCTTCGACGTACGCGAGGGCGAGACGCTCGGTCTCGTCGGCGAGTCGGGCTGCGGCAAGACCACGACGCTGATGGAGATCCTGGAGCTGGCCGAGCCGCAGGAGGGCCGCATTGTCGTGCTCGGGCACGACACCGCCCGCCTCGGCGGCGCCGAACGGATGGCGATCAGGCGCGACATGCAGGTCGTCTTCCAGGACCCGCTCGCCTCCCTCGACCCGCGCATGACCGTCTACGACATCCTGGCCGAGCCGCTGCGCACCCACGGCAAGGGCGATCCGGGCGGCCGGGTGGCCGAGCTGCTCGACCTGGTCGGGCTCGACCCCTCCCACGCGGCCCGCTACCCGCAGGACTTCTCCGGCGGACAGCGGCAGCGCATCGGCATCGCCCGCGCGCTGGCGCTCGAACCCAGGTTCCTGGCGCTCGACGAGCCGGTCTCCGCGCTGGACGTGTCGATCCAGGCCGGTGTGATCAACCTGCTCGACGCGCTGAAGGCCGAGCTCGGGCTGTCCTACCTGTTCGTCGCGCACGACCTGGCCGTGGTGCGCTACATCGCCGACCGGGTGGCCGTCATGTATCTGGGCAGGATCGCCGAGATCGGGCAGGTGGACGCCGTCTATGACGCTCCCGCGCACCCGTACACACAGGCGTTGCTGTCCGCGATCCCGCTGCCCGACCCGGTCCGCGAGCGCTCGCGCCGGCGGATCCTGCTCGAAGGCGATCTCCCCAGTCCGGCCGACCCCCCGTCGGGCTGCCGCTTCCGCACCCGGTGCCCGAAGTTCAGGGCCGAGTTGACCGACGACGAACGCGCCGTGTGCGTGGCCGTCGAGCCCTCGGTGCACCTGCTCGACAAGGACCAGGGCGCCGCCTGTCACTACGCCGAGAAGCTCGAAGTCACCTAAGCTAAGCGGGAGGATTCGCTCGATGAAAGCATCACGCCTGATCGTGGCCGCCCTGGTCGGCTCGCTGTGCCTGGCGGGTTGCGGCCGGGGCCCTGGCGGCAGCGATGGCCTCGCGGGCGGCCCGCGGGGGGACGAGCGGAACGTCAAGGCGTACGACATCAATCCGCAGCCGCGTGACAAGGTCAAGGACGGCGGCACGTTGCGCTGGGGCATCAACGAGTTCCCCACCCAGTGGAACAGGAACCACGTCGACGGCAACCTCGCCGTCGCTGCGGTGGTCAGCAACGCGCTGCTGCCCGCGCCGTTCAGATCCGACGAGAAGGCGGACATCACCGCGAACCCCGACTACCTGATCAGCGCCGAGGTCACCTCCCGCGACCCGCACCAGGTCGTCACCTACACGCTCAACCCCAAGGCCAAGTGGTCCGACGGCAAGCCGATCGACTGGACCGACTACCAGGCCCAGTGGAAGGCGCTCAACGGCACCAACCCCGCCTTCCACATCGTCTCGTCCACCGGTTACCAGGACATCTCCGACGTACGGCGGGGGCGCGACGACTACACGGTCGTCGTGACGTTCGCCCGGCCCTTCGGCGACTGGAAGTCGCTGTTCAGCCCCTTGATGCCGGCCTCCACCAACAGCACCCCCGAGGCCTACAACACCGCCTGGCTGAACAAGATCCCGGTGACGGCCGGGCCGTTCAAGTTCAAGGGCTTCGACCAGACGGCGAAGACGATCACGCTCGTCCGCGACGACACCTGGTGGGGCGACCGGGCCAAGCTCGACCAGATCATCTACCGCGCCTCCGAGCAGGACTCCCTGATCGGCGCGTTCAGCAACGGCGAACTCGACATCACCGACGTCGGCCCGTCGGCGCCCGACTACGCGCGCGCCAAGACCACCCCGGGCGCGACCGTACGCCAGGCGGCGGGCCCCGACTTCCGCCACATCACCTTCAACGGCTCCAGCGACCTGCTGAAGGACCAGCGGGTCCGGCAGGCCGTCCAGCTCGGCATCAACCGCCAGGCGATCGCCCAGTCCGACCTGCAAGGCCTCGACTGGCCGATCGCGCTGCTGAACAACCACTTCTTCATGAACACCCAGGAGGGCTACCAGGACAACGCCGGCGCCCTGGGCGTCTACGACCCGGCCCAGGCCAGACGCCTGCTCGACGCGGCGGGCTGGCCGCTGGGCGGCGGTGGCGTCCGCCAGAAGGACGGCAAGCCGCTCGACCTGCGCTTCGTGGTGCCGTCGGGTGTGCAGACCGGCAAGTCGGAGGGTGAGCTCGCACAGAGCATGCTCGCGCAGATCGGGGTCAAGCTCACCATCCAGGCCGTGCCCAGCGATGACTTCTTCACCAAGTACGTCATTCCCGGCAACTTTGATATGACGCCGTTCGCATACATCGGCACGCCTTTTCCGGTTTCGAGCAGTTTTGGGATCTACGCCAATTCGCCGAACGGGCAGACGTGGAACGCCAACTTCGGTCGCGTGGGCTCGCCCGAGATCGACGCGGCGATGAACCAGGCCGGCCAGAGCCTCGACCTGAAGCAGGCGCACGCGGACACCAACGCGGCCGACAAGCTGATCTGGCAGGAGGTCAACGTGTTGCCGCTGTACCAGAGGCCGCAGAACGTGGCGGTCAGCGAGACGCTGGCCAACGTGGGGGCCCGCGGCTTCTACGACCTCCGCTACCAGGACATCGGCTTCACCCGCTGAGGTCAGTGCCGCCGCGAGCGCAGCCGGTCCAGGAACCGCCGGGCCTTGCGCTGGTTCTCCGGGTCGTTAGCCATGCGCTTGGCCTTCTCCATCGTCTGCTTGCCTTGGGGGCTGCGCAGATACGCGCGCACCCGATCCATGAGGGTTGCCATCCGGGACCCCTACCCAAAGTGGTCCCCTGAACCCGTATTGGTCAGCCGTTCCAGATCCGCTCGTAGGCCGCGCGAAAGCCCGGGGGGTCCCACGAGGTGGCGTCGTCGACGTTGTGTTGCGTGGTCAGATGCACCGGCGCGACGTACCCGCTCGGGGGTCGCCCGGCGAACGCGCGGTTGAACTCGTCGACGATCTGGCTGCCCTGCGCGTTCAACGGCTCGGGAACGGTGGCCTGCTGGAACTGCCGGTCTCGGACGCGCTGGAAGGCCGACGGGTCGCCGTCACCCGCGCCGATCGCGTACGGGGGCCCATCGCCGGCTTTGCCCGCGGCGCGCAGGGGCGCCGCCGCGTCGGCGAAGTAGAGGTCGTTGATGGCGACCGAGTAGGTCCATCGATCGCCGAAGCGCGACAGGAGTGAGGAGACCGCCTGAGGCGTGCGGCTGCCCGTGTCAGGAAGCGGGATGTTCTGGTACGACAGCAGCTTGACGCCGGAGCAGCTCAGCAGCGTTTTCTTGATCAGCTGTGCCTTGTTCTCCGCGAAGGGGATCGACGAGTCGGTGAAGATGACGACGCCCGCGTGCCCCTGCGACCTGGCGATGATCCAGAACGCGCTGATTCTCGCGACCTCCTCCACCCGGGTGGTGATGTTGGTGAAGAGCCTCGGGTTCGCGCCGGGCCCGGGCCGGCTCGCCGCGTGCCACCCGATGAGCGGGATGCGCATGTCACTGGCCCGCTTGACCTGCTCGGCGGCGGAGTTCGGGTCGAAACCGCCGATGACGATCCCCGACGGGCGCAGGGCGACGGCCTGGCCAAGGGCCTCCCGTACCCCGGCCGGAGTGCCCTGCCCGTCGATCACCCGGACGTCCCAGCCGATGGACTCCCCGGCCTCCCGCACCGCGTTGGCCGTGCCCGCGACGCCGGGGTTGGTCATGGTCGCCGCGACGAACACGAGGTTCTTGCCGCGGACCGCTCGCGGACCGCTCGTGGGACCGTTCCAGGCGACGATCCCCTCAGCCCGCGCGACGGCCTGCCCGGCCACGGACAGGACACCGGGACACGAGCTCGCCGACGGGCCCGGTGCGGGGCCGGGAGCCGAGCCGGCGGAGCCCCGGGAGCAGCCACCAGCGAGCGCGCAGGCCATCGCCAGCGCCGTCGCGATGCGTGAGAAGCGGTTCACGCTCGGATCCTTACCCCGCAGGTGGGAGGGTTCGCGGTGGCGATGGGTCACGGGACGGTGTGGCGGCGGGCTCGTATGGAGGCGCGGGCGGTGGCGTGCGGCGTGCCGCGGCCGGTCCCGCGTACAGCCGGCGCCGGGCCGCGTAGCCGACGAGCCCGACCGCGATGAGCAGGGTGACCCCGTTGAACAGCGGCGTCACCCAGAAGTCCGCCCCCAGCTGACCGATGCCCGACAGGCCGATCGCGAGGACGGCGACGGCGACGACGGTACCGAGCGCGTTGGCCCGTCCGGGCCTGATCGCGGTGGAGCCGAGCAGGGCCGAGACGAACGCCGGCAGCAGATAGTCGATCCCGACGCTCGGATTGCCGATCTGCTGCTGAGCGGCGAGCAGGACGCCCGCGAAGCCGGTGACCAGCCCGGAGCCCACGAAGGCGTAGACGACGTACCGGTGGGTCGGGATGCCGATCAGGTCGGCGGCCCGCGGGTTCGAGCCGATGACGTACAGGTACCGGCCGACGGGGAGCCGTTCGAGCACGAGCCAGAGCACCGCGGCGAGGACGAGCACATAGAACGCGGGAGCGGGCAGGCCCAGGAACGTCGAGTCGGATATGCCGGTGAAGGCGGGCGGAAGACCCTGCGGGCCGGGCACGATCCTGGCGCCCTTGGTCGTCCAGCCCGTGATGGCGTACAGCACGCTGCCGGTGCCCAGGGTGGCGATGAAGGAGTCGATCCTGGCGAACTCGACGAGGAGACCGTTGATCACGCCGACGAGCGCGCCGCCGATGAGCACGCCGAGACAGGCCAGGGGCCATGGCCAGCCGCCGGCGATGATGAGTTGCAAGGTCACGACGTGTCCGAGCCCGAGGCCATAGCCGATGGACAGGTCGAACTTCCCCGTGACGATGGGGATCATCGCGCCCAGCGCCAGGATCGCGGTGATCGAATGAGTCGAGAGGATCGACGTCAGGTTGGCCATCGTGGGAAAGGTGTCCGGCAGGGCGAGCGAGAACACCACGAACAGGATGATCGTCAGAGCGAGTAGTCCGTAGCTGCCGATGAAGTGACCGG
Organism: Nonomuraea sp. NPDC050022; assembly: GCF_044460705.1. Classification (NCBI taxonomy): domain Bacteria; kingdom Bacillati; phylum Actinomycetota; class Actinomycetes; order Streptosporangiales; family Streptosporangiaceae; genus Nonomuraea; species Nonomuraea sp. NPDC050022. The sequence goes on from NZ_JBITKE010000009.1 coordinate 292,176, forward strand.
CGGTGCGCCGCCGGCGCGGGGCTCTCGTGGTCATCGGGGATTCGCACCAGTGACAGCGGGCGCGGCCGACGCGGCGTGGGTGAGAGCGGTGACCGTGAGGGCCGCACCGGCCACCTCGGTGGTCACTGTCCCCCGGACGAACATGAGGGCGCGATCACACACGTTCACGACTTCCTCGAAGTCGGTGGAGACGAGGATGGCCGCCAGCCCGCCGGCCAGGGCTTCGTCGAGGAGTCGGTAGATCTCGGGTTTGGCGCCGACATCGACACTGGCCGTCGGCTCCTCGAGGATCAGGACATGGCGGTTCGTGCCGAGCCAGCGGCCGATCATGACCTTCTGCTGGTTTCCGCCGGACAGAGTGGAAAGAGGCGCCTCGGCATCCGCGGGTTGGACGCCGAAGCACGCGACGAGCGCCGCCGCCTCGGCGCGCTCCGCGCGGGGCCGGATCCAGCTCAGTGGTGATCGGCCGTGTGCCCTGGGGTTGGCCAGGAAGTTCTCGCGGACGCTGAGGCTCGGGGCGGCGCCTTCCTCCTGCCGGTCGCTCGTCACCAGGCCGACACCCGCGTCGACGGCCGCCGACACCGACCGTGGACCATAGGGCCGCCCGTCGAGCAGCATGTGGCCGGCGAGGATGGGGTGCGCGCCGGCCAGAGCGCGGCCGAGATCCACGTGCCCGGCACCGGTGAGGCCGACGAGACCGATGGCCTCACCGGCCCGCAGGTCGAGGCTGATCGGGCCGGCCTGCCCGGTGCGTACGCCGGTGAGGCTCAGCACCACCTCTCCGAAGTCGCGGTTCGGGCGCCGGTGGGTCGTCGGTTCGCGGCCGACGATGTCACGTACGAGGGTGGTGGAATCGCCGCCGGTGAGGGTCCCCTGGCTGACGAGCCGCCCGTTGCGCAGGACCGCGACCCTGTCGGCGATCTCACGCACCTCGTCGAGCCGGTGGCTCACGTACACGATCCCGTGACCTCGGTCACGTAGCGCGCGCAAAGCGTCGAACAGGCGGGCGCGGTCGGGCGCGGACAGGCTCGCGGTCGGCTCGTCGAGGACGATGATCTCGGTTTCGGCGGCCAGCGCGCGGGCGATGGCGACGAGCGACCGCTCGGCGCGGGTGAGGCCGGCGATCCGCTCATCGGGGTCGAGGCGGATCGCGACGGATCGGAGAGCCGCCACGCAGCGCTCGCGTACCCCGCGCCAGGAGATGAGACCGCCGCGCCGGCGATAGCCGGTGCCGAGGGCGATGTTCTCGGCGACGCTCATCCACTCCACGAGGCCGAGGTCCTGGTGGACGAACGACATGCCGCGGGAGGCGGCCTGGCTGCCCAGCGGATGGCCGGCCACCTCGATCTCACCTTCGTCGGCGCGATAGACCCCGGCCAGGATCTTGATCAGCGTCGACTTTCCGGCGCCGTTCTGTCCGAGCAGGGCGAGAATGCCGCCGTGGTGGAGGTCGAGATCCACCCCTTCCAGCGCGGTGGTGCCGCCGAATCGCTTGCCCACTCCACGGATGCGGATGAGCGGCTCCGAGGCGGTCCGTGACGCCGGACCCGCGAGAACGGTCACGGTCTACCGACCTGCTGTCGCGAGCTCCAGGCTTTGGCGACCTGCGATCTGGAGGTAAAACTCAGCTTGCGCAGGATGTTCTCGACATGGCCTTCGGCGGTGCGCTGGGCGATCACCAGGGTCTCCGCGATCTCCTTGTTGCTCAGCCCTTGAGCGACCAGTTCGGCGATCTCTCGCTCTCTGCGGGTCAGGACGGACGCGACGTCGGATTCGGGCGGGGGGCTCGCGGTACCTCTGCCCGGCTTCTCCTCCAGCGCGTAGGCGACGGCCTGGTCGAGCGTGAACTCAGAGCCGCGCGTGAAGGCCGCGGTGAACCCTTCGTTCCTGAGGCTCTGTCGTAGCCGGGCCTCGCATCGGCCGTGGAGACCCGCCAGATGCCCGAGTCCGGAGAGCGAGGTCCCGATCGAGCGCCAGACCATGTGCGCGGCGCCCAGCAGTTGAGCGGCGCGGCCGTCCTGATGCTGGTCGGCGATGATCCAGGCGAGCCCTTCCAGGCCTTCTGCGATGCCGAAATGGTCGTTGCACCGCAGCTTGAACCGCAGCGCGTCGCGCATCATGGCGATGGCGGTGTCAGGATCATCGTGCCGCCACCGGTCCAGGGCCGTGATCCACAACGCGTAGGACACGGACCAGTCCGCGTGCGCCTTCTGGGATGTCTCCAAGGCCTCCTGGCAGAGCGCCGTCGAGCGGGGATCGTTCATGACCACGGTGACCATGCTCAGCTGGAAGAGGGCGACCCATGAATGACCCCGGTGGCCGAGGGCGCGGCGGCGGACCAGGGCCTCTTCCAGGAGAGCGAACGATCGGGCGAAGTCTCCGGCCAGCAGCGCGGAGAAACCGGTGATGTGCAGCGCGCCGGCGAGTTGCGCCTCATCACCCAGCCGCTCGGCCAGCGCACGGCACTCCAGCAGCAGTGGTTGTGCGGCGGAGAGGTCGCCCTGCAGCAGCAGGAGCCACGCGTCGACCCACAGGGCCTTGGCCCGCGCGGCGATGGGGCGGGGCTCCTGGGCCAGCGCCCGCTCCAGCCAGTGGTGTCCTTCGCTGGGGGAGCTCCACGAAAGCCGGTGGCTCCACATCGCGGCGGCGATCTCGAGGGCGGCCCAGGCCTGGCCCGGCTCGGTCAAGCAGAATTCCAGCGCCCCCCGTACGTTGGCCTGCTCCTGACGGATCCGGACGAGCCATTCCATCTGGCTCTCGCCGAACCACTCGGCCTCCGCCCGCGCGGCCAACTCGCGGCACCAGTCGCGATGCCGCAGCCGAAGCGTCGTCTCCTGGCGGGAATCGGTGAGCCGTTCCCAACCGTACTGGCGCAGCGTCTCCAGCATCTCGAAACGTACGCCGGTGTCCTGCGTCTTCCGCAGCAGGATCGACTTGTCGACCAGCTCTATCAGCAGGCTGGGGATGTCCTCCCGGGCGATCCCGTCGCCCGAGCACACCTCTTCGACCGCTTCCAGATCGCAGCCGCCGGAGAACACCGACAGCCGTTCCCACAGCAGCCGTTCCTCAGGCGAGCACAGGTCATGACTCCAGTCCACCAACGCCCGCAGCGTCTTCTGGCGGGGCACCGCGACCGAGCGTTCCGTCGCCAGCAACCGGAACCGGTTGTTCAGCCGTTCGAGGATCTGGTCGACGGACAATGCCCGCATGCGCACCGCCGCGAGCTCGATGGCCAGCGGAATCCCGTCGAGCCGCTGGCACAGCCGCGTCACCGCCACGCTGTTGGCGGCATCGACGGTGAAACCCGGCACGACGGCCGCCGCACGGTCCTCGAACAGTCTCACCGCCTCGTAGCGCGCGTCGGGGGTCGCGACCATCGCATCGCCCGTCCCGTATACGGTCAACGGCGGCACTTCCAGGAGGTGCTCACTCGGCACCTGGAGCGACTGCCGGCTGGTCGCGAGAATGTGCAGCTCGGTCGTCGCGGAGAGCAGCTTGCTGGACAGGATGGCGCATTCGTTCAGCACATGCTCGCAGTTGTCCAACACCAAGAGCAGGCGCTTGTTGAGCAGATGCTCCGACAGCGCGGCCACGTTCGGCTGGCGGCAGCCGATCGTGTCGGCGATGGTCTCCGTGAGCAGCTCTTCGGCCACCAGCGGCGCCAGATCGATGAACCACGCCCCGTCAGGGAAGGCCCGTGACATCTCCGCGGCGACCCTCAGCGCCAGCCGTGTCTTGCCCACTCCGCCGACGCCGGTCAACGTCACCATCCGGCCAGCGGAAAGCAGACGTTTGGTCTCGGTTAGCTCATGCCGACGACCAACGAAACTCGTCAATTCGGCTGGCAGGTTCCCCGCTTGCCGCCGTGTCATCGTCCCCATGACAATTTCAGGCTAACTCATCTCGGCCGCGCGAGTTCGGTGCGCCCGGTGTGAGCGGTCACCCAGCTGATGGCGTCCTGACCTGCGATGATAGCCGCTCCATACCTACGCGCTGGTTACCTACGTAGGTAGGAACGGGTAATCATCCGGGCATTTATCCCGTCCTACATCCACGGTCCGCATGCGCATGCTGGTTCTGTCAGCAAAGAACGTCGTGACAGCGGCGACCGAACCAAGGAATGATCATGTGTCAGCACCAGCCTCGGTGCCCATCCGCATACGGCTGTGACCGCGAGGCCGCGCGCCTGGTGGCCTTCCATCCCGAGCAGGGGTGGGGTCTGCTGTGCAACGGCGTGGTGGTCTTCGAGGACAACGGTGAGATCCTGCCCGACGGGCGTAGCGTTCCCGCCCACTACTGCCACCTCGGACGGGCAGCATGAACCAGAACTCCGGATCCGCGCTCATGACCGAGAGCACACTCTGGCAGGACGACCCGGGGGACAGGGTCATGCCCTGGGACAGCCACACGCCGGTCTGGGACCGCCTCAAGGCCGGCATCCGGCGCCTCGGGGAGCTGGTCACCGGCTCCGGCCACCTCTCCGGTATGGAGGTCGCCTCCTGGTCGCTTTCCCCGGGCATGTCCTCGGTGCCCGAGGCGCGACGTCTCACCCGTGCCCGTCTCGCCGCATGGGGGCTCGATGAGCTGGCCGAGGTCGCCGAGCTCCTGGTCAGCGAGCTCGTCACCAACGCGTTGCGCCATGCGCCGGGACCGCACCGGTTCACCCTCTACGCCAGTGACGGCCTGCTGCGCGGCGAGGTCGAGGACGCGGGCACCGCGCCGCTCTGTCTCCACCAGGCCACGCCGGGCGACGAGCACGGCCGCGGACTGGACCTGATCGACCTGCTGGCCTGCTGCTGGGGCAGTGAATCCGCGCCCAGTGGGAAAACCGTCTGGTTCGAACTCTCCGCCGACTGCGCCGCGAAGTCTGACGGATTCAGTCCTTCCCCGCACAAGTCAGCACATCACAGGTGAGCACGCCTTCCACGCCGAGTCGCGTCCCGTCTCGGAAGCTCGCCGCGAACGCCCGATTCCCCAGCGTCTTGCGGGCCTGCTCCGCGCAGCGCTCGTGCCATTTCGCGTGGTACCACAGCCGAGTGGGTGAGGCGTCCGCCGCCTGCCACAGCGAGTGCGCCGCCCCCAGCATCCGGGCGGCCCGTTCATGCTCCCCACGCGCACCGGCGATCCACGCCAGCACCTCCAGGCACTGCGTGAGGCACCAGCGGTCGTTGACCTCTTCGGTCAACTCGGCGGCCGCTCTCACCAGCGCGTCTGCTCGTGGGTAGTCACCCAGGTTCCACAAGGCGATACCGAGCGCCAGCTGGGCGTACCCGCGGGACACCACCATGTGATGGGTCTCGCACAGCGCCAGAAGCTCCTCGCCCAGCCGGACGGCCCGCTCCGGGTTCTCGATCGAGCCGTACGTCGCCGCGTAGTACAGGTTGAGCACGACGCCGTGAACGTTTCCGGCGGCCCTGAAGAGGGCGAGCGACTCCTCCAGGAGCGCGAGGCCACGCTGGGTGTCACCCGTGGAGAACGCCGCGACACCGGAGGTCCGGATGGCGAACGGCAGGACGGCCTCGTTCCCCTGCTGCCGGGCGATGAGGTGGCATTCCCGCAGTCTCGGCACTGCCGCCGCCAGGTCGCCCTGGCGCAGGGCGAGCATGCTGTCCACCCAGAGCGCCGTCGCCCGCGCGCTGTCGGGCGTACGCACCAGCTCCAGGGCGCGCTCCAGCCAGTAGCGGCCCTCGGTGAGTGCGCCCGCCAGAAGCCAGAAGCACCACAGCCTCGACGCCGTCTCGAGTCCCACGTGAGCCAGGCGTGGCTCACTGAGGCACAGCTCGAGTGCGACGCGCACGTTGGGCAGCTCCTGCCGCAGGCGCAGGTATCGCTCGGCCTGGTCCGGGACGATCTCGTCGATCTGGTGCCGGTCGACCAGATCGCGGTAGTGGTCGATGTAGCGCCGGCACAGTACGCGCCTCTCGGCGGGCGACAACTGCTCGCACCCGTACGCGCGGATGCTCTCCAGCATGCGATACCTGAGCCCGGCCTCCCACCGCTCGCAGACCAGGATCGACTTGTCCACCAACCCGGTCACCAGATCGATCACCTCGGCGGGGGAGATCCCCTCGCCCGAGCACACCGCCTCGGCGGCATCCAGGTCGACCCCGCCGGGGAACATCGACAGCCGGGTCCACAGCCGCCGCTCCGCCGGTGAGCACAGGCGGAAGCTCCAGTCCATGGTCGCGCGCAGCGTCTGATGGCGGGGCAGCGCGGCGGGGCTCCCCGTCGCCAGCACCTCGAAGCGCTCGTCCAGCTCGCGCGCCAGCTGTTCCAAGGGCAAGGCGCGCAGTTGCACCGCGGCCAGCTCGATCGCCAGCGGGATCCCCTCCAGACGCCGGGCCAGCCGGGCCACGGTCGCCGCGTTGCTCGTGTCCAGGGAGAAGCCGGGCGCCGCACTCGCCGCCCGCTCCACGAAGAGGCGCACCGAATCCTGCCGGGCGATGTGGCTGAGGGGGCGGCTGGAGCCCGGCACGGACAGGGACGAGATCTGCAGCACCTGCTCGCCGTACACACTGAGCGTCTGCCTGCTGGTCGCCAGGATCCGCACCCGGGGAGCGCCCCGCAGCAGCCGGGCCACGAAGCGGGCGCAGTCGTCGAGCAGGTGCTCGCAGTTGTCCAGGACCAGCAGCATCCGCTTGTCCGACAGGTGGTCCACCAGCGCGGCCATGGGGTCGGGTCCCGCCTCGCGCAGTCCTAGCGCCCCGGCGACGACCGGCTCCAGCAGATGGCCGGCCTCCAGAGTGGCCAGCTCGACGACCTCCACGCCGTCCTTGTAGGCGCCCTGAAGGATTTCCGCGACCCGGTGCGCCAGCCGGGTCTTGCCGACACCGCCGGTGCCGGTCAGGGTCAGCAACCGGGCCTGAGACAGCCCTCTCCTGGCCGCGGCCAGCTCGTGCCTGCGCCCGACGAAGCTGGACCCTTCCATGCGAGGACGGGCCCGGACCGTACGACCGCGCTCTGCCTGGATCATGATGCGTTCAGGCCGTCCGAGGCGTGTTGACGATCGCCGACGTGCGATGCCACCTCAGTCATGACTGCTCCAGCGGCTCAGGCTTTCATTGCCGTCAGGTCTGAGCCGTCATCAATCAGGTTATGCCCGAATCGTTCCCGCCGCACCAGTGGCCTCTCTGGGGGGCTTGGGGGAACTGTCGTAGCGCCGGTGTAGAAGTGAAGCCGTGACGATCCAGCTGACCTGGCCCAACATCCTCGCCTGGCGCCTGCGCAGGCAGTTCGTGAGCGCTGCCGACGGGAGCGACGCGGTGGCGATCACGCGCCGGCTGTGCGGCGTGCAGACCCAGGTCGCCTCCTCGGCGCAGCTGGCCGTGGCGGTGCGGAGCGCGCGGCCCGACCCGGGCGGGATCGGCCGGGCGCTGTGGGAGGAGCGCACGCTGGTCAAGACGTGGATCATGCGCGGCACCCTGCACCTGCTGCCCGCCGACGAGCTGGCCGACTACTGCGCGGCGCTGGCCACGCTGCGGACCTGGGAGAAAGGCTACTGGCAACGCGGCCATGGCGTCACGGCGGCGGAGATCGCCGCGATCATCGAGGCGGTCCCCGAAGCGTTGCGAACATCCCGACCCGCGTCCCCGGCCCTGACCCGGGACGCCTCCCCTGACCCGGCGCTGACCCCGGACGCGTCGCCAAGCCCCGCGCTGACTCGGGAGGAGCTGGTCGAGGCCGTCGTCGAGGTCACCGGTGACGAGCACCTGCGTGCGGCGCTGACCTCCGGTTGGGGCGCCCTGCTCAAGCCGCTCGCCCGCCTCGGCGAGCTCTGCTACGGCCCACCCCGCGACGGCAGGGTGACCTTCACCGCCCCTCGCGCCTGGCTGCCCGGCTGGCCGTCGGAGCTGCCGCCGTACGAGGAGGCAGGCGTGCGGCTGGCCCGGGCCTTCCTCGGCGCGCATGGGCCGGCGACGCCGGAGATGTTCGACACCTGGCTGTTCGGGGGCGTGGCCAGGAAGGCGGTGCTCAAGGGCTGGTTCCGCGACCTGGCTCCGGAGCTGACCGAGATCGAGACCGATGACGGGCACACGCTGCTCGCGCTCACCGAGCAGCTCGACGAGCTCGCCGCCACCGAGCCGTCCGAGGACGTGCACCTGTTGCCGGGCTTCGACCAGTACATTCTGGCCGCCCCCCGCACCCTCACACCGCTGCTCCCCGCCGCCGCCAAACCCAAGGTCAGCCGCCAGGCAGGCTGGATCTCGCCGGTCATCGTGCACCGGGGGCGGGTCGCGGGGGTCTGGGAGGCCAAGAACGGGCGAATGACGACCGACCTGTTCGAGCCCGTCCCCGAGAGCCTGCTCGACGACGCGCTCTCCCGCGTCCGCGCCCTCCTCACCGCCACCCCGCCTGAGGACTAATGGCGGGTGTGGGAGCGATCTCCCACCCCGCCCGAGAACTGATGGCGGGTGTGGGTTGGGATGGCCGGCCGTTCATGAGTGCGGGCTGGGATCGCCGGCCGTCGAGCCGCACCGCCTGGGCCAGGTAGGCGGTAGGCGGCGTGATCAGGACGTTCGGGGGCTTGAGTAGATACTTGACGTATGTTGCGCACCTTCCGCCAAGTCGACGTCTTCACCGCCACGCCGTACCAGGGAAACCCGCTCGCGGTGGTCCTCGACGGCGACGGCCTGAGCACCGAGGAGATGCAGCGGTTCGCCCACTGGACGAACCTGTCCGAAACCACCTTCGTCCTGCCTCCCACCGCTCCCGGCGCCGACTACCGGGTGCGGATCTTCACCCCGACGAGCGAGCTGCCCTTCGCCGGGCACCCCACGCTGGGCACCTGCCACGCATGGCTGGAGAACGGAGGCACACCGAAGGAGCCGGAGACGGTCGTGCAGGAGTGCGGCGCCGGGCTGGTGACGTTGCGCGGGACGGATGGCGGGCTGGCGTTCGCCGCGCCCGCGCTACTGCGGTCGGGGGCGGTGGACGAGTCGCTCGTCGAGCGCATCGCGGGCATGCTGGGCATCGGCCGCGACGAGATCGTCGACGCCGAGTGGGCCGACAACGGGCCCGGCTGGGTGGCGGTGCTGCTGCGGAGCGCGGACGAGGTGCTCGCGCTGCGCCCCGGCCCGGTCGACATCGACCTGGGCGTGGTGGGCCCCTACCCGCCGGGGTCGCCGCTCGCGCTCGAGCTGCGGGCGTTCTTCCCGGTCAACGGCAGTACGGTCGAGGATCCGGTGACCGGCAGCCTGAACGCCTCGGTCGCCCAGTGGCTACTGCGCACCGGCCGCGTCACGGCCCCCTACGTGGCCGGCCAGGGCACCATGCTGGGTCGCGCCGGACGCGTCCACATCACCACCGGCCAGAGCCCCGAGGACGGTCCGGAGCCGGTGGTCTGGGTGGGCGGCTCCAGTGTCACGTGCGTCGTCGGCCAGGTCGAACTGTGAACCGCACGCCGTCACCCGGCCGGAGCTGGGCGGCGATCGGCAGGTCCGCCGACCGCACCACGCCGATCACCGGGTAGCCGCCGGTCGGCGGGTGGTCGGTGAGGAAGATGATCGGCTGCCCGCTCGGCGGCACCTGCACCGCCCCTGTCACCATGCCCTCACTGGGCAGCTCGCCTTCGCGCGTCCGCGCCAGCTCCCGGCCGTGCAGGCGTACTCCCACGCGGTTGCTGTCCTGACTCACCTCGTACGGCTCGGCGCAGAGCTCGGCGAGCGCGTCCGGCGCGAACCAGTCGTCGCGCGGCCCCGGCACGATCCGTAGTACGGCGGGCGGTGGCTCCCCGGCGGGTGCCAGATCCACCGAGATCTCCACCAGGCCGCCGGAGCCGCCCACCGGGAGCACGGTCCCCTGGCGCAGCGGCACCGGGCCGAGCCCGGACAGCGAATCCGTGGAACGGCTGCCGAGCACCGGCTCGACGGCGATCCCGCCCCGAACGGTCAGATAGGTCCGCAACCCCCATACGGGTGCCCCGAACCGCAACTCACTCCCGGCCGGAACCCAGAACGGCACATTCATCCCGGCCACCACTGTGGTGGGCGAAGGCTCGATCAGTGGGCAGGGCGCGCCCGTGACCGCGACCCAGGCGCCCGAGCGGAACGCCAGCCGCGCCCCTCCGTACGTCAGCTCGATCCCCGCCGCGTCCTCGGGGTTGCCGACGAGCCGGTTGCCCAGCCGCAGGCTCGCCTCGTCGGCCGCGCCGGAGCGTGGCACGCCCAGGTGCGCGTAGCCGGGGCGGCCCAGGTCCTGGACGGTCGCGTAGGGGCCCGGCGCGAGCACTTCGATCATGCCGGCTCGAACCGTACGCGGGTCCCGGGCCGGAACAGCGACGGCGGGTCGGCGTCGACGTCCCAGATCCGCGTCGTCGTACGGCCCAGCAGCCGCCACCCGCCCGGCGAGGCGGTGGGGTAGATCGCGGCGTAGGGACCGGCGATCGCCACCGAACCGGCGGGCACCGACGTGCGCGGCGTCGCCAGCCGTGGCAGGTGGAGCGCCGGATCCAGCCCGGTCAGATACGCGAACCCCGGCGCGAACCCCAGCCAGCCCACCACCAGCTCCCGCCCGGTGTGCCGCGCGATCACATCGTCCACCGACATCCCGGCCAGCTCGGCCACGGAATCGAGATCCTCCCCGTCATAGACAACGGGAATGACCACGACCTCCCGCACTCCGCCCCCAGCGGCCCCGGACAAGGCCCCGCCAGGCTCCCGGGACTCGGGCGCCCCGCCAGGCTCCGGGGACCCGAGCACTTCGCCAGGTTCCCGGGACTCGACCACCTCGCCAGGCCCTCCGGGCTTGAGCGCCTCGCCGAGCAGTTCGTCGAGCCGCGACCGCAGCCGCCCCTGGTCCGCTCCCGGCGCCACCACCAGCACCGTCTCGGGCCCCGGCACGATCTCCACCACCCCAGCGGGCCGCGCGGCACGCAGCACCGCGTCGAGCCGGTGCGACACGGCCAGTGACCCCGTCTCCACGAGCAGCCCGTGCTCCCCGGCCATCCGGATCATGCGAAGGCCTGCAGAACCACTCCCGCCTCCAGCAGCCCATCGCGTACGGCCTGCGCCAGTCGTACCGCGTCGGGTGTGTCCCCGTGCACGCAGATGGACCGGGCGGAGACCGACACCGGGCTGCCGTCCACGGCGGTCACCCGGCCCTCGACGGCCATTCGCACGGCGCGGGCGGAGACCGTGGCGACATCGTGGATCACCGCTCCGGGCTCGCGCCGCGAGACCAGCGTCCCGGCGGCCGTGTAGGCACGGTCGGCGAACGCCTCGGTGATCGTCGGCACGCCCTCGGCGGCGGCCGCCCCGTGCACCACCGAGCCGGGCAGTGTGAGCACCGGCAGGGAGGGGTCGTAGTCGGCCACGGCCTCGATCACCGCGGCGGCCTGCTCCTCGTCGCGGCAGATGCGGTTGTAGAGCGCGCCGTGCGGCTTGACGTAGGAGACCCGGCCGCCCATGGCCCGCGCGATGCCGTCGACGGCCGCGAGCTGGTAGAGCACCTCGGCGCAGAGCTCCTCCGGCTCGACGTCCATCTCCCTGCGCCCGAAGTGGGCCAGGTCGCGATAGGACACCTGCGCCCCGATCGCCACACCCCGGTCCACGGCGGCCGCGCAGGTGCGCCTGATCGTCACCGGGTCGCCGGCGTGGAATCCGCAGGCGACGTTCGCGCTCGTGACGATGTCGAGCAGCGCCAGGTCGTCGCCCAGCCGCCAGACGCCGAAGCCCTCGCCCAGATCCGCGTTGAGGTCGATCACCATGCTCCCATCATGGCGGTAACGGCCACCTCAGCGCGACGACGGGGTCACGGACGCCGGCCCGCGGTGACACGGGCGTACGCCGCTCCAGAGGGCAAGGCGGGCGTATCTGGCGAGCCGGGTGTACGTCGCGCTAAATCAAGGCGGCCGTACCTCGCGCACCAGACGGCGGGGCGGGCGTACGGCGCGCTAGATCTCGTCAGGGATGTCGGCGATGTCGTCGAGGGCGGAGGCGAGTTCGTCCGGGTCGCCGCCGATGCGCTCGGCGATCTCGATGAGCACGTGCAGCACGTCGTGGCGGTCGTGACCGAGGTCGAGCAGCCGCTGGGCCGCCTCCCACAGTTGCGGCGGGTCCCCGTCCCACAGCCGCGCGGCGATCTCCTCGTGCCAGGCCAGGTGCTCCTCGTCGATGGCGCCGACGTGGTCGATCTCCAGGAGGGTACGCCGGTCGGCCTCGTCGGCCGGATTGAGCGCGTCCAGGTCGATGCCGCCGTGCACGCCTTGCAGGAACGGGAAGGCGAAGGCCCGCCTGGCCAGCGCCGACAGGTCGCCGTCCGGCAGCAGCCGCTCCAGCAGCGGCCGGTCCAGGCCGAACGAGGTCGGATCCCGGTAGGCCTCCGGGAACTTGCCGGTCGCCTCCCACACGGCGTCCAGCGTGTCCTTGAGCCCCGTGTCGGGCAGGCCGGTGCGGCGGGCGGCGAAGCGGATCCACGCCGACAGTACGTGCGGCATGGCCTCCTGCTCGGCCACGCTTAACATCACCTTGCGCGGCAGCCAGTCGAGCAGGAACGTCTCGCACTTGGTCGGGCTCACCCGCAGCGGCCGGTTGAAGTCCTGCTCGCAGCCGTAGTCGATGATGTGGTCGGCGCACCGCGAGGCCGCCGACGGGTCGGACAGGTGCTCGGCCGCGTCGGAGGCGAGGAACTCCGCGGCCAGCATCGCCCGCCGTTCGCGGCTGTAGGGAGCCTCGATGTGCAGGGGAGCGGGGCGCTTGCGGCCCGGCGGGAGGGCCTTGAGCCGGGCGCGGGCGAAGGCGTGGTAGGCGCTGTAGCTGTCGCTGACCGGCGGCGGGGTCTTCGGCTCCCTGGTGGCCTTCATGGCCGACTCCAGCAGCGCCCTGGCCTGCTGGGGCTCGATCTCCTCGAACAGCAGCATCGGGTTGCCGGCCGCCTCGACCCGTGCCTTGTCCAGCAGCGTGTCGACCTGGGAGGAGACCCAGGCGTCGCGCGCCATGCCCGACATGTTGTGGTCGACGACCATGACCAGCGCGTGCCGGTCCTGCTCGCGCTCGAAGGTCGCCGGCGTCTCGCCGCCCGCCTGCTCATCGCGGGGGCCCTCGCTCCAGCGGTAGCCGAACGTGCAGATCACGGTGTCCTGGTCGCCGTAGGCGTCGCGGGAGACGTAGCAGCCAGTCGGCTTGACCGCGCCCACCCGGTCGGCCCAGCCGGGCCGGGCCACGCCCGACTCCATCATCGCCAGCGCCGCGCCCTCCGCCTTGGCGCCCTGGCGGGCCGTGCCGAGATAGGCCAGGCAGATGAGCAGCGTCAGCGACGCCGGAGTGCCGGCCTTGGCGGCGTAGTCGACAAGACCCTCGCCGAGTACCTGTTCGACATCACCACCCCTGACGCGCCTGCCCCACCAGGCTCCGATCATGTCGGAGACCATCAGCTCCGCGTCAAGAGGGCTGCGCACGGCCAGAAGCTCGCGAGCCGCCTGCACCATCTCCTTGAACACATCGTCTGGTGGGGTGCTCTCCCGGGGATCTCGTCGGTGTCGGCGCACGCCCTCACTCTCTCGCATTCCAGGCCGAAACGGTGCGTAGAACGCGGCCTGGTGACCCCGATGTTATCGGGGAGTCCGGGGCGGCGGTGCGGAGTTCACGATCGCCAGTAGATGTTCGCGGGCGATGCGTTCGATGACATCGGGCGTCGGGGAGATGCCGAGGTGCTGCGCGCAGGCGCAGACGTCGGACACGCAGCGGTCGATGGTGTCCACGGGTATGGTCAGGAACTCTTCGGCCAGCCTGAGACTGACCGGCTCCCTGAGGAAGCGTGTGGCCAGAGCGAGCATAGATGTGAGATTCCTCTGGAGCCCCGGGGCAAACCCCCAGGGAATGGATGCAGGGCGACTTGCGCTCCCATTTCATCTTTTCTCGGCTGAGTGTCAAGCCTCCACAACGCTTGTGTTCGCTTCTTCGGAACCGCATTCGTGCGAAGCTGTTCCCATGCGCATCCAGCTCGCCCAGCGGACGGAGGCCGACGATCTCCTCGGCCGAAGTCCGCTCGCCCTGCTCGTCGGCATGCTGCTCGATCAGCAGATCCCGATGGAATGGGCGTTCACGGGGCCTCACACCATCTCCGAACGCCTCGGGCACGACCTCACGGCGGAGGAGATCGCGGCTCGCGATCCCGAGGAGTTCGCCGCGCTGCTGGCCGCCAAGCCGGCCGTGCACCGCTACCCCAAGGCGATGGCGGACCGGGTCCAGCAGCTGGCCGCCTACCTCGTGGAGCACTACGACGGCAATCCCGAGCGGGTCTGGAGTGACGTCGCCGACGGCAAAGAGTTGCTCAACCGGCTCCTGGGACTTCCCGGCTTCGGCAAGCAGAAGGCTCAGATATTTTTGGCATTGCTCGGCAAGCAAATGGGGGTTCAACCGCCAGGATGGCGCGAGGCGGCTGGACCCTATGGCGAGGAGGGGTCGTTGCGTTCGGTAGCGGATGTGGTCGACGCCGACACACTGGGTCGCGTTCGGGCCGCCAAGCAGGAGGCCAAGCGCGCGGCCAAGCCCAAGTAGCCTGATCTTGCTGCGCAACGTGGAGCGATTTTGACAGGATGCGTTGACCGTATGGCGGCCGGGGCTTCCGTCCGCGCCTGCCCATCGCCGATGATGTACTGCAGAATCCGGTCGCCCGGAGCTGCGCTACGCCGATACACAGTTATGGAGATGTGCCGCGTGGGAGACCCTGGCACGCGACGGAGGTGCCGACCATGAGCGCCGAGACCTCCGTTCCCCGTCCCCGGGAGTCGGATGTGGACATCTCAGACTCCGCCCTCTTCAAGGGCATGCTGTCGGAGGCGGAGTTCGCCTTCGCGTTCTTCGACGCCGCCGGCCACGTACAACTGGTCAACGACGTGTTCACCGAGGTCGTCGGCGTACCCGCCGAGCGGCTCGTCGGCCGCTCGCCCGCCGAGACGCTGACGGCCGACCTCAGCCAGCTCATCACCCATGCGGTCCAGGCCGTCACCGAGAGCGACTCTCCAGTCACCGAGAGCCGCGTACGCGTGCGCTCGTCCGAGGGGGAGACCAGGCACTGGTCGCTGTCGTTCTCGCCGGTGCACGACGACGCGGGCGAGTTGCGGGCGATCGCGCTCATCGGCCTCGACGTGACCGAGAGCCGCCAGATCGAAGAGGACCTGCGCCGCAGCGAGGAGCGCTACCGCTCGCTGGTCGAGGCGCAGTCGCAGCTCGTCTGGATCACCTCGCCGACCGGCACGGTGGTGGAGGACGCGCCGCAGTGGCGCGCCATCACCGGCCAGGGGCTGGAGGAATACCTCGCCCTGGGCTGGCTGGAGGCCGTGCATCCGGAGGAACGCCAGCAGACCGAGGAAGCCTGGAAGGAGGCGCTGCGCGGCCGCACCATGTTCGAGTGGAACTATCGCGTGCGCACCCGGGCCAGCGGTTACCGCCACTTCGAGGTGCGGGCCGTGCCCATCATCAGGCACGGCAGGGTCGTGGAGTGGGTCGGCGCCAACACCGACGTGACCCCGCAGCGCGAGGCCGAGGAGATGCGCGGCAGGCTGACCGACCAGCTCGGCGCCGCGGCCCTGCGCACCGCGCGACTGCAGGGCGCCACCGCCCAGCTGGCCGAGGCGCTCACCGTCGAGCAGGTGGTGCAGGTCATCATCGACGTCGGCCGCACCGCCCTGGCCGCCGACCGTTCCGCGGTCGCGCTGCTCGACCCCGACCGCGCCGCGCTCAAGCTGATCAACGGCGAGGGCGTCCCCGAGGCGTCCGACACGCTCGGCGAGGAGATCCCGCTCTCCTCCTCCAGCGTGATGACGATGGCGGTCAACAGCCGCCGGCCGGTCTTCGCCGAGTCGCCCGACAGGCTGAAATCGCAGCTTCTCGAAGCCGGTGGCGACGAGCAGGTGCTGACCAATTATCTCACGCACAGTGACGAGCGGGCCTGGGTCGGACTGCCGCTGCTGGCGGCCGGGCGGGCGCTGGGCGCGCTGCGCTTCTCCTTCACTAGGCCGCAGAAGATCTCCCAGGAGGACGGCGTCTTCCTGGAGGCGCTCGCCGGGCAGTGCGCGCTCGCCGTGGAGCGGGCCACGCTGTTCGAACGCGAGCACCGCACCGCCGAGACGCTCCAGCGCAGCCTGCTGCCCGACCGCCTGCCGGTGGTCAAGGGCCTGGTGCTGGCCCAGCGGTTCCGCTCGGGCAGCCGTCACGTGCAGGTCGGCGGCGACTGGTACGACGCCTTCGTGCTGCAGGACGGCCGGGTCGCGGCGGTCGTGGGCGACGTCATGGGCAAGGGCGTCAAGGCCGCGGCCGGCATGGGCCGCATCCGCAACGCCATGCGCGCCCTGGCGCTGACCAACCCGCCGCCCGCGGCCGTGCTCACCGGCCTCGACCGAGTCTTCGACGCCACCGAGGAGGAGGAGCAGGTCACGACCCTCGCCTACATGGTGGTCGAGCCCGTCACCGGCGAGGGCACGCTGGCTCTGGCGGGTCATCCGCCGCCCGTCCTGGTCTCCCCGCAGGGCACCGCGGTCCTGGGCGACGTCGAGCCGGGCACGCCGCTCGGCTGGCCGACCAGCCGCCGGCAGTTCCGGTTCGTGGTGCCGCCTGGACACACCGCCGTGCTCTACTCAGACGGCTTGGTGGAGAACCGGAAACGCGGTTTGGACGCAGGACTCGCAGAGCTTTGCAGTGTTGTGACCGAAGCGCCGCCTGAGGTGGTCAGTAGTCCGCACATGTTGCTGGACTTCCTGGTTGACCGGATGTTGTCTGGATATGAACAGGATGATGACGTTACCGCCCTGGCTATCCACGTGCCGCCCGCCACGAAGAGTGACTGAATGAATCAGTCATAAGGGTTGCTTTCGGGTATCAGTGCCGCGCTTACGTACGCACTACTGTCTGGGTCGGCCTAGGGTGGAGGTCAACCGCCGGGAGGTGGCCGTATGGAGTGCGTGGTCGTGCCAGAATGCTGGACAGGTCCGTCGCGATCCGCACGGCCGCATCGTTCTCCGAGAGAGGCAACAGCCCCCCAGCGGGCATCTGGGTCCATTGTCGCCACGCGTTCGTTCGAGAGGTGTTCGTGTCGCCTGCAAGTTCGACTCGCTCGAAGCCACAAGAGCTGAACGAGCCCGTCATTCAGCGACTGCTCGAGCGTGGGCGCTCGCAGGGTTTCCTCGAGTCTGAGGATGTCCGTCAGGCCTTCGAGGAGGCGGACATCCCCATGTCTCACGCCGCCGCATTTTTGCGGAACCTCAGTAAAGAGGGCGTGACCGTGGTGGTGACCGCCGCGGATTCGGCTGCGCCGAAAAAGTCTCGTGGTCCAGCAAAGCGCCGTACCGCTGCCCCCGTCAAGACCAAGGCCGCAGCGGCCGCCAAAGAGCAGCAGCCTGAGACCGTGACCGCGGTCGTGGGCGCCGCCGAAGCCGAGCCCGCCCCCAAGAAGGCGGCTCCCGCCAAGAAGGCCGCTCCGGCGGCGAAGAAGGCGGCCGTGCCCGCCAAGAAGGCCGAGCCGAAGAGCGCTGGGCCTGCCGAGACCAAGCCGAAGAGCCCTGAGGGCGTCGACGACGACGAGGACATCGAGCTCGAGGGAGACGTCGAGCTCGAGGACCTCGAAGACATCGAGGTCGAGGACGAGGAGATCGTCGCCGCGGACGACTCCGACTCCGAGGGCGACTCCGACGACGACACCGAGGAAGAGCCCAAGGCCGCCGACGTGGCAGCCGTCGCCGCCACGGAGAAGACCGAGGACGAAGTCCTCATCCTCTCCGACGACGACGATGACGCGCCGGTCGCGCAGGTGGCCGCCGCCGGCGCCACCGCCGACCCGGTCAAGGACTACCTCAAGCAGATCGGCAAGGTCCCCCTGCTCAACGCCGAGCAGGAGGTCGAGCTGGCCAAGCGCATCGAGGCGGGACTGTTCGCCGAGGAGCAGCTGGGCGGCGGCGAGACCGAGGGTCTGCCGGTCGACGTCCGGGCCGAGCTCGAGTGGATCGCCGAGGACGGCCGCCGGGCCAAAAACCACCTGCTGGAGGCCAACCTCCGTCTGGTGGTCTCGCTGGCCAAGCGCTACACCGGACGCGGCATGCTGTTCCTGGACCTGATCCAGGAGGGCAACCTCGGCCTGATCCGCGCGGTCGAGAAGTTCGACTACACCAAGGGCTACAAGTTCTCCACCTACGCCACGTGGTGGATCCGGCAGGCGATCACCCGCGCCATGGCCGACCAGGCGCGGACCATCCGCATCCCGGTCCACATGGTCGAAGTGATCAACAAGCTGGCCCGGGTTCAGCGGCAGATGCTGCAGGACCTCGGCCGGGAGCCCACGCCGGAAGAGCTGGCCCGCGAGCTGGACATGACCCCCGAGAAGGTGGTCGAGGTCCAGAAATACGGTCGCGAGCCCATCTCGCTGCACACCCCCCTCGGTGAGGAGGGCGACAGCGAGTTCGGTGACCTCATCGAGGACTCCGAGGCCATCGTGCCGGCCGACGCCGTCAGCTTCACGCTGCTCCAGGAGCAGCTGCACTCCGTTCTCGACACGTTGTCGGAGCGGGAAGCGGGCGTCGTGTCGATGCGGTTCGGCCTCACCGACGGGCAGCCGAAGACACTCGACGAGATCGGCAAGGTCTACGGGGTGACGCGTGAGCGCATCCGGCAGATCGAGTCGAAGACGATGTCCAAGCTGCGTCACCCGTCCCGGTCCCAGGTGCTGCGCGACTACCTGGACTAACGGAAGATCGTTTCACCCCTGGCCCCGCCCAGCTCCGACTGTGCGGGGCCAGGTGCGTTCATGCCCCTTTGCTGAGGCGTTCGGCCTGGGCGCGGCCGACGGCGCCGGCCCGGCGCAGGTAGTCGGCGATCACGGCCAGCTCCGCGTCCGAATACGTCTCCATCACCTCGGCGAACGCCTTGCCCGGCGTCTCCCAGGCAGCACCGATCCTGGCCTGGGCCGAGGGGGCGAGGGCGACCAGCGCCCGCCTGCGGTCCGCCGGATCGGTGTGCCGTACGACGAGACCCGCTTTCTCCAGCCGGTCCACCAGGCGCGTGGCGGAGCCGGGCGTCAGGCCCGTCAGCCGGGCGATCTCCCCGGTGCTCACCGGCCCTGCCTCCAGGTCCAGCAGTGCCACGCACTGCAGGTCTGTCGGGTGAATGCCCAGATGGTCGGCCAGCGCCTGATTGAACAGCGCATATGCCGCATAGTGCCGCTGGCTCTCGTCGATGATCCGCTTCAGCGTTTCCGCTCGGTTTGACACCAGGTTGCTCCGTACCTCATATTTATGTGCGTCACACAATCTTTGCGTGGCGCACTCTTTGTGTCACGTACGCATTCTATCGAGGGGATCCGCATGTCCGCACTCATCCGTGCCTCACCCGTCCAGGCGGACCGGCGGTGGGCCGTCCTGGGCGTCATCATCGCCGCCGCCGTCCTGGACCTGCTCGACGCGACGATCACCAACGTCGCCGCCCCCACCATCGCGGCCGACCTCGGCGGGGGAGCGGCCCTCATCCAGTGGCTCGGCGCCGCGTACGCGCTGGCGCTCGGGGTCCTGCTGGTGGTCGGCGGGCGGCTCGGCGACCGTTACGGCCGCCGCCGCCTCTTCCTTCTCGGCATCACCGGTTTCACGCTCGCGTCCGTCGCCTGCGGGCTGGCGGTCAGTCCCGGTGTGCTCATCGGTGCCCGGCTGGTGCAGGGCGGGTTCGGGGCGCTGATGATCCCCCAGGGGTTCGGCATCCTGGGGGCCGTCTTTCCCCGTGATCAGCTTGGCAAGGCCTTCAGCGTGTTCGCCCCCGCGCTTGGCGTCTCTTCGGTCGGGGGGCCGGTGGTGGCGGGCTTTCTGATCGAGGCCGACCTGTTCGGCCTGGGGTGGCGGTCGATGTTCCTGATCAACATCATGCTCGGGGGCGCCGCGATCGTCGCCGCCACCCGGCTTCTGCCCGCCGACGCTCCCGGTGATCGCTCCAGTGGATCCGGTGTGGACGGTGTTGGCGCCGGGATGCTGGCGGTGACCATGGTGGGTCTCCTGTACGGCCTGATCGACGGCTCGGCCCATGGGTGGCGGCTCGTCCCGATCCTGTGCCTGGCCGGCGGGCTGGTGTTCTTCGGCCTGTTCTGCGTACGCCAGCGCACCGCCACCAACCCGCTGATCGAGCCGTCGCTCCTGCGCAACCGCGGCTTCACCGCCGGCCTGGTCCTGGGCATGGTCTTCTTCGCGGCCGTGTCTGGCCTGCTGTACGTGCTCGTGCTGTTCATGCAGTACGGCCTGCGCTTCACGCCCGTACAGGCGGCGCTCGGCCTGGCCCCGGTGGCGGTGGGCATCGTCATCGCCTCGGTGGCCTGCCACCGGCTCATCGACCGGCTCGGCCGCACGCTGATCACCATCGGTCTGACCATCGCGCTGATCGGCACCAGCTGGCTGCTGGCCGTCGTCTCCGGAGCCGTGGACGGCGCCTGGGCGCTCGTCCTGGCGGCGCTGGTCATCGGGCTGGGCATGGGCACCTGCTTCGGCACCATCTATGACGTCACCCTGGGTGACATCGACCCGCGTGAGGCCGGCAGCGCCAGCGGGTCGCTCTCCGCGGTTCAGCAGCTGGCCAACGCCATCGGCGCCGCGGCCGTGACCACCGTCTACTTCCGTACCGGCGATCAGATGGAGGCCGCGACCGGCAGCCTGCTCGTCGTGGTCGTCGCCGTGATCGCCTGCTGCGCCCTGGTGTGGCTCCTGCCGCGCAAGGCTCAGCCGCGCCACCACTGAGAACGCCATACAGAGCTCAGCCGTGACAACGCGTTCAGCCACACCATGACCCAAGCGGCCTGCCTACAAAGCCCCAGAATCATCACCAGAAAGGCATTTCCCGATATGACCACCCTTGTTACCGGCGCGCGTGGCGCCGTCGCCACTGAGCTCATCGCCATCCTGCGTCGCCGCGGCCTGCCCGTCCGCCCGGCCTCCCGCCAGCCCGGCGACCCGTCGATCGCCACGTGCGACCTCAGTGACCCCGCGACGTTCCCCGCCGCCCTGGCCGGTGTCACCTCGGTCTTCCTGTACGCCGAACCGTCGCACATCGACGCCTTCGTCAAGGAGGCGACCGAGGCCGGAGTCGAGCACATCGTGCTGCTGTCGTCCTCCTCCGTGCTCGGCCCGAACCCCGAGGCCAGCCCCCTGGCCAAGTCCCACCTGGACGTGGAACGGGCCCTGACCGCCACGCCCGTCCGCAGCACGCTGCTGCGCCCGGGTTCGTTCGCCGGCAACGCGCTGGGCTGGTCCTGGCCCGTCAAGGCCGGCGAGCCGGTGAGCCTGCCGTACCCCAACTCGCACAACGACCCCATCCACGAGGCCGACATCGCCGAGGCGGCCGCCGCCGTGCTCACCGAGCCGGCCCTGGGCGGCCGGCCGTACCTGCTGACCGGGCCCGAATCGATCACCTTCGCCGAGCAGATCGCCATCCTCGGCCACGTGACCGGCAGGGACATCACCATCAGGAACGTCACGCGGGAGGAGTGGAAGGCGGAGATGGCGGACTACATCCCCGAGCAGTTCGCCGAGCCATTGCTGGACTGGTGGCAGTCCAACGACGGCGTGCCGGTCGAGATCACCACGGACGTCGAGCGGTTGATCAGCCGCCCCGGCCGGACGTTCGCGGCCTGGGCGGCGGATCACCTGGGTGACTTCACAGGTTGACGTCGAGGGTCCAGGGGCGGTTGGGCCGGGTGGGCTCGATCAGGTGGACCGTGTGGCCGTGGCCGGTGAGGAGCGCGGCCAGTTCGCCGGGTGTGGCGGGATCCGCCCCGGTCTCCAGCAGGGTGCGGGCGATCTCACCCCGGGTCGCCTTCGCCATGTGGCTGACCACCTTGCCATCGCGGAACACCCGTACCGCCACAGACCGCTCCCCGGGCTGCCAGGCTCCCGCGTAGGTGGCCGAACGCAGATCGACCACCAGCCCGTCCAGGCGCTCCAGCTCCTTGGACACCGTGGGCCGCCAGAACGCGGCCAGCCCACCCAGCACCGGCAGAGTCACCCCCATCGACAGCCGGTACGGCGGGACGCGATCGGTGATCCGCAACACGCCCCAGAGGCCGGAGAAGATGAGCACCGACTCCTCGGCCCGCTTCCTGGCCTCGTCCGTCAGGGTGCCCAGACCGAGCTTCTCGTACAGGACGCCGGTATAGAGATCGGCCGCCGGGAGGGCCGGAGCGGTTTGGAGCTCCAGGTTTTTGGCCAGTTCGCCTGCCAGGCCGGGCGACAGGCCGAGGACGTCGAGGGCGTCACGCCGTCTGGACGCTCTCATGAGCGCGGTCAGTACGCGTTTGCGCGGTCTGTCCAGGGCGGGGAACGAAAGATCCCCTAGAGGGGGACCGCTGCCTTCACCGGCCTTCCCCTCCGAGGGCGGCAACAAAATCAGCACGCCACAGCATAGTCAATGCCCACTACCCACCGCCCACAGCCTGCCGCCCGCCGCTCACTGCTTGTGTCTGGGTTGCCCTGCCTGCTGAGGGTTCTTCCGGAATACGGCCGCCGAGGTTTGGCCGCTTCGCGGGAGGTTCGCGCTGGTTGGGTAGGGTGCGCGAGTGGATTTCGACTTGCTGGTACATGAGGCCTGGCCCGCCTATGAGCAGCGGACGTACGACGGCTGGATCCTTCGCTACGCCGGAGGAGTGACCAAGCGGGCGAACTCCGTGCTCCCCCTGGGGAGGCCCGCCGATCTCACTGGCGCGATCGAGGCCGCCGAGGCGTTCTATGCCGAAAAGGGGCAGCGGAGCGTGTTCTCCGTGGGGATGGGGGCCATGCCGGGGCTCGATGACGAGCTGTCGGCGCGGGGGTATGAGACCGTCGACCCGACCGTGATCATGGTCGGGGGCGGCGGTGTCTCCCAGGCCGTTCATCCGGTGCGGGTGGAGGAGCGGCCCTGGCCGGGGTGGCTGGAGACCTGGTGGGCCGTGGACGGGCGCTACGCCGAGGGTGTCGAGGTGGCTGATCGGATCTGCCGAGGGGTGCCTGCTCTGTACGCCGCGGTCGAGGAGGACGGTCAGGCCGTCGCCGTCGGCCGGGGTGTGCCGCAGGGGGAGACGATCGGGATCTACTGCATGGCCACGTCGCCCCAGGCTCGCCGCCGTGGGCTGGCCAGGAGCGTGTTGCGTGCTCTCGTACGGCGTAGCGGGGCGCGTACGGCCTATCTGGTGACCACCGCGCCCAACGAGGCGGCCCAGGCCCTGTACCGAAGCGAGGGCTTCGAGACGCGGGCGCGCTATCACTACAGAGCGAAGTAGGGCCGCGTGAGATCAGATGGCGGCGATATACCGGTGAGGTAAGTCGGCGATGTGTCCGTCCGGTGAGACGGCCTGAGACATGACGAAACGGCGGTCCCGGGCCTGCCGGGATCGCCGTTCCGCTCCGTGCAATATGTTGTTATCTCATCACGACCAGCGCCGGTTAGCGCTCGTCGTTGGGGGCCACTGTTGGGGTTTCGCTGAGCCGAGCAGACTCGTCCAGGATGTCGGCGCCCTTATCGCGGAGCGCTGCTATGTGCTGACGCCCGTGATGAGCGCAGAACAGCAGCTCCCCACCCACGGGCAGGGTCGCGCGAATGTAGGCCTGGGCGCCGCAACGGTCGCAACGGTCGAGGGCCGTCAGCGGCTTAACGGGGGCGAGAGCTCCAGTCACGTATCGCCTTTCGGGTCACCCCCGCCGAAGCGAGGATCTGGCGTCAGTCACTTGGACAACATCTAACCGGACGTGGACGTTCCCAATCACTGCCCGGCTACGCCGAGAGCAGAATGTGGCCGGAAGTGATGGAGAGCCGTCGCCTGGTAACACCAAACCTGCCGTCATGGCAAGCTTGTACGCGTGCGTAGGGGAAGAACGATAGGCTACGCACACATGTTCGATGCTCAGTTCGACGCTTAAACGCAGGGGAGCCGGAGTGACGCTAGTGGAGGCGGGTTACACGGCTCGTCACCTGTCGGTGCTTGAGGGGCTGGAAGCGGTCCGCAAGCGCCCTGGCATGTATATCGGGTCAACCGACAGTCGCGGGCTCATGCACTGCCTCTGGGAGATCGTCGACAACGGCGTCGACGAGGCGCTCGCCGGGCACTGCACCCGCATCGAGGTGGAGCTCTATCCAGACGGCTCCATCGAGGTGCGCGACGACGGCCGCGGCATCCCCGTCGACATCGAGCCCAAGAGCGGTCTGGCCGGAGTGGAGCTCGTCTACACCAAGCTCCACGCGGGCGGTAAGTTCGGCGGCGGCGCCTACGGCGCGTCCGGCGGCCTGCACGGCGTGGGCGCCTCCGTGGTCAACGCCCTGTCCGAGCGCCTCGACGTCGAGGTCGACCTTGACGGCCGCATCCACCAGATCAGTTTCCGCCGCGGTGTTCCCGGCATCTTCGACGGCGACGGCCCGAAGGCCAAGTTCAAGAAGAAGTCCGGCATGCGTGACGGCGGCAAGCTGCACAAGCGGATCACCGGCACTCGGGTGCGGTTCTGGGCCGACAAGCAGATCTTCCTGCCCGACGCCGAGGTCTCGCTCGACGAGATCCACGTCCGCCTGCGTCAGACCGCCTTCCTGGTGCCCGGCCTGAGCCTGACCGTGATCGACAGCAGGCACGAGGAGCGGGTCGAGGAGGAGTTCCACTTCGACGGGGGCATCTCCGAGTTCACCGAGTTCCTGGCCCGCGACGAGGCCGTCTGTGACGTGCTGCGCCTGCAGGGGGTCGGCCACTTCCACGAGACCGTCCCGGTGCTCGATGACCAGGGCCACATGACGCCCACCGAGGTGCAGCGTGAGCTCACCGTCGACGTGGCCGTGCGCTGGGGCAAGGGTTACGACTCGACCGTCCGCTCGTTCGTCAACGTGATCGCCACCCCCAAGGGCGGCACCCACCTCACCGGCTTCGAGCGCGGCCTGGCCCGCACGATCAACGAGCTGCTGCGCGAGACCCGTCTGCTGAAGAACGGCGACGACCCGGTCAGGAGCGAGGACATCTCCGAGGGCCTGACCGGGGTCGTCACGGTCCGGGTGCCAGAGCCGCAGTTCGAGGGCCAGACCAAGGAGGTGCTGGGCACCTCGGCGGCCACCCGCATCGTCTCCCACGTGGTCTCCCGCGAGCTCAAGGAGCTGTTCGCCAACCCGCCGCGCGGCTACAAGCAGCCCCTGCGCGCCGTGCTGGAGAAGATCGTCGCCGCCGCCAAGGCCCGCATCGCGGCCCGCGAGCACCGCGACAACCAGCGCCGCAAGAGCGCCCTGGAGAACTCCGCGCTCCCCGCCAAGCTCGTCGACTGCCGCAGCGACGACATCGACCGCAGCGAGCTGTTCATCGTCGAGGGCGACTCCGCGCTGGGCACCGCCAAGCTGGCCCGCGACTCGGAGTTCCAGGCCCTCCTGCCGATCCGCGGCAAGATCCTCAACGTGCAGAAGGCGTCCGTGAGCGACATGCTCAAGAACGCCGAGTGCGCCGCGATCATCCAGGTGGTCGGCGCGGGCTCCGGCCGCTCCTTCGACATCGAGGCGGCCCGTTACGGCAAGGTCATCCTGATGGCCGACGCCGACGTCGACGGCGCCCACATCCGCTGCCTGCTGCTGACCCTCTTCCACCGCTACATGCGGCCCATGGTCGAGGCGGGCCGGGTGTTCGCCGCGGTCCCGCCGCTGCACCGCATCGAGCTCACCAACCCCGGCCGGGGCAAGGAGAAGTACATCTACTGCTACTCCGACGCCGAGCTGCAGAAGGTGCTGCGCGACCTGGAGCGACGCGGCCGGCGCTGGAAGGACCCGGTGCAGCGCTACAAGGGTCTGGGCGAGATGGACGCCGACCAGCTCGCGGAGACCACGATGGACCCCCGCCACCGCATCCTGCGCCGCGTCCGCATCGAGGACGCGGAGACGGCGGAGGGGATCTTCAGCCTGCTGATGGGCAGCGACGTGGCTCCGCGCCGCGAGTTCATCGTCAGCAGCGCCGCCGAAGTCGACCGCGACCATATTGACGCCTAAACCTCTGCTTGGTTTTGCCTGCTCGGCGCCGTTTTTGCGGCTCTTCTTTTTCGGGCTTTCTTTTACGGCAGGCACGGTGAGCCCCCGACGCCGTAGCGGGCTGAGGTCTGTCCAGGGGCACGCTCCTCCGGTGGAGCGGGTCGGGCGCCGTGACGTGCGCATGATTGACCGTGGCTTCCGTGTGGTTGGGCCCGTGGTGCCCGACAGTCCGCCAAGGCCGCGTTTGAGGCCGCTCTGACAGGCCTTGGCGCGTCAGGCCCATCGTGGGGCACTGGGGCACGCCTAGACCTGGTCAGCACGCTCCAGGGCCGCTCAGGCCCGTTCCAGAGCGCACCCAGGACCTGCTCAGCATGCCCAGGGCCGTTTCAGTCCTCAGGCCCTTCACCCAGGCTCGTTTCGGCTCGCGGCGTTCTCGGCTGTCCGCGCCCATCCCTCAGAGAAGGCGCCGGGGCCGTCAAGACGAGCGGCGTGAGGGTTTGGCTCACCGGCCGTGAGCTCGGCCAGGCCCGTGCGGGCGGCGTCGAGGACGCGGTCGACCAGGGGAAGTAGTGCCTCGGTAACGGTGTCGCAGTGGCGGGTGGTTTCGTCAGTGACGAGTAGCAGCGTTTTCGGTCAGTTCTGACAGCGCTAGATTCCGGTACCCGCCAGTAATGTCGGTGAGAAATGACAGCGCATCAGAGATGTGAATCGGCTGAACCGTCGTAGGCTCGGCGGGCTGCGGTGATGGCAGGGGCCGCGAGACGGGCCCAGTCCGTGAGCGCTTCGAGGGGCTCGCGTATGTCTTCGATCAATGGAGTAGTGGCGTACTCGACTCGCGGTGGGGAATCCGGGTACACGGTTCGGGTGATGAGCCCGTTGCGTTCGAGATCGCGCAAGCTGACGGTCAGCATGCGACGGCTGATGCCCGTGATCGCGCGCTCCAGCTGGGTGAAGCGGCGCGGACCTTTGCCCAGCTCGACCAGTACCTGAGCGCTCCACTTGCCGCCGATCAAGTTCAGGACCTCGGGCAGCGGGCAATCGTCAGGGGCGGGGGCCGTCGTCGCGGGCGTGAGCTGGCTTGTTACTGCGGTGTTCCGTTGCGACAAGAAAGTGCCTTCTTCCGAAGCTCTCTAAGCTTGCGTCACGATTGATCCCGTTATCAAGCGTAACGGTCCTGCGTGCAGGCAGGATCTTCGTGAACAGATGAGGAACAACACGTGCCCATCGCACGCAGCAATGGTTTCAAGATTTCCTACGAGGTCTCCGGCGAGGGCCCCGCAGTGGTGCTTCATCCGGGCATGTTCCAGGACGGAGCACATTGGACGCATAGCGGGTACACGTCCGCCCTCACGCCCACCTGTACTGTGATCGCCATCGACCCGCTCGGCCTGGGTGGGAGCGACGCTCCGCATCAGGTCGAGGACTATTCGCTGGAACGGCGGGTGGACTCCGTCACGGCGGTGCTGGACGAGGTAGGCGTCGAAAGGGCCGCGTTCTGGGGATACTCGCTCGGCGCCATGACCGGTTACGCGGTCGCCGCGCATGCGCCCGACCGGCTGACCTGCCTGGTGGCCGGCGGGTTTGATCCTATCGATGGTTTCCGCTCTGCGGTCGGTCCTACGCTGCGTCTGCTCGGCCTGCCCGCCGACACCGACGCGTACCAGCTGATGAAGCAAGGCGCCGCTGCGGATCCCTATCAGGCCGCCCTGATCGAGGCAGGTGATCCTGCCGGTTTCCGCGCCAATTATGAGGCGTTCTCACGCGAGCCTGGACTCCATCGGGAACTCACCGACTCCGGCGTGCCGATGCTGCTGTACGC
Organism: Nonomuraea sp. NPDC050022; assembly: GCF_044460705.1. NCBI lineage: Bacteria > Bacillati > Actinomycetota > Actinomycetes > Streptosporangiales > Streptosporangiaceae > Nonomuraea > Nonomuraea sp. NPDC050022. Next base: position 319,902 of record NZ_JBITKE010000009.1, read on the forward strand.
GGGCACGGCCGATCCTTGGCACGAGCCGATGCAGGCCTTCGCCGAGGGCTCAGGCGTGCACTTCTTGTCCATCTCCGACGCAGATCACAAGGGCTGCTGGGACAGATCGACCGACGTTCTGCCAACGGTGCTGCCGTTCCTGGCCGCTAACGCCGGCATGCCGTGAGCAAGGCCACGCCTGTGGCGACGCTCAGCTGATCTGTGGCCGGGCTCGCTTGTTTACGTGCTGCTGCTCTTTCTCGGCGCGAGGACGGTGGCCGCTGCTCGTCCCGCGTCAAGATCGTTCGTCCTCGGGGCGGGGCCGGACTGGGACGGGGCCGGGGTCGGGGCGGGGCCGGACTGGGATGGTGTCGGTGTCGGTGTCGGTGCCGGTGCCTGGGTCGGGCCGGGGGCGCAGGCAGGGGTGGGGCCGGGAACTGGACCGGGACCGAGGTCAGGACTGGGACCAGGCCGGGGTCGGGGCTGGGGTGCAGGCGGGGTCCGGGGCGCGGGGGCGGGCCAGGTCGGGGCCGGGGCTGGAACCCAGGCGGGGCACGGGGACCGGGGTGCGGGGAGGCCCGGGGACCGGGGTGCGGGCGGGCGCCGGGGCCGAGGGGGTTCGGTCTGGCGTCAGATGGGGCGCAAGGTGCTGGTGTCCAGGATCGGCCACAGGTTGGTGATCTGGTTGTCCTTGAGTTCGAAGATGACGCAGGCCCTGATCTCCAAGGGCTGGTTCGTTGGCGGGACGCCGAAGAAGGTGCCGGTGTGGGTGCCGCTCAGGGTCCATCTGGTGGCAACTTTGTTGTCTTCTGCGATCATGTCCTGGACGTCGAAGTGCATGTCTGGGAGGGCTGAGCGGATGTGGGTGGAGATCTGCTTGACGCGCTCCGGGCCGGGTGGGTCGTTGGGGCCGGTGGAGAGGGTGCTGGCGATGATCTCGTCGGCTACGTCCAACCTGCCCTGGTTGAGCACCTCGTCGTACAGGCGCATGACGACGTCCTTCATCGGGATATCCTTCCGATTGGCTAGTTGCTAGAGATGCTTATCTCTAGTTTTCCTAGATATTTGAAAAGCTAGAGAGTTTGGTGGGCGATGTCAAGACGTGCGACGTTGGTGACCGCGTTGCTCGAAGCGCTGCGCAAGACCAACGTGCTTTCGGTCTCGATGAGTCAGGCGGCTGCGGGACGCATTGGCATCAACACCACCGATCTCCACTGCCTCAACCTGTTGAGCGAAGGGGCCCTGACGGCCAGCGAATTGGCGCGGCGGGCCGGGATCACCACCGCGTCCGTCACCGGGGTCATCGATCGGCTCGAATCGGTGGGATATGTGCGGCGGGAGCGGGACGACGCCGATCGGCGGAAGGTCGTGGTGACGCTCGTGCTGGAGCGGGCGGCGGTGGATGTGGCGCCGGTGTTCACGCCGCTGATCAAGGCGTGGCGGGCTTCGTTGAGTGATTACAGCGATGAGCAGCTTGAGGTGATCGCCGACTTCATGAACAAGACGCAGGCCGTGTTCCAGGACGAGGTCGAGCAGATGCGCTCCGGCTCGACGAGCTGACACCCCCGCCCTCGACTCCGCCGGGCACGCTGAGCCAGTCTGGGCACGCTGAGCCCACGCTCGGGCACGCTGGGTCCACGCGCGGACGTGCTGGGCCCGTCCAGGCACGCTGAGCTCATCCGGACGCCGAGCGTGTCCCCACGCGCCGAGTTCGTTCGGACATGCCGAAGGGGGCCGGGGGAGCCCGGCCCCCTTCGGGGTTTCAGGTGATGGTCAGCGCCAGTAGATGACCGTCAGGGTCGGGGGCTTGACGCCCTCGTCCTTGTTCTCCGACGCGGCGAAGGCGCGCCAGTTGGTGGCCTCCGTCTCGTCGGCGCCCTTCAGCTGGACGCCGTAGTTGGCAGCGCCCGAGGCCCAGGCCTTGGCCATGGTGGTCACCGGCCACGACAGGTAGCCGGCGCCTCCGGCGCACGGCGCGGTCCAGGTGCGGCCGCGCCCCGCGCGGTTCGTCGCCTGGCCCTCTGCGGTGGTGGTGGGCTTGTTGTCCCAGTTCAGGTCGGTCTCGTCCCACGAGCTGGTGATCCGCTGGGCGGTGAGGCCGGAGCCCACGCGGAGACCGCAGGCGTTCGTCTCCAGGTTCCACATCGCCATGTTGGCGAAGATGACCCGCTTTCCGGTCAGCTTGTGGGTGTCGAACTTGACCAGGCTGCGCATGACGTCGCCGCCCTGGCCGTTCTCCCAGGGCATCGTGCCCGCGATGATCATCGGGTCACCGGGGTGCGAGGCCCAGGAGGTGGCGACGTCGGTGTCCGTCACGCTCGGCAGCGTGATCACCGGGTCGACGGTCACCGGGTAGACGCGCGCCGGGTCCGCCAGGAACTTGGCGTCCGGCTTGAGCACGAGGACCTTGGTGCCGTTCTGCGTCTCGACCGCGGTGTCGATCTTCGAGAGCGAGTCGCCGCGGGGCTTGCCGTGGCCCTTCGAGTCCCACATGACCGGCTGCGGCCCGGCGGCGATCACCTTGTCGCCGGCCGTACTGGTCAGGAGAAGGCGGCCGTCGGCCGACTCGGACAGTTCGACGCCCTCGGTCTGTACGGGAATGCGGAGCTCCAGCGGACCGGAGGGCTTCTCGCGCAGAACGACGTCGTGACGGAATCCCGTCGGCAGGACGGTGACGACGAGGTCGGCCCCCGGGCCCGCCGCGTCGGTGAAGGTGGCGACGTTCGCCTTGACGACCGGCTTGGGCAGCGCGGTCGGCCACTTGAGCGAGAACACGCGGCCGTTGTCGTCGGTCATCTTCGCCAGCGTGCCCTCGCCGCCGTTGGAGACCTCGACCTGGGCGCGTGAGGCACGCGGCTTCAGTACCGCGCCGTCGGCGACGAGTGAGGTGTCGATGGGCACCCACTGGCCGTTCTGCTGCACCTGGGACGGGCCCGAGGTGATGGTCGCGGTGAAGCTGCCGTCGGGGTTGGCGACGGTGGTGCTGGACTCGTCCGACAGGCTCGGCACGGGTACGGGCTTGCCGTCGGCGGCGGCCTGGGCCGACGCGACGTCCTCCGCGCTCTGGCCGGTGGCGGCCAGAGCGGCTGAAGCCGGGATGGCCGTGGCGGCGGTGAGCACGGTCACGGCGCTGAGCCCGAGGGCCAGGCGGCCCATGGAACGGTTGAGAGACTTACGCAAATCAACGTCCTAACGATCGATGGGTGTGGAGTAGCGCGCGAATGCGCTGACTTCAGGGCGTCGGGCGGGGGACTGGCCCCCGGGCGACGATCACCGATCGTTAGGCGGTACCGGATTGCTCGTAAACATGACATCCCCGTTTCTGTCGCGGCGACAAGATCGCCGACGGGTCACAGGAATATCACAGGTAACGGCACGGCAAAGTGAGAGACCGCTTTGGTGCGATATTTCTCACAAAACGAAGAGTTATCAGGTTAAGCGGAGAGTCATATCAGGTCGACCGGCAGCAGTTCGCCCGTGTGCACGTCGTAGATCGCGCCGCCCACCGGCAGTCCCGGCGGCAGGAAGGGCGAGGAGCGGATCCGCGTCAGGTCATGGCGCAGGGCCGCGTCCTGGTCGGGGACGGTGTGGAACTCCAGGCTGCGGGTGTCGACACCGTGCCGCTGGGTGAGCTCGTACACATCGGCGTCGGTGACCTTGGACATGCCGCAGTCGGTGTGGGGCATCACCAGCACGCGTTCTACGCCGAGCAGGTAGACGGCCAGGACGAGGGTACGCAGGACGTCGTCCGTCACGCGCGCGCCCGCGTTCCGCAGGATCTTGGCGTCGCCCGCCTCTAGACCGAGCAGGCCGAGGGGGTCGATGCGGGAGTCCATGCAGGTCACGACGCCGAGTCCGCGAGCGGCCCGGCCGGTCAGTTCGGAATTCCGGAATTTAGCAGCATATTTCGCATTGGCGGAAATGAGGTCATCGAACTGGCTCATGTGACAGATGATCCCTCACGTCCGTTTCGTTGTGGTTTCCGGGGTGGCGACACGGCGGAAGTTGCCCAAGGTCCCACGCGCGGCACTCACTTTGCGTGATGATGTCGTAGCCCAACGTATGAACAGCCCATGTGTGACCGAAGAAGGTTGTCGTGAGTAGGTCCGAATCGCTCGCCGCGTACCTGCGTACCCATGCCTGGCGCCGCCTCGACCGTGTGGAGACCCGAGACGACGGCCTCAACGCGAGGTGCGCGCTGGCGCTCCTCGACGCGGCCGCCTACGCGGGCGGCCTGCCCGACGACGACCCGCTCATCGTGCTGCTCGACCAGGCAGGCTGTTTCGGGCCGCTGGGTTGTGACGACTTCGACCCCGGAGAGGCCGGCTTCCGGCTGATCCGGGGCTGGCAGGGCGAGCCCCACGAACTCCTGCTCGCCCTGCCGGCCGCCATCGCCACCTCCGCCTGACGTCCCCATCGCCACTTCCGCCGACGTCCGGCAGGGGTCAGGCGGGCGTGCTTACCTGGCTTCCACCGTCACCCGCGCCTGACACTTGGCAGTGGTCAGACGGGTGCGTTGCCTGGCTTCCACTTGATGCCGCAGCCGAGTGACGGGTTCTGCTCCTCGCTCACCGGGTCGCCCGCCAACAGGGCGTCGATCGCCGCGCGCAGCGAGGACCCCGTCACCGGTACGGAGTTGCCGGGCCGGGCATCGTCGAACTCGCCGCGGTAGGCCAGCCGGAACGACGCGTCGTACAGGAAGAAGTCGGGCGTGCACGCCGCCCGATACGCCTTGGCGGTCTCCTGCGTATCGTCGAGCAGATAGGGGAACGGGAAGCCCGCCCGCGACGCCTGCTCGGCCAGGTGTGTCGGGTCGTCGTCGGGGTAGTTCACGCTGTCGTTGCTGCAGATGGCGACCATCGACAGCCTGGGGCCGTAGTCGGTGGCCAGGGTGCTGAGGCCGCGCTCGATGTGCCGCACGTAGGGGCAGTGGTTCGACAGGAACGCCACGAGAATGGCGGGCGAATCCTTGAGATCCGCGAGCGAGACGCTGCCGCCGTGGATCGCGGTCAGCTGGAAATCGGGCGCTGGAGAGCCGAGTGGGACCATGAACGAGTTGGCAGCCATGGCATCCATTGTCGCTGTTGGCCCCGACGAAACCGTCGGTGGCCATCGGTATAACAGTCTCGGAGGTAGGTAATGAACGGCATCGCGGAGTTCCGGACCACGGTCCTCGATTGTGCCCATCCGATGGAGCTGGCCCAGTTCTATTCGCGGTTGCTCGGCTGGCCCATCCTGGAGGGGTCCGACGAGGAGTGGGCCGTCGTCACCAATGGAGGCCCGCCCGCGCGGGTGGCCTTCCAGGCCGTCGACGACTACCGGCCGCCGGTCTGGCCCGGTGCGGAGCATCCCCAGCAGATGCACATCGACGTGACGGTCGGCGACATGGACAAGGCCGAGGCCCAGGTGCTGGAGATCGGTGCCACCAAGCACGAGCACCAGCCGAGCGATGACGACTCCTTCCGCGTCTTCCTCGACCCGGCCGGCCACACGTTCTGCCTCTGCAGGGACGTCTGACAGGTCAGCGGACCGGTAACAGACGAGTGGACCGGCTTCTGGCGAGCTGGCGCCAGAAGTCGGTCCTTGCGTCAGCGGACGGCCTGCGTCAGCAGCAGCTCCACCGCCGTCGCCGTCAGTGGGCCGCCTACGTCAGCATGTCTGCCGCCTTACGTCAGCGGGCCGCCTGTGTCAGCAGTTCCACCGCCTTGTGTACGTTGCCGGCCGCCAGCTCATGGTCGGCCGACGCCTGCAGGTCGGGCCGTCTGCCGGTGGTCTGGGCGATGTCTCTGGCCACCGAGACGACGGCGTCGTCCTGCGCGTACGCGTCCGTCTTCGAACGGTCGAGCAGCGCCGCCGCGGTGCCGATCGCCCCCAGCACGACGCGGGTCTGCCGCACGGAGCCGTCGGCATTCCAGTTGTTGCCCAGCAGCGCCACCAGCAACGCCGCCGAAGCCGCCCTGGAGGCTCCGTCGCCGCCGGAGAGCCGGTCGTAGGCCGCCTTGAGCCGGTCGCGGGCCCGGTCGGTGCGCAGTCCCCAGCCGTACGGATAAAGCGGGTCGTAGGTCGCGTCGCCCACGTTGATCGGCACCTGCTCCGCCGTACGGAACCAGGTGAAGGGCAGCCGCCCCGTGTACGGCACGGCCCCGAACAGCGGGTCGGCCACGCCGGCGCCCTCGGTGCCCGGCAGCCACGACGCCACCAGCGCCTTGACCTTGGACAGGTCGCCCAGCAGCAGCGGGCGGCCGGAGACGACCAGCACGGCGCACTTCATCGCCCCGCACACCCGGTCGATCGCGGCCCGGTCGGCAGCCGACAGGTCGAGCGTGTGCCCGTTGACGCCCACGTCGCCCTGGCCCTCGGCGTACGGCTTCTCGCCCACCACCACGACACCCACGTCATGCCCGGCCAGCGGCGCGGAGGCGTCGGCCGAATAGGTGACGGAGGCCGCCCGGCCACGGATCGCCGACAGGATCGTGGTGCCCTGCGTGATGGGCCCGGACGAGCCCTGCCAGGTGATCGTCCAGCCGCCGCTCTGGTTGCCGAGGTCGTCGGCGTTGGATCCGGCGACGTACACCTTGGCGTCGCGGCGCAGCGGCAGCAGCCGGTCCTCGTTCTTCAGCAGCACCTGCGACTTCGCGGCGGCCGTGCGGGCCACCGCGCGGTGGGCGGCCGACCCGACGTCGCCGATGCCGGAACGGTCGGCGTACGGGTGCTCGAACAGGCCGAGCCGGAACTTCTGCGTCAGGATCCTGGAGACCGCGTCGTCGATCCGCGCCATGGGCACCCCTCCGGCCGCGATCTCGGCCTTGAGCGTGCTCGTGAACAGCGGATACGCGTACGGCACCATGATCATGTCGAGCCCGGCGTTGATCGAGGTACGCACGTCGCTCGGATAGTCACCGGGGATCTGGTCGATGGCCTGCCAGTCGCTGATCACGAAGCCCTTGAAGCCGAGCCGGCCCTTGAGCACGTCGGTGATCAACTCCTTGTGCGCGTGCATCTTGAGCGGCCCCTGGCCGAAGTCGACGCTGGAGAACGACGGCATGACGCTGCCCACGCCACGCTTGACCGCCTCGGCGAAGGGCGCCAGGTGGATGGCCGCCAGCTGTTCCCTGGTGAGCTGGGTGACGCCCTGGTCGATCTTGTAGTCGCCGGTCGAGGAGCCGTACGTGGTGCCGCCGTCGCCGACGTAGTGCTTGGCCGTGGCCAGCACGCCGTTGTCCTGCAGGCCGTCGATGATCGTGGTCAGCCGCGAGACCAGCGCCGGGTCCTCGCCGAACGACTCGTAGGCGCGTCCCCACCGGTCGTCCCGCGACACGCACAGGCACGGCGCGAAGTCCCACGGAATGCCGGTGGCCTTGACCTCCTTCGCCGTGACCTTGCCCGCCTGCTCGACCAGGTCGGCGTCGCGGGTGGCGCCGAGGCCGACGTTGTGCGGGAAGATCGTCGCACCGACCACGTTGTTGTGCCCGTGAACCGCGTCGACGCCGTAGATCAGCGGGATCTGCAGCCGCGTCTGCTGGGCGCGCAGCTGGAAGCCGTCGATCATGTCGGCCCACGCCTTCGGCGTGTTGGTCGCCGGGGTGGAGCCGCCGCCCGACAGCAGCGAGCCGAGCAGGTAGGTGGCGATGTCGTTCGGCGAGCCGAGCGCGCCGCGTTCGGCCTGCGTCATCTGGCCGACCTTCTCCTCGGTGCTCATCCGGCCGAGCAGGTCGGCGACCCGCTGCTTGACGGGCTTACGAGCGTCGAGGTACGGCAGGCCGTGCGCGTTGATCACGATGGCCGGAGTCTCGGCCGGGGGTCTGGTGCCCGTGCCGGACAGCTCGATCGGGATGGTCTCGGCGACCTCGGCCGCGCCGTCGGCCAGTGTCTTGACCGTGAACGCCTTGGCCGAGCCCGAGGCGGTGCCCGCGGGGAAGGTCAGCGTGCCCTCGACCGGCGTGTAGTCCTGGCCGGGGGTGGCCGTGCCGGTGCCGGTGCGGTAGCCGACGGCCAGGTCGGCGGGGAGCGGGCCGCCGGTGGCGGTGGTGACCGAGACGCGTACCTCGGCCGTGCCCTTCTCGTTCACCGGATAGACCGGCTTGTCCGTGGCCAGGCGTACGGGCCGGGGCGGGGCGGTGCCGTAGACCTGCACGTCGTCCCAGAACAGCGTGCCGGAGGCGGCCGGGAGTCGCATCGAGTAGCCCCACATGGCGACAAGGTCGAGCTGTCCGTCGGTGGGGGCCCCGCCCGGCTGGTAGTCGCCGCGGCGGGTGAAGCCGGAGAACGGCACCTGTACCTGCCGCCATCCGGCCGTGTCGTCGGTGAAGGACGACTCGAACAGCTCAGAGCTGCCCGCTCCGCCGCCGCCGTCCTTGATCTCGAAGAACACCTTCTGCCCGGATCCGGTGCCCTTGACCCAGAAGGAGAACCCTTCGTAGGCGGACCAGTCCTGGGCGGTCGTCAGGTCGTGGGACCAGCCGCCCCACTGGCTCACGTTGTAGACCGCTTTGAGCACCCGGTTGGTCGTGGGGGCGCCGGGCCGGGTCGCGTCGGGCTCGACGGTCAGGGCCGGGGTCGAGGCGGTGTCGTTGCCCCAGGCGGAGACGCCCGCGGGCAGGGTCGTGGCCTCGAAGTCGGTGACGGTCAGCGGTTCGGCGGCGGCCTGGGCCGGCGGAGCGGTGACCAGCGCGGCCACCAGTGCCACCGCCGCCCACAGCGGGGTCCTTAATCGGAACATGGATCCTCCCAAGAGCAGAGAGAGCGCTCTCTCCTAGAGGGGATCGTGTCACGGGAGCGATTTATAACAACCCCCGTCAACCTGTGTGATGCCGCCCGGCTGTCCGCAGGCCGGGCGGCCCAGGAAGCGGCCGCCGCCTCACGCGCGACACGTCGGCGGCGGCCCGCACGTCAGAACAGCGGCGCTTCGTTTTCCGGCTGAGCGGGTTCGGCCGAGTCGTCGGCCGGGCCCGCCGCCAGGGCGCCGCCGACGGCCCCGATGGTGTTGGTGAGGCGGACGCCAGAGCCGTCGCGGCGCCCGATCTCGTCCGGCAGCGGCACCGGCTTGCCCACCGAGGACACCGCCTTGGCCGGCGCGGGTCCCACCCAGGCCAGCAGCAGCACGTCTTCGCCCTTGAGGAAGCGCTGGGCCCGGACCCCGCCGGTGGCCCGCCCCTTGGCCGGGAACTCCGCGTAGTCCGACACCTTGCCGCCCCCGACCTGAGTGCCCGGCAGGGCGGTGGACGAGCCCGCCACCGTCACCACCTGGGACGGACGCGACGGATCGACCACGCCGAACCAGATCACCCGGGCCGCGTCGTCGAGCCGGATGCCCGCCATGCCGCCCGCCGGGCGTCCCTGCGGGCGTACCTGCGAGGCCGGGAAACGCAGCAGCTGCGCGTCGGAGGAGACGAACACCAGGTCATGCTCCTCGGATTCGAGCTCCACGGCGCCCACCACGGTGTCGCCCTCCTTGAGGGTGATCACCTCGAAGTCGTCGCGGTTGGCCGGATAGTCGGGCACCACCCGCTTGACCACGCCCTGCGCGGTGCCGACGGCCAGGCCGGGACCGTCGGGGTCGAGCGAACCGAGCCCGACGACCGTCTCGTCCGGTTCGAGCGCGACGAACTCGGAGACGGGATGGCCGCCCGACAGCGACGGCGGGTTGGCGGAGGGCGGCAGGATGGGCAGATCGACCACCGCGACGCGGATCAACCGGCCCGCCGACGTCACCACGCCGACCTCGCCTCTGGCGGAGGTGCGGACCACGGAGACCAGCACGTCGTGCGCGGACCGCTCATCTCCGCCCGACAGCGGCGAGGCGTCGGAGGTGCGGGCCAGCAGCCCGGTGGAGGAGAGCATCGCCAGGCACGGGTCGTCGGCCACCTGCAGGTCCACCGCCGCCGTACGGGTCACGCCCGACGCCTCCAGCAGGACCGTGCGGCGCGGGGTGCCGTATTTCTTGGCCACGTCGGCCAGCTCGCCCGAGACCACCTGGCGCAGACGGGTGTCCGAGGACAGGATCCCGGTCAGCTCGGCGATCTCGTCGGAGAGCGTCTGCTTCTCGCGGTCGAGCTCCAGCTTGTCGAAGCGGGTCAGGCGGCGCAGCGGCGTGTCGAGGATGTAGGCGGCCTGGATGTCGCTCAGGTCGAAGACCTCCATCAACCGGGCGCGTGCCTGCGCCGAGTCGTCGGAGGTGCGGATGACCTGGATGACCTCGTCGATGTTGAGCAGCGCGATGATGAGGCCGTCGACCAGGTGCAGGCGCTCCTCGCGCTTGCGGCGGCGGAACTCCGAGCGGCGGCGCACGACCTCGAGCCGGTGCTCCACATAGACACGCAGCAGCTCACGCAGACCCAGCGTGCGTGGCTCGCCGTCGACGAGCGCCACGTTGTTGATGCCGAAGGTCTCCTCCATCGGCGTCAGCCGGTAGAGCTCCTCCAGCACGGCCTCGGGGATGAAGCCGTTCTTGATCTCGATGACCAGGTGCAGGCCCTTGTGCCGGTCGGTGAGGTCCTTGAGGTCGGCGATGCCCTGCAGCTTCTTGCTGGTGACCAGCTCTTTGATCTTGGCGACGACCCGCTCGGGGCCGACGTTGTAGGGCAGCTCGGTGACGACGAGGCCCTTGCGGCGCGGCGTGATCTGGTCGACCCTGACCTTGGCCCGCATGCGGAAGGTGCCGCGGCCGCTCTCGTAGGCGTCGCGGATGCCCTGCAGGCCGATGATCGTGCCGCCCGTGGGCAGGTCGGGGCCGGGCACGAAGCGCATGAGCTCGTCGAGCCCCGCGTCGGGCTTCTTGATCAGGTGACGGGCGGCGGCCACGATCTCGGCGAGGTTGTGCGGCGCCATGTTGGTGGCCATGCCGACCGCGATGCCGGTCGTGCCGTTGACCAGCAGGTTGGGGAACGCCGACGGCATGACCGTGGGCTCGGTCTCCTGCCCGTCGTAGTTGGGCTTGAAATCGACGGTGTCCTCGTCGAGCGACTCGACCATCAGCATGGCCGCCGGGGCCAGCCTGGCCTCGGTGTAACGCATGGCGGCCGGCGAGTCGTCGGGGGAGCCGAAGTTGCCGTGGCCGTCGGCCAGGGGCAGGCGCATCGAGAACGGCTGCGCCAACCGGACGAGGGCGTCGTAGATCGCGCCGTCGCCGTGCGGGTGGAGCTTGCCCATCACGTCGCCGACCACCCGCGAGCACTTGACGTGGCCGCGTTCGGGACGCAGGCCCATCTCGCTCATCGAATAGAGGATGCGCCGCTGCACGGGCTTGAGACCGTCGCGCGCGTCGGGTAGCGCGCGCTGATAGATCACCGAGTAGGCGTACTCGAGATAGCTTGCGCGCATTTCCGAGGAGACGTCGATGTCGACGATCCGCTCCTCGAAGTCCTCGGGTGGGGGTGCAGTCGTACGTCGGGCCATGTCGAACATTGTGCCGAAGAAAGTTGAGTGCCCGCGACGCATCGGCCGCGCCGGTCCGTAATAGTGCGCTTGACCAAGCAATTGCTTGGGGCTTACGTTCGGAAATGAAAGCGGCAGACTCGCTTCCGGAGGCGTCATGATCGAATTCCATCCCGTGACCAAGCACATCGGCGCCGAGGTGACAGGCGTGGACCTGCGCAAGCCGCTGTCCCAGGAACAGGTGGAGACCCTGCGGGCCGGTTGGCTCAAGTACCTCGTGCTGTTCTTCCGGGACGCGGAAATCGACGACGAGCAGCACCTGCAGTTCGCCCTGAACTTCGGCACGCTCAACCACCCGGCCTTCAAGAAGGACAGCGCCAGCCCGATCCACGTACTCGACCAGACCGACCCCAAGGGGGAGGGCGGCGACGAGTGGCACAGCGACAACACCTTCGAGCCGACGCCGCCGATGGGGTCACTGCTGCGCTGCGTCCAGCTGCCGAGCGTGGGCGGCGACACGTGCTGGGCCAACACCTACCTGGCCTACGAGACGCTGTCCCCGCCGCTGCAGCGGCTCTGCGACGAGCTCACGGCGGTGCACGACATCACGATGTCGATGAAGAAGGCCATCTCCAAGGGGCATCCGTTCGACCTGGCGGAGGTCCAGGCGAAGTGGCCGCCGCTCGAACGTCCCGTCGTACGCGTACACCCCGAGACCGGCCGCAGGGCGCTGTTCGTCAACCGGGCGTCCACGACCCGGCTGGTGGGGCTGTCCGACCGGGAGAACGAGGCGCTGCTGCCTATGCTGATCGACCACATACGCTCGCCGGAGTATCAGCTGCGACTCCGCTGGCGTCCGGGCACACTGGCCTTCTGGGACAACCGCCCGACGCAGCACTACGCGGTCGCCGACTACACGGAGCGCCGCCGCATGCACCGCGTCACGATCAACGCCTTCCCAGAACACCAATAAACCTGTTCTGTTACGGCACAGCCACCCGCCGCCCGTGGCTGAGGGCTCCAGGGAAATGGCCTCTGAACCCGGCGGGTGGTCTCTGCGGACAAGCCCCTTTCATCCGGTACGGCACAGCCGCCCTCAAGCCACCCACCCGACACAGGCCACCACCGACCACCGGCCGAACCGCTGCGGGGAATCACCGGCTGAACCACTGGCCGCCACCGGCCAAGAATGCGCACGTAACGGCGCCCGGCCCTGTGCGGGCTCAGCGGGCGTTTTCCTGGAGGCCCTCAGCCATGTGCGGCGGGTGGCGGTGGGTGTGGCTTGCCGTAATGGATGGAAGGGGTTTGGGGCCGTAACAACGTGGGTGGCGGTGGGTGCGGCTTGCCGTAACGGATGAAAGAGGTTGTCTGGACCGCAACAATGCACCAATGGTCGGTGGGAGCTGGTAACAAGGACGACATGATTGACGCCCCAGACGCCGAGATGCTGCGTGAAGAGGCCGAGAGCCGGTTGCGAGCGCTCGCCGGTGAGCACGCTCGGCTGCGCGATGACCAGTGGGCCGCCATCGAGGCGCTGGTCATCGACCGGCGGCGGTGCCTCGTCGTCCAGCGCACCGGCTGGGGCAAGTCGGCCGTCTACTTCGTGGCAACCGCCCTGCTGCGCGAGCTCGGCGACGGGCCCACCGTGATCGTCTCGCCGCTGCTCGCCCTGATGCGCAACCAGATCGCCGCCGCCGAGCGGGCCGGGATCCGGGCCGTCACCATCAACTCGGCCAACCCCGAGGCGTGGGAGGAGATCTACGGGCAGGTGGCCGACGGGGAGATCGACGTGCTGCTGGTCAGCCCCGAGCGGCTCAACAACCCCGACTTCCGCGACAACGTGCTGCCCGAGCTGGCCGAGAGCGCCGGCCTGGTGGTGGTCGACGAGGCGCACTGCATCTCCGACTGGGGACACGACTTCCGGCCCGACTACCGCAGGCTCGCCACGCTGTTCAACGAGCTGCCGCCGGGCATCCCGGTGCTCGCCACCACCGCCACCGCCAACGCGCGGGTCACGCGGGACGTGGCCGAGCAGATGGGCGAGGGCACGCTGGTCCTGCGGGGGCCGCTGGAGCGGGAGAGCCTGCACCTGAGCGTCGTGCGGCTGCCGACCGCCGAGCAGCGGCTGGCGTGGCTGTCCCAGGCGCTGCGCGAGCTGCCCGGCTCCGGGATCATCTACACGCTGACCGTGGCCGCGGCCCACGAGATCGCCGGATACCTGCGTGACCAGGGATATGAGGTGGCCTCCTATTCCGGGCAGACCGATCCCGCCGAGCGGCTGGCCGCCGAGGAGGCGCTGCTCAACAACAAGATCAAGGCGCTGGTGGCGACGAGCGCGCTCGGGATGGGCTTCGACAAGCCCGATCTCGGGTTCGTCGTCCACGTGGGGGCGCCGCAGTCGCCCGTCGCCTACTACCAGCAGGTCGGCCGGGCCGGGCGTGGCGTCGAACGCGCCGAGGTGATCCTGCTGCCCGGCACCGAAGACCGCGATATCTGGGCTTATTTCGCCTCACTGGCGTTCCCGCCCGAGCCGGTGGTGCGGGCCACGCTCCAGGCGCTCGAAGAGCGGGGCGTGCTCTCCACCCCCGCGCTGGAGTCGGCCGTCGACCTCAGCCGGAGCCGGCTGGAGATGATGCTCAAAGTCCTCGACGTCGACGGCGCCGTCCACAGGGTCAAGGGCGGCTGGGAGGCGACCGGTGAGCCGTGGGACTACGACGCCGAGCGTTACGCCCGCATCGCCGGCGAGCGCAAGGCCGAGCAGGAGGCCATGCTCGGCTACCTGACCACGACCGAATGCCGCGAACGCTACCTGCGCGGCCACCTCGACGACGAGACGGCCGGCCCGTGCGGCAGATGCGACAACTGCACCGGCGAGCACCGTTCGCCGCAGATCGCCGAACAGGCCGTGGCGGGCGCCCGCGAGCGGCTGACCAGGCCCGGCGTCGAGATCGACGCGCGCAGGCAGTGGCCGACCGGCCTGGCCGACCTGTCCGGCCGCATCAAGCCGGAGCTCGGTGCCGAGCCGGGCCGGGCACTCGGGCGGCTCACCGACATCGGCTGGGGCAACCGGCTGCGCGAGCTGTTCAACGGCGCCGACGGGCCGATGGCCGACGACATGTTCAAGGCCGTGATCCAGGTGCTGTCCGCCTGGGACTGGCGGGAGCGGCCCGTCGCCGTGGTCAACGTGCCGTCCACGTCGCGGCCTCTGCTCGTGCGCGGCTTCGCCGAGCGACTGGCGCAGGTCGGGCGGCTGACCTACCTGGGCGAGCTCGGCTACCGCGACGGCTCGCCGGGCAAGCAGTTCAACAGCGCCAAGCGGGTTCAGGCGGTCAGGGCGACGCTGGCCATGCCGAAGGAGGTCGGCGCCGCCGTGGCGGCGTGCGGTGGTCCGGTCCTGCTGATCGACGATCGCATCGACACCGGCTGGACGATGACGCTCGCCGCCGCGCTCGTCCGCCACGCGGGCGCCCCGGCCGTGCTGCCGCTCGCCCTGGCGACGGTCAGCTAGACACTCAACGCCAGGGCCGTGGTGACGCTCAGCTGATACTCAAGGTCGCCAGGGCGCCAGTCAGCTGACGCCCATCGTCACCAGGTCGTAGCCGCCGTAGGCCGGGCTGACGTGCACGTTGGTCGCCTTCAGGCCGCGTACGAGCAGTGATCGCTCCCAGGAGAGCGGCACCAGCACGGCCTCGTCGGCGATCTTCTGCTCGACCTCGTTCCAGCGCCGGGCGCGCGTGGTGGCGTCGAGTTCGCGCTTGGCCGTGTCGATGAGGGCGTCGAGCGCGGGCAGGCGGACGTTCACGTTGATCGAGTTACCCTTCTCCAAGATCTCCCTGCTGTCGGCCAGCGGGGAGACGAACGTCTCCACGTCCGGCCAGTCGGGCGCCCACGCCCTGGCGATCAGGCCGACACCCGCCTTCTTGAGATATTCGGGATTGCCACCGTACTTCGCGTGGAAGTCCGCGATCGGGTAGCCCCGCAGCTGCACCTTGATGCCGACCTTGGCCAGTGACGCCTGCACGGCCTGCGCGGCGGCGGACTCCCCGAAGGTGTCACGGTAGATGTAGGTGGTGCTGAACCCGCCGGGCTTGCCGCAGGCGGCGAGTGACTCCTTGGCGGCGGTCGTGTCGCCGGACGCAGAGAGGCCGGGCAGGGGCGCGTGCGTGCCGGGGATCAGCGGTGGTACGAGCGAGGTCGGTATCTGGCCGCCCTGGTTCAGCCCGCCGACGGAGGCCCGGTTGATCGTCGCCAGGTCCAGGGCGCGGATCACCGCGCGGCGGCAGTCGACCTGGTCGAACGGCGGTACCTGCGGATCGATCGCCAGATAGCGGATCCGGGAGCCGACAGGGGCGTCGGCGCGGCTCTTGTACGTGGGGTTGTCGTAGATCTTGGTCGAGTCCAAGGTCGCGATCGGCGAGCCGACCTCCGCCTCGCCGTTCAGCACTTTGGCGCTCGCGTCGGCCGCGGCCAGCTCGAATTGGAGCTCGTACCGGTCCGGGAGGGCCTTGCGGTTCGGGTCGGTCGCCGGGTCCCAGTTCGGGTTGCGGACCAGGACGATCTTGTTGTCCGTCGCGCTCTCGAACTTGTACGGTCCCGACGAGACCACCGCGTACCGATACTTGGCGGCGGTGTCCTTGGCCTTGGGCACGGGGACGGTCTCGGGCAACTGGGCGAGGTTGTCGAAGGCGCCGTACGGCTGCTTGAGATGGAACACGATCGTGCGGTCGTCCGGCGTCTGGATGGCCGAGTCCGTGTTCGCGGTGGGCGACTTGTACGGCCCGTTGTAACCGGCGGGCAGGTCGAGCATGGTGTCGAAGTAGGTGGGGCCGTTGCTCAAGGTGGCCTTGTCCATGCTCCGCAGCACCGCGTACTTCACGTCCGCCGCGGTGATCCGCGTGCCGTCCTGGAATTTCACGCCGTCGCGCAGCCGGTAGGTCCACGTCTTCCCGCCGTCGCTCGCCTGCCCCAGGGACTCGGCCAGGTCGGGAACGAGCTGGGTACCGGCCTGGCCGGGCACGGGCTTGAACATCATCAGCGAACGGCCGTAGAGGCGGATGGCGTTCATGGCGTCGGGGTAGTAAGTGTTGCCCGGGTCGGAGGAGTCCAGGCTGTAGGCCGAGGCCAGGTGGAGTGTGCCGCCGGTCTTGGTGGACGGGTTGGCGACCGCCGCGACCGCCGCGTCGAAGCCGGTGGGCCCTGTCGTGGCCGGGGTTGTCGGTCCGCCATTCGGTCCCGTCTCAGGGAGGTTGCGGATGAAGATCCACGCCGCGAGGCCCACCACGAGCGCCGTGGCCACCGCCCCCACCGACACCAGCACACCGCGCCGCCGGACGCCGGGTGCGGTCACGGGCGTGACACCGCCGGGATCCGTGGGTCGCGGGTACGGCCCAGGCACATGAGGGCCGGAGTCCCAGCGAAGCCCACCAGGCGCCTGAGGCCCGGAACTCCCGTGCGGCCCGGCCGGGGGTGCGGCCCCTGGGTAGGCCGCCGCAGGTGGTGCGGCCTGTGGGTAGGCCGTGGCCGGTGGCGGTGGAGGTGGGGCGCTCGTTCGGATGAGTTCTCCCAGCACCTGCTCCGCCGTCGGCCGCCGCCGGGGATCCTTGCCCAGCGCCGTCCACAGCAGCGCCCCGAGCGGCTCCGGCACTCCCGAAAGGTCCGGATCCATGCTCAGGATCCGATGCATCACCACCGGCAGCGCCCCGAACCCGAACGCGCTGTGCCCCGTGGCCGCGTACACCATCGTCCCGGCCCACGCGAACACGTCGCTGGCCGGTGACGGCTCGCCGTGGAACTGCTCCGGCGCCATGTACGCGGGCGTGCCCACCACGCTGGTCGTCAGGCTCTGGCTCACGTCCAGCGCCCGCGCGATGCCGAAGTCGATCACCCGGGGCCCGTCGGGAGCCAGCAGCACGTTGCTCGGCTTGAAGTCGCGGTGCATCACCCCGGCCCGGTGGATCGCGGCCAGCGCGGTGGCGGTCGCGATGGCCAGCCGTACCAGCGCTTGGCCCCGCAGCGGGCCTTCCCCGGACACCTGGCGCTGCAGCGACGGGCCGTCCACGTACTCGCCGACGATGTACGGCTGGTCGTTGACGGCGCCCACTTCGAGCACCCGAGCCGTACAGAACTCCGCCACCCGCCGGGCGGCCTCAGCCTCGCGCCGGAAACGTCGTACGGCCTGCTCGTCGTCGGCGAACCTGGCGTGCAGCAGCTTGATCGCCACCCGCTCGCCGCTCGGGGAGGTCCCCAGGTAGACGCTGCCCTGGCCGCCCTCGCCGAGGAACCCGGTGACCTGATAGGAGCCAACCGACACGGGGTCGCCTGGCCGTAACGGACGCACGCCCAGCATCCGGCTCCTTATCGTCCTTATCGAGGGCTCTTGCGAGAAAAACGTACGATAAGGACTCTTACGATAAAGGGCGCCGGAAAGATCGCACTAGAGGCGCGGGCGCGCTCCCAGATGAACAATCGCCTGTGCCGCCAGGTGGCAGCCGGCCGTCAGCGCCTCGGACGCCGGCTTGCCCTCCAGCCACGGCGGCAGGAACCCGGCGCAGAACGCGTCACCCGCTCCCGTGCCGTCGACGATCCGCTCGACCGGCTCGGCGTCGACCCGGACCGGCTCGGATCGGCTGTTGCCGAACCAGAGCGCGCCCTCGTCGTTCATCTTGATCACGACCTGGGGGAACCAGGCGGTGAGCACCTTGGCCGCGGCCTCGGGATCGTCGCGGCCGGTCAGCACCTTCGCCTGATCGACGTTGGCGAACAGCAGCTTGACCCCGTTGGTCCACTCCAGGAACGGCTCCGCCCCCGTACGCTCCAACGGCGCGGACGACGAGCAGTCGACCGAGATGGACATCCCGGACCGGCGAGCCATGTCGAGCGCGGCCAGCCCCGCGTCGCGGGACCCCTCATTGATCAGGGTGTAGCCGGACAGATGCAGATGACCGCCGCCGAACAGGTCGCGCGGCAGATCCTCCGGCGAGAGCGCCGCGTTGGCACCCGGGTCGGAGAGCATGGTCCGCTCGCCCTTGTGCGTGACGAGCACCACGCAGGTGCCGGTCGGCCGCTCAGGATCCATGACAAGCCGGGCATCGACCCCGTAACCCATCAGCTCCATGTCACGGTTGCGACCGGTGATGTCGGCGCCCCGGCGGCCAATGAAGGCCACCTCGGCACCCTCGACGGCCAGCCAGGAAGCGATGTTCGCCCCTGATCCACCGCCGTGCATCGTCACGATCGCCGGAGTGTCGCTCGCCCTGGCGAGCGCATAACGGGCGCGAGCGACCGCGTCGGTCATGAGATCGCCCACCACGACGACCCGCGTCATGATGCCACCACCTTGCTGCCTTCAGAACGAGCCTGGCCACGGCAAAACTAACAGCTTCCGGCCTACCCGTGGGGCGGACCCCGGACACAGGGGGGCAGTCGATGCACAAGCGTTGCCCAATAGGCCCTGCCGGACGTGGCATTCGGGACGCGGGTCTACGCTCGGGACTGTGGAGGCTCCGTACCCGGCTCACTGGGAGGCCGACGTCGTCCTGGCGGACGGCGGCACCGCCCATGTGCGTCCCATCAAGCCCGCCGACGCCGACAGACTGCGCGCCTTCTACTCCCGCCTCTCCGACGAATCCATCTATTTCCGGTTCTTCGGCCCCAGGCCACGGCTCTCCGACAAGGAGGTCTCGTGGTTCACCACCGTCGACTACGTCGACAGGGTCGCGCTGATCGCCACCATCGGCACCGAGATGGTGGCCGTGATCCGCTACGACAAGACAGGGCCCGGTGAGGGCGAGGTGGCCTTCCTCGTCGAGGACGCCCACCAGGGCAGGGGAGTGGCCTCGGTGCTGCTGGAGCACCTGGCCGCCACGGCCCGCGAGCGCGGCATCGAGCGATTCGTCGCCGACGTGCTCCCGGCCAACATGAAGATGATGGGCGTCCTGCGCCAGGCCGGATACACGGCTGAGAGCTCCTTCGCCGACGGTGTCGTCCGCATGACGCTCGACCTCACCCCCACGGAGACCTCGACCGGGGTGACGACCGCCCGCGAACACCGCGCCGAGGCCAGGTCCATCGCCCGCCTGCTCGCGCCCGGCTCGGTGGCGGTCATCGGCGCCTCGCGCGAGCCGGGCGGAGTCGGTCACACCGTGCTGCGCAACCTGCTCGCCGCCGACTTCAGCGGTCCCGTCTATCCGGTTCACCGTGAGGTACGCGCCATGGCGGGCGTACGCGCCTATCCGAGCGTGGGCGCCATCGACGACCAGGTGGACCTGGCCGTGGTGGCCGTGCCCGCCTCCGGCGTCATCGAGGTGGTCAAGGAATGCGCGGAGAAGGGCGTACACGGGCTGGTCGTGGTCTCCTCCGGGTTCGGCGAGACGGGCGCCGAGGGCCGTGAGCGGCAGGACGAACTGGCCCGCATCGCGCGCGCGTACGGCCTGCGCGTGGTCGGGCCCAACTGCCTCGGCATCGCCAACACAGACCCGGCCGTCAAGCTCAACGCCACACTCGCCGCGACCTTGCCGGGCCGGGGGCGGGTCGGCTTCTTCAGCCAGTCGGGCGCGCTCGGCACCGCCCTGCTCCAGCGGGTGGCGCAGCGGGGGATGGGCATCTCGTCGTTCGTGTCGGCGGGTAACCGGGCCGACGTGTCGGGCAACGACCTGCTCCAATACTGGGAGGAGGACGCCTCGACCGAGGTGATCCTGCTCTACCTGGAGTCACTGGGCAATCCACGTAAGTTCACCCGCCTGGCCAGGCGCCTGGCCCGCAGCAAGCCGATCGTGGTCGTCAAGAGCGGCGGCACGCCTGCCGGTCACTCCGCCGAGGCACTCGGGCTGCCCGACTCGGCGATCAGCTCGCTGTTCTCGCAGGCGGGGCTGATCCGGGTGGACGACCTCATCCAGCTGTTCGACGTGGGTCAGCTCCTGGCCTATCAGCCGCTGCCCGCCGGTCCTCGGGTCGGGCTGGTCACCAACTCCGACGCCCTGGGCCTGCTCGCCGCCGACGCCTGCGTCGCCGCGGGCCTGGAGCCCCTGCCACCGGTCAACCTGGGGGCGAGCGCCGGGGCCGCCGCCTTCGGTACGGCCCTCGCGGACCGGCTCGACTCGCCGTCGGTGGACGCGGTGGTGGTGATCTACATGCCGCCGATCCCCGGCGAGGACTCAGCGGTCGCGGCCGAACTCCTGCGGGTGTCTCAAGGCTCGGCCAAGCCGGTGCTCGCCACCTTCCAGGGGCATCTCGGCATGCACCCCGACCTGCTGGTGGGCTCGGTGCCCTCGCGGGGGTCCATTCCCTCGTACGCGGCGCCGGAGGAGGCGGTCAGGGCACTGGAGTACGTGGTCCGCTACGCGAGATGGCGCGCCCGGCCGTCTCTACCGCCCCCCGAACTCCCGGACATCGACCCCCACCGCGCCCGCACACTGATCCACCACGCCCTCCACCAGGCCACCACCGCTACTGCCCCCACCGATGACGCGGCTTCCGTATCCACGGCCCCCGCTTCTGCGGCGTCCGCTTCAGCGTCTTCCGCCTCCGACGCCGCTGCTTCTGCTTCCGCGTCTTCCGCGTCTTCCGCGTCCGCGCGGAGCTTCTTCGCCGAGCCCGGGCCGCCGGTCGAGGCCGACGCGGCCGATGTCGCCGAGTTGCTCGCCTGCTACGGGCTGAGCGTCTGGCCGGCCGAGGTGGTGCGATCCCCGGACGAGGCGGTGGTGGCCGCCGAACGGCTGGGCTGGCCGGTGGTGCTCAAGGTGGCCGGCGCCGAGGCCGCCCGCCGGGCCGGGACCGTACGCCTCGGGCTCGCGGGGCCGGACAGCGTGCGGCATGCCCACGCCGAGTTCGTCGCCCAGTTCGGCGAGGACGTGGAGCTGGCGGTCCAGCGGATGGCGCCGCAGCCTGCCGTACCGACCGTGGTGAGTGTCACCGAGAACCCGGCGTTCGGCCCCGTCGTGTCGTTCGGGCTGGGCGAGGTGACGGCGCGACTCCTCCTCGACCAGGGCTTCCGGCTCGCACCACTCGCGGGGGAGGACGCCGCCGGGTTGGTGCGTTCGGTCCGCGGGGCCCCGCTGCTGTTCGGCGAGTACGGCTACCCGCCCGTGGCGGTCGACGCCCTGGAGGACCTCCTGGTCAGGGTGGGCCGCCTGGCCAACGACCTGCCGGAGGTGGCCCGCCTCGAGCTCGACCAGGTGCTGGTGGGCCGGGAGGGCGTCATCATCCTGGGCGCCCGCGCCACGATCCGCACCCCACCGGGCCCCCGCCCGGACGGCGGTCCCCGCAGGCTGGCCTGATCGTCCCTGCTCGGCCTTCGGGGAGGCGGACGGGCCGTCGACCTCCCCGAAACCGTCCGCCGCCCTCGGCGAGCCGAGGGCGGACAAGCGCTTGGTCAGCCGTGCACGATCGCGACGTTGTCGATCCAGTTCCACGCCGTGCCCGCGTTGTCCAGGACGAGGTTCAACGCGTCGATGGAGTGTTCGCTCGCGTCCGCCGGGTCGGCGACCTTGAACGTCGTGGGATAGAAGGACCCGTCGGCGTAAAAGCCGCCGTACCCGTGAATGACGAGGTAGTGCCGCAAGAGAGAGGCCTGGTTGTTCCACGGCAACGCGCCGGGTTTCACGATGATCATCACTGGATTGCCGCGGGACAGGGAGGTGATGATCCGGTTGAAGACGATCTTGCGGGTCTGGTCGATGCTGACGTCCAGCCCTTCGAACGAGTACTGCCAGTCGGCGGCCGACAGGTATTGGTTGATGACGCCGGGGATCCGTCCCGGCCAGGTGATGCCGTAGATCGCCTCGTCGGTGCCCAGCTTGTCAGCCAGTTCGGCCTGCGGCGGAGCCGAGTAGCCCATCGTGGCGAGCGTCATCTGCACGGCGGCGGGCCCGCACCAGTTCGCCTTCTCCTGCTGCTTGAGCGAGAGTCTCATGTCCAGGGCCCGGACGGTCGGCCGCCAGGATCCGGCGATACCGAAGGTGGCGTCGGCGACGACATAGGGACGTCTGAGATCAGTGAACGCGGTGTAGCAGGCCCGGCTGGCGTTCGTGGTCATCGTCGGGCACGAATCGGAGATGGTCGGGCCGCCACCGCCGAACTTCAGCGTCAGGTTGACCTGGAAGTTGGTGTACGCGCCCGGGTTGATGAAGGCCACCGCGCGTACCTGCGTACGAGGGTCGTTGAACTCCAGGCACACCTGGTAGGCGGTGCCGTTGTACGACTCGGTGTCATTGCAGGTTCTGTTGGCCGCGGACGGATACTCGTGCCAGATTCCGGCCTGGGCTGGGAGGGCGGGCACGGCGACCACCGCGAGTGCCACGCCTGCCAGCAGCGAGAGTAGCGCCGAAAGCAGTCTTTTCACGGACTCAAGTCCTTCTCTGGGACGTGGTGCAGGGGGAGATCGGTTACGGCGCCGTCACCGTGAGCCTGTGCAGCCGCTCGTTGATCTTGTAATAGAGGTTGCCGAACCGGTCGGCCGTCAGCCCTTCCATCCCCGGGTCGGTCAGCAGCACGGTCATGGCCTTGGTCGACCTGTCGATCCGGAAGAGCTGGTCGCCTGAGGTGCCGTACACACCGCCCGGATCCTTGTCCACGGTCAGCAGGACCCCGTCGCGCCAGGCCAGGCTGGGTTTGGCGGTGTAGTCGGGGTCGGCGAACAGCCTTTTCACGGTGATCGCGTCGGGGCTGGCCGGGTCGAGTGTGAACAGCGACCCACCGGCCAGGCCCCAGAGCCCGCCGTCCACCTCGGTGAGGGCCGTGACGGCCTTGGGCGCGGTCAACGGCAGCGGGTGGGTGCGTACGGCGCCGGTCGCGGGATCGTAGGAGAACAGGGTGGCCGAGGCTCCCGGGGCGTAGACGGGGTCGACGCCCAGCGCCCCGCGCGTGGAGGTGCCGCCGAACACCTTGCCGCCCGCGTAGGCCAGCGAGACGACGGCCTGGTCCCGCACCACGCACACGGTCCGGCCCGCCGTGCCTTCCTTCCAGATGGTGAGCGCGCCGCTGCGTTTGCCGTACTTGGGCACCGTGCCCATGTACACCGTGCCGTCGGGGCCGCCGGCCAGCGCGTACGGGCGGTCCTGCGGCGGCGGCCCGTTACCCGGCTCGCAGTCGTCGGCCTTGTCGCCCACCGCGCCGCCGGTGTACTTGAGAGTGGGCGGCCACGGCCCCGCCGGGTCATAGCTGTAGAGCTTGGCCGAGGGGTAGGCGCCGATGTAGAGCCGCCCGTCGTGGGCCAGCAGGCTGTCGGTCTGGCTGAGTCCGGTACGGGTGGGCGTGTCCGGGCTGCCGTCGTCGGCGTCGCCGCGCAGCGGGTCGTAGACGCCGGTGCCACCCGTCAGGTAGCCGCCGGTGTAGATCTGCCCGTCGGGACCGGCGCCGAGCGCGTTGATCGCGGCGGGCAGGACCGGGGTGCCGCCGACGACCCGGCTGCTCCACTGACCGGTCGCGGGCGCGTACTTGAAGATCCTGGTGCCGTCGCCGGCCGCGCCGAGACCGATGAGCGTGCCGTCCACCCAGGTGTAGCCAGTGACGTCCAAGCCGGGCTGTACGGTCGTCGCCCGCACGGCCTTGGCGGCCAAGTCATAGGACTGCAGCAGGCCGTCCTTGACCAGCCAGACCTTGCCGTCGGCGGCCGGTGAGTGGTGCAGGTCCACATCGGTGATCGTGGCGTCGGTGACGGCCCGGTAGGAGCCGTCGGCGTTCTTGATGATCTGCAGGACGAGCAGCGTACGGTCGATCCAGGCGAACAGCCTGCCTCCGGTCCAGGTGAGGCCGCCCACCATGGAGTTGTGCGCGTAGGCGGCGGGCAGGAGGCTGTCGGTCCGCCCGGTGACGTTGTCGAACCTGACCAGCGCGGCGTTCGTCCCCGTGCCCAGGTAGGTGGCGTTGGCGACCGGGTCGTGGGCGAGGCTGCGCACGTACTGCGCACCGGCCACGATGGGCAAGCTGCCGATCGTGGTGAAGGCGCCGTTGTCGTACTTGAAGTAGCGGCCGTCGTTGTACGTGCCCCCATACACCTTCCCGCCCGCTCCCGCCTCCAGGTCCCAGATGAAGGAGTAGCCGCCCTCCGCCCTGCCGAGGTCGGTCACCATCGCCTGGCCGGGGACGTGCCGGTAGAGCTTGGAGTTGGGGTAGGTGCCGAGGTAGACGCTGCCGTCGGTGGCCGTGGTCGCCGCCCAGCCGCCGACCGTGGGCGTGGCGGCGCTGTCCGGGATCGTGATCTTCTTGGTCACCTTCTCGGTGGCCAGGTCGATCTCCGCGAGCTGCGGGTTGGCGTCCGCGGTGCCGGTGTAGATCGCGTACGCGTCGCCGCCCGCGAACGTGGTGGCGTTGGGCACGCTGCTCTCGAGTTGCACGCCGAGATCGGTCGTGTCCTTGGTGATCAGCACCTCGTCCCAGTAGGCGGTGCCCACATTGGCGACGCCCGAGTAGATGAGCGCCGAGACCGTGGCCGTGCCGGCGGGCGCGACGCCGGAGGCCGTGACGCCGTTCCACCGCTTGCCCGTGACCGAGGCGTTCGCGCTGCCGAGGAGCTGGCCCGAGGTTCCCCTGAAGCGCAGGTACAGCTCGGCGCTACCGCTGTCGGCCCAGACCTGGGCATAGGCGGTGTAGCGCGTACCCGCGGTGGCGGGCAGGCCGGGCTGGCTCTCCCTGCCGTACGCGTTGCCCGGCTCGGTGTCGGCGACGCGCGCCGTGCTGCGGCCGTCCCAGGTCACGGCCGTGACACCGCCCGGGCTGTGCGATCCGCTCCACCCGGTCAGTCCGTCGTCGAAACCGCCGTTGACGATCCGCAGGTCGGCGGCCTGCGCCGGCGCGAGCGGGACGGTGAGCAGCGCCGTCAGCAGAGCCGTCGACAGCGCCCCTGCCAGCAGGCGCCTCATAATGTCCCCTTCACGGCGAGACGGCGCTCATCGGGCCTGAGCCCGGCCGGGTTTCGGTCGCCGGCCTCAGGTGGTGGCGGTGACGACAAGCGTGGGATGAACCCGGCCAGGGTTACCAGAGGGGATCGCGGCATGTCCGTACCTCCAGCGAGCTGTTCGATTCTGCTCAGTTTCGGCCCTGACCGTAACTTTTGGCGCACGCCTCGTCAATAGGGCGCAGCGTGATCCGCGGCGGAGACGTCTCGTCGCTGGAAAATTTGGGTCTTGACCGTAACTAGGTCCTTCTGAGAGCTTGTGATCGTTTCACTGTTCGCGAACTTGGGGTTCCCAGGCGTCCGCCTGGACGGTGGTTCTCGGAGGCTCGCCAAACCTCATTTCTATGAAATTTCACCATTTGTCACTCGAGTGGTCGGCGCGGTGGCAGTGATGAGGCGCAATGGCACGTCCGGTAATTGCACATGGCCGTACACGTAGATAACGGATAAAAGACGTTATAGAGCGTTATGTCTGGTGGGTGAGTGCACTGCGCGGTCCTGGCAGGATGGACCCATGAGGGAAACCCGAGTCTCAGCCGCGGGCCTGCGTGAAGCGATCGAGCGCAGCGGCTACTACCCCGACCTCGTCACCGATGCGGTCGAATCCGCGCTGGGCAAGGAGGCTGTGACCGCATTCGTGGTCCATCATGAGGCCACCTTCGATCCCGCGATGGAAGTGCGCAGACACGTCACCGTCCTGGTGCTGTCGACGACGAGGCTGCTGGTCTGCCACACCGACGAACACCCGGCGGTGGAAGGCGTCTCGACCTCACACGCCTCCACGACCACGGAGGCGGTGCGCCTGAGCCGCGTCCAGTCGGTCGCGGTCACCCGTGTCGTCCCCGACCCCGCCTCCTACGTGCCCGGCGTCCCTCCCACGGAGGTCACGCTCACGATCGGCTGGGGCGCCATCTCCCACGTCGATCTTGAGCCGGCCACCTGCGGCGACGAGAACTGCGAGGCCGACCACGGCTACACGGGCGCCATCACCGCGGACGACCTCTCGCTCCGGGTGAGCGAGGCGGCCGACGGTCCCGACGCGGTCAACCACGTCCTCGCCTTCTCCAAGTCCCTCTCGGAAGCCACCGCCCGCGCCACGACCTGACAAGACCACTCCCAGGCGCCCACCCTCTCGGCGCCACCAGGGCAAGAGGCATGCAGACAACGCGCACTCCGGTCCATGGGACCGCGCCCAGGAGGGAACCTCGACGACAGCGCACGGCGCTCTCGGGCGGGGCCGATGAGCCACGCCCAGACGCCAGCGCCCCGGCGGCGCCATCCGGTCCACGGCGGCGGCCGTGCGCCTGCGATGTCGGCTGCCCCAGTTGCTCCACGACATCTACGGCGTCCACGGCATCCACGGTGCCCACGCGGCCGCGCTTGGGCGCGCCGCTCCAGCCGGACATTCCCCACGAACGGCCCCGCACCATATGTACGGTGCCCAGCCGATCAAGCGAAGAAGACGACCAAGAATACGCACGTAACGTCGCCCAGCCATGTGCGGGCTCAGCGGGCGTTTTCCTGGAGGCCCTCAGCCACGTGTGGCGGGTGGCGGTGGGTGCGGCTTGCCGTAACGGATGGACGGGGTTTGTCGGAGAGACCACCCGCCGGGCTCTGCGGGCGTTTTCCTGGAGGCCCTCAGCCACGTATGACGGGTGGCGTCCGCTTGGCGGTGCCGTACAACAAGCTCGGGCTCGGGGGGATTGCATGATCGGGTTTTCGGACGAACGGAATGGAGCGTCATGGGCGGATACGCGCCACTGATTCCCAGCTACGGCACCGCGTCGCTGGCCGAGCTGCCCGGGGCGCTGCTCGCGGCACTGGGCATGGCCGAGCCGAACCACCTCCAGCTCGCCCCCGCCGACCGCGTCTGCCTGTTCCTCGTGGACGGGCTCGGCGATGAGCTGCTCCAAGCGCACGCCGACCGGGCGCCCTTCCTCGCCGCCGCCACCCGGACCACGCTCACCGCCGGGTTCCCCGCCACCACCGTCACCAGCCTGTGCTCGCTGGGCACCGGTGTGGCGCCGGGTGAGCACGGCATGCTGGGTCTGATGCTGGCCGTGCCCGGCGCCGGGCACCTGTTCAACTGCCTGCGCTGGACGCTGCCCGGCGGCGCCTTCATGGAGCCGAGCCGATGGCAGCCCGCCGAGACCGTCTTCCAGCGCGCCGCCGCCGCGGGGATCGTGCCGAGTTATGTGGCTCCGGCCCAGTTCGAGGGGAGCGGCCTGACCGAGGCCGTCTACCGCGGCGTGCGCTATCTGGCCGCCGACAGCGTCGACGAGCGCGTGGCCAGGGTACGCGCGGCGATGGCCGAGCCGAGGGCCCACGTCACCGTCTACTACGGCGACCTCGACGCGATGGGCCACATGACCGGCTGGGGCAGCGAGGAGTGGCTCGACCAGCTGGAAATCGTCGACCGGATGGCCGAGCGCATGGCCGCGGACCTGCCTGCCGGCTCCGCCCTCTACATCACCGCCGACCACGGCATGGTCAACGTGACCGACAAGGTCGACGCCGAGACCGACCCGGCGCTGAGCCGGGGCGTGGCGATGCTCGGCGGGGAGGCGCGGGCCAGGCATGTGTACGCCGAGCCGGGCGCCGCCTCCGAGGTGCTCGACGCGTGGCGTGAGACCCTGGCGGGCAGGGCATGGGTGGTGTCGAGGCAGGAGGCGGTCGAGTCCGGCTGGTTCGGGCCGCGCGTGCGGTCCGAATGGCTGGAGCGCATCGGCGACGTCGTGGCCGTCCCGTACGCTGACCTGGCGCTCACCGCGCCGAGCGCGCATCCGATCGAGGCGCTGTTCACCGGCTACCACGGTTCGATGACGACGGCCGAACAGCACGTACCACTCTTGGAGGTAAGCAGCCGATGACGTCATTCATGGCATCTGGGGTGAGCACTCGATGAGCCCGTTGATCACGCCCGAGGAGCTCGCCGCGCTGGACGGCGTGACCCTGCTCGACGTGCGGTGGCGGCTCGGCGGCCCGCCGGGGATCGAGATGTATGCCGAGGGGCACCTGCCGGGCGCCGTCTTCTGCGCTCTCGACGCCGACCTCGCCGCGCCGGCCGGAGCGGCCGGGCGGCATCCGCTGCCGGAGCCGGACGACTTCGAGAGCGCGATGCGGCGGCTGGGGGTGTCCGGCGAACGGCCGGTGGTCGTCTACGACGACACGGGCTCGATGGCCGCCGCGCGGGCCTGGTGGACGCTGCGTTACTTCGGTCACCCGGACGTCCGGGTGCTGGACGGCGGCCTGTCCGCCTGGGCCGACGCGGGTTTGCCGGTCGTCAAGGAGACGCCCGAGGTGGCACCCGGTGACTTCGTCGCCAGGCCGGGCGGGATGCCACTGCTGAGCGCCGCCGAGGCCGGGGCGCTCGCGACGTCGGGAGTGCTGCTGGACGCGCGGGCGGGTGAGCGCTATCGGGGCGAGGTAGAGCCCATCGACCCCGTCGCCGGGCACGTGCCCGGCGCCGTCAGCGCGCCGACCACGGAGAACATCGGCCCCGACGGCCGGTTCCGTCCCGCGGCCGACCTGCGCGAGCGGTTCGCCGCCCTCGGGGTGGGTGAGGGGGTGCCGGCCGGAGCCTACTGCGGCTCCGGCGTCACGGCCGCGCACGAGCTGCTGGCCATGGAGGTGGCGGGCCTGCCCGCGGCGCTCTACGTGGGCTCGTGGTCGGAGTGGGTCGCCGACCCCACCCGGCCGATCGCCACCGGCTGAGCCTCCGCCGCCATCGGCTGAGCGACGATCGTCATCGGCTGAGCGTCGGCGTCGGTCGTCACCGGCTGAGCTCCCGCCCGGTCCCCGGTGCGCTGAGCCCCTGCCCGGCCTCTGGTGAACCGCCGGTTTCCCGCGCCGAAGCACACGAAGCCGAGCACTCCCGTCTTGGCCGAGGCCGATGCCAGGGCCGAGGCGGGAGCCCGGCCGTCGGCGAGGAGTTCATGGAAGGCGGACATCACCGCCAACGCCTCCTCATCGCGCACCGGCACCATCCCCGCGATGACGCAGGACGTACCCCTGGCCAGGAACGTTCCGGCCAGCCCGAGCGGTGCGCCGTCCGTCGGCGTGTGCGCCATCCCCGAGTCGCACGCCGACAGCACCACGAGGCCGGCCGTCCGGGACAGCCCGAGCAGGTCGTACGCCATGAGCTGCCCGTCGGAGAGCGTGATGCCCGACAGCAGCGGGCTACGCGCGTGGAACACCCCGTGCGCCGCCAGGTGCAGCACGTCGGCGCTGGTCAGCGCCGCCAGCACGGCCCCGGAGCGGGCGGGCACCTCGCGTCCCCCGGGATGGCAGGCGAGCACTTGCGCGACCTCCGCGCGCGCGTGCGCCAGCCCCGGCCCGGCCGCGGCGATCATCACGGGCCGTTCGGCGGGTACGGTGGCGCGCCGCCCGGCCGCCAGCCAGGCGGCCGCGCTCGCGGCCACGGACACCGGACGATCACGCAGGCTCGGCAGCGCCCCCCACGGCACCGTGTGCAGCGGGCCGGCGGGCACCAGGACCAGCGGCCGGTCGGCGAGCTCGGGGTGCAGCGGCCGGAGCAGCAGGCGTTCGAGCTCCGCCGCGGCCGGCTCGACCCGGGCGGCGGCGGCGCCGCCGTCGCCGAGCGCGGCCCGGCGCAGTGCGTAGCGCAGGCGGACGAGCGCCTCGCGGATCGGCCGCACATCGCCCAGCCGCCGCAGCGTGAGCCGTTCGCCGGTGATCAGCACGGCCAGCAGCGAGGAGCCTTCGACGACGAACTCGACCAGCGCCGCGCCGCCCAGCCCGGCCCGCACGGCGTCGGGATCGGCCAGCCCGCAGGCGTGCGCGGGAGCGGCCACCGCCCGCCAGCGTTCGGCCCAGTCGAACACCTCCCGGGCGCACCCGTCACGCACCGCCATCGTCAGCCCGAACGCCGCCAGCCGCTCACCCGCCCGCGCCGCGTGGGCCCGCAGCGAAGGATCCTCGAAGGAGTCCATGCTGCCGCCCATGTCGGCCAGCCCGTCGTGGACCGCGAGGAACGCCTGAGTGACGTCCTCCCGCAGCGCCGCCTCCAGCGCGAGGGCGTGCTGACGCACCAGCACCGGGATCTGTGACACCTGCTCGAGATGCTTGGCCTGCAACTCCGAGGCAAGTGACGTGAGACGGGTCCCGGCGGGAACCCAGCGCTCGACGCGCTGGGCGTGCACGGTGAGGCGGGCCAGCTGCGCCGACGCCGTCGGGTGGTCGTCGAGCGCCAGCGCGGCCTCCGCCGCCACCAGGCGTAGCGCGGCGGCGCCCGCCAGGAAGGCGGGACCGTTCTCGAGGTCGTCGGCGCACGCGATCAGCTGGTCGAGCAGGTCCGGGGAGGAGCCCTCCAGCGTGAGGCGGGCCCGCAGCACCACCTCCGTGGCCAGCGGCAGCCATGAGAGGCGGTCCTGCTCGGCCAGCTCGACCGCCGCCTGCTCGGCCACGGCCAGCGCGCGGCGCGCGTCGCCGGTGAGCAGTTCCACCTGGGCCAGCTTCAGCCGCGCCTCGGCCAGCGCCACCAGCGCGGCCGACGATTCCAGATCGGGTACGGCCAGGCTGAGCAGCGCCCTGGCCTCGCCGGGCAGGTGCGCGGCGAGCAAGGCCCCGGCGAAGTCGGCCCGCATCGTGGCCAGCCGCTCGGGGAAGCCGAACAGCGTGTTCTCGGCCGCCCGGTAGTGGGCGAAGGCTCCGGTGATGTCGCCCTGGCGAACTGCGAGGAAGGGCAGGTTGGCGGCGGCCAGGCGGGCCAGGTGATCGAGCCTGGCGTGCCGGGAGATCTCCAGGCAGGCGGTGATGTCGCGGGTCGCGGCGTCCCAGTCGCTGCGGTAGGCGTGGACGAGGCCGCGGTTGAGCAGGCCGCCGGCCAGGAAGCGGCGGTCGTCGATGGTGCCCGGCGCGGCCACGAGCGCCTGGAGCGCGCGGTCGCACGAGGCGATGGCCTCCTGGTAGCGGCCCAGGTGGGCGAGCGCGACGGCGCGCTGGGTGTCGAGCTTGGCCCGGTCGAGCGGGGAGAGGTAGGCCCAGGCCAGGGCGGCGACCCGGAGCGCCTGCAAGGGATGGCCGCGTTCGGTGCGTACCGTCACCAAGGACAGCCGTGCCTGGGCCAGACGCTGTCGCGTGGCGCCGGGAGTGCCGATGGCCAGCCGGAGGTGGTCTTCCGCGGCTTCGAGATCGCCTAGCTCGCGGGCGGCCAGGGCCATCGCTCTGTGGGCGACCACCGCGGCTTCGGCGCAGTCCGCCGCCCGGGCGGCGGCCAGGACGGTGCGCCCGGCGTGCAGCGCCTGCTGGGGATCGACCACCGAACGCAGCACCGCCGTCTCGGCCGCCATCACCAGCGGCCCGATGGTGTCGGGGGCGGACCGGTCGTCCGACGTTGCGATCATGGCGCCTTGGGCTTCGTAGGGGAGGGGTTGGGAGCCAGGGGGTGGGACGCGGTGCCTGGCTCCCGGCTGGTCATGGGCGGATCCGCACCCACCTGGTTTGGACGGGTGCGAAGCCGGGCCGGTGGCAGACCACGCTGAGCCAGCCCGGAGGCAGGCCGGTGACCGCGAACTGGCCCGAACGCGCAAGACGCCTGGTGAGCGTCAGATGCGGGGTCCTCACATCGACGTGGCTGCCCTCGCCGGGATGCGGGAACACTTGTCCCGCGACGTCGATGAGTCCGTCGCCCACCGTCACCTCCAGATCGAAGGTGAGGCCGGCCGCGACGAAGCGGATCATGCCGGGACCGTCGCCCCCTCGTACGCCACGGGGTGCGGCGCAGTCGGCGGGCGGGGCGGTCACGGCTTGAGAGACCCGGAGTCCGAAGGCATCGCGTGCGGCGGCGGAAACATGCCCAGGGATCGGATCGCTCCCGGCGGCGAGCCGGAGAGCCGCCAGGAAATACTCATCGTTGATCATTGCACCGTCTCCTGTAGTGAGAGCAGGGTGCGCAGTTTTTCCAGGCACCGGATCCTGGTTGGACCCACGGTGCCCACGGGCATGCCGAGCCGCATCGCCACCTGCTGGCTCCCCATATCCGTCGCCACCAGCTGGAGGAGGGTGCGGCAAGGCTCGTGCATGGCGGAGACCGACTTCCAAAGCAGGTGCCTGCCGTCGGCCTCCAGGACGGCAGACGCCGGATCAGGGTCGTGTACGACGTCGAAGGAGGGAAATCCGGGTGGTTCCTTCCTGATGATCAGAAGCGCCTCGCGACGCGTGGTCGTCGCCAGCCACGCGCCGACGCCTGATGGTTCCCTGATGGTGTGGAGGTTTTCGAGCAGCCGCAGCCAGGCACCCTGGACCGCGTCCGCCGCGTCGGCTTCGTTCAGCCCGCACGCGCGGGCGACAGCCCACATGCGCGAGCCGAACCTGGACTCAAGCTGGTCCCAGGCCGTGTGGTCGTCTTCGGCCGCGGCCTTGAGCAGCTCCGCGGGATCGCGTGGCTCGTGCATGCGGCCTCCTTCGCCGTGACGGACGAGGAGGCCACCCTGCCTCCTCGTGATTGGCCGAGGACTGAGCGTAAACTCTACAGACTCGACCTGATGAGAACTCCCAGATCGGGAATTTGCCGGGTCGTCTCAGAGTCAAGGACTCGCCCGGCCGCCTCCTTGACGGGCAGGTCCTTGGCGGCGCTCGCGATGGCGCCCGCGACCAGGGCCGTGGCGAAGGAGGTGCCGCTCCAGACGGCGTAGCCGGAGAAGTCGTCGCGCTCCAGGAAACTGCTGGCCAGCCACTCGCCACGGGCGCACGCGTCGACCCAGGAGCCGTAGGCGGAGAACGGCGCCCGGTGCTCCTGCGTCGCGTCGACCGCGCCCACGCCCACGACCTCCGACAGCGCGGCCGGCCAGAACGGCCGGTCGCCGGCGGTGTTGCCCGCGCAGGCCACCGCGACGGTGTCGGTCAGGCTCCGCAGCGCGTCGGCCAGGAGGGGCGGCGGCCGGTCGTCGAAGGTGTGGCAGCCGAAGGACAGGTTCAGGACCTGTGGCGGGCGCTCGCGCAGCCGGTTGAGGGCGCGGACCACGCCCGCCTCGTCGCCGACGCCCTGCCCGTCGAGCACCCGCCACGCCCGCAGCGACACGCCCGGCGCCTGCCGCAGCAGCAGCCCGGCGAGGAAGGTCCCGTGTCCCGCCTGGGGGCCTTCGAGCATCTCGGCGTCGTCCCCGGGGTGCTCCTTGTACCAATCGCTGTCGGCCCACCACGGGTGCGGGGCGATCCCGGTGTCGAGCAGGCCCACGACGACGTCCGAGCGCGCTCTGCCCGGTTTGTACGGCACGGCCGAGGTGGGGAACGGCCGGGACGCCGGCCCGCCCCAGAACAGCGGCTGCCCCGTGAGCAGATGGTTGGGGGAGGCTCTGAAGCCGCGCTCCCGCAGATCCATGGTGATCTCGATGGGGTCGACGCCAGGTGACAAGTGGATCACGCAGACGCCGTCGGCGTCGGCGACGGCCTGAGTCCAGCGAGCCGCGGCGGACAGCGCGCCCCGGTCGGTCAGTATCTGACCTGGCCGGATGAGCGACTCGCCGACAGATTGGATGTCCATGAGCGGGTATCTTTCCGCGCTCACCCGCGTGTCACACGCCACTGCGGCACCAAGTTGGTATGGCCCCCCTCTGGTGCCCGGTAGCGACCGACGGTAGTCTCTCCCTAGTCACTTGTGATCATCCCGGGGCGAGGCCGTTGGGGAAGGCGCACCTCGTACCGAATCGGGAGGTCCGGTGTCTGCTTGTGGCGTGCTCTACGTCCACTCAGCTCAGCCCGCGCTGTGCCCTCATATCGAATGGGCGGTCGCGGGTGTTCTTGGCGTACCCGTGGACCTGACGTGGACGCCGCAACCCGCCGCGCCCAATGTCGTGCGGGCGCAGGCGGAGTGGGAGGGTCGTCCGGGCATCGCGGCGGCCATCACCTCCTCCCTCATGGGCTGGCAGCGGATCCGCTTCGAGATCACCGAGGACGCCTCACCGGGGGTCGACGGGTCCCGGCATGCCTATACGCCGACGCTCGGCGCCTTCAGCGCGGTCGTCGGGGCCGCGGGCGACATCATGATCCCGGAGGACCGGCTCCGCACCGCGATGATGATGGCCGCCCAGGGGCGCGCGGTGCTGGAGGACGAGCTGGACAAGCTGCTCGGCCGGCCGTGGGACGAGGAGCTGGAGCCGTTCAGGTACGCCGGCGACGGCGCGCCCGTCCGCTGGCTGCACGCCGCCGTCTGAGACCCGCACGAGGCCGCCTGAAGCACACGCACGCCACAACGCCTGAGGCACACACACTCCGGCGCCCGTCTGAGGGACACCCGCCAGAACGTCCGAGGGGCACCCGCCTGAACATGAAAGGGGCCCCGCACCCACTCATCGCACTCACGCGATGACCCCTCCGACAACGACATGGTCGTCGCAACTCCTCAGATCGAGGTGTTGCGACGACCACATGAACCCGAGGGGAGGTGCGGGGCCCTTCTCATGTGACTGTCTGTGGGGGGCGGTTACAGCGGGATGTTCCCGTGGGCGCCTCTGGCCGGGGTGGCCTGGGCGAGGACCTTGGCGATCGCTCCCCGGGTCTCCTCCGGCTTGATGACCTCGTCGATCACGCCCAGCTGTCGCGCCCGCTCGAGCCCACCGGCCAGCTTCTCGTGCTCCTCGGCCAGCCGCTGCTCCAGCTCGGCCCGCTCCTCTTCGGGAGCCGCGGCCAGCTCGCGCCGCTTCAGGATGCGCACCGCCGCGACCGCGCCCATGACCGCGACCTCGGTCGTCGGCCAGGCGAACACCTTGGTGGCGCCCAGTGCGCGGGAGTTCATGGCGATGTACGCGCCGCCGTACGCCTTGCGTGTGACCAGCGTGACGCGCGGCACCGACGCCTCGGCGAAGGCGTGCAGCAGCTTGGCGCCACGGCGGACCACGCCGTCGTGCTCCTGTCCGACACCCGGGAGATAACCGGGCACGTCGACCAGGACAACCAATGGGACGCCGAAAGCGTCACACATACGAACGAAGCGGGCAGCTTTCTCGGCGGACGTGGCGTCGAGGCAGCCGCCCAGCCGCATCGGGTTGTTGGCGATCACGCCGACCGTCCGGCCACCGAGGCGGCCCAGCGACGTGACGATGTTCGGTGCCCACTTGGGGTGCAGCTCGATGCCCGGCTCGTCGAGCAGGCCGTTGACCAGCGGCTTGACGTCGTATGCCCGCCGCGCCGACTCCGGCAGCAGCGTGGAGAAGTCGACCTCGTCGATGCCCGTCGTGCGCACCCGTCCCTGGTGGCCGAGGAGCACGGCCAGCTGACGGGCGCGTAGCAGCGCGTCGGTCTCGGACTTGGTGACGACGTGCACGACGCCGCTGCGCTTGCTGTGCGGCTCGGGGCCGCCCAGCGCGGCGCTGGTGACGTCCTCACCGGTGACGCTGCGGACCACGTCGGGGCCGGTGACGAAGATGCGGCCGGAGTCGGCCAGGATCACCAGGTCGGTCAGCGCCGGGCCGTAGGCGGCGCCACCGGCGGCGGGCCCGACGACCACGGAGATCTGCGGCACCACACCCGAGGCCTTGGTCATCGCGGCGAAGACCCGGCCGACGGCGTGCAGCGACTCGACGCCTTCGGCGAGTCGCGCACCGCCGGAGTGCCAGATCCCGATGATCGGCACCCGTTCGCGGACGGCCACGTCGTAGGCGTGCACGATGTGCTCGCAGCCCTCGCCGCCCATCGCGCCGCCCTGGAAGCGGGCGTCACTGCAGAAAGCGACGACGGGCACACCTTCGACGCGGCCCATGGCGGCAAAGACGCCGCTCTTGTCTTCAGGAGTGATTAACCGCAGCGTGCCCTCGTCGAGCAGCGCGGTCAGCCTGACGACCGGATCGCGGGGATCGGCGGGCTCCTGATCGGACTCCTGCGACGCCACTCGATTGTCGAGCACAGTCATCTAAGCCCCCTTGAACACGACTGCCACGTTGTGACCACCGAAGCCGAACGAGTTGTTGACCGCGGCGATGTCGCCCTGCGGCAACGGGCGGTTCTCGCCGTAGACGAGGTCCACCTCGATGCCGTCGTCGAGGTTGTCCAGGTTGATGGTGGCCGGCACGATGCGCTCCTGGAGCGCCTTGATCGTGAAGACCGACTCGATGCCGCCCGCGCCGCCCAGCAGATGGCCGGTCATGGACTTGGTCGAGGTGACCAGCGGGTGCGTGCCGATGGCCTTGGCCACCGCCTGCACCTCGATGACGTCGCCCGCCGGAGTGGAGGTGGCGTGCGCGTTGACGTGCTTGACGTCCTGGCCGGTGATGCCCGCGTCGGTGAGCGCCTGGGTCATCGCCATGCTGATGCCCCGGCCCTCCGGCTCGGGCTGGGTGATGTGGTGGGAGTCGGCGGAGTAGCCGACGCCCGAGGCGTAGGCGTAGATCCGCGCGCCGCGCGCACGGGCGTACTCCTCGGACTCGAGCACGATGATGCCCGCGCCCTCGCCGAGCACGAACCCGTCACGGTCGCGGTCCCACGGCCGCGAGGCGCCCGCGGGGTCGTCGTTGCGGGTGGACATGGCGCGTGCGGCGGCGAAGGCGGCCACGTTGAGGCCGTGGATCGCCGCCTCGGTGCCGCCCGCGATCACCACGTCGGCGCGGCCGGACCTGATCATGTCCATCGCGTAGCCGATGGCCTCCGCGCCGGACGCGCACGCCGACACGGTCGCGTGCACGCCCGCCTGGGCGCCGCGATCGAGACCGATCCAGGCGGCCGGGCCGTTGGGCATCAGCATCGGCACGGTGAAGGGCGAGAGCCGGTTCCAGCCCCGCTCCTTGTAGGTGTCGTAGGCGGACAGCGTGGTGGTGATGCCGCCGATGCCGGAGGACACCACGACGCCGAGCCGCTCGGGCGCCACCTCGGGCGCGCCCGCGTCCTGCCAGGCCTCACGAGCGGCGACCATGGCCAGCTGCTCGCTGCGGTCGAGGCGACGGGCCTCGGGCCTGGGCAGCACCTCGGTCGGATCGACCGCGGCCGTCCCCGCGAACTTCACGGGGACGGTGTCGATCCAGTCCGCGTTGATGGTCTCGACGCCCGACTGACCGGCGAGGAGCGCCGACCAGGTCGAGGTGACGTCTCCACCGACGGGCGTCGTCGCGCCGAGCCCGGTGACCACGACACGTACCCGGTTTGCACTCACGTTTCGCGCTCCTTGTCGATCAGGTTGGGTGTGAGATCAGTTCTGGATGAAGGTAAGGACGTCCTTGACCGTCTTCAGGTTCTTGAGCTGGTCGTCGGGAATCTCGACGCCGAACTCGTCCTGGGCGGCCACGGCGATCTCGACCATGGACAGGGAGTCGATGTCGAGGTCGTCCACGAAGTTCTTCTCGGGGGTGACGTCGCTCACCGGAATACCGGTGATCTCGTTGATGATCTTGCCGAGGCCCTCGAGGATCTCCTGCTCGGTGGCAGCCATGTCGCTATTTCTCCTTTGGTGTTTTCTGGTTCTGTACGGCTCAGGCCGTACAAGCACTGATTGGTACGGCATGAGCCGTACCGGATCCTACGGAATCTCGATGACCTGACCCGCATAGGTCAGGCCGGCGCCGAAGCCGAGGATGAGCGCGAGCTGACCCGAGCGCACCTCGCCACGCTCCAGCATGCGCGAGAGCGCGAGCGGGATGGACGCGGCGGAGGTGTTGCCGGCGGTCACGATGTCGCGCCCGATGACGGCCTGGTCGGCGCCGATCTTACGGGCGATCGCCTCGATGATGCGCAGGTTGGCCTGGTGAGGTACGAAGGCCGCCAGCTCCGAGGGGTCGACCCCGGCGCGCTCGCAGGCCTCCTTGGCCACCGGGTGCAGCGCGGTGGTGGCCCAGCGGAACACGGTCTGGCCCTCCTGGTGGAGGGAGTCGTTGCGGTCGTTGACGATGATCGCGTCGGACTTGTCGCCCGAGCTGCCCCAGACGACCGGCCCGATGCCGGGCGTGTCGGAGGGGCCCACCACCGCGGCGCCCGCGCCGTCGGCGAAGATCACGGCGGTGGACCTGTCGGTCCAGTCGATCCACTGGGACAGCTTCTCGGCGCCGATGACCAGCACGTGCCTGGCCGAACCGGCGCGGATCGCGGAGCTGGCCACGCCGAGCGCGAAGCAGAAGCCGGCGCAGGCGGCGTTCACGTCGAACGCGCCGGGCGACTTGATGCCCAGGCGGTGGGCCACTACGGCCGCGGCGTTGGGGATCTGGCTCTCCAGCGTGCAGGTGGCGACGATGACCAGGTCGATGTCACCGGCCGACAGGCCGCTGGCGGCCAGTGCCTTACCGCCGGCCTGCACGGCCATGTCCTCGACGGACTCCTCGGCGCCGGCCACCCGGCGTTCCTTGATGCCGACGCGGGACTGGATCCACTCGTCGTTGGTGTCCATGGTCTTGGCCAGGTCGTCGTTGGTGACGACGTTGGACGGCTGGTAGTGGCCGAGGGCCAGCACCTTGGCGCCCGGGGCGATGTCGGGAATCCTCACTTGGTCAGCTCCCTGGCCGCGTCGAGATCGTCGGGGGTCTTCAGCGCCACGGTTCGCACGCCCCGCAGCGCGCGCTTGGCCAGGCCGGTCAGCGTGCCGCCCGGCAGCAGCTCGATCATCCCGGTGACGCCCAGGTCGGCCATCGTGGCCATGCAGCGGTCCCAGCGTACGGGGCTGCTGACCTGGT
This sequence comes from Nonomuraea sp. NPDC050022, assembly GCF_044460705.1. Classification (NCBI taxonomy): domain Bacteria; kingdom Bacillati; phylum Actinomycetota; class Actinomycetes; order Streptosporangiales; family Streptosporangiaceae; genus Nonomuraea; species Nonomuraea sp. NPDC050022. The sequence goes on from NZ_JBITKE010000009.1 coordinate 358,752, forward strand.
CGATCAGGCGCCGCATCAGCACGGCGCCGTCGGTGACGACCTCACCGTCGGCGTTGGACAGCAGTTTGACCCGCGGGTCGGCGGGGGCGATGCCCTCGGCGGCGACGCGCAGGTGGTCGACGGCCGGGGCCATGTGCACGGTGTGGAAGGCGCCCGCGACGGAGAGCGCGATCTGCCTGGCGCGGGCCGGCCCGTCCTCCTTGAAGGCGGCCAGTTGCTCCAGCGTGCCGCCCGCGACGATCTGGCCGGCGCCGTTGACGTTGGCGGGGGTCAGGCCGTGCTTGTCGATGGCGGCCAGCACCTCTTCCTCCACGCCGCCGAGCACCGCGGTCATGCCGGTCTCGGTGACGGCGGCGGCCTTGGCCATGGCCTGGGCGCGCTCACGCACCAGCGACAGCGCCTGCTCGGGGGTCAGCACGCCGGCCAGCGCCGCCGTGGCGAACTCGCCGACGCTGTGGCCGGCCAGCAGGTCGGGCGCCACGCCGAGCACCTCGGCGGAGGCCATCGCGGCGGCCACGAGCAGCGGCTGGGCGACCGCGGTGTCGCGGATCTCGTCGGCGTCGGCCTTGGTCCCATAGGTGATCAGATCGAGGCCCACGACCTCGGACCACGCGGACAGCCGATCCGCGAAGCCGGGGAGTTCGAGCCAGGGTGTCAGGAAGCCTGGAGTCTGGGCACCTTGGCCCGGGGCGACGAGTACAAGCACGAAATCCACACTGCCCTGTAGAGGTTCGACACGCGGATAAGGATCCGTACGAACTTCGTCCCAGGGGTTTTGTAGGAACCCTACAGTGGGGGTTTCGGGGTTATTACGTTAGGGCGCGCCAGGTGGCAGCGCTCTCCGAAAGCCTGCCGAGAATCAGCCCCACCTGCAAGGTGAAGGCCGACCTGCCTTCGGTCGGCTGGTAGCCGGTCAGCTCGGTGATCTTCTTGAGCCGGTAGCGCACGGTGTTGGGGTGGACGAACAGCAGCCGGGCGGTGGCCTCCAGCGAGGTGCCCTGCTCCAGGTACGTGGCCAGCGTATCGAGCAGCGGGGTGCCGGCCAGCGGGAGATAGACGCTCTCGATGAGCTGCTCCCTGGCGTCGTCGTCACCGTCGAGCGCCCGCTCGGCGAGCAGGTCGTCGGCGTGCACCGGGCGGGGCGCGTCGGGCCAGCCGGACGACGCCTTCAGCCCGGCCAGCGCCGCCTTGGCCGATCTGGCGGCGGCGTGCAGGTCGGGCACCTCCGGGCCGATGACGATCGACCCCTCCCCGAAGCGGGCCACGACCTGCTTGGCGGCGGCGTCCACGCTGTCGGCGCCGCCCACGATCACGATCAGCCGGTCGGCCTGCACGCCGGCCAGCAGGTCCATGCCGATCCGGCGGCCCTTCTCGCGCAGCCCGTCGATCACCGCGCGCGGATCGCCCTCAGGGGCACGGCCGGCGATCACGACGACAGGGGAGGAGGTCCAGCCCAGCGCGGCGGCCCAGGAGTGCAGCCCGTCGTCGACCTCGCCGCGCACCAGGGCGTCGACGATCAGCGCCTCCAGCCGGGCGTCCCACGAGCCTCTGGCCTCCGCCTCGCGGGCGTAGACGTGGGCGGCGGCGAAGGCCACGTCGCGGGTGTAGCGGAGCATGGCCTGCTCCAGCTGGTCCTCGCCGCCCGGCGCGGCCAGCTCGTCGGTCTGCGCCTCGACGACCTCCACCACGACCCTGACGATGTCGACGGTCTGCTGCAGGGAGATCGACCGCTTCAGCTCACGTGGCGCGGTGCCGAAGAACTCGATGCTGGGCGTGGGCCGGTTCTCGCCCGCGTGCTGGAACCACTCCACGAACGCGGCGATGCCGGCCTGCGCCACGAGTCCCACCCAGGAGCGGTCCTCGGCGCTGAGGGCGCGGAACCACGGCAGCTGATCGTCCATGCGCGCCATGGCCGCGGTGCCGAGCGAGCCCATGGCCCGCTCCAGCCTGCGGGTGGTGTCCTCCCGGGTCCGATCTGTCACGCCTCCTAGAGTGCCAGGTGGAGTCAGATGGCCGCGACGCGAGCCTGGTCGCGGTCATCTGACTCACGGCGTGGGGCAGATGACCGCGACGGGAGCGGGGTCTGGGTCAGATGACCGCGACGGCGGTGATGAGCCCGATGGCGACGTGGGTGACGGCGAGCAGCCGGGCGCCCGGCTGCAGCTCGGGCTCCTTGACCAGGTCGCGTACCGAGATGCCGACCAGCTTGTCGAAGACGAGCATGGCGACGGTCTGCACCACGATGCCGACCAGCCCGAAGACCACCGTGCCCGCCAGGCCCTCGGTGAGCCGGCCGCCCGAGGACCAGATGGAGGCCGCGACGATCAGGCCCACCGCGGCCAGCGCCGAGGTGGCCAGCAGCGTGGCGTTGGGGTTGCGCTCGGTGCGGATGACCGAGCTCAGCTTGCCCGGCGTGGCGAGGTCGATCACGTAGAAGCCGACGATGAGCAGCACGACGCCCACGGCGGCGTAGGCGGCGATGGCGCCCGCGCCGCGGGCGAGGGTTTCCAGCAGGGTCATGGGTGCTCGATTCGGTGAGGGACGAAGGAAGAGGTGTCGTCGGTGATCAGGCCAGTAGTCTCCCTGATACCCATTCCGGCGGCCTCGTCGGCGATCACCCAGGCGCCGAGCACCGGCCGCTCGCCTTCGAAGTCGGGCAGGGCGTCGAACCCCTGGTAGACGTAGCCCTCCTGGCCGTAGGAGCCGGGCGTCTCCTGGGTGCCGTCCGGCGTGACGATGCGCATCGACGCGCCCTCCCTGCCCAGGAGCGGCTTGGCGATGTAGGAGTCCAGGTCACGGGGGCCGTCGAGGTAGGCGGGCAGCAGGTTGGGGTGGCCTGGATAGAGCTCCCAGAGGACGGCCAGCAGCGCCTTGTTCGACAGCAGCGTCTTCCACAGCGGCTCGATCCAGGTCGCGTGCCGGACGGCGTGCCGCCCGAACGGGTCGGCCAGCATCCACTCCCACGGGTAGAGCTTGAACGCCGAGCGGATCATCCGCTCCTCGACGTCGACGAAGCGGCGGTTGAGCGCGTCCCAGCCGATGTCCTCCATGGCGACGGCGACCGTGCCCAGCCCGGCCTGCTCGGCGGTCTCCTGGAGGTAGGCCAGGGTCATCGCCTCCTCGCCGGTCTCGTCCATGTTCGTCCAGGCGAAGTGGACGGGCCCCGCGGGCAGGGTCAGCTCCCGCCAGCGGTCCACGAGCCGCTCGTGGATGGAGTTCCACTGGTCGTCCGCGGGGTGGACGTCCTTGAGCCAGAACCACTGCGCCACCGACGACTCGACCAGCGAGGTGGGCGTGTCGGCGTTGTACTCCAGCAGTTTGGCCGGGCCTGTGCCGTCGTAGCGCAGGTCGAAGCGGGCGTACAGGTGCGAGTCGCGCCGCTCCCAGGAGCGCGCCACGTCCTCGTGGGCCCAGTCGGGGATGGCGAAGTCCGCGTAGCGGCCGGTCGAGACCACGTGCTCGACGGCGTGCAGGCACATCTCGTGGAGCTCCTCGACCTGCTCCTCCAGCCCCTCCACCTCCTCCATGGAGAAGACGTAGTGGATGGACTCGTCCCAGTAGGGCCGGGTGAGCCCTTCCGGATGGGCGGCCCGGTGATAGGCCAGCCCATGGCTCTCGATCGTCTTCTCCCAGCCGTCCCGGGGAGTGCCGTGTTCGCGCCGCACCGTCAGCCGCCGCCGCTCCAGTGGCTGCCGAAGCCGCCGCGCTGGATGTCGCGGCCTTTGCGGCTGGAGATGTTCACGTCGGAGGGGCGGTAGCTGGTGCCGGCGCGGACGCGCGTGCCGATCCGGGTGCCGCCGTAGTACCAGTGGTAGGCGCCGCGTGAGCCGCCGTAGAAGTGGGAGGTGCCGTCGTCGTCATCGTCGCAGAGGGACTCGTCGACGACCTCGTACGAGCCGTCGCTCAGCTGGTTGTTCATGTCGACGCAGTCGGCCGTCACGTCGTCGTCGTTCTGGGCCGAGCAGTAGCCCACCAAGAGAACGGACACGATGCCGAGGACGGACAGCGTGACCACCTTCGACGCCTTCGACCGCTTGGGGGCCTCCGGCATCGGAGGCGGCGCGGGCGGCGAGTAACCCATCAAGCTCCTGCTTTCGTTGGCCGAACAGCCTATAGCCGCACGTCGTAACGCTTCAATGCCTACCACCGGCCGCTTGCCATCGGCTTGGGTACGTATCAACACATGACACCCGTCGAGGCGCTGCGCGAGATCGCCTACCTGCTCGAACGGGCCGGCGAGCCCACCTACCGCGTGCGGGCCTTCCGCAACGCCGCCGCCGTCGTCACCGACCTGCCCCCCGACGAGCTGGTACGCCTGGCGCGGGTCGGCGGCCTGACCGATCTGCCGGGCATCGGCAAGGTCACCGCACTGGCGATCACCGAGGCGCTGGACGGCGACGTGCCCACGTACCTGCGCAGGATGCGCGCCACCGAGGGCGCCGACCTCGACGACGAGACCGCGGCGCTCAAGGCGGCGCTCAAGGGCGACCTGCACAGCCACTCGGACTGGTCCGACGGCGGCTCACCGATCGAGGAGATGGCCGAGGCGGCCGAGGCGCTCGGCCACGCGTACTGGGCGCTGACCGACCACTCGCCCCGCCTGACCGTGGCCAACGGCCTGTCGGCCGACCGGCTCAAGAGGCAGCTCGACCAGGTCGAACGGCTCAACGAGCGGTTGGCGCCGTTCAGGATCCTGACCGGTGTCGAGGTCGACATCAACGTGGACGGCACCCTGGACCAGGAGCCCGAGCTGCTGGAACGGCTCGACGTGGTGGTGGCCAGCGTGCACTCCAAGCTGCGGATGAGCGGTCATGAGATGACGCGCAGGATGGTGACGGCGATCTCGAACCCGCACGTCGACGTGCTCGGCCACTGCACGGGGCGGGTCGTGCAGGCGGGCGGCCGGCGGGGCCGGGTGCGGCCGGAGTCGGACTTCGACGCCGAGCTGGTCTTCGAGGCGTGCCGCCGGTTCGGGGTGGCGGTCGAGATCAACTCACGGCCCGACCGGCTCGATCCGCCGAAACGGCTGCTGCGGCTGGCCTACGAGATGGGCTGTGACTTCGCGATCGACTCCGACGCGCACGCGCCCGGCCAGCTCGACTGGCAGCGCCATGGCTGCGAGCGCGCGGCCCAGTGCGGCATCGAGGCGGCGCGGATCGTCAACACCTGGCCGCTCGCCGATCTGCTGGCGCGCCACGCTTGAACCCTCTGCCGGCGTGCCATGTGCTGGGGTGTCATGTGCTGGCGTGTCACGCTTGAACCGGGATCGCCTGCCTGGTAAGGGGTTTGCGACCCGCGATTGTCGGTGGCGCGGCGTAACGTCACGAGTGTGAACCGTACCGACCGGCTCTACGCGCTCGTCGAGGACCTGCGCGCGATCTCGCCACGCTGCCGTTCGGCCCGCGAGCTGGCCAAGCGGTTCGAGGTCAGTGCCCGCACGATCGAGCGCGACATCATCGCGCTACAGGAGTCAGGCGTGCCGATCTACGCCCAACCGGGGCGCAAGGGCGGTTACGCGATCGACAAGAAGATGTCGTTACCCCCGCTCAACTTCACCCCCGCCGAGGCGGTCGCCATCGCCGTGGCGCTGAGCCGGGCGGGTGACCAGCCGTTCGGCAGGCAGGCGCGCAGCGCGCTGCGCAAGGTGGTCGCGGCCATGCCGGGACGGGAGGGCGAGCTGGCCAGGGAGCTGGCGCGCCGGGTGCGGATGGTCACCCCGGCCGCCGAGCCGGGCACCGAGATCCAGCCACTGGGCGGCGAGGGCATCTCCCGGGCGATCGAGGAGGCCCTGCAGCGGCGGCGCGTGCTCAGGATCGACTACGCCGACGCTAAGGGGGCGCTGACCTCGCGCGACGTCGAGCCCGGGGTGTTCCTGGGCGGTCGCGGTGGTTTCTGGTATCTCGTGGCGTGGTGCCGCCTGCGCGATGACGTACGGGTCTTCCGCCTCGACCGGATCGCCTCGGCCTCGCTGATCGCCGAGCGCTGTCCCGACCGGCCGCTGGAGAGGTTCTCCACCGACATCCCGGACATGTTCGTGCACGGCGCGGTGCTCGATTAATCATTCGAAAACACCGACATAGGGTTGTCGCCCACGCGTTAGATCGTTGTCTTGTTCGAGAAAACAGGGAGACGACGATGGACAACACGGTTACCTGGTTCGAGGTCGCGACCGACGACCCCGAAGGTGCCCAGCGGTTCTATGGCGGGCTGTTCGGCTGGACGTTCGGGGCTTCCGACGGTGGCCCGATCGACTACCGGACGATCGGCTATCCGGGGCGTGAGCAGCCCGGAGGCGGCCTCTACAACACCAAGGGCGAGTTCCCCGCCCACGCGATCTTCCATGTGGAGGTGGCCGACGTGGAGCAGAAGTGCCGCGAGACCGAGTCGCTCGGCGGCAAGGTCGTCACGAAGGTCATCGACGACGGCGCGGGCACCGACTTCGCCTATCTCCAGGACGGTTCGGGCAACCTCTTCGGGGTCTTCCACCGCAGGTGACCTGGCCGGGCGTGCACCCGGGAAGGCACCTTCCCCGCCGACCGGGGCACGCGCGCGAGCCGCTCTGGCGAGCGGTCACCCGCCCTGGACACGCCGCCGACCGCCGAGTGGCGGCGCGTCCAGGGCCATCACCGTGAATCACCGCGGCTTGATACGGCCTTTGACTACAGCGCGGCGGTCGTCAGCCAGCGGTCCAGGAAGGCGCGGTCGCCGTGGACGGTCAGCGCGTCCGGCGAGCGCCTGCCGTACAACATCAGCAGCAGGTCGCTCACCGGGCCCTGAACGGCGGCGTCGCCCTTGGCGTGGCCGCGCGCCCAGCTGATCCGGCCAGCCGGGCCCTGGGTGAGGGTCCATTCGCCGTCGGCGTCGCTCGCGTGGAGGTGGATCGTGGCCCCCTCCGCGTCGAGCGCCGCCAGGCGCTTGGCCACCCAGAACGCGTGCGGCAGGGCCTCCAGGAACTCCTCGATCCCGTCGATCGCGACCGGTGCCTCCACGACGGGCGCCACGCCCACCGCGAGCTCGGCGTCGCAGCGGTGGACGACCAGCTCGAACAGCATCCTGCGGGCCCACCAGCTCACGCGCTGGTCGCCGCCCCAGGTCCAGACGGGCGTGTCCGGGTCGGTCGCGCGCAGCGTGGCGACCAGCTCCCGAGCGCCCGAGCCCAGCCAGGCCGCATCGCCGCGCTGCCCCTCTGCCAGGCCGTTGGGCACCTGGCGGGACCAGATCGGCTCCTGCCGGCCCGTCTCCACGATGTGCACCACCCACCGGTGCAGCGTGCCGACGTGCGTGATCAGGTCCGCCAGGGTCCAGCCGGGACAATGCGGCACCGGGGTGCCGGGATCGGCGCCGGTGGCCAGTTCGGCCAGCCGCGCGCTCTCGCTCTCCACGAGCCGGGGATAGTCCGTCACGTGACCGAGACTAGATCAGACCGACTTGCAGGTGGCACCCCGCTCGGGCATCTTCCCGGCCAGCAGGTAGGAGTCGACGAACCGCTTGACGCACTTGTTGCCCGACAGGTACGCGCCGTGCCCCTCGCCCTCGAACGTGACCAGCGTGGCCGTCTTGAGCTGCGCGGTCAGCTTGGGCGCCCACTCGTACGGTGTGGCGGGGTCGCCCGTGCCGCCCACCACCACGATCGGCGCCGAGCCGGTCGCGTCGACGTGCTTGGCCTCGTCGTCGCCCTTGACCGGCCAGACGGCGCACAGCCCGCCGGGGCCCTCGCTGCCGAACAGCGGCGAGATCTTCACGGCCGCGTCCTCGGTGTGCCGCAGCGTGGCCAGGTCGGGCCGTTCGGAGGTGTCGGCACAGGTGATGGCCGGGAAGCTGGTCATCTGCGTGGAGTACGTGCCGTCCTGCGCCCTGCCGGTGTAGGAGTCGGCCAGGTACATCAGCGCCTGCCCCTGGCCCTTGAGCGCCGCGCCGAGCGCGTTGCCCAGGAACGGCCAGGCGAACTCGGAGTAGAGCGCGGCGGCGACGCCGGTGGAGGCCAGCCCCTGGGTGAGGTCGCGCTGGCCGACCTTGAGCGGCTTGGCGGCGAGCTGGTTCATCAGCCGGTCGACGTTCGCGGCGGCGGTCGGCACGTCCTTGCCGACCTCGCAGCGGTCCTTGACGCAGGACTTCAGGAAGCTCTGGTAGGCGTGCTGGAAGCCGCGGGTCTGGGCCAGGGTGCGCTGCTCGAAGGTGACCGTGGGGTCGAGCGGGGCGTCGAGCACCATCCGGCCCACCTGCTGGGGGAACTTGGTGGCATAGACGGCGCCGAGCTGCGTGCCGTACGACATGCCGACGAAGTTGAGCTTCTCGTCGCCCAGCGCGGCGCGCAGCCGGTCCATGTCGCGGGCGGCGTTGACCGTGCCGACGTACGGCAGGATCTTGCCGGAGTCCTTCTCGCAGTGCTGGGCCAGCTGCTTGTTGGCCGCGTCGCCCTCCGCGCGGGTCTGCTCGTTGTCGGGCAGCGTGTCGAGGGCCATGTACTTGTCCAGCTCGGCGCTGTCGCCGCAGTGCACTCCCGAGCTCCGCTCCACGCCGCGCGGGTCGAAGCTGACCAGGTCGTAGCGGGAGCGCAGGCTGGTGAGCGACTTGGCGGCCTGGTCGAGAGTGTCGACGCCGGAGCCTCCCGGGCCGCCGAAATTGAACACCAGTGAGCCCAGCCGCTTGCTCTGGTCGGTGGCGGGGATCTTGATGAGCGCTATCTCGATCTTGTCGCCGCCGGGCTCGGCGTAGTCGAGGGGCACCGCCAGCTTGGCGCACCGCACCGAGGTGTCCTGCCTGGCCGGTCGCTGCCCGTCGGGCCGCTTGAGGTCCGTGCACGGTCCCCAGGCGATCTGCTGGGCGGCGCCGGTGCCCCCATCCACGGCCGGTTTCGTCGGCGCGCTCATGCAGGCTGCGGCCGATGCGGCCAGTGTGACGACGGCAAGGACGCGTCGCATGTCCATCTCCCCCTCGATATCTCAGGGGGAAGTTTTCCCCACAATACGCGAGTGCATATCAACGGAGCGAGGCGGCACGTACCACTCCTGAAAGTCGATGGCGCCCCCGCGGAAGACCTTCCGCGGGGGCGCCATCAGGTTGTGCGCTCAGACGCCCATCGACTGGGTGTCGTTGCTCTCCGCGCCACCGGCCTCGGTGACGCCGTTCTTGAGGTGATAGCGGGCGATCGCCTCGCGCAGCACCTCGCCGTCGAGCTCGCCACGCTTGACCAGGCTGGTCAGCACGGCCAGCGTGATCGAGGCGGCGTCGACGTGGAAGTGGCGGCGCAGCGCCGAGCGGGTGTCGGACAGGCCGAACCCGTCGGTGCCCAGCGAGGACCAGTCACCCGGCACCCACTGCGCGATCTGGTCCTGCACGGCCCTCATGTAGTCGCTGACGCCCACGAACGGGCCCGTGGCCTGGGAGAGGGCCTGGGTGACGTACGGCACGCGCGGCTCAGCCTCGGGGTTGAGCAGGTTGTGCTCCTCGCAGGCCAGCGCGTCGCGGCGCAGCTCGGTCCAGGAGGTCGCCGACCACAGGTCGGCCGACACGCCCCAGTCCTCGGCCAGCAGCCGCTGGGCCTCGACGGCCCAGGGCCCCGCTACGCCCGACGACAGGATGTTGGCCTTCGGTCCCTGCGTCTGCGGCCCCGCGGCGAACCGGTAGAGGCCCTTGAGCAGGCCCTGCACGTCGAGGTCCGCAGGCTGCGGAGGCTGCGTGTAGGGCTCGTTGTAGACGGTCAGGTAGTAGAAGACGTTCTCGGGCTGCTCGCCGTACATCCGGCGCAGGCCGTCCTTGACGATGTGCGCGACCTCGAAGGCCCACGAGGGGTCGTAGGAGAGGGCGCCCGGGTTCGTCGAGGCGATCAGCGGCGTGTGGCCGTCCTCGTGCTGCAGACCCTCGCCGTTGAGCGTGGTGCGGCCGGCCGTGGCGCCGAGCAGGAAGCCGCGGCCCATCTGGTCGGCCATCTGCCACATCTGGTCGCCGGTGCGCTGCCAGCCGAACATCGAGTAGAAGATGTAGATCGGGATCATGTGCTCGCCGTGCGTGGCGTAGGCCGTGCCCGCCGCGATCGCCGAGGCCATCGAACCCGACTCGCTGATGCCCTCGTGCAGGATCTGGCCCTGGACGGCCTCCTTGTACGACAGCAGCAGCTCCCTGTCGACGGCCTCGTACGTCTGGCCGTGCGGGGAGTAGATCTTCGCCGTCGGGAACATCGCGTCGAGGCCGAAAGTGCGAGCCTCGTCGGGGATGATCGGCACGAACCGGTGGCCGATCTCCTTGTCGCGCATCAGGTCTTTCAGCACGCGGACGAAGGCCATCGTGGTGGCCACCTGCTGCTTGCCCGAGCCCTTGCCGAACTGCTCGTAAATGTTGTCACCGGGCAGCTTGATGGGCTTGGCGCGCATGACGCGCTTGGGCAGCACGCCGCCCAAGGCCGCGCGGCGCTCGCGCATGTACTCGATCTCGGGGTCGTTCTCGCCCGGGTGGAAGTAGGGGGGCAGCTCGCCCTCGAGCGCGGAGTCGGGGATCGGCAGGTAGAGCCGGTCGCGGAACTCCTTGAGCTCGGCCTTGGTGAGCTTCTTCATCTGGTGCGTGGCGTTGCGCGCCTCGAAGTCCTTGCCGAGCGTCCAGCCCTTGATGGTCTGGGCCAGGATGACCGTCGGCTGGCCGACGTGCTCACGGGCCGCCTTGAACGCCGCGTAGACCTTGCGGTAGTCGTGGCCGCCGCGCGACAGCTTGCGGATGTCGTCGTCGGACATGTGCTCGACCATCTTGCGCAGGCGCGGGTCGCCGCCGAAGAAGTTGTCGCGGATGTAGCCGCCGGACTCTACGGAGTAGGTCTGGAACTGGCCGTCGGGCGTGGTGTTCATCTGGTTGACCAGCACGCCGTCGACATCGGCCGCCAGCAGCGGGTCCCAGTCGCGGCCCCAGACGACCTTGATGACGTTCCAGCCGGCGCCGCGGAAGTAGGACTCCAGCTCCTGGATGATCTTGCCGTTGCCGCGTACCGGGCCGTCGAGCCGCTGCAGGTTGCAGTTGATGACGAACGTGAGGTTGTCGAGCTCCTCACGTGCCGCCAGGCCGATCGCGCCGAGCGACTCGGGCTCGTCCATCTCGCCGTCGCCCAGGAAGGCCCATACGTGACTGCGGCTGGTGTCCTTGATCTGGCGGTTGAGCAGGTAGCGGTTGAACCGCGCCTGGTAGATCGCCCCGATCGGCCCCAAGCCCATGGAGACGGTGGGGAACTCCCAGAAGTCGGGCATGAGCCGCGGGTGCGGGTAGGAGGGCAGGCCGTGGAAGCCGTGCGAGAGCTCCTGCCGGAACGCGTCCAGCTGCGCCTCGTTGAGGCGGCCCTCCAGGTAGGCGCGGGCGTAGATACCCGGCGCGGCGTGGCCCTGGAAGAAGACCTGGTCGCCCGACTCGCCGTGGTCCTTGCCGCGGAAGAAGTGGTTGAAGCCCACTTCGTAGAGCGAGGCGGCCGAGGCGTAGGTGGCTATGTGGCCGCCCACGTTGGTGCGCGCGTTGGCGCGGGACACCATGATCGCGGCGTTCCAGCGGATGTAGGCGCGGATCCGCCGCTCGACGTGCTCGTCGCCGGGGAACCAGGGCTCGCGCTCCGGCGGGATCGTGTTGATGTAGTCGGTGCTGCGCAGGCCCGGCACGCCGACCTGGTGCTCGCGGGCGCGCTCCAGCATGCGGAGCATCAAGTAGCGAGCTCTGCTGCGGCCCTCCGTCTTGACGACGTTGTCGAGGGACTCGAGCCACTCGTTGGTCTCACTGGGGTCGACATCAGGCAGTTGGCTGGGTAGGCCGTCGCTGATGATCGAGAATCGCTGGCGTCCGGAAGCCACTGGGTCTCGCCTTCCGAGGATGACTGATGTCTGGTCTAGGTCGCCTTCCATCCTGGTCGCTTACCGTAGAAAGTGCATCTCTACTGGTCGGTAACCAGTGTGTCCCTGCTGGCAGGGTCACGATCAGTGGCCTAGACCACCGATGGTAGGACGAATCCCGGCCAAGGTTACCTTGGCCCGTCAATTTAACAAGACCGGAAAAGCTACGAAATTTCGCCGGGCGTGGCGTAGGGGTCTCCCAAAGGGGCCGCCAAGGGCGCGATGCGCCGCGCGAGTCTAGCCGCAAGCCTCTGGCCAGTCTTGTCGGCGGTGGGCAGAGGCCGCCGATCATGGCCTTGACCAGCGCGGATACGGTTTCAGTGTGACAGAGTCGGCCGCCCGGGTGGCACGATGTGTCACATCCGGGCAGCGTAACGTTTCGGTCAGGATTCTCCCTCTCCCTGCGGAGGGGGGAGTGTGTCCCTCTTTCCGAACGGAGCTGTCCGTACGAGTCTGGAGATATGAACGCGACGATAGGCGACCGGCTGCTGGTGCACGGCAACACGGTCGGCGAGCGGGATCACGGTGGCATCATCATCGAGATCCACGGCACCGACGGTGGGCCCCCGTACATCGTGCAGTTCGACGACGGGCACACCGGGCTGGTGTTTCCCGGCCCTGATGCGGTCGTCGTACCTAAGTAGAATTCGTGTGTGAGATCTCAGATCATCTCCGTGGCCACGGGTTCACGGGAGACGGTGCACGACATCACCTCGGACTGCGCGGACTTCGTGCGGACGCTGGGGGAGGACGGGCTGCTGCACGTCTTCGTACCGCACGCCACGGCCGGGGTGGCACTGATCGAGCTGGGGTCGGGCAGTGATGACGATCTCGTCGCCGCCTTGCGCGATCTGCTCCCGGCCGACGACAGGTGGCGTCACGCCCACGGGTCGCACGGTCATGGCAGATCACATGTCATGCCCGCGCTCATCCCGCCGTACGCGACCATCCCCGTACTTGGCGGGCGTCTGGCACTGGGCACCTGGCAGTCCATCGCAATCGTCGACCTTAATGTCGACAACCCGCAACGCCAGGTACGCCTGTCGTTTTTGTCGGATTGATGCGGCCCGTCTACGGCCGTACCCGTGGCGACCGTTGACGACTAAGGGTCACAGCGTGTGGACTGTCCCGAAGCGATAAACCGCATATGCGGGGCCACTCAAGCAGGAGGGATAAACGTGAGCGCGACCGCGGGTCAGGCGCAAAGTGAGCGCGGCCTGGCCGAACGGCTCGGCCTCAAGCCGGGTCAGGTGGTGCAGGAGATCGGTTGGGACGAGGACGTCGACGACGAGCTTCGCGACTCCATCGAGGACCTGACCGGTAACGAGTTGCTGGACGAGGAGACCGACGACGTAGTCGACGTGGTGCTGCTGTGGTGGCGCGACGGCGACGGCGATCTCTTCGACGTCCTCACCAACGCCATGCGATCACTCGCCGACGCCGGCCAGATCTGGCTGCTGACTCCCAAGGCCGGGCGCGACGGCCACGTGGAGCCGAGCGACATCGGGGAGGATGCCACTACGGCGGGTCTCTCGCAGACCAGCAGCATCTCCGCCGCGCCTGACTGGTCAGGGACCAGACTGGCCTCACCGAAGGGCCGACGCTAGGGAGTCTGAGCGCCTGCCATACGGCAGGATGGCGTGTGTGAACGAACGTCCTGCCGAGGTCGGCGCGCTTGCTCCAGACTTCGAACTGCGGGACCAGCACGGCTCTCCGGTGAAGCTGTCGGGCTTCCGGGGGAGGAAGGTCGTGCTGGTCTTCTATCCGCTCGCCTTCAGCGGCGTGTGCCATCGGGAGCTGTCGGCGCTGCGCGATGCCCAGGATTCCCTGGCTGACGCGGAGCTCCTCACCGTCTCGGTCGACTCCATGTTCACCCATCGCGCCTGGGCGGACGTGGAGGGTTACGCGTTCCCGTTGCTCTCCGATTTCTGGCCACATGGACAGGTCGCGCGGGCGTACGGTGTGTTCGACGACGAGAAGGGGGTTTCTCTGCGGGGGACCTTCATCATCGACGGCGGGGGCGTGATCCGGTGGTCGGTGGTCAATCCGACCAGCCAGGCACGTGACGTCGCCGATTACGTCAAGGCACTCGCCGACATTTCTTAACGGAGGAAACGATGCCCTGCTACCGCTGCGGGGCCCGGCAGACGGACCCCGTCCGTGGCGCCAGCCCGTGGAAGCGGGGGGTACGCCGCGAGACGCAGGTGCTCATCTGCCCGGACTGTCAACTGCTGCACGACCTCGACCTCGACGCCTGCGGCACGTGCGGGTCCACGGCGCTGATCTGCCGGCTGGGCGAGGTGGAGTGCAGGGGCTGCGGGGCCGTGCGGCAGGCGCGGGCGGACGCGTTCGTGGGGTCGGACGCGATGGCGGGCTCAGGCGCCCCGCCGGGCCTGTCGGCCGAGGTCGAGGCGGCGCTGAACCGGGTACTCGGCCGGGCCTGACCTGGGAGCGTCTCGCCTTTATCCGGACATTCGCTGAGCTGCGCTATCGTCTCCTGCGTGTCTGCAATGAGTTCGTTCGTGGTGGCGCTCGACGTCGGTGGCACGTCCATGAAGGGCGGCCTGGTCAGCGAGTCCGGCGCGGTTCTGCTGAGCGAGCGTTGCCCGACCCCCCGCGCGGAGGGCCCGGAGGCCGTCGTAGCCGCCATCCGGGAGTTCATCAGCCACCTGGCCGCCTCCGGCGACGGCATCCCGGCAGGCGTCGGCCTGGCCGTGCCTGGGCTGGTGTCCGAGGACGTGGCCGTCTACGCGGCGAACCTCGGCTGGCGTGACGTCCAGGCCTCCGACTTCACCGCACTCGATGTGCCGGTCATGCTCGGCCACGACGTACGTACCGGGGGCCTGGCGGAAAGCGTCCTCGGCGCGGGGCGCGGCGTACCCGACTTCCTCTTCCTGCCCATCGGCACGGGCATCGCCGGCGCCATGATCGTCCACGGCGAGCCCTATGGCGGCTCCTCCGGCTGGGGCGGCGAGATCGGCCACATCCCGGTCTTCCCGGACGGCGAGCAGTGCGCGTGCGGCCAGTTCGGCTGCCTGGAGACGTACGCGTCGGCGGCCTCGGTCGGCCGGCGCTACAGCCTCCGCTCCGGCCTGGAGGACATCCGCGCCGAACAGGTGGTCTCCTCGGACGACCCCTTGGCCGTAGAGGTGTGGGACGAGGCGGTAGAGGCCCTCTCGCTGGCCCTGGCCACGTACACGCTGCTCCTGGACCCCTCCATGATCGTCCTGGGCGGCGGCCTGGCCGAGGCGGGCCCGGCCCTCTTCGACCCCGTCCGCACCCGCCTCGTCAAACGCCTCGCCTTCCGAGACGCCCCACCCCTCTTGCCGGCCGCTTTGGGCGTCGACGCGGGAATGCTGGGGGCGGCCTTGCTGGGCTGGCGCGCGGCCGGCCGGGAGGACCTGGGGGCCGGGTGGGTAATGGATGTGCGATCGGAGCCGTTGGTGTCGTAAGGTGTAGTGCCGATCAGGGGCGGTTAGCTCAGCGGTAGAGCACTCGCCTTACAAGCGAGGGGTCACTGGTTCGAACCCAGTACCGCCCACCTGCGTAAACATTTTATCTCTGATCTTGAAAACGGCGTCTGAGTGACTAAGTGAGTGACTAACTCCCAAAGATCTTGTCCATCGCCGCAGCTCCTTGCATGATCACAGGCCGGATCTGGTGCCGGTAGACCGTCTCGGTGACCACCGTGTTGGAGTGCCCGACCAGGCGCGAGATGTCCTCGATGGGGACGCCGGAGTCTGACAGCACGGACACAAAGCTGTGCCGCAACTCGCGAGGCGACCACTCCCGTCCGGTGAGCCCTGCCGCCTCCACGACCTTCCGGAAGTCACGCCGTACGTTGTGGGCCGTGACAGGCGTGCCGGTCCGCGTGCAGAACACGAGATCCGTACCCTTCCAGCGGTCCCCCGCCTTCTCCTGAACGATCTCTTGGGCTTCCTTGAGCAGGCGCAGCGCATCCACGCAGCGCCGTGGGAGCTTGAGCGACCGGCGGGACTTCACCGTCTTCGTGTCGCCCTTCTGCCGGCCGGACCGCCAGACGTAGATCGCGAACTCCTCGTGCTCCCAGCCCATCTCCCCCACCGGGAGCCACGCGGCCCGAGCCTCGTCGTAAGCCACGACGTGCGACCAGAGCAGCGCCCTCAGTTCCTCCGTCCGAGCGCCGATCAGGAGCGAGAGGACGATGTAGGCCCGCATGCGCTCGCCGCTCGTCTCTGCCTGCGTGAGGACGGCGAGAGCTTGAGCCAGCGTCAGGGCCTTCGACGGACGACCCGCGCGTCCCTCCGGGATGTCGCAGAGATCCACGACGTTGCGCTTCACCTTGTCGCGACGCATCGCGCTCTTGACCGCCCGGTTGAGGATGCCGTGGATGAGCTTGAGCGACCGGGTGCCCAGCTCGCCCGTCTTGCTGGTCAGCCACTTGTCGACGTCTTCCACAGACAGATCCCGCAGCTTGCGAGCACCGAGGGCGGGGATCACGTGCGTGTCGGCGTAGGTGTTGCACATCTTGACGGTCGCGGGGGAACGCCCGCCGAGGCCGTGCTGAAGCCAGTAGCGGACGGCATCGGCCACCGTGTAGTTGGTGGGCGCGATGGCCAGGCCGTCCTCATGGTCGCGGACGATCTCTTTGGGCTTGGCCTTGGCTTCGGTCTTGGTCTTGCCGCTGGCCTTCTTGACGATGCGCTTGCCAGCCGGGGTGTAGCCGACCGTCACCGAGGCGATCCAGCGTTGCCGCGTCTCGTCCCGGTGCAGGCCGCCGTCTCCTCGACTGCGTCGTTCGGTCATGAAGCCTCCTGTTCGAGTAGGGAGATGTAGTCCTCTATGGCTGAGGCGGGGACGAGCCGGGTCCGCCCCTGAGTCACGGAGCGGAGGCGTCCTGAGCGGATGAGTTCATAGATCACGCTTCGACTGAGGCTGAGCAGATGCATGGCCTCGCAGACGCGGTAGAGCCGCCGGTCGTGGGCGGGTAGAGGTGGGGTCATTCATCCGCCTGCTCTGCCGCGATCTTGCAGGCGGTCTGGACACGCTGGCGGATGTGTTCGGCCATGATCGCTTCGCCCGGGGTGTAGCCGATTCCGGCGAAGCGCCAGTGGCCCAGGACGAGCGTGGTGGCGTCGCCGAGGGCGGGCAGGCCGTGACGCTCGCGGGCTTCGGCCGCGCGGTGGGCGGCACGAGCGTTGCGCGGGTCGGTGAGGTTGAGGGAGTAGGCACGGCTCTTGCTGGAGAAGTGGCCGCGAAAGCCGAGCATGTGCGCCCATGGGCGGAGTCGCAGCGCCTTGAACTCAGGGCGTCCGCCGAGGTCCCAGCAGGTGCGGATCATGCGCCGCGCGTGGTGAGTGACGGGCAAGGCATCAAAGCTAACGACGTCGAGCTGGTCTTCCCGCCGACCTACGGATCCTGGCTGAACTGGATCGAATCCGAGTTCGCAGCCCTGCGCTACTTCGCGCTGAACGGCACCGATCATCGCACCCACGACGAGCAGAACGCCGCCATCGCCGCCTACATCCGCTGGCGGAACAGCCGGGCCGAGCCGAAGACCCGCTTCGCGCCCGAGTCATCGATCCGTCAGTGGACCGAATACCCGGCCAAGGCTGCCTGACAAGCCACGAGCTCAGCCGATTGCCCCACGGCGGCAACATGCACTTTGCCACGGCGAAGGGGCCGATAGTCTCAGGGAATCTTGGTTCGGATATCGCTACGCACGGAGGCCATGATGATGCGGTTGGCGCGGGGTTCAAGCCGACTGTACGGCGTGATGCTCATACTGGCGGCGGTAGTCCTGCTCGCGGACCAGCTCACCAAACTGTGGGCGGTCTCCGCGCTGTCCGACAGCGAGCGCGTCGCCGTGATCCCGCCTCTGATCTACTTCCGGCTGCTGTACAACCCTGGCGCCGCGTTCTCCATAGGCATCGAGGCGACATGGGTGTTCACCCTGGCAACGGCAGCGGCAGTGGTCGGCATTCTCTACACCGCACGCCGACTGGCCTCGGCGGGCTGGGCGCTCGTGCTGGGCGTGCTGCTCGGCGGTGCGGTATCCCACCTGGGCGACCGACTCTTCCGCGAGCCCGGCCTGGGCCGCGGGCATGTTGTGGACTTCATCGACTACGGCCCGTTCGTGGGTAACGTCGCCGACATCGCGCTCGTCTGCGGGTGCGCTGGGTTGGTGCTGCTCAGCCTGCGTGGTGTGCAACTCGCTAAGGTGCCGGGCGAACAATCGGCCTAGCCTCCCTGTTTCACTTCGAGTGACTGAGCCGGTCTGAGCTGGTGTGCAGTGGTGGTTCGGTTGCACGATGGCCGGCCTCGTGGAGAACGCGGAACCCTCCGGTCAGGCCGACCTGCGACGTGCCCTTGCCGAGGTGTGGCGGGCGTACCAGGGAGCCCGGTACGGCTACGTTATACGGACTCTGCCCGGACTCCTGGGGGAGGCGCATCATGCTGCGCGCGCAGCGAACGGTGACGCGCGCATGTCCGCATCGGGAGTGCTCGGGCAGGTCTACCATGCCGCTGCCAGCATCCTGACCAAGGTGGGTGAGGCTGATCTCGCGTGGATCGCCGCTGAGCGGGGACTGTCCTTCGCACGGCAATCCGGTGATCAGCTCGTGACGGCCTCATTGCTTCGCTCCGTAACCCACGCCCTTCTGTCCAACGGCCGTTACGAGGCAGCCAAGCAGCTCACGATGGACGCCGCCGACCTGCTGTCTCCTGACCTCCCGCACGCTACGGCTGAGCTGGTTTCGGTGTACGGCACGCTGTACCTCGCCGGGTCGATGGCGGCGGCGCGAGACGACGACCGCAGCACGACACGCGCGTTCCTCGCTGAGGCACAGGAAGCGGCGGTGCGGCTCGGCGGTGACGCCAACCATGTCTGGACCGCGTTCGGGCCGACGAACGTCCGTATCCATCAGGTGGCCACGGCAATCGAGCTGGGAGACATCCGGGTGGCTGTGGAACTCGGGCCGAAGCTGGATACCAGCGGGCTTCCGATCGACCGTCGCGCTCGTCATGGCCTGGCCGTGGCGCATGCCTTGAGCCTATGGAACCGTACCGACGACGCGATGGCCGCGCTGTTGGAGGCCGAGACCATCGCTCCCGAGCAGGTGCGCCATCACTACCTCAGCCGCCAGCTCACGATGTCGTGGATTAGAAGGCAGAAGGGCAAACCCAGTTTCCAGCTCTCAGCTCTCGCCCGGCGACTGCACATCGTGTGAAGGCAGTCCCTGTGGCGTAAGGTCGGGGCTGTGAACGATCAGGAGGCTCCGCCGTTCGCCCAGGCCCGTGCCGCCGCCGGTGCGCTGTTCTTCGATAACAGTGGCCGTGTGCTTCTCGTCCGTCCTACGTACAAGCCCTCCATGGACATCCCGGGCGGGTACGTCGAGCCGGGGGAGACCCCGTACGAGGCGTGCATTCGAGAGGTGCAAGAGGAGCTGGGCATTCAGCCGGCCATCGGTCGCCTCCTCGTGGTCGATTGGGCGCCTCTCCCTAAGGAGGGCGACAAGGTCCTGTTCGTGTTCGACGGAGGCACCTTGGACGGCGAGTTGCTCAAGCAGATCAGGTTCGTGGACAACGAGCTGAGCGCCTACGAGTTTCATCCCGTCGAGGAACTGGACGGGCTGTTGATCGAGCGGCTTGCTCGTCGCGTCAATGCCGCCACTACTGCACGCGAGCTTGGCAGGACCGTCTATCTGGAGCACGGCCAGGCCGTTCCCACTGAGTGACTATCTGAGTGACAACGGCCCAGGACGAGCGTGGACGGTCGAGGAACATGGCGGAACGTTCGCCGAGGTGTGACCCCGAATCACCCGAGGTCCCACCCTCTCGCGGCGAGCCTTGCAAGCGAGGGGTCACTGGTTCGAACCCAGTACCGCCCACCTGCGGAAAAGCCCCGTCTCCGATCATGGAAACGGGGCTTCGTGCCATTAGCCTGCGCTGGAGGGTCCATCGGTGTCCTGGGCGATCTTGGAATTCATCGCGTCGGCGATCGAGTCGGTTGCCGGGGCGGCACGACGACCAGTCGATGAGTGCCACTGGCAGGCCCTTTTGAAAGATGGTGTTGAACGGGCCGGGATCGCCATGGATGACGCACTCGGCGGCGGCTGCCAGGGCGTGTCCGGCGGTCGCCTCGTGCAGGTCTCGGAGCATCCGGCTTCCGAGGGCGTATGCGCCGGGTGCTCGCTGCGTGGGATGGTCGGTGGTGTTCCCCGGGATGAAACTCAGTATGTCCCGGCCGTGTTCGTCGATGCCGAGGTAGTGCGGCGCATGCGGGTAGCCGAAGGACTCCAGGTAGGCCAGCACCCGGGAGGCGAATGCAGCGCCCCGATCGCGAGCGCGGCGCACCGTGTCGCCAACGCGCACGACCTCCAACGCATTGTTTCCGCCGGCTAGGCGCTCTTCGTCCACAACAACCATGATGGGAGATGCTGCTTCGGCGTGTCCGACGGGCCTCGCCGTTGTAACACTCCGTACAGGTGCCGCCTCACTGACTCAACAGCACCCAAGCCGATCCACAGGCATTGACTGTTGCTCTTGACGATTGCTCGTAGCCGGTGCTCATCTGAAGGTGTTCTCCTTCCCGAATGTGAGGAGTCACCCACAATGAAGATCCGCCGATTACCTGCCGCTGTACTCGCCGTGGCGCTGGGCATCAGTGTCCTGGCTAGTACCGCACCCGCTTTCGCCGCCACCCAGATCAGCGCGGCCGTGGCCGCCGCGGGCTGGCCGAGCCCGGACTGGTACCTGCAGGGCCCCTACTCGACCCTGGCCGACTGCGACATCGCCTTCCAGGACGCTGCGCAGAACGGTCAATACACCGGGCTCGCCTACTGCCACTGGTTCCGCGGAGGTGGCCCTTATCCGGCGGGCTTCTACTACGAGGTGTACATCCCCTGATCAACAGGCGCGCTGGGCAGCGATCAGATCGTCGGGAATCTCGTAGTCAGTGATCAGCCGCGATCCGATGCCGGTTCACCCAGCTGTCCAGAGTGCTCGCGTTGATCCCGAGCTCGTGCGCAACCGACGCGACCGTCCGCTCACCCTCCAGCACCATGGGGACGGCTTCTTCCTCGAACTCCGGCGAGAACTGTCTACGACGCCTCGTCGCGCACCTACCTCTTCCAGGCTTCTGTCGCCTTATGTAGCCGACTGTCCGGAATTTTCTGGGCGCCTCACTTTGTAGCGCGTCGTGAGACTGGGAGAACCCGGTGGCCTCCAGGCTGGAGGGCCACCGGGTTTCTTTCTATGGCCGGCGTATCAACTCGTCGAGTTGGACCTGGTCGTGGACCAGCGGCAGTTGGGTTTGCGGCTTGTTGCCGATCACCAGCGGCCGCATCATCTCGATTGCGCCGCCCGTGCTCGCTCCGTCCTCGTGGGACATGATGTGGCAGTGCCAGACGGATGACCCACCGACGGTGAACTTGGTCGCCCAGACGGTGATGAAGTCGGGCGGGGACACGAACGTTTCCTTCGGGCCGCTTTCGTAAGGAGCCGGTGGCACGAACTGTCCGATCTCCAACGGTACCTGGTTGCCGGTGTCAGGGTCGGGGTCGCTCCACTCGGTGACGGGCCAACGGCCGATCAGCCGCATTTCGACGAGATGCAGATGGATCGGATGAGCGTCTGGGCTGTGGTTGCGCATGGCCCATGCCTCGGTCGAGTTCAGCCGCGGTGTCTCGGTGGCCGTGTCGGCCGGCCCGTAGTTCAGCAACTCGACCTTGTCCCCGAGCTGCGGGGCGCCGGGGATGACCTCACCGGCCTGCACGGTCCGCAGTCTGGCTTTGGCGAGGAGGGCGGCGGGTGGGAGCTGGTTGTTGGTCTCCGGCAGCGTATGCGGAACTCGGGAGCGGTCTGGCCAGCGGGTCGAAGGGCCGACGTCGAACCGCATGAGCTGCGGAATCCCAGCCCCGGTGGGATCGACGCCATCCAGCGCGCCGAAGGGCGCCGGAGCGTTGTTGGCCAGCACCCAGTTCTGTGAACGGTGGCCGGTGAAGTCGATGACCACCTTGTACCGTTCGCCGGGGGCGACAAGCAGCTCGGTGACCACAGCGGGGTGAAGCAGGTAGCCCGAGTCACCGGCCACCACGGTCATCTTGGGAGCAGAGGCCGTCGAGCCGCTGGTTTGCCGCAGGCTCAGGCGGTAGAAGCGGGAATCTGACCCATTGATGAAGGTAAAGGTGTACCGGCGCGGTTCCACCGTCTGCTTCGGCGCGACGATACCGTTGACCACGGGGAGGTCGCCGAAGAATTCGGGATCGGCGTGGGTGTAGCACAGCGTCCTGTCGGCGTTGAAGGACTTGTCCTGCAGCACGTAAGCCTTGGCGAAGGCGCCGGTGGGCAGGCCGAATTGGCGCTCCCGCCGGTCGGTGTTGGGGATGAACCCTGCCAGCCCCTCGTACGCGTGGTACGAGGTCTGCGCGTCAATGTGATCGTGGTACCACAGGGGTGCTGCGGCCTGGTTGTTCGGATAGTGCTGGGTCTGCGAGCCGCCGGGTGGGACTTCCACTCCGATGGGGGCGGGTGCTCCGTCGCTTTCTGGCCGCTGCAGGCCGCCGTGACGGTGCAGGGTGAGCCTGTTGTCGTTGTTCGGCTGGTCGAACGGGAATATCTGGGTTCCCGCCGCCGGCAAGGCGTTGATCACCTTCACGTCGACCGGCCGGTTCTCTCGCGTGACGATCGTCGGGCCGAGGAAGTCCATCTCGACGCCACCGCCACCGCCACCGCCACCGCCACCGCCACCGCCACCGCCATTGCCACCGCCATTGCCACCGTTGCCGCCGTCGGCGCTGCTGCTGGCACTACTGCTGGAGCTGCTGCTACCGCTGCTGCTACTGCTACTACTGGCGCTGCTGCTGCTACTGTCGCCTCTGCCTCTGCCACTGGAAGCGCTGTAACCCAGTGTGGTTACCTCAGGCCAGTCGTTCGCTGGAGAGAACGAATGCCTACCCACGTGGGCGGTGAGGGTGTAATGGTCATGGCCGTAGCGAGTGTTGTCAGGCGTCGCCACCTTTGGCTGCGGGACCTCATCCTGGTAGAACTCCACCTCCGGAGACGGGCCGCATGGTGTGGATGGCTGTGCGGCCTGCCGGGTCGAGAGTCCGGCGGCAACTGGTGGTCCGGCCCAGACCGGTGACCCGGTGCCCGCCATCGCCACGCTGGTGAGCCCCACCACCAGACTCACCCGTAGCGGACGTTTGGCAGGTCGCCTGACCTGTGGATGCGCTGTCGTGTTGAGCAAAGTACTTCCCCCGTAGACGCGAGCATGTCCCTAGTTCCGCAGAACTTTGGGTGGCGGCCGCTGATCGTCGGGCCGCGTCGCTGATCTGATTTTGGGCAGGTGGCAGGCGCGGCGCGTCCACGCAACGCCGGGGGAACGTGAGCGACCTACGAGACTTGACTGTCTTGGTGTCGCCCTTCCGCCGGATGGATCGCCAGACGTAGACCGCGAAGTCGTCTTGCTCCCAGCCCGCATGCGGTCGCCGTTCTGTTCCGCCTGTGCGAGGACGGTGACCTGTTGGGGTCGGCAAAACCTCCGTGGCAGGAGAGATCTTCGGTCAGTTGATCGCAAGAGACATCTCGCCCGCTGTGGTCGACGTGGATGACCTCGTCTCGTGCCGGCCCTTCGGAAAGGGGACTCGTACAACGACCGAACGGTCTCGCAACCTCGCCGTCATCTGGCGTAATCATGCCGCGGCCGGTATAGAACGGCTGGTCATCGCACGGGTAATTGAGACGCTATGGGAATTGGTGGCCTATCGCGCTTCAGCGCCGGGCACCGACATTGTCATCCGCCGACTCGTGGCGGCCGTGGTCGGCCGCGTACGCGGCGAATACCTCAGCGGGTGTTCCATCCGTGTGGAGGAAACGCTGGTCAAGGATGGTGGCAAGGTCTTCCAGCGCACCAGCGAGCAGAGCGGCCATCAGACGCACATCTGCCCGTCGGGCTGCCTGCCCGCGCTGGGCGAGGTGAGTGGCATAGCCGATCGTGGCCGCCAGAGACGAGTGGTCCTCACCATCATGGAAGTAGTACGCCTCGGCGTACTGGGTGAAGTCGATACGGACGCGTACCACCTCGGTGGCCAGGCTTGCCAGCAATGACGCACCTGCAGCGCAGTCGAGCTGCTGCATGGATGGGTCAGAGCGGTACAGCAGCGCCAATCGGATCGCGAGCACCCGTCGGCGAGTCAGCGTCGGATAGATCTCCAGCACCCAGGAGACGGTGGCCGTCAGGAGGACGAAGCCGATGACGGCTTCCAGGGGTGAGACCACGCGGAGCCAGCCTTCGGCGGGCACGATGTCTCCGAGCCCGAGGGTGGCCACCATGACGAGCGACAGATAGACGGAGTCGAGCAGCTCCGGCTCCTGCGACAGTCCGGAACCGGGTGCGAAGGCGAACGCCTCCGGCATGTGGGGCCAGTAGACGATGGCCCAGCCCAGGATGATGGTGACGGCCCACATGCCGACCACCGTGACCATGGCGAGCGGCCCGACGAGCCCCACCACACGCCTGCGCGCTCGGAGATGCCGGGCCAGCCTCCACAACGCAGCCATGACGAGCCGGCTAAGACCTCCATGGCGGGTGGGGTGCCAGAGCGTGTGGAAAAGATCTCGTAGGGCGGCCATGATGAGCGTGGCCCCGAGCAGCGAGACCAACCACCCCATTCATCTCTCCCGCGGTGAGTGTCGTGTGGAGCGGCGAGGCGACCCGTGCAGCCAAGGCCGGGGTGATCTGCCGCCCGAGCCGGGCCGCGCTTGGAGCCTAGGCCGCAGGCACCGCTGGTGAACGCAGACTCGCCGTATCGCAGGTGTGACCAGCCTGTCCGAGTGGCAGAACGAGTACGCGTCCACGAGATCGATGACGGCGAGGGGCAGCGTGTCGGCATGAGCCTGGAGGAGATCGCCGGATGGCTGGGCCTCTCACCAGGTCACGGGGACGCAGGTCACCGAGGGCGGTTGCCTTTCCTTTTGCGGCCGGCCGGTACAGTCCGGCGGCCGGAGCCACTCTTGGCGGGTTTCTGCGCCTGTCGCTGTGCCGGTTTCTCCGCGGGGGAGGCGGGGGTACGGCCTCGTGAGCTGTTCACTGTGCGGCCGCGGACGATGCCGATGAAGTCTTCCACCAAGTCCGTGGTCGCGTCCTTGGGCCAGGCCAGCGCTACCTGAGACTGCGGCGCGTCCGGCACCGGCCGGTATGTGAGGTCCTTGCGGTGGTAGAGGCGTGCCAGTGACTGCGGGACCAGGAGCAGCCCAGTGCCGGCCGCTACCAGCTCGACCGCGTTCGCCGTTGTGGGTGGGCGGGTGAACGCGGGTAGCCCGGGCCGGTCGGTCCACTCGATGGTGTCGTCCAGAGGGTGCAGCACCTCGTCGTCGGTCAGGTCTGTAAGGGCTACCTCGTCGGCGGCCGTCACCGCGTGGTCCTTGGGCGCCACTACCACCGTGGTCTCCACGTAGAGAGGAATCACGCTGAGCCCGTCACGGTCGATCGGCAGCCGGACGAATCCGGCGTCGGCGCCGCCGTCCCGCAGGAGTGCCACCACCTCGGCGGCGGGAACCGAGACGAGGGTGATCGGCACGTCGGGCATCCTCTCGGTCCAGACGTTGACCCACTTCGCGGGCGTTACCCCAGGCACGTACGCCAGCCGGAACACCCTGCCGGTCTCCCCATCAGTCACTTCCACAGACTACCGATGTCAGGGGAACCCGTTCCGACTGACTACGCTTGGCGCCATGACCTCGTCCAAATCGAAGAGCATCCAGACGATGAAGCCCGAGACCGCGGCCAAGAAGCTGGGTGTCCTCCTTTCGGCCACTCCCGCCGAGTTCCAGGCGGGTGTCGTCTCCAGGGACGAGCTGAACGAGCTGCAGTCGACGCCACCCGCCTGGCTCGCTGACCTGCGCCGCAACGGCCCGCATCCGAAGCAGGTCGTCGCCGCGAAGCTCGGGGTCTCCATTTCCGGCCTGACCAGAGGCGGGATCACCGAGCCGCTCACCACCGCCGAGATCGATGCGCTGAAGGCGGAGAACCCCGCGTGGCTGGAGCGCGAGCGGTCCGTCCAGGCCGAGGCTCGCAAAGAAGCACTCCGCCTCAAGCAACGCTAGACAATTTCCCTTTGGGGGTACGGGCTCTTGTGCGTCCGGCGGGCGTCTGGGAGTGGCTGATCGGCTAGGGTGACCGGCCGTGAGGATCCTCGTCGTCGGTGGTAGTGGGTTTCTCGGGCGTGAGCTGGCTCGGCAGTGTTCGCTGGCGGGGCACGAGATTGCCGCGACGTATCTGACCCAGTCCGGGGAGATCCTCGGCGTTGAGTGGGTGCCGCTCGATGTGCGCCGGCGGGAGGACGTCGAGGTGCTGATCGGCGCCTTCCGGCCTGAGGTGGTCATCAACGCCGCGTACCGGCAGGCGGATTGGACGACCACCGCGATCGGCGCCGTTAATGTGGCTCTCGCTGTCTCCCTGGTCGGTGGGTGTCTCGTCCATGTGTCCAGCGACGCGGTCTTCTCCGGCGCGGCGATTCGTTATGACGAGACGTGCCTCCCAGACCCGATCAGTCCGTACGGCGCGGCCAAAGCCGCCGCGGAGACGGCGGTGAACGCGATCGTGCCGACCGCGGTGATAGCCCGGACATCCTTGATCATCGGCGACGGCGGTTCTCCGCACGAGGCCCTGGTGCATGCACTGGCCACCGGGAGGGCGGGAGGAGTGCTGTTCACCGATGACGTGCGGTGCCCCGTGCATGTACGTGACCTTGCCGCGGCGCTCCTGGAACTTGCCGCAGCTGAGTATCGCGGTGTCCATCATGTCGCTGGAGCCGATGCGGTGAGCCGGTACGAGCTTGGGGTGCTCATCGCTCGCCGCGATGGCCTGGACGCGGACCAGTTGCCTTCGGGTCGGCGGGGGGACACCAAGTTGCCCGGTCCTCTAGACGTGCGCTTGGACTGTGCCATGACTCAGCAGCGGCTGCACACCAAGCTGCGCGGCGCCCGGCAATTTCTGGGTGGCGGCTAGTTTTCGGTGATGGTCAACCGCCGGACGATGGTCAATCGCCCGGGTGACGGTCAACCCTCCGGTGACGGCTGGTTTCTGGGTGGCGGGCAGCGGTGATCGCGACGTCAGCCTGAAAGGCGAGGTCTGGAAGGCGTGCGATGAGGGCGAGTCTGGCCCGGATCAGGCCGGTGGGCTCGGTGAGTTCGATGTCCAGGGTCTTGCCGAGCTGTTCGAGTCGGCGGGCGACGCTGCTGTGGTGCAGGTGGAGCAGGTCGGCGGCCCGGCGCAGGGAGCCGGTGGCGCAGTAGGCGTCCAGCGTCTCCAGATCTTCCGGATGACCGGAGGCCAGTGCGGCGATCGCGGTCACGTCGGTGTTGTCGCGCGAGGCGTTCTGAGGTATCTCGGCCAGGAGCGCCAGCGCGCCCAGGTCGTCGTGGTGGACGACCGGCTGGCGTGGGGTGGTGAAGCGGAGGGCGGTGCGGGCTTGTCGCCAGGATCGGTTGGGGCTCTCGGCGGCGCCGATGCCCGCGCCCGGTACAGCGCCGACCGGGTCGGCGAGGTGTTCTTCATGGCCGGCTGCGGCCTCCTGCAGGTGATGAGCGTGGCGGCGCATCTGCTGGCACCGTCCATCTCCGCCTGTGTAATCCCCCTGACGATCGTCATCGTGATGCTCGCCTTCGATTGGCGTATGAGGCTCCCAACCAGGCGAAGACCACTCGGGTAGCAGCTCCGCCATGAGCGAGCGAAGCCGTACCCGAGCGACCTGTCCGACGCCCGCTGGGCGTTAATCGAACTTAACCGCCTGGCGCCAAGCATCGACTGGCCAGCCCGCCTCGGGTGAATTGTGGGACGTCTTCAACGCGATCCTGTATATCAACCAAACGGGAATCGCCTGGAAATACCTGTCCGTCGTACAGCGCCGTCTACGCCTACTACGCAGGCTGGCTGGACGAGTAAATCTTCGCCCAGCTCAACTACGAGCTGACCGGCCTGGCCCGTGCCAAACAAAGCCGAACCAACCGCGTACGTGATGGACGCCCAGAGTGTGAAGAACTCCACCAACGTGCCTCTCCCCAGCCAAGGGGTCCCGGTAGCAATGAAGAAATTTCCCACTGATATAGCGCCGGCCTGTGGTGATATAGAGACTCTGTGATCGAGGTCTCGGTTCGCTGACGGTGCGGTCCGTGAGCGACGACAAACCGGAGGTCAGGTACGGCGTGCGGGCCGTCGGCCCATGTGGACGTGCGAGATCGGGGCGCTGAGGTTATCCGGACGGTGCTCGCAAAGCGGGACGGCGGGAGTTCAGCGAACGCCATGACGGGTTCGTCGTCGAGGGCGGGGGCGATGCGGCGCCGTTCCTGATCGCCTGCACCGAGGAGGCCGAAGGTTCCGCGCCGGAGCTCACGCGGTATCGGGTCGATCTGCTGAAGGCCAGGTAACGAGTCGAGCCCGACCCAACGATGATCAGGTGCTACTGGTGTGGAATAGCTCGTGACCCGGTGGTCTACCCGATGGCGTGGGGATCAGCGGGTACGGCGACGCTGGACGCGGTCGACTTCGGCGGTGGTGCGGGTGGATAGACTCTCGAAGATCATAATTTGCGGAGGTGCAGGTGGACGAGCCGGTGACGGCGGAGGTGGGCGAGGACGGGCTGCTGGCCGCCCTCCACATCGACCCGCGGGCCATGCGGCTCGGCTCGACGGAGCTGGCCAGACGGGTTGTGGAGGTCGTGCGGGCCGCGCAGCGTGGGCACGAGCAGCCGCCCCGGGACTCCCCCGGCCTCGACGCACTCCTCCAGCGGCTGGACGAGTTGGAGGCTCAGGCGGACAGGGACTTCGATTATGTGAACAGCAGGCTTGACGACACTCTCAGGAGGATCACGGAATGACCGAGATCTCGACCGGGATCACGATCGACGCCAGCGGGCGGGCCGCCTCGGGCCGGGCGTTCGGCGCGCTGGCCGACGAGTACCCCGGGCTCGCCGGAGGGTGGGGCCGAGGCGAGACGCCGCTGCCGTACGAGGAGTTCTCGGTCGGCTACCACGAGCTCACGTCCGGCCTCCGCACCGCTTGCGAAGGGCTGTCCGGCTCGCTCGACCAGGCCGGAACGGGACAGGTCGCCATGGCCGCCATCAATACGAGCACAGAACTCGCCAACTCGCGTGGGCGGGACGTGTGACGGAACAGGCATTGGCAGCCGGGCTGGCGCTGCTCGGCGTCCCGCCACTGCCCGACCTGGACGGCGTCGACAGGCACATCGCCGATCTGGACGCGGCGGCCGCCCATCACCGGGAACTCGCCGCGGAGAGCGGACGCGCCCACCGGCTGGCCGGGGCAAACAGCGGGCCAGCCGCCGACGCGGTGGATGACCATGTGAACGGCCGCGACGGCATCGCCCTCACCGCGGGCGACCTCGCCGACCGCCTCTCCAACGTGGCCGGCATATTGCGAGTCGCCAGGGAAACGCTGGTCTGGGTGGGCGGTCTGCTGGCCGGGCTGGCCGCCCTCGCTGTGGCGGCCGTCGCGTACGCGCCCCACCTGCTGCCCCGGCTGAGAGCCATCGCCGCCAGAGTCTCTGGCAGGCTGCGCGAGATCACGGCCCGCCTCGGGGCGTTGATGCGCGGCATGTCCACGACCCTGACTAACCGCAGGGTCGACAAAGTCGCCGACCGCTTCCACGACGCGTGGCGCGCTCCGCGCAAGCTGCCCGGCGGCACGTATGAGCCGAGGGTGAAGACCACCAGCGACCCGGCCTGGATCAAGAAGCACGACACCGACCAGGTCGACATAGCTAACACGCGCTATCGCGACCTGCCAGCCGACTGGAAGCGCGAGAACCAGGAGTCCGCGCGCATCGGGGTACAGCTCGTCGATGAGGCGCGGACGAGCGGCGTGGACGTCAGAAGCGAGCGGTTCATGGAGGAGGCGAGCTCGGTGGTGCACGACAAGTGGCTCGTCCGCAACCGGGACTGGGCCCCCGAAGAGCAGCGCCGCCCCTACGAACTGCTCTCCGAAGCCGAAAAGGAGAAGGATCGCGACGTCATCCGTATGGTACTCGGGATCTAGCGGGCCGGCCGCCATGGCGGCCGTTACGCCGATTTCTGGTGCATTTCCCTGCTCGGATCGCGCGCGCAATAATTTACCGCCAAGGCGAGGGTGTGAAATTTATCGCCACGCGGCCATTGCAATTATTCGGCAATTGGCGAGCTATTTTGTGCGGTGAGGATGAGGGCGACTCGGGGGAAGTCGATCTCATTCAAAACTGGGGGACCCCATGCCAGAGGTAAGCACGACGATCAAGAACTGGGAAAGCATCGCGTACAAGAAGATCGGGCTGAACGTCATAGAGTTCGGCAAGCCCAGCTACAACTACTGGGACAAGGGCAAGGCCGGCACGTGGCTGTTCCTGGACGGCTTCACGGTGAAGCTGGACGGTCAGGTCTACAACGCGCACCTCACGATCACGAAGAAGCCGACGATGGACCCGAGCGGCTCGTCCTGGACCTACTGTCACTTCACCGTGGACCGGAAGGGCAAGAACCACGTCTTCTACGAAGTGGACGACGACGGCGGCTTCACCATGACCCAGACGTTGCTCGACGGTGACGGCAAGCAGAAGAGTGCCAAGGCCCACTACGCCGACGACCAGATCAACGACGCCACCCTGATGGGCCAGGTCGAGCACGACCTGAGGCTGATCTTCGAGAATCTCGTCTAGGTGGTCAGCGGCGGTCCCGGTTCCTTGACCAGAGCCGGGACCGCCGCCGAAGGCCTCAGGGCAGCTGGTCAGGGGCCGCCGTCAGGCCGTAGTAGACGCGTGGGGCGCCGTCCAGCCGGACCTTGACCTTGCCGTCGTCGGTGGTGAGCAGCCGTTCCCTGCCGAGGCAGTCGAGCTCCCGCACCGAACGCCCGGCGGCGGCCACCTTCAGCTCCGTCTTGGTCGGCCAGTCGTCCACCCACGGTTCCGGCGCGGCGAACCACGTGGCGCCCGGCGCGTGATCGGTGTTGAGCAGGTACCCGTCCTTCCTGCTCCACAGGATCGAGACAGGTCCTTCCGGCGTGTCGAACAGCAGTCCCTTCAGGTCGGGGTCGGCCGGCTTCAGCCAGCGGACGAACGTCGCCCGGTCCAGCACCTGCGCGGCCGTGGCGTAGGCGAGCATGGACGGCTTGGCGCTGAGGTCGCGGTTCATGAGCCCGTAGTGGTACTCGGGGTTGGCCGGGTCGGCCATCTGCGGCTTGCCGAGGACGCTGTCGTGCAGCTGGTACCAGTTCACGCACTTCACCCCCTCGGCCATGGCCAGCGCCAGGGTGAGCAGGACGTTCTCCGCGGCCTGCCGGTAGGTGTCGTGCCACCAGCTGTTCGGCTTCGTGCAGGCGTAGGCCTCGGTCATCCACAACTCCTTGTGCCCGTACTCCGCGATCGTCTCGCGGGCCTTGCGCAGGCCGCCGAGGAAGTTCCAGTAGGAGCCGTTGTTGCCCTGCGTCCACTCCTCAGGAGGCGGCGCGTAGTCCGGTGTGAAGTTGCCCCGGCCCGGGTGGAAGGCGAACCCGTCGATGAGGTCCCAGCCGCCGGCGTCGTGGAAGTTCTTGGTCCAGATGTGATCCATGCCGGCCAGGCCGGCGTTGAGCACCTTGGTGGGCGCGCCCGCGGCGGTCAGCCGGTCGCGTACCGGGCGTAATCCATCCCTTACGTAGGCGGCGGCGGTCTCGCCGCTCATCCACGGCTTGTTCACCTCGTTGGCGACCTCGAAGTAGTCGGCACCCGACCCGATCGCCTTCTGCGTGTTCGTGTCGGCCCAGGCGGCGACCTCGGCGGCCGTTCCGCCCAGCGGGATCCCGGCGAGTTCGATGTTGTGACTGATCCCCGCCGCGTCGAGGGCGGCGGGCGGCAGGCCCGGCCCGCCGTCGTAGGAGATGCGGACGCGCTGGATGCCTATGCGCTTCATCAATCCCACGACGGCGGCGGTGTCGGGCTTGAGCAGCCAGGGGTAGTTGGCGATGCCGAACATGCTGTCGGCGCCGGCCTGATAGGTGTGCGGCGGCAGGACGGCGAGGTTGGTGCGGGCGAACGCGCTGTCGGTGCCCGCGGTGGCGCGTACCTCGGTGAACACGATCCCGCGAGGTGGCGAGGTGACGGTGAAGGTCTGCCTCCAGGCGGCGCCCGCCGCGACCGTGCCGGTCACGCTGCCGCCGGCCAGCGTCTTGCCGTCGAAGTCGCGCGCCCACCACGTCAGCTTCACGCTGCGGGCGGCGCTTCCGCCGTTGGCCACCTCCGCGTGCAGGGCCATGGCCTGGCCGCCGGCGTCCCAGAGGGAGAAGGGCTGGTCGGTCCACACCTCCACGCCGAGGGGCAGGCCCGCGCCCATGGTGCCGCCCGCGGCCGGTCGCATCGAGCCGAGCACGAGGTCGGCCTCCGTCACGGCCGCGCTGGCGGTCCCGGTGCCCGGCGCGTGGATCCAGGTGGCGTTGGTCCAGGCCGGGGTGGTGGTGGCCAGCCGGAAGTAGGCGCGGGTGTCGGCCCAGGTCTCCTGGTAGACGACCCCGGCATTGGTTTCGTACGGCACTCCGCCCCCGGCGTCCCGGTTCCACGTCGTCAGCGCGGCGAACGACTCGGGCGCCGAGGGCGAGACGACGGCGCGGCCGAGCATGAAGCCGGCCGGGATCAGCGTGGTCGAGCCGCCGACCTCCCAGCGCAGCTTCGCCCGGTGCGCCGCGACGCCGAAGACGCCGCGGACGGTGATTCCCCCGGCCGCGCTGGGGAGCGTGTAGTCGACCTGGATGGCCTGCGTGCCGTCCGGGAGCGTGACGAGCGACGGCGTTCCGCCGGTGGTGCGCTGGATGCCGGTGACGGAGTCCTTGGTCATGAACCCGGTGAGCCTGATCCGCTCGACGCCGCCGCCGTCGCGGACGGTGATGCCGCCGTCGGTGCCGGCGGTCAGCGTGATGCCGTCGGCGGAGATCGAAGGGGTGTCGGCCTGGGCCGGTGCCGTGGGGAGCAGCGCTCCCGCGAGCCCGGCGGCTACGGCTCCGCCGAGGAAGCGGCGTCGGGGGATGTCAGACATGAAGATCTCTTCCCTGTCGACCTAATGCGGATTAGGGAGATGTGTAGTACGGCCCGAACGAGAGTGTCAAGGGTGATCTGTGCGCATCACGTAATCTGGCGGTAACGCCTTGACACCTCCTCCTAATGCGGATTAGATGCCACCTAATCCGCATTAGGTAGAGGAGCAGCCATGGATGTATCAGCCTCCAGGAAGTGGATGGCGGGGGCGCTCGTGCTCGCCGCCGCGACGGCGGGCTGCGCGTCCGGCTCGTCGGGTGAGGACTCGGGCACGACCACGATCACCGTGGCGGGCATGCCTCCCACCACCGCCGCCAAGACCCGCAAGCAGTTCCTCGACGCGGTGGCCGCGTTCGAGAAGGCCAACCCCACCATCAAGATCAAGCCGACCGACACGCAGTGGGACGCCAGGACGTTCGCTACCAGGCTGGCCGGCGGAAACGCGGAGACG
The DNA here is from genome assembly GCF_044460705.1 of Nonomuraea sp. NPDC050022. Classification (NCBI taxonomy): domain Bacteria; kingdom Bacillati; phylum Actinomycetota; class Actinomycetes; order Streptosporangiales; family Streptosporangiaceae; genus Nonomuraea; species Nonomuraea sp. NPDC050022. The sequence goes on from NZ_JBITKE010000009.1 coordinate 392,086, forward strand.
GTGCTGACCGTGCCGCTCACCGAGCCGCCGGGGCTCATCGCCCGGCGCCAGGTCGCCGACCTCAGCGCCGAGATCAAGAGCCTGCCGCACGCCGGGGACTTCGACCCCCGCGCGCTGGCCCCCGCGACCGGCGCGGACGGCAAGGTCTACGGCCTGCCCGTCACCGAGTACGCCCTGGGCCTGGTCTACAACCGCGCCCTGTTCGCCAAGGCAGGGCTCGACCCCGACCAGCCGCCGGCCACGTGGGACGAGGTCAGGGCGGCGGCCAAGAAGATCGCCGGGACGGGAGTGGCCGGCTACACGCAGATGACGGTCAAGAACACCGGCGGCTGGATCCTGACCGCGATGACCTACTCCTTCGGCGGGCGGATGGAGAAGCAGGGGGGCGTCAAGCAAGAGGGCGACAAGTACGTCTCCGCGCTCCTGGACGGCCCGGCCGAGCAGGCACTGCGGCACCTGTCCGCGATGCGCTGGCAGGACGACTCCATGGGCGCCAACCAGCTGCGTACCCAGCAGGACGCGGAGCGCGACTTCGCGGCCGGCAAGATCGGCATGCTGATCGGCACCGTGAACAGCTACAACCGCTACACCACCCTCTACTCCGGCAAACCTGACGACTTCGGCATCGCGGCGCTGCCGCAGCAGGGCGCGGGCAAGGCGACGCTGCTGGGCGGGCTGGTGGCGGCCGTCAACGCCAAGGCCACCGCCGCGCAGCGAGCCGCCGCGGTGAAGTGGATCGACTTCTACTACCTCAAGCCCAACTACGACCCGGCCGCCGCCGAGCAGCTGGCCGTGGCCAACGCGGCGGACAAACTGGCCGTCGGCCTGCCCACGCTGCCGTTCTACGGCACGTCGGTGGCGGGCCCGGTGAACACCGCGATCGCCAAGCACGCCAACATCCCGGTCGCGAACTTCGCGCCCTACGTGAAGGACACCGACAAGCTGGAGTACGTCGTCGAGCCCCCGGTCGCCGCCCAGGACCTGTACGGCGCCCTCGACACCGCCGTGCAGGCCGTGCTGACCCGCAAGGACGCCGACCCGCGCGACGAGCTGGCCAAGGCGGCGGCCAGAGTCGCCCCGCTGCTTGAGAAAGCACAGTGACCCGGGGCAAAGGCGTCGCGGCCGCGCTGTTCCTCATCCCGACGGTGCTGGTCTTCGGCCTGTTCTCGTGGTGGCCGATCATCCGCAGCGTGGTGCTCGGCTTCCAGCGGACCAATCTGGTCGAGGCGGCGACGTTCGCGGGCCTGGACAACTTCCGCACCCTGCTCGCCGACCCCCTGCTGGGCCTGGCGGTGCGCAACACGTTGCTGTTCACCGGCCTGGCCCTGGTGATCGGCTTCCCGCTGCCGATCTTCCTGGCGGTGCTGATGTCGGAGCTGCGGCGCGGCTCCGGGCTGATGCGGGTGCTGGTCTACCTGCCGGTGGTGGTGCCGCCGGTGGTGGCCGTGCTGATGTGGAAGTGGTTCTACGACCCGGACTCCGGCCTGTTCAACCAGTTGCTCGGATTGGTCGGGCTGGGACCGTACCCCTGGCTGCAGTCCACGGGCATGGCGATGCCGAGCCTGGTCCTGGAGGCGACCTGGGCGGGCGCCGGCGGCGCCGTGCTCATCTACCTGGCCGCGCTGTCCAGCGTGCCCACCGAGCTGTACGAGGCGGCCGAGCTGGACGGCGCGTCGGTGTGGCGCAGGTTGTGGCACGTGACACTGCCGCAGCTGCGGCCCATCCTGTTGATCATGCTGCTGCTCCAGGTGATCAACACCTTCCAGGTGTTCACCGAGCCGTTCGTGCTGACCGACGGCGGGCCGGAGGACTCGACGGTCACGGTGCTGCTGCTGATCTACAGGTACGCGTTCGTCAACGGCGACTACGGCACGGCGGCGGCGTTGAGCGTGAGCCTGGCCGTGGTGCTGGCCGTGCTGTCGGCCGTGTACCTGCGGCTCACCAGAACTTGGGGGACGAAGTGAGGGGAGTGATCTCCGAGACCGAACGGCGCGGGATGCGCCTCGGACTGGGCACCACCCAGGTGCTGCTCATCGTGGCCCTGCTCTTGGAGGGCGCCGGGCCGATCTACTGGATCTTCAAGGGCGCGATCTCCTCCACCCAGGAGTCCCTGCGCAGCCCGCTGGCCCTGTGGCCGGCGGACGTTCGCTGGTCGAACCTGGCGGAGGCGTGGACGACCCTGGAGGTCGGCCACTACCTGACGAACACCGTCGTGCTCGTCGCCGGTTCCTGGTTCACCCAGCTGTTCGTCGCGACGACCGGCGCGTACGCGCTGTCGGTCCTGCGGCCCTCCTACGGCAAGTACGTCTACGGCGCGGTCCTGGCGACGCTGTTCCTGCCCGGCACGGTCTCGATGGTCTCGCTTTATCTGACCGTCCTGGACCTGTCCATCGCCAACACCCCGCTGGCGGTGTGGCTGCCCGCCGGGGCGCACGCCTTCAACGTCCTGCTGGTCAAGCAGTTCTTCGACGGCATACCCAAGGAGCTGTTCGAGGCGGCGCGCCTCGACGGCGCCGGGCCGTGGCGGATCTTCACCCGGGTGGTGCTGCCGATGTCGCGGCCGATCTTGGCCGTGGTATCACTGCTGGCTGTCATGAACGCGTGGAAGGACTTCCTCTGGCCCATGATCGCCATCACCGACACCGAGAGCCAGCCGCTGGCGGTGGCCCTGCCCCGGCTGGCCGACACCTCCGACCAGGCCCTGCTCATCGCCGGGATGCTGATCGCGATCATCCCGCCGGTCCTGGTGTTCCTGCTGTTCCAGCGGCAGATCATCCGGGGCATCGCCTTCACGGGGTTGAAGGGATGAGGGTCCTGGTCACCGGCGCGGCCGGCCGCCTCGGCTCCGCCGTACTGGCAGAGCTCGCCGCGCGCGACATCGCTGTGACCGCGCTCGTCGAGCGGGATCCCGGCCCACTGGCGGCGGAGCGGGTCGTCGTGGGCGACGCCCGCGACCCGGCCGCCGTCCGCGCGGCCCTCGACGGGGCCGACGCCGTCATTCACACGGCGGCGCTGGCCTCGCCCGAGGTGGCGGCGCCCGAGGTGGTGTTCGCGGCCAACACGCAGGCGACGTTCGTGGTGCTGAACGAGGCGGGGGAGCAGGGAGTACGGCGGGCGGTGATCGCCAGCAGCCTGTCGATCACCGGCCTGCCGTTCGCCAGGTCGCGCCCGAGCCCGCCGTATCTGCCGCTGGACGAGTGGGTGCCGTTGCTGATCGAGGATCCGTACGCGCTGTCCAAGCAGGTGGACGAGGCCACGGCGGCGATGATGCACCGGCGGCACGGTATGACCGTCGCCGCGCTGCGCTTCCCCTTCCTCGGCGACCAGGACAGGCTCGCCGCGCGCGCCGAGCGACTGGCCGGGGATCCCGCGGCCGGGGCCTCAGAGATGTGGAGCTATCTCGACCTGCGCGACGCCGCGCGGGCCTGCCTGCTCGGGCTGACGGCCCCGATGACCGGCGCGCCGGTCATCTTCGTCGCCGCGTCCGACACGCTCATGACGACGCCCACCGAGGAACTGCTCGCGGCACACCACCCCGGCGTGCCGTGCCGTACGGCGTTGCCCGGCAGGACGGTGGCCATCGATCTCGAACCGGCCAGACGGCTGCTCGGGTTCACCGCCTTGCATCCGTTTCCAGAGGAGCGACAATAATGATCATGCCGGAGACGCAGGCGCCGTGGCAGGCCAGGGACGGGCTGCGCATCACCGGTGTACGCACGATCGTCACCGCGCCGGGCGGGGTCCCGCTCGTCGTCGTGCGGATCGACACCTCAGAACCCGGCCTGTACGGCCTGGGCTGCGCCACCTTCACCCAGCGCTTCCACGCCGTGGTCGCCGCGATCGAGCAGCACATCGCGCCCATGGTCATCGGCCGGCACCCCGCCGACATCGAGGACATCGGCCGGATGCTGCACTACTCCTCGTACTGGCGAGGCGGGCCGGTGCACAACAACGCGCTGTCCGGCATCGACCAGGCGTTGTGGGACATCGCCGGCAAGCGTTTCGGGGTGCCGGTGTACGAGCTGCTGGGCGGGCGGGTCAGAGCGGCCGCCGCCGTCTACACCGGGGCTCGCGGTGGCGAGGTCGAGGAGTCGATCGAGCGGGCCGCCGCGCTCGCCGAGCAGGGCTACCGCTACGTACGGCTGCAGGCGGGCGGGCCGGGGCTCGGCACGTACGGCGGCGTCGGCACGCCCGGCGGATATCCGGGCAGCCCCCACCCCGACGGCTGGGATGTCGGCCACTACCTGCGGAGCACGCCGAAGCTGTTCGAGCGCGCCCGCGAGGTCCTCGGTGACGAGCTCGGCCTGCTGCACGACGCGCACAACCGGCTCACGCCGAAGGAGGCCGTCGTGCTCGCGCGGTCGCTGGAGCCGTACGGGCTGTTCTTCTTGGAGGACCCGCTCGCGCCCGAGCACTTCGACCGGCTGCCCGAGGTGCGGGCGGCGGCGCCGATGCCGATCGCCTCCGGCGAGCTGGTCTCCTCGGTGACCGACGCGGCGCGGCTCATCACCTCCGGTGGCGTCGACTACCTGCGCCTGCACGTCTCAGCCGTCGGCGGGCTGACGCCCGTGCGCAAGCTCGCCGCGCTGTGCGAGCTGACCGGCGTACGGACGGCCTGGCACGGGCCGCCGGACGTGTCGCCGGTGGGCGCGGCGGCCAACGTCACGCTCGATGTCACCAGCCCCGCGTTCGGGATCCAGGAGGCGCACGTCTACCCGGAGACCGTGCACGAGGTCTTCCCGGGCACGTTGCGGACGGTGAACGGCTACATCACCCCCTCCGACCGGCCCGGCTGGGGCATCGACCTCGATGAGGGCGCCGCCAGGCGATACCCGCCGGAGACACACCTGCACGAGCGGTGGGCCGCGCGGGTGCGCAGGCCCGACGGCGGGCTCGAAGCTCCGTGATCTACTACTTCTTGGGGGATATGCCATGAGACCCAGCGGTCGTCCTCGTCAGGCGGACATCGCTCGCCTGGCCGGCGTCTCACAGCCGACCGTGTCGCTGATCCTCGGCGGCGGCGCCGCCGCCATGGGCATCGCCGAGGAGACCCAGCGCAAGGTCATGGCGGCCGCCGAGCAGCTCGGGTACGTGCCCGACCCGATCGCCACCCGCCTGGCGGCCGGTCAGAACAACCTGCTCGGCCTCTACACCTTCACCTCGACCTTCCCCACGGAGATGTCGCACGCCTACTACCCGTTCCTGGTAGGTATCGAGGAGGAGTCGGCGGCGCAGGGCTACGACCTGCTGATGTTCATCGCCTCCAGCGTCACGGGCGAGCGCCCGCACGCCCAGGTGCTCAACCGGGTACGCCTGGCCGACGGCTGCCTGTTCCTGGGCAGGCACCTGCCCGTGCCGGAGATGGACCGCCTGCTGGCCACCGATCTGCCCGTCGTCTATATAGGGCGGCATGACGAGTTCGGCGACCGCCTGCCCTACGTCGGCGCCGACTACGTCTCCGCCGGCGCCGCCGTGGTGCGGCACCTGGCGGGGCTGGGGCATGGGCGCATCCTGTACGTACGCGAAGCCGACGAGGCGATCACCTCCGTCGACAGGGAGGCGGGCTTCAGACGCGGCATGGACGAATGCGGGCTGGCCGCCGAGGTGGTCCGCACCGGCGGCGCCGACCTGACGCCCGATCGGCTGCGGGCCTGGCGTGACCAGGGCATAACCGCGCTGGTCACCGAGGCCACCGACACCGACGCCGCCCACCGCGCCCTCCTGGTGGCCGCCGAGGGCGCGGGTCTCCGCTTCCCCGACGACCTCTCCCTGGCCACGCTCGGCGACCCCGCTGACCGCCCGGCGGGTCTGACCGGCTTCGCCGTACCCCGTCGCGAGATGGGGGCCGCGGCCGTCCGGCTGCTCACGAAACTCATCGCGGGAGACCGTACGGTCCCCAGACACCAGCTCATGACCTGCGAGCTGGAGCCGGGCGAGACCGCGGCACCTCCCCGCTAGCCCTCTCGAAAGGCAGCACCCATGACCGACATTCTCATCGTCGGCGGTGGGCTCGGCGGCGTCGCCGCGGCCCTGGCCGCCTGCCGCGCGGGCCACGACGTCGTCCTCACCGAGGAGACGGACTGGATCGGCGGCCAGCTCACCGCGCAGGCCGTACCCCCTGACGAGCACCCGTGGATCGAGAGTTACGGAGCCACCGCCACCTATCGTGAGGTGCGCGGCTCCATCCGCGACTACTACCGGCGCTGGTACCCCATGACCGGCGGCGCACAGCGCTGGCGCGAACTGAACCCCGGCGCCGGATATGTCAGCAAGTTGTGCCACGAACCACGCGTCTCCCTGGCAGTCCTGCAGGCCATGCTGGCTCCCCATGTGGCCGCCGGGCGCCTGCGCGTCCTCCTCGAACACCGCCCCGTCGAGGTCGAGGTGGACCGTGACCGCGTCAGCGCCGTCACGCTGCTGGACCTCCGCTCCGGCGACTCGCGCACCATCACCGCCGCCTATGTCCTCGACGCGACGGAGACCGGCGAGTTGCTGCCGCTGGCGAAGACGGAGTACGTCACGGGCGCGGAGGCCCACGACGAGTACGACGAGCCGCACGCGCCGGAGGAGTACCAGCCGCTGAACATGCAGGGCATCACCTACTGCTTCGCCGTCTCCCATCACGACGGCGAGAACCATGTCATCGACCGGCCCGCGGACTACGGATTCTGGCGCGATTACCGGCCCGACTTCTGGCCCGGACCGCTGCTCGGCTTCAGCGCGCCGGACCCGCGCACCCTGGAGGCCGAAGCCCGCTGGTTCGACCCCAACCCGACCGGTGACCCCCGCGCGGTGCTGGCCGACCAGAGTGCCCAATCAGGGGACAAGGACCTGTGGATGTTCCGCAGGATCCTCGCTCGGGACCTGTTCGAGCCCGGCTTCGCCGCCTCCGATATCACGTTGGTCAACTGGCCGCTGAACGACTACTGGCTGCGCCCGATCATCGAGGTCGACGCCGACACGGCGGCGCTGGCGCACAAGGAGGCCAAGCAGTTGTCGTTGTCGGTGCTGTACTGGCTCCAGACCGAAGCGCCCCGCCCTGACGGCGGCACCGGCTTCCCGGGGCTCCGGCTCCGCCACGACGTGGTCGGCACCGCAGACGGGCTGGCGAAGTCCGCATATGTCAGGGAATCGCGGCGCATTCGCGCGGTCACCACCGTCACCGAACACCACGTCTCCAGGGCCATCCTCGGCGACCGGGGCACGGCGCGGCACCATGACTCCGTCGGAGTCGGCGCGTACCGCATCGACCTGCACCCGTCGACCGGCGGGGACAACTACATCGACATCGCCAGCGTGCCCTTCGAGATCCCACTCGGCGCGTTGCTGCCGGTCAGGATGCGCAACCTGCTGCCCGCGGGCAAGAACATCGGCACCACGCACATCTCCAACGGGTGTTTCCGCCTGCATCCGGTGGAGTGGAACGTGGGTGAGGCCGCGGGCCAGTTGGCCGCGTACTGCCTGCGCCGGGGGGTGGAGCCGCAGGAGGTCAGGGAGAAGGAGACCCTGCTGGAAGAGTTCACCGGGGAGCTGGACAAGATTGGGGTCGAGCGCCACTGGCCGGCACCGGCGGGCTACTGACCCTGTTTTTGTCGGAGCGGTGGCTCACACTCGCCATGGACACCACCCATCGAGGAGGGGAACCCATGGCGAGGGGATCCAGACGGGGAAAGTCACGGAGAAGAAGACAGGACATATGGGTCCTGGGAGTCGCGGGTGTGGCCATCGCCGGGGCGGTCGTGGTCTCGTTCGTCCGCGACCATCCGGTCTGGGCGGCGGCGATCGTCTGCCTGGTCCTGGCGGTGCTCGGCGGCGGGCTGCTCCTGCGCTACCAGGCCATCGAGGCGCGCAGACGGCAGTTCCTGGCGGCCAACGTCGAGTTGGCGAAGATCGACCGGATGTCCGGATCGCAGTTCGAGCATCTGGTCGCCCAGCGGATGATCGCCGATGGCTTCCGGCAGGTCCGCGAACGCGGCCGTAGTGGCGACGGTGGGGTGGACATCACCGCCGTCGCTCCCGGACACGGGCAGTACGCCATCCAGTGCAAGCGCTACAGCAAGACCGTCGGCGCGCCCGAGGTCCGCAACTTCCTGGGCGCGCTCGCCAACACCTTCGCCGGGCACATCGGCGTCCTGGTCACCTCGGGGCAGCTGACCCGTCAGGCCCGGCTGGAGGCGCTCGGTGCCCGGCAGCCGCTGATCCTGGTCGAACGCGATCGGCTGGCGGACTGGCTGCTGGGCACGGTCTCACTCCTGCCCGCACGGCCGAAGGGGGTCCTGATCGAAGGGGAGGAGCCTGCGGGCTGAAACCGCAGGTCAAACTGTGCTTCCCGGCCGGCGTGTGCTCGGCGCGGATGGTCCTCTATGCGGCTTCTGGATGTTCTCTGTATGGCTCATCCGCACTCTTGATCTCCAGCAAGAGCGCTTGGAACGACCCCATAGACCCATGCGCGGCTCCGGCACGCGTTGAAAGGATTGGTATGAGACCCAAAGCTGTGCTCACGGCGGGGTTCGCCCTGTTCATCTGTCTCGCATCGGGCCAGGGCGCGTTAGCGAGCACGACGGGGGCCGAGGCCACTCCGACGCCGTCCGCTACGCCGACCGCCACCGCCACCCCCACGCCGACCTCTGGGACGGACAACAACGACCCCCCGAACCAGGTGGAGGGGCCGCAGGTGTCGACCCTGGCCGCCCCGCGCTTCCAGCTCCCCTTCCCCTGCGGCCAGAAGTGGACCGGCAACTCCAGCGGCAGCAGCGCGCACCGGTCGTATGAGATCGACTTCAACCGGGGCAGCACGGCGAACGCCGACCTCGGCGACACTGTGGTCGCCGCCGCGGCGGGCACCGTGGTCATCTCGGCCCACCAGGGCTCGACCAACGGCTACGGCAACCTGGTCAAGATCGACCACGGGGGTGGCTATACGACCTTCTACGCGCACCTGAACTCGCGCGCCGTCGCCGCCGGCGCCAAGGTCACCCAGGGTCAGAAGATCGGCGCGGTCGGCAACACCAGCAAGCCGGGCAACGGCATCTCGCCGCACCTGCACTTCGAGGTGCGCAAGGGCAGCAGCTACCCGTCGAACATCCAGAAGGCCGTCTTCAACGGGGTCACGTTCGGCTACCCGAACCAGACCCTCACCTCCAAGAACTGCGGAGGCGGCGGCAACCCCAACACTGCCGAGTCGGTGTGCGGCAGCGGTTACAAGGTGATCGACTCGGCTGCCCTGGGCACGGCGGGCAAGGTCTACCTGCTGTTCAACTCGGCCAACGGCAAGAACTGCGTGGCCACCATCAAGTCGACCTCCCTCGGCAAGGCCACCGCCACCAGCGCCTATCTGGAGGTGAAGGGCAAGACGCGGGCCACCGACACGGGCAATTTCACCTACTACGCGGGCCCGGTAGTCGCCAGCGCGGCGGACAAGTGCGTCAAGTGGGGCGGCAAGGCCGGTGCGTCCACCTACAACAGCCCCTTCGAACACTGCACCTGACGTGCACCGCACCTGACGTTTGAGCCATGAGCGCCGCCGCCCTTTCATGGGTGGCGGCGCTTTTTCTGGCGCCTGGGCTGATGCAACTATGGTGCGTTATTCGCCGTACTTCTTCGCATAGAGGGTTATCAGCGTGGAGGTGCTGACCCGGCTGCCGCCGGCAGGGGATTGCCGGGTGACGACCCAGTTGCGGTCGTACACCTGGAAACGGTTCTGGCCAGTGACGTCCTTGTCGTTGAGGATGTAGAAGCCCGCTGCTTGCAACCTGTCTTGGCCTGCTTGGAGGTTCATGCCGACGACATTCGGCAGCTTCTTCTTCGACGCCTTCGCCTCTGTGGTCGGGCTGGGCTTTTTCGCTTTGGTGGCCTTGGTTGCGGTGGCGGTGGGTGCTTGATCTGACCCGGCGACCGTCTTGCCCGGTGCGGGCAAGTTGATGGGCCCGCACGCGGTGAGGCAAATGATGACGAAGAGGGCGGGGAGTGCTGGGCGAAGTTGCCGCATCGGTGTGTCCTCAGATCGCGAAGAAACGGAACGCACCGTTAGACGATCAAGCGTGAGAGATGGTTTCGGCAATCGGCCCGCTACGTGCAGGCCATAAGGCGCCTAGCCGCTAAGGGCTTTCGACCACAAAACTAAGTGGTGGTCTATTCGAACTCCAAGAAGCTGGCTGTCTCAGGATTCGTTGTCATCGCGGCGTACGACGACGGATCCCCTGCCGGGCTTGGTGATGATCAGCTGACGTTCGCGAAGGATGGCGAACGCTTTGCGGATGGTGTCACGGCCGACGGCGAAGTAGCCCTGGAGTTGTACCTCGGACAGCACAGTACGTGGCGGGTAGTCGCCGGCTTGGATGCGCTCTCCAACCCAGTCGGCTATCTGCTCGTATCGGTAGAACTCGGGGTTCCAGTCGTCGGAAGTCCAGGGCGTGTCAGGCAACATCACAGGCGGACCCTAGACCGTCACCTACTTACATACATAGACCAAACAGTACAGGTCGCGCCCAGGCTAGTCCTAGACAGGTGGGTATAGGTGAGCCTAAGGTTGTGCCACAACGGAGGCAGGCGAAAGGAGTTCAGGCGATGGAGCTGTATGGCGGTTATCTCGGGGAGGTGTCGTTCGGCGGGATGCGCGGTGGCGATCAGGGCGAGGAGGAGGGCGAGAGTTGTGTTCTGATCGTCTCGATTCCTGACATAGGGGACGCCGGAGCTCTGCATGGCTCGAACGTCTCGGCCAGTACGGGAGCGCCTGAGTAAGTCCACCATATCCGCCGTACGGAGAGGTCGTCGGAGGGCATCCGTCTCAGTGAGAGTCCTTGGCTTCGGGTCGCCGACGCGAAGCGGCTGTGGGAACGGCTCCTTCAGGGGCACGTCCAGTAGTGCTGGTGGCCCTATGTAAGCGAGCATTCCAACTTCGGAGTCTTCCCCGGAGTTCTTAAGAGCATGGACCGTTTTGAGGGGTTCCAGGAGTTCGTGCGTGCCCGTCAGCAATCGCTGATGCGGACGGCGTACCTGCTCACTGGAGACACCCATCTCGCCGAGGATCTGTTGCAGACGGTCCTCACCCGTGTCGCCTCACACTGGCCCAAGCTCACCAAGGGCGGTAATCCCGAGGCGTACGCCCGTAAGGCCCTGGTCAACCAGAACATCTCCTGGCGCAGACGCAAGCGGGTCGAGCTGCCGGGAAGCGAGTTGCCGGAGGTCGGCCAGTCGCACGACGAGGCGACCGTGCGGCGGCTCGCCTTGCTTCAGGCGCTCGCCCAGCTCACCCCGAAACAGCGGACGGTGATCGTGCTGCGTTACTACGAAGATCGCACCGAACACGAGACCGCCCAGCTCATGGGCGTCTCGCTGGGCACGGTCAAGAGTCAGACGCATTACGCGCTGTCGAAGCTGCGCGCGCTCACCCCGCAGGAGGCGGACAGATGAACACGCTCCGTGATGATCTGCACGAGCTGGCCGCCCATGTTCCCGACGTCGACCTGGCCGACCTGGCGATCAGGGGAGCGCGCCGCCGCAGCCGTGTGGTCCGCCTGTCGCTGGCCGCCGCAGCCGCGGTGGTCGTCGGGATCGCCGGCGGCTCCGTCATACTGCTCCAGCAAGAGGTACGGCGGGTGCCGCCGGTCGTACTCACACCACCGGAGACCAAGGCGCTCCCGCTGCCCGAGAAGGGGGTCGCGCCGGTACAGCAGGCTTATCGGCCGTCCTGCGCAGAAGGGTGCAAGCAGGACGGGTGGCGCATCGTCACCCAAAGCGGCGAAATCTACCAGCTACCCGCCGGACCGGGGCCGGTGACGGCCACGGCTGACGGTCGCCGGATCGCCTACTACAGCGTGCAGAGCCGCGAAATCGTGGTGCGCGACCTGGCCAGTGGCCGGATCTGGAAGTCACCGCTGAAGCAGCCGAAGGAGGACTTCGCCGACGAGTACGCCCTTCGGATGTCACCCAACGGGTTGCGTTTCATCGTCTCCGGTTGGGGTGGCCGGCGTCAGCCGAAAATGCTCGTGGACGTCGAGCAGGGGACAGTGGAGGAACTGGACAAGGGCTGGTGGCCGGTGAGCGTGGCAGATGGTGACGGCCCGGTGGTGCTGGCCAAGCCGTACGACAACACCACCCAGGTCTGGGTGCGTGGCCATAAGCCGGTCACCATCCCCGACTTCACCTACGCTTTCAGCGCCTTGAACCCCGATGGCCGCACGCTCGTTCGAGTGGGGCAGGTCCTGCGCCGTACGGCGCCCATGGTGCGGAGAGACGGAACGATCGTCATCTTCGACGCCCTCACCGGGGCCACCCAGAAGCGGGTGGCGGTGTCCGGCCTTCCGGAGAACATGCTGCCGGACAAGCTGGGCGGTTGGTTGACGGCCGACGAGATCACGCTGATCGCCGTCGAGCAGTCGTCCACGAGCGGTGCGTCAGAGGTGGCCTACGCGGTGAATGTGCGGACGGGGAAGGCCCGTGAGCTCTTCCCGCTCCACGCGGAAGGTAAGTACGCCGTGCCCGGCGTGGTGGGTTGATCCGGCGCCTGCGGATCAGTCGCCGGTATTGCCTGGTCATCTGTATCGCTGGGGGATGACCAGGCCGGGGCGTTCATCGTCCCAGGCCATGGAACTCATCTTCCACTCGCCCGCCAACCGGACGAACTGAGTTGAGATGAGGCCTTCTACGGTGAACCGCGCCCCGTTCAAGACGCCCTCTTTCCGGTAGGTGCTGAAACGATGAGCCACGTTGCCGAATGTCTCCGTTGTCGCCGCCGACTCGGTTTCGCGGAAGGATGTGAGCTCGCCCGCCTCGAACAGCTTGCCGCGAGAAGTCGCGAATTGGGCGACGGTGAGGATTTCCGGGTCGCCGGGGCTGCTCCTGATCAGCCTGCCGTCCATGATGAAGAGATCGTGGATCGCGGCGTAGGACGGCCGGCCACCCTCGTCGAACGAGACCGCCTTGAAGAAGGATTCGATCAATTCTCTAAGCTCGTCCATGAACGAGACCCTTTCACTGGATCAGCAGCTAGTCACCAGGGGTTCGCGAGATCCTGGCCTCGGTGCGGCGGAAACTTCCCGAAATCACCTGATCGGGATGGGTTTGGGGTTCTAGAGTCTGTCCGTGGCTCATGAGGACGAGGCGACGGTGGTCTGGGTGACCGAGGCGGAGGCGAAGGCCAATGTGCAGGCCGTTTCCGCCAGCATGATGGGGTGTGCCTCATTGAGGCGCATTCTCCGATCTAATCCTCTGTGCCACCAACCACAACCATATATAGCCGCCGAGGCATACCAGTTGAAGCGGGATCAGAGCCGGCACCAGCCAGCGAGGAAAGTCGAAGAGGGCAATGCTAGCCATGGCCATCAGAAACACCGCTAGCAAGCAGGCGGCCTTGGCAATCAGTTGGCCCGCTCTGATTCCACCCCGGTGACGCTGCCATCGTGCATGCAGCAGCTTAGTGTTCAGCGCCAGCAAACCGAACGCCCCGACCGCGCAGGCCATGACGAACGCTGCCCAGTGAAGTACGCCCATCCATGCATTCCAGGTCATCCGCCGGGGCCTTCCTGAAGAACTGGTTGCGAGGGCGGAGTAGTTCCACCCAATTGGGCGTTCTGCCGAACTGTCACTGTAGATCAAGGACGCCACCCCCGCTTCACATCGGCGTGATAGGCCATAGAAAGCACCCCTTGAGGGCCTTTCGCTCCGTCCGCTCGACGTGGCCGTCATCGCGGCCGCTGAGCGCCGTCGAGTACTCCCGAAGCTCACCGTGATCGACGGTCCTTCTTCTTGAGCATGTAGTGCGGGTACTTCAGTCGTGGCTCTACCAGTGACACCACGACTTCGGCGTATGTATGGCGGCTCCCCCGGCGGAATTTTCGGGGTATCCGGGCCGGCCGAGGTCGATGAGGTGGCGCAGCTTCCGGCGACTGTCACTGGCGATGGTCAGGGTAGCGCGTAGGCAGTCCTGGAGCTCTCGACGGAAAGCCTTTGAACCGAGCGCTGGATCATCGCCGAACAGACGCTCGACCGCATGCCGTTGCCAGTCGACCGCCGACTGGGAGAGCACCCGGCGGTCGACCTAGGTGCCGGCCAGTGGAGCTCCTCCAGGGTGAAGAAAGAGCTGACGTCCCGGAGCCGGCGAGGCCAGGGTGTCCTTGGGCTGCTGAAGTCCAGCATGCGTGTCGCGACGTGCAGCGCGGGACATGACAAGATCGTCATGCTCGCGAACGTCGACCGTCGCGCCGTTCTCGGGCTCAAATTCGCTGCCATTGTGCCGGAACGGCGGCACTGGACATGCGGGTAGGCGGCCACGGAACGCGAGCATCCCGTGGCCGCCGAAGCCGAAGAGGTTACTTCAGGCCGTACGCGCGGTCGACGGTCTGGGTGACCGTGCCGCCAGTCTTGTCTTCAGCGTTCACCCGCAGTGATACGAAGCCGCTGGTGGCGGCCAGTGCTGGGTGGAGGATGCGCACTCGGAAACGGCCGTCGCCGAGCTTGCGCACGTTCTCGGCCTGGCGCCAGGTGGTGCCGTCGTCGACGGAGTACTCCACCCGGGCCGAGCGTGCCTCCGAAGCCGAACGCGCCGCCGGGCGGGCGGTCAGCTCGAAGGTGAAAGGCCGCCCGGAAGAGGCCCGGTTGAGCAGGTCCACCGGCAGGTCGTACCTGAGCACCAGAGCAGGCTGGAACGCGCAGGCGGGACCGAAGCTGCACGTATGGTCGCGCGGCTTGCCGGACGGCGCTCCCGTCGAGGTGAACCGCCAGCCGGAGGTCACCTTGGGGGACAAGGTCCGGTAGGTGGTGTCCACCGTGTCCAGCCGGTACGCCGACGGTCCAGCGGGCACGGTGAACGAGCGGGGGCCCCAGCCTTGCACCGGGATCTCGGTGCCGCCCGCCACGAGACGGGGAGCGGAGGAGACCGTGCTCAGGTCGCTGTAGTGGCGCGGGTCCGAGTCCAGCCACTGCTCGGCGGGTACGAACCGGTCTCCGTCCCGGCACAGCGCGCAGGGCGCCAGCCCGGCGGCGGCGCCGGGCACCAGCGGGGCCTTGAACCAGTCCTCGTCCGTACCGGCCGCCCGCCCGAACGTGTCCTGCGAGCGCAGCTCCAAGCCCTGGTTGCCGACCGCGCGTGACCAGCGCACGTCATCGCGGGCCGGGCCGTAGTACTCGGTACGTTCGAACGGCATCGTCACCCACTGCCCGAACGACAGCTCGGTGCCACCGGCCGACGTCGTCACCAGCAGGTGTCCCTGGGCGTTCGGCTGGTCGGCGTGGTAGCGGGTCTCGACGCGGGCCAGGCGGTCCCGGTCCAGCTTCTCCGGCTTGCGGGGGATCTTCCCCTTCGAGTCGTACCGTAGCCGGTAGAAAGAGGGCTCCCCGGAGTACGGCGTGAGCCGCAGCGAGGTAGCGCCACGCTGGACGACGGCCCGCAGCGCGCGACCCTGCGCCGCGTCCAGCCCGAACCGCAGGAACCTGGTGTCGGCGAAGCCCGGCAGCCGTGTCCCGGCACCGTCGGCGTCGTAGAAGCCGATGAAACCGGCGGCGCCGCCCTGCTTGGCCAGCGCGGACGCCTCGTCCATCCGCGGGGTCGCGTCGCTGTACGGCGTCGGGCCGGTGCCCAGTGGCACGCCCACCAGGGCCAGCTTGCCGGTGAGGTCCAGGCCCTCGAAGTCCGCTGGCCTGCCCTGACCGGCGAAGACCAGGGGATAGGCGGTGGGCTTGGTGATGAGCGAGCGGACCGTGTCGACCTCGTAGGACGGGTCGAGGGTGAGCGGGCCGGCGGTGGCGGCGGCCAGCACGCCGGGCTCCATCTGCCACATGTGCGACAGGCTCATCGTGCCCGCCTTGACCGACGTCACCGGCGTGGCGTACAGGTCCACGTGCCTGCCGTTCTCCGTGCTCGCCGTGATCGTGACGGGGGAGGGGCGGTCGGTGAAGGTCCGGACGTACTGGACCTTGCCTTCGGCGTCCATGGCGGTGCGTGAGGTCGGCTTGAGGGGGGCGGTGTCGCGGGCGTCCAGGTCGAGGGTCTGGTCGTCCTTCAGGGTCACATCGCGGATGACCAGGGAGGTGCGGGTCCTCATGTAGGTCTCGTTCGCGACGGCGATCACCTCGTAGTCACCGTCCGGGAGGTACTGCTCGCCGTTCCCGGTCAGGTCGAGGCGGCCGTAGTAGTACGCGTACGGATGGAAGGGGTCATCCGGGCTGTTACTCCGCCGCAGCGGGATGATGTAGACCAGCGGCCCGAGGCGCCCGCCCTGGCCGGGACGGGAGGAGAACTCCTTGGCGCCGTACGAGTTGGTCAGGGAGATCTTCAGCAGGTGCGTGTCCGGGCCGGTGTAGTAGCTGAAGGGCGTGGCCAGCCGGGCGTCGCCCGCCGTCGCGGTGACCCAGCCGCCGTAGGCGCCCTCGGGGCCGAGGGCCGGGTTCACGGTGAGGTCGACGGTGGCGGTGCCGTTCGCGGGGACGGTGACGGTCTCCGCGCCCAGGCGGATCGCGCCCGCCGGGGTGGGGCCGCCGCTCCAGGCACGGGTGTCGGCCTTCAGCGCGAGCGTGACGGGCGCGGCACCGGTGTTGAGGTACGTGACCTTCTTGGTGACGCTGCCCTTGCCCCGTTCGAGGCGGAGGAAGTCGACGACCGGGTCGGCGAAGACGCTCTGGGTGACCGCGCGCCCGAGGTCCAGCCGCCCGCCGCCTTCCTCGAACCAGTTGTGCTCCGCGTTGCGCGCCGAGGTGGAGACGAGGGCGGCGCTCAGCTCGTCGGCGTCCCAGTCGGGATGCTGCTGGGCCAGCACCGCCGCGGCGCCCGCGACGTGCGGCGTGGCCATCGAGGTGCCGCTGAAGGAGGTGTAGCGGTCGTTGCCGGGGATGGACGGCTGGCCGGAGGTGCCGGAGCGGGCGGCGACGATGTTGACGCCGGGGGCCACGATGTTCGGCTTGACCGCGGCGTCATCGAGGCGGGGCCCGATGCTGGAGAAGGGGGCCAGGGTCGTACCGGTGACCTTGTCCACCGCGCCGACCGCGAGCGCCTTGTCGGCGGCGGCGGGGACGCTCACCGTCTGAGGCTCGCCCTCGTTGCCCGCGGCGGCGACGAACAGCGTGCCGTACTTCTTCGTCAGCTCGTTGACCGCCTGGCTCGTCGGGTCCGTGCCGTCTCCGCAGCACACGCCGAGGCTCATGTTCACCACGTCGGCGCCCTGGGCCGAGGCCCATTCCATGCCCGCGATCAGCCAGGACAGCTCGCCGTAGCCGTCGTCGTCGAGCACCTTGCCGACGAGCAGCGACGCGGCGGGCGCGACTCCCCGGTACTTGCCGTCGGAGGCCGCGCCGGAGCCGGCGATGGTGGAGGCGACGTGGGTGCCGTGGCCGACCACGTCGGTGGTGTCCGGAGTGGTGGAGAAGTTCTCCGTGGCGAGGATGCGGCCGGCGAAGTCGGGGTGTTCGGCGTCGATGCCGGTGTCCAGGACCGCGACCTTGGTGCCGGTGCCGTCGAAGCCCTTCTGCCACGCGGTGGGGGCGCCGATGAGCGGGACGCTCTGGTCGAGGGACGCCTTGACGCGGCGGTCGAGCCAGATCTTGGAGATGCCGCTCTTGAGCGTGGCTCCTGGCCGGAGTGCCGACCACAGCTTGCCGGACTCGGTGGTCCGCACCGTCATGGCCGCGCCGTGGATGATGTCGAGCGTCCGGGTGCGCTCGGTGCCGGGCAGGGCTTCGGCGGCCTTCGCGCCGGGGTTGCCGCTGTACGT
The DNA here is from genome assembly GCF_044460705.1 of Nonomuraea sp. NPDC050022. Taxonomy (NCBI): domain Bacteria; kingdom Bacillati; phylum Actinomycetota; class Actinomycetes; order Streptosporangiales; family Streptosporangiaceae; genus Nonomuraea; species Nonomuraea sp. NPDC050022. The sequence continues at coordinate 409,788 of NZ_JBITKE010000009.1, forward strand.
GATGATCAGCGGGATCGCCTTGGCGCGGTTCTCCCGTACGAGTGTCTCGACGTCGAACAGCTCCTCGTCGAGGGTGCCCGCGGCCACCAGGTCGGCGGCGTCGGACGGCATGACCAGGGTGCCTCCGTCGCGGTGGGGCAGCGTGGCGAACGTCACCGTCGAGCCATCGGGCCGGGGCGCTGCCCGGGTGGCTAATTTCGGTGGCTCGCCGTTCTCGCCCGGCGTGAAGTCGACGACGTCGCCGGTGATGAGGGTGACGGTGCTGGGCTTGGTTGGTTTTGCGGGGTTGGTCGTGGTGGGCGGGGTCGCCGAGCTGGGTGTGGCGATGGTGCAGAGCACGAGTGCCATACCGGTGAACACCGCGGCGATGCGGTTGTGGAACAAAGGAGAGATCCTCCTGTTTTCGGCCTATGGGAGCGCTCCCAAATGGCGCGCCTTCCTTGGTGATCTTTATATCGCGCGCCGCTGCCGCCGAGCCGCCGGGCTCCCGGGCCTCTGCACGAAGCCGCCGAGCTAGCTCCCGGGCCTCTTCACGAAGCCGCCGAGCTAGCTCCCGGGCCTCTTCACGAAGCCGCCGAGCTAGCTCCTGGGCTCTTCGCGAAGCCGCCGCCCCGCCGGTGGAGGCGGGGCGGCGGTTCGTTCCGCCCGCAGGAAGGCGGAAGGGGGAAGGTTCGCTCAGGCGACCGAGATCTTGTCCAGGTTCGGGCCGCCGCCGGCCGTGGTCGAGGTCGCCCGGATCACGTTGGCACCCGCGTTGAGCGGGACGGTCACCGTCGCGGTACTCCAGGTCGTCCACACCCCGGTGGTGGGGAAGGCCAGCTCGTCGGAGGTCAGGACGCCGTTGACCGTGATGTCCATCGGCCGGTTGGACGTGGTGCCGTTCGCGTAGCGCAGGACCACCGTGGCGTTGCCCGCCTGGGCGGCCGTCACCGCGAACTCGACGTAGCTGCCGACCAGGTTGTCATAGTTCACGAACCCGGTGCCGGTGAAGCCCGCGTGGTTGGACTCGACCACGCCCTGGGAGATCGTCGCGTTCTCCGCCTGGTACTCCGTGGGCGCGGGCCCGGCCACCTCGGTGTCGAGGTAGTCGAGGTTCGGGCCGCCGCCGGCCGTGGTGGAGGCGGCGCGTACGGCGTTCGCGCCCGCGTTGAACGGCGCGGTCACCGTCACGGACTGCCAGGTGGTCCAGGCCCCGGTCGGCGGGAACGGGAACTCGTCGGCGACCAGCACGCCGTTGACCGTGATGTCCATCGGCCGGTTGGACGTGGTGCCGTTCGCGTAGCGGAAGGTCAGCGTGGTGTTGCCCGCCTGCGTCGCCGGCGCGCTCCACTCCACGTAGCTGCCGACCAGGTTGTCGCCGTTGACGAAGCCGGTGCCGCTGAAGCCCGCGTGGTTGGACTCCACGACGCCCTGGGAGATCGTGGCGTCCTCCGCCTCCAGGAACTCGGTGCCGGGGTTGCCCGGCGTACAGGTGTCGGAAGAGCCGGTGGCGCTGACCCGCAGGGCTCCGCCGGCGGTGTTCTGGCTGTTCTGGACGCAGTAGCCGGTGATCGTCTGGAAGACCATGTCGTTCGGGCTGTTGCTGCCCCGCTCGGCCGTGAACCGGTCGAACGACACCGTGCTGCCCGTGTTCGCGATCACCGCGGGCCGGCAGTCGTTGGAGTTGAACTGGACCGAGCTGTCGACGAACTTGATGTCGTGCGCGTTGTGGATGTACCACCCGTACGCCGGCCGGGTGCCGATGCTGTTCGGGTTGTAGTTGGTCGCGTCGTTGCTCGGCACGCCGGTGCCCATGCAGCCGTTGCCGCCGGGGACGGTCAGGTCGACGTTGGTGAACGTGACGTTGCGGATCCGGTTGCTGGTGTTCGACTCGCCCCACAGGGTGGCGGTGAAGTTGTTGCCGCTCTGGCCGGAGGAGGTGACGTTCTCGTAGGTGATGTTCTCGATGCGGCCGACGCCGGGGCTGCCGCCGCATCGTCTGCGGGTGCCGATCTTCTCGGTGATCGCCGCCCGTACGTTGGTCATCGTGATGTCCTTGTAGTGCACGTCGGAGATGACCGTGCCGTCCATCGACACCATGCCGAGCCCTGACTTGTTCGAGCCGTTGATGGAGATGCGCTCGAAGTGGTAGCCGGTGAAGTTGCCGCAGGTCTCCGAGCCGAACATCAGCGCGTTGCAGCACACCGCCGACAGCTGGGCGTCGGTGACGGTGACGTTCCCGTTCGCATAGGTCTGGCCGAGTGCCCAGTCGCTCTTGAAGACGAGGGCGTCGTCGTTGGCCGCGATGTTCGGGCGGCGGATCGTGACGTTCTGGGCGCTGATGACGTTCCAGCCGTCACGGTCGCTGGCGGTGTCGATCCGCAGGTCGTCCGAGGTGATGTTGTTGCAGGCGTTGGTGAGCATCGCGAAGTGGCCGCCGCGCCGCAGGCGGATGCCGCTGACCGTCAGCCCGTCGCACCGGGTGAGCGAGATGATCTTGTCCGCCTCGCCTGAGTCGGGGTTGCCGGTGATGAGGTTGCCGCCGCCGTCGATGGTGCCCGTCCCGACGAACCCGATGTTGGTGAGGCGGTCGCCATAGATCATCGCGTTGTGGAAGTGGCTGTGCCCGTAGTCCTGGTAGTTGTCGTTCGGGTTCGACTCCGGCGCGTCGTAGTCGTCGTTGGAGGCGCCCATGATGGTGGAGCCGGCGTCGAGCTGGAGGGTGACGTTGCTCTTCATGTGGATGGTGTTGGCGGACTTGTAGGTGCCCGACGGGAACTGTACGGTCCCGCCGCCGGCGCTGTTGGCCGCCGTGATGGCCGAGTTGATGGCGGAGGTGTCGTTCGTGGAGCCGTTGCCGGTGGCTCCGTAGTCCTTGACGTTGAACACCGCCAGCGCCCCCGCGGGCTGAGCGGGGATGACGATCGAGAACATCGCCAGAACGACGGCGGCAACCCATGCGGCTGCTCTTGGTAAGGCGGATTCGCTCATGGGGGTGTGTGCTCCTGCCTGACAGTCGGTTGCAGACCTGACGCTCAAGCTAGGCTCAAAGGTCGGATGTGACAAGGGATAGGATTTGGAAACATCCAGATCGAGGGATTATCGGACATGAAACATCGGGTCTCTAAGCGCCGAAATCACTGCAACCGGTTCCGGTGTTCTGGCGTTTGCCTGCCCCTACTACTCTGAGGCCCATGATTCGCCGCGCCACTGTTGACGACGTCCCCGCGATGCTCCAGCTCGTGCATGAGCTGGCCACGTACGAGAAGGCCGCGCATGAGGTGCGGGCGACAGAGGAGCAGCTGCGCGAGGTGCTCTTCGGCGCTGAGCCCGCCGTGTTCGCGCATGTCGTCGAACACGACGGTGAGGTGGCCGGGTTCGCGGTGTGGTTCCTCAGCTTCTCGACCTGGCGGGGGACACACGGGATCTATCTGGAGGATCTGTACGTCCGTCCCGGGATGCGCGGGTCCGGCTACGGCAAGGCACTGCTGGCCGAGCTGGCCCGGATCTGCGCCGAACGCGGCTACCACCGGCTCGAATGGTCGGTACTCGACTGGAACGAACCGGCCATCGGGTTCTACCGCAAGCTGGGCGCCGTACCGCTCGACGAGTGGACGATGTTCAGACTGACCGACGAACCGCTCAAGCGCCTGGCCGAGCACCGCTAGCCCTCTCTGCCGCTCGGTTGTCTCTCGGCTCGGGGGCTGGCTTTCTCTCGGCATGAGACCGCAGGCCGCTTCGGTGAGAGGCGGCCTGCGGTCGTTTCGTGCCGTGTGTCCAGCTCGCGTTACGTGCCCGCGTGCGTCCGCTGGCGCACGCCGCCGGACGCGCGGTCGAACATCTCGACCTTCGCCTCCTCGTCGATCTCAGCGTGCGTCTCCTCGATGCGGAGCGCGACGCCCAGGCCGATGAACGTGGGCGCCCACTGGCCGACGAAGATCCCCCAGCGATCCGCCCGGGCGAGGCTGGCCTTCTCCAGGTTCCTCGACATCAACCAGGACGTGACGGACGCACCGATCGACGCGAAACCGGCCGCGTACATATGACTGGACCTGATGCCCATCTTGTGGAGCATTTTGATCATGATTCCCCCTTTGTTCTGGTCCTGTTACCCAAGGTCAGGAGGGGTAATCGCGCTCCTTCGGCGTCGGGCAGGCTTCACTCAGGTCTCGGTGAGACCAAGTAGCCGCGATCTGTCGGTGGCGGCTGCGATAGTGGGTCGTGCTTCACTCCTCTCTCCTCCTGCCCTGCCATGTCCGCGAGCTACCCGGCGACGCCATCGAGCTGATGCCCATCGTGCTGCCCATGACCTTGACCAGCTCTCAGCGCCGCCAACTCGCCGAAATCCTGCTGGCCGGGCTCGACGAGCCCGACGCGTCCCCCGCCGTCCTCCCCACCCGCCGCGGTCACTTCGTCCACGTGGCCACGTGACCTCCGTCCCGATGCTTTTGTCCTTCCTTTTACGGCACCGCCGGGCTGGCGCCACCCGCCGTACAGGGTCGGTGGCCTCCAGGGAGACGGCCTCTGACCCGCACGGGGCCCGGCGCCGTTACGGCGCATCGCCGGCCGTGGCCTTCCTGAAACGCTCGCTGTGACGGAGCGGACAGCGGCAACCGGCGTTGAGCGCACACCTCAGCCCGTAGCCGGATCCACCCGGCCGAGACCCGGTCGGCGGGTCCGCCGCGGTCGGAAGCCGCGGATGCAGCGGGAACGGCTGCGGATGCTGAACACCCGCCACGCTGCACCAGCCCCGGCAGCCCGGTGAGGGGCTGGCCGCTGGGATGCGTTGTACTGCCTGTTATGACGATCGTCCGTTCCCTGGTGTTGTTCGCCCTGGCCGCACTCGCCGAAATCGGCGGGGCCTGGCTGATCTGGCAAGGCGTCCGCGAGCAGCGCGGCCTGGCTTGGGTCGGCGCCGGCGTCATCGCCCTGGGGTTGTACGGGTTCGTCGCCACGCTGCAGCCGGATGCGAACTTCGGCCGCATCCTGGCCGCCTACGGCGGCGTCTTCGTCGCCGGATCGCTGGCCTGGGGCATGGTCGTCGACGGCTTCCGGCCCGATCGCTGGGATGTCATGGGCGCGCTGATCTGCCTGGCCGGCGTCCTGGTGATCATGTCCGCGCCGCGCGGCTGAGCCGCCTGGCGTTCTCAGAAATGAGCCATTTCTGAGAACACAAACAGCCACGACCGCTACACAGAGCTACCTTGCGTCCCGTCGCTCCGACCCGAGCGATGGGCCACCTACGCCGTACGTCACCAGGTGGTCTGCACGCTGCGGGCGTGCAGACCACTTCGCGTATTCGTGCAGACGACTTCGAATACCGACAGCCATGCCGCCGGGAAGCGGGTGCATGAGGCGTCGGTCCTCCCTCGACGGCCCGGCACGTGCCGGGAGATGACCGGATGTCGGGTGCGGGCGGTGTTGTCGGCACCTGGGACACCTGTCGCCACAGAGCGCTGCCGCCGTCCACGCGGGCCTCTTCGCAGCCTGCCGTCTGGTGAGCTCGCACATGGCGTCAGGTGGTGTCCTCCTTCTCGATGGACATCAGAGCGGTGATCATGTCGGCTAGGAAGGAGCACGTCAGCAGGATCTTGGCCCAGTTCGGGGGTGAGCGGCATCCCGGTAGCCGCGCGACTGGCCGAGATGAAGGCGAGCCCGGTGATCCAAGCGGGCAACGACCTCCCGGAGAGCAGGAAATCGAGGCTGCTGGAGACTCTCCTTCGCACGGCCACCCCGACCAGCAGGACCATCGCGAAGTAGACCAAGATCAGCGCGTAGTCGACAACACCGGCGCCGATTCTCGCCGAGATTCTCCGGCTTTCAAGGCGGTCTTGAGGACGTCGATGGCCTGGGCCATGGCGGCGCTGGTGGCCTCGGTGGCGCGGACGGGGTTGAGCATCATGAAGTCGTGCAGCGTGCCGTTGTAGCGGACGCTGGAGGTGGGCACCCCGGCCGCGATCAGCTTGCGGGCGTAGGCCTCGCCCTCGTCACGCAGCACGTCGTTCTCGTCGACGATGATGAACGCGGGCGGCAGGCCCTCGAGGTCGGCCAGGGAGGCGCGCAGCGGCGAGGCGGTGATCTCGGCGCGCTGGGCGGCGTCGGTGGTGTAAGCGTCCCAGAACCAGGCCATCGCCTTGGCCGTCAGGTACGGCCCGTCGGCGAACTCGCGGTAGCTGTCGGTGTCCTGGCCGGCGTCGGTGACCGGGTAGTACAGGGACTGGTGCACGAAATGCACGTCACCGCGCTGCTTGGCCAGGATGGTCAGCGCCGCGGTCATGTTGCCTCCGACCGAGTCGCCCGCGACGGCCAGCCAGGAGGGGTCCAGCCCCTCCTTGGCGCCGAACTTCACGATCCACCGTGCGGTGGCGTAAGCCTGCTCGAGGGCCACCGGGTAGCGGGCCTCGGGCGAGCGGTCGTACTCGACGAAGACGACGGCCGCGCTCGCGCCGACGGCGAGCTCGCGCACGAGCCGGTCGTGGGTGCCCGCGTTGCCGATGACCCAGCCGCCGCCGTGCACGTACAGGACGACGGGGAGCGTGCCCATCGCGCCGACCGGCTTGACGATCCGCACCCGCACGTTGCCGACCCCGGCGGGGACGACGATCCACTTTTCGTCCACGTCCGGCTTGGCGATCGGGGCGGCCTGCAGGTCGTCGAGGACCTTGCGGGCGCCCTCGGGGCCGAGCTCGTACAGGAACGGCGGCTTCGAGGTGGCCTGCGCCACCTCCCAGGCGGCGGGCTCGAGGATGTGCTTGTTCATGATGTGCCTTCTTTCGCTATGGATCAGCTACGTGCTTCGCGCGGCACGTAGGCGAAGGTGGGACCGGCGCCGCCGGGCAGCGCCATCAGCGCCTGCGCCTGGGCCCTGAGCGTGAACATGGTGCGGGTGGCGTCCGTGAGCCGGTTCGGGTCGCCGCTGAATGCCTGCTCCAGCAGGGACAACAGGGTGCTGTAGGTGGTGTCGAACAGATCCTGCGCCGCCCGTACGGCACTGCCCTGCGCGGCGGGCCGCGGGTTGGGTGTCATCGGGAGCACGCCGTCCGGATCGACGCCGACCTCCTCGCCGGTCGGGCCGGTGTTCGGGGTGTCGCCTCGCTGGTAACGGCGGCCGAGCTTGAGCTCCTGGAAGCGGTAGTAGTGGGCGACCTCGTCCCGCTCGGGGCGGAGGACGTCCTGGTCACCGTCCCAGACCTCGCTGCGGGCGTTGCCTTCCCCCTGCTCGACGATCTCCTTCAGCGCGCCGAGCGCGGACTCCAGATCCTCGACGGCGAACAGCGATCCGGCAGTGTGACGGAAGCGGGCGCCGCTCACCTGCCGGACCGGGTCGCCGCAGAAGACCGCCTTCTCGCCGAGCGTGTCGCACAAGTAGCGCACCCCCTGCTCGATCGCCGCGTAGAACTGCCCGATCGTCTCGTAGCCCTCGTCCTCCGGCGGCGCGCTAGGTGCCGCCGGCTGCTCCAGGCGCAGGAACATCTCCAGCGCCTCCGCGCCGAACGGCACCAGCGACACCTCCAGATCGCTGTGCGGCAGCTTGCGCGGGTGCGGCGGCAGCATCCCCGGCATGTCCAGGCGCGGCGTGCCGCCGACGGCGTTGAGCAGGTTCGCCGCCAGCGCCAGATGCAGCATCTCCTCCACGAAGACGCCGCTCACCACCTCCACCGCCGCCGGGTTACGCTCCGGATCCAGCGAGTACAGCGCCGTCAGGTACGGCGGCAGCGTCGCGTGCTCCAGCTCGATCGCCCACTGCAGGTGCTCACGGAGGCTGCCGAGCGTGTCGATCCGAACCGGTCGTTCGTGGTTCATTCGTGTCATACCTCGGGTTGTTGGCATGGCGGATCGGACCGCCGGCCGGTAGGCCGGCTGCCTGGTTCGATCCTGGGATCAGGCAGCGATGACGGCAGCCGGTGCCGTCACGCTGCGGGTACTTCGCCGGGGTTCAGGACGGGCGTGGCGCGCGGCGGTCCTTGCGCTGGGCCGGCTCGGCCTCTTCCACCAGCGTGAACATCGGCTTGCCCGACTCGCACAGCATGGTGACCGTGTTCTCGCCCTCGAGGACGACGCCGAAGGCGGGACCCGGGTGGCGATGCGGCGGTGCGCCCGGGTCTCCGGGCGGGTACTCGATGACCACGGTCATCGCGTGCGCGCCCTCGGGGATGAACGGAGGCTGTGCCTCCTGCAGCACGGTCAGCGCCGTCTGCCACGCGGTCGATCGCGGCTTGTCCATCGCCCGGCCCTACTTCGCGGTGGACTGGTCGAGCCAGTCTTTGTAGGTGATGGTGCCGAGCTGCGCGTCCTCACCGGGCACCAGCGACCGCTCGCCGAGCACACTGCCGAAGTACCGCGCCTGCGGGTCGGCGAGAACCTCGCGGGTGTCGCCCCAGGCGGCCAGCGCCTTGCGGAAGAACTCGTCCATCTTGTACTGGGTCGGTCCGGCGATCTCGATCCGGCCGTTCAGCGGCGTCCCCACCGCGGTCCTGCCGACCGCCTGGGCCACGTCGTCGCCCGCGATCGGCTGGAACAGCACCGGCGCGATGTGCACCTTGCCGTCGACCGTGCTCTCGTCGGCGATGCCGCGGGCGAACTCGAAGAACTGGGTGGAGTGCACCAGCGAGAACGGGATGCCCGACTTCTCGATCAGCTTCTCCTGGGCGATCTTCGCCGCGAAGTAGCCGTTTTCCGGCATCCGCTCGGTCCCCACGATCGACACCGCCACGTGGTGGCCCACGCCCGCGGCCGCCTCGGCCGCCAGCAGGTTGCCGGTGGAGGTCTGGAAGAATTTCATGACGGCCTCGCGCTCGAACGAGGGCGAGTTCGACACGTCGATCACGACCTGGGCGCCCTTCAGCACCTCGGCCAGGCCCTCGCCGGTCAGCGTGTTGACGCCGGTGTTCGGCGACGCGGCCACGGCCTCGTGGCCGTGCTCGCCCAGCTTCTTCACCAGCTTCGACCCGATGAGCCCGGTCCCGCCGATCACCACGATTTTCATTGTGGGCACCCTTCTGGCTTTCGGGGCGCTGTGGTGCGCCCCCCCGTCGTCAGCTAAGACAAGGCAGCCCCTCTCAGTTGTGACAGGCTGCCTCCTGTTCGAGGACGAGCCTGGTGAGCGCGACGCGCGAGCTGATCTCGAGCTTGGTTAAGGCGTGCCGCAGGTGGGTGTTGACCGTGTGCGGCGACAGGTAGAGCCGATCGGCGACCTGCTTGTTGGTGGCGCAGCCCGCGACGAGCCTGACGATGTGCAGCTCGGAGGCGGTCAGGCTGTCCCAGCCCGTGGTCGGCCTGCCGGACACCGCGCGCGAGCGGCGCTCGCCCAGCCGCCGTCAGCGGATCTGGCCTGGCCGCTCGCCCATCCGTGTAAGGAACTGCCGCCGGTCACGGCGACGGGCGTGGAGTAGAGCGGCTTGAATTCCGCCCCGTTGTAGTCGTGGTCAGTGGAGAGGATCTGGTATGCCCTTCAGCGCCAACGCTGGAGTTTGTCGGGATTGAGGATGATCCATACCGCCGTGACCTCGGCTCCGGCCACGCTCACGCTGACCACCGCCACGGCCTTGCCCGCCCGCCGCAGGACGAGCCCCGTCCTGCCGTTCACCGACCCGATGGCCGGCTCGGTTTCTGGCTGGTCGATCAGCAACGCCGTGACGACCCGCGTGACCGCCTCCGCGCCGTAAGTCGGCCGTACGGCGACGCGCACCTTGCCGCCGCCATCGCTGATGACAATCGCGTCGGCGGCCAGGACTTCCCGCAGCGCCTCGGTATCGCCTGCCTGGCAGGCCGCGGCGAACCTGCGGGCCACCCGCTCGTGCCTGGCGAGCATCGCCTGGCCGTATCCGGCCTGGTGCGAGGTCGGACCGGGCACGGGCTGGGCCGGAGTCACCGGGCCGCCGGGCACGTGGTCGGGGTCGGCGAGGAGCTCCAGGCAGATGCTGCCCGCTGTCCGCGTCAGCGAGGCGCGTGGCACCGCGATGGCGGCGCGCTCCTCCTGGTCAAGGGCGTACCAGCGGCGATAGGTCTCCTGGACGACGTGGTCGGCCGTGGTGTCCGAGCCGAACATCCACAGGGCGATCTCGAGCAGGTGCTGCCGTTCGTCAAGCATCTCCGCCAGCGACTCGGGCCCGCCTCGGTCATGGTCTGCCGCCTCCTTCGTTGTTGGCAGATAAGACCGGATGGCCCCTTACGTTGTGACAAAGCGGCTACGAGACCGCTCGAAGGCCTCGATCTTGGCCGGGTTGAGGATCCACAACAGGTGGTGGATCCCCTCCCTGGAGGCCTCGATGGCGAGCAGGGCGACGCCGTTGCCGCCCCGGGTGACGAGCACGCCTGGCAGCCCGTTCATCTCAACCCACGTGATGGCGGTGCCCGGCCAGAACCGCGGTGAGAACGCGGCCACGAACCTGGCCACCCGCTCATTGCCCAGCACGGGGAACTTGGCCGATCCCCTGATGCCGTCGCCGTCGGAGGAGCTGACGACGTCGGCGGCGAAGAGCTCCTCCAAGGCGCCGACATTTCCCGTCTGGGCGGCGTCGAGGAACGTCTCCAGAATGCGCCGGTGCTGGAGCCTGTCGATGGGCTTGTGGCGTACGGCGGTCAGGCGCCTGCGGGCACGGCTCACGATCTGCCTGACATTGACCGGGGTGAGCCGCAGGATCTCCGCTATCTGCGGATAGGGGTAGTCGAAGGCCTCGCGCAGGACGTAAGCGGCGCGCTCGGTGGGATTGAGCCTCTCCATAAGCAGCAGGAAGGCCAGCTCCAGCGCTTCGCCGCGTTCGGCGCCGACAGTGGGGTCCAGACTGGTGTCCACGGGTTCCGGCAGCCAGGGGCCGATGTAGGACTCGCGCCGCACGCGCGCGGACCGGGCCAGGTTGATGGCCAGCCGGGTGGTGACCAGCGCGAGGAAGGCCGGCGGGTTCTCGACTGTCTCGCGGTCGGTGCCCTGCCAGCGCAGCCACACCTCCTGGACGATGTCCTCGGCCTCGGCCGCGCTGCCCAGCATCCGGTAGGCGATGCCGAACAGCCGCGGGCGCAGCTCGACGAAGGCGGACGCCGCTCGATCGAGAGCGTTCGCCTGTTCCGGGGATTCCGCGTTCATGTGCCCCACATCGATTCGCCCGTTGGCCTGGGCAGGGGTTCGTCAGCCTCGCGCGTGGGCGGCAGCGTCGAGGATGGTCGCTGTCACGGCGTCGGGCTGGGAGGCCGCGAGCGCGTGGGAGGCGCCGGCGACCTCGCGGGTGCCGCGAGAGTCCGCACGCTCGGCCATGAAGCGCAGTGCGGCGGCCGGGATGTTGAGGTCCTCGTCGCCGTGGACGAACCAGGACGGGATGGTGCGCCAGGGCGCCTCGTCGACGGCGAGCCCGTCGGACAGGGCGCGCTCGGTCACCGGCCGCTGGGTCGCGGCCATCAGCGCGGCCTCCTCGGTGTCGAGGTCGGCGCAGAACTGGCGGTGGAACTTCGCGGGGTCGATGCGGAGCTCGTTGCCGCCGGAGGCCACCGGGTAGGCCTGCAGCGCCTGGCCGAGTGTGCTGCCCTCGAACTTGCTCGACAGCAGCAGCGCGCTCTCGCCGGGCTCGGGAGCGAAGGCGGCGACGTAGACCAGGGCGCGCACGGCCGGATTGCCCGCCGCCGCCTGGCTGATCACCATGCCGCCGTAGGAATGACCGGCCAGGACGACAGGGCCGCCGATGCCGTTGATCACGTCGCGCAGGTAGGCGGCGTCGCCCTCCACGCTGCGCAGCGGGTTGGCCACGGCGACCGTGGTGAGCTGGTTGCTGCGCACGCGCTGGATGACGCGGTTCCAGCTGGCCGACTCGGCGAAGGCGCCGTGGACGAGGAGGACGACGGGTTGGTTCATGGGATTGCCTTTCTGGTTGTTCACTCGTGGAAGCCGATCTCGCGGTGGGTGCCGTCGCACAGCGGTTTGTTGCCGGAGTGGCCGCAACGGCACAGCGTCATCCGGTTCCTGGTCTCCACGGGCCGGCCGTCCGACCGGGTAATGGGTATGCCGCCGGTCACCCACAGCGCGCTGGCCAGGCCGTCCTCCTCCTCCAGCACCGAGATGGCGCGCGGGAGGTCGGCTTCGATCGTCTCTCCGCCGCGTTCGAGTGCGTAGCTGTAGGAGCCGGAGGGACAGTGATCGATGCGGCCCATGACGTCGGAGCGCACGTCGCTGTCGGCGGTGTCGTCGAGCATCTTGGCGATGGGCCTGGCGCGGCCGATGCAGAAGGCGGCGTGGACGCACAGCTCGCCCACCCGCTGCGCGGAGATGCCGACGCCGTCGTGCACGTGCTGCAGCTCCTGGTAGGGCCGCATCGGCGCGGCCTCGGTGCCGTCGAAGCCGATCGCGGCGTGGGTGCCGTCGCAGAACGGCTTAGCGCCCGAATGGCCGCAGCGGCACAGCGCATAGGTCTCCTCGGTCTCCAGCGGCTCGCCGGTCTTCCAGGTGAGCGCGTTCTTCTGCTCGGCGGAGACGATCTTCCGCTTGCGCCGCAGGGGGACGCGGCCGTACACGACGTACGGCCCGTTGCGGAGCACGACGATCCGCTGATGGTCGCCCGCGCTCCAGCGGCGCAGCTCAGGCGGGACGTACTCGAAGGTGAGGCCGCCCCGCCGCATCAGCACCTGCGCCTGGGCCTTGAGCGCGTACATCTCCCCGGTAGCGACGGCGAGCATCCTCGGGCTGCCGTTGAAGGCCACCTCCAGCAGGTGCAGGATCGCGCAGTAGGTGTGGTTGAACTCCTCCTGCGCGGCGCGGTCCGCGGGGTTGGGCGTCATGGGGAACACCGCCGTGAGATCCACCGAAAGCTTCTCACCGGTGGGCCCGGACTCAGGGGTGTCCCCGCGCCGGTAGCGGCGGCCGAGCTTCAGCTCCATGAAGCGGTAGTAATGGGCGACCTCGTCCTGGTCACCGTCCCAGACCTCGCTGCGGGCGGTGCCCTCTCCCTGCTCGACGATCTCCTCAAGCGCGTCCAGCGCGGAGGCGAGGTCGGTGACGGCGACCAGCCTGCCGCCGGTATGGCGGAAGTGGCCGCCGCTCACCTGCCGGTCCGGGTCGCCGGAGAAGACCTCCTTCTCGCCGAGCGTGTCGCACAAGTAGCGCAACCCCTGCTCGATCGCCGCGTAGAACTGCCCGATGGACTCGTAGTTATCGTCTTCCGGCGGGGCTCCGGGCGGTGCGGGCTGTTCCAGGCGCAGGAACATCTCCAGCGCTTCCGGGCCGAACGGCACCAGCGACAGCTCGAGGTCGCCGTGGGGCAGCTTGCGGGGGTGAGGCGGCAGCATCTCGGGCGTGTCGAGCCGCGGGGCGCCGCCGACGGCGTTGAGCAGGTTCGCCGCCAGCGCCAGGTGCAGCATCTCCTCCACGAAGACGCTGCTCAGCACCTCGACGGCCGCCGGGTTGCGCTCCGGGTCGAGGGAGTACAGCGCGGTCAGGTACGGCGGCAGCGTCGCGTGCTCCAGCTCGATCGCCCACTGCAGGTGCTCGCGGAGGCTGTCGAGCGTGTCGATCCGTGGCTCAGGCAACGTCGCCACCCGGCCGCGAGCCGTCCTCCAGCACCACGACCGCGTCGCGCAGCACCCGCAGAGCGATCTCCTCGCGCTCGACGTCCGCCGGGTCGTACAGCCACTCGGTGACCGGCCGCTCCATCTCCTCCTTCGGGTGGCTGGCCTCGGCGATGATCAGCTCCTCCTCGATCTCGACGTGGAGCTCGTACAGGACCTCGTTCTCACCGTTCGGGGTGCACATGTCTCCTCCATGGGTTGTACGGCCGGCCTGCTGACCGCGTGGATCAGCCGGACGGCGATCTGGCCGGTGGCGAACAGGCGGGCGAAGCGCTCGCCCTGGCGGGCAGCGAGCGCGTAGGCGGGATCAGCCCGGTGGCGGCGGGCGACTACCGCGGCGACGTGGTCGGCGCGCCGCGACCACGACAGAGGCGCCCGGACGGGCTGGTCGAGCTGCTCGAAAACCTCGAACCCGGCGCCTTCGAGCAGCGCGCCGAGCTCCCGGCAGGTGGGAAAGTGGTTGCCGTCGGGGGCCTGGAGAACCTGCGGGGCGGCCGGCATCGGCTCGATCAGGATTGGCCGGACCCCGAACCGCTCGGCCGCCCAGGCCGCCGGCCCGCCGACTCCCGCGCCCACATCGAGCAGCCGCATCCCGGGCGCCAGCTCGCACGCCTCGGCCAGCCATGCCAGCGCCGCGGGGCTCGCGCTGGCACGGCAGGCAGCCGGTACGGCATGCCGCTTCCCGAGCAGCTCGACGGCGTCGGCGGTCCAGCCCGCGACATCGTCGAACTCGGCGACCATCGCCAACGCGGTCACAACAACTTCCCCCGTTCAGTGATGTGGCCTGATTGCCAGCTAAGACAGGACAGCCCCGGCACTTGTGACAAGATCCGGCTACTCGACGAGCTTTCCCACGGTCGAGACCTCGCGCATGAGCGCCGCGATCTCGGCGGGAATCGGCGGGATGCTCTCCCGGCGAGGGGTCGCCGACCGGCTCGGCCGCGACGACCAGCAGGAGCAGCCGGGTCTGCGCGGGCAGGCCGTCGATCCTGTCCAGGAAGCTCTGCTCGATCCGGCCAGGCAGCGTCTCGGCGTCCAGGAGGCCGAACCCGCCCGCCAGATCACGCGGCAGCTCCAGCAGGGCCAGCGGGTTTCCCCTGGTCTCGGCCGCGAACCGGTCGCGGACGTACTGATCGATCTGGACGTGCGTCACCGAGGTCAGCAGGGCGTGCGCGTCTTCCGCTGTCAGGCCTGTGACCTCGAGCTCCGGCAGTCCGAGCAGGTCCTGGGACCGCTTGCGAGAGCCGAAGACGAGGGCGACAGACTCCGCGAGGAGCCGCCGGGCGACGAAGGCGAGGACCTGCGCCGAGGCCCGGTCCATCCACTGCGCGTCGTCGACCACGCAGAGCAGGGGACCCTTCTCCGAGGCGTCAGACAGCAGGCTCAGTACGGCCAGGAAGCGTTCGGGCGGCGTTCCCCCTCGTATCCCGAAGACCGTCTCGAGGGCGTCGCGCTGCGGTGCCGGAAGGGCAGCTGTCACAAGCCTGGAGGCTGTCCGGTCTTAGCTGGCGACCGGGGGCAATCAGGTGGCCCGGCGGATGAAAGGGATCCCGATGAAGATCGGCGCCGCCGCACCCGCACTCCTGGTAGTGACGTGAGCCGTTATCAAGACGGCGACAACCGCGAGGACTCCCGGTCCGTTTCACGGCCACCATGCTGTGTGGCCCCGGCAAGCCGGTGCTCGTCCTGGTGGACGACGAAGAGCTCGCTCAATGCAAGTACCGCCGCGCTCCTCGCCCGTCCTGAGCACGGCCGAGCTATTGCGGCATGACGAAACCTGTGAACCCCTCCGGAAAGGAAGCCATGAGCAACACGTTGAATGGACTGGTCATCCTCGTCACTGGAGCGTCGTCGGGCATCGGCGAGGCCACTGCGCTGGCCCTCTCAGCGGAAGGGGCACGTGTCGCGGTCGGGGCCCGGCGTGCCGACCGGTTGGAGTCGCTGGCGCGCAAGGCGCCCGGTGAGGTGCTGGCCCTCGAACTGGACGTGACCGACCAAGAGTCGGTGCGGGCCGCGGTCGCGGCGACCGTCGAGCGCTTCGGCGCCCTGGACGTCCTGGTGAACAACGCCGGGGTGATGCTCAACGGCCCGATCGTGGGTGCGGACATCACGCAATGGACCCGCATGGTCGAGACCAACCTGCTCGGCTCGATGTACATGGTCCATGCGAGTCTGCCCCACCTGTTGGAGCGCAGGGGCACGATCGTGCAGGTCTCCTCGACCTCGGGCCGGATCGCGTCGGCCTACGCCGGTGTGTATGCCGCGACGAAGTTCGGCATCACCGCCTTCTCCGAGTCGCTGCGGCAGGAGGTCACCACCCGGGGTGTGCGTGTCGTGGCCATCGAGCCCGGCTTCGTCGCCACCGAGCTGACCGGCCACAACACGGACCCCACGATGCGGGCCGCCGCACAGAACATGGCCGCCTCCATGCGCACCCTGCAGCCCGAGGACATCGCCAACGCCGTCGTGTACGCGGTCACCCAGCCGGAGCACGTCGCGGTCAACGAGATCCTCATCCGCCCGACCGACCAGATCCAATAGGGGAGTGACACCGGCCCTCGGCGGTCTGCTCGGATTGCTCAGCGCGGGCGGTCGCCGTCGTCCGCGCGAGCGAGTGCTTCCCAGGCGATGGCGTCCGCCTCCTCCCACTCGGCCAGGGCTGTACGCATGCGCTGCTGGGCGGCGGAGGCGCGGATGGCTTCAACCTCAGCCGCGGGGATGGTCCCTCGACCGGCCTCATTGGCACGCAGTACGTGCCCGTGCCCCCCGCGCACGCAGGGACGGTCCATGGCCGCTCCCGTCGTCCCCCGCGAGGCGCTCCCAGCACCCGGCTGACCAGCGCAAAGACACCCCGCCGAGCACCGAAGGAGTGACCACACCGCCCTGGGCCCATGGAAGCCGACGCCCACCCAAGCGCCTCGGGCGTCCACGACACGCCGTACGGAAACACAAAACGGATGGTCAGGCGAAAACCACCGCCAAGCGGAGGCCCTCACCCGAGTCGGCTTGATGGCTGAGGCATCGAGGTCAACAGCTGGCTGGTGTCACAAATTCGAGGCGTCGCCGGTCTCCATGGGTATGAGTCAATCCCTGGAATCGAAGACCGGCGTTGACGGGCCAGTAACTGTGATCAAGAGCTACACCGTGCCGGCGGACGAAGCCGACTATTTCGTCGAGGTGTACCAGGAGAACGCCCGGATCATGTCGACCCAGCCCGGCTTCCTCCGCTCCCGCCTGCACAGGCCACTCGCCGACGCCCCTGAGGCGCGGTTCGTCCACATCGCCGAGTGGACCTCGGGCACCGCGCTCGACAAAGCCACCGGCAATCCCGAGTGGCATGCCTCGCTGCAGCGCATGTTCGACGATCCGGGCCTTCACATCACCTCAGAACCTGCCAGCTATCGCGTCGTTGTCGAACTTCACCCCTCCTGAAGAGACGAGCACAACCAACCGCCGCACGTTCTTGAGGCGCACGTCGGTCGCCGCCGCAGTTCCCACCGCCGCCTCGCTGCTCGGCGGTTCTCGGGCACCGCTGCCGCGACCGACTCGCCCGGCCTTCCGGACTACGCGCCGGTCCCTTCCGCGTCGGGCGGGCCCGTGCCCAACGCCGACGGCTACTTCGTGATCACAACGAGCAGTCCCGCTCCCGGTGCTCGTCGAGTGCGCGGAGCACGTCGGCGCAGGCCTGCGCGAAGCCGGCCAGCCGTTCGGGCCCCAGCACGTCGACGACCAGGGCGTGAACCATCTCGGTGTGCTCGGGGACTGCCTTGTTGATCGCCGTGTAGCCCTTGTCGGTGAGCCGCACGTCGGGGTAGCGGCGGTCGTTGGAGTCCACTCGCTCGACCAGCCCGCGTTGCGCCATCCGGGTGAGCTGGTGGGACAGGCGGCTCTTCTCCCACTGGGTCGCGGCGGCCACCGCCGCGACGGGCATCTCCCGCCGCTCCGACTCCGTGAGCCGGACCAGGACCTCGAAGTCGGCCGCGGACAGGTCGCACTCGCGCTGCAGGTGCTGCTGCAGGTGCGAGTTGAGGTGCTTGGCCATTTCGATGTACGTGCGCCACATCCGGTCGGCCTCGCCGAGCTCCTGTTCCCATCCCATGACCCCCACTCTACCCGTTGCTTGACGTATCAACCTGGGGCTGTATGGTGATCCGGTTGATACATCAACCTGAACACGTGAGGGGTTTGTCTCTGTGAGCGAGCAGCAGATCATCGCCGTGGTGGGCGCGACCGGAGCGCAAGGGGGCGGGCTGGTCCGCGCGATCCTCGACGACCGCAGTGGGCGGTTCGCCGCGCGAGCCCTGACCCGGGACCCGGGTTCGGCGCGGGCCAGGGAGCTGGCCGCGCTCGGGGCCGAGGTCGTCGGGGCCGATCTCGACGACGCGGGCAGCCTGCGCAAGGCGTTCGACGGCGCCCACGGCGCCTTCGTGGTGACCAACTTCTGGGAGCCTCGCATGCCCGAGGAGGAGCGGGCGCGGCCCGCGACCATCAAGGAGCGGGAGCAGGCCGGCAACGCGGCGCGGGCGGGGCAGGAGACCGGCGTACGGCATTTCGTCTGGTCCACGCTGTCCGACACCCGCGGCTACTTCCGGCCGGGCGACGGGACGCCGAGCTTCGAGGGCTCGTACAAGGTGCCACACGCCGACGGCAAGGCCGAAGCCGACCGGTTCTTCCTGGAGTCGGGCGTGCCCACCACCTTCCTGCAGGCGAACGTCTACTACGAGGCGTTCCGGGACATGTTCGCGCCCCGGCGTGACGAGACGGGCGCGCTGGTGCTGCCGCTCGGGTTCGACGAGGCGCGGGTGGCCGCGCAAGCTGCGGAGGACGTCGGCAGGACCGCGCTGGGGATCTTCCGCCACGGGATCGGGATGGCCGGCAGGCGGGTGAGCGTCGCCGGGTCCGTGCTCACCGGCGAGCAGTACGCCGCCGCGCTGAGCCTGGCGCTCGGCGAGCCCGTCACCTACCAGGCGGTCAGCCCCGACATGATCCGGGCCGCGGGGTTCCCGGGCGCGGGCGAGGTCGGCAACATGCTCCAGTACCTGATCGCGGCCGCCCCGGACATCGCCGAGCTCATCGACTTCGAGCTGCTGCGCAAGCTCAACCCGAGGCTGCAGTCGTTCGACACGTGGCTGGCCGCCCACCGCGACACCATCCCGCGCTGACCGGCACCCGTCCCTCCCCGCGCGTGGTCGCCCCCGGGTAACGTCGCGGAGCCGTGTCACAAGATCGGGAGCTGCCCTGTCTGCAGGGACGAACCGGCGGCCGCCCCCCAAGCCCACGGCGGCCACGCCTCATCGCCCTGCTTCCCGGCACGGCGAACGCCACCCCGAGCAGCGGCGTCAACGCCACGGTCCGCTTCCAGAGGACAGGGGGTGACCAGGACTACATCCTGCGCGAGATCACGGTCGAGCCGGGCGGCAGCACCGGCTGGCACTACCACGACGGCGTCATCCGCATGGGAACGCTCAGCCACTTCGACTTCACCTGCGAGTCCGACGGCGTGTACCAGGCTGGGCAGACCATCATCGAGCACAGCGGCCAGCACCGGGGCGACAAGCCCGTCGTCATGGAAGTGCTGTACGTGATCCCGCACGGCGCGCCGCTCTCGGTGGACGCGCCGAACCCGGGGTGCGACTTCCAGGAGGAAACCATCCCGCACCAGCCCTGACGGAGTGACGCCGGGCCGACGGCCTTCGCCCACGCATTCGATGCCGGCAACTGCACACGTCGGTGGTTCTCGAGGTCGGGGCCACAAACACAGGTTGTCTTCACACGTGTTCCGTGCCGGCGTACGCGCGGGTTGTCACAGATTCGGGAGGCTCCCGGTCATTAGGTGGCAACTATTCCGTACCCAGGGAGATCCGTCATGGAAGCGCGTATCGACTACTTCGGCAACGCCCTCGCCGGCAAGGTCATGAAACACCTCAGCTCGACCGGCGCGGCGGTGCGGACGGCCCTCCCAGTCGCTACTCAGGAGCTGGTGAAGATCCGTGCCAGCCAGATCAACGGCTGCGGTTTCTGCACCGACATGCACACTAAGGACGCCCTCGCCGCGGGTGAGGAACAGCAGCGTCTGAACCTGGTGGCCGTGTGGCGCGAGGCCACGATCTTCACTGACGCGGAGCGCGCGGCGCTGGAGCTGACCGAGCAGGGCACGCGCATCGCGGACGGCGCGGGCGGCGTGTCGGACAAGGCATGGGCGAACGCCGCGAAGCACTACGACGATGACCAGCTCGCCGCTCTCATCTCGCTGATCGCCGTCATCAACGCCTACAACCGTATCAACGTCATCAACCGGCAGCCCGCCGGCGACTACACACCGGGCATGTTCGGCTGAGTCGGCCGCTCCGACCCGCCCGGACACATACCGTCCGTCCCACGGGCAACAGAAACCAGAGGCTCGCATGTCCGAACACCACACACTTGCGCCGCTCCGCCGGGTCCGCACCGACGTACTCGAAGTTGCCTACTACGAGACGGGCTCTGCGGCGAACGACACCGTGCTGCTCCTGCACGGTTTTCCCTACGACATCCACAGCTACGTGGCCGTGGCCCCGCTGCTCGCGGAGAGCGGGTTCCGGGTCGTCGTCCCCTATCTGCGGGGCCACGGGCCCACGAGGTTTCTTTCCGATTCGACTCCGCGCTCGGGTCAGCAGGCCGTCCTGGGCGTGGCCGACGGCAACTTTCCGGTCACGGACGGTTCTCCGACCGCCCATCACTTCACCGGCCTCCGGCTCCACCGCACAGTGGCGGGGGCCGGCCACAACCTTCCGCAGGAGCGTCCCGCGGCATTCGCTACGGCCGTTCGTGACGTGCGCGAACTGCGGCGGGAGAACGCCGGCCGCGAGCGCTTCGTCGGACGACGCCAGGACACACCATGACTCACTCCCCCGCCACAGACGGCGCCGCCTCCCTCCGCGTCAGCAGTGCCCGTGGCCGGTGGACCCTGCTGGCCACCGTGCTGGGGTCCAGTGTCGTACTGCTCGGATCGACCGTCACCAACGTTGCGCTGCCGCATATCGGCGACGACTTCGGAGCTGACCTCGCCGTCCTCCAGTGGACGGTGAACGCCTACATGCTGACCCTGGCGGGCCTCATCCTGCTGGGCGGGTCCCTGGGCGACCGTTTCGGGCGGCGGCGCATCTTCGTCGTGGGCATCGTGTGGTTCGCGGCGGCCTCCCTGCTGTGTGGCCTGGCTCCGGACGCCACCACGCTGATCGCTGCCCGGGCCCTGCAGGGCGTCGGCGGCGCACTGCTCACCCCCGGCTCACTGGCGATCATCGAGGCATCCTTTCACCCGGACGACCGGCCGCGCGCGATCGGCCTGTGGTCGGGCTTCGGCGGTATCGGCGCGGCCCTCGGGCCGTTCTTGGGCGGGTGGTTGGTGGACGGCCCCGGCTGGCGTTGGACCTTCCTGCTGAGCATCGTCCCGGCGCTGCTGTGTGTGCCCGTCGCGCTGCGCCATGTCCCCGAGTCCGTGGGCACGCCCCCGGACGCCATCTTCGCGGCCGGCGCGGAGGTCCGACGGCGGCTCGGTTTCGACGTACCCGGCGCCGTCCTGGGCGCCCTGGCGCTCGCTCTGGCCACCTACGCGCTGACCGAGGCGCGCCACGGCGGTCTGGTGGCCGTCATCGCGGCCGTCGGCGGCGTGGTGGCGGGTGCCACCTTCCTCGCTGTGGAACGGCGCAGCGTCGACCCGATGATTCCGCCGGCCATCTTCTCGTCCCGGCAGTTCTCCGCCGTCAACCTGATCACCCTGTGCGTCTACGCGGGCACGGGCGGGTTCTTTTTCCTGACCGCTCTGCAACTGCAGATCGTCGTCGGCTACTCGGCGCTGGCAGCCGGTGCGGCGATGCTGCCCAACACCTTGCTGATGCTGCTGTTCTCCTCCGGCTCCGGGGTGCTCGCCCAGCGTCTGGGGCCGCGGATCCCGCTCACCATCGGCCCGCTGGTGTGCGGGGCGGGCATGCTGATGATGCTGCGGGTCGGGCCGGGCGCGTCCTACCTGACCGACGTCCTCCCCGCCCTGCTGGTGATGGGAGCCGGCATGGTGGTCATGGTCGCTCCGCTGACCGTGACCCTGCTGTCCTCGGTGAGCGCCTCGAACGCCGGGCTGGCCAGCGGCATCAACAACGCTGCGGCCCGGGCGGCCGGGCTAGTGGCTGTGGCGGCACTGCCGCTACTGGTCGGGATGGGACCGGACGCCTACCGTTCGGACGCAGCCTTCGATACGTCGTTCAGCCGGGCCATGCCGCTGTGCGCGGGCCTGGTGGCCATCGGTGCGTCGATCGCCTTCGGCATGCTGCAGCGGACCGCCGCGGCCTCGCACCGGCCGCACGGTCGGACCCACAGCTGGCTGATGGAACCGCCGCTGGTGTCCCGCTTCGCCCATCACCAAACCATCGATTGAGACCCGGCGGGGGACTCCCGGCCGTCCACACCGGTGGATGCCCGCCGGTCCTGCCGTACACGAAAGGATCAAGACATGTCGTACCCGTACCCGGAGCAGAAGTACTGGGGTGAGGACGGTGAGGTCAGCGCCGTCTTCCGTCCGGCCACCGCACCACCGGACATCGGTGAGAGCGGTACCGGCAAGGACGCCCTCCACTATTTGGCGACCACCGGCACCACCCGGGGTGAGTTCGGGCTGTACCGGGTGGAGATGCGGCCCAGGGCGGGCGGCCCTAAGACGCACTTCCACAAGCGGATCTCGGAATCGTTCTACATCCTGGACGGCATGGTGCGCGTGTTCGACGGTGTGCTGTGGGTCGACGCCCGCAAGGGAGACTTCCTGCACGTGCCCCAGGGCGGGCTACACGCCTTCCGGAACGACTCCGACGCTCCGGCCGACATGCTGCTGCTGTTCACCCCGGGAGCCCCGCGCGAGGAGTACTTCGAGCAGGTGTCGCACCTGGCACACTCTTCGGAGGAGGAGCGTGCCACATTCTTCGACAAGCACGACTCGTACTTTGTGGAGTAGGAGCGGTTGGCGCCCAGCGCCGCGCCGCTGGAGATGAGGAATCCCCGTACCAGGCGCGATCAGTGGTAGAAGGCGCTCGGTTCAGTCTGAGGCCGGATTCACCGCCAGAGCCGCACGGTGCAGGAAGGCGCGTTCGGCCGCGTTGCCGCTGCGGGCGATCGCCGCCTCATACGCCTGTGCCGCCTCCGCCCCACGGCCCAGGCGGCGGAGCAGGTCAGCGCGGATCGCGTGATAGAGGTAGAAGCCGTCCAGGTCGAGGTCGTCGACCAGGGCGAGTGCCGCTGACGGCCCGTTGACCTCGGCCACCGCCACCGCCCGGTTCAACGCGACCACCGGGCTCGGGGCCACGGCGGCGAGCTGGTCGTACAACTGGAGGATCTGCCCCCAATCGGTGGCCGCCGCCGACGGCGCGTCACTGTGCACCGCGTTGATCGCGGCCTGGATCTGGTAAGGCCCGGGTCGGCCGCGTCGCAGGCAGGCTCGGACGATGGCCTGGCCTTCCGCGATCAGGGAGTGCTCCCAGCGGGCCCGGTCCTGGTCGGCCAGGAGCACCAGGTCGCCGTCCGGGGTGGTGCGGGTGGCTCGCCGCGACTCGATCAGCAGCATCAGCGCGAGCAATCCGAGGACCTCGGGCTCGTCGGGCATCAGCGCGGCCAGCAGGCGGCCCAGCCGGATCGCCTCGGCGGCGAGGTCCTCGCGGGTCAGCCGATCGCCGGAGCTCGCGGTGTAGCCCTCGTTGAAGATCAGATACACCACGGCCAGCACGGATCGCAGCCGGGCCGGGAGGTCGGCGTCGGCGGGTACGCGATAGGGGATGCGGGCGTCGCGGATCTTGCCTTTGGCTCGGACCAGGCGCTGGGCCATGGTCGGCTCGGGGACCAGGAAGGCGCGGGCGATCTCCGCGGTGGACAGGCCGCCCAGCAGTCGCAGGGTGAGGGCGACCTGGGCGGTGGTGGCCAGCGCGGGATGGCAGCAGGTGAAGATCAGACGCAGCCGGTCGTCACGCACGGGACCCTCCTCGGCCGGTTCATCGGGGACGCGCAGCCTGGCGGCCTCGGCGTACCGCCGGTCGCGGCTCGCCTCGCGGCGCACCCGGTCGATGGCCCGGTTGCGGGCGGTGGTGATGATCCAACCGTCGGGGCTGGGCGGCAGACCGGTGGACGGCCACCGCTTGACCGCCTCGGCGAAGGCCTCCTGGACCGCCTCCTCGGCGAGATCGATGTCGCCGAAGACACGCACCAGGACCGCCACGGCCCGCCCGTACTCCTCCCGGAACACACCCTCGATATCCGGCGCCATCGGATGCGGCTCCATCGGATCGGGTGGCATCGGGTCGGCTGCCATCGGGTCCCGCCTGGTCGGGTCAGGCGTGGTCGGGTCGGGCAGGGTCCGGTCGGGCATCAACGGGTCGGGTGGCGTCTGACTCGGCGTCACCGGATCGGGCGGTGCTGGGTCGGGCGTGATCGGGTCCGGGGTCATCGGATTGGGCGGACCTCTATGGGCAGGGTGGTGGCCTGGGCCATCTTGCCGGCCCAGATGAGGGCCGCGTCCAGGTCCGGGGCCTCGACAACGGTGAAGCCGCCGACGTGTTCCTTGCCCTCGGTGAAAGGGCCGTCGGTCATCAGTACGTCGCCGTTCTGGGCGCGGAGCACCGTGGCCGTGGTCGGTGGGTATAGACCCACGCTGAAGACCCACGCACCGGCGGCCCGCAGCTCCTGGTTCAGTGCTTCGAGGTCGTCCATGATCTTGGCGAGGATCGGCGGGGCCGGTGGTGGCCCGTCCGGCTGGTACACACTGAGCAGGTACTCGGTCATCGGGTCTCCCTCTGGTAGGTGGCGATCACTACGCCGGTGGTGGTCGTTACGCTGTCCGTCAGCCGCAGCGGGCGGGAGGCGCCGTCGTCGGCGAACAGCCGGCTGCCGGTGCCCAGCACCAGCGGATGCGTCAGCAGGACGTACTCGTCGATCAGATCACGGCGAGCTAGCTGTCTGACCAGGTCCAGGCTGCCGATGACGCCCAGGGTCGGGCCTGGCTGCGCCCGCAGCCCGGCCACGGCCTCGACCGCGTCGCCGTCCAGCAGGGTCGAGTTGGCCCACGGCAACGGCTGGGACGGCGTCCGCGATGCCACGTACTTGTGTGTCCGGTTGAGCACCTCGGTGAACGGGTTGCCGTCGTTCTGTTCGGGCCAGTAGCCGAACAAGTCCTCGTACGTGCGGCGGCCCAGCAGCAGGCTGCCCTCCTCGGCCATCCGCCGCCCCATGACCGCGCCCATGATGTGGTCGCTGTAGGGCAGGGCCCAGCCGCCGTGGCTGAAGCCGCCGCGCGGGTCCTCGTCCGGGCGGCCCGGCGCCTGCGCCACCCCGTCGAGCGTCACGCTGCTGGTCACGACAATCTTCATGGCGAGCTTCTCCTGTCGGATTTGGCGTCGTTCTCGTGCCGGCGTCTCACCCTTCACACGAATCGCGATGGCCCGGATCGACAGGGGAGCGCGAAATTTCTCAGATGAAGTCGAGCAGGGCGCGGTCGACCTCTTCGGGGAAGGTCCGGCCGATGTTGTGCGGGCCGCCCTCCACCTCGATGAACGGGACACCCTTGATGAGCCCTGGCAGACGCCGGTCGGTGCCGTCTAAAGCACAAGAAATGTTGCACAATGGCTCTTGTGTATTTAGGGTGGCGTCATGTCCCAGATCACCGACTCCAGGGTGCTCGCGGCCATGGCGCACCCGGTGCGCCGGCGCCTGCTCGACCTGTTGAAGATCCACGGCCCCGGCACCGCGAGCGCGCTGGCGCAGCGCACGGGCGAGGCGGTGGGCAATGTCAGCCACCACCTGCGCGCCCTGGCCGGCGCCGGGCTGATCGAGGAGGCGCCCGAGCTGGCCCGCGACCGGCGCGAGCGCTGGTGGCGGCGCACCTCGGAGAAGTTGTGCTGGTCCTCCACGGACTTCGCCGAGGACGCGGCGGGCGAGGCCATCGCCCGCGCCCTTGAGTCGCTCAACCTGGAACGGCAGGTCGGCCACGTACGGCGCTGGGCCGACCAGCCCCAATCCGAGCATGAACGCTGGCAGCGTGGCCCGTTCTCCACCGAGACCTGGATCCAGGCGACCGACGACGAGCTGGCGCAGTTCGCCGCCGAGATCATCGCCGTCATGGACAAATGGGCCGAGCGAGACATCCCCGACGATGGCCAGGAACGCGCCACCGTCTTCACCTTCGCCCGTGGCGTTCCGGGGCGGCCATGACGGCCGAGACGCTTACCAAGCCCAGGTTCGGCCTGCTCCGGAAGCGTGACTTCCGGCTGCTGTGGATCGGCGAGAGCGCCAGCAGCCTGGGCAGCGCGGTCACCGGAGTCGCGCTGCCCATGGTCGCGGTGACCGTGCTGCACGCCTCCCCGTTCGCCGTCAGCGTGCTGGCGGCGGCCGTCTGGCTGCCGTGGCTGCTGGTCGGCCTGCCCGCGGGGGCCTGGGTCGATCGGCTCTCCCGGCGCAGGGTGATGCTCGCCGCCGACTGGGTGTCGATGGCGGCCTTCCTCAGCGTTCCGGCCGCGGCCCTGCTCGGCGTTCTGACCACCGGCCAGCTCGTCGCGGTCGCGCTGGTCGCCGGGACGGCGAAGGTGTTCTTCGCGACCGCCTACCGGGCGTACCTGCCGTCGCTGGTCGAGGACCACGACCTGCTGGAGGCCAACGCGAAGCTGCAGGGCAGCGAGCAGGTGGCCAACCTGACAGGGCCTGGCGTGGCCGGGCTCCTCGCCCAGCTCGCCTCCGCGCTCGGCGGTCTGGTGGTGGACGCGGTGAGCTTCGCCGTCTCGGCGCTCTGCCTGATGCGCGTCAGGCACGTCGAGATCGTGGAGCCGCGGCCCCGGCGACGGCTGCGCAGCGAGATCAGGGACGGGCTGCGCACGGTGGTGGGCGACCCGCTGCTGCGCGGCAACATGTTCTACGGCTGCGTGGCCAACCTGGCGCTGACCGGCTACCAGTCGCTGCTCGTCGTCTTCCTGGTCGGCGACATCGGCCTGTCCGCGGGCACGACAGGCGCGCTGCTCGCGGCCACCAGCGCGGGCGGCGTCGCCGGCGCCTTCGCCGCCCGACCGCTGGCGGCCCGGCTGGGCAGCGCGCGGGCCGTCCTGCTCGGCAAGGCCGGCCTGGCGCCGCTGGGCCTGCTGATCGCGTGCGCGGATCGCGGCGTCGGGTTGGTGCTGTTCGTGGCGGCCAGCATCACGATCATCGGGGGGATCGTCGCCGGGAACGTGATCTTCAGCGGGTTCACGCAGTCGTACGTGCCCGGCGAGCTGATGGGCAGGGTGAGCACCAGTATCCAGGTGGTCAACTTCGGCGCCATCCCGCTCGGCGCCCTGGTGGCGGGCACGCTGGCCGAGGCGTTCTCCGTGCGCGCGGCCCTGTGGGTGATGCTGGGTGTCTTCGCGCTGAGCGGCCTCATCCTGCTGGCGAGCCCGCTGCGGCGCCTGCGCGACCTGCCCGCGGGCCGGATGCACACGCGGACCGGCTCGGCGGTCGGCTCGGCCGTCTCGGACTGAGTGGTAGGGCTCGGCCGTCCCGAACCGAACGGTGGGTTCGGCTGTCCCGAACTGAGCGGACGGGCAGGCTTGTTCGGTGGTGGGCTCGGCTGTCCCGAACTGAGCGGAGTCGTGGCGTCCGCGAGGGTCACGGGCCCGATCGGGCGCGGCACGGCGCCGATGAGCCGGGCGGGTGGGCCGGTTCAAGCGCAGCTCAAGCCCCAGATGTCCGGCGCAGAACTGTCGGTGCCAACAGGCATGATGGCCCTATGACCGACGAGCCCCCCATCACCGTCCTGGCCGACGAAACGGCCTACGCCGAAGCCGTGCAGCTTGCTGTCGACTCCGCCGCTGCCTACTACACCGACGGCACCTCCACCCGCGACGACGACACCTACGACCGGCTGGTCCGTGGCATCGAGGCATATGAGGCCAAGCACCCCGACCAGGTGCTGCCCAACTCGCCGACCGGGAAGGTGGCCGGCGGGGCGGTGGTCGGGGATGTGCCGCATACCGTGCCCATGCTGAGTCTGGACAACGTGTTCGGTGCTGAGCAACTGGCTGAATGGGCCGCCGGGCTGGAGCGGAGGCTGGGGCGGGCGGTGGCCGCCTGGAGCGTGGAGCCCAAGCTCGACGGCCTGGCGATCTCGGCGCGCTACCGGCACGGCCGCCTGACGCAGCTCGTGACCCGGGGAGACGGCGTCGCCGGCGAGGATGTCTCCCACGCCATCGGCACGATCGTCGGCCTGCCCGACCGGCTGGCCGAGGCGGTCACGGTGGAGCTGCGCGGTGAGGTGATGATGACGGCCTCGCAGTTCGAGGACGCCTGCGCCAAGCGGCAGGCGCATGACGGCACCACGTTCGCCAATCCGCGCAGCGCGGCGGCGGGCACGCTGCGGGCACAGGACCGGCCGTATGTGTGCGAGCTGACGTTCTTCGGCTACGGCGCGCTGCCCCACCCCGATGACGGCTCCGAGCCGGCCGTGCGCCTGCGCGAGCTGCCGCACAGCGAGGTCATGGCGTGGGTGGCCGGGCAGGGAGTGCAGACCACGGCGGCCACGCCGGTCGCGGGCATCGTGGCCGAGTCGCTGGAGCAGGTTCAGGAGCGCGTCGAAAAGATCGCCGCCGTCCGTCCGGAGCTGCCGTTCGGCATCGACGGCATCGTGATCAAGTGTGATCTGGCGGTCGACCAGGTGGCGGCCGGGTTCAGCTCACGAGCGCCGCGCTGGGCGATCGCCTACAAGCTACCCGCCACCGAGAAGATCACCAAGCTGATCGGCGTGGAGTGGAACACCGGCCGCACCGGCATCATCGCCCCCCGGGCCGTGCTGGAGCCGGTGGAGCTCGACGGCAGCACCGTCACCTACGCCACCCTGCACAACGTCGCCGACATCACCCGCCGCGGCCTGATGCTCGGCGACAGCGTGACCGTCTACAAGGCGGGCGACGTCATCCCGCGCGTGGAGGCCCCGGTGGTGCACCTGCGCACCGGCGACGAGCAGCCGATCGAGATTCCCCAGGTCTGCCCGTCGTGCGGTGACGCCATCGACGCCTCGCAGGAGCGCTGGCGATGCGTGCGCGGGCGCCAGTGCCGGGCGATCGCCTCCATCGCCTACGCCGTCGGCCGTGACACCCTCGACATCGAGGGGCTCGCGGAAAACCGGATCCAGCAGATGCTCGACGCCGGGCTGATCGTCGACTTCGCCGACCTGTTCACCTTGACCCGCGAGCAGTTGCTCGGCCTGGAGCGGATGGGCGAGATCAGCACCGACAATCTCCTGGCCGCCATCGAGCGGGCCAAGGCCCAGCCGCTGAGCAGGGTGTTCTGCGCGCTGGGTGTGCGCGGCACCGGGCGGTCCATGTCCCGCCGCATCGCCCGGCACTTCGGCATGATGGACGCCATCCGCGCCGCCGGGGCCGACGGGGTGCAGGAGGTGGAGGGCGTCGGGCCGGAGAAGGCCACGCTGCTGGTCGCCGAGCTGGCCGAGCTCACCGACCTGATCGACAAGCTGGTGGCCGCGGGGGTCAACATGACCGAGCCCGGGGGCGCCACGCGTCTGCCGGCGGGCGAGGAGCCGACTGGCGAGACGAAGGAGGCGCGGCCGCTGGACGGGATGTCGGTGGTGGTGACCGGAGCCATGAGCGGGCCGCTGGCGGAGCTGACCCGCAACGAGGTCAACGAGCTGGTCGAGCGTGCCGGCGGCAAGTCGTCGTCGAGCGTCTCAGCCCGGACGTCACTCCTGGTAGCCGGGGAGAAGGCAGGGTCGAAGCGGGCCAAAGCCGAGCAGCTCGGGGTGCGGATCGTCACCCCTGAGGAGTTCGCCGAGCTGGTCGCCGCCTACATCGGCAAGAACCTGGACTAGTCGCCGCCTACACCAGCAAAAGTCTGGATTAACAGCAGGTTTCCGCCGTGACACATGTTGATTGCTCGTTACGCCAGTGAGTTACATGTAACGAACGCACAGCCACGGATCGTCAAAGTGCGTAACGCGCGATTCCTACATTCGGGTTCTGGCCGCCGAACGGCCGAGTTGGCCAAGTGGGCCGAGTGTAGGAGGAACGATGGCGCGCTGGATCGCCGAGTGGCACCCCGACGACAAGGCTTTCTGGGAGAGCACCGGCAAGCGGATCGCCCGGCGCAACCTCGCCTTCTCGATCCTGGCCGAGCATCTCGGGTTCACGGTGTGGACGCTGTGGAGCATCGTGGCCGCCAAGATGGGCGCCTACGACTTCTCCACCGACCAGCTCTTCTGGCTGGTGGCGCTGCCCAACCTCATCGGCTCCGTGCTGCGCGTCCCCTACACCTTCGGGCCGGCCAGGTTCGGTGGCGCCACGTTCACCACGGTCAGCGCGTTGCTGCTGGTCATACCGGCGGTGCTGCTCGGGCTGGCGGTCAGCGATCCGGGCACGCCGTACTGGATGTTCCTGGTGATCGCGGCGCTGGCCGGGGTCGGCGGCGGCAACTTCGCTTCCAGTATGGCGAACATCACCTACTTCTACCCGCGCTCGCGGCAAGGCGTGGCGCTCGGGCTGAACGCGGCCGGTGGCAACATCGGGGTCAGCTCCGTGCAGCTGGTCATGCCGCTGGTGATCGGCGGGTTCGGGCTGGCGGCCGCCGGGTGGTTCTGGGTGCCGCTGGCCGTCGTGGCCGCCGCCTGCGCGTGGTTCTTCATGGACAACCTGTCGAGCGCCAGGGCCAAGCCGCGTGAGCAGCTGGCGGTGGCCGGGCGGGCGCAGACGTGGATCATGTCGTTCCTGTACATCGGTACGTTCGGCTCGTTCATCGGCTACTCGACGGCCTTCCCGCTGCTGGCCAAGAGCCTGTTCCCCGGCTCGCCGTGGGCGGCGGTGGCCTTCGTCGGCCCGCTGCTCGGCTCGCTGATCAGGCCGGTGGGCGGCTGGCTGGCCGACAAGATGGGCGGCGCGCCGGTGACCCTGTGGAACTTCGCCGCCATGGGCGTCGGTGTGGTCCTGGTCTGGCTCGGCAGCACCTCGGGCGACTTCTGGCTGTTCTTCCTGGCCTTCCAGATGCTCTTCCTCACGGCGGGCGTCGGCAACGGCTCCACCTACCGGATGATCCCCGCGATCTTCCAGGCCAAGGCGGTGGCCGAGCGCGGCACCGGCGAGGAGGCCCTGATGTACGGCAAGCGGCAGGCGTCGGCCGCCATCGGGATCATCTCCGCGGTCGGGGCGCTCGGCGGCTTCCTCATCAACCGCGCGTTCGGGATGTCGTTCGCCGAGACGGGGAGCCCGGCCACCGCGTTCGTCGGGTTCGGCGCCTTCTACGTGGCCTGTTTCGCGCTCACCTGGTGGTGCTACACGCGCAAGGTCGGCGTCTCGCTGGTCGGCAGTCTGGCCCACGCCCGTGTCTGAGGACGCCGTGGTGACCGCGACCCACTGCCCGTACTGCGCCCTCCAGTGCGGCATGACGATCACCGCCACGGGGACCGACATCACGATCACCCCGCGCACCGACGTACCGGCCAACTCCGGCGGGGCCCTGTGCCAGAAGGGCTGGACGGCGGCCGACCTGCTGACCAACGGCGAGCGCCTGACCACGCCGCTGCTCCACGGCCGGCCCGTGGCCTGGGGCACCGCCCTCGACTACGTCGCCGACCGGCTGACCGCCATACGCGCCGTGCACGGCCCCGACGGAGTGGCCGTGTTCGGCGGCGGCGGGCTGACCAACGAGAAGGCCTACCAGCTCGGCAAGTTCGCCAGGGTCGCGCTCGGCACCAGCCAGATCGACTACAACGGCCGCTTCTGCATGTCGTCGGCCGCGGCCGCCTCGCTCAGGGCGTTCGGGCTGGACCGCGGCCTGCCGTTCCCCATCACCGACCTGGCCGAGACCGACGTCGTGCTGCTGGCCGGCGGGAACGTCGCCGAGACCATGCCGCCCTTCGTCCGCCACCTGACCGGGCCGCGGCTCATCGTTATCGACCCCCGCCGCACCGCGACGGCCAAGCTGGCCTGGCTGCACCTGCAGCCCACGCCGGGCACCGACCTGGCGCTCGCCCTCGGGCTGCTGCACCTGGTCATCGCCGAAGGGCTCGTCGACGAGGACTACGTCGCCGCCAGGACTTCGGGCTTCGAGCAGGTCCGTACGTCGCTCGCGTCCTGGTGGCCCGAGCGGGTCGAACGCGTCACCGGCGTGCCGGTGGCCAGGATGCGCGAGGCCGTACGCGCGCTCGCCTCGGCCGGACGGGCCGCCGTGCTCACCGGGCGGGGAGCCGAGCAGCACGCCAAGGGCACCGACACCGTCACCGCGTTCATCAACCTGGCCCTGGCGCTGGGGCTGCCCGGCCGCCCCGGCTCCGGGTACGGCTGCCTGACCGGCCAGGGCAACGGCCAGGGCGGCAGGGAGCACGGTCAGAAGGCCGACCAGCTGCCCGGCTACCGCAAGATCGACGACCCGGCCGCCCGCGAGCACGTCGCCGCGATCTGGGGCGTACGACCCGAAGAGCTGCCCGGCCCGGGACGCTCGGCGTACGAGCTGCTCGACGCGCTAGGGACGCCCCAGGGGCCGCGCGCCCTGCTGGTCTTCGGCTCCAACCCGGTGGTCTCCGCGCCGCGCTCCGCGCACGTGACCGAGCGGCTGGACGCGCTGGACCTGCTGGTGGTCTGCGACATCGTGCTGTCGGAGACGGCCGCACGGGCCGACGTGGTCTTCCCCGTGACGCAGTGGGCCGAGGAGACCGGCACGATGACGAACCTCGAGGGCCGGGTCCTGCTGCGCCGTCAGGCCGTACCCGCTCCCGAAGGGGTCAGGAGCGACCTGGAGATCGTCCGGGAGCTGGCCAGCCGGCTCGGCCACCGGTTCTCGGCCGAGCCGCGGGAGGTGTTCGAGGAGCTGGGCCGCGCCAGCGCGGGCGGGGTGGCCGACTACGCGGGCATCACCTACGAGCGGATCACCGAGGAGACCGGCGTGTTCTGGCCGTGTCCGTCGCCGGACGACCCCGGCCGGCCGCGTCCGTTCCTCGACTCCTTCGCCACTCCCGACGGGCGCGCCAGGTTCGTGCCCGTCGAGCACCGGCCCGCGGCCGAGGAGCCCGACGACGACTACCCGGTCTACCTGACCACGGGCCGCGTACTCGCCCAGTACCAGAGCGGCGCGCAGACCCGCAGGATCGCCGCCCTGTCCAAGGCCGCGCCGGAGCCGTTCGTCGAGCTCCATCCCGACCTCGCCGAGCAGCTGGCCATCACCGCCGGAGACGTCGTACGGGTGCTCAGCCGGCGGGGCGAGAGCACGGGGGTCGCCAGGGTCAGCGACTCGATCAGGCGAGACACCGTCTTCATGCCGTTCCACTGGGAGGGAGCCAACCGTCTGACCAATCCCGCGCTCGATCCGTCATCGCGGATGCCGGAGTTCAAGGTCTGCGCCGTCAGGGTGGAGAAGGTCGCATGAGGCTCGTCGTAGTGGGGAACGGAATGGCCGGGTCGCGGCTGGTCGGTGAGGTGCGGGCACGTGATCCGCACATGCCGGTCACCGTGTTCGGCGCCGAGACCTGGCAGCCCTACAACCGGGTGCTGCTGTCCAACGTCCTGGCCGGGAGCTCGGGTCCCGACCAGGTGCGGCTGCTCGACCCGAGCTGGTACGCCACACACGACGTCGAGGCCGTCTTCGGCACCGAGGTGGTGCGCGTCGACAGGAACGCCCAGACGGTGATCACCGCCGACGGGCGGAGCACACCGTACGACGTGCTGGTCCTGGCCACCGGCAGCGAGGCGATCGTTCCGCCGGTGCCGGGAGCCGAGCTGGCGATCCCGTTCCGCACGCTCGACGACTGCCACCGCATCCTGGCGGCGGCCGAGCACGGACGCAGAGCGGTGGTGGTCGGCGGCGGCCTGCTCGGCATCGAGGCCGCGCGCGGGCTCGCCGGGCGCGGCCTGCCAGTGACGCTGCTGCACCTGGCCGGCCATCTGATGGAGCGGCAGCTGGACGCCGAGGCCGGGCTGGTGCTCGGCGAGACGCTCACCGGGCTGGGCGTGGACATCCGCACCGGCGTGACGGCCGAGGCCATCCTGGAGGAGGGCGTACGGCTGTCCGACGGCGAACTGGTCGAGGGCGACCTCGTCGTGCTGGCCTGCGGCGTGCGGCCCATGACGGCCCTGGCCAAGGAGTCGGGCCTGAACGTCCGGCGGGGCATCGTCGTGGACGACGAGATGCGTACCGAGGACCCGGCGGTGTTCGCCATCGGCGAGTGCGCCGAGCACGAGGGCACCGTCTACGGCCTGGTCGCCCCCGCCTGGGAGCAGGCGGCCGTCGCCGCCGAGATCATCACCGGCGGCAAGGCGCTCTACCGGGGCTCGCGGCTGGTGACCAGGCTCAAGGCCAGGAGTGTCGAGCTGGCCGCGATGGGCGAGACCCACCTCACCGAGGAGCACGCCGAGGTGGTGCGCTTCACCCACCGGGCCCGCGGTACGTACCGCAAACTCGTCATCCGCGACGGCCGGCTGGTCGGCGCGATCCTGCTGGGTGACACCGACGCCGTCGGCACGCTCACCCAGCTGTTCGACCGCGGCGGGCCGCTGCCGGGTGATCGGGCCGGGCTGCTGTTCCCCGGCCTGGGGGCGGTCACCGTGGCCGACAGCCCGGTGCTGATGCCCGACGCGGCGAAGGTCTGCCAGTGCAACAACGTGACCAAGGGCCAGATCAGGGCGTGCTGGGAGGCCGGCGCGCGGGACGTGGCCGGAGTGGCGGCCGCGACCAGGGCCACGACCGGGTGTGGGACGTGCCGGGATGCCGTGGAGGGCATCGTCGGCTGGCTGTGTGAGCAGGAAGGGATCTCGGCATGAGCAAGATCGTTGTCGTCGGTTACGGACCCACCGCCCACCGGCTCGTCGAAACGCTGCACGAGCGGGGCTTCGGCGGCCAGGTCACGGTGATCGGCGAGGAGCCCCGCCCCGCCTACGACCGGGTGGCGCTGACCTCCTACCTGTCGGGGACCAGCGTCGAGGACCTCACCTACCCGGTGCCGCCGGGCACGGTGACCAGGCTCGGCGGGCGCGTCACCGGGATCGACCGCGCGGCCCGTACGGTCACGCTGGCCGACGGATCAGCCGAGTCGTACGACGTGCTCGTGCTGGCGACCGGGTCGGCGCCGTTCGTGCCGCCGGTGCCTGGCGCGGAGCACGCCTACGTCTACCGGACGATCGACGACCTCGACGCGATCAGGATGGCCGCCAAGGACGCGACCGAGGGCGTGGTGGTCGGCGGCGGGCTGCTCGGCCTGGAGGCCGCCGACGCGCTGCGCGGGCTGGGACTCAAGACGCACATCGTGGAGATGAGCCCCTGGCTGATGCCCCGGCAGGTCGACGAGGGCGGCGGCTCGGTGCTCAAGAGCCACATCGAAGGGCTCGGGCTCAGCGTGCACGCGGGCGCGGGCGTCAAGGAGATCGTCGCGGGCGAGCGCGGCGTCACCGGCCTGCGCAAGCCCGACGGAACGCTGCTCGACGCCCAGATCGTCGTCTTCTCCGCCGGGATCAGGCCGCGCGACGAGCTCGCCCGCGCGAGCGGGCTGGAGGTCGGCGAGCGCGGCGGCATCACGGTGGACGCCGGGATGCGCACCTCGGACCCGGCGATCTACGCGATCGGCGAGTGCGCGCTGGCGGGCGGCATGGTGTACGGGCTGGTCGGGCCGTGCTTCACCATGGCGGAGGTGGCCGCGGACCGCATCCTGGGCGGGGCCGCCACCTTCGACGGGGCCGACATGTCCACCAAGCTGAAGCTGCTCGGTGTCGAGGTGGCGCAGTTCGGCGCGATGGACGGGGCGCTCGACGTCACCTACATGGACCCGGTGGCCGGCGTCTACAAGAGGCTGTTCATCAGCGACGACGCCAAGACGCTGCTCGGCGGCATCTGCGTCGGCGACGCCTCGCCGTACGGGTCGCTGCGGCCCTTCGTCGGCAAGCCGCTGCCCGCAGCGCCGTCCGACCTGCTGTTCACCGGGTCGGGGGCGGAGCTGGAGCTGCCCGACGACGCGCAGGTGTGCTCGTGCAACAACGTCAGCGCGGGGACGGTCCGCACCGCCATCGCCGACAAGGCGCTCACCGACGTGCCCGGGGTCAAGGCGTGCACGCGGGCGGGCACCACCTGCGGGAGCTGCGTGCCGATGCTCAAGCAGCTCCTGGAGAAGTCCGGGGTCGAGCTGAGCAAGGCGCTGTGCGAGCACTTCGCCTACTCCAGGGCCGAGTTGTACGACATCGTCAGGGTGCGCGGCATCAGCACCTTCTCGGAGCTGGTCTCCGCGCACGGGCAGGGCAGGGGCTGCGACATCTGCAAGCCGGCCGTGGCCTCGATCCTCGCCTCGCTGCACAACGGGCACGTCCTGGACGGCGAGCGGGCGGCCCTGCAGGACACCAACGACGCCTTCCTGGCCAACATCCAGAAGAACGGCACCTACTCGGTCGTCCCGCGTATCCCCGGCGGCGAGATCACGCCGGACAAGCTCATCGTGATCGGCGAGGTGGCCCGCGACTTCGGCCTCTACACCAAGATCACCGGAGGGCAGCGGATCGACCTGTTCGGGGCCCGCGTCGAGCAGTTGCCGCAGATCTGGCGGCGGCTCGTGGACGCCGGGTTCGAATCGGGCCACGCCTACGGCAAGGCGCTGCGGACGGTGAAGTCGTGCGTCGGCTCGGCTTGGTGCCGCTACGGCGTCCAGGACTCCGTCGGCCTGGCCATCGACCTGGAGCTGCGTTACCGCGGCCTGCGCGCGCCGCACAAGCTCAAGTCGGCTGTGTCCGGCTGCGCCCGTGAGTGCGCGGAGGCCCGCTCGAAGGACTTCGGGGTCATCGCCACCGAGCAGGGCTGGAACCTGTACGTCGGCGGCAACGGGGGCTTCAAGCCGCGCCACGCCGACCTGCTGGCGGCGGATCTGACCACCGAGGAGCTGATCAGGACGATCGACCGGTTCGTCATGTTCTACATACGGACGGCCGACCGGCTGCAGCGCACCGCCGCCTGGCTGGAGTCGCTCGACGGCGGGCTCGACTACCTGCGACAGGTGATCATCGACGACTCCCTGGGGATCTGCGCCGAGCTGGACGCCCAGATGGAGCACCACGTCGCCACGTACGTGGACGAGTGGCAGACGACCATCGATGACCCGGACAAGCTCGGCAGGTTCGTGAGCTTCGTCAACGCGCCCGGGGTCCCTGACCCGTCCATCGTCTTCGAGACCGAACGCGACCAGATCAAGCCCGTGGAGGTGGCTGCCCGATGAGTGGTTGGATCCCAGTCTGTGGCTATCAGGGACTGCTGCCGGAGCGCGGGGTGTGCGCTCTGGTGGACGGACGGCAGGTGGCCGTCTTCCGTACGTTCGACGGCACCGTCCACGCGATCGGCAACCTGGACCCGTTCAGTGGGGCGCAGGTGCTGTCGCGGGGTATCGTCGGCACCCGGCAGGGGGAGCCGACTGTGGCGTCGCCCCTGCACAAGCAGGTGTTCTCGCTGGTGAGCGGGGTGTGTCTGGATGAGCCGGAGTTCTCTGTTCCGGTCTATCCGATACGGGTGGAGGCCGGGCTGGTACAGGTGGGTACGGGCGCCTAGCGGGCGCCAGGGTCGCTTCTATGGTTCGGCCAATACGTCCGCCGGTGGGTACACGTGGGCTGCCTGATGTCCCACCGGCAGGACACAGCGCCGGTCGGAGTCGACGCTGTCGCAGCGCTCCGCGTCGTCGCGTTGCGGCAGGGGCTCGGGTTCGGGGGTAGTGCTCAGGATGGTCTCCAGGTGCGGCACTCGTTGGACGCTATCGGCGAGGCGGCGGCCGTTTGGTCGCGGCCCGGCAACGATCCAACCTCTGAACGATCTCATCAACTCCTGTGAAGGTTACTGTGAGCAATCCCAGGGGCTGAGGCGGCAGCTGGTAAAGGGGTCGTCCGGAGTGGACAAATGGCGCATTCGTGACGGCTTTTGCGGGGAATCACCCCGCTATGAGCACAAAATCCCAGGCCAGAGCACTCCTGCTGGCGGCAGTCGTCCCGGCGTTGCTCGTCACGGGCTGTGCCGCGGGCGGTAACGATATGCGACTCATGGGCGCGGCGGCATCGCCGATGCCCTCCGAATCGGGCCCCTCACCGTACGAATCGGAGTCGGGCACCATGAGCCCGATGCCATCCGAGTCGGGCAACATGAGCCCCGAACCATCCGAGAGCGCGTCGATGGCGCCGATGACCACGCCGCGCGCGGCCGTGATGGCGTTCTTCGACGCCGCCAAGGCCGGAGAGCCGGACAAGGCCGTCGAGGCGTTCGCCACCGACGGAATGGCGGCCGTGGAGGGCAAGCCGACCGCACAGGGCACCGACGCGCTGACCACACTGTTCAAGGAGCTGTTCAAGGCGAAGATGATCGCCACGCACACCATCGACGAGACACGCATGATGGGCGATGTGGCCTTCGTCCGGACCACCAGCACCGAGGGCAGCGAGAAGTATCGGGAGTTCTTCCTTCTCAAGAAGTCCGGCGGCGAGTGGAAGATCGAGCGCTACATCAACAACACCGTGTCGCAGTGAGCGGGCCGGGTCAGCGCTCGTAAGCCCCTGACGGAACCAGCCCCCAGCGAGACCATGGCCGCCACAGTGGCGGCCATGGCCATGCGCGGTGGGCCTTAGGGCGAATTAGCGTGGGGGCATGCAGGATCTTTCGGCGTTTCAGCATCCGCGCTTCGCCCGCATGTACGAGCGGCTCAGCGCCGAGGCCGAGCGGCACGGCATGACCGGGCTGCGGCGCCGGTTGCTGTCCGGGCTCAGCGGCCGGGTGGTGGAGGTGGGCGCCGGAAACGGGCTGAACTTCCCGCACTATCCCCCGCAGGTCTCCGAGGTCGTCGCCATCGAGCCGGAGGACCGGCTGCGCGCCCTGGGGGAGCGGGCCGCGGCCCTGGCGCCGGTGCCCGTCACGGTGGTGCGGGGGCATGGCGGTTCGTTGCCGTACGAGGCCGGGTCGTTTGACGCGGCCGTGGTGTCGCTGGTGCTGTGCTCCGTCCCCGACTCGGCCGTGCTGCTGGCCGAGTTGCGCAGGGCGCTCAGGCCGGGTGGCGAGTTGCGCTTCTTCGAGCACGTACGCTCGGCGAACCCGGTCCGGGGCGTGCTGCAGGATCTCATCACTCCGCTGTGGCGGCTGATGGCCGGAGACTGCCGGCCCAACCGGGACACCGGGGCGGCGATCCGGGAGGCGGGGTTCGTGATCGAAGACTCCGACCGGTTCGTCCATCGGGCTACACCGGGGTCGCCGGCCCTGACCCACGTTCTCGGCCTGGCCCGCAGACCCTAGAGGTCGCGTTCCTGCTGGTCGAGGATGGCGACGGAGATCGCCACGGCGGCGCCGGGATCGCCGTCCTCGATCGCCCGCAGCAACTCCTCGTGCGACCCGTCGAGCACCAGCGCCGCCTGCTCCATGTGGCGGACGCTGTCGCGCAACGCCTCGCTCATGCTCCGGTAGAGGTCGCCGAGCAGCGGGTTGTGCGCCGCGTCCGCCACTCGCAGGTGGAAGTCGACGTCCGCGTCGGCGAACGCGTCCACGTCGCCCGCCCGTCCGGCCGCGTCCCGGCGTACGAGCGCCTCCCGCAGGCCGGTGAGGTCCTGCTCGGTCCGCTTCCCGGCGGCCAGCCGGGCGGCCACCATGTCGAGGCCACGTCGCACGTCGATGATGTCCATCGCGGCCGCCTTGGCCAGCCGCCTGCCCAGCGCGACCTGCGACTCGTCGACCGCCGTGACGTAGGTGCCGTCGCCCTGGCGAGTGGTCAGCAGCCCGGAGTGGGCCAGCACGCGTACGGCCTCCCGCACCGAGAGCCGGCTCATGCCGAGGGTCTCCGCGAGCCGGAGCTCGGACGGGATCTTGGTCCCCACCGGCCACGCGCCGCTGGTGATCTCCCCCCGGAGCTCCTCGATCGCGGCGTCCACGAGGGAGGTCCGCGCCACGTTTCGCATGAGCCGTTCGCCGATTCTCAGTGATTGCCTAAAGGAAACCGTATCCTAAGCGGCCGTCAGGTGATCGGTCATCGGCCGGGGTCAGCGCTCGCAGACGAGGCCGTCGCCGTCGCGGTCCTGGTACCAGGCGTACTCGGGGTCAACGCCCTTCCGGTACGGGCCGTACCCGGCGGCGTTGGCGTCACCACAGGTCCGGTAGCGCGGGTCGTTGGCGCCAGAAGTCGGAGTGGGAGTCGGGGTGGGGGTCGTCGTGCCGGTGTCGCACTTGCCGGACCAGATGCGCAGCTTCTGCCGCTTGGCCACGGCCTCCTCGCTCCGCATCACCTTGATGTAGCGATCATTCGGTTTGACCAGGACCGCTTTCGCGTAGCCGTACCGGACGAGGTTGCGGTTGACGTGCACGCCCTTGGCGTTCCACACGTAGAACAGCCGGCGGCCGAAGCCGTCCACGGGCTTCTTGTCGGCGACGACGTACGCGAGCCGGCCGACCGGCAGCAGCGCCGCCGTGCGCTGGGTCGCGGCCTTGCCCCAGCACTGGCCGCGCTCGGGAGCGTCCGCCTCCAGGAACATGACGCGCGCCTTCTTGCCGCCGCCGGTCGTGACGTCGATCGTGTCGCCGTTCACGATCTTGGCCACGCGTACGCTCATCGCGCCCTTCGGCACTCCGGCGGGAGGTCCGGCGGCGTACGCGGGAGCGGGAACGGCGAGCAGGACGACGGCGGTGAGGCTGATGACGCGCATGGGCCCTCCATGGGATCGGGGTGGATCGGTTAGAGACTGGAGAGGACGCCCCGTCGTTCACGTAGGTGCACTCACGTCACTGGCCGGATGCGGCCATATCCGCCCGACACGCCCCTGCACGTAGGTGCACCGGATCTTGTCAGGCCCCCTGCCGGGTGAGAGATTGCGGGTACTTTGGCGCCCATCGTCTCGGAGGACACGCGTGCCTCAATTACGCCCGGCCCTCATCGCCGTCGCCCTGACCATGGCGATCGCGAGTCCCGCGCAAGCGGCCGCCGGACCCAGGATCACCGTTGATAACGGCCGTACGCAGCCGGTCTTCTCCTACGCGGACGCAGTCCGCGAATACGTCTACGTCGAGTCGAGCGTCGACGGCGATTCCGACGGCCGGCTGGACAGGGTACGCGTCGACATCATCAGGCCCAAGGAGTCCGGTCCCCGGCTCAAGGTGCCGGTGATCATCGACGAGAGTCCGTACTACGACAATTCTGGACGTGGCAACGAGGCGGAGCGGAAGGTCTACGACGCCGCCGGGAATGTCACGAAATTTCCGCTCTTCTATGACAACTATTTCGTGCCGCGCGGCTACGCCGTCCTGAACGTCGACATGCTCGGCACCACCAAGTCCGAGGGCTGCCCGGACATCGGCGGCAAGGCGGACGTCCTGGGCGGCAAGGCCGTCGTGGACTGGCTGAACGGCCGGGCCAAGGCCTACCGCGCGGACGGCACCCAGGCCGTGGCCGACTGGACCACCGGCAAGGCCGGAATGATCGGCAAGTCCTACGACGGCACGCTGGCCAACGCCGTCGCCGCCACCGGCGTACGCGGCCTGGAGACGATCGTGCCGATCTCGGCGATCAGCTCCTGGTACAGGTACCAGCGCTCGAACGGCGTGGTCTACAACTACGACTACGCCTCCTGGCTGGCCAACTACGTCGACACCGACCCCGAGGCCAAGTGCCAGGCCGTACGGGATCGCATGGACGCCGAGGACGGCGACGACACGGGCGACTACAACGCCTTCTGGGCCGAGCGCGACTACGTCAACGGCCTGCTCGGCGATGCCTCCAAGGTCAGGGCCAGCGTCTTCGTGGTGCACACCGCCAACGACCTGAACGTCAAGCCGGACAACTTCTCCACCTGGTGGCAGGCCCTGGCCAAGCGGAACGTACCGCGCAAGATCTGGGTGGGCCAGTACCAGCACGTGGACCCGTTCGACTTCGAGGGCCGCAGGGACGTGTGGGTGGACACGCTGCACGGCTGGTTCGACTACTGGCTGCAGGGCGTGCGCAACGGGATCATGAACGCCCCGCGCGCCGACGTGCAGACTGGCCCGACGCAGTGGATCACCCAGCGCGACTGGCCGGCGCCGTTCGCGACGAACGTCCCGCTCCGCCCGGCCGCCGACGGCTCGCTCGGCCTCGCCGCCGCCAGGCGCGACGCCAGCGTGTCCTTCACGGACGTGCCGCTCGACGAGGAGGAGATGATCGCCGACGTCGGTACGGCCAAGCCGGGCCGGGTGGCGTTCACCAGCGGCGCGCTCCCGCTCGACCTGCGCCTGTCCGGCACGCCCACGGCCGACCTGCGGGTCAAGCTCGACAAGCCGGCCGCCAACCTGACCGCCCTGCTCGTCGACTTCGGCGAGGCGAACCGCGTCGACTGGGGGCGCGGCCAGGGCATCACCACGCTCGCCGAGGAGGACTGCCACGGTGACAGCACCGCCGCCGACGACGCCTGCTACCGCAAGGTGACCACGAACACCGTGACGCGGCCCGCCGAGATCGTCGCCCGCGGCTGGATCGACGTGCAGAACCGCGACTCGCTCAGCGCGCCGTCGCCGCTGCCGGTCGGGACGTGGGGCAGGGTCAAGTGGCAGACGCTGCCGCACGACTACACCTTCCGGAAGGGACACCGGATCGCCCTGGTGGTCGCGGGCACCGACACGACCTACACCTCTGAGGCGGGCACGGGCGCGAACGTCACGCTCGACCTGGCCAGGAGCAGTGTGATCGTGCCGTTCACGCAGGGGGCGCCGCTGGTGGACGTGCCGAAGGACACGACGCAGTTCCGCGGACCGGCGCGGATCGAGCTGCCGGAGCCGGAGAACTCCTTCTTCTAGCGTTCGCGTTCTAAGTTCGCTCTGTGGTGGCGGGTACGCCCGCCACCACATGGAGGTTCATCCGGAGCCGGGCAGCGGCTGGTGCTGGGCGCCCTCGCCGCCGGTGGCGGGCCAGCCGCAGTTCGTCCAGTAGCCGCTGCCCTTGCCGTCGGACACGTACGATCCCTTGGCGTTGGCCACGGTCCAGGACAGGCGCAGGGTGAGGGTCCCGCTGCCGCGCACGAGGCCCGTGGTGCTCTGGCCGTTGCCGCTGGACGTGCCGGTCCACCGTACGGTGACCTTGCCGAACTCGGTGGCGGGCGGCCCCGGGCAGCCGGGCCGCGACGCGGGCGCCTGGACGCGGAACGCGTGCGCGGAGACCGCGATCCCCTTCGTCCCGGACACCGTAGTGATCTTGCAGCTTCCCGGACAGACCAGCCCG
This sequence comes from Nonomuraea sp. NPDC050022, assembly GCF_044460705.1. Lineage (NCBI taxonomy): Bacteria > Bacillati > Actinomycetota > Actinomycetes > Streptosporangiales > Streptosporangiaceae > Nonomuraea > Nonomuraea sp. NPDC050022. Next base: position 452,512 of record NZ_JBITKE010000009.1, read on the forward strand.
AATGATCCGGTACGGCGGGTGCCCAGGTTGATCGACGACGGCGACAGCCTCGCGACCGGCGGCCTGGGGCCGGGCAGACTCACCTTCTGCGGCCGGACCTCGCCGGTGGCGGTGTCGCTCATCTTGGAGTCCGGGTTGGCCGTCGGGGCCGCCGGCACGTCCGTGGGCGGTGGGACCACTGTGGGGTTGAGCATGAGGTTGGGGGTGCTCCCGCTCCCCGGCGGTACGGCCGGGGCGCTGCCGGGGCCCGACAGCTTGGTCTGCGGCTCGGGCACCTCGGGCTGGTGGCGGCTCTGGATGCCGGACCAGGCGAGGCTCGCCACCAGCATCCCGGCGCCGACGAGCAGCCCCACTGTGGCTATGGACCGGATGGAGAACCGGCCGTCGGACTCGTACTCGCCCGGGCGGTTGCGCCAGAACTCGGTCTGCTGGTCGTCCTGACCGTTACGCCAGAACTCCGACCCCGGACCGTCCGGCCCGTCGTCGTCTGTGTCGCCGTCGGTGCTCTGGGTCGCGACCAGCAGGTCTCGGTGCTCGCCGGTGGCCATGATCAGGGCGTCTCGGAGCGTGGCCGCCGTCGTGAACAGGGCCTCCGCGCGGGCGTCCGCCTGGGTGCCCATGTGGGTGTCCGTCGTGGGGAACGGCGCGTCCCAGCGGGTGCCGGGGGTGGTGATCAGGGCGTCCCGTTGGGCGCCCGCGATCAGGGCGTCCGTAGTCGGGCTCGCGCTCTGGACGCCGGAACGGATGCTTGTCGTGGCGAACTGTCCGTTTCGGCCGGTGTCTGCGCTGGCGAACTGTCCGTTTCGGCTGGTGTCTGGGGTGGCGAGCTGTCCGCTTCGTTGGGCGTCACCGGTGGTGGTCTGGGCGTCCCGATGGGTCTCGGGGGCACCCCGGCGGTTGGCGGGGGCGGCCGCGTCCCGGTGCGGGCTCGTGGTGGTGGCGTCCCGGCGGCTGCCCGGGGCTGACGGGGCAGGGCGGCTCCTGGTGGCGGGGGTGTCCCGGCGGGTGCCGCTGGCCGCGACGAAGACGCCCTGCCGGTCGCGGGCGGTGGCCACCAGGACGTCCCGCTGGCGATCCCCGAAGGGGTGACGACCACGCGGACCGGCACCGGCCGGGCCACGATCGGCCGCGTCGGGCGGCACATGGACGTTCGAGGTGTCGGGCGGTGCTTGGCCGTTCGACCTGTCCGGAGGTGCCTGGCCGTTCGACGCGTCGCGCACGGGCGGGTCGCTGACGGGGGCGCTCAGCACGGGCGGCCCGCCGATGACCAGCCCGGGCAGCCGCAGGACCGGCTCCGACGGAGACGAGACCGGCCCAGCGGCAGGCAACTCGCAGACGGGGGCGGCCAGGAGGCCGGGCGCGGACGGGCCGGTGGCCGGAGTACGTCGCGGGAGGACCCCGGCGGCGGGCTTCCGGGCGAGCGGAATGGTGGTCTCGTGGTCGAGAGCCGCCGCGATCGCATCCGGATCGGACCGCTGGTGCGGAATGGCGGCCGGGGCGTCGCTGCGGGATGGGGCAGCGGCGGGGGAGCCGGATCGGGGCGGGGCGGATGTCGGGGTGCTGGAGCGGGGCGGGGTGGGGGCGCGGTGGCTCCTGTGGGGTTTGCGTTCCTGGCCGGCGGCAGCCGCGCCCGCCGCCGGCCAGGCGCTACCCCTGATCGCCGCCGTGGGGTCGGCGATCGGGGAGATCAACATCGGGGCGGCCTCGACCAGCCCCCGAACCTGCACGGGGAACCCGTCCACCCGCCACAGCTCGCCCGCGTCCGGAAGCGGCTGAGCCCACGTCAGGCGGTCGCGCAGCGTGGGGGGAGCGGTGGCGATGGGCAGCTCGCGCAGCAGTGTGGCCGCCACCACGGCCCGGGGCGCCGCCCGGCACGTGGGGCAGGTGGGGATGTGGCGGCTGATGCGGGCCCGGTTGCGCCGCGTGGGCGTCGTCGCCCAGGCCGTCACCTTGGCCGCGAGCTGGCCACAGCCGTTGGCGGACCGGGCGGCGATGACGGCGGAGAACCAGCGCTCCACCCCGCGGGCCGCCTCGGTCACGATGACATCCACGTCCGGAGGCGTCACATCGAAGATCACGGCGATCTCCTGATGCGCGAGGCCGTGCCGTACGGACAGGTCCAGCAGCTCCCGCTGCGGGCCGTCCAGCGCGCGCAGGGCCTCGGGCAGCAGGTCCGGCATCCGGCCGGAACGCGACCACGAGCCGATGCTCGCCGGACCGGCCACGGCCGCGCGATGCGCCCGGGCCAGCCCATAGAGCCACGGCCGCACCAGGGAGGAGTCGACGACCCGGTGCGTGTGGCCGTACGCCGACAGCAGCGCCCCGGCGACCGCCAGCTCGGCCTCGCTCTGGGCGAGTTCCGTGCGGCAGTAGTCATAGAGGTGGGATCCGTACTCGTCGCACAGCTCGCGGATTTCCTCGCGTACGTCGTCGGTCAGCGTCCGCCACATCACCCGTGCCACCTCCTTAAAGGTCGTACCCGTCACCGAAACAGAAGCCTCAGCCGGGTAACTGCTCCGCGATCTCCGTAGCCCAGTAGGTGATCACGCTCCCGGCGCCGGCCCGGCGGATCGCCATGAGGCTCTCCCGGATGGCCCGGTCGCGCATGAGCCATCCCTGGGCGGCGGCGGCCTCGATCGCCGCGTACTCGCCGGAGGTCTGGTAGGCGGCGACCGGCACGCGGACCGTGTCAGCCACCATGCGGACGATGTCCAGGTAGTGGCCCGCCGGCTTGACCATCACCATGTCGGCCCCCTCCTCGATGTCCAGGAGCACCTCGCGCAGCGCCTCGCGGCTGTTGGCGGGGTCCTGCTGGGCGGTGGAGCGGGTGCCGGTCAGCCGCGATTCGACGGCGTCGCGGAACGGGCCGTAGAAGGCGGAGTCGTACTTGGCGGCGTAGGCCAGGATCGCCACCCGATGGTGACCGGCCTGGTCGAGCGCCTGCCGGACGGCGGCGACCTGGCCGTCCATCATGCCGCTCGGGGCCACCACCTGGGCGCCGGCGTTGGCCTGGGCGATGGCGACCTGGGCGTAGGCGCGCAGGGTGGCGTCGTTGTCGACGTCGCCGGTCGCGTCGAGGATGCCGACCTGGCCGTGTTCGGTGTATTCGTCCAGGTTGATGTCGCTGATCACCACGGTGGCGTCGCCGACCTCGGCGGCGACGTCGGCGATGGCCAGTTGCGCGATGCCGTACGGGTCCCAGGCGCCGTACCCCTCGGGGTCCTTGGCGGCCGGGATACCGAAGATCAGCAGGCCGCCGACGCCGGCGGTGGCCGCGGCCGAGGCGGCCTTGCGCAGGCTGTCGCGGCTGTGCTGGACCTGGCCCGGCATGCTGGGGATCTCTCGGGGTTCCTCCAGTCCTTCGCGGACGAACAAGGGCTGGATCAGGTCGGCCGGGTGCAGCCGGGTTTCGGCGACCAGGCCACGCAGGGCGGAGGTGCGCCGCAGGCGGCGGGGACGGTCTGCGGGGAAGCTCATGGGTTCTAGCCTCCGATTACCTTGCCGAGGAAAACACGTTCCGCGTGCCTGACGGCGTCCGCGGGCGGGAGCCGGAACCAGTAGCCGGAGGTGCTGCGCGCGGTGATGTTGAGCCGGCGCAGCTGGCACAGGTGTTCGGCCGTCTTGACCGCCAGCCCGTCCGGGTCGATCACCGGCAGGCCGTGCAGTTCGTGCACGCCGAGGTGGACGAGGATCTCGTTCGGGATGCCTTCGGCGGGGACCAGCCACTGCGCCCCCGCGTCCGCCGCCCGTTTGGCGGCCTTCGTGTAGGCGGCCAGCAGCGGCCCGAAGTCCTCGGCCAGGGCCCGTTGGACGAGGGTGGTGCCGTCCTCTACCACCTGATAGGAGGCCAGGTCGGCGCCCGCCGCCCGGATGTTGTCGGTGATGGGCTCGGCCAGATGCGGGATGAAGCCGATCAGGCCCAGCCGGTGGCGTTCCATGCGCGCCGCCTGCCAGACGGCGTCGCCGTAGCCGACCACGGGGATCGACACGCGCGAGCGGGCGGCGGCCAGCCCGGGGTCCTGCCCCGCGCCGCTGATCCAGGCCACGCACCCGTCGCGTTCGGCCGCCACGGCCGTCTGCGCGAAGTAGTTGCCGAACAGCAGTCCCAGCTGCCCGTATCCGACCAGGTGCTCGGGCAGGTCGGTGCCGTATGTGTCGGCCGGCAGCGTGTGGATCTCCACCTCGGTGCCGGGTTCGGTGATCTTGGATAAATGCTCGGCGTAGAGCTTGTCCAGCAGCGCGGAACGACCCTCGACGGTGTGTTTCTGGAACCAGATGCGCATGTCAGCCGTGCCTCACGTGATGGGGGGTCGGGCCAGATGGAACGGTGTCGAGCATCGAGGCTTGCGCCAAGTAGGCGCGGGTGGACTCCGGATCGCCGGCGATGGCGCGCAGTCCCGCCATGGCCGCCGCCAGCTTGGTGTTGTCCCGGTCCTGTACGCCGGCCACCCGCGCCTCACTGCGCGGGATCACCCGGTTGACCAGTACGGTGCGCCGCCGCCAGGCCCAGGCGTCCAGCGCGGCGGGTGCGGTGAACCCGCCGAGCACGGCCGCGAGCACCTGGCCGATCTCGACGGCGTCGTGGATGCCGGCGTTCATGTTCAGGCCGCCGGCGGTGGAGGTCAGGTGGGCGGCGTCCCCGGCGAACAGCACCCGCCCGCACCGGTAGTCGCCCAGCACGCCGCGGGCCAGGCTGTAGCGGTCGGCCCCGATCACCCGGATCGGCGCCTGCTCGGTGGGCAGGGCACGGAACAGCAGCTTGGCCACGTTCTGGGGATTGAGCGGGTCGCGGGTGTCGTGCGGGATCCTGATGATGATCCGCCAGTGATCGGGCAGCGCCAGCAGGCTGCACGACTGCCGGGAGTCGCGGATGTAGGTCAGCGGCGCCAGGCCGGGCAGCAGCGCGTCGAGCGGTGAGTCGGTGAAGATCCGCAGTGCCTGCGTCGGATACTCCGAGCGGGGGAACGGCAGGCCGAGCGAGCTGCGGATGGTGCTGTGCGCGCCGTCCGCCGCGACCACGTAGCGGGCCCGCGCCCACGTACGGCCGATGCGCAGCCGGACGCCCGTGCCGCCCTCGGCCACCCCGTCGACCGGGGTGCCGAAGCGCACGTCCGCCTCCGGGTAGGCCGACAGCGCCTCCAGCAGCAGCGCGGTGAGCGTGGACTGCTCGGCGTGCAGCCGAAACGGGTGCTCGGTCAGGCCGTCGAGGCTGCCCATCAGCATCTCGGCCAGCACCCGGCCCGACCGGTCACGCCATTGCACCCGCTCCACCACCCGGCCGCGGGCGATCAGCGGGGTAGCGATCCCGAGCTCCTCCAGCAGGTCGAGTGTGGCCGGGTGGAAGGTCGAGGCGCGCGACTGGCGGTTGAGGCCCGGCTCCCGTTCCAGCACCATCACCGGCACTCCGGCGCGGGCCAGGGTGAGTGCCGCGGTCAGTCCGACCGGGCCCGCGCCGACCACGGTGACGCCGTTCATGACGGCCGGCCCTGTGCCACCGGGCGGTGCGGCACCCGGCTGAGCGTGACCGGCTGACCGGTCGCGTGCGCCAGCGCCCACCAGGCGCTGCACAGGTTCGAGGTGAGCAGGACCCGGTCGTTTCCGGCGCCCAGGGGGCCCAGCGCGGGCAGCGTGGACATCCCGGTGCCGCTGAACAGCACCACTGCGTCGGACGGCAGTCCTGCCTGCTCCACCTGCTCGACCAGCTCGTTCGGCGTGACGTCGTACGGTGAGAAGCCGCCCTGCGCCCTGACCGGTATCACGCGGGAGACGTGCAGACCGGCCGCGGCCCAAAAGCGCTCGGCGAGTTCGGTGAGCCAGGGCTGATACGGCGAGACGAGCACGAACTCCTGCGCCCCGATGTGCTCCAGCGCCTCCCGCGTCGCCAGGGTCGCCGAGGCGAACGGGATGCCCGCCTCACCGCTCAGCTTGTCGCACCTCGCGCGATCTTCCTCGGGTGCGAACAGATATCGCGAGCCGCTGCAGGCCATGACCAGCGCGTCGAGCGGCAGGTTGCCGAACGAGCAGATCATCGCGGGCAGGACCTCGTTGTAGCTCTCCAGCCGCTCCGCCAGGGTGAGGCCGGGGCGTACCGGGAAGCGGCTGACGTACATGTCGGCGCGGGACCCGAACAGGCGCGCCAGTTCGGGCTCCACCGATGGGTTCGCCGGCGGTACGAACACGCCGACCCGGCCCCGGCTCATCCCGCGCTCCCGGCCGGACCGAAGGCGGGCAGTTCCAGGGAGAACAGCTCACGTAAGGCATCCGCGTAGCTCTCTCCCAGAGGGGAGTCGGCGTAGCTGGTCACCCGGTTGATCGGCTCGTACAGGAAGGCGTCGACCACTCGCTGGACGGCGTCCCTGATCTCGGCGCGGGCGGCGGCGTCCAGGCTGGGGGCACGGGAGGCCAGCCGGCCGAGTTCGGCGTCCGCTACGGCGTTCGCCTTGTGCTTCAGTGCTTGTACGACGGGGACGGTAGGCGGCACCGGCACGGGCACCGTGGGGACCCTTCTGGAACCGTAAGGGCAGCGGAACGACACCCCCAGAACGTTTCCGCCCTCGCCGGCGGTCGTCCGGCGGGTAAGGGTGGCCGGCATCAGCAACCCGACCAAGCCGCGGCCCAGAAAGCCGCCTCTCGACGCGCCCGTGCCTCGTCCCAGTCGGTGAGGACGAGCTGTATCTCGCCGCGCTCCACGCCTAGGAGATCCACCGCTGCCCCGATCACGGTATCGGCGAACTCCCGTTGTCTGTCGACTGCCAGTCCTGCTGGGGATTCGACCTGGATGGTGAGCATGAGTTCCTCCTGCGAAGGAGCCTGGGGGGTTCAGGGCACGTGGTGAAGAACCTGGTCGATCACGCTGATCGCCTGGTCCGACACCTGCCGTATGTGACGAAGACGGTGGACGGTGCGGGCCGTCAACTCGGGCGGGGTCTGCGGCGGCACGGAGGCCGCCTGGGTGGGGATGCTCTGCGTAGGTATGGCCTGCGTAGGAATGGCCTGTCGAGGGATCGTCTGTGCTGGGATGCTCTGGCGTGGGATCCTCGCGGGCTGTGTGTCGTCTGTATCGGGCGCCGCACTGGACGGCAGTACCTGCCTGGGCGAACGCACTTCATAGGGGTGCGGGTACGGCCTGCGGGTCTCGTTCGCGAGCATGATCACTCCTGTCAGCGCTGGTCAAGGGCCCGGAACTCGGACGGATCGCGGACTCCGAAGCGGGCCAGCTCGTGCTCGGCCTCGCTGCGGACCTGGACGAAGCTGTCGCGGAGCTCGGCGAGCAGGCCGCGCAACACGACCAGCTCCGCCTCCGCTTCGCGCAGCGAGGGACGGCGTGGCCGGCTGCTGGTGGCCGCGAGGGCTACGCGGATCAGCGCCGCGACGCCGAGCAGCACCGCCACCGCCAGGCAGGCCACCAGCACCGTGGAGAAGCCCGGCATCGGTCCGGCCAGCATGGGATGGTCGACCAGCACCGAGGCGCCGGCCACGCCGATGGCTCCGCCGAGCATGCGCGCGGTGTTGATCGCGCCGACCGCCGAGGCGTACTGGCTGGGGTCGGCGGCCATCGAGCCGACCATGAACGTTCCGGTGGACAGGAAGCCGAACCCGGCGCCCAGCATGACGGCGCCCAGCAGGCACCACAGGTTCGGGGACGGCTGGGCCAGCATCAGCGCGCAGCCCGTTCCGAGGATGAGGGCACCGCTGTAGATGACGGCGTTGACGCCGATGCGCCGGCTGATGGGCGCGGCCATCGGGCTCGACACGATCATGGCGATGGAGATCGGGGTGAGCCAGAGGCCGATGGTGCTGGCGTCGAACTCGGCGTTGCGCAGGTAGAGCGGCCCCATGGCCAGCACGACGAAGGACGCGGCTCCGTACATGCAGGAGGTGGCACCGGCCCACAGGAAGCCGGGACGCCGCCACAGGCTCATGTCGATCGCTCCGGCGCGATGCCGCCACGAGATCGCGATGGCCAGGGCCAGGAGCAGCCCGCCGCCTCCCGCGCACGCCAGCGTGCGCACGGAGGTCCAGCCCCACAGGCTGCCCTGGGAGATGGCCAGCACCGCTCCCGCGACCGCGCCGATCAGCAGGACCGCGCCGAACAGGTCGGGTACGCCCTGCCTGGTGCCGCGGTTGCGGGGCAGTGCCGGAGTGAGCATCAGCAGTGCCGCCGCGAGCCCCGCGCCGGGCAGGTACAGGCCGCGCCAGCCGTACTCGGTCAGCAGCCAGCCACCGCCCGCCTGCAGGGCTAAGGCCCCGATGCCGGACGACGCGCTCCACAGCGCGATGGCGCCGGCACGGCGGTTGGCGGGCAGCTCGCCGAGCAGCAGCGCCAGCGAGGCGGGGAACATCAGCGCCGCGCCCACTCCCTGCGCCACCCGTCCGGCCAGGAGCAGGGTCCAGGAGGGGGCGGCGATGACCGTCGTGGCGCCCAGCCCGTACAGGGCCAGGCCGAGCGCGAGCACGCTGCGCCTGCCCAGCAGGTCGGCGAAGCGTCCGGCGGTGGCGAGCAGTGCGGCGACGGCGGCGAAGTTGACCGTGCTCACCCAGGTGACCTCGGACAGCGGCATGGCGGCCGCCAGCGGGTCGCGGCTGAGCACGGGGATCGCCAGCGTCGTCGCGGTGCTGTCCGCCATGATCGCGACCACCACCCCGGAGGCGACCAGCCGCAGTACGGCGAATCGCCCCCGGAACCGGCGAGCGGTCGGCATCGCGGGCACCATCGTGGGACCGGCGACGCCCTCGCGGATGGGCGTCAGGGTCATCGCGTCGACTCCGCGTAGCTGAGTTCGGGCTCGACGGGGGCAGGGGCGGGTTCGGCGGGAACCGGCGCCGGACTGTTGTTCGGCACGCTCGCGGCCACGACCCGCTCGGACAGGCCGACGTCGCGGCCGCTCTCGCGGATCCTGGTCGGCACCTCGCCGCCGGCCAGCGTGAGGGCGACCTGCGTGGCCAGGCTCAGGTGCTCGGCACAGCGGCGGGCCACCTTGGCCTCCAGACCGGCGATCTGCGCCAGCCGGAGCCGCAGCGACTCCACGGTCGCGGTGCGTTCGAGGCCGTCGAGATCGGCGAGCCGGTCGGGCCAGCGCAGCGACCTGCTGAGCTGCTCCTCCACCTCGAGGACGATCTCGTCGATGGACAGGTCCCGGTCCTTCAGCGGGTTGGCGATCATGACCGCCATGACCGCGGTCTGGTCGAAGTCGGCCAGCCGGCCCCGCAGCGCCGAGGCGAGCATGCGGGCGCGGTGGTGGAGGCAGTCGGCGCTCCAGCCGAGCACCAGCAGGCGATCGGCGCTCGCCTCCGTGTGCCATCCGGCGAGCCTCAGCTCGCGGGCCATCCGGTGTTGCACGCTCCAGCGGTCAGGGGTGTCCTCCACCCAGACCTGTACGCCGCCGAGTGGCAGCTCTGCTACATGGATCACGTTCCTTTCAGGGGCCGCCCGAGCGCAGACGCGTCTGATCACGCTGGCCTGCGCGGGGGGAGCCGGATTCTTCGAGAACCAGGAACGGACCTTGGAATCGACGGAATCGACGGTCACGTCCGGCCACCTCCTCGCCGGAGACTCTCCAGAACCCTCCGGCTGTCAAGTCTCACTTACCACGATCAGTACGATAGTGGGTGTACCCAGCTCGTTGTGTCAACTGACAGTTTTCGTATATGTTGACCTCCCCCTGCGGAGTTTCGCGCCCCGCAGGGCAGGGGACGGCGAGCCAGGCTTCCTTTACGCTGGAGGCTCCTGGCGGCTGGGAGGTACGAGTGGCGAACTTCGCCGAGCGACTCGGTCTCGCTATGAGCAAGCGCGGGTTCACGGGGGCGCAACTCGCCGCGGCCCTCACCGAAGCCGGCATCCCGATCACCCGCGCCTACGTCAGCCAGTTGCGCACGGGCAAGCAGACCAACCCGACCCTCCAGGTGCTGCGCGCCCTGGCCGCCTGCCTACAGGTGAGCGTGGGCTGGCTGCTGGGCGAGGACGCCACGGATTCGGGCGCGGTCGAGGAGCTCCAGCTGCGGGCCGCCGCCATCGGCGCGTCGGTCTCCGGGCTGTCCGACGGGTCGCTGACCGTACTGCGCGGCGTGATCGAGCTCGCGCGCGCGGCCGAGGGGCTGCCCGACCAGCCCCCCGCTACTGCCGAGATCCCTGAGGCGGCGGCGCCGCTGACCGCGCCGCAGCGTGAGGCGCTCGGCGACCGCCTGCGCAACCTGCGGCTGATCGCGCGCATGTCGCCGGAGGAGGTCGAGACCTCCCTGGGCAGAGGGGCCGCCGCCATCGGCGCGATAGAGGAGGGCCGCGTCGCGCCCGCGCCCGTCACGGTCGAGCGCCTGCTCACCCTCTACGGCGTGAGCGCCCTGCCCACCCGCGAATACGTCCTGTCGCTGGCCCGCGGCGAACGCCCGCCCTCCTGGTACGACGCCGGCTCCGTGCCCGTCTGGATGGCCGCCACCTACGCCCTGGAGCAGCGGGCGTCGCTGATCCGCACGTACCAGACCCAGATCGTCCCCCCGCTGCTGCAGACCGAGGCCTACGCGCGGGCCGCCATCGAGGTGTCGGGCAGCGCCGGTCTCGGCCAGGCGTCGGCCGACGCGGCGGTGCGCCTGATGCGCTCCCGCCAGGCCCTGCTGAACCATGGCGACGGACCCGTGCTGTGGGCGGTGATCGACGAGAGCGTCCTGCTGCGCTCGATCGCCGACCCCGAGACGCAGGCCGCTCAGCTCGACCGGCTGATCGAGTACGCGAAGCGGCCCAACATCTCCTTGCACGTGGTGCCGATCGACGATCCGATCTTCCTGCCCCGTTGCGGTCCGTTCACGATGTGGCGCTTCCCGGAGGCTTTCGAGCCCGATGTGGCCTGCGCCCACGCCATCGAATCGGACGAAGTGATCACCGACGCGACCGCGGTAGAGGCCTACCACCAGGCGTTCACCAAGCTGTCGGTCTCCACCACCATGGGCGACGAGACGCACGAGCTGCTGTACGCGCACCGTGACCGTCTGAGCCATCGGTGATCTGACACTCCCTAGCACGAAAAACGGGAAATGGATATTTCCCAACAAATATTGTTCTTCGTATTGTCAGATCCTGAGGTTGATGGATCATTGGTATTGTTGGGCCAAATTGAGTGGGGTCAGTGGGACCGACTTTCCCGTGAGATACGGCGAGGGGAAAGGGGCAACACTCAAATGCGTCAGCGTGCCATCCGAAATCTGACCAACCTTGACACCACCCGCGCGAGTGTCACCCGAATACTCGACGCCGCCGCGGGAGGGAAGAACCACTTCGAGGTTGACAGTGATGCGGTGCGCCGTTACGACGAGGCGGTTCCGGTCACCGGTTCCGCCGCGCGAGCAGTTCTGCTTTACCTGGCGCGGGTGGTCGCCCACCTGGCCGGCTCCGGCATCGACCAGTTCCTGATCATCGGCAGTGGCGTGCCCAGCGCGCTGCCGCCCGGACGTCAGTTACACGACGTCGCCCGTGGCGCGTCCGCCGCGTCCGATGTGCGCGTCGTCTATGTCGAGAACGACCCTTTGATACTGGCCAGTGCCCGCGTCACCATTGAGCCGCTCAACGACCTCGTACGGGTGGTGGAGGGCGACATACGACAGATCGACGAGATGCTCGCCGACGAGGTCGTGGCCCGGTTCATCGACTGGGAGCGGCCCGTTGGCGTGCTGCTTCTGTCGACCCACAGCCTCACCGACGACGAGCTTGCCTCCTTCGTGATCAAACGCCTGCGCCACGCCGTCGTGGACGGCAGCTACCTGGCGATCCTGCAGACCACCTTCGACGGAATCCCCGCCGAACTGCTGCCCGCCATCAACGACCTGCTCGCGATGACGCTGCCTGGACACGTGATCCGCTCACGTGCGGAGGTGGCGACCCTCCTGGACGGGCTCGAGCTGCTGGAACCGGGCCTGGTGTGGGTCCCGCTCTGGCGGCCCGACGGCGACTCCGTGTGCGCGGACCAGCCGAGCTCGTCGGGCAATTACGGCGCCGTGGCCCGCCTTCCCTGATCCGCCGGCCACGGCGCCCGCGCGGCCGTCACACGGACGCCCGCACCCAAGGGTCCGGCCCGCCAAACCGGCCGGACCCTCGGACCGTCTTCTTCCTCCCCCGCAAGGGCGTCCCTCGCTAGGGACCTCCGCCACCGCAGGCCGTTTCCTTCCGCTCCCCGGAGGGGGTATCCCTCCCTGGGGATCCCAGCCATGACGGACCGGCTCCTTCTTTCCCCTCGGAGGGGTGTCCCTCCCGAAGGACCCTAGCCACCGCAGGCCGTTTCCCTTTCGCTCCCCCGGAGGGGGTTTCCCTCCTAAGGACATCAGCCACCGCAGACCGTCACAGAGATCGAGACGGTCGCGTGACGAACCCCCGCCTAGTCCCACCAGAACGACCAGTAATGCCGCCCGATGATCTGCTCCGCGTAACTCTGGAGATCCCCCGGCCCCTGGACGACGTTGTCCGGGCAGAAGGTCCAGTGCTCGGCCGCCACATGCAGCGCGTGCTCGGGCTCGACCGGCGGCGCGGCGACGCTCAGCTCCAGCGTGTTGAAGCCGACCCCCACCACCCGGATCCCGAACCGGTCCTCCCAGCTGCGCACCACCGCCGCCATCGGCACCATCCACTCGTTGTGGTGCAAAGCCCCCTGCCAGCCCATCACGGCCAGCGCGTCGGCACCCCGATGCGCGGCGACCAGGCCGAGCGGCAGGCCCCTGGCTGACAGCTCACGGGCGTACCAGTCGGCGACGGCCCCCGGATCGGCTATCAGCACGCCCGGCGGGGCAGGACCCGGACAGAGCGCTCCGAACGGCTCCAGCTCCGCCAGGGCGTCCGGCGGCATCTGGGAGACCCACTCCTGCCACACCTCGGCCATGAACCCCTCGGCCGTGAAGTGATCTATCATCAGCGCCTCGTCCGGCACGATCTGCCCGATCGACCAGGGTTGCGCGGACTCGTCCAGCAGAACGGGCCACAGACCGCTGCGCGCGTGGGCGGCCCGGAACCGAGCCCAGTCGTCGCCCGTCACGGCCTCGTCGCTCATCCAGAACGCGGGCCTGGACGCCTCGCCCTGGTGCGTGTAGCCGGGGTCGGGCCACACGACGTCGCCCTCGGGCAGACCGACCGGCAGGAGCCGCCCTCTGCCGCCGTCGGCGAACAGCTGGCACACCTCACGTGGCAGCTGGTGATCGTTCATGCCCACCGTTTCAGTACCGAATCCTGTCTCGGAGATGGTAATGCCGACCGTTGCGTCAGGACTTTTGTCCTGGGCGATCCCGTACAGGCGAATCTTCTGCCGGCGCCCCGGCCTCGAGACCGTGGAGGCATGAAGATTCTGCTAGCGCTGGCCGTACTCCTCACGGGGTGCGCCGAAACGTCCGTCGGCGAACCCGGGCCCGTCGCGGATCCGGCGGTCGTCGAGACCGCGTCGGGAGCCGTGCGCGGCACGGTGACCACGACGAACCGCCTGTTCCAGGGCATCAAGTACGCCACGGCGGCGCGCTGGGAGGCGCCGAAGCCCGCGCCCGCGTGGCAGGGAGTGCGGGCGGCCACCAAGCCGGGCGCCATGTGCCCGCAGGTCGGCACCGTCTACGCGCCGACCAGCAGCGACAACGAGGACTGCCTGTTCCTGAACGTCACGACGCCCGCCGTCCCCGGGAAGGGCCGGCCGGTCATGGTGTGGATCCACGGCGACGGCGCGGTCGGCGCGGGCCACTTCTCCGACGCGCGGAAGCTGGCCGCCAAGGGTGTGGTGGTCGTGACGATCAACTACCGGCTCGGCGTGTTCAGCGGGTTCGGCTATCCGGGGCTGCGCGACTCGGGCACGTACGGCCTGCAGGACCAGCAGGAGGCGCTGCGCTGGGTCAAGCGGAACGCGGCGGTCTTCGGCGGCGACCCCGGCAACGTGACCGCCTTCGGCGTCTCCTACGGCGCGCTGTCGATCGGCGGCCAGCTATCCTCGCCGGGCGCGAAGGGCCTGTTCCAGCGCGCGATCATGCAGAGCGGCGAGACCCTGATGGACATGCCCGCCAACAGCATGGTGCCGGGCGTGCCCGCCCTGCCGTCCTTCGCGTGGCGGCCCGCCGCACAGGTGAGCGCTATAGGAGAGGTGTACGCCAAGCAGCTCGGCTGCTCGGACCTGGCGTGCCTGCGCGCGCTGCCGGTCAAGAAGATCCTTGAGGTCCCGCAGATCATGAACGCCTTTCAGTCGTACGCGTACGGCAACGACGTCCTGCCCGAGTCGCCGGCCGACGCGATGCGGAAGGGGCACACCAGCCCGATGCCGGTCCTGGCCGGGACGACGAAGGACGAACACCGGATCTTTGTCGGGATGAATTACGACGTCCAGGGCACCTCTCCGGATTACCGGAAATTGCTAAAAGATGCGTTCGGGGCGAAGGCTGAGAGAATTGCCCGGAAATATCCGGTAAATCGCTATAAGTCGCCAAGTATTGCTTGGGCTACCGTGTTGACCGATCGTATGTGGGCCCGGGCCACCCATGAGCAGAACGCCCTGCTGGCCAAGAAGGCGCCGGTCTACGGCTACGAGTTCGCCGACCGGAAGGCGCCGATGTTCCTGCCGCTGGAGGCGGACTTCGACTGGGGCGCCTACCACGCCGGCGACCTGCCGTACATCTTCCCGGAGACCAAGGCCAAGCTGTCGCCCGCCCAGGAGAAGCTGTCCGGGCAGATGATGAGCTACTGGACGAACTTCGCCCGCACCGGCGACCCGAACGGCCGCGGGCTGCCCGCCTGGCCGCGAGTCTCGTCCGGCACCCTGTCCCTGGCGCCGGGGGCCGTCCGGCCGGTCGACTACGCTGCCGAGCACCAGCTGGCCTTCTGGAAGTAGGCGCGCAGCGCGAGGGGAGGCGTCGTGATCAGGGTCATGATCGCCGAGGATCAGGGGATGATGCGCGACGCCCTGGCGCTGCTGCTCGGGCTGGAGGACGACCTGGAGATCGTCGCCCAGGTCTCCTCCGGCGACGCGATCGTGCCGGCCGCCACGGAGCACCGGCCCGACGTGGCGCTGCTCGACATCGAGCTGCCCGGCCGCAGCGGGCTCGACGTGCTGCCCGTACTGCGTGCCGCGCTGCCGGAGTGCGTGGTGCTGATTCTGACGACGTTCGCCAGGCCGGGCTACCTGCGGCGGGCGATGGAGGCGGGGGCGGCGGGGTTCCTGGTCAAGGACGGGCCGGTTGAGGAGCTGGCCGCGGCGATCCGGCGGGCGGTGGCGGGGGAGCGGATCCTCGATCCTGCCCTGGCCGCCGCCGCGCTGAACGCCGGGCCCAGCCCGCTCACGGATCGCGAGCGCGACGTACTGACCGCGGCGCTCGACGGCTCCACGATCGCGGACGTGGCGGCGCGGCTGCACCTCTCGGAGAGCACGGTACGCAACCACTTGTCGTCCGCCATCGGCAAGACGAACACCCGCAACAGGATCGAGGCCGCCCAGCTGGCACGGCACAATGGGTGGCTGTGACCCCCTTTGACGCGGTTCTCTGTGATCTCGATGGAGTGCTCCGCCATTTCGACCACGCGGTTCAGGCCGACATTGAGGCCCGTTATGGCCTGCCCCTGCGCAAGACCGCCTTCGACCCGGACCTGATCGGCCCCGCCACGCTCGGTCACATCACCGAGGCCCAGTGGGTCGAGTCCATCGCTGTGGCGCTGGGCGGCGACGAGCGCGCCCGCCGGGCCGCCGCCGAGTTCGCGGCGGTGCCGTTCTGGGTGGACGAGGAGGTCAGGGGGCTGCTGGCGCGGACGCAGGGGCGGGTGCCCGTGGTGCTGGTCACCAACGCCATGGACACGCTGGAGGAGCACCTGGAGCGGCTCGGGCTGGCCTACTTCGCGGACGCGGTGGTCAGCAGTGCCCGGGTGGGGGTGGCCAAGCCCGACCGGCGGATCTACGAGCTCGCGGCAGAGCTGGCGGGCGTCGCGCCGGAGCGCTGCCTGTTCGTCGACGACCGGCTGGAGAACGTGGCGGGCGCCACGGCCCTGGGGATGACCGGTGTGCACTACCGGAGCATCGCCGACCTGACTCCCGCGCTCACCGGGCTCTTCGACTAGCGACCGAGGTTCCCCGGGGGGTTCGTCACACGACCGTCTCGATCCCTGTGCCGACCGGTGGTGGCTGGGGTTCTTGCGAGGGATGCCCCCTCCGGGGGAGCGGAAGTAAACGGCCGGTGGTGGCTGGGGTCCTTGCGAGGGATGCCCCCTCCGGGGGAGCGGAAGTAAACGGCCGGTGGTGGCTGGGGTCCTTCGGCAGGGATACCCCTCCGAGGGAGCGAAAGGGAAACGGCCCGTCGTGGCTGAGGTCTCTTGGAGCGAAACCCCCTTCGGCCGAGTGGAAGGAGACGGTCCGTTGGGAAGAATGATCATAAATGCATATGGACTTGCACGGGATGCGTGTTATCCCGTCCAAGCCTCATAAACGACCTACATAACTCGTACAAGAACAAGAGCTTGTTTCCGGCACGGCTCGCGCCTGCCGTGCCGGAAACGTTCAGCGGGTCCGGTCAGTAACTCCCGTACGGAGACTGACTGGACGTCGTCGACGGCTTGTGCGACGAGTGGTTAGTCGGCGTGGGGCTCGACGAAGGCGTGCTCACCTGCGATCCCGTGCCGGCGGGCCGGAGCACGCCCACCAGGCCGTGCTGGGCCTTGTCGATGCCGGCGGAGAACCACAGGGCGTTCTCGCCGCCGGTGGCGGCGGTGCCCGGCTCGAGGTCCCACAGGCCCGGCAACTGGACCGTCCTGCCGTTGCCATCGCGCAGCGCGCCCAGGTGGCGGTTGCCGCGGTAGGCGTGGATCGTCCCGTCGCCGAAGTTGCCGACCAGGACCGATCCGGCGAACGCGCCGAACTGCTTCGGCGCGGCGGTCACGGCCCAAGGGGCGTTGAGCCCGGTACGCGCGATGCGCCCGACCAGGCGCCCGTTCACGTTATAGCGGCTGACGAAACCCTTGCCGGAGCCCGCGATGGACTTGCCGGTCTGCGAGTCCCGCAGGGCATAGGCGACCCATACGCTGCCGCCGCTGAACGTCACGTTGTACGGGTGGTAGTTGGAGGGGACCGAGGGGTCCCTGAACGCCCTGCGGGACAGGTTGATCTTCTCGAACTCCGAGTTCCACGCGGCGAGGCGCCCGTTGGCGAAGTCGGCGGCCAGCAGGAAGTCGCCGTCGTCGGTGTTCACCATCGCGAGGCCCTTGTAGTCGGCGCCCCGGGTGAAGGCCGCGATGATCGCGTTCTTCGGGTCCACCTCGGCGTTCCAGCCGGTGATCGCGCCACTCGGGCTGGCGAAGATGAACGTGGCGGGCTTGCCCTTGACGGTGAAGCCCTCCCCCGAGTTGAACACCTGGCCGGTCGGAGCGCCACCGGGAATGGCCACCTCGGTCGCCTCCTTCCTGCCCGCTCCGGAGTAGACGGTCGCGGTGCCGGTGCCCGTGTCGGAGACCCACAGGGTCTTGCCCATGGCCAGTCCCCACGGGTTGACCAGTTTAGGATCGTGGACTGCTGCCTTCCCCTGGATGTCGGAAATGAGATTCACGACGTCAAACTTGGTATTCGTCGCTGCCTGTGCGGGGGCGGTGAGGGTCGTGCTCAAGACGACCGCACCAGCGCAGAGTGTGATGATGCGGAGCCGCATCCGTGCCTCCTTGTTAGCGCTTGTGGCCGGAGATACGTGGGGGACGCAAGTGCGGTTCAGTAACGGTCAGAAATATTGGCCTTGGACGTCAATCGGGCGTTTTCCTGGGGAGTTGAGGTACATGGAAGTTTTGGGCATTGACATCGGCGGATCCGGGATCAAGGGCGCCCCCGTGGACACCGCGTCGGGGCGGCTGACGGAGGAGCGCCTGCGCATCCCCACGCCGCAGCCGGCCAAGCCGCGTGAGGTGGCCGAGGTCGTGGTGGAGATCGTCAAGCACTTCGACTGGACGGGCCCGGTCGGCGTCACGTTCCCCGGTGTGGTCGTGGACGGCGTGATCATGACGGCCGCGAACGTCGACCGCTCCTGGATCGGCGTCGACGCGAGGAAGCTCTTCGACGGCGCGACCGTACTCAACGACGCCGACGCGGCCGGCGTCGCGGAGATGAGGTTCGGCGAGGGCCGGGACCGGATGGGGACCGTCATCATGCTGACGTTCGGGACGGGCATCGGCAGCGCGGTGTTCGTCGACGGCGTCCTGGTACCCAACACCGAGCTGGGGCACCTGGAGCTCCACGGCAAGGACGCCGAGCGCCGCGCCTCCGATCACGCCCGTGAGGAGCACGACCTCGGGTGGGAGAAGTGGGCCGGGCGGGTGGAGGAGTACCTGCGGCACGTGGAGATGCTCTTCTCGCCGTCGCTGTTCGTCATCGGCGGCGGGGTGAGCAAGAAGGCGGACAAGTTCCTTCCGTACGTGCACGTGGACACCGCCGTCGTTCCCGCTCGCCTGCGCAACGAAGCGGGCATCATAGGAGCGGCTCTCGCCGTCAAATAGCTATTTTGTACGGCACGGCACGGTGAGCCCCACCCGCCGCCCGTGGCTGGCGTCTGTCCAGGGAGACGCTCCTCCGGTGGAGCAGGCCGGGCGCCGGTACGAGACGGTGAGACCGTCTTCTTCGCAACGCTCCGACCTGGGTGATCAAGAAAGGTTGGTCCGGAGCGCAACCTGATGGGCTTCTCGGGAGTCTCATTAGTGACCGTGGTCGTCCAAGGCGACAACTCTGGGGAGAGTGGGCCCGTCTTGGGCGATCACGGTCAACCAGCGAGCGCGGGCCCTACCTGGGCGATCACCGTCGACGGATATTCGGATGCGGACACCGGCGCCGTCGGGCAGCATGGTGGGTTGGCTCCGGGGACGCGGAGCTCAAATATCCTGATAGCAGTATGGGAACCTCTGCGTTGTCCTCTCCACTCACCGAGCTTCAGTCCCGCCTGCCCGAGTTGATGCCGCGCGACCAGCGGCGATTGCGGCGCAGGCTCGACGGCGTGCGCCGGGTACGCTCCCGCGAGGCCCGGGACAAGATCACCGCGGAGATCCTCGCCGACGTGGAACGCGCCGAGCGACGCCTCGCCCGGCGCCGCGAAGCCGTACCAGAAATTAGCTATCCGGAAAATCTCCCCGTATCCCAGCGCAAGGACGACATCCTCGCGGCCATCCGCGACCACCAGGTCGTGATCATCGCCGGGGAGACCGGATCCGGCAAGACCACCCAGATCCCGAAGATCTGCCTGGAGCTGGGCCGCGGTGTCAGGGGCCTGGTCGGCCACACCCAGCCGCGCCGCATCGCCGCCCGTACGGTGGCCGAGCGCATCGCCGAAGAGCTGGGCACCGAGCTGGGCCAGGCGGTCGGCTACAAGGTGCGCTTCACCGACCAGGCGAGCGACCGCACCCTGGTCAAGCTGATGACCGACGGCATCCTGCTGGCCGAGCTGCAGAACGACCGGCTGCTGGAGCAGTACGACACGCTGATCATCGACGAGGCGCACGAGCGCAGCCTCAACATCGACTTCATCCTCGGCTACCTCAAGCAGCTGCTGCCCAAGCGCCCCGACCTCAAGCTGATCATCACCAGCGCCACGATCGACCCGGAGCGATTCTCCCGCCACTTCGACGACGCCCCGATCGTCGAGGTCTCGGGCCGCACGTACCCCGTCGAGGTGCGCTACCGGCCGCTCGACGAGGACGACGACCAGACGCAGGGCATCGTCGACGCCTGCCGCGAGCTGGTCACCGAGGGTCCCGGCGACATCCTGGTGTTCCTGTCGGGCGAGCGGGAGATCCGCGACGCCGCCGACGCGCTCGACAAGGCCGACTTCCGCAACACCGAGGTGCTGCCGCTGTACGCCCGGCTCAGCGCCGCCGAGCAGCACCGCGTGTTCCAGCGCCACACCGGCCGCCGCATCGTGCTGGCCACCAACGTGGCCGAGACGTCGCTGACCGTCCCGGGCATCAAATACGTCGTCGATCCGGGCTACGCGCGCATCTCCCGCTACAGCCACCGCACCAAGGTGCAGCGCCTGCCGATCGAGGCCATCTCGCAGGCGAGCGCCAACCAACGCAAGGGCCGCTCGGGCCGTACCTCCGACGGCGTCTGCATCCGGCTCTACGAGGAGGAGGACTTCCTCAAGCGGCCGGAGTTCACCGACCCGGAGATCCTGCGCACCAACCTCGCCTCGGTCATCCTGCAGATGACCTCGATCGGGCTGGGCGACATCGAGGCGTTCCCGTTCGTCGAGCCGCCGGACCGCCGCCAGGTACGCGACGGCGTGAGCCTGCTGCACGAGCTGGGCGCCTTCGACGGCCAGGGCGGCATCACGGGCATCGGACGCAAGCTGGCCGGGCTGCCCGTCGACCCGCGCCTGGGCCGGATGGTCCTGGAGGCTGAGAAGAACGGCTGCCTGCGCGAGGTCATGGTCATCGCCGCCGCGCTGTCCATCCAGGACCCGCGCGAGCGGCCCGTCGACAAGCAGCAGCAGGCCGACGAGAAGCACCGCCGCTTCGCCGACCCGGAGTCCGACTTCCTGTCCTATCTCAACCTGTGGAACCACCTGCGGGACAAACAGCGCGAGCTGTCCTCCAGCGCCTTCCGCCGCCTGTGCAAGTCGGAGTTCCTCAACTACCTGCGCGTACGCGAGTGGCAGGACATCTACAGCCAGATCCGCCAGTCCCTCGGCGCCCAGCCGGGGAGCCAGCAGGCCGACCCGCAGCAGGTGCACGCCGCGCTGCTGGTGGGCCTGCTGTCGCACATCGGCGTCAAGGACGTCATGGAGAAGCGGGCCCCCGACGGGCGCCGCCCGATCCAGGAGTACATCGGCGCCCGCAACGCCCGGTTCGCCATCTTCCCCGGCTCCGCGCTGGCCAAGAAGCAGCCCCAGTGGGTGATGTCGGCCGAGCTCGTCGAGACCTCCCGGCTGTGGGCCAGGGTCAACGCCAAGATCGAACCCGACTGGGTCGAGCCACTCGCCCAGCACCTGGTCAAACGCACCTACTCCGAGCCGCACTGGGAGAAGAACCAGGGCGCGGTGATCGCATTGGAGAAGGTCACCCTCTATGGGGTGCCGCTGGTGGCCGGGCGGAAGGTCAACTACGGCCGCATCGACCCCGACCTGTCACGCGAGCTGTTCATCAGGCACGCGCTCGTCGAAGGCGACTGGGACAGTCACCACCGCTTCCTCCAGGACAACCGGAAGCTGCTCGAAGAGGTCGAGGAGCTGGAGAACCGGGCCCGCCGGCGCGACATCATGGTCGACGACGAGGCCCTGTTCGACTTCTATGACCAGCGCGTCCCCGCCGACGTCGTGTCCGCGCGCCACTTCGACTCCTGGTGGAAGAAGGTCAGGACCGCCGAGCCCGACCTGCTGACGTACTCGCCCGAGATGCTGGTCAACGAGGGCGCCGACGTCAGCGCCCACGACTACCCCGACGCCTGGCGGCAGCTCGGCCAGCGGATGAAGCTGACCTACCAGTTCGAGCCCGGCGCCGACGCCGACGGCGTCACGGTGCACGTACCGCTGCAGGTGCTCAACCAGGTCAGCTCCGACGGGTTCGACTGGCAGATCCCCGGCCTGCGCGACGAGCTGATCACCGCTCTGATCAGGTCGCTACCCAAGCACCTGCGCCGCAACTTCGTCCCCGCCCCCAACTACGCCAAGCAGGTGCTCGAAGGCGTACGCCAAGGCGGCGAACCCCTGCTGGAGGCCGTGGAGCGGGAGCTGCTGCGGCTGACCGGCGTACGCGTGCCGCACGACGCCTGGCAGCTCGACCAGGTCCCCGACCACCTGCGCATCACCTACCGGGTGATCGACGAGCGCAAGCGCACGATCGCCGAGGACAAGGACCTCGACGCCCTTAAGCGGCGCCTGGCGCCGCGCCTGCGGAAGACGCTCTCGGCCGCCGCCGACGACCTGGAGCAGTCGGGCCTGCACACCTGGAGCTTCGGCACCCTGCCCAAGGTCTTCGAGCAGGGCCGCATGAAGGGCTACCCGGCGCTGGTGGACGACGGCGACTCCGTGTCGATCAAGATCTTCGAGACGGAGGCCGAGCAGCGCCGCTCCCACTGGCCCGGCACCCGCCGCCTGCTCCTGCTCAACGTCACCAACCCGGCCAAGTCACTGCTGGGCGGCCTGTCCAACCAGGCCAAACTGGCCCTCTCGCGCAGCCCGCACGGGGGCGCCGTGGCGCTCTTCGACGACGTGGTCAACGCGGCGATCGACAAGCTGAT
Organism: Nonomuraea sp. NPDC050022; assembly: GCF_044460705.1. Lineage (NCBI taxonomy): Bacteria > Bacillati > Actinomycetota > Actinomycetes > Streptosporangiales > Streptosporangiaceae > Nonomuraea > Nonomuraea sp. NPDC050022. The sequence continues at coordinate 474,699 of NZ_JBITKE010000009.1, forward strand.
GCTCGACCTGGGTGGCCCCGCCTGGGACCCGGTCTCGTTCGACCGGCTCTATCAGCACGTACGCGCGCACGTGCACGAGACCTCGGCCGAGGTGCTGGGGCGCACGGAGCAGATCTTGACCGTGTGGCACGCGATCGGCACCCGTCTCGACGCCCTACGGCAGAGCGCCTCCACCTCGGACGTCCGCGACCAACTGGGCAAACTCGTCTTCGCGGGCTTCATCACCGCGACGGGCTATCGCCGCCTACCCGACATACTCCGCTATATCCGAGCCATCGAACGCCGCCTGACCAAGCTCCCCGAGGAGCCGTGGCGGGACGAGGAGTGGATGGACCGGGTGCACAAGGTGGAGGACGCCTATGAGGACCTGCTGGCCCGGCTCCACCCGGCGCGACGCTCAGATCCGGACGTGCTGGAGATCCGCTGGATGATCGAGGAGCTGAGGGTCAGCTTCTTCGCCCAGACGCTGGGCACGCCCACGCCGGTGTCGGAGAAGCGCATCGCCAAAGCGATGGAGAAGCTCACGCTTTGAGATAGATGGAGCGGCTCACGCCTTGAAGATTGAGCGAGCGGCTCACGCCTTGAAGATGGAGGTGTCGAGCTCGACGTCGATCGGGGCCGGCAGCCGGAGCGGGGTCCCGACGGGCACGGTGGCCGTGGTCCGGTAGACGCCGTCGTCGATGCCGCTGTAGACGGTGACGGACGGTGGTTTGGCGATGGTGTCGATCAGCAGGTAGATCGGCACGCCGCCGGTCGCGTAGAGCGGGGGCTTGTCTTCTCGGTCTCTTCGGGCGCTGCTGGTGGAGACGACCTCGGCGACCATGATCAGGCCTGAGGACAGCAGTTCTCTTTCGTCCCAGCGGGGGCAGTCGACTGGAGCCAGGACGAAGTCGGGCTCGACGGGATCTTGTGGCCCCTCGATGCACACATCGACGTTGCCGGTAAATACTTCCCAACCATGCTCGTCCAGGACAGGTATGAGCGTCCGGAAGAGCGCCATCGCGCAGTCGGCGTGCTCGGGAGTCCCAACGCGAGTCAAGATCAGGTTCCCGTCGATGACCTCGGCCCGGAAACCGGGGAGTTCGGGGAGGGCGTCGAACATCTCCCGCGCGGTCGCGGGCATGCGCTGATCGCCGATCCAGTGAAATTTCGCGTGTGGCGTGCGAGAGGCGGTCACCGTTGAGTTCGTCCCTCTGTCTGGAGCGGCTTAGGCCTTGAAGATGGAGGTGTCGAGCTCGAAGTCGATCGGTTTGGGCAGGTGCAGTGGAGCCCCCATGACTGCTCTGGCCGCTTGCTGGTAGACGCCATCCTTGATCTCGCTGAACACGGTGGCGGCTGGTTGAGCGGCGATCGGATCGATCAACAGGTAGACCGGCACTCCGCCTTGTGCATAGATCTGCGGCTTCTCATGGTGATCTCGATGAACGCTGCTCGGCGCGACGACTTCCGCCACCATGAAGAGGTGCTGAGACTGCAGTTCGTAGGTACCCCAGCGCGGGCAATCGCGGGGTGCTAGCACGTAGTCCGGCACAAGAGAGTCTCGTGAACCGTCGATGCAGATGTTCAGGGTGCCCAGAGAGGCTCGCCAGCCGCGTTCATCTCTGAGCGGCAGGAGGGCTACAAAGAGGTCGGAGCCGATCCAGCTGTGTTCAGGGCTGCCTACTGGGCTCACGATCAAGTTCCCTTCGATGACTTCTGCCCGGAGGCCGGGGAGTTCGGGGAGGGCATCGAACAACTCTCGGGCGGTAGACGGCAGAAGGCTGTTGCTGACCTGTTCCTGCTCGGTGTCTTCGTCGTCCCGAATAGCCATGGCGACCATGCGAATCTGTCCCTTCGTATTCGAACGGGCACGCTAAGTATTCCACGTGCCCGACTCGAACACACTCCAAAACCCAGGAAGCTCAAGCCCCTCAGTCCCGAGACGTCCCTGACACGTCGGCGCCCGGTGCTCTTCGAGTTGCCGGTCCTTGGCGTCGCCCGTTTCACGGATGACATGTCCCTTTGCTGGAGATCGATGAGGAATCCGTACAGTTAGGGGGACTATCCAGGAGGCTTGATGATCAAGGCAGTGGTGTTCGACGTCGGTGAGACGCTCATCGACGAGACCCGCATCTGGTCCCGCTGGGCCGACCGGCTCGGCGTGAGCAGTTTTGTGCTGATGGGCGCGCTCGGCGGAATGGCCGCGCTCGACCGCTCCCACAGCGAGGCGTTCCAGCTCGTACGGCCCGGCCTCGACATCGAGGCCGAGATGGCGGCCTGGGAGCGGGACGAGCCCCACAGCCTGCGCAACCACTTCGACGCCGACGATCTCTACCCCGACGTCCGCGCGGCCTTCAAGGCCCTGCGTGAGGCGGGATTCCAGGTGATCGTCGCGGGCAACCAGCCGGCCAGGGCCTATGGCGCGCTGGTCGCCATGGACCTACCCGTGGACTCGGTGCACACCTCTGAGGGCTGGGGGGTGTCCAAGCCCGCTCCCGAGTTCTTCGCCAAGGTGGCGGCCATCGCCGGGCGGGAGCCCGCCGAGATCCTCTATGTGGGGGACCGGCTGGACAACGACGTGCTCCCCGCTTCTCGGGCGGGCATGCGCACGGCGTTGCTGCGCCGGGGCCCTTGGGGGTATCTGCACGCCGAGCGGCCGCAGGCGCGGGCCGCCGACATGATCGTCGACGATCTGCCCGCCCTGCTGCCCGCGTTGGAGCGGCTCGCCTGAGTTCCTCATCCCGCCCGACCACCCGCGCCGGAACGGCTCGCCTGAGTTCGTCACGACGGTCTGCCGTCCGCGCTGGAGCGGCTCACCTCAGCTCGTCATCGGGGTCGACGCGGACCGCGCGTTCCTCGGCGGAGAGGTCGCCGTCGTCCTGCCCCCAATCCTCGCCCCACTCCTCGCTCTCCGTGTCGGGTGCCAGCCCCTCGTCGGGCTGGGTGAGCCGGTGCGAGGGGCGGGGGGCGCGTTCCCGGTCGGGCGCCTCGCGCCGCAGTCGCTCGTCGAGCGTGTCCTCGTGCGCGGGGTCGTCCTCTTCTATGTCGTGGCTGAGGCCGAGGTCGTCAGTCCATTCGTCGACCTCGATCCGCTGCTCGTCGCTCAAGCCGTACCTGTCCGGAGGTTGTTCGGTCATACGCGCTCTCCTACCCAGCGCCACGCCCCGAACCCTGCCCCTGGTAATACCGTTACCGGCCGAGCGCGGCGCCGATGAGTGAGCGTGGATCGGCCGCCCCCGCCAGCATCCCGTCCGGGCGTACGTCGATGACGTGCGCGTGCCCGAACAGGCTCCCGTACGGCCGGGCGGACACCTGATGTCCGAGCGCCGACAGGCCGTCCGCCCAGGTGGCGCCCTCTTCCAGGTCGATGACCGGGTCGGCCGGGGCGGCCCAGGTGTCGAAGCCGGTGTCGCCGGGGCTCAACCGCCATCTGGGCGCGGAGACGGCCTGACCGGGCGTCTCCCCGTACCTGAGCAGCCGGGTGATGATCTGGAGCAGGATCTGCGGCTGCGCGTCGCCGCCCATCGTCCCGACGACCGAGCGGAGTGAGCCGTCCGGGCGGGTGATCAGCGCGGGCGCGAGGGTGTGGGGCGGGCGGCGGCCGGGAGCGTACTCGGCGGGATGGCCGGGCGTGAGCGAGAAGCCGATGCCCCGGTTGTGGAGGTTGATCCCGGTGCGTGGCTCGAACAGCAGGCTGCCGAACCCGGCCGCGTTCGACTGGATCAAGGACACGCCCACGCCGTCGCCGTCCACCGCGCACAGATAGGTCGTGTCGCCGTCGGCGCTCGGGGCCCGCACGCTCAGCGGCGCCGCCGGGTCGATCAGTGAGCGCCGCCGGGCGATCTCATCGGGGGTGAGCAGGTCCTTCGCGCTCTCATGGAGTACGTCGAGACGGTCGTGCCCGGCGATGCGCGCGGCCTCGGCCAGCAGATGGGCCCAGGCGGCGTGGCCCGGTGAGACCGGCAGGCCCAGCCCTTCGACGATGCCGAGCGACATCAGGAGGAGGTAGCCCTGGGAGTTCGGCGGCATCGACCAGACGTCGTGGCCGAAGGCGCGCACCTTCAGCGGCTCGACCCAGTCGGCGAGCGGGCTGGACAGATCGGACTCCGCGTACTCGCCGCCGCCGATTTCGAGCAGCCCCGCGCCGAACTCGCCGCCGTAGAAGCCCTCGCGTCCCGACGCGGCGATGGCCTTGAGCGTACGGGCGACACCGGGTCGCGACACGCGGTCGCCCGCCCTGCGTACGGTCGCGAAGTCGCCACTGCCGGGGCTCTGGGACGCCACGCGCGCGCCCGCGAGCATCAGCGGGGAGGCGGGGAAGCCGTCGCGGGCCAGGCGGATCGCCGGTTCGAGCAGGTCGGCGAGCGGAAGGCGGCCGTGCCTGGCGTGCAGCGCGAGCCAGCCGTCGACGCAGCCGGGCACCGGCACGGAGCGGATGTCGTGCTGGTGCGGCATGCGCCGGTGTCCCTCGGCGCGCAGCCGGTCCGGGTCGGCGCCCGAGCCGGCCCTCCCGGACGCGTTGAGCGCGCTCACCGCGCCCGCCTGCCCAGGGCCGACCGCGCCCGCCTTCCTAGGGCCGACTACGCCCGCCTGCCCGGGGTTGACCGATCCCGAACCATCGTGGATCAGGGCGAACAGGTCCCCGCCGAGCCCGCACATGTGCGGCGCCGTTACGGCCAGGACGGCGTTGGCGGCGATGGCCGCGTCGGCGGCCGACCCGCCGCGCTCCAGCGCCGCCACTCCGGCGGAGGAGGCGAGGTGGTCGACGCTGGACACCATGCCGTTGGGGGCGTATCTGGTGGTGTGCACCTGTCCGAGATTACGGTGTGCCGTCAGGCGTTCTCCAGGGATGGACGCCGGCCGGCCGGAGTTCAGCGGCCAGATGGAGGCGCTGCGGTCCAGCGCGGGCACTGCGGGCGGGTGCCCGGTGAAAGAAGGTCAGACCGGTTCGAGTGGGCGGTCCCGGTCCACCAGGGCCGCGTAGTGGCCCTCCAGCGACATCAGCGTGTCGTGCGTGCCGCGCTCGACGACCCGGCCGCCGTCCAGGACGACGATCTGGTCCGCGTCGCGGACCGTGGAGAGGCGATGCGCGATCATGATCGTGGTACGGCCCTCGGCGAGCGTGTCCAGCGCCTCCTGTACGGCCCGCTCCGTCTGCGTGTCGAGAGCGCTGGTCGCCTCGTCGAGCACGAGCACCGGCGGGTTGCGCAGCAGGGTGCGGGCGATGGCCAGCCGCTGCTTCTCACCCCCGGAGAACCGGTAGCCGCGCTCGCCCACCAGCGTCTCGTAGCCGTCGGGCAGCGAGGCGATGTGGTCGTGGATGCGCGCCGCCCTGGCCGCCTCCGCCAGCTCCTCGTCCGTGGCCGACGGGCGGGCGAAGCGCAGGTTCTCGGCGATCGTGGCGTGGAACAGGTACGTCTCCTGGGAGACCACGCCGACCGTCTCGGCCAGCGTCTCGAAGGTGAGGTCGCGGACGTCCACCCCGTCGATGGTCACCCGGCCGCCGGTCACGTCGTAGAGCCGGGGCAGCAGGTAGCTGAGCGTCGTCTTGCCGGAGCCGGTCTCGCCGACGACGGCCAGGCTGGTGCCCGGCGGCACGGTGATGTCCACGTCGCTGAGCGTGGGCTCCTCGTCGTGGGAGTCGTAGGAGAAGTCGACCCGCTCGTAGCGGACCTCGCCGCGGACGTCGCTCAGCGTACGCGTGCCCGGGTGGATGTCGATCGACAGGTCCAGATACTCGAAGATGCGCCCGAACAGCGCGAGCGAGCTCTGCACCTCGACCCCGAGCCGCAGCAGCGACACCGCCGGCCTGAACAGGCTGACCTGCAACGTCGTGAACGCCACCAGCGTGCCGACGGAGATCACGCCGGTGTAGCCGACCGCCCAGTAGACCAGCGCGGGCATCGCGGCCATGACGATCTGGATCGACGACTGCCGCCAGCGCCCCGCCATGCTGGACCGCACGCCCAGCTCGGCCAGCTCGTCGGAGGCGTCGGCGAAGCGCTCGGTGAGCGCGGGCGAGCGGCCCATCGTACGGCCGAGCAGGATGCCGCTGATCGACAGTGACTCCTGCACCATCGACGAGATCACGGCCAGCTTCCGCTGCCGCTCGGTGGTGATGCGGTGGCGCTCCTCGCCGACCTTGCGGCTGATCCCCACGAACACCGGCAGCAGCAGGAGCGAGATCAGGGTCAGCCGCCAGTCGAGCGCCAGCATGGCCACGACCGTGGCGATCACGGTGGTCAGGTTCGAGATGAGCGAGGTGGCGGTGGAGGTGACCACCGACTGCATGCCGCCGATGTCGTTGGCGATGCGGGACTGGACCTCACCGGTCTTGGTGCGGGTGAAGAAGGCTAGCGACATGCGCTGCAGGTGGCCGTAGACGGCGGTACGCAGGTCGTGCATGACCCGCTGGCCGACCGTGGTGGACACCAGCGTCTGCAGTACGTCGAACACACTGGTGATGATCGCGACCAGGATCATGCCCAGGGCCAGCAGCGCGAGCAGCATGGCGTCGCGGGAGGGGATCGCCACGTCCAGCACCTCGCGCAGCAGGAACGGCGAGGCCAGTGAGACCAGTGACGACAGCAGGATGAGGGCGCCGACCACGGCCAGCCGCCCCCGGTAGGCGCGGAAGAGTTTGATGATGCGCCGCAAGGGCGCGCGTGGTTCCTCGGCCAAGTAGGCCTCCTAATCAGATGCTCCCTCAAACAGAGGTTAACTCATACTTATTCCGGCTAAGCTATCCGGCATGGAGGACGTGGAGCTGTCGGAGCTCCTGCACCGGGTCAGCCGCCGCCTGCGGCACGGTTACGCGCATCGCCTCGCCCCCCTCGGCGTGAACCCGGGGCAGGCGCGGGCGCTGCGCGCGCTCGCCGACGCCGACCGGCCGCTCAGGATGGTGCAGCTCGCCGATGAGCTGAGGATCGTGCCGCGCTCGGTCACGCCGGTCATCGACACCCTGGAGCGGGCGGGCCTGGTGCGCAGGGAGATCGACCCGGCCAACCGGCGCTCCACGCTGGTCGTGATCACGCCGACGGGCCGCGAGATGCAGGAGCGGTCGCGAGAGGCGCGCAGACAGGCGGGTCAGGACCTGTTCGCGGTCCTGTCCGATGACCAGCGCGACCAGCTCAAGGAGCTGCTCGGGGTGGTCGACGGCCAGCCACGCTAGGCGCCACTCAGCTCTCGCCGACCGCGCCGTCTTCGACGGTACCACCGACGACCGCGCCACCGACGACCGCGCCACCGATGACCGCGCCGCCGACGACTGTGGCGAGGCAGGGTGCCCCGCTCAGCAGGGCGGCGTACGGGTAACGGCCGCGGGCGTCGAACACCGCGAAGTCGGCCCGGCTGCCCGGCCCCAGCGCCCCGATCCGGCCCGCCCCACTCGACATGCCGAGCGCCCGCGCCCCACCCAGCGTGGCGGCCTCGACCAGCCTGCGGTCCAGGCCCGGGGATCGCAGCCCGCGCCCCTTGGCGTACTGCCTGATGGATCTGGCCAGGGTGAGCAGATCGGCCACCGGGGCGGGGGCGCGGGTGCCGAAGGCGACGCGGTTGCCCTCGTCCAGGAGCGCCGGCAGGTCGTCGGGCGGCGACGGGCAGAGGGCGACCACGCTCTTGCGCAGCCGCAGCAGCTTGCGCTCGCCGGGATCCAGCGGCCGGTCGCAGGCCACGTGGCAGTGCGGCCCCAGGATGCCCGCCTCGTCGAGCGCCGCGGGCGAATGGCGGTCCAGGTCGGCCAGCAGCCGCAGGCCGAACGTCCTGGCCAGCACCGCCACGTCCTCCAGGACCTGCGGGTCGGGCGTGTAGGCGGCGATGCCCACCGTACGCGGCCGATCGACCTCGCGGATGGCGGTGATGACCGCGTCGCGCCCGGTCTCCTCCCAGACCTGCTCGGACTCGTACGACACCTCGACGTAGGAGACGCCGGGCAGCCGGGCCGGCTCGGCCGGGTCGGCGGCGACGCCGGCTCTCGCGGTCACCCCGGGCGGCGGCACGGCCGCCGTGGCGCAGGCGTCCACCAGCCCCGCCACGATCATCCCCGGCCAGCGTTGCTCCCGGGTGACGGGGAAGTAGGCGAGCAGCTCCTCCCGGAGCCCCACCTGGAGGACGCGTTCGCCCCGGACCGCGATCGCGGCGCCGCGCAGCGGGTCGGCGCCGATCGGCAGCACCAGCGGGGCGGAGTGGAGGACGATGGGCGCGGGCGTGCGCCTGCCGAGTTTCGGCGCTCGGCCAGATGTGGCACGCTTCGCGGACGGCAAGAGGACCTCCCGTCGGATGACCTGCTGGATTTACCCGCTGGGCTTAAACCTTCTGGTCTTTACCTGCGGGGGCTTTCCTTCTGGGCATTAAACGTGAGCTGGGCCGGGCATGCAATCACGTGCCGGGCCGCGCCTCCCTGGGCCGGTAGCTGCCGGAGAGCCGGGCGAGCTTGAGGCTGAGATGCAGGGCCAGCCGCTCGCCGCCGTCCTTCAGATCGGTGCGGGCCAGTTCCTCCAGCCGCTGCAGCCGGTAGTACAGGGAGGTGCGGTGCAGGCGCAGCGCCCGCGACGTGGCCACCGCGCTGCCCGCCAGATCCAGGTACGTCTCCAGCGTCTCCAGCAGCGGCAGATACTGCTCGTCGGCGAGCAGCTCCGCCAGCCCCGGATGCAGCTCGTGGTGCGGAAGATGGGTGAGCATCCGGTAGACGCCGAGCCGGGCCCACTCCACCGATCGCCCGAGATCGGGCACCCGGGCGGCCACCTCGGCCGCGTGCCGCGCCTCCGTGTACGACTCGGCGGCCTCGGCGAGCGCCGGCCTGGCCCGCCCGATCCCGACCACCACCGGGATCGACATCGCCGCGTGCAGCTCGTCGGCCGCCATCGCGCCGCCCGCGGTCAGCAGCACGGCGTGGTCGTAGCGGACCAGGTGCAGGGGGTGGTGCCCGCTCAGCCGCCGCCGCAGCGCGAGCAGGCCCTGCTCCAGCGCGAGCCGCAGCGCCTCGTCCGGCTCGTCCGACAGCGGTCTGGCCACCAGTACGGTCACCGGCTGAGCCTGCGGGAAGGCGCCGGCCTCGATCAGCTGCCTGGCCGAGTCCCGCTCACCGAGCAGCAGGCCGGTGACCGCCTCCAGCTCCCGGTGCGAGGCCAGCCCGGTGGCCAGGCTCTCGTGGTAGAGCGTCAGGGCCAGGGCGGGCGCCGCCGCGGCGGCCTCGGCCATCCGCGCGCCGGACATGGCCGGGCCGGAGTCGATGAACCAGAGGAAGCCCAGCAGCCCGGCCTCGTGCCGCACCGGAACGCAGACCCGGGGGAGCAGGCCCAGGTGCGGCGCGCCCGGGATGCGTAACGGCCCAGTGGCTTCGTGGATCCCAGCCGACCGCACCCACTGGCGCACCTCGGGGGTGGAGTGCCGGCGCAGGATCGACTCGCGGCGGACGTCGTCCATGGCGCCGTTCTGCTCGCTGTAGACGACGACGCGTTGCACGCGGTCCTCCAGCAACAGCGGTCTGTCAAGGCGAGCGGCCAGCTCGTCCACGGTCCGCTGGAGATCCGCCACCACGTCACCTGGATATTTCGTCATTTGTAGGAGGACACGCCACAAGTCTTCCCTACAACTGATCGGTGATCTCCGTCAACTTCGTCTATAACGTCGATCCGTGATTGCCCCCAAGAAGCTGCTGAAAGGTCTGCTGGCGGCCCTCGTGCTGATTCCGATGAGCCTTGTGGCGACCCCGGCTTCCGCAGCACCCCCCACAGACGATCCCGAGTACCCCTGGCGGCAGAACCACTGGCCGCAGACCCAGCCCTGGCAACAGGACGCGCCCTCGGACGCCCAGTCGCTGCGTAGCCGCTCGGTGGGCGGCATCGCGCCCATCGACCCGCAGAACTGGGAGAACCCCGACCACATGACGTGGGCGGACTACAAGAAGGTGCCGGGCACCCGCTGGAACGACCCGGCCGTCAAGGGCTCCAAGCGCACCTTCAAGGGCGCGCTGGTGCTCCTGGACTATCCGAACCAGCCGTTCGTGGTCACCCAGCCCAAGGGCTCGACGATCTTCAAGAACCCGAGCGCCGAGGCCCACGACATCCCGCGTGACCAGGTGGCGAAGTTCTACCAGGACTTCCTCAACACCCCGAACGACCTCAACAAGGGTCACACCATCCACGAGTACTGGATGGAGGACTCCGGTGGGCGTTACGGGGTCGAGCTGACCGGCTTCGGCCCGTACACCATGCCGGGCAAGGACCACGAGTACGCCATGGAGTTCCAGGGCGGCACCGCCTGCCCGGCGGGCGACTCGTGCGACAAGAACCTGCGTACCGACGGTCACGCCGCGTTCATCGGCGCGATCGGCGAAGAGGCGGCCAAGCAGTTCGACTTCATCTTCTACGTGAGCGCCGGCCAGGACGAGTCGTCCACCTGGCAGGAGTTCGGGATGATGAAATTTCCTACCAAGGAGGATGTGACCGACGAGTGGGGTCCGCCCGACCCCGCCCTGCCGAACTGGGCCGAGACCCGCTACGTCGACTGGACCTCCTGGCAGGCCGGCTCCACCTTCTGGCCCAACGCCAACCTCGGCGTCGACTCCGTCCAGGCCGAGAGCTCCGGCATGGCCGTGTACGCCCACGAGTTCAGCCACATCCTCGGTGTAGCGGACAACTACAACAACCCCTACGGCGTCCCGGCCCGCCGCGCCTACACCGGCATCTGGGAGATGCTCAGCCGGGGCAGCTTCAACGGCCCCGGCGGCCCGCACTCCCGCTGGCTGATCCCGCCGACCTCCGGCGCCTCCATGGGCGCCCAGCACATGCTGCGCAACAAGATCAAGCTGGCGATGGTCGACGAGCAGAACGTGCTGCGCCTGTCACGTGAGGCCCTCGACGAGTCGGGCCTGGTCAAGGCCAGGGTCATCGCCCGCGAGGTGCAGCCGGGCCAGAACGAGCTGTCGGGCGTCAACATCTCCTTCGACACCGGCGACAAGGGCCCGGCCTGCAGCACGCAGACCAACCCGCTCTGCGACGGCGGCGGCTACGAGAACTACACGGTCGAGGTCGTCGACCGGGTCGGCACCGACTCCTTCACCCCCGACTCCGGCGTGCTCGTGGCCAAGACCAAGAACCAGGACCGCTCTCCGTTCGAGTGGGTGATCGACGCCAACCCGCAGGACATCGGGATGACCGACTACGTCATGCCCGACGGGACCAAGGTGCCGATCACGATCGGCGACTACCGCCAGCTGTCCGACGCGCTCTTCCACGCGGGCACCGGCTCCGGCAGCCAGTACGAGTACGTCGACCAGGCCAACCGCCTGCACTTCTACGTGACCGACCTGAAGCGCGACCGCGAGGGCACGCTGTCGTACACGGTCGCGATCCGCTCGCTCGACGGCGCGGGCCCGCAGAAGCGCGGCGTCAAGCTGCTGCCCGCGGCCGGGATCCCGGCCGGCAAGGGCGTGACGACCTGTAAGTTCCCGCTGTTCAACACCGGTAAGGCGGCCTCGGCGCAGGGGCAGCACCCCGAGGACGTCAGCGCCTACCTCAACTCCGACGTCTACCGGCTCAAGGCCGAGGTGCAGGGCAAGGGCTGGACCGCCCAGCTGCCCAACGCCCTGGCCGCAGTCGACTTCGGCAAGCAGGAGGTGGTCACGGTCAACGCCGTGCGCGCCTCGGGTGGTGACCGGCTCGGCAAGGTCAAGCTCACCGCGACGTCGGAGAGCGACCCGGCCAAGACGGTGACGGCCACCTGCCCGGTGATCGGCCTTTAGCTTAAGGACGGGGTACGGCTGGCGCAGGCCGTACCCCATCCGCTTGAATCACCCCCGGAGGTGGTCCTTGACAGGGCAGCTGCCGGAGAAGCCGCGTTCGCGGCGTAGGAGGGTTCCATGGGCCGCGCCGGTCTCGGCCGGCATCGCGGCCGCGGCGGCCAGCGTCCTGGCCGCTTCCGTCGACTGGGACATCCCGCCCGTCGCGAAGGTGGGCGTGACGATGATCGCGGCGCTCCTCGTCGGGCTCACCACCTGGGCCACGACCGAGGCGCGGCCCAAGCGCGAGATCACGGCCGAGCCGTCCTCGCGTCCGCCGGACCAGTGGCCGCCCGTGCCCGAGCACTTCACCGGGCGCGTCGAGTCGCTCGCCGAGCTGCGGACGGTCTTCGGCGAGCGGCGCAAGTCCAAGGCCGGAGATGTCTCACCGCCGCTGGTCGTCTCCGTGTACGGCCGGGGCGGCGTCGGCAAGTCGGCGCTGACGGCCAGGTTCGGGCAGGAGGTCGCCGGCGCGTTCCCCGACGGGCGCCTCTACGCGGACCTGCGGGGCGGCGTCGACGCCCCGGTGCGCCCGGAGGAGGTGCTGATCGGGTTCCTGCGCGCGCTGGGCGTCCGGCTGACCACCGATCCCGGCGGTCTCGACGAGCTGCGCAAGCTCTGGCTGACCTGGACCAAGGACCGCAGGATCCTCATCGGCCTCGACAACGCGCACGGCGCCGACCAGGTCAAGCCGCTGATCCCGGCCGAGCCGGGCTGCGCCGTGCTGGTCACCTCGCGCCAGCCGCTGTTCCTCAACGGCACCCACGACACCCAGCTGGGCGTGTTCAGCGAGGCCCACGGTGTGGAGCTGCTGGCCAGGCTGGCCGGCGGCGACCGGGTGGTCGACGACCTCGCCTCGGCCAAGGAGATCGTCCGGATCTGCGACTACCTGCCGCTGGCGATCAACATCTGCGGCGGCCGGCTGGCCACCCGCGAGCACTGGGCGCTGCGCGAGATGGCCGATCGGCTGGCCGATGAGCGCCGCCGTCTCGACCAGCTCGAACTCGCGCAGACCGTCGACAAGAGCGTGCGCGCCTCCGTGCAGCTCAGCTACGACGACTGCACCGGCATGCAGCGTCGCCTGCTGCGTCTGCTGTCCGCGCTCACCTCGCCAGACGTGCCCGGCTGGGTGGCGGGCGAGCTGCTCGACATCTCCGGGCTCGACGGCGCCGACCAGCTGGAGGCGCTGATCGACGCGCAGCTCGCCGAGAGCTCGGGCGTCGACCAGACCGGCGCCATGCGCTACCGCCTGCACGACCTGGTCCGGCTGTTCGCCACCGAGTTGGCTGAGGAGGACGACCAGGGCCGGCGCCGGGCCGCGATCGAGCGGGTGCTGTACGGCTACCGCCGCCGCGCGGAGGAGGCGGCCCAGGAACGCTGGCCGCAGGACTGGAGCCGCGGCGGGCGCAGCTCCGGCATCGAGGGGCAGACGCACGCGGGCGACTGGCTCAACGCCGAGCGGCTCTCGCTGCTCGCCATGATCAACCTGGCCAGGAATCTGGAGCTGTGGGAGCTGACCTCGGGGCTGGCCAGGGCGTTCTGCTCGCTGTGCCACTCGCTGCGCGCCTACTGGACCGACTGGCACGCCGTGGCCGAGGCGGGCTGCGAGGCCGCGCGGCACACCGGCGACCGGCGCGCCCTGGGCATCGCGTTGCTCGACCGCGCGGCCGTGCAGGGCGGTCTCGGCGGGCACGAGCAGGGCCGGGTGGGCGCCGAGCAGGCGCTGGAGATCTTCACCGACCTGGGCGAGACGTGGTGGGCGGCCCGGGCGATGCGGGCGATCGGCATGGCCCTGTTCAACGACGGCCACCTCGACCGCGCGCAGTCCTACCTGATCGGTGCCATCACCTCCTTCAAGGGTGAGGAGGACTTCTGGTGGATGGCCCGCACCCAGCGCAACCTCGCCGAGATGCGGCTGGCCGAGCGGCGGCCCGAGGAGGCCAGGGAGCTGCTCGAAGACGCCCTTGAGGTGTTCAAGCACGCGGGCAACCGCTACTCCGAGGCCCAGACGCTGCGTGCCTACGGCGAGGTGCTCGCCGCGCAGGCCCGCGGCCGGCACCGCGAAGGCGAGCACCGGGCCGCTCTGGAGGGCTTCACCAAGGCCGGATTCAGCCTCGACCGCGCCGCCGAGATGTTCCGGCAGCGGGGCGAACTGTGGGAGGAGGCCCGCTGCCTGCGTGCCGCCGGCGAGGTCGGCGACCCGTCCAATGGGCTGCGCGAGCTCGACTTCGTCCGGCGGGCGGAGGAGATCCTGGTGGCGCTCGGCGACTCCTGGGGAGTGGCGCGCACCGCGCTGTCGGCCGGGCGGGCGCTGGCCAGGCTGGGCCGGATCGAGGAGTCGGAGGGTGAGCTGCGCCGGGCCGTACACGCCTTCGAGGAGCTCGACGACCGGTGGTGGATGGCACTCAGCCTGCGCTACCTCGGCGAGGCGCACCTCGACTCGGGCGGGCCGCGCGCGGCCGTCGAGCCCCTGACCCAGGCCAGGGACATCTACCGCAGCCTCGGCAACGAGGCCGGCATGCGCAGGACGCTGGAGCTGCTGAGGAAGGTGGAGTCCTGATCAGGGGAGTGGAGCCCTGATCAGCTCACCGGCGGCCTGCCGAGCCTGGAAGATGCTCTCCTCGAACAGCTTGCGCACATGCGCGGCCTGGTCGGACAGCTCCCTGATGTGTGTACGGGCCTGTTCGTCGTGGACGGTCTCGGCGATCAGCTGCTGGTAGTCCGGCGTCCGCGCGGCCAGCGCCTCCAGCCGCCGGTGCGCGTGGAAGACCTTGTCCGCCTTGACCACCTGCTTGGCGTACTTCTCCAGGTGGCGCACCCGCCGCGACAGCGACGTCCAGGCCGCGTCCAGCGCGGTGGTGTACGGCTTGAAGGCGTCCTCCATGCCGGTGGGCAGGTCGCGGGGGATGAGCCGGCCGTGCTCGGCGTGCATGGACGACAGCTTGGCCAGCCGCTGGGCGATCTGCCACACCTCCTCCGGCAACGTCACCCGATTGTCGATGGTGTCGATCAGCCCTGCCCTGTTCACCTGGGAGTTCAGGATCGCGTCCACGGCGTCCTGGGCGCGGCGAAGCAGCATCTGGCAGGGATGGTCGAGATCTTCGGGCAGGACGTAGGCGGCGGCGTACTCGGAGGCGAGCCGGAGGCGTTTCTTGGCCGCCCGGTTCGTCGAGTCCACAGCCATCCACCGCAGCAGTCCGATCAGGCTCATCCCGAGCGCGGCCACGATCGCGCCGCTCGTGCCGGTCATGGCCCAGATCATCATCAGGAGCGCCGGAAGGACGAGGAGCAGGACGGGATTGAAGGAGGAGCCCATCTGCCGGCCGGTTCTGGCCATGCGGAGGACGTGCGGGCTGGATCGCAGCTGGATGGAGATGTCCGGAGGCAGGGATGGGTCGATCACCAGCCTCGGGGGCAGAGCACGCGGATCCATACCGTTCATGCTGCGTTATGAACCTCGAATCCGCTCATTTTTAAGCGACATATAGGGTCTAATCAATGAACGAGATGACGCGATGGATCGATCTGGAAGGCGCCGTCAACGTGCGCGACCTGGGTGGACTCACCACCCATGACGGCGGCGTCACCCGCTACGGACGGATTTTTCGGGCGGACAATCTCCAAGGGCTCACCGACAAGGACGTGTCCCGGCTGGTCGGCGAGCTCAAACTGCGCCACGTCGTGGACCTCCGCTCCAACGCCGAGGTCGCGCTGGAGGGCCCCGGGCCGCTGACCCGGATGCCCGAGGTGACGCATCACCATCTGACGCTGTTCGCCGAGGGAGGCAGGCACACCGACGTCGAGGCCGACACCATCGACGGCGACCGGGTGCTGCCCTGGCAGGAGCGTGAGCTGGACGAGGACCTGCGGATGACCGGTTTCTACTACGGCTACCTGCGGGACCGGCCCGAGGCGGTGGTGGCCGCGCTGCGGGCGATGGCGCTGAACGACGGCGCGGCCGTGGTGCACTGCGCGGCCGGCAAGGACCGCACCGGGGTGCTGTCGGCGTTGGCCCTGGAGGTGACAGGCGTCACCCGGGAGGGCATCATCGCTGACTACGTGGCCACCGGGGAGCGGCTGGAGCAGGTGCTGCGCCGGCTGCGCGGCAGCGCCACGTACCGCGACGACCTGGACTCACGGCCGGCCGACGACCACATGCCGCGGGCGCGGTACATGGAGCAGTTCCTGTCGGTGCTGGACGAACGGTTCGGCGGGCCGGCGGCGTGGCTGGAGTCGAACGGATGGACGGAGGCCGACACGGAGATGATGCGGGCCCGCCTACGCGTGTAGGCCCTCCGGCCGTTCCTCCTTGGGACGCCTGCCACTACGGCCGTCTTCTCCCGCTCCCCCGGAGGGGGACCTCTCCAAGGACCCCAGCCACCACGGACCGTTTTCGTCCGCTCCTCCGGAGGGGTCTCTCCTCCCTGGGACCTCTGCCGCTACGGGCCGTCCGCTCCCGCTCCTCCGGAGGGGTCTCTCCTCCCTGGGACCTCTGCCGCTACGGGCCGTCCCCTCCCGCTCCTCCGGAGGGGGTATCCCTCCTAAAGGACCTCAGCCACCACGGACCGTCACCGGGGATCGAGACGGTCGTGTGACGACGCATCAGGTTCTTTCAGCCGTACCCTGCCGCAGTCGCACGACAACGCGCTCGGCCGCCGACCGGCGGGCCGCCTCGATGACGGTCAGCGCGTCGATCACGCTGTCGGGGCTCACCGGCGGCGCGGTGCCCGCGCGCAGGCAGGTCTCGACGCCGCGGTAGAAGTCGAGATACGCCCCAGCCTCGGTGCGGACCGCAGTTTTGTCGTCTTCCGTCCCGACAAGCCCCCACATCGCCTCGCTCTCCTCGCCGAACCCCGGCGAGTCGGGCGAGATCCCGGCGCGCAGCCGTTCCTCCTGCACGTCCATCCCGTACTTGACGTACGCC
The DNA here is from genome assembly GCF_044460705.1 of Nonomuraea sp. NPDC050022. NCBI lineage: Bacteria > Bacillati > Actinomycetota > Actinomycetes > Streptosporangiales > Streptosporangiaceae > Nonomuraea > Nonomuraea sp. NPDC050022. Next base: position 491,381 of record NZ_JBITKE010000009.1, read on the forward strand.
CCCCGCGACCCGAGCACCCGGAACCGCGGCCCGCCCTGAGCGGCCAGCGCACCCGCCCACAGGTGTGACCGGGCACCACTGACGTGGGACAGCGCGATGAACGTGTCGTCGTCGGCCGCCACCCCCTCGCGCCGGATGTCGCTCTCCGCGTAGACGTCGCGTACTGGCCCGAGCAGCTGCAGCGCCTGGTCGACAAGGTGGCTTCCCAGGTCGTAGAGCAGACCGCCGACCTCCTCGGGGCCGCCGGCCTCGCGCCAGCCGCCCTTGGGCACCGGCCGCCAGCGCTCGAACCGGGACTCCAGGCGCAGCACGTCACCGAAGCGGCCCTCTCCGGTGAGCCGGCTCAGGGTGCGGAAGTCGCCGTCCCAGCGCCGGTTCTGGAAGACGGTCAGCATCAGGTCGCGCTCGGCCGCCAGTCGTACGAGCTCGCGGGCCTCCTCGGCGGTACGGGCGAGAGGCTTGTCGACCACGACCGGCTTGCCGCGGGTGAGGGCTTCGGTGGCCACCGACACGTGGGTCTTGTTCGGTGAGGCGACGACCACGAGGTCGCAGCGGTCCCACAGCCCGGCCAGTTCGGGCACGGGGACCGCGCCGTAGCGCGCGGCCACCTCGTCGGCTCGCGCCGGGTTTCCGGTGACGACGGCGGACAGCCGCAGGCCGGGCGTGGCGTGGATCAGGGGCGCGTGGAAGAACGCGCCCGCCGTGCCGTACCCGACCAGGCCGACCTCGATCTCGCTCATCGGCCCAGCGTAACGCGAGCCCCCACCGCCATCGCCCGGCGCGGTGGGGGTCTCTCGCCGCGATTGGTCCGGCGGCGGTTGGGGGCCGCTCGCGTCTTCGGCCTGACGGGCGGCCGGGTTCTCTCGCCGTGGTCGGTCCGGCGCGCGGCGGGGATCTCTCGCCGTGGTCCGGCGTGCGGTTGGAGTGGCCCGCCGTCTTCGTCCTGATGTGCGGTGGGGGCGCGCCGTGGGTGGCTGGCTACTCGTCGTCGCGTTCGGCCAGGAAGCGTTCGAACTGGGCGGCGAGTTCGTCACCCGTGGGCATCGGGGTGGCCTCGGCGATCAGGTTCTCGCGGTCGGTGCCGCCCGCGAACGCGTCGTACTGCTGCTCAAGACCGCTGATCGCCGTGGACAGCTCGGTCGAGGCCTGGATCTGCTCCTCGATCTCGGTCGTGGTGCGCTGGGCCGCCTCGCGCAGCGCGTCCAGCGGGAAGAGCAGGCCGGTGCCCCGCGTGACCGCCTCCAGGGCGGCGACCGCGGCGTGCGGGTATTCGGCCTGTGACAGGTAGTGCGGTACGTGTACCGCGTACCCCAGCGCGTCGTGCCCCTGGGAGCCGAGCCGGAACTCGATCAGGGCGGCCACGCTGGCCGGCACCTGTACCCGGCCGAAGGAGCTGGTCTGGGCATTGATCAGCTCGGGACGGCTGGCGTGCATGGTGATGCCGAGCGGCCGGGTGTGCGGGACCGCCATCGGGATGCCGTGCAACGTGACAATTTTGCTGATCTTCAGCTGGTCGATGAGGGCGCCGACCGCCCGGGTGAACAGCTCCCACTCACGGTCCGGCTCGGGTCCGCTCATCACCAGGAAGGGGGTGCCGGTGGCGTCCTTCGCGGCGTAGACGGCCAGCTCGGGGGACTCGCACTCGACCCATCTGTCGGTGTCGAAGGTCATGATGGGCCGCCGCGAGCGATAGTCGAGGAGGCGGTCCACGTCGAACGTCGCCACGGTCCGGTGCTCCAGCTCAGCCAGCAGGTGGCCCAGCGCGAGGCGTCCGGCACCACCCGCGTCGACGAAGCCGTCGAAGTGGTACAAGAGCACGGGATCGGCCAGCTCGGGCGCATCTTCTGCGAGCTTGTAGAGATCCGTCGGGTCGAACACGGTTGGACAGCCTTTCCCTAGGTACTCTCTCCAGAACCTACGACGAGCCGCAACGATTCCGTGCAAGGCACCCTATCGAGGGAGAATGGTGGACATGGACGAGGATCCGGAGCTCGAAGAGTTCGCGACACGGATGTTCGACCTGGCCAGGGCGGGCGACACGGAGACGTTGCGCGCCTACGTGGACGCCGGGGTTCCGGCAAATCTCACCAATAGCAAAGGTGACACTTTGCTGATGCTGGCGGCTTATCACGGTCACGCCGCGACCGTCCGGATGCTCGCCGAGCTGGGCGCCGACCCGGGAAGAGCGAACGACCGTGGCCAGACACCTCTGGCGGGTGCTGTGTTCAAGAAGGAGTCTGCCGTGGTCAGAGCGCTGCTCGACGCGGGCGCGGATCCGGCGGCCGGAGCCCCCTCGGCGGTGGACACGGCGCGGATGTTCGCGAACGACCAGTTCCTTGAATGGTTCCGGCAAATCAGCACATAGCGTGAAATATGGCGAAATGTCCGGGAAGTTATCGAGTGTGGCCTTTCGAACAGCCCATCGTCATGCTGGGAAGGTGGTTACTTCTGCGCACTCCTTCAGTAGGCGACCGCTTCGCATCCCTCCATTGCCATGCCCGTTCCCGAACGAGATCAACGTGCACGCCACAGAGATCGACTCGGAAAGCCACGCATGGCTGGCCGCCTCGCACATGCTCGCCGGAGCCGACACGATCGAGCACTTCCGGCGCTCAAAGATCGGCCTGCTCGCCGCACGTACCAACCCCATCGTGCCGCGGGACAGTCTCAGGCTGATCAACGACTGGTACAACTGGCTCTTCGCGTTCGACGACGCCTTCTGCGAGGGCGAGCTGATGGGACACCGGGCCTCTGCGCTGGCCCGCGCCCTTCCGCCGCTCCTCGAGATCCTCGACGGCCGCAAGGAGCCGGATGCCACCGACCCGTTCGGGCTCGCCCTGAGCGAGCTGCTCCACCGAATCTCGGACACCGCCACGCCCGCTCAAGTGGACAGATGGCGCATCACAGTAAAGGAGTACCTTTTCGCCCAGATCTGGGAGGCCGCCAACCGGGAGGTCGACCTGATCCCCACGCCCGAGGACTACGTGCTCATGCGCCGCATCACCGGAGCCACGTACACCTGCCTCGCGCTCATTGACGCGTGCGGCGGCTACCGGCTGGAAGCGGAGGAATGGCACCATCCGGACGTGCGCGCGCTCTCCGACCTAGCCTGCGACCTCATCGGCTGGGACAATGACCTGCTGTCGTACGCCAAGGAGCGCGGCAACGACAAGGCCCGGCACAACCTCGTCACGGTGCTGGCCACGCACAAGACCCTCACCCTGCAAGAGGCCCTGCAAGAGGTGGCGAACATGCACAACGAAGCCATCGCCGCCTTCCTCGACCGGCGCGCGGTGCTCGACCGCTGGGCCTCGTTACCGGTGCACAAGTATGTACGCGGCCTCGAACACTGGGTGCGCGGGCACATCGAGTTCTCGCTCGGCAGCGCCCGCTACGTCCAGGCCTGGCCGACCGGCACGTGCTGGCCGCAGGCCGTCTAGTCGACATCTCCTGGGGCGTCCAGCTCGCCGAGCGCGAGCGCGGACGCCTCATCGAGATCGAGCCGCGTGCCCTCCTCGAAGGCGTTCTTGTAGGAGTCCTCGCCCATCACCTTCTGGCACTCCTTGACGCACTGCTCGTGGTCGCTGGTGAGGAACGGCGCACCGAGCATGGGCAGGCCGGCCGTCTTCCAGTTCTGATGGAGCGCGCCGAGCAGCCGCGCGGCGAGCGGCGCCTGCTCCATGACGGCGAAGATCCGGGCCGTGGTCTCCAGCACCAGCAGCGTGCCGAGCGTGTCGTGGAAGTGGCGCTTGATCCGCAGTCCCTCACGCGCACTCTGCAGCGCGTCCCCGGCCCGGCCCGTCGCCAGCCGGGTGATGGACAGCGACCACTGCGCGTAGGAGCTCAGCCACAGCTCGCCGCGTTCGCGGCACACCTGCAGGCAGTCCTGCAGCAGGGACTCGGCCTCATACAGCTCACCTTGCGCGGACAGCACCAGCGACAGCTCGACGATGGCCGGCAGCAGGCCCGGGTTGAGCTCCTTGTTGTCGGTGTTGAACTCGATCGCCACACCCAGCAGCGCGCTGGCCTTCTGCAGGTCGCCCTGCAGCAGGGCCGCAGTCCCCTGCATCTTGGAGGCGAGGATGACCGCCTTGGAGTCGCCGACCCTGACCGCCTCGGTGCTGCACTGCTCGGCCGCCGCCAGCGCACCGGCGCTGTCGCCCTGGCCGCTGCGTACGTAGGACAGCACCCACAGAGCCTTGCAGCGCTGCTTGCTCACTCCCGGGTTGGCCTGCAGGGCGCGTTCCAGGTAGAGCCGGCCTTCGCGTACGAATCCGCAGCAGACCCACATGAACCACAGCGACGACAGCAGGGTCAGCGCCAGAATGGACTCCCCGGGCGACCGCAGCGCGTGCTCAAGGGCCACTCGCACGTTGTCGTGCTCCTGGCGCATGCGGACGAACCAGTAGATCTGCCTCGGCCCCGACCAGGCGTCCTCGCTGCGCTGCGCCAGGCTCAGGTAGTACTCCAGATGCCGGTGCCGCATCTGCTCGGTCTGGCCGAGCTTGTCCAGCCACTCCTCGCCGTACTCCGCCAGCGTGTCGATGAGCTTGTAGCGGACTCCGGCGTGATTGCTCCTGATCAGCAGGATCGACTTCTCCACCAGCCCGGTGACCAGGTCGGTGATGTCCTCGGACGGCAGCCGGTCGTCGGCGCACACGAACCTGGCCGCGTCGAGCTCGAAATCGCCCGCGAACACCGACAGCCGCGCCCACAGCAGTCTCTCCGCCGGTTCGCACAACTCGTGGCTCCATCCGATCGCCGCGCGCAGCGTCTGATGGCGCGGTAGTGCCGTACGACTGGCGCCCGCCAGGAGGCTGAAGCGGTCGGCCAGCAGCCCCAGGATCTGATCGACCGACAGCGCCCGCAGGCGTACGGCCGCCAGCTCGATCGCCAGCGGAATGCCGTCGAGTCGGCGGCACAGCTCGGCCACCGCCCCGATGCTCTGCTCGTCGAGCACGAAATCGGGCATCACCGCGCCGGCCCGAGCCCCGAACAGCTGCACCGACTCATTGGTGAACAGGCTCTCGGTCGGGTCGTCGCCCGGCACCTGCAGCGGCGGAACGGGCACCACGTGCTCATAGGGCAGGTGCAGCGACTGGCGGCTGGTGGCCAGCACCTTCAGGTTGGGAGCGCGCTCCAGCAACTCCTCGACCAGCTCGGCGCAGCCCTGCACCAGATGCTCGCAGGTGTCGATGATGAGCAGCATGTCGCGCTCGCCGACCCACTCCGACAGGGACTCGGACTCGGCCCGCGACGACTGGTCGGCGATGCCCAGCGCCGACGCGATGGTGTGCTTGACCATCCCGGCGTCCTGCAACCGGGCCAGGTCGGCGAACCAGACGCCGTCCTCGTACTGGGAGCGGATCTGGTGCGCCAGCCGAAGCACCGTGCGGGACTTGCCGACACCGCCGATGCCCGTGACCGTCACCAGCCGCGACTCGGCGAGATGTCGCTTGAGGTTGGCGAGCAAGCGGGTCCGCCCCACGAAGCTGGTCAGCTCCGACGGCAGATTGCCTTCTCGCCGCCAGCCGGTCGGGGTGGCCATGGGCGACCTCACGGGGGATAGGCGACACCTGCTTTGGCATCGTACCCTTGAGGCCCTTCGCCGCACGGGATAAGCCGCGCGGGCCGGGAATGGGTTTGTCCCTCTGAGTAGCATGTATACCGTGAGTGAATTCCTCCCGGAGCAGACGGACGACGATACGGACCTCGGCTGGGGCGACTGGCGCGACTCCCAGGACACCGACCCGGACTCCTTCTACCTGGACGACAAGCCACCTCACTGGGGGTGACCGTCCGTTAGGCGCCGTTGGGTGTCATTGGACGCCATTAGGCGCCGTTAGGCAGGCAGGCCAGACACAAAGGGCGTCTCATAGCAGGCCGCCTTCCTCATACGCCAGAAGTCCGTCACCGGCCAGAAACCGGTCGGCGCAGATGTCCTTCACTGAAGGCGTCCGCCGCAGAACGGGCTTGAGCGATCGGGGGCGTTCGCCGCCGAAGGGGCCTGCGCCGCCGAAGAGGCCCATGCCACCGAAGGCGGATGACTCCGGCGGCGTGGGCGGGACCTTCCTGCGGCGGTGGGCGTCTTAGCTGACCACGTCCTTGCGGCGGAAGCGGCGGAAGGCCACCGCGATCAGGATGGCCGCGTACGTCACCGACACCGACGCGCCCTTGGCCATGCCGCTCCAGTCGAGTTCCGGTGCGAGGGCGTCTGTCCAGGCCGTGTTCCAGAAGGTCGGCAGAAACTCCCGCAGCGAGCCCAGCGCCTCCACGGCCTGCAGGATGGTGCTGATGATCCACAGACCCACCGCCCCGCCGACCGCGCCGAGCGGTGAGTCGGTCATCGTGGAGATGAGGAACGCCAGCGCCGCCACCACCAGCTGGCTCACCAGGGCGTAGCCGATCACGATGCCGAAGCGCGGCAGCACGTCGAGCGCCGGGATCGTCTCACCCGTGCCGGGCACCTGGATGTCGTGCCAGCCGAACGCCAGTGTGCCGGCGAGCAGCGCCATCAGGGGCAGGCAGATCACCGCCGCCGCCGAGTAGCCGAGCGCCACGATGATCTTCTGCCGCAGCAGCCGATCACGCGGCACCGGCGCGGCCAGCAGATAACGAAGCGACGACCAGCTGGCCTCGCTCGCCACGGTGTCGCCACAGAACAGGGCGACGGCCACGACCAGCAGGAAGTTGGCCGACACCGACAGGGCGAACGCCGCGAAGTTGAGACCGCTGGCCGTCGCCAGGTCGGAGATGCGCAACGCTGACTGCTGCTGCCCGCTGGACTGCGGGCCGAACTGGAAGGCGATCACCAGGATCCACGGCAGCGCGAGCAGCAGCCCGAACATGACGAGCGTGCGCCGCCGCTTGAACTGCCTGACGATCTCGACCCGCAACGGCAACGTCCGGCGGGGCGCGTAGCCGGCCGCCGACCGGGCCGTGGACCCGGTCACGGAGCCTGTCGCGGTCCCCGACTCGGTCAAGGTCGCGATCCCGTTGGTGGAGCCGTTTGTGGAGCCGTGGGTCACGACTTCTCTCCGATGAGGTCGAGGAACACGTCTTCGAGGCGCGGCCCATGTCCGTTGGTGGAGGTGGCGGCACTGAGCAGCACCGACACCGGACCCGCCGACACCAGACGGCCTCTGTGCATGACCACCACATGGCTGCACGTCTGCTCGACCTCCGCCAGGAGGTGGCTGGAGACGATCACCGTACGGCCGTCGCGGGCATAGCGCTTGAGCACCTCGCGCATCTCCCTGATCTGGGGCGGGTCGAGGCCGTTGGTGGGTTCGTCGAGGACCAGCAGGTCAGGCAGCCCGAGCATGGCCTGGGCGATCGCCAGCCGTTGCCGCATGCCCTGCGAGTAGGTGCGTACGGCCCGCTCCAGCGCCTTGCCCAGATCCGCGATCTCCAGCGCTTCGTCGAACCGGGCGTCGGCGGTGGGGCGGCCGGTGGCGGCCCAATAGAGCTCGATGTTGTCGCGGCCGGACAGGTGCGGCAGGAACCCTGGCCCCTCGACGAACGACCCGAGCCTGGACAGCACGGGAGCACCGGGTGTCACCCGGTCGCCGAAGATGCGGACCTCACCGGCGTCGGGCTGGATGAGGCCCATCATCATGCGCATCGTGGTCGTCTTGCCCGCGCCGTTGGGCCCGAGCAGGCCCAGCACCTGACCACGCTCGACCCGGAACGACAGGTCGTCAACGGCCAGCTCACCATTGCGGTACGCCTTGGTGAGCCCCCTGATCTCCAACGGCACCTCTTCGCCAGGCACGGGTCCCGCACCGGACGGATCGCCGTCCTCCCCGAGCACGTCCGACGAACTGCCGTCCTGCTGGTCGGTGGCGGTTCGGCGCCGGTCTCGTACGCCGGGGATCCGGCGGCGGGACGGGGTCCGGCCGGTGGCCATGATGAGGGCGGCCAGCGCGATGGCGGCGAGCGGCATCGCCCACACCCACCACGCCACCCCGGTCGTGGGTGCGGCCAGCGCGGACACCGTTGGTACGGCGAGGGCGGGCGCCGCCAGGCCGACCCGGTAGGAGGCCGGTTCGACGGGTGTCGCGTAACCCATGTCGGTCGTTGTCACCGCCAGCCGCAGCCGGTGTCCCACCGCGAAGCGGTAGTCGACGGCGGGCAGCGTGACCGTGGCCTCCACGCTGTCGGCGCCTTCCGGAACCGTCACGCGCAACGGCGAGACCAGCCCGGCGGGCAGGTTGGGCGGCTGTACGGTGTCGGCCACGTCATAGACCTTGGCGAACAGCGTCACCTCGCCCTTGCCGTAGACCTTCAGCTTGACCGACGGGCTGCCGGTGAGCTGGAGCGGAGCGGTGAGCGGCGCCGACTCGAAGACGGCCACCTGGCCGGGCATGTCGAGCCCGACGCTGAGGTTGGTCGCGCCGCCGCTCCCGCCGAGCAGGCCGCCGGTGCCGGGCACCGTGGAGATGGAGGCGGGTGAGCCGCCGGGCGGGTTGGCGATGTTCTGCTCGGGGCCGTTGAGCGTGACCGCGGTGGTGGCGGTGCCGCCGAGGCCGGGGTAGGCGGTGGACTCGGGGTGGAGCCTGATGCGCTGGCGGGTGCCGGGGTCGCGGCCGCCGTCACGGGTCACGGTGAACCGCTCCGGGACCGGTGAGCCGTCACCCTTGAGGTAGTGGCCGAACCAGCCGGCCGTCTGGTCGTAGAGCCAGTCGGCCTCGCCGTTGCCGCCGTCGTGGCCGCCGTCGAACCAGGCCAGGCTCACCGGCGTGCCCGCGGCGGCGATCGCCTTGGCGTTGGCGTCGGCCTGGCCGAGCGGGAACAGCGAGTCGCGCTGCCCCTGGATGAGCAGCGTCGGCGCCTTGATGCGGCCGGCCACCGTCACCGGGCTGGACTTGCGCAGCAGCTCGATCGCCTCCGGCGTGGCCCGCCCGGTCTTGGCGACCTGCTGGTACATCTCGCAGACCGCGGGCAGGAACCTGCCGCACCTGGCCTGCTCGGCCGTCAGCGGCACGCTCTGCCGACTGAGCGCGCCCAGTCCCTGAGCGGCGCCGAGCCCCTGAGCCGCGCCGCCGCCCTGGACCGGGGCGCCGCGGCCGAAGAAGTAGCCCGCCCACATGCGCTTGAACACGCCGTTGGCCGGGCCCTGGCCACCGCCGTCGGGGAACAGCGAGTCGGCCAGGTCGGCCCAGGTGATCTGCGGCACGATCGCGTCCACGCGGCTGTCGTAGGCGGCCGTCATCAGCGCGATGGCCCCGCCGTAGGAGCCGCCCGCGATGCCCACCCGCGGGTCGCCGGGTGCGTCGAGCCGGACCTCGGGCCGCTTGGCCAGCCAGTCGATGAGCTGCTTGACGTCCTTGACCTCGTAGTCGGCGGAGTTGAGCGCGATCTCGCCGGTCGAACGGCCGAAACCGCGGGCCGACCAGCTCAGCACCGCGTAGCCGTCCTGCGCCAGCCGCTGAGCCTGCTGACGCACGCTCTGCTTGCTGCCGCCGAACCCGTGCGCGAGCAGCACGACCGGAGCCTTCCCGCCGCCCGCGGCCGGGAAGAACGTCGCGTCGAGCTCGACCCGCTGGTCGCCCGCCGGCCCGTCGACGACGGAGATGCGCTGGTCGAGGCCCTTCGCCTCGGGGGCGGACGGCCACACCAGCCACGTCACCACCCCCACGAGGGCGAGCACCGTGACCAGCGCGGCTACACGTTTCATCTGAATGGTGGCGCGGAGACCCGGTCCTTCAGGACCGAGAGGAAGCGCCACCCCTCCTCTCGAAAACAGTATGGAAAGGCTCGGTCACTTTCGGTAATATGTGCGGTGGGTGAGGCCGCTGTGACAGGAGGTGCGCGATGGCGATCCGCCGCTCCGCCACCAAACGACACGGCCTGCCCACGGTCGTGCAACTGCGGCTCACGCCCACCCCGGCCCAGGCCGACGCGCTGGCGGCGGCGGTGCAGGTGTGTAATCAGGCGGCCACTGCCGTGTCCCGGCTGGCCTGGCAGCACCGGGTCTTCGCTGTGGTGGAGCTGCATCGGCTGGCCTATTACGAGGTGCGCGGGCAGGTGGCCGGGCTGGGTGCGCAGGCGGCCGTGCGGGCGATCGCCCGGGTCGCCGCCGCGTATGCCAACCGGCGCGTCAGCAAGAAACGCGCTCACATCTTCCGGCCGCACGGCGCTGTCCCTTACGACGCCCGGTTGATGAGTTTCAACCGTGACGCCCGGATGGTGTCGTTGTGGACACCCACCGGCCGCGTCACCGTCGCCTACACCGGCCGGCCGGAAGACCTCAAAGCGATCGATGCGCTGCCGGTGGGGGAGGCTGATCTGATCTGCCGGCGCGGGGTGTGGCTGCTGCACCTCACCCTCACCCTGCCCCGACCGGCAGTGCGTGAGCCGGTCGGCGGCTTCGTGGGGGTGGATCAAGGGGTGGCTAACCTGGCGGTCACCTCCGACCGGGTGGTGTTGCCCGGCCCCGCCTTGCCGGGGCCGGTCGGCGGTAATGGCCACGTGCGCACCCTGCGGCAGCGGCGGCATCGGCAACGCCGTCGGTTGCAGAGGAAGGGCACGTCTGCGGCGCGGCGGGTGCTGCGCCGCCTTGCCGGGCGTGAACACCGGATGATGACCGACCTCAACCACCAAATCAGCAAATACGTGGTGCGCGAAGCCGAACGCACCGGCCGCGGCATAGCCCTGGAAGACCTTCAGGGCATCCGCGGCCGGGTAAGGGCTCATCGGTTCCAGCGGCGCACCCTGCACAACTGGGCCTTCGCCCAGCAGATCACCTTCACCCGCTACAAGGCCGCCCGGGCCGGAGTCGCCTTCCTGCTGGTCGACCCCGCCTACACCTCGCAGGCGTGTCCAGAATGCGGGTGCGTGACCACGGCGAACCGGCCGGCGCGGGGCCGCTTCGTCTGCAAAAGGTGCGGCCTCGCTGGGCACGCCGACCACATCGCAGCCCGCAACATCGCCACACGCGGCATAGCGGGCTGGGCTGCCATCAACCAGCCACACGCTACCGGCCTCCTTTCACCCAGACGGGACCGTGAGAGCAAACCACCAGCTTCAACCAGTGGTAGTTGATGTGGTTGAGCCTACTTTCCGCACCTGAGAAACCCCTGAGACAGTGGATCAGCCCAAGATCGCGTAGACCGTGGACGCCCGCGCGGCCGGCTCGGCCGCCCCGTCGGCCGTCAGCGTCACGTCGGAGAAGGCCAGCGTCCGGCCGAGTTTGGAGATGCGTACGTCGATGAGCACGTCCTTGCCCGTCACCGGCCGCTGGAACGTCGTCGACTGCTGCACCGTCGTCATCGGCACGAACCCGCCCCTGGCCGAGGAGATCGCGATGACCGTGGCCGTGTCGGCGGCGGCCATCATGGCCTGGCCACACAGGCCGCCACCCTCTCTGGCCAGCGCGTCGGACCAGGGCAGGCACACCACCGCGTGGCGCTCACCCAGCTCCCGCACGCGCAGCCCGAGCTGCTGGATCCAGGGCGCGAAGTAGTCGCGCAGAATGGCCTCACCGTCTTCTGGAGTCACCCGCCCATCATGCAGGCTGGCAGGCATGAGCGAGGAGACGCGGCGAGAGCCTGTGGATAACGTTCCGCCACGGACGCGCCCTGTGGAAAAGCCGCCTGTGGAAAAGCCGCCTGTGCCGGTTCCGGACGACTCGCCGCCCGTGAGTGAGGTCTTTCTGCCCGCCACGTACGCGCACGCCGTCCCGTACGACCTCTACGACCGGCTGCGTCGGGAAGCCCCCGTCTGCCGGATTCCGGAACCGGCGGTCGGCCCATGGCGCGAGGGGCCCGGATACTGGGGCGTGTTCCGGCACGCCGACGTCAAACACGTGCTGCGCGCGGCCGACGACTTCTCCTCGCACCTGGGCGCCACGCAGATCCGTGACCCCGACACCCCCGCCGACCTGGCCTTCGTGCAGGCGATGATGCTGAACACCGACCCGCCGGACCACTTCCGGCTGCGCGGGATCGTGGCGGCCGCGTTCACGCCGCGCGCGGTGCGGGCGCTGGAGCGGACGATCGCGGAGCGGGCCGCGTCGCTGTTCGCCGCGGGCGCGTGCGACTTCGTGGAGGTCGCCGCCGACCTGCCCGTCTGGACGCTCGCGCACGTCATGGGCGTGCCGGACGAGGACAGGCGGCTGCTGTACGACTGGGCGTCCCGGGTGATCGGCTACCAGGACGCCGACTACGCGGGGCTGTCCACGGCCGACGCCGAGTCGCTCAGCCCGATCGGCCGCCTCGCCACCGCCTCCCGCCCGCGGCTCGGGCCGGGGGTGAACCCCCGCTCCCGGGCGGCATTGGCGGACATGTTCGCGTACGCGCACGCCCTGGCCAAGACCACCCACGGCGAGTCGGTCATGTCGGCCATGAGGGACGGCGGCCTGACCGAGGCGGAGTTCGAGAACATGTTCTTCCTGTTCGCCGTCGCCGGCAACGAGACGCTGCGCAACGGCATCCCCGGCGGCCTGCTCACCCTCCTCGAACACCCCGCCCAGCTGGCCCGGCTGCGCGCCGACCCGACTCTGCTCGGTTCGGCGGTGGAGGAGATGCTGCGGTTCTGGCCGCCGGTCATGGACTTCCGCCGTACGGCCACCCGCGACCTCACACTCGGCGGCCGGAGCATCCGCGCGGGCGAGAAGGTCGTCGTCTACCACGCCTCCGCCAACCGCGATCCGTCCGTCTTCACCGACCCCGACCGGTTCGACATCGCCCGCACCCCGAACGACCACGTCAGCTTCGGCTTCGGCCCGCACTTCTGCCTCGGCGCTCACCTGGCGCGCGTGCAGTTCCGGGCGGTCTTCGCCGAGCTGCTCGCCTGGGACGTCGAGCTCGCGGGGGCGCCCGTCCGCCTCACGTCGAACTTCCAGAACGGGCTCAAACACCTGCCTGTACAGCTGAGACACCGAGGAAAGCCGTTGACCTCCGCCTGACCATGCGCGCCGGTCTCGATGCCTTCGGCGGCAGAACAACAGCACGAGGGAGATGCACGTATTGCTCCGGAAGAAGGCATCGTAAGATTTCCGCCGTGAAGGCTCCCGCAATCATCAAGACCGCCGCCGAGTGGGCTCTGCCGCATTGGACCCGCGGGCAGGCGGGGCGCGAGACGCCGCCCGACCTGTTCAGGGTTCTCTACTACGGCTGGCTGGTGGCGTTCACGTTCAAGGTGCTCGGCGCGACCTGGGACGTCTCCTGGCACTTCAAGTGGCTGCGCGACGACCTGGCGCCGCCGCACCTGCTCAACTCCGTCGGCACGGCCCTGGCCCTCGCGCTGACCGTGATCCACGGCTACACCGGCTTCGGCGTGGACAAGGCGGCGCTCCGGCTGATCCAGTGGGGCACCGGCATATTCCTCGTCGCGGTGCCGCTGGACCTGATCAACCACCGGGTCAACGGCCTGGACATCACCTCGTGGAGCCCGTCCCACCTCATGCTGTACGGCGGCTCGTTCTTCATGATCGCCGGGGTGATCCGCGGCTGGTTCATGGGCGCGCCGCCCGGCAGGGAACGCACGGTCATGCTGGGCGCGTTCTTCGCGTTCTTCCTGGAGAACGTGCACTTCCCCGAACAGCACCAGGAATACGGCATCCTGTCGAGCGGCGCCTGGGACAACGGCGTCAAATACGCCGAGCCCATCCTGCTGCGGTTCGCCGCCGACCAGATGGGCCGTCCGGTCGACCGGGTGATGATGACCAACTTCACCCTTCCCGTGCCGGACTTCCTCTATCCGGTGTACGCGGTGGTCGTCGGCGTGACCGTGCTGGTCGTGGCCCGGATGATGATCGGCAGGTTCGGGGCGGCGACACTGGTGGCCGGCTCCTACCTGGCCTTCAGGACGGTGGCCTGGCCGTTGCTCACGTTCACCAACTTCCCGCCGTCCGCGCTGCCGTACTTCCTGGTGATCGCCGGTATCTGCGTGGACCTCGCGTTCGCCGTACGGTTGCCCATGCGGGGTCTGGCGCCGGTGCGCGCGGTGCTCGGGGCGGCCGTGGCGACGGCCGCCGTCTACGGCGCGCTGACCGCGCAGAGCTCGATCATGGGAGCGGTGTACGGCGCGCTGAAGAGGCAGACCGGCCTGCTCGGCGCGCCGCCCCTGGTCCCGTCGTCGGCCGTCTGGGCCGGGGCGGGGCTGATGATCGCCTGGCTGGTCTGCGAGTGGCTCGCGACGCGGCGTCAGCCGATCGAGGCCCGGGTGATCGCGACCGCCACGCCGTAGGCCATCCCCATCAGGGCCACCTCGGCGGCCACCCAGCCGACCACGGCCGTGGGCTCGGCGCGGCGGATCAGCGGCAACAGCCGGAACCTGATGTGCCCGGCCAGCGGCACCAGCAGCGCGGTGAGCGTCAGCTTCACCACCACGAGCACCCCGTAGTGACTGGTCACGATGGCGCCCGGCAGCTCCACGCCGGGCGTCAGCGCCATCGTGCCGAGCCCGGTGATCAGCCCGGACAGGCCGACCAGCAGCAGGCAGACGGTCGCCATCCTGGAGAAGCGCAGCAGCGCAGCGGCCAGCAGCGACGGGTGCGGCGCGACGAACACCGCCACCGCCACCAGCCCGCCCGCCCACGCCGCCGCGCCCATCACATGCGTCTCCATCGCGATCATGATGGGGTCGTGCCAGACGGAGTTGACCGCGTGACCGGTCACCGGAATCGGCAGCAGGCCGAACAGCGCCACGATGATCCGCAGCTCGGCGGGAACCTTCTCGCCGAACCGCACGGCCATCAGCCCGATGCCCGCCGCCACCAGCGCGCACGCGGCGCTGAACAGCAAGCCTTGCCCGGTGCCGACACCGTCGACGTAGGCGGCGATCATGCCGACCGTGGGCAGGCCGCCCGGGTTCAGCTCGGCGGTCTGGAACACGATCGTCAGCAGCGCGCAGACCGCCCACGCCCACGCGGCGGTGACGGTGAGTGGCCGCGTCCTGCGCAGGACCGGCTCGGTCAGGTCCGGCGCGTCGAAGCCGAGCAGCTTGGGCACCAGGCTCAGCCCCACCACGGCCACGGCCGCCAGATCGAGCAGCACCCGTACGATCGGCAGCCCGTACGCCACGACCGGCCCCGGCATCGGGATGCCCGGCACCGCCTCCTGGGCGGTGAACGTGCTGGCCGCCACGGCGGCGACGATCGCGCACACCGTGAACGCCCCGACCACCCACCGCCCGCCGACCCGCTGCCTGGGGGGCGCGGTGATCGTCACGCGCCCGCCCTCTCGCCGTCGCGCGCCTCACCATCACGCGCCTCACCCTCGGATGTCAGGCTGTCGGCGGGGGCCGGGGTGCGGGCGCGGCGCAGCGACACGGCCGTGCCGGCGGCCAGCACCAGCAGCGCCCCCACGATCCAGACCACGGCCATCCCCGCCCCGCCGTTCGCCGCCGCCTCGGCGGCCTCGGCTCCGGCGTCCCCGGTGCCGCCCTTGACGGCGTCCTGCGTCGCGGCGCCCTCCTGTACGGCCGTGGCGCCCGCCGCGAGGGTGAAGCCGATCTTGCCGGTGACCGGATGCCCGTCGGCCGACAGGATCCGGTAGCCCACCACGTAGGCCCCGGCCGTCCGCAGCGGCTTGACCTTGATCGACACCTTCTCGGCGGCGACCTCGGCCGTCCCGTCGGCCCACGCCGTGCCGTCGGCCCCGGTCACGCCCACCTGCGCGTATCCCTGGCGTACCGCCTGGTCGAACACGAGGGTGATCCGCCCGGGCGCGGCGCTCAGTGTCGCCCCGTCCTTGGGGTCGCTGCCGACCAGCACGTTGTGCGCTCGCGCCGGGAGGGCGACGCCCACCCCGGCGAAGGCGAGCAGCAGGATCACGACCAGCCGTCTCACCGAACTCGTCAAGTCTCGTCGCCGGGTGAGCCGGTGAACCGTGCCCCTCAACGCGACCTCCTCTTTACCGTCGAACTCATCACCCTCGAACGAGAGCGGACGCCAACAGAAACCCGAATATCGTCTCACCATGACGAACCTGTTCGGCGGTGCCGCCCCCTTCTACGCCAAGTACCGGGCCGGACACGGGGAGGAGGCGATCGGTTGCCTGGCACGGGCGTTCGGCCCCGGCAGCGGGGTGCTCGACCTCGGCTGCGGCCCCGTTACGGTGGCGATCCCGCTGGCGGAGGCCGTGCGCGAGGTGATCGCCGTGGACCCGGACGCGGGCATGCTGGCCGAGGGCAGGCGCCTCGCCGCCGGTGCGCCGAACATCCGCTGGTTGTCCGGTGACTCCACGACATTGGCCGCCTTGCCGCCGTTCGACGACGTCGTCATGGGCCGATCGTTCCACTGGATGGACCGCAGGGCCGTACTCGCCGAGCTGGACCTGCTGCTGCCGCCGGACGGGGCGGTGGCTCTGATCGGCCCCTCCCGCGACCCCGGCGAGCACGCGTGGGAGCCGGTCGTGCGGGAGGTGCGCGCCGAGTTCGCGGTGAACGAGTTCATGGCGGCCAACTCCTTCCAGGCCAGCGGGGAGCACCATGACGACGTGCTCGCGACTCGCCGTTCGACCGGCTGGAGTCGAGCGTCTTGAATTCCCTGTGGTTCCCTGAAGGAATCAGGCAACTCGGACAGGCGTAGCCTGCTTTGGGCTGCCCCCGTGCTCGGCAAGCGTGAGCACGGGGGCGGCTTTGGCGTGGTGGAAGCCGGTCCGATGGTGAGAATTCCTGACATACCCTGTCCGGTACGGCTGGTGCCGTCCCGGCTTGGGTGCATGGCCCGCCGGACGCTGTCCACCGCTGGTGGGCGGTGGGGCGGGCACCGTGCGCCGGTCGGGCACACGGCTGAAAGTCATCGGGTTGTCTGGCGAGCTGTTTCGTGAGTTGGCTGACGTGGTGCGGGTGGGCCGTTTCGGGGTGGGGCGGTTCTTGGCTCTGTCGCGATCGCAAGCGGGCAGACTCAGCGACACCGCAGGCAACGATGCGGCGAGCACCCCACCGACCCATGACACGCCCTCGGGCCGATCATGCTCGGCCCGGCCGAACCGCCGCCAACCAAGAGGAAACCTTGACAGATCACGGCGGATGTTCAGGCTTTCATAGCGAATATGAGCAGCAGTTCATAGCCTGTTCGAAAGGCGGTTGACCTGGGACCTCGACGCCGTGATCGGGCTGCAGCTGTCGTACTCGTACACCACTCCCGACAGGTTCGGCGCCAGGGTGACGGAGTTCACCGAAGCGGTCCGGCGGGTGCTCCTGGTCGCCAACCCGTCGGGCGTGTGGGAAGAGCGGGCGACCACCGAAGTGCTGGTCGCCCGCCGCTCCTAAAGCTCGTCGCGCCCGAAGCCCCTCAGGCCCAGATGCCCATGACCTGCCAGATCGGCCGGGTGAGTGCGTTCACCAGGCCGATCTCGGTGCACAGCTCGCGCGTCTTGCCCACCGAGTCGCGGATCTCCCGCTTGGCCGCCGGGTTGCGCAGGTACACCTCGGTCACCACGTCACGCGGGATGGCGAACCGTCTGATCATCGGCCCCGGTGGCGCCAGCATGATCCTGGCCATGATCCCCAGGATGATCGGCGAGGCGACACCCAGCATGAGGCGCCGGTAGCGCGGCATCCTCGGCACCCGGTTGCGCAGGTAGTGCCGGGCGAAGGAGATGTGCCTGGCCTCCTCCGCGATGTGGATGCGCATGATCGTCTCTTCGAGCGGGTGGTGGACCCGGTCGTCCTTGAGCACCTTGCGCTGGACGTGGTCGATCGGGTCCTCGCCGCCGAGCACGAACACGAAGAACAGCTCGGTCGAGATCAGCGGGATCCAGGGGGCGACCTGGGCGAGCAGGCTGAGCGGCCCCGGCATGCCGCGCACCGGGAGCTTCGTCCGGTTGACGAACTCCTGGAACATCATCCCGTGATGTCCCTCTTCGATGGTCTCGTGGTAGACGTAGCGGAATTCGGGTGACCCGTTCGGCAGCCGGTAGGCGTAGTTGAGCAGGCCGCGCTTGAGCAGGTTCTCGAACTGCAGCCCGATCTTCATCGCCGTGGCCAGCCGCCACAGCCCGATCCTGGCCCGCGTCTCGGGGGAGCGGCTTTGGTACCACGGGTGGGCGCCGAGCTTGTCCACCTGCGGCAGTTCCCAGCGAGGATCGGTCTGGTCGACGAGGAACTCCGGATCCTCCCAGGGGATGTCCTTGTACGGCTCCCAGTGCTTGTCGACCGACGCCTTCGACAGGCGCTGGATGACCGCCTCGTAGGCGCTCCGGTCGGCGACCCGCTCGTCGGTCTCCCTGGCGGTGGTAGAGCTCGGTGCGCGTGTCATCGCCTGCTCCTCTCCTCGCCCGGTAATTGTACGAAGCATCCAATAAGAGGGGAAGAGTGACGCCAGTCACAGGTCGTCCGGGTTCAGGCCGACCTCGGCGGCGGCCGTCGCACGGAGGAGCCGGGTGGCCCAGCGGCGCGACACGACCTTGGGGTGCACGTGGATCTGGATGGCCAGCCCGTCGAGCAACGCGAAGATCCGCCAGGTGGACTCCTCGGGATCGGGGCAGACGAAGTCGCCCGACGCCACACCGGCTTCGATGATCCCGCGTAGCATCGTCCTGCCCCGCAGGTCGAGCCGTCGCGCGGTCTGTTCGAGCTCCTTGTTGCGCATGGACTCCGACCAGGCGTCGATCCACAGCCGCCAGCCATCGGAGGAGCCCGCGGGGGAGGAGCGGCGCAACAGCGCGCGCAGCCGCTCGCGCGGTGTGCCCGGCGAGTGCTCGATGGCGTCCAGGGTGTCGAGATGCATCCGGGCGGCAAAGGCGAACGCCTGCGCGAACAGCTCGTCCTTGGTCTCGAAGTGGTAGAACAGCAGGGCCTGGCTCACGCCGGCGGCTCTGGCTATGTCGATCGTCCTGGTATGCCCGAACCCCTGCTCGGCGATCACTTCGCAGGCCGTCTTCAGTAAATCTTCGCGCCGTAATCGGCTGAAACCCCGTGTCACAGCGGGCCACTTTAACTACTAGCCCGGGGGATTTGTAGGACAAACCGGGCGCCGATGTCGGAATCTTCGACCGTGAGAGTACCACCGTGCGCCGTGGCGATCTCGCGGGCGATGGGCAGCCCGAGCCCCGTGCCCCCCGCGTCGCGGTTGCGTGAGGCGTCCAGTCGGGTGAACCGGCGGAAGACGTTCTCGCGCTGATCCGGCGCGATCCCCGCGCCGTCGTCCAGGACCTCCAGTACGCCCCAGTCGTCCCGCTCGCCGACGGTCACGGTGATCGTGGACTCGGCGTGCCGCTCGGCGTTGTCGAGCAGGTTCGCCAGCAGGCGGGTCAGGCGCAGCGGGTCACCGGTCACCACCACCGGACGCAGCTCCAGCTCCACGCGCTTGCCGGGCGGCCGGCGGGCCAGCTCCTCCTCGACCAGCTCGGCCAGGTTCACGTCGGCGCCCAGGCCGGGCGCGCCCGCGTCGAGCTTGGCCAGCGTCAGCAGGTCGGTGACGATGGCCTGCAGCCGGTCGAGGCTCGACAGCAGGGCCACGGCGGTGCGCGGCCAGTCGGCCTCGTCCGGATGGAGCATGGCCTCCTCGATCTGGGTGCGCATCGCGGTGAGCGGGGTACGCAGGTCGTGCGAGGCGTCGGCGGCGAACCTGCGCTCCTGCTGGACCGCGTGCTCCAGCCGGTCCAGGGTCTGGTTCACGGTCCGGGCGAGGTCGTCGAGCTCGTCGCGGTGCGGCAAGGGCGGCACCCGGCGGCCCAGGTCCGTGGCGGTGATCTCGGCCAGCTCGGTCTTGATGTCCGTGACGGGCCGCAGCGCCTTGACCACCGTCATCCTGGCTACGTACGCCGAGATCGCGGAGAGCAGCAGCACGGCGAGCAGCACGCCCACCACATAGAGCGGGCTGATGTACCAGGGGACGGCCGGGATGTAGGCGCAGACCGTCCAGAACGCCGACCCGACCGGCACCCGGTACCCCACGACGATCAGGCATTTCACGCCCGGCACCCGGTCGGTGCAGACCGTGGCGTCCAGGCGGTTGTCGTCGCCCGTGGAGGTGTCGCTGATGAGCGGCGGATAACCCAGCAGCCTCGGGCTGGCCTGCCGTACCGTGCCGTGGTCGTCGATCACCTGGAGGAGATCGACGTCCTCGGTGCTCGCCACGGGCCTCATCCGCTCGGGCGCGGACCGCTGAACGCTGACCGCGACCCGGCGGGCCGCGCTGGCCGCGTGGTCGATCTGGTACCCGGTGAGCACGCTGTGCGCGAGCGGTGTGATGAGCACCGCGGTGACGAAGTAGCCGACCAGCGTCGACAGCAGGGCGGCCATCGTCATCCGG
Source organism: Nonomuraea sp. NPDC050022 (assembly GCF_044460705.1). Classification (NCBI taxonomy): domain Bacteria; kingdom Bacillati; phylum Actinomycetota; class Actinomycetes; order Streptosporangiales; family Streptosporangiaceae; genus Nonomuraea; species Nonomuraea sp. NPDC050022. The sequence continues at coordinate 511,590 of NZ_JBITKE010000009.1, forward strand.
CGCCGCACCGACCATCTGGCGAACACCGCTCAGCCTTCCACGATGGGGGTCCGAGGGAGCCGCACCACGAAACGGGCGCCGCGGTCGGAGTCCTCCAGGGTCAGGGTGCCGCCGTGGGCCAGCGCGATCTCGCGGGCGATGGCCAGCCCCAGCCCGGTGCCGCAGGCGTCGCGCTCGCGCGCGGCGCTCAGCCGGGTGAAGCGCTGGAACACCACCTCCCGCTGGTCCGGCGCGATGCCCGCGCCGTCGTCCACGATCTCGATCACGGCCGTCTCATCGTCGTGCCGTACGGTCACCGCGACCTGGGACTCGGCATGGCGCTCCGCGTTGTCCAGCAGATTGGTGAGCAGGCGGGCCAGCCGGACCGGGTCGCCCATGACGGTCACGCCCGGCTCCAGCGTGGTGATCACCGGCTTGGACCGCCGCCCGGCTGTCTCGGCGCCGACCAGCTCGGCCAGGTCGACGGGCTCGCGGACGGCGGGGGCGCCCGCGTCGAGCTGGGCCAGCGTCAGCAGGTCGCCGACGATGGCCTGGAGGCGATCCAGGCTGCCCAGCAGCGCCACCCCGGTCCGCTGCCAGTCGGCGTCGCCGGGGTACAGCATGGCCTCTTCGACCTGCGCGCGCATGGCGGTGATGGGGCTGCGCAGGTCGTGCGAGACGTCGGCGACGAACCTGCGCTGCCGCTCGGCCGCGTACTCCAGCCGGTCGACCGGCCGGAGCGTCCTGGCCACCACCCGGGACACGCCGAACCAGGTCAGCGCCACCAGCGCGAGAGAGTCGCCGCCCAGGAACCCCAGCATGGCCGGATGGACGTACCGCGGCACCGTGGCCCCGGCCGCGTAGATCAGCCAGTCGCCGCCCCGCTCGTAGACGCGCAGGACGGTCAGGATCTCGCACCGGCCGGGGAAGTCGGGCAGGTCGCACGCGACCCGGGTGCGGTTGGCGTTGTCGGCGTCGGGTGTCCACTCGCTCATGCGCGGGCGGCCGGTCAGGTTCGCCGTCGTGGACACCACGCGTCCGGCCGAGTCGACGACCTGGATCCCGTCCACCTCGCCGCTGATGACCGGAGGCAGCTCATGGCGCTTGACCAGGTGCACCACGCGCAGGGCGGCGGTGAGCACCTCGTTGGTGCGGCGCCCGACCGCTGTGGTGTGCACCGCGTGCAGCGCGAGCGCGCTGACCACGACGCACAGCAGCGCCATGGCGACGCTCGCGAACAGCGTCAGCCGCGCACGCACGGACCGCCCGAACCGTGTGACCACGCCTTTCCCCCCGGCGATCAGCCGATCACACCTAGTAGCCCCCATCCTAATTAACGGAGATTCGGCGACAAATCCGGATAAAACGCCAACCGAATGGCGCTCTATGCGTGCCGCATTCGGCTGGTTAGAGTAAGTGAGCACTGATGTCAGGGAGACGATGTGAACCTTGATGAGTATCGGCATGCCGCCAGGGCCTGGCTCCTCGAAAACGCTCCGGCCGGTGACTCCCCGGAGGCCGACCCGGTCGCCAGGGCCAAGGACTTCATGGCCCGGCTCTACGACGCCGGATACTCCGGCATCACCTGGCCGGCCCGCTGGGGCGGTCAGGGGCTGACGCAGGCGGAGGAGCGCGCGTTCGCCGCCGCGGCCCGTGACTTCACCTTGCCCACCTACGTCTTCTCGATCGGCCTGGGCATGACGGGCCCGACGCTGGTCGACCGGGGCACCGACGAGCAGCGCGAACGCTTCGTCCGGCCGCTGCTGCGCGGCGAGGAGATCTGGTGCCAGCTCTTCTCGGAGCCCGGCGCGGGCAGCGACGTGGCCAGCCTGCAGACCAGGGCCGTACGCGACGGCGACGACTGGATCGTCAACGGCCAGAAGGTCTGGACCTCGGTCGCCCACCACGCCGACTGGGGGCTGCTGCTGGCCCGCACCGACGTCGAGGTGCCCAAGCACAAGGGCCTGACCATGTTCGTGGTCGACATGCGCCATCCGGGCGTCACGATCCGGCCGCTCAAAGACATGACCGGCCGGGCCAACTTCAACGAGATCTTCTTCGACGACGTCCCCATCCCCGACGCGCACCGCGTCGGCGAGGTCAACGACGGCTGGAGCGTGGCCGTCACGACGCTCCTGCACGAGCGGCTGTCGATCTCGGCGGGCGTCGGCATGGGCCAGGGCAAGGACGACCCCACCTCCCTGGCGGCGCTGCGCCAGGTGGTCGACACCACCGACCCGCTGGTCAGGGACGAGCTGGTCGAGCTGCACATCCGCTCGCGGGCGCTCGCCCTGTTCAACCAGCGCCTCTCCCAGGAGACCAAGGCGGGCATCTTCCCCGGTGCCCGCGGCAGCGCCGCCAAGCTGCTGCTGGCCGAGCTGTACCTGTACCAGGCCGACCTCGCGACCCGGCTCGTCGGGCCCGAGGCGGTCGTCGGCGGCCACCCGCTGGCGCAGGCGATCTCCATGGCGCCCGGCATGTCGCTGGGCGGCGGCACCAACGAGATCATGCGCAACATCATCGGCGACCGCGTGCTGAACCTGCCGCCCGAGCCGCGGGTGGACAAGACCGTGCCGTTCAAGGACCTGAAGGTGGGGACGCAGGGGTGAAGCTCGTACTCAGCCAGGAGCAGCAGGAGCTCCGCGCCGCCGTCCGCTCGTTCCTGGCCGCCGCCTCGCCGCTGACCAAGGTCCGCGAGGGTTACGACCGGGAGGTGTACGCGCGGCTGAACGGCGAGCTCGGCTTGTCCGGGCTGATCATCCCGGAGGAGTACGGCGGGGCGGGCGCGGGCTTCGCGGAGCTGGCCGTGGCGCTGGAGGAGACGGGCGCCGCGCTGCTGCCCGGACCCTTCCTGGCCACGGCGTTCGCCACGATCGCGCTGTCCCGGGTGCCGGACAAGGAGCTGCTGACCGCCATCGCCGAAGGCCGGATCGCCGCCACACTCGCCACCGGCCCGCTCGACCGGGTGCTCAACGGGATGGAGGCCGACGTCCTGCTGCTGCGCGAGGGCGGGGTCCTGACGGCCGTCGACCTCACCGCGCCCGGCGTCACCAGGACCGCCCTGGAGACGCTCGACCTGACCCGCGGCCAGGCCCGCGTGGAGCCGGCCGGCGTGCCCCGCCGTGAGCTCGGCCCGCTGCCGGACGGCGTCGACGACCTGCTCGCCGTGGCGCTGGCGGCCGAGCAGCTGGGCGTGCTGCGCGCCGCGCTGGCCGCCATCGTCGCCTACGCCAAGATCAGGGTCGCCTTCGGCCGCTACATCGGCTCCTACCAGGGGGTCAAGCACAAGCTCGCCGACATGCACTGCAAGCTGGAGCAGGCCGAGTCCATCGTCCGCTTCGCCGCCTGGGCCGCCGACGAGTCGCCGGAGGAGCTGCCCGCCGCCGCCGCGCTCGCCCAGGCGTACGTGGGGCGGGCCTGTTTCGAGGTGGCTCGCGACCACCTGCTGCTGTACGGCGGCATCGGCTACACCTGGGAGCACGACGCGCACCTGTTCTACAAACGGGCCAAGGCCGACGAAGTGCTGCTCGGCCCGCCCCGAATCCACCGGGCCCGCCTCGCCGAGCTGCTGGAGCTGTGATGGACATCAGCGGACTTCCCGGCTTCTACGCGATCGCCGCCGCCGACCCGGACCGGCTCGCGGTCATCGACGTGGACGGGTCCCGGACCACGTACGGCGAGCTGCTCGCCCGGGTCAACCAGGTGTCGCACGGCCTGCGCGCCCGTGGGCTGACCGACCGTGACGTGGTGGCCGGCGTGCTGCCGAACGGCCTCGACGCGGTGATCATGATCATGGCGACCGGGCAGATCGGCCTCTACTACGTGCCGATCAACTGGCATCTCACCGAGGCGGAGGTGGCCTACATCCTGGCGGACTGCGACGCGAAGATCGTGGTCACCGCCGACGGCCACGTACCCGGGAGCGAGATCGGCACGGCCGGGCTGGCCGAGGGGCAGCCCACGGACGCGCCCGGCGGGCGGGCCGGCGGGGCCGTCATGTGGTACACCTCCGGCACCACCGGCTTCCCCAAAGGCGTGCAGCGGCCGCTGTCCGGCGCCGAGCCCGAGGCGGTCGTCCCGCTCTATGCCTGGTTTCTCGGCGAGATCGTCGACCTGGTGCCGGGGGAGGCCGTGCACCTGGTCACCTCGCCGATGTACCACTCGGCGCCGTGCGCCCACACGCAGTTCGCGCTGCATCTCGGCCACACCGTGGTGATCACGCCGCGCTTCGAGCCGGAGAACATCCTGGAGCTGGTCGAGCGCCACCAGGTGACGAACGCGATGATGGTCCCGACCATGTTCCACCGGATGCTGCGGCTGTCGGAGGAGGTCAAAGCGCGCTACGACGTGTCGAGCCTGCGGCAGGTCATCCACACCGGAGCGGCCTGCCCGGTCGCGGTCAAGCAGGGGATCATGGACTGGTGGGGGCCGGTGCTCTACGAGTACTACGGCTCGACCGAGTCGACGATCGCCTTCTCGGTCAAGCCGCACGACTGGCTGGCCCGGCCTGGCACCGTGGGCAAGCCGGCGCCCACCTTCGAGGTCAGGATCCTCGACGAGGCCGGCCAGGAGCTGCCGACCGGCGAGCCCGGCATGATCTACGTCAAGTCCAGCCTGGGCACCTTCGAATACCGCAAGGACCCGGCGAAGACGGCCGCCAGCATGCGCGGCGAGTGGTACACCCCCGGCGACATCGGCTACCTCGACAAGGACGGCTTCCTGTTCCTGTGCGACCGGCGCACCGACCTGATCGTCTCCGGCGGGGTCAACATTTACCCGGCCGAGATCGAGGCCGCGCTGCTGGAGCACCCCCTCGTGGCGGACGTGGCCGTCATCGGGGTGCCCGACGAGGAGTGGGGGCACAGCGTGGTCGCCCTCGTCCAGCCGGTGGCGGGCGTCACGGGCGACCCCGAGCTCACCGCCGAGCTGCTGCGGCACTGCGAGCCGCGCATCGCCCGGTTCAAGCACCCGAAGGTGATCCAATACCGGGACGCGCTGCCCCGCACGCCGACGGGGAAGCTGTCACGGTCCAAGGTCAGGCAGGAGTACCTCGACTCGCGGTGAAGACCAGCTCGTCGGTGTACCCCTTCTCGTCGCCCAGGTAGAACCGGGTCGACAGCGTGCGGTCGGCCGGGTCGAAGACCGTGCTCCAGACCGTGCGGAACGGCAGCGCCGGGTCCGGCCGCACCGCCAGCAGGCTCGCGCGCAGGTCCTCGGGTGACATCAGCGCGCCCTTGCTCCGCTCGTACAGCGAACGCAGCCGCCCGTACGTCTGGAAGCTCGACTCGGTGTCCTCGGGCAGGTTCATCGGGTCGGGGTTGCGGTGCAGGAGGTGGTTGGTGACGCAGAGCGGCGCGTCGCCGAACTCGATGATGTGCTCCGCGCCGTCCCGGCCGCGCTCCCACACGAACGCCCGGCCCTGCGCGTCGGCGACGAGGTAGTGCAGCGGCACGCCGTGGTCGTACTGCTTGGCGCCGAGGAGCGCCTGCTTGGCCTGCTCCACGTTCTCGCAGGTGTCGACGACGAACCGGGGCAACTGCGTGCTGCCCACCCCCACCTGCGGCGAGACGCTCTGCGGCGGCTCGGCGGTGGAGAAGTCGGCGATGAGCAGCATGACGACCAGACCGGCCTCGTTGACGCCGTCCATGCAGCCGTCGAGTTCGGACATCGTGATGACGGTGGAGGCCAGGCCGGTGTCGGGCACCGTGGTGATCACGTACGGCCTGGACGACATCGGCAGCTCGCCGGGCCGGGCGGCCTGGCCCATGATCTCGCTGGTGGTCGTGGTGAAGAAGTCGTAGTTGCGGCCCACCCTGCCGTGGCCGTCGGTGCCGGCGGACGGCGGGCACCACAGCGCCGAGCAGCCCGAGCCCGCGGGGATGTAACCAAGCCCGTCGAGGGCCAGCTCGTCCTGGTCGGGGTCGAGCCCGAGTGCCGCGGCGGCGCCGTCCATGCGGGCGTGGTGCTGGGGCCAGTGCCGCTCGAACCAGGTCCGGCGGGCCCGGTTGACGGCGGGGTCGGCGGGCGTCGGCGCCCAGCCGAGCCTGAGGGCCTCCTCGGTGAGCGCCCGGCCGATCTCGACCTGGCTGCCGTGGAGGGTCAGGTGGCGGACGAGCTGGAAGTCGTTCCGGCCGCCCGCGATCTGCGTCATGTTCTTCATGACCGCCAGGCTGCCGCCGGGCGCTGACCGTTCTCCTACCGCCCGCTGACGGTCTCCATCAGCGACGTACGGCGCGTCGGTAGCGATCCGCCAGGAGCAGTACGTGCTCGGCCAGCTCCGGCGGGTCGAGCACCTCGAAGTCCACCCCGATGAACCCGATCCACACGGCCATCCCCGGCAGGTCGTCGCCGCTCAGCCTGACCAGGCAGGTGGCCTCGTCGACCGGCTCGATGTCCAGCTTCAGCGGCGACCGGCGCATCACCTCGGCCGGGCTGTGCAGCAGCACCGTCGCGTGATAGCGCCACATCGCGGTGGTCACGCCCTTCTCCACCCACGCGGCCACGTCACCGTCGCCGGGCAGCTCGCGGGGCGTGAACCGGGGTCCCGTGGCCGGTGTTCGCAGCAGGAGGCGGTCTACCCGGAACGTCCGCCAATCCCGCCGCTCGACGTCATAGCCGACCAGGTACCACCGGCCGCGCCGGTGCACGAGCCGGTGCGGCTCGGCGTCGCGCATGGCCGAGGAGCCGTCGTGGCCGGTGTAGTCGAAGCGGAGCCGCTCGTGGTCGCGGGCGGCGTTGGCGATCGTGGTCAGCACCTCGGGCGCCACCGACGGGGCGTCGCCGGGGACCTGCACCGTGTAGGTGTTCAGGGCGTTGACCCGGCGCCGCAGCCGCGACGGCAGCACCTGCTCCAGCTTGGCCAGGGCGCGTACCGAGGTCTCCTCGATGCCCTGGACGCCGCCGCCCGCCGCGCGGCCGAGACCGACGGCCACCGCGACGGCCTCCTCGTCGTCGAGCAGCAGCGGCGGCAGCGCGGCCCCGGCGCCGAGCCGGTAGCCGCCCGCGACACCCGGCGTGGCGTGCACGGGGTAGCCGAGGCTGCGCAGCCGCTCGACGTCGTTGCGGATCGTCCTGGTGGAGACCCCGAGCCGCGTGGACAGCTCGGGGCCCGACCAGTCCTTGTGCGCCTGGAGCAGGGACAGCAGCTTGAGCAGGCGGGCCGAGGTGTCGAGCATGCCTGCCAGTCTGCCCGCCATCGCGGAAAGCCTGGTTCCGCGATGGGGGGATTCAGCCGAACAGTTTGTTCGCCTGCTGGATCACCGTCAGCACCGTGAGTGTGCCGAAGAAGGCGATCGACCAGACGAGCGCGCCCAGCCGGTACGACCTGACCTTGAGGGCTTCCGGCAGCGACCGGCGGTTCAGCACGATCAGCAGGATCGAGTACACGAACATCATCACCGCCGCGAAACTGGCTGAGAACACCAGCAGGATCAGCGGCTGGTCGAACCCGAGCAGCAGGATCACGACGCCGAGCAGCGCCATCGCCCACACGATGAAGAAGTACACGCGGTTCTCGGAAATGGCCCTGTCCCGCAGGTAAATGGTCTTCAGCGCGTCGGAGGCCAGCCGGGAGGTGTAGTCGACGATGCCCATGGCCGAGGCGAACAGCGACAGCGCCCCGATCACCCAGAACAGCACGCCGAACCACGGCCCCACCGACGCCTTCAGCGCCTCGCCCTCGACCTGCAGGAACCCGATGCCGTTGGCCAGCCCCGGCTTACCGAACACCGTGGAGTAGGCGAGCATCGACATCAGCGCGATCGTCAGGAACGACACCAGCGCGAACGTGGCCGCCTGCTCGATGTTCGCGAAGCGCCACCACTGCTGCCATCGGGCCAGGTTCTCCCTGGTCGGGGCGAACTGGAAGCCCGTCGACGCGGCCGCCTCCTCCTGGCCGGTGACCGGGCTGACCAGGCGCGGCACGTACAGGCCCATGCCGAAGCCCTTGTCGCGGATCCAGTTGCTCTGGCACAGGTTCTGGCCGCCGCCCGCGCCCGCGTACGCGATCGCGCCCATCAGCACCGCGAACTCCAGCGGCGGCACCGGGAACTCCGCCCCGACGCTCAGGCCCTTGCCCAGCTCGATCCAGCTCTCGGCGTTGATGGCGAACAGGATCGCGACAATGGCGAGCGTCGCCACCAGGGCGATCTTCACGAAGATCACCCGTTCCAGCATGGTGTAGATGACGGGCGCCATCGTCAGGCCGATCGCGATCACCAGCAGCATGCCGATCGCGATCCAGCGCACGCTGCCGGCGCCCGTGCCGGTCAGGTAGGTCATCATCGTGGCCGACGTGGTCACCCAGCCGGGCCACAGGTTCGAGCAGAGCGTCATCACGACGAAGACGAGGCTCCAGTGCTTCCACATCCTGCTGAAACCGGTCAGCGCGGTCTCGCCGGTGGCCAGCGTGTAGCGCTCGATCTCCATGTTGAGGAACCACTGGGTGATGATGCCGATCGCGGCGCCCCAGATGAAGACCAGGCCGACCTGGGAGGCGATGTACGGCCAGAGGATGAACTCGCCGGACGCCAGCCCGACCCCCGCGCCGACCAGGCCGGGGCCGATGATGCGCCAACTCGATCGGGGAGGCTCCGGAAGGTCTCGGACGGCGACGGGGGGTAGGACTCGCGCAGGAACGGTCGGGGTGAATTCCGCCATGCGGATCTCCTTGTTCGACGTGCGTAAGCGCCACATTACAGAGATCCGAAAGCCGAGTGGAATAGGTAGTCAGTCCATTTCGATCACATATTCCCCGTCGTCGGTGAACCCGGTGACACGTTCGCCCGACCCCATCAGCCCGCCGAGCACTTCCCGCAGCGCCAGCCGCCACGCGCGGGCCGCCTCAGGGTCCTCACGGCGCAGCGTCTCGATGTCGTACGGCGTCGCCACCAGCACCACCGGTCCGTCGGCCAGGCCGATCACCGGCCGATTCCCGGCCACTTCCACCCCCCGCGTGTACGGCCCGGCGGACGGCTCCGGCGGCGACTCCCTCAACCGCCAGACGGCGAGCAGCCGGTCGGAGGCGTCCCCCTCGTTGATCGCGTCGGCCATGACGCCGTAGAAGTCCTCCAGGTACCGCTCCGGCCGGGCGCCCAGCTTGGTCAGGTTGAAGCGGGCGTTCCTGCGTACGAGCGGGTCGAAGGTCCAGGTGACCTTCTCCAGCCCGCGCTCCAGGCACCAGGCCCGCTGGTGCAGCTTGAGCGCGTAGCCGATGCCGCGCCCGATCACCGCCCCGGTCACGTGCGAGTGCAATGTCCGGTCCGCCGCGAGGAAGCCCACCGAGGCCCCGACCAGCCGGTCGCCCTCGTAGGCTCCGGCTACGTAACCGCCCGTGTGGGCGAAGCCGATCATCAGCTCCACCGGCACGGGCGCGTTGCGCGGGTCGGGGTGCCAGATGTCGTCGTACAGCCGGTAGACCTCCTGGAAATCGTGGATCTCGCGCAGCTCGCGGATCGTCACACCGGTCTTCTCGGCCGCTTCGCGGGCGGCGGCCGCTTCCGCACTCGTCATTGCGGATTTCTACCCGCCGCAGGTCAGACCAGCCATCCTGAGCGGTGTCTCTACGCGGAGCCGGTCGGACGGTGTCTCTACGCGGAGCCGGTCGGGCGGTAGGCGGTGTGCGGCGGCCGGGCCGTCAAGCGGCGGTAGAGCGTCGTGGGGCCGGGCCAGTTGTTGGTGACGCGGCCTTCGGACGTTTTGTACCAGCTCTGGCAGCCGTTGCCCCACACCATCCGCGCCATCGCCGCGTCGAGCTGCCTGCTCCACGCCGCCATCGCCTCGGGCCGCACCTCGATCGGTCCTCGCTCCGAGAGGTACGGCAGGCAGGACATGATGTGGTTCACCTGGCATTCGATCATGAAGATGATCGAGTTGTGGCCCAGGTTCGTGTTCGGCCCGTACAGCAGAAACAGGTTCGGGAAGTCCGGCACCGAGATGCCCAGGTACGCCTCCGCCCCGCGCTTCCACCGCTCCCGCAGCGACTGGCCGCCCCGCCCCGAGACCTCCATCGGCGCGAGGAACTCCGTGCTCCTGAATCCGGTGGCATACACGATCGTGTCCACCTCGTACGGCCGATCGGTGGTCTCGATGCCCTTCGGCGTGATCCGTACGATCCGCTCTGTCGCCACGTCCACGTTCGGCCTGGTCAGGGCCGGATAGAAGGAGCTGTCGATGACGACCCGCTTGCAGCCCGGCGGGTAGCCGGGGGTGAGCTTGGCGCGCAGCGCCGGGTCGGGGACCTGGTCGCGGAGGTGGTCCAGAGCCCGCTTCTTGAGCAGGCCGACGCTCCAGCCCTGCGCCAGGGCGGGGTAGAGGGTGTTCTCGGCGTACCGGTAGAGCCACTCGCGGTAGGCGCGCTGGAGGCCGGGGACGAAGTGGAACGCCAGCCTGGTCAAGGGGCCGAAGGTGGCGTCGGGCTTGGGGATCACCCAGTTCGGGGTGCGCTGGAACACCGTCAGGTGGTCGGCCTCGGCGGCGACGCGCGGGATGAGCTGGGCGGCCGAGGAGCCGTTGCCGATCACCGCGACCCGCCTGCCGGTGAGATCGTGGTCGTGGTTCCAGCGGGCGGAGTGGAAGGATGTGCCCTCGAAGTCTGATATTCCGGTTATGTCGGGGAGCTGGGGGCGGTTGAGCTGGCCGACGCTCATGACGACGACATCGAAGGTCTCAGTGGTGCCGGCGGCCTCGGTGGTGCCGGCCGTACTGACCTGCCAGTGGGAGCCGTCGAAGACGGCTGCTTCGACCTCGCTGCCGAAGCGGATTTTTCGCCTGACACCGTATTTATCGGCGCAATGCTCTAGATAGGCCAGAATTTCGGGCTGTTCTGGGTAGCGGCGGGTCCAGCTCGCATATTTCTCGAAAGAGTAGGAGTAAAGGTGCGACGGGATGTCGCAGCCCGCACCCGGATAGCTGTTGTCGCGCCAGGTGCCGCCCAGGCCGTCCGCCTTCTCGAAGACCGTGTAGGAGCCGATCCCGGCCCGTTCGAGCTGGATCGCCATGCACAATCCGCCGAACCCCGCTCCGATGATCGCGACCCTCGGCGCCATGCCAGCCTCCACATGTCAGGATCCACTTACGTTACGCCGAGCGACGCGCGGACGACACCCCTCGCCGATCACGTACCGGGGCCGGGCGGCCGGTAGTCTGCGCTGGTGGCTGGAGTGACGCTGGCGGATGTGATCAAGGAGCTCGAGGCGGCCTACCCGCCCGCCCGGGCCGAGTCCTGGGACGCGGTGGGCCTGGTCTGCGGAGACCCGGCGCAGGAGGTGCGGCGGGTGCTGTTCGCGGTCGACCCGGTCGCGGCCGTCGCCACCGAGGCCGTCGAGTGGGGCGCCGACCTGATCGTCACCCACCATCCCCTCTACCTGCGCGGCACGACGAGCGTCGCCGCGACCACGCCCAAGGGCCGCCTGCTCCACAACCTGATAAAGAACGACATCGCCCTCTACACCGCCCACACCAACGCCGACGTGGCGAACCCCGGCGTCTCCGACGCCCTGGCCCGCGCCGTCGGCCTGACCGGCGATCTGGTCCCGCTGCGGCCCTTCCCCGACGATCCCTGGCGCGGGCTCGGCCGCATCGGCGACCTGGAGTCGGCGATGACGCTGGGGGAGTTCGCTGAGCGGGCGGTCGCGGGGCTGCGGGAGACCGCGCAGGGCATCCGCGTCGCGGGCGAGCTGTCCCGCCGCGTCACACGCGTGGCCGTCAGTGGAGGAGCGGGCGATTCGCTCCTCGGTACGGTCCGCGCCGCGGGAGTGGACGTGTTCCTCACGGCGGACCTGAGACACCATCCCACCAGCGAATTCATCGAGGAGGGCGGCCCCGCGCTGATCGACGCCGGGCACTGGGCCACCGAGTGGCCATGGCTTGACAGTGCTGCGTCCATCCTGGGTTCGAGTGGCGTTACCGTTGAGACGCGTGTCTCCGCCACGGTCACCGATGCTTGGACAAGAGGATATTGATCATGAAAGCAGCCCCCGAGGCCCAGAAACGACTGCTCGACCTGGCTGACGTTGACTCCGTGGTCGACCGGCTGGCGCACCGCCGCCGTACGATGCCGGAGCTGGCGGAGATCGACGAGCAGTCGAAGCGCTACGCCAAGCTCGCCACCGACGTGATCGGCGCCGAGACCGAGGCCGGCGACCTGGCCCGCGAGCAGGCCAAGGCCGAGAACGACGTCGACGCCGTCCGCACCCGCGCCGACCGCGACCAGAAGCGGCTCGACTCCGGCGCGGTCAGCTCGCCCAAGGACCTGGCGAGCCTCCAGTCCGAGATCGCCTCCCTGCACAAGCGCCAGGGCGACCTCGAAGAGGTCGTGCTGGAGATCATGGAACGCCGCGAGGCCGCCGACAGCAAGGTCCTCGACCTGATCGCGCAGCGCGACGAGATCGCCGCCACGCGCGCCGCCGCCGAGGACCGCCGCGACGCCCTGCTCGTCGACCTCGACAAGGAGGCGGGCGAGGCCCAGACCAGCCGCGCCGCCGTCGCCGCCGAGATCCCCGCCGACCTGCTCGCGCTCTACACCAAGCTCAAGGACCAGTACGGCGTGGGCGCCGCCATGCTCAGGGGCGGCCGGTGCCAGGGCTGCAAGGTGGCTTTGTCGATCGCCGAGATGAACCGCATCAAGGCCGCGCCGCACGACGAGGTGCTGCGTTGCGAGGAGTGCCGCCGCATCCTCGTACGTACTCCAGAGTCAGGGCTATGACCTCCTACACCGTACGTACATCAGAGTCAGGGCTATGAGCTCCTACATCATCGAAGCGGACGGCGGCTCGCGCGGTAACCCCGGGCCCGCCGGCTACGGCGCCGTGGTCATGGACGCCACCGACCGCCAGGTGCTGGCGGAGGCGGCGGAGGCGATCGGCGTCACGACCAACAACGTGGCCGAATACCGGGGGCTGATCGCCGGGCTGACGTCGGTGCTCGCGGTGGGAGGTGAGGGCGCCCAGGTCGCGGTACGCATGGACTCCAAACTGGTCATCGAGCAGATGGCCGGCCGCTGGAAGATCAAGAACGAGGGCCTGCGCCCGCTCGCCATGGAGGCCGGCAAACTGGCCAGACGGCTGCGGGTGACGGCGTGGACCTGGATCCCGCGCGACCAGAACCGGCACGCGGACCGCCTGGCCAACGAGGCGATGGACGCCGCGGCCAAGGGCCTGACCTGGAAGGCGGGCGGCGCGGCCTTCACGGTCTCGCCGCCCACCTCCACATCCGCCCAACAGACGGATCTCCTGGACGTGGCGGCGGCGGACATTTCTGACTTGTCAGCCCCCACCGCCTCCCTGGCCACCAACCAGCAGCGCAATCGCGGCACCGGCTGGGCCCCACCGACCCGAGTGGCGACCTCCCTGCTTCTGCTGCGCCACGGCGAGACCCCACTGTCCGTCGACCGCCGCTTCTCCGGCCTGGGCGACGCCGAACTCACCCCCAATGGCCTGGCCCAGGCATCGGCCGCCGCCGAGCGACTGTCCCGCGAGCCGTACCACCTGGACGTGATCGTCAGCTCCCCCCTCAAGCGCGCCCGGCAGACTGCGGAGGCGGTCGCCCAGCGCACAGGGCTCACCGTGGAGGCGGACGATGACCTCAGGGAGGTCGATTTCGGCGCCTGGGAGGGCCACACGTTCACGGAGATCCAGCGCGGCTGGCCCGCCGAACTGGCCGCCTGGCTCGCCGACCCGACTGTCGCACCTCCGGACGGCGAGAGCTTCGAGGCCGTGGCGGAGCGCGTCAAGCGAGCGGAGGAGCGCCTGGTCGAGCGGTATGAGGGCCGGACGGTCCTGATCGTGTCGCACGTGACGCCCATCAAAACGCTGCTGCGGTTCGCACTGATGGCACCTCCGGCCGCGCTGTACCGCATGCACCTGGACCTGGCCTGCCTGTCGCTGATCGAGCACTACGCAGACGGCCAGTCCGTGGTGAAGTCCTTCAACGACACCTCCCATCTACACTGACATCCCGCGCTGCCATCCTGCCAACCGACTGTAGATCTACCGAGATGCGGGCCGGTGCTTCCGTCTTAAGGCGGGATGGTGTGGGCCCGCGTGTGAGTGCCCGTTGGGACGTGATCGTGCAGCGATCGGAACTGGTTGCGACGACTCAATTGCGTACGGTAAGGTTTCTGTGATCGAACTGGCAAGCGATAACCAAGCTCGCTGTGAGATCACTTCCTGGATTCATCGGTACGACGAGGCCGCCGGATGGGCGGTGACAGGACGTGGAGACTTGCCGGTAGGCGGGTCGGTGAAGCGTCAAGCATCCTGTTCCATAGTTCATGCTGCTTACGTGGCATGGACTGCTGCGTAAGCAGTACGGGAATCTTCGCCTCTATAGGGCGGGGAGCGCGTCAAGGAGCTTTGATAAACTTCCAGCTAGACGAGTCGGCCGGGCGGCCGCGTCGGGCCCTTCGCGGGCCCGCCGAGGAAGGTCCGGGCTCCACAGGGCAGGGTGGTCGGTAACGCCGACCCGGGGCGATCCGCGGGACAGTGCCACAGAAAGCAAACCGCCTCCAGATTTTTCTGGAGGTAAGGGTGAAACGGTGGTGTAAGAGACCACCAGCGCCCACGGTGACGTGGGCGGCTAGGTAAACCCCACCCGGAGCAAGGTCAAGAAGGGACGCTCTCCGGAGCGTCCCGCGCGCGACGTTCGAGGGCTGCCCGCCCGAGCCGCGCGGGTAGACCGCTTGAGGCCGCCGGCAACGACGGCCCTAGATGGATGGTCGCCCCTTCGTTCCGACGAAGGACAGAACCCGGCCTACAGGCCGACTCGTCTTCTCATCTCACTCTGACCAGGGCTGGGATGAGGCATGCCCATGATCAGGGCATTCTCAGGGCACATCCAGCGACGAGCGGAACGCCTTGTCGAGCGCTTCCCGAGCCCGCGCGGAGGCTTCCGGAATGAGATGGCCGTACAGATCCACGGTGGTAGTGATCGACTCGTGCCCGAGCCACTTGGACACCTCAGAGATCGGCACGCCCTCAGCGAGAGCCGTACTGGCGAAAGTGTGCCGCAGGTCGTGGAACGTCGTGTCCGCGAACAACCCAGCGGCCTTGATCGCGGGCTTCCAGATCCGGTCATTGAAGTAATGGCGCGGATCAGGTTGCCTCGCAGCGCTGTACGGAACACGACGTCAGGCGGGTCGTAGATCGTGATGTGCTTTGTCAGAGCGTCAGCGAGAAACGTCGGCATGGGCACCTCGCGCACCGATGCAGGGCTCTTTGGCGTCCCGAGGATAGGCCGGCTCTTCACCACGACTACCTGTTGATCGACTGTGATCACGCCCGTGTTGAAGTCGAGCCGACCTCTGGCCAGTCCGAACGCTTCACCTTGACGAAGTCCTGAGCCAGCGCCGACCAGAACGAGTGTGCGGTACTCCGGGATCATTACCCGGTGCAGCGCGACAACTTGATCGGTGGTCAAGAGTCGGATCGTGGTCTTGCTCGCATATGGCAAGCGGATGTCCACACACGGCGTCTTGCGGATAAGAACGTCTCGGACAGCTCCGCGCATGATGCTCGCGAAGATCGTATACACGGTCTCGATCGTTCGAGGCGCGAGGCCCTTGGACTGAAGGCTTTTGACCCATGCCTCTACGGCGGTCGGTCGAATACTGCCTACGCCGATGCTGCCGAAGGTCGGGCTGATGTGATTCCTGATGACGATGACGTAGCGCTCAGCCGTGCCCGGTTTGTGCAGGCGTGAGGCCATCCATGTCGGGGCGTAGTCAGCAAACCGGGTTTGCCCCAAGCGTGGGTCAATCCATTCACCACGCGATTCGTCGGCCTTACGCGTGGCGTCGAATCGCTCGGCGTCGGCACGCCAAGCAAAGTTCCGCTTGCGCTGATCACTGTTCTCATCACGGTAACGGACTTACCAGCGGTCACCGACGCCGTGATCTGTTGTCGGCACTTTGCGATGGTCAGGACAAGTGTTCTCGCCTACCTTGGGGTGCGATTTGTGCCAGCGGTCGTAGACCGTCATGGCTGCTCCTGGAACCAGGTACGCACGTCAGCGGGCAGATAGGGCACGTACTTCCCGACGCGTCTGCCGCGTGGCCCGATCCGACGAGCACGCCACTGGTACAGCGTGCCGACAGGAATACCAAGAAACTCGGAAACCTCCTCGAGCGTCCACAACCGTTCATCCTTAGTCACTGGTACGTACTCCGTTCGCGTTCTGAGGGATGGTCAGGCGGCGAGCGGTGTGGACGAACTGCATGCCTGTTCGTAGGCGAGTTCTTCGCGTCCTGCTCGGTTGTATTCGCGGGCTTGTGCCGCTGCTCCCCACAGGCCACTCTTGGCCCGAACCTCAAGCCAGCCGAGCACTTCCGGCAGCTCCGTCGTGTCCTCATTGACAACGGCAACCTTTTGGGACCGCTACGAGTTATCCCCACAGTAGAAGGCCAGATCGATGCCATCAGGCAGTTGCGCCAGGTCTACCAGGGTGTCGACGCAGCAGAGCTCCTCTACGTCCAGACTCAATTCGCTGAACTGTGCGGTTGGTTGTACCAGGACGCTGGCGACTTCCGTTCTGCCCAGTTCTGGACGGACAGAGCGTTGGAGTGGTCGCACGCAACAGGTGTCCCCGACCTGACCACGTTCGTCCTGGCCCAGAAGAGCCAACTGGCCGGCGACATGCGCGACGGGGGCACCGCGGTTGACCGCGCTCAAGCCGCAACGGCTCAGGCTCGTCCTGAAACCCGGCTCGGTGCGATCGCAGCCACAAAGGCCGCGTACGGCTTCGCGTTGATGGGTGACAAAGCCAACGCCGATCGAACGCTTGACCAAGCTCACGAACTACTCAGCAGCCACAACGTATACTTCTCTGTCGCGTCTCTGGTCTGTGAGAACTTTCTGTACGTCTTTAAAGCGGCCCTGCCCGGGCCGCACGCGCCGCCGACGCGGCACGGGCCGGGCACTCCCGCTTGGGCTCCCGCGCCCGACCCGTCACAACGCCGGTCGGCTGGCGCGGACGAAGGGCAGGGCCGCAAGAGGAGCGCACTACTCGGGTCACGGGGCTGAGCTCATCAGCGCACCTGTTGCCGGCGACAGAGCCGGGGTTAGAACATGCCTCCGGCGGGGCGCTCCGGCTCCGGGGCGGCCAAGATCGCCGCGAACGGTGGATGAGTGGTTGAGGTGAAAGCCTGCCCGTCTACCGTCGTCCCAGGGCAAGCCCTAGCAGACCAGCCGCGGGGCCGCCTCCGCTCCATCACGGCCCTGACGCCGAGCGCGCGACCGGGCAGCCCCGCGGCTGGCCCGCTACCCCTGCGGGTGGGACGACGGCAGACGGGCAGCCAGGGCAGAGCAATTGTGGTCGGCAATATCTCCGACATACCTCAAATATACCGCCCCCTCATACGATCTCATCGTTGATATCTCTCGACGAAAGGCGGGATCATGAGGAAACCGGCTAGCCCAGTCATGCGGCGATTCGCTGTGGGACTTGCAACATCCATGATCGCCATTAGCGGAGTAGCGATTACCCCGCAAGCGGCTGCAGCGTCTCCCGGATTCCTGTACACCAAGTGGGGCGCGACATGCAAGCAGGGGACCGCAAAAAAGACCTACGATACCGGAATCTCGCGGTACAAAGTCGGCGAGCAGCACGTCAGCTTCGCATTTGGAATCCCTACGGGGAAAAGCACCACTCGGGAAAAAGCCTACAATCTCGCGGAAGTCGTTGCAATCTGTACTAAAGGAATCGGGCCTAATCTCTGGAAGTGGAGGATGGACTACTACGGCCTTGAGCGCGGGAAGGTCAGTCGACTGAGGTTCGCGAAGCAGTCGTGCAAGCGGGGCGGAACCTGTAGTGGGAAGTCATACGGCATTACGTACGGCGCGTGGCGGGCGGGCTGGACTCACCTAAAGGCCTGACGAAAGGGTTCTCCGCCACAGGAACGACAGATCTGACGCCCAACCTGAGTGACAAAAGGAATGGCATCGAAGACGCTCACGGAAACCTGCCTATGCCCTACGATGCACATGAATAGGGGGGTTGACCAGGCAAAACGCAAGGTCAGGAGATGTCCCCAAAGCTTCGCATCGAAGAATTCAGGATGGTTGACAGCCCCGACGGAAACGTCTGAAGCATGATTGGCCGAAAGGTTGAAGGGGAGCCAGACCGGGAGGCACCCACGATGAACTCGCCTGGACAGGACTGAACATCACTGACCGACACGACCTCGCGCCTGAACCAGCACGAACTAATCAACATCACGAGATTCTGGTTCGAGTCCCATCACGATGGTTCGGAGGACATGCCTTCTTCTCAGGGCACATCCAGGGCACATCGCACCGCAAGATGATGTCAGGCAACGACAAGTGACCACAATGTTCCTGTAGGTCAGACAGCATTTCGTGTGATCCCGTCGCATGTCACGATCACGCCGAATTAGAACCCGGCTTACAGGCCGACTCGTCTCACATTCCTGGCGTCATTTGGCATCAGCCTTCGGGACGATGGCACGCGCCCATGCGGTGAGTCCGTCCACCAGCTTGAGGACGAACTCACGGCCGCATGCGAAGAACGGCAGCACCAAGAAGGCCGGGGTCATGAGGACAATGATCACGGTCAGCGGCAGGATCAGCCCACCCAACGCCACCCGCTGCCATGCGGCTTGTGTCGATATCACGGCCTGCTCCCTGCTCACCCGTTCGGTCGCTACCAGTATCCGACCGGTAGACCACTTGGCGGCATTTGAGGGATGACGTGCTAAAACGCGCGCATGTCGAGTAGACCACTCACCGTTTCAGGAGGGGCGTGAGCGTGGCTGGTCGTCGGCTCAACGCCGCTCCTTGTCGCCGGCGGTAAGAATGACGATGTCGAGGTCGCGGAGCCGGTCCAGATCGGTGTCTATATCGATGCGGGTGATCTTCTCGTCGTCGATGGTGAACGTGATGACGGCTTTCGGCCGGCCGAGGTGCGACCAGACGGCCGCCGGTACCCCGTCGACCAGAGCGAGCCGGGCGGCCTGAGCTCGACCGGCGAAGAAGGCCGCCACCGCCTGGTCGCCGCGGATCTCGCCGATCACGGCGTCCGGATCGAGCAACTCGAGCAGGGCGGCGAAATCCCCGCGCCGGGAGGCGGCGAGGAAGGCCTCGACGATGTCCCGCTTCGTCGAGCGCGCGGCATCGGATGCCCCGGCCGCTCCTTGTACCCGGCGCCGGGCCCGGCTGGCGAGTTGCCGGGCCGCCACCGGGGAGCGGTCGATGATGGGGCCGATCTCGCCGAACGACACGGCGAAGACGTCGTGCAAGACGAACGCGAGCCGCTCGGCGGGAGTCAGCGTGTCCAGCACCACCATCAGCGCGACCCCGACCGAATCGGCCAGCAGCGCCTCGTCCTCAGGGCCGGCGTGATCTGGAGGGTGGATACCCGCGTCCGGTTCGGGCGGTAGTGCCCCGGCCGAGTCTTCACGCCGGCTTCGGCGTGCTTCGAGCATGTTCAGGCAGACCCGGGCGACGACCGTGGTCAGCCACCCGGCCGGATTCTCCACCTGGCCGGTGTCGGCGCGGCTGACCCGCAGCCACGCCTCCTGCACCGCGTCCTCGGCCTCGTTGGGCGAGCCGAGCATCCGGTACGCCATCGCTTGCAAGCGGTCCTGGTGCTCGGCGAACCGCTGGCTCACCCAGTCCTGCTCAGTCATCCGTCACGTTCCTCCGTCCGGGCCTGTCATACCAATTGACCGGCGAAACCACGCCGATGTGACATCCGGGCCCGGCTCGGATGTTCGGGCAACACGTACACCTGACGTACATAGGGAGACAAGGTATGAAAGCGCACGTCAGCTCGATCCTCCTCGGTGTCCGGGACCTGGACCGGGCCAAGCAGTTCTACACCGACGGGCTCGGCTGGAAGATCAAGAACGACTACGGCATCTCGGTGTTCTTCGAATCGGACGGAGCCTCGCCCGTCGGCTTCTACGGCCGTGACGGCCTGGCCGACCAGGTGGGCACGAGCTCGGAAGGCAGCGGTTTCAGCGGGCTGGTTCTCACCTACGTCGTCCGTAGTGAGGCGCGAGTCGACGAGATCATCGCGGAGGCCGAGAAGGCCGGCGCCACGATCCTCAAGCCCGCCGGCGCTCTGCCTTGGGGTGGGTACGGCGGCTCCTTCGCGGACCCGGACGGCTACATCTGGAGTCTCGGCTACAGCGCCCAGGGAAAGGACCAGCCCTACGCGGAGTAACTGCTGAGCAGCGATGCCTCTGGCGCGTGTGGGTGACGCGGCCATTGCCGGGCACGCCGGCCGGACTCCTCTGAACCGAAGGTCCCTCGGCATGACCGGCATGACCGGCGTGGCCGGTATCGACGAGTAGGTTCGGCGTCGACGCGGGATCGTATCGACGCCGAACCACTGGGTCGGCGACGCGCCGGGGCATGCCGACCGCGAGCGCCTACGCTCCATCGCCGAAGGCGGCCGTCAGGCCATCGGTATGGAAATCAGCCGTCGGGCTGGCGTGACCGGGGATGGCCGGGCGCGGGTACCGGCCGGGCCTCCGCCCGCGCGATGCGCGCCCTGACGTCGCGGAAGTGCAGCCGCATCGCCTCCTGGGCGGCCTCGGTGTCCCGGGCACGAAGCGCCGCCACGATCCGGCGGTGGTTGACGACGATCTCCGCGCTTCGCTCCTCCGGTGGGCCGAGTGTCGGCTCGACCTCGTGGTAGACGTCCCAGAACAGACCGATCAACTGCAGCACCAATTCGTTGCCGCACAACTCGTACAGCAGCGCGTGGAACGCCCGATCGGCTTCCGGGTCCCGATCCATGCCATTGACCAGGGCGTCCAACGCGGCGAGCCGGGGGGCGCTGGTGCTCTGGGCCACCTGGCCGACCAGCCCGGTCTCGAGCAGTTCGCGGACCTCGACCAGATCCTGCAGCGCGCGGATCCCGCCGCCCGGCCCCGAACGCACCCGGAAGGCAAGCGACGGTGTCAGTACGTCGAGCGACGCGTGCCCGACGAACGTCCCATGGCCGTGCCGGATCTCGACGATGCCCAACGCCCGCAGGGCCCGTACGGCCTCGCGGACGCTGTTGCGGCTCGCCCCCAGCAGATCCATCAATTGCACTTCGGTCGGCATCGGTGACCCGGGGGCCAGTCCGCGCTCGTGGATCATGGCGACGATGCGCTCCTGAAGCGACGTGCCGTCACGCATACGTATGCTGCCCCCAGGCTCGTCGAAGACCGTATGTCCAAACATCCCACCTCTCGATCTCTGAAGGCCAGGCGGGGCAGGAGATTTTACGTCGACGACACAGACAGGCAACCGGACAGACCTTGCTCGTTCTCGCTCCTCGCCGCCTTCAGCCCGGCCGGCGCCAAGGCACGGCGATGACGCCCACGTGACCACGCGAGCGCCATCGCCTAGCGGTTCGTGTCCTCTCAGCTGACGTGATCGAACGGCAGCCGCAGCCCAAGCTGACCGCCGATCGGGGCGTTGAACCGTCGGATCAGGTCCAGTTCGGTGCTCGCGAGGGCGCGCCGGTAGACGCGTACCTCGTCCAGCGTGCCGCGGAAGCGGTCCACACCGTCCAGCCGCTGTCCGACGTGGATCCCCTCAAGTCCGAACTCCTTGCCGAGGGTCACCGAACCGGCCGGCGCCGCCGCCGACGAGACCTGTACTCCGTCCACCAGGAGCCGGAGCTCGCCATGTACCCGCTGGAGCACCACGAAGTGCCACTGCCCGTCGTTGTACGCGCTCGGCGACTGCACGGTCACGTTGAACCGGTCGACGGAGAGGACCGCCCGGATGCGGTTGCTGGCCGGTTCGGCCCGCAGCCACAGCGCCGGCGGGTTGGTGCCCCTGTTCACCCGGTGGAACCAGAGGATCGTGTGCGCGCCGGTCTGCTCCGAATACCGGATCCAGGAGCTCAGCGTGAAGTCCTTCGCGCCGAGGTCGATGCTGTCGTTGAACGGCACCTCCACCCGGTCGTCCACCCGGTCCAGGGCCAGCCCGCTGCCGAACCGCCCATCGGTGGTCTGCGCACCACCGCGGACATACGCCTGGTTGCGGTAGGGCGAGTTGTCCGGCGTCGTCGGGCCGGGCGCCGGGGGCCCGGGGATGCCGGGCGGGGTGCCGTTCGGCGTCTCCAGGTACGCCTCGTTGAACCGGGTGAACCGGATCTGCTCGTACGGCGTGATGTTGCCGGCCTCGTACATCAGGGCCGCCTCGTCGCCGTCCAGGCGCACCATGTCCGAGTACGCCGACGGCCCCCAGTAGAAGACCTTGCCCTCGTCCCACGTCTCGAAGCGGCGCCCCTCGTCGTAGGACGACCGGATCCCCATCGCCTCCCGGGCGCCCGGGTGCATCGGCGCGGAGAAGAGGATGCGCTTGTCGCTGAACCGCAGCAGCGACGCCTGGATGTCGGTCGTCGCCGGCGCCGGCTTGGTGCGGAACGGCGCGTCCCACGTCTCGCCGCCGTCGCTGCTGGTCGCGTACGCCCGGCTGCCCTCGTCGGTGCCGCGCTCGCGGGCCGAGGCGTAGATCCGCCCATCGGTGAGCTCGATGACGGTGACCTCCTGGGCGATGACCGTGCCGTCGTCGCGGGACGTCTCGGCGCCGATGTTCCAGGTCACCCCGCTGTCATCGCTGTAGAGCAAGTGCGTGCCGTAGACGTGCTTGCCGACCCGGTCCCAGCTTTCGAAACTCGCCCCGACGACCAGCCGGCCGGCGTGCGGGCCGAGCTTGAGCTGGATGCCGTGCATCGGGCCGGTGGCGTACCAGAAGTTCCACTCCGGACGCTTGCCCTCGGTCATCTCCCTGGCAGCCGACCAGGTCGCCCCGTGGTCGTCACTGAACTGCACCCAGGGGTCGCGGTCACAGCCGTTCGGGCACGGCTCCCCACCGTTGTGGGTGCTCACCAGCACGACCCGCCCGGTACGCTCGTCAACGATCGGCACCGGGTTGCCGTGGGTCGTACCGTTGCCCTCCGAGATCACCTGCAGTGGTCCCCAGGTCCGCCCGCCGTCGGCGGAACGGCGCAATACGAGGTCGATGTCCTCGTCGTCGCCGCAGTCCTTCACCCGCCCCTCGGCGAACGCCAAGACCATGCCGTTCGTGGCCCGCACCACGGCGGGGATCCGGAAGCAGCCGTATCCGAAGTCGCCCTGCTTGTAGAGCACCTGCTCGTCCACGAACGGTGCGGTGTCGCTCGTCGCGCCGGCCTGGAAGGTCTCCGCCGGCGCCGCGGTCGCCGGCGCGCCCAACCCGCTGACGAGTAAACCGGCGAGCACCACTACGGCGCCCGCCCGGCGGCGCCAGAAGCGCCCGGTACGGACCTCTGGGGGGTGACCATCGTGCATGTCCTTGCCCTTCCTGACAGGAGACAGTCATGGATGGGACATCCTACGTCCAACGTTGGATGTTTAACAGATGGTGAATGTGGGATGTTCGCGAGTGAGCGAATGTGTCCGTGAGCTGATCGTCTGGCCGGCCCGAGAGAATCCACGGCGGGGACATCGGCGCATTCGCGGTGCCCGATCGGAAACGCGGTTTCGTTCTGTGAGCTGGGCTTTGTTGCGCGATCAGGCCTGTGGGGCTCAAGAACTCGAATCACTTCCAGCGCGGAGCCCCTCGTCCGGTGGAATGGCAGGGGTGAGGGCGCAGGCATGGGACATCCCGCTGGCCGGAGTCGAGGTGCCCGAGCATCGGGCGCATCAGTGGCGATGTGCTTGCGGCCACACGACGGCAGCGGCTATGCCCGCCTCGGCGTCCGGCTCGCCGACCTCCCATGGGCCGCACCTGCGCCCTGTTGACGCTCGGGCATGTGCTGCACGCCGATGGGCGCCGGCGCCTGTCTGGCCGTACGCTCCTACCTCGACACGGCCCGCAAGCGCGGGGTGATCCGCCACCGGCTCTTGCCCCTCTGTTGAGCCAACGGCGAGGGCCGGGCGACGGCCCCGGCGGGTCAGTCAGACCGCTTGCGCGAGGCGCTGCTGGGCGCGTACCCCCTACGGGGTAGCGGCGGAGACGATCTGGGAGATGCGCTGGTGAGACAAGCGCATGGCGCTGCCTGCGTCCCTGGTGCTCCATCCCTGGGCGATGAAGAGGCGGGTGGCCTGGCGAACCGCGTCACGCTCGGCGACGTTGCTCTTCACCTCGGCCCAGCTTGCGTCTTGGGCCTGGACGGTATGTCCGCCGGGCAGGTCGGTGGCTGTGGCGGTCCACCGCTTTCCGGTGCGGCTGGCGGTGGCGTAGTAGGTGGTGGGGTCACCTGCGATGTCTCCAGCGGCAGGTCGGCGCAGGTGGGGGTTGTGTCGGTCGATCATCCCGTGGAGCGCCACGCTGCGCAGGCTCTGTCCTGTAGCTTGGCTCGGCCGTCAGTCGAACTCACCGTCCTTGGCGCCTCCGATGAAGGCATCCCACTCGCCCGAGGTGAAGGTCAGGATGGGTCCGCCGGGGTTCTTGGAGTCGCGTACGGCCCAGCCTCCGTTGGAAAGCGTCGCGACCTCGACACAGTTCTGCCCCTCTGCCGAGCTGCGGGAGGATTTGCGCCAGATAAGTCCGGAGTGGGGGTGATCCATTACTTCCGCCCCTTACTTAAGGTGTTTTGCCAGATCTTCAATGTACGTCGCCGACGCGTCGGCGCTCAGTGCGGATGCACGCAGGTAGCCGTAGCTTTTCCGATAGTGGGCTACATCCTCCGGCTTCTCCAGAAAGAGGTCGCCGGCGGAGCCCACCTCGACATAGATGATGCTCGGATCCTCAGATGCTTGGTAGTCAAGGATGGTGAACCCGCCGGTCATCGAGGTGTGCGCGCCAGTCGCGTCTTGGAGCACCTGGATGCCGATGTTCCGGTGCTCGGCCATCCGGCGCAGGTGGTGGAGTTGCTCGCGCATCACGTCGACGCCGCCGACCTGCTTGCGTAGTGCGGCCTCGTCGATTATGGCCCAGAGAGTCGGCGGGTCTTCGCGATCCAACATCCGTTGACGGGCCAGGCGCGCTTCGGTGAGGCGTTCGATGTCGTCCCTCTCCATCACGCGTCCGCCTTTGAAAACCGCCTTGGCGTAGTCGGCGGTTTGGAGCAGGCCGGGGATCAGTATCGCCTCGAAGGTCTGGATTTCTGACGCCTCCCATTCCAAGCCAACGAGTGCTCCACCCAGGATGTCCTTGAACTCCTCCTCCCACCATCCGCGTCGACGGCTCTCTCGTGCCAGGGCGATGATGGCCTGCCGTCTGGCCTCATCCGTCACGCCATAGACCTCGAGCAGGTCCATGACGTCGTTAACAGTCGGCCGCCGCCATTCATCCCTTTCGATCCTGGTTATTTTGCTGGGCTGCCACCCGAGTCGTCGAGCAGCCTCTTTGGAATCGAGACCTGCGGTCTCGCGGAACTGGCGTAGAGCGTTGGAAAGGCGCCTTCGCCTGACCGTTGGGCTATATGCCACGTGCAGGGCCTCCTTTGCGTATCGCGGCAAATAGTACATAGCGCATCTATAGGCATTGCCGAATTTAGGTATTGCTAGTTGAGCGCATTCAAAGGCATCATGAGGCTAGCTGCTCCGGTCACAGAGAGTGGGCGCTATAGGACGGAAAGTTGCCACGATGGTCACGCCGGAGCGTTTCTAGACCGGCTTGCCCGGTGCGTGGGCGGCCACGGTCAGCATCAAGTCTTCACGTACTACGCATGCCGCCGATCGATGCGCACGTACCTGCTCGACGCGTATTCGGTGAGCGGAGACAACCCCGGCGTCCTCGGGCGTGGTGACGCAACCACCCGCCCGAGGACTGGATCAGGAATACGGAGCCCCCTGACCTATGAAGAACCCTAGCCTCGTGCCCCCGGCCTCCGTGTGGGACGACAAGAACTCATGCGAGATGCGCTGGGTCCTGCCCGCCGACCCCGAGTCGGTAGGTAAGGCGCGGCAACTCGTACGTGAAGCGCTCGCCGGGTGGGGCCTGTCCGCTCTGGCCGAAGACCTGACCATGGTCGTTTCGGAGGTGGCGACCAACGTGGTCGTGCACGCGAGATCGCCGATGACGCTCTCGCTGCGCCGGTACCGGAGGAGCGTTCGGGGGGAGGTGGCCGATCGCAGCCCTGGATGGCCGACCCTGCTGCCGGCCGGCTTCGATGAGGAGCATGGTCGCGGGCTGGCGATCGTCGCGGCCTACGCGGATCGGTGGGGTGTCGATCCCGATCCGGAGGGCAAGACCGTCTGGTTCGTCTGCGGGGAGTGGGAAGCTTCGTGAGTGGCCCGCTGCCCCTGGAGATGTCCGGTGACGTGCGTGTCTGTGCGCGGTGCGGCACCCGCATCGTCACGCTGGCCTCCGCCATGCGCATGATCTGGGCCGACGTCACGGACGACATGATCCCGGCCGACGCCGTCGAGCAGATCACCGCGCCGGTCACCGGCGTCTGGGTCGACGTGTTGTGCAGTCCGCTCTGCCCGCCGGGCAGCCATCAGCCGGACCATAACCGACCGTAATGTCACTGGGCGGTCGATCCGGCGGGACCCGTACAAAGACCTCATCGACCGTTTGTTGCGGGCGGACCTGGACGCGTCCCTCTACAGCAACGCCAGCATCCGTTCCGCCTGAGCCGTCTTGGTCTCTCCCCGGGTCCGCAACAGCCAATACAGCGCGAGAAGGCGGCGGCATTCCGTGAGCCGGGCGGCTTCGTCAGCCGTCAACCCGAACCTCTCCAGCACCGCGGTCATGCCGGCGGCGTCGTTGCGCCACACCGATATGTGCTCGACGACCTCGGCGAGTTCGAAGGCGCGATCGCTGCGGCCGGAAAACTCGAAGTCCACAACGCCGACTTTGGTCCCATCCCACAGATAGTTGGCCAGGTTCCCGTCGCCGGTGCCGAACACCGCAGTGCCGGGCTGCGCCAACAGCACCTCCAACATGGGCTGCTTCATCCAGTTCCCAGCCTCGCGAAACGCGTCCCTGACCACAGGTTCCGCATCAGGAGCCGCCGCCCACCATGATCGAATTTGGTCGAGGAGTTCGACTGGATGCCCGGCCCGAGCGGGGACCCGCTCCAACACATGCTGGGGGATCGTCTGCTGGACTCCGGTGACGGCCTCGGCCAGCGCGTCCGCCAGTTGCCCCTTGATCGGTCCCGCCACGGCGGCGCCGCCGAGTCGAGACATCACCACGGTTGGCGGGTCGGCCTCCAGATCGGCGTTCACGGGCGCCGGCGCAAGCCCAGGGGAGTACTCGTTGAGCAGCTCCAATGCTCGCCATTCCCGCTCAGGCTGGCCATAGTCCAACTGTCGGTATCGCTTGATCACGACATCGGACCGCATTTCGATCGTGTGTTTGCTCGCCTGGGTGTTCATGCACTCTCCGATCTTGTTGAAGATCATCACCCTAAACAGGCGAGGTGGCGCAGCGGTACATTCGGTCACGGGCCGGGCGACGGGTATGGCGGGCCCAGGCTTCACACCCGTACCTTGCCGTCGTTGCCGGCGGAGACCACCACCGGTCGGCCGTCGGTCAATTGGGCGTCGCACCTGGCCGTGGGTGGGCTCGGGACCTGGGCGGTCGGTTATGGGCTCGCGTGGTCCAGCGGCGACCTGGTACGTGCGCGGTCGCCCTGCGTACGCGCCGGAACCCCCTCCCGCCGTGGCAGACTCATCGAACGACCGGACGAACCGGCTGCTCGATCGGCCGTTCTCAACCAGCGAGGGGGATACACGATGGCCAACCTCATCGACAAGATCGCCTGGATCCACCTGCGGGACGGCAGAATCCTCAGCACTCGCTCGCGCGGTAAGGACGTCTACTACCTGCCTGGCGGCAAACGCGAACCCGGCGAAACCGATCTCGACACCCTCGTTCGCGAGATCGATGAGGAACTGTCCGTCGCCATCATCCCCGCCACAGCCACCCACGTGGGCACTTACCTGGCGCAGGCACACGGCCACGCCGACGGCGTTGACGTACAGATGACCTGCTACACAGCCGATCACCAGGGAACACCCACTCCCAGCAGCGAGATCGAAGAAGTCATCTGGCTGACGTACGCCGCCCGCGATCGTGTAGCCCCCGTGGACCAGATCATCTTCGACCACCTGCACGAAACCGGCCAGCTTCACTGAGAACCGCTTCGAAGCGGGTGAGCAACGCGTACGCCCTACGGGGTAGCGGCGAGACGATCTGGGAGATGCGCTAATGAGACAGGCGCATGGCGCTGCCTGCGCGGGTCATGGCTTCGTGACCGCAGTCGGTCACCCTCACCTCCCGACGCGACTCCGGCTTGCGCCCGCGGCGGCCGGCGGACATCCGTACCGGCCACGTGGTCACCACCTGGAGGCCACGTGAGCGGGCCCGAGATCTCGGCGCGGGAGGCCGAGGTGCTGACGACGCTCGGCGCCGGATTGTCCAACGCCCAGATCGCCCGCCGCATGCACATCTCCGTCCGTACGGTCGAGGGCCATGTCTCTTCGCTGCTGCGCAAGTACGGCGTGACCGACCGGCAGGCGCTCGCCGCGCGCGCCGCGACCACCGATGAGACGATCACGCCGCCCGGGACCATCGCCGGCCTGCCGCGCCCGCGGACCAGTTTCGTCGGGCGGCGGGACGAGATCGGCGCCGTGCTGGCGGCCGTGGCGGACGGCCGGCTGGTGACGCTGGCCGGGCCGGGCGGGGTGGGCAAGACCCGGCTCGCCGGGGTGGTCGCGGAGGAGGCGGCGTCGCGATATCGCTACGGCGCGGCGTTCGTCGATCTGGTGCCCGTACGAGACGGCCTGGTCGGGCAGGCGGTCGCCGCCGTGCTGGGCGTGTCCGAGCATGCCGAGCAGCCGGTGGAGCAGGCCGTCGTGGCCCGGTTGCGGCGCGGCCCGTCGCTGCTGGTGCTGGACAACTGCGAGCATGTGCCCGACGCGGTGGCCGAGTTCGCCGAGCGGATCCTGGCCACCTGCCCCACCACGATCCTGGCGACCAGCCGGGAGCGGCTCGGACTCCCCGGCGAGCGGGTACACCCCCTCGCGCCGCTCGCGCTCGGTTCGGACGCCGAAGAGCTGTTCCGGGACCGCGCCGAGCTGGCACACCCCGGCCACCAACTAGACCCGGCGACGGTGACGGATCTGTGCGCCCGGCTGGACGGTCTGCCGCTGGCGATCGAACTGGCCGCGGCGCGCAGCGCCTCGCTGGGCGCCACCGGGATGCTGAGCGGACTGGGCGACTACCTGCGGTTGCTGGCGGGAGGTCGCGGGGCGGTGGTACGGCATCGGTCGCTTCGAGCGGTGATCGGCTGGAGTTACGACCTGCTCGCCGAGGACGAGCGCGCCGTGTTCCGGCGGCTGAGCGTGTTCGTCGGCGACTTCGACCTGCCGGCCGCCATCGCCGTCGTCGGCCTGTCCGCCCCTGACGCCGCCGACATTCTCGGTAGGCTCGTCGACAAGAGCCTGATCCGGCACCGGCAGGGCAACTGGCACCTGCTGGAGACCATCCGCGCGTTCGCCGCCGAGCAGCTCGACGACGACCCGGAGCGTGACCTGGTGCGGCGGCGGTACCTGAGCTGGGCCATCGACACCGCGACCGGCCTCGCGGCGCGGCTCGGCGAGAACTGGCATCCCACCTTCGACAGGGTGGCGGGTGACCTGCGCGCCGCACTGGCGACGGCACCGGACACCCATGGGCTCATCCGGCAGCTGGCCCGGCTCACCTTCGCGCGTGGGTATCTGCGCGCGTCCACCGACTGGTACGAGCGCGCGGCCGGCTGCGCGCCGACGCCGCCGGAGGCGATCGACGATCTCGGCCACGCGGCCGACTGCGCGCAGGTGATCAACGACTCGAGCAGGGCGTACGACCTGTGGCTGGCCGCCGCCGAACGGGCCCGCGCGGCAGGCGACGGCAACGCGCGCGCCGTCACGCTCGCCCGCGCTGTCGAGATGGCCGGTCGGTTCCCGGTCACCTTCCGCAGCCCGATCCCGTACGAGCGGCGCCGCGAACTCCTGGAGGAGGCGACCGCGGCCGGCGATCACGACGATCCGGTCGTCGCCGCCCGGCTGGCCTGCGCGGCCGCCTGGACCGACGGCCCCGAAGTGCTTCAGCCCGATTTCGATCTGGCCGCGGCCGCCGTCAAGGCGGCACGGGTCACCGGAGATCCGATCCTGATCAGCGCCGCCCTGGACGCGGCGCGTACCGTCGCGACCAACGACGGCCGCGGCCGCGAGGCGCATCAGATCACCAGCGAGCGCCTGGAGTTGCTGGCCGGCCTGGACCCGCACAGCCCCGCCTACGTCGCCGAGCTCGACGACGCCCAGGCGCTCGCCTGCCTGGACGCCGTGGCCGCCGGCGACCTGCCGGCCGCGCGTACCATCGCCCGGCTGATCGGTACCGACGACCTGTCCGGCGACAGCGCGTATCTGACCGCCAGCAAGACCATTCCGATGGTCGTCCTCAGCGGCGACCTCGACGAGGCCATCCGGCTCGCCGAGGCCATGTGGGAGGGCTGGCAGCGCGCCGGACGGCCGCGGATGTTCTGGATGCAGGTCACCATGCCGTTCGTCATCCTCGCCCACGGCCTGCGCGAAGACCGGGACAACGTGGAACGGTGGCGGAACCGCGCCGCGCAGAGCGCCGCTCCCCACCAGAACGGCTCCTTCCAGTCTCGGCTGGCCCCGCTGACCACCTTCGTCGATGCCAGGATCGCGCTGCACCTCGGTGATCTGGACCGGGCGGCGGAACTGGCCGAGCACGCCTGGCAGTACCGGATGCGGGCCCGATACCTGCCGTTCGCGCGCGCCGCGGCTGTCGAGCTCGCGGTGGCCGCCGAGCTTCCACGTGCGGAAGCCGACCTGGCCGCGGCCGCCGCGGACACCGGGGAAAACGACTGGGTCGCGGCCACGGTGTTGCGGGCGACCGGTCGGCAGTACGCCAACCTCGACGCGCTGTCCCGCGCGGCCGAGTTGTGGGCCCGGATGGGCGCCCGCTTCGAGCACACCTGCACGCTGAAGCTCTCCGCGCGCGACCTGTAGGGGCCTTTTTCAGCTAAGGACCGCGCCCGCCTGCTCGATGACGACCACCGGGATCTCCCTGGGCGCCTTTCGCTGGTAGCCCGTGTAGTGCGGCCATATCGCGGTCATCGTCTCCCACAGGTGGGGCCGCTCGTCCGCGGTCGCCGGGCGGGCCACCGCGTCGAACACATCGGCGCCCACCTGCACCCTGACCCGCGGCTGGGCGAGCAGGTTGTGGAACCAGAGCGGATGGTCGGCCGCGCCCGCGTTGGAGGCGACCACGAGGTAACGGTCGCCGTCGCGGCCGTAGATGAGCGCGGTGCGGCGCGGTAGTCCTGAACGGCGGCCGATGGTGGTGATCAGCAGAGTGGGCGCGCCGTGGAAGAGGTGGCCCCGGGCGCCGCCGGACTCGACGTAGCTGTTGACGTGCCTGGCCACCCACCTGGTCGGACTGTCGGTCGGCTCGTGGCTCATTGAGCCGCTCCGTTTGTTGCTCCGTGGGCCGACGCCCCGCCCACGCGGCGGTCGACCCACTCGCGGGCCTGCGCGAACCAGTGGGGCGCGGTGCGGTGCGCGTTCAGTACGTGCCCGGTGCCGGGGACCACGATGGTCTCCAGCCTCGCGCGCGGGCCGTAGAAGGGGGCCTCCTGCCTGCGGAGCGCGGAGGAGGAGCGGGCTCCGGCCAGCAGCTTGTCATGCTCGCCGTTGACGATCAGTACGGGTGCCTGGATGCTCTTGTTGATCGAGGGCGGGGTATAGGAGTCGCCGGGCGGGAAGACATCGGTGGTCTTGGCGGCCTCGTCGGCGGCGATGACCTCGGGGTCGGCGTTGGGCCGGTGGTAGAACCAGGTGGCCCGAAGGCCCGGCCGGGTGGTGAGGTAGCCGTCGTCGAGCCCGCGGTCGGCGAAGCGCGGATCGTCGGCGGCCCGGTAGATCCCCGCGCCCATCTGCTCGAACGCGGCCTCGTTGGGCACGCTCGACTCGCCGGTCAGGATGACGCCGTCCACCTCCGCCGGATGCGCGGCGGCCAGGGTACGGGCAAGGGTCGAGCCGAGCGAGTGGCCGACCAGGACGACCTTGGCGAAGCGCGGCCCGCCGAGGCGACCCTCGCGCAGTTGCCGGATGAGCTGGCGGATGACGATCTGGTGGGTGTCCTGCTGGAAGCGGGCGCTGGGCGGGTACGAGCTCGCGCCGGTGCCGAGGCGGTCGATGGCCAGCGTGGCGTACCCGGCGGCGGTCATCGTCTCGACGAACGAGGGCCGCTGCCGGTCCCCGCGCATCTGCCAGTAGGCCTGACCATAGAAGCCGCCGGGGATGAGCAGTTGAACGCTGGTGGCGCGGCCGCGCGGCAGGCACAGGGTGCCGGCCACGCGCTGGTCGGCGGCGCCACCGGCGGTCATCGCCACCTTGGCGCTGACGGTCCTGCAGGTGGTGGCGCTGTTCGCCGCCGCCGGGGTCGTGGTCGTGGTCGTGGTCACGGGAATCGAGATCAGCGCCAGTAACGCTGCTGCCGCGATGCGCATGGAACTCCTTCGTTGATAGCCAAATTTGGTTAACCAAATTTGGGTATCGAACTATGGCTTATCGGCCTCCCCACCGTCAACTCGAATCCCGGTCGCTCAGGCCGGTTCGTCGCCCCGTTCCAACCTGCTCATCAGGCCACGGGTCCACGCCGCGTCGTTCGCCGCCTGCGCCGCGCGCAGGCCGAACAGCTCCCTCAGATGCGTTGGCCGCTCTTGCTCGTCCATCGCGGCGACAATCCGCGCCTGCTCGACCTCCAGCGCTCGCAAGCGCTCCTTGAGCAGCCCCAGCGCCTCCTTCTCAGGCAGCGCGGGCAGTAGGGCGAGGGCCGCGCCGAGCAGCTCCGGGCGTCGGTCCGGCACGCTCAGGGCACTTCTCAGCAGCCCGAAGAACTCCGCCTCGCCCTTGTCGTTGATGGCGTAGTCGATGCGGCCCGGCCACTCGTGCACCTCGGTGGCGTCCAGCAGGCCGTCCTTGGCCAGCTGACGGAGAGCGTGGTAGATCGAGCCCGACCTGAGCCCCGCCCACTGTGCGACCTCCCACGAATCCAGCTCGGATCCGACCAGGTAGCCGTGTGCCTGACCGTGCAGCCGTACCACGCCGAGGACCAGCAGTCGCGTCGCCGACATCGTCTCCCTCACTCGCCGTGGGCACGTCGTACCCACCGATCGCGCGCCCGCCCCAGGCTAGCTTCCGTGGAGCGGGGCCGGGACGGTGCTCCTTCAGGCCACTGATCCAGCGCCAGCGGTTCGGCGCGGGGCCTTGCCATCCCTGTGAGGGTTGCGCCCGTTCGCCAAGTCGGGTGACGACCCTGGCCGGGGAAGGGAGGATGACGCGCTGAAGTACACGACCGACACCGATGGCGCGACTCGGGGCAAGGGCGCCGCCCCGAGCTACGCGCGGGAGCACCGAGCGGCATGGTGTCTAGTCTCAAGACCGGACTGGAAGCCGACACAAGGCAGGCCCGTACGACCACAGTCTGACCTGAAAGTATGGCCCGTACTCCGACGACGCGGCGCATGCGGCTGCAGCATCGTTGGCCCATGACTTTCCCGACTCCCTCAATCGCCGTTTCGAGTCCTGTCCTGCCGGGACGCTGGGTGGGCGGCGCCTCCCTCGTCGTCGGCCCCCTGCTACTGCTCGCTGGGGTCCTGCTTCGCCTGCGCTACGACTTCTTCTTCCCTGCGCAACTGAGCGCTTATGAGCACGATCCGGAACTCATGACGGCCTCCTACAGCCTTGTCGCCGCCGGGTGGGTGCTGCTCTGGCCGGGAGTCGTGCTTCTCGCTGTCAGGATCGGCGAAGGCTTCCGGGAGCTGGCTGTATGGGGCGGCACCTTAACGGTCCTCGGTTTGTTCGCCCGAGCGTTTCATGCCGGTGTCGACCACCTGGACTTCCAGCTGGTGACCGTTCAGGGGGCGGCATCGGCGACGCGAACGGTGAGCGAGACCTATAGCGCGTTCCACGTCTTCAGCGCACTGAACGCCGCCATCATGGGCGGTTGGATTCTGCTGGCCGTCGGCGCCTACCGCTCGGGGGTGTTCGGACCGCTACGTGCCTTGGCTCTCGGCTTGGCATCGGCGATGCCGCTGGGGGTGCTGAAGGGAACGACTCCTTGGTCGATCGCCGCCGCTGCGGGACTGTGCGTCGCGCTCGTTCCTCTGGGCGTGGCCACATTGCGCACCGGGCCGGTCCCGCGAACGGCCACGGTGGCCGGAAGGCTCCTCCTGGTCGGCGTTGTGGGCATCGCCATGTTCCTCTTCGGACAGGCCGGATGATGGGGCGTCTTGGGGCGGGTCGGACGGTGGGGCGTCTTGGGGTGGGCCGGATGGTGGGGCTGCTTCGGGCAGGCCCGATGAAAGGGCGTCTGGGGCAGGCGGTATGGGCGTGGATCTTCGGGGAGGGCAGATGAGCGGGCATCGATATCGTCGTGCGATGCACATAGCCCAGTGGCGCCTGCGGGCACGCGAGCACCTGCGGACACGTTGGCACCTGGGGACACGCGTTCACTTGGGGACACGTGCGCACCTGCTGGCGCTCGACGCCTGCCTGGCCGCCGCCGTGGTGGCCGTGCACGTGTCACTGGCCGGCCAAGACGACTTGGACGGCTTGCCGCGGTTCTCCGGTCCGTGGTGGCTGGGCTGGCTGGTGGCCGTCTGCGTGGGAGTGCCGGTGGCTGTGCGGCGCCTGTGGCCTCTGCCTGCCCTGGCCGTGGTTCTGGGCGCTTCGGCAGCGGCGACATTCCTCGACATCACCCGCGATCCCTACGTTTCCACGGCCCTGGCCGCCTACGTGGTGGCGCTCGTCGAGCCGGTACGCCGGGCTTCGGCGGCGCTGGCCCTGACCCTGGTGGTCTCGGCAGCCGCGGTCATCACAGGTGAGGCGGTCATGACACCATCCGGTCCGTGGTCGGAAGCCGTCGGTACCGCGGCGCTCGTCTGGCTGCTCATCGGCGCAGCGTGGGCCGCCGGCCGTGTCGTGCGCCAACGGAGAGCCCGAGCCGCCCGACAGGAGCGGCGCCTGGCCGAAGAGGCGCTGAGCGAGGAGCGTTTACGCATCGCCAGGGAGCTGCACGACATCGTCTCGCACAGCCTCAGCGTGATCGTGGTCAAGGCAGCGGTCGCCAACCATGTGGCCGAGGAACGCCCCCAAGAGACGCGCGACGCCGTTCAGACGATCGAGCAGACCGGCCGGGAGGCACTCGCTGAGATGCGGCGTGCCCTGGGGGTGCTGCGCGGCGAAACCGCCGGTCAGCGCGCGGGAGAGCCCAGCTCGGCGAAGATGGCTCCCCTTCCCGGACTGGATGACCTGCCGGCCCTCATCCAACGCGCCGAACAGGCGGGAGTCCGTACCAAACTCCGCACTCAGCTGGCCGTCCACCTCCCCGCAGGCCCGGCGCTGGCCATCTACCGGATCGTGCAGGAGGCACTGACGAACGTGGTCAAGCACGCCGGCGCCGGAACCCACTGCCTGGTGACGATCACCGTCGACTCACGAGGAGACGCGCATGTCGAGGTGGTCGACGACGGAGCCGGCAACACGGTGGTGTCGGACGGGGCGGAGCTCAAGGGCGGGCACGGACTCGTGGGGATGCGCGAACGCGTGATGATGTACGGGGGGACGTTGGCAGTCGGCCCGCGACCCGGCGGTGGCTTCGCCGTGTCAGCTCGTCTCCCGCCCGAACCCGAGCACAACACGGCCACGAGCCGGAAAGAGGGAGCCGCGTGACCGAACCGATCCGGGTAGAGCCGATCCGGGCGGAAGGGGCCGTGACCGAACCGATCCGGGTACTCGTCGCTGATGACCAGTCGCTGCTCCGAGGCAGCTTCCGGGTTCTTATCGACGCCGCCCCTGGGCTGACCGCAGTGGGTGAGGCGAGCAACGGTGCGGAAGCCGTCGAGAGCGCACGACGACTCTGCCCGGATGTAGTGCTGATGGATATCAGGATGCCTGGAATGGATGGCATCGAGGCGACCCGGAAAATTGCCAGATCTCCCGAGACAGCTGGGACACGCGTTCT
This sequence comes from Nonomuraea sp. NPDC050022, assembly GCF_044460705.1. Taxonomy (NCBI): domain Bacteria; kingdom Bacillati; phylum Actinomycetota; class Actinomycetes; order Streptosporangiales; family Streptosporangiaceae; genus Nonomuraea; species Nonomuraea sp. NPDC050022. The sequence goes on from NZ_JBITKE010000009.1 coordinate 547,505, forward strand.
CATCCTCACCACCTTCGACCTCGACGAGTACGTATACGGTGCGCTGCGGGCCGGGGCGGCCGGGTTCCTCCTCAAAGACACCTCTCCCGATGTCCTGCTGGCAGGCATCCGCACGGTCGCCGCTGGTGAGGCCCTTCTCGCACCATCGGTGACCCGACGCCTGATCGCCGAGTTCGCGCGCCTTCCCCATGGACACCAGGCGCCGGGCACCTCGCTGGACGACCTCACGGAGCGCGAGCGTGAGATTCTGGTGCTCGTGGCACGTGGGCTCTCCAACGCCGACATCTCCGAATACCTGCACCGCAGCACCGGCACGGTCAAAACGTACATCGGCCGGCTGCTGAGCAAGCTGGGGGCGCGGGACCGCGCGCAGTTGGTGATCAGCGCTTACGAGTCAGGGCTGGTGAGCGCCGCTCATCCATCGACCGATTCCTGAACCGACCCGGTCGCACGTGTGATGTTCGACGTTCGCCCGCGCGATGCTCGGTGTACGCAGCGGTCAGTAGGCCAACCGCAATATGCAGTGGGCAGCGTGGGACAGCGGCTCAGCTCGCGGTACGCAGCGGCAGCAGGGGCAGTAGGGCAGCCAGCAGCACACGCGGGCAGCAACGGCCAGTAGGGGCAGTAGGCCAGCCAGCAGCACACGCGGGCAGCAACGGCCAGCAGCGGTTAGCAGCGGTCAGCAGCCAGTCCCGCAGCCCGCAGCCCGCAGCCCGCGGCATGAGCAGTGGGCAGAAGCCCGCAGCCCACAGCACGAGCAGTGGGCATCCGATTCGGCGCTGAGGCTTGCCACCGCTGACCATTGGTCGGCATGCATCGCTTCGGGTTAAATCAAGCAATTGACTTAATTCGCCAGTGAGAGTTTACTGACAATGCAGGGGAGCCGGTTCGGGAGGAGTCCTGGTGAGGCGCGATGACATTCCGATGTGCCAGTGAGGTGTGCCGGTGAGCATGGCCGGGCGGGCTGAGCGGGCCAACGCGACCCGTGCGCACATTCTGGTAGCGGCCGAGCGGCTCTTCGCCGAGCACGGCGTGTACGTGGTGTCCAACCGTCAGATCAGCGAAGCCGCCGGTCAGGGCAACAACGCCGCCGTCACGTACCACTTCGGCACGAAGGCCGAGCTGGTGCGCGCCATCGCCCGCAAGCACGGCAGGCAGATCGAACGTGTCCGCGAGCGGATGCTCGAGAGGCCCCCCGGCTCGGACGACGTACGGGACTGGCAGTCTTCCGGTTTCGGCGAGGTGTGTGATTGGCAGTCTTCCGGCTCGGACGACGTGCGTGACTGCCAGGGTTCCGGTTCCGGCGAGGTGCGTGATTGGCAGTCTTCCGGTTCCGACGACGTGCGTGGCTGGGTGGCCTGCCTGGTGCGTCCGGTCACCGAGCATCTGGCCGCCTTGGGTAACCCCACCTGGTTCGCCCGCTTCGGTGCCCAAGTGATGACCGACCCGGCCCTGCATGAGATCATGATCGACGAGGCGCTCACCTCTCCCTCGCTCGTACGGATCCTGGACGGCCTGAACCGTTGCCTTCCCGATCTGCCGCTGCCGGTACGAGCCGAGCGCAAGCACATGACCAGCACCCTGATGATGCACACGTGCGCCGACCGCGAACGGGCACTGGCCGAGGGCCGCACCACGCCCCGCGTCAGCTGGCACGGCGCGGCGACCGGCCTGATCGACGCGATCGTCGCAATATGGACGGCGCCCGTGACGCGTGAGTCGAACAACGTGGACCCGATACCGGAACCGAAGCCCAGCGTGGCCTCGCTCCAGCCCTGTGCGGAAGGACGTAAGTCATGACCGAGATCTTGAGTCAGCCCGAAGTTCCGGAATTCCCCGGCACGAGGGCGGCGCGCTGCCCGTTCGACCCGCCGCCGAACCTGCACGCTCTGCAGAAGGAGGGCCCGCTGGCCAAGGTACGGCTGTGGGACGGCAGCACGCCGTGGATGGTGACCACGTACGCCGAGCAGCGGGCACTGCTGGCCGACCCCAGGGTCAGCGCCGAGTTCTCCCGGCCCGGCTACCCGAGGCAGGGTCCCTTCACCGGCTCGTTCGCCAGTTTCATCATGATGGACGACCCCGAGCACCACCGGCTGCGCCGCATGGTGCAGGCTCCGTTCACCGTCAGGCGGGTGGAGGGGATGCGGCCGGCCGTACAGAAGATCGTGGACGATCTGATCGACGACCTGCTGGCCGGGCCGAAGCCGGTGGATCTGGTCGAGGCGTTCGCGCTGCCGGTCCCGTCGCTGGTGATCTGCGAGCTGCTCGGCGTCCCGTACGCCGATCATGACTTCTTCCAGGACAACAGCAAGGTCATGATCAACCGGGGCACCGCCCCCGAGGTCCGCGCCGCCGCCAGCGCCCGGCTGGCCGAATACCTGAACGCCCTGGTGGGCGAGAAACTCGCCAACCCCGCAGGCGACCTGCTGTCCCGGCTGGCCGAGCGGGTCAAGACCGGTGAGCTGTCGCAGCTGGAAGCCGCGCAGATGGGAGTTCTCCTGCTCATCGCCGGGCACGAGACCACCGCGAACATGATCGCGCTCGGCACGTGCGCCCTGCTGCAGAACCCCGACCAGCTCGCGCTGCTGCGGGCCGGCGACGACCCGGACCTGGTCGCCGGGGCCGTGGAAGAGCTGCTGCGCTACCTCAACATCACCCACAGCGGACGCCGCCGGGTCGCCCTGGAGGACATCGAGATCTCCGGCCAGACCATCCGGGCGGGCGAGGGGCTGATCATGCCGAACGACATCGGCAACCGCGACCCCGAGATCTTCCCCAACCCCGACGAGCTGGACATCCGCCGCGACGCCCGCCGCCACGTGGCCTTCGGCTTCGGCGTCCACCAGTGCCTGGGCCAGCCGCTGGCCCGGATGGAACTGCAGGTCGCCTACAGCACCCTCTACAAGCGCATTCCCACGCTGCGCCTGGCGGCCGACCTGGAGCAGATCCCGTTCAAGCACGATGGGGCGGTGTACGGCGTCTACGAGCTGCCGGTCACCTGGTAAACCCACCCCCACCGGCGGCAGTAATGGTGTGCCCCGGCCGGCATCCAGGCCCGCGCCCTGCGCATGCGGCCCTGGCGGCTCGACCACCACACGCATGACAGGTTAGGCGTGGTCGGCATGCTCCTGGGCTGTCGTTAGGGGGGCGTCACGGCTCAGGGTGTCCCCAGGCCCGGACGAACGTCTCCACGGCGGTGCGGGCCATGGTCCGCAGTTCCGAGTCGGTGATCTGCTGCGTCCCCATCCGGGTGCGGGCCTCCAGGGGGCCGGTCAGCAGGGCCATGAACTGCTCGGCCGCCAGGTCGGGGTCGGTGGTGCGCAGGCGTCCGGAGAGCGCGAGCCGGGCCAGCCGGTCGGCCAGGGCCTGGTTGAGCCGGTGCGGGCCGCTGTCCAGGACGAGGTCGAGAGCGTCGGGGAACGTGGTGATCTCCGAGTAGAGCAGCCGTTTCAGCGAGCATGAGCGCTGGTCGGTGTGCAGCCGGAGCAGCTCGTACGCGACGCACTCCAGCGTGGCGGTCAGGTCGTCGCCAGGCGCGGCGAGCGGGTCGAGGGCGGCCAGCCGCTCACTCAGCACGGTCCGCGCGGCGGCCTCTAGGGCGTGCCTGAAAAGGGTGGCCTTGTCGGTCATGTGGTTGTACACCGTCGGCTTGGCCACGCCCGCCTCGGCGGCGATGTCCTGTACGCCCGCCTGCGCGTAGCCCAGCCGGGCGAACACCGTGAACGCGCCCTCCAGGATCGCCTGCCGCTTGTCGATCCGCCCGCGCGTGGTGCTCATGCCATCGATTGTACTCGCCAGTTCAACTTCGTGGACCTATGGGTTGCATGCGTACGCATGGGGTCACTACTTTGAACCCATGAGTTCAAATCCTTCGGCCGATGACCGGCTGGACCCACAACTGCTGGGCACGATCGCCGTGATCCTGCTCGGCGGGCTGCTGGGGATCCTCAACAGCACCATGGCGGCCGTCGCCACGGACACCCTGGCCGCGGCCTTCGACACCTCGCTCAGCACGATCGGCTGGGCGTCCACCGGCTTCCTGCTCGCCGTGACGGCCACCATCCCGTTCACCACCTGGGCCGTGGACCGGTTCGGCGGCAAGCGGCTGTGGGTGGCCGGTCTGCTGATCTTCTTGATCGGCTCGCTCGCCGCCGGGCTGTCCTGGAACGTCGGCAGCCTGATCGCGTTCCGGGTGCTGCAGGGGTTCGGGGCGGGCCTGCTCGATCCGCTCGTACTGATCCTGCTGGCCCGCGCCGCCGGGCCGCGCCGCGCCGGGCGGGTGATGGGGCTGATGGGGGTGGTGCTGTCCCTCGGGCCCGTGCTCGGGCCGATCGCGGGCGGCGCGATACTCGACGCCTTCGAGTGGCGGTGGATGTTCCTGATCGGCGTGCTCGTCGGCGTGGCCGCCCTCGTGCTCGCGCTGCGGATCATCCCCGCCGACGGACCCGGCGAAAGTGGCGGGGCGCGGCTGGACGTCCTGGGGCTGGCGCTGCTCGGACCGGGCTTCGCGGTGGTGGTGCTGGCTCTGTCGCAGGTGGCCGAGCAGGGCGCGTTCGCCGCCTGGCAGGTGCTGCTCCCGCTGGGCGTGGGCGCGGCCGTCCTGATCGGGTACGCCGGGCACGCGCTACACACCACAGCGCCGTTGATCGACCTGAGGTTGTTCGCCAATCGGGGCTTCACGGCGAGTGTCACGATCATGGGCCTCGGCGGGATGGCGGTCTTCGCCTCCCTGTTCGCGCTGCCCCTGTACTACCAGCAGGCGCACGGGCACGGCGTACTGGCCGCCGGGCTGCTGATGGCCCCGGTCGGGCTCGGCGGCTCGATCGCCATGCCGGTGGCCGGGCGGCTGTCGGACCGGCTCGGCCCCCGCGGGCTGGCCACCGGCGGCGCCCTCTTGGCGGCCCTGAGCGGGCTGGCGCTCACCCGGATCGGCGCGGACACCCCCGAGATCTCGCCGGTGCTGGCCTCACTCGGGATCGGGCTGGGCATGGGCTGCTTCAGCGCGCCGGCGATGGGCTCGCTCTACCGGGCGCTGCCGCCGGAGATGGTGGCGCAGGGCAGCTCCGTGCTCTACATGCTCAACCAGCTCGGCGCGGCACTCGGCGTCGCGCTGGTCACACTCATCTTCCAGACCTCGGGCGACCCGATCGGCGGTGTCCACGGGGTCTACTGGTTCGCCGTGGGCATGATCGTGATCGTCATGGTCCTGATCCCGCTCCTGCCAGGCCGGCCGCGGACGCCGGTCGTACAGGATGAGCTCACGAGGACCTCGTGAGCACTGGTGGCATGGACGGGATGGGCCGGATACCGAACGACCTGATCCTGGCCGGAACCTGAGCCGTCCGATCCCACTCACACCGACCCGGGAGATAACGACGTGAACGAGCTGCTGGCCAAACTGTGGCGCATGGGCAAGCCCTTGCAGTGGCGCTTGCTGTGGCTCGTGAACGCCAAGTTCATGTGCGGGATCACCGGGGTCACCCGCACCGAGGACGGCCAAGTTCTCCTGCTGCGCCACCGGCTGTGGCCTGCCGACCGGCAATGGGGCTTTCCCACCGGCTACGCCAAGAGGGGCGAGAAGCACGAGGACACCATCGTTCGAGAGGTGCGCGAAGAGACCGGCCTGACGGTGAAGGTCGGCCGCCTTCTCCAGGTGAACAGCGGCTTCAAGCTTCGCATCGAGATCTTCTACGAGGCCACCCTGATTGGCGGGCTCGACAACCTTGCCGTGGACGGCAGGGAGGTCATTGACGCCAGACTGTTCGCCGTGAACGCGTTGCCCGATGGGATGCCCGAGGCCCACAAGAGGCTCATCCGGGGAACCTGACCGCGAGGCCCGCCACCCAGGCGCTGCTGCATCACAAAGCCGGCGCCGCGCACGCCACTTCTAGGGCAGAGCGTGTTTCCCCGGTGTTATCCCGGTCTTCGGAACTCCCTCGGCGGAGGGAGGTGTGAAGCCACGGTCATCCACGACAGTCGTGGAGTCAGTTCACGTTGCGAGCGTTGGAGAAACGTCGTGATCAAAATCCTGTGCCACACCGTTGGGGTCCTCGTGCTGGCCACCGCCACTCCTCAGGTCGGCGTCGCGGTCGCGGCCGTCACGTCGAGCGAAGCCGTGTCGGCCGCCAGTGCGACCACCGCGTCCATCAAGGGATGGGCGCGGATGTACTTCCCGGCTCCAGGAAACGACGTCCAGGTCACGGTCGATGCCCATGGTGAATTCACCGCGGAGAGCCCCGTCTTTCCCACCCGTGCGTGGGGTACGTTTCGCATCTATCACGCCGTAAAAGAGCCAGGTAAGCCACCGCAGGCGAACTGGGGAGAGGTCGAGGTCGACTGCCTGACGACCGGCGGCCCTACCGCGACCGTCACAGGAACACTCGTCCGAGCCACCCCGGGCGGCCCATGGGAAGACCTGGTGAGACGGAAGGTTCGCATGGGTGTGAGCTTCTACGTCGCCGGCAAGGGTGCAGGGCCCAGCCGCATCGGTCTGAGCGGGGCGACATTGCCGGAACAACCACCGCTGACCAAATGCATGGCCCCTGCCCCGAACGCGCCGGTGATACGGGGCGGCTACGTTCTCAAGGACAAGGGCCCGCTCACATGAGGCGCCCCTCGGCGCCGGCGAAGATGAGGCCGAATTCGTAGGCCAGAACCGCCGCCTGGGTGCGGTCGCGGGCCCCGAGCTTCTCCAGAACGTGGCGGACGTGCGTCTTGACCGTCTCTACGGACACGTACAGGGTCGCGGCGATCTCCGCGTTGTTCTGCCCGTACGCGATGTGCCGCAGTACGTCCAGCTCACGCGGGGTCAGCTCGACCGGCACGCGCGGCTTCGACCTACCGGCATGTGGTGAGGCGATGCGGCGCAGCGCGTCGGGGAAGAGCACCGCGTCGCGGGAGTGCACGAGCCGGATGGCATCCACCAGCTCCTCCGCGGGCGCGCGCTTGAGTACGTAACCGGCCGCGCCGGCGCGCAGCGCACCCCAGACCAGCTGGTCGTTCTCGAACGTCGTGACCACGATGACCCGCGTCGCCGGGGAGCGGCGGGCGAGCTCCTGGGTGGCGGTCAGGCCGTCGAGGCGGGGCATGCGGATGTCCATCAGCACGACGTCCGCGCCACCGCCGGCTTCGACGGCCGCACGACCGTCGGCTGCCTCGCCGGCGACCTCGATGTCGTCGTGGAAGGAGAGCATCGTCGACCAACCCGAACGGATCAGCGCCTCGTCGTCGGCCAGGACGACGCGGATCACAGCGGCAGCGTCGCCTGGATGCGCCACGTGCCCTCCATCTTCTTGTGTACGAACGTGCCGCCGGCCAAACGGGCCCGCATGCGCATGCCGGTGAGGCCGCGCCCTTCCCGGCCGGGTTGCGGGGAGGTGTCGGCCGTTCTGTTGTCCACGGTGAGGATCAGATTGTCGCCGGTGGCGACGTCGATCACGATCGGGCCCTGCCCGTGACGCAGAGCGTTGGTGAGCGCCTCCCTGGCGATGGCGAAGGCCACGCGCGAGGTGGCGGCCGGAACCCGGTCGAGGCGGCCGACGTTCGCGCGCACGTCGAGGCCGCGGATCAGCTCGCGGAGGGAGTCGAGTGTGGGTGTCTCGGCCGGGTCGCCGTCGTCGAGTACGCGCAGCAGTACGTCGAGGTCCTGCTGGGCGTTTCGGGCGGCGCTCGTCAGATGGCTGAGCGAGTCGCCGACCTCCGGCACGCGCGCCTTCCGCAGCGCCGCTTGAGCGGCCATCGCCTGTACGAGGACGACGCTGAGGGCATGACCGACCGAGTCGTGCAGTTCCATGGCCAGGCTCTGGCGGCGGCCGAGTTCCTCGATGACGCGGGACGGCTCGGCACCCAGCAGCCGGCGCGCCGCCCACCGCTGGCCGAGCCCGGCCGCGACCATCGCGGCCAGTGTGACCGCCGCGAGGACGCACACCTGGGTCAACTCACCTGGAGCCGCGCGCCACCGCGATACGTCGCCCAGCCGGACCAGCCCGGGAGACAGCAGCAACACCCCCGCGCCAAGGGTGGCGCCGCCGTACAGGTGCAGGCTTGTCAGGGCCGCCAGATAGAGCCGATCGGCCTGCTCGGGCACATCGACGCCGAGCAGTTCCGACAGCGCGGCCCTCTCAAGGCGCCGCATCAACGGCACCGCGGCCAGCAGCATCGAGGCAGGCAGGCACGCGGCCCACAACGCGAACACCCGCACCGGAGTCTGCTCCGCCAGGATGACCAGGCCGAGAGCCACGGCCACCGGGGTCAGCAGCGCGGCCCCCAGCAGCTGGTAAATCCCGGCCCGCACAGCTCGGGCGAAGCGACCTTTCACGGGGACCGACGTTAGCCGACGGCCCGCCGCCCGGCCTCCCTCGTGCGGGGGATGAGCAGGCTCGGGACAGGTGTGATCCTCGAAGGCACCACCCATTGAGGAGAATCTTCATGACCGCTGACACCCTGTGGAGCAGACTGCATGGCCGGACCTCGGCGGGCGTCCCCCGCTGGGCCGTGCTGGCCGCCTACGCCATTCCGCTGGCCGTGCTGCCCTCCAGCCTGTGGCGCATCGCCGCCTTCATCTTGGATGTGCCGCTGCTGGAGCCCGGCTCGACGCCTGCTGGGCAGGAACAGCTGAACGGCTGGTGGTACATCCTTCTGCTCAGCGTGGTGAGTGAAGGGGCGGCCCTTCTCGCCGTCGGGCTGGTCAGCGAGTGGGGTGAGGTGTGGCCGCGTTGGGTGCCGGTCCTGCGTGGCCGCCGGGTGCCGGTCATGGCCGCGGTCATCCCCGCTGGTCTTGGCGCGCTCGCGCTGCTGGTCTTCCCCGCTGCGATGATCAGCATCAGTCTTGGGGTGAAGTTCAACGGTGACCCGACCGGATTGGTCACGCACGGCTGGCAGACAGTGGTCTTCCATGTCATGTACTGGCCGCTGGCCGTCTGGAGTCCGCTGCTCGCCCTGCTGACGGTGCACTACTATCGCCGCCGCAGCACTGTCCCACCCCGCGGCCGCACCCTGGTGCCATCCCGATGAACCTGCCCTTGGATGGTCGGCGATCGCGCTTGTGTGACGGCTGACAGCGTGCTGGGTGCGGTTTGTGAGCGGTGGGTTGGAGGGTGGGGCCGTTCACGTCACCCATCACTCATGAGGAACGGGTCAATGTCCCCACGTGTTATTCCGTCGGATCGTGCGGTGCGGCCACGGTGGCTGCGTACGGTCACGGCGTCGGCATCGGCGCTGGTCGTGAGTCTGGCCGCAGCCGCGGCGTTCCCGGCCGACGCCGCCGCCATACGGTCCGCGGCGTTTCCGCTCGGCACCGCCGCCATACCGTCCGCGGCGTTTCCGCTCGGCACCGCGGCCACACCGTCCGGAGTCTGGAGCGGCACCGAGGCGCGGCGCGCTCAGTTACAGCGGTTGGCGCGCGAGCTGGTGGACGCCGGGGCGCCCGGTGTGGTCGTGCGGGTGGACGACGGCCGCGACCGGCCGGTCGAGATCGCCGAGCAGGCCCCCTGGACCAGGCGGGATCATCTGCTCAAGGTGGGGGACGAGTTCCGGATGGCGTCCAACACCAAGACCATGATGGCCACGCTCGTGCTGCTCCTGGTCGCGGAGGGCAAGCTCGCCCTGACCGACCCGGTGGAGAGGTGGCTGCCGGGCAAGGTGCCCAACGGCGAGGCGATCACGTTGCGCATGCTGCTGAACCACACCAGCGGCCTGTTCGACTACACCGAGGACGCCACGGTCCGGCCGTCTATCCTCGGCGCGGATCGGCGGCGGTGGACCTCGGCGGAGCTGCTCGCCGTGGGGGTCAAGCACGATCCGCTGTTCGCGCCGGGTGCGAAGTGGTCGTACAGCAATACCAACTACGTCGCGATCGGCGCCGTCCTGGAGCAGGTCACCGGGGTGAGCCTGGCCGATCTGGTCCGGGACCGGATCGCCCGGCCGCTCGGCCTCAAGCACACCTACTACGCCACGGCCTCCACCTGGCGTGGCTCCCATGCCCACGGCTACGAACCGGATGCCGCCCACATGCCACCAGGCGTGCCGGCCGAGTACAGGCGCTTCGCCGGGGCGCACCGCCACGGCCACGTGGACGTCTCCGACAACGATCCCAGCGTGGGCGGGGCGGCAGGGGCGGTGGTGTCCACCGCGCGGGACTGGTCCCGGTTCTACATCGCGTTGATGTCCGGCAAGCTGCTGCCCGCCGCCCAGCTGGCACAGCTGCGTACCACGGTGCCGGTGGACTCACGGCAGCCGGACGGGCCCGGCTACGGGCTGGGCATCCAGACCGGTGCCGGCCCGTGCGGTACGTTCTGGGGTCACGACGGCGGCATGCCCGGCTACCTGTCCACCAACCTCACTGACCGCACCGGCAGCCGTACGGCGACCGTCCTCATCTCGGCGGAGCTCTGGGCCGAGTTCGAGGCCGACCCGAAGATCGCCAAGGCCGCCCACGCGCTGCAGACCGCCGTGACCTGCACGATGTTCGGCAAGCCCGTACCGACCGCGGCTCACGCCGGCTGAGCGGCGCGGTCGGCTTCGGGGGTGGTGATGATCGCGGACACCAGGTCTTCGGCCTCGGCTCGCGACATCGCCGCACCCGCGGCGTGCGCGGCCGCGAACCCGGCGGCGCCCAGGGCGGCCGTGGCCTGCTTTGTGACCATCCGTACGTCTACGTCGCGGAGGTCGGCCCAGCCTCGCAGCACGGTGGCGGCCCCGAGCAGCCGTCCCGCCAACTTCGGTCGATCGCGGCTCAGCTCGATCGCGGCGACCACGACCGCGATCGAGGCCGCGACCGGTGTACGCCAGGTCAGCGTCAGGTGCACAGCCGGGTGGTCGAGCCGGCGTACCGCCTCGTCGGGGGATCCCTCCGCGACGTCCACCTGGGCGAGTACGCTCAGCAGCAACGCGGTCAGGTGCGGCGCGGTCGACCGGCCGGGTGACGCCTCGGCCGAGCCGGCCTGGGCGTGTTCGCGGGCCGGCCCCGGTTGCCCGGCCCACCACTCCAGCCGTGCCAAGCCCAGGCGTACCTGAGTCCGGGACTCCGCCGATCCACTCCGCTCGGCCTGGTCGAGCAGGTCCGCCAGTTGCCGCCGCCCGCCGTCCGCGTCGCCGGCCTGAGCCCGGTGCAGCGCGGACGCCACGTCGTTCTCCATGGTGTGCTCGGGCATGCCGAGTTCACGGAGGTAACGGGTGGCACGTTCGGACAGTGTCGGCGGACCGGTCGTTTCGCCGGCCCGATGCCGTGCCGAATTCAGGGAGTTCAGCGTGATCGCCAGGCTCCACCGCTCGCCGAGCTGCTCGAAGCCGGTCAGCGCGCGCGAGAGCAAGTGGGTCGCCTCGGTGGCGTGCCCGGTGTTCATGGCCAGCACGCCTCGAACCAGCAGCGCCAGCGACCGACTCCACGGATCCGTCCGCACGTCCGGGGAAGCGAGCGTGTCTGGGGGAGCGAGTGTGTCCGGTGTGGCTTGATCGCCTCCCGAGGCTATGGCGAGCGCCAACCGGGCCATCTCCAGGATGGGGTGGGCGCCGGGGGTGACGCGCTCCAGCGCCGTCCTGATCCGGTCGAAGGTCGCTGCCGCCTCGTCCGGCCGGCTGATGGCCTCAGCGGTGGCGAGCGCGTGCGCGATGACGACCAGCGCGCGTGTCTGCGGCTCGGTCGAGCCGCGGACCTGGAGCACCTGGCCGAGCTGGTCCAGCGACTCCGGCGGGAAGTCCCGCAGGAACCAGAACCAGCACAGCGCGACGCCGAACCGTACCGCCAGGTCGGCGTCGCCGGACTCGACCGCCCAGCGGATCGCCGCCGACAGGTTGTCCCGTTCCGCGGACAGGCGAACCAGCCAGCGCAGTTGGTCGGACGTGCGCAGGTACGGGTCCGCGGTCTCGGCCAGCCGCAGGAAGTACTGGGCGTGCCGCCCGCGTACGACGTCGACCTCGTCACGCCGGGCCAGTTGCTCGAGGCCGTACTCCCGGATGGTCTCCAGCACGCGGTAGCGCGGCTCGACCGGGTCAGCGGGCTCCACCAGATGCAGCAGGGACTTGTCGACCAACGCCGCCAGCAACTCTCGGACGTCCCCCGACCGGCCGATCGCCTCCGCCGCGTCCTCGGTGAAGGTGCCGGGCACGACCGACAGGCATTCCAGCAGCGCTCGTTCGTCGGGGTCGAGCAGATCCCAGCTCCAGGCCACGGCGGCCCTCAAGGTCCGGTGCCGCGGCAACGCGGTACGGCTGCCGCCGGTGAGCAGCCGGAACCGGTCGTCCAGCCGGGCCGCCACCGCCTCGACCGGCAGGGCGCGTAACTGCGCCGCGGCCAGCTCGATCGCCAGCGGCAGGCCGTCCAGGCGGCGACAGATCTCCACCGCCGCCGTCAGCGCGCTGCCTTCCGGCGTGAAGCCCGGCCGCACCGCGGCGGCCCGGTCGGTGAACAGCCGGACCGCCGCGCAGGCGCGGGCCCGGTCAAGCGTCGAATCCGGTTCGGGCAGCTCCAGCGGAAGTACCGGGTGCAGGGTCTCGCCGTCGATCCGCAGGGGTTCGCGGCCAGTGGCCAGCACGCGCAGCCTCGGGCACCGGCCGAGCAGGGTTCCGGCGAGCGTCGCGGCGGCCTCGACCACGTGCTCGCAGTTGTCCAGCACCAGGACCAGGTCGTCCTCCGCGACCGTCTCGACCAGCTGGTCCAGTACCGCCTCCGGGGTGACAGGACGCGGCGGCACGTTCTCCTCGCGTACCCGCAACAGGTCGAGCAGCACGCGGGGCACATCGTCCGCGCCGACCGGGGCCAGCGAGACGAACCACACCCCGCCGGACGGCGTGAGCTGCCGGCCGATGGTGTTGGCCAGCCGGGTCTTGCCCGCCCCGCCGGGACCGACCAGGGTGACCAGCCGAGTACGACCGAGCAGGTCGACCACGCGGCGGATCTCGTCGTGGCGGCCCACGAAGCTGGTGAGCGGGACGTCCAGGTTGCCGTGCGATCGGCGGGTCCGGCTGCCGTGCGGTCGGTGGGGCCGGTTATCGTGCGATTGGTGGGGCTGGTTGCCGTGCGGTTGGCGGGACCGGGGGAGGTCACCGCGCAACACCGTCAGATGGGCCTCCTGAAGATGCGGTCCGGGATCGCCGCCGAAACTGTCCGCCAGCAGGTCACGGATCCGCTGGTAGGCGACCAACGCCTCGGCGCCACGGCCGTTGAGCGCCAGGGCTCGGATCAGCTGGGCGTGCAGCCGTTCGCGCAACGGGTGCGCGGCGGTCAGCGACTCAAGCTCGGCGACCAGGTCGAAGTCGGTGCCCGGCGCGAACTCGCCAGTCAGGTCGAGACCGGTGCCCGGCGCGAGATCGACGGCCAGGTCGAGGCCGGTGCCCAGCGCGAGATCGGCTTCGATCCGGTCCTCCAAGGCGGCCAACCGGCCCCGCTCAAGCCGTTCGGCCTCGGCGGCGGCGAACGGTGCCTCGCGTACGTCCGCCAAAGCAGGGCCGCGCCACAGGCTCAGAGCCTCGCGCAAGATGGCGGCCGCCTCGGCGGGCCGGGCCTGCGCGTGCGAGCGCCGACCCGCGCGGGCCAGCCGCTCGAACCGGGCGGCGTCGACCGCGTCCGGCTCGACCGCCAACCGGTACCCGTCCGGGCCCGAGGTGAGCAGCCCGGGGTCGCCCAGGACCCGCCGCAACCGGGACACCAGCGATTGCAACGCGTGCAGGTGATCGGCCGACGCCGTCTCGCCCCACAGCCCCTCGACCAGGGTCGCCGGGCGGACGGCACGCCCGCCGTCCAGCACCAGCCGGGCCAGCAACGCCCGCAGCCGCGCACCCCCGACCGGCGTCGGGCCGGTAGCGGTTTCCAGCACCAGGGAACCGAGAATGCCGACGCGCACCCGCCCACTATCCCAGCCCGACCTGTTGGACCGCCAAGTCACTCATCGGTCCGCTTCCTGAGGTGGTCATCGCATTGGCAGACCTGGCGGCTTCGCTCGTGTTCGCCGAACAAGACTGTGGTTGGATCCCCGCGTGAATATGATTCGACCGTTTTCGCCGGAGCAGTACGAGCGCGCCCTGAAGGCGTGGCAGTGGGCCGATATCGGAGACAAGGTCCCGCTCTTCGCGTCCCCGTTCGGGGACGTCTTCCTCCGCTCCGACGACGGCTGCTGGTTCCTCAGCATCGTGCATGGCACGCTGACCCGGTGCTGGGACGGCGTCGAGGCGCTGCGAGCGGAGCTGGACACGCCGGAGGGCCAGGAGCGGTATCTGATGGCCGGGCTGGCCCAGGAGGCCGAACGCGCCGGGATCGTCCTCGACGCCGAACAGGTCTACGACTTCAAGCACCCGCCGGTCGTCGGTGGTCGGGTCGCGGTCGACAACCTCGACGCCATCGACTTCGTGGTCAGCGTCAACGTCGCCGGCCAGATCCACGGACAGGTGAAGGACCTACCGGAAGGGACCCAGATCTCCATCTCCACGGACCTGGAGGCGGTCGGCTGGGCGGCGATCGAGACGGCCTTGCACGATCTCTACGGCGACACCGAACCGGTGGGCACCTTCGAGCCCGATGTGCCGTACTCGGCCGGCGGTCCCGATCCGTTGGACGCGATCCGGATCTACGCTCGGGACGAGCCGCGACCGCACTGGCACCTCGTGAGCTTCGGGATGTCCGAGCTCTACGAGAAGGTGACCGACGACCCGGAGGAGTCGGGCTGGGGGATCGAGTTCAGCATCCGGGTGGCCCGTGGTCCACAGGACGAAGCGCCGCCGAAGTGGCCGGCCGTGCTGTTGCAGCAGCTGGCCAGGTACGTCTTCGCGGAGCGGCCGTTCGCGCCCGGCCACACGATCCACGTGGCCCGGGGAACCTTCAACGACCGGGCGAACCAGGAGGCGGACAATCCAACCGAACTCGCGGCGCTCGCGTTCGCCGTCGACCCGCAGTTGGCTGTAATGGACACCCCGCACGGCCGTGTGACGTTCCTGCAGGTCGTTGCGCTGACCGAGGCGGAGTACGCCACGGCCAAGGGCGGCAACGCGGCCGCTGTGCTGGAGCGGGTCGAGCGGGACGTACCGTTGCACATCGTGGACCGGGACAGGCGCTAACGATCTTTGTGTGGTGCCGTCACGGACAGTGGTCGAGCGTCTCGCCGGTCACCAGCACGGCGACAAGATCGCTTCGCTGGTGTACGAGCTCTTCAAACCCCGCGACCCGGCCCCCGGACCGTCACACCGCCGAGGCGCCGGTGAGCGGTCGCTCGTCGAGTTTGGCCGCCTGCATGACGGTCAGCCGATGGACATAGAGAGCCGCGACGACCACTGCCGGCACAACCAGCACGTGCACTGCCATGCTGAACCAGGTCAGCAGCTGGAAGTCGTACCAGGAGGGCTGGTCCCCGTCGGGATATCGCATCTTGCCCGTCTCCATCCATGGGGTCCAGTAGAGAGGCCAGGTCAAGAAGGTAGCCAGCCAGACGAACCACCAGGCGTGCAGCAGACCAGCGGGGCCCATGCCACCGCCCCGGCCGGGCGGGCTGGAGGCATGCCAAACGTCGTTGGCGATCTGCTTGGGGAGGAAGAGGTTCCCCACCGGGATGAACCAGCCGACCACCGCCATGGACTCGCGGTAGCGCAGTTGCCCGGGCGCGAGCCGCTCGGCGACGGCGCGTACTCGGACGAACCAGATCAGCCAGCCCACCACCAGCCCGACGCCGAAGAGGACCTGGGCGCCCAACAGGACGTAGGAGATGTCCTCGATTGCTGACCGCGATTCCCATAAGGCGAATAGCCCGTCCTGGTGTACTCCGCCGACGACGACACCGAGCTGCTGGACGACTGTGAGTACGGAGACCAAGGCAAAGAGGGCAAGGAGCCAGTAGACCGCGGCCCGGTACCCGTCAGCCGGCAGCGTAAGGCCGCGCGCGCGGCGGCGTTCGTCGACCAGCCGAAGTTGTGGTGCCTCCGACCGCACAGCTCCGGCAGCCTGCTGATGCGGCTGATCGCCGGCGACAGGGGCCTTGGAATCAGCCAAAGTCATGGTGAGCCTGGCAGTGAGCGGTTGCGGTGAGACGGCCGGGGTCACGGTCATCGCTTCGGCGACTGGGTCCGCGCCGGGTGCGGCGCCCGCGGCGATGATCATCCGGGTGCGGGGATCCTCCTGCTCCAGCAGTTGCACCGCTTCCTGGCCCAGCCGGGCCAGCACCTCCGACGGCAACCATGGCTCCAGCGAGCGGTACTGGGTCTCTTCCCGTGCCCGCAGCTCGTTCAGGGTCGGCCGGTCAGCCGGGTCCTTGGCCAAGCAGTCCTTGATCAGCCCCAGCAGTGGCTCTGGCACGCCGATGAGGTCCGGCGGCTCGTGTACCACCCGGTACATCAGAGCGTGTAACTGGCTGTCCTGCGCGTCGAACGGCAGCCGCCCGGTGGCAGCGAAGGCCAGCACCGTACCCAGCGAGAAGATGTCGCTCGCCCCGGTCAGTTTCTCGCCCCGGATCTGTTCCGGTGACATGAAGCCGGGAGAGCCGATCACCGCGCCGGTGGCGGTGAGGCCCCCGGTGGTGGAGGCGTCCAAGGCGCGGACGATGCCGAAGTCGATCACCTTCGGTCCGTTGATGGTCACCATCACGTTCGACGGCTTCAGGTCACGGTGGATGAGCCCGGCGTCGTGGATGTCGCCCAGTGCCTGGCACAATCCGGAGGCCAATCCACGCACCGAGTTTTCTGGCAGCGGCCCGCCCTGCTCCGCCACCACCTGATGCAGAGTCGGCCCGGCGACGTACGCCGTGGCCACCCAGGGCAATGCCGCATCGGGGTCGGCGGCCAGCACGGCGGCCGTCCACTTCCCGCCGACCCGTCGCGCCACGGCGATCTCCTCGGCGAACCGGCGGCGGAAATCCAGGGCCGCCGCCAGTTCAGCGCGGATGATCTTCACCGCCACCATTCGGCCACGCGGCGACCGGGCGAGGTAGACCACGCCCATGCCGCCTTCCCCCAGCCTGCCGATGAGCCGGTAGTCGGCGATCCGGTCGGGATCCTGTTCTTGCAGAGACTGCACAGCTGGTGGTTCCCTCCCCTTGAGCATCGCGCGGCTGATCAAGCCTAGTGCAGGCCTGCTGAGGTCCTTGATGGCTTCAGATGATCACTCCGGGGGTTCTTTCGGTTTGGGGAGATAGAGGGCGCATGCGCAGTCGCGTGCCTCGATCGGCGTTCCGGTCATCGCTCCGCTGGGCAGGTCGGTACCGAGGGGCTTCAGCTTGGGAGCAGGCGGACTTCGGCGCTGGGCAACTGCTTGGTCCACCAGTGGGCGTAGCGGCGATAGACGGTGGTCCCGCGATCCGCCAGGAAGGCCGCCAATGCCTCGGCCTCCGCTGCGAGCCCCCTCCACACCTCCTCGTCCAGCCGGTGGAATGCCGTCGCTTCGATGCCGCCCTGGACCGGGCGCCACACACCGGCGACGAAGCCGTCGACGAGCAGGGTCGGCAGGACGTCGCCGTTGCGCCGGATGACGATCGGGCGGTATTCGGGGGGAATGACGCGGCTGCGATCGGAGTAGGCGAGCAGGACGCTGTCCCACATGGGCAGCAGGCGGGGTGGGGCAGCAGTGTCCTCAGCGGGGAGCGGCGCGCCGGGCACATCGAACAGTGCCGCTCCATCCGGCCCTTCCAGCTCCTCGACCTGGCCGGCCAGAGCCCGCACAGCCGGCCGCAGCACCGACCGCTTGAGCAGGGTGAACTGCGCCATGTCCGGCACCGTGGCAGGGCCGAACGCTTGTAGGTAACGCAGAACCAGTCGCTGTACTGACTCGTCCTCAGATTCCGGACCTGAGGTGATGCCTGCGTCGAGGAACGAAGACCGCGCACCGAACGACCACGGCCCACCGGTCGGCGCATGGTGCAGAGGCGCGAACGTCCGCAGCGCCCACCACGCACCCCGCTTGGGCTCCCCGTACCTGCCCTTAAGGAAGTCCTCGATCTCGGCGCTGGTACGCGGACTGGCCACGAACTCCGCGAGATGGGGGAGGAGGGCGTCAGCGTCGGCGATGGACAGTCCGCTCGAGGTGAAGCGGGAGTCGCCCAGCCGCGCGGCCCGTAGGCTGCGCCGCATCGCGTTATGGAACGCCCCGTAGTCCTCGGCGTGTACCGCGTGCAAAGTGATGCGCAGCAGCGTGGCCTTGACCACCTCGCGGTCGGCGAACGCGACGTCCAGCTCTTTCGCCTCGAAGCCGGTGAGCCGGTTCCACAGGGCGACATACGGTGACGGGGCCTCCTGCGCCTGCAGGGCGACGAGCCGGCGGACAGCGTCGGCCACGGTCAGCGATTCGCGCCGTAACAGGAGTTGCCGGGCGAGCGTGGCCCGATTGAGCTGTCGGGCGGTGAGTCTCATCTCCCCGTTTCTTGTTTTCGACGGCGGGCGGCCATCAGCGCCTGTCGTCATCCAGCGACGGGGAGCGTGATGCGGATGATTTTAGGGCAGAAGGGGGAAGTCGCCGGACTTGAGGCCGGTGATGAATGTCCGCCACTCGGCGGGGGTGAAGATCAGCTTGGGGCCTTCCGGGTCCTTGCTGTCGCGAACCGCGACTACGCCGGGAAGATTCGTGGCGACTTCAACGCACTGGCCGCCGTTGTCTGAAGAGCGCGACGACTTCCGCCACGCAGCAGTGCTCAGGTCCATGCGTGTCTCGCTTTCTCGATCATCTTGAGGGATATGCGCTCAGGATAAGCCCATAGCCGTATCGCCTCATAGCGCTGCCAAATTGAGGTGACAATGTCATGGTCCGTTGTGATGTGCGCCTGTGTCGGTGAGTCCGAGCTGACGACATCGGGCTGGTCGTTCGGGAGCTTGGCGATCATAAAGGCCCCTGCCAGGCCCGCAACGCATTCCGGATCAACGACCTGGATAAAGACGGCAGGCCGCCGGGCCAGCTCCAGCAGATGGCCGAGTTGCTCACACATCACCTTGGGACCGCCGATTCTGCGGCGCAGTACACCCGCATCGACGAGTGCCAGGAGCATGGGCGGCTTCTTCCGGTCAAGGATGTGTTGCCGCCGCATGCGGGCTTCGACGCGTTCATCCACCTCTTCGGGTGTGACCTGCGGTCCCTGACTGAAGACATGGCGGGCGTATGCCTCGGTCTGCAGGAGCCCTGGGATGAGCAGGGGATCCCAGGAGCGCAGGACGAGGAGGGTGGGCTCGATCTCCTCGGCCCAACTCCGGAACCAGATCGGGCTGCCGGACTGGGCGGTGATGCTCTGATGAAGCCGGGTGAAGGAGACGCCTTCGGCCATCCCGAAGAGCTGGTCCAGCCGTTCGGCGTCGGACCGCGACGGCGTACGGGTCGCCTTCTCCAGTCTGCTCACCTGCGTCTGCGTACACCCGAGCCGGGACGCCACGGCGGCCTGCGACAGCTCGGCGGCCTCCCGGAGCCGCCGCATCTCGGAGCCGAATCGCACGCGAGGGGACCCCGGGTCGAGAGACGGCACAACGTGCATCACATTTCCTCTCTAATCAGAGAAAAACGGAAACCTTCTTTGAGTGGCTACACCATTTAAACCACGCCTGACCAGCGGCTGTCATTATGCGTGCTGCCTTGGCTTGGTGACTCGGTCGCCGACTCGGCGCCATGAAGGCACGCTGAAGCACAGCCTCTCTTTTCTGGCAGCAGATAAAGAAGGTTACCCATGACTTTCTATGGTCGGGAGAGAAATGACGGCGCGCGAACAGTACGAGAGATTCGACCATCTGGCCCGGCTGGGCTGGGACCTGCACTGTCTTGGCATCCGCGTCTCGCTGGTCGTTCCCGTGAGCGGCCAGCCGGTTCTGGAGATGCTTTCGGAGAGCGGTGCCAAGGTCCACATCGCCGCCGTCCGCCGTTACTGCGGCTGGGTTTTCACCTGGCGGCCATGGTGGGCGCGGTTGTGGCGGCGTGACAAATGGGTGGTGGCCTGCGCGGCCAATGTCGCCGACATCATCGCAGCGGAGGTGAACGCATGAGAAGGTCGCTCCGTCATTGCGACGACTCGCCCAAGACGCCATTCACGCACGCCACCTGGCGCAGGGAATTCCCGGCGATGGCGGTATCCGTTCCCGAGGCCCGTGAATGGGTGGGTTCCCTGCTGTCCGTCGGCGTCCCGTCCCCGTTGCTCGACGATGTGCTCCTGTTGCTGAGCGAGGTCGTCACCAACGCCATCACCCACTCCGACTCCGCCCACGCCCTCGGCGGCCAGGTGACGGTCCAGATCACCCGTACCGGCACGACCGTGCGGGTGGAGGTGACCGACGCCGGCTCCGCCACCACCGCGCCCGCCGTACGCGCCCCGAATCTAGAGGACGACGGAGGCCGGGGCCTGTGGCTGGTGGCCCTGCTGGCCGAGGAATGGGGGTTCCACCGCGACGAGACCGGCGGATCGGTCCGGTTCCGATTGGCCGAGGGCGATTGACCATGTCCCGGATGGAGCCCCACATCCGTGATGAGAAAGACAGTTAAAACTGTACAGTTTGGACTGAGCGACTTAAGGTGGAGACGTGGGTGACAAGACCGAGGACGCCTCCGCCGTCCGCACCGCGCGCGCCATCCGGGTGACCATCGGCCGCCTGCGCCGCCGCATCCTGAATGTGAACGACGCCGCGGACATCACCCTCTCCCAGGCGTCCGTCCTTGCCCGGCTTTCCCAGAACGGGCCCGCCACGGCGAGTGATCTCGCGGCTGTGGAAGGCGTACGCCCGCAGTCCATGGCCACCACGGTCGCGGCGCTCTCCCGCCTCGGGCTCGTGGAGCGTCACCCCGATCCCGATGACGGCCGCAAGCGGCTTGTCACCCTCACCGACCCCGGTCGCGAACGTGCCGAGGGCGACCGTGCGGCCCGCCAGGCCTGGCTGGCGCGCGTCCTGGAGGAGCGGTGCACCGAGAGTGAGCGGCAGATGATCGTGAAGGCGATGGCCGTCCTGGAGAAGCTGATCGAACCATGAGCGACGACAACAAGCCCCCGGCAACCACCGACGCGACGCCGCACGCAGGCGGCAGCGCAAGGGGCGATCCGGGTGGGCGGTTCGATCGTCGCCTGATACCGCCGATGATCCTCGGTTCGGTGCTCAATCCGATCAACTCGACGATCATCGCTGTCGCGCTCGTCCCCATCGGCGTCGCCTTCGGGGCCCCGCCCTCGGAGACCGCCTGGCTCGTCTCGGCGCTCTATTTCGCCACCGCGCTCGGGCAGCCGGTCGTCGGGCGCCTCATCGACCTCTTCGGGTCGCGCCGCCTCTTCCTGATCGGCGCCGCCCTCGTCGGCGTCGCGGGCGTCGTCGGGATGTACGCCCCCAACCTGGGCGTCCTCATCGCGGCCCGGGTGGTGCTCGGCTTCGGCACCTGCGCCGGATACCCGGCCGCGATGTCGCTGCTGCGCCGCGAGGCGGACCGTACCGGGAACGACAATCCTCGCGGGGTGCTCACCACACTCGCCGTCGCCACCCAGACCGTCGCGGTCATCGGCCCCGCGCTCGGCGGTCTGCTGATCGGCGTCGGCGGCTGGCGGGCCACCTTCGCCCTGAACATCCCGCTCGCCGCCGGTGCGCTGATCCTCGGCGCGCTGCGGCTGCCGAAAACTCCGCCCAGCAGCCGCGGCGGCATCGCCGCGCGACTGGATCTCCCCGGCGCCGGGCTGTTCACGGTAATGCTCATGGCGTTGCTGCTGTTCCTGATGAACCTGAGCGTCGGGGCGCTGTACCTGCTCGCCATCGCCGCCGCGGCGGCCGCCGCGTTCGTGTGGCGCGAATTGCGCGCCTTCGAGCCGTTCATCGACCTGCGAGTGCTCGGCGGCAACCGCCCCCTGCTCGCCACCTACGCGCGTGCCCTGGTCGCGTACGTCGTCGCCTACGCCTTCCTCTTCGGCTTCACCCAGTGGGTGGAGGAGGGCCGCGGCCTGTCCGCCTCCCAGGCCGGGCTCGTACAGCTGCCGATGTTCCTGCTGGCCATCGTCGTCTCCACGCTCACCGGCCGCCGCAAGGGAGTGTGGGGCAAGCTCGTCGTCGGCGCGGTCGGACAGATCGTCGCGTGCGTGCTGATGCTGTTCCTGTACGCGGACAGCCCGGTCTGGACGTTGCTCGTCGTCGCCTTGGTGTTCGGCGTGCCGCAGGGGCTCAACAACCTCGGGCTGCAGAACTCGGTGTACCGGCAGGCCGATCCGGAGCGCATGGGCGCCTCGTCCGGGCTGCTCCGTACCTTCTCGTACATGGGCTCGATGGTCGCGTCCGCCGCGTCCGCGTTCGCCTTCGGCCGGCACGCCGACACCGGCGGCATGCACGTGCTGGCCTGGGTCATGATCGGCGCCGCGACGCTGTTCCTGCTGATCACGGTCGTCGACCGCGGCCTGGGGCGACTTGCCGTCTGAGACTTTCAAGCCGAAGACGATCGCGTATGAATGCCAGACTTTTAGGCATTGGTCATCTCATCTGTTCCTCCTACGGTTGACCATCAGTGGAACACTGATGGGAGGCGCACGATGCCGCAAAGGATTCTGGTCACCGGGGCGACCGGTACGGTCGGTCGTCAGGTGATGGCACAGCTGGTGGAAATCGGGGTCGAGGTTCGCGCGCTGACCCGGGAACCGGTCGATCTGCCACCGACCGTCGAGGGCGTGCGCGGTGACCTGTCGGTCCCTGATTCTCTGCGCGACGCTTTCGACGGGGTCGAGGCGGTGTTCCTGGTCTGGCCGTTCGCCTCGGCCGAGGGGCTGGAGATGGTGCTCAAGCTGATGGCCGCGACCCACAGGGTGGTGTACCTGTCGTCGGCGGCTGTGCGTGATCATGAACGGCGGGCCGAGCGGCTGATCGAACGGTCTGGGCGGCAATGGACGATCCTGCGCCCGCATGCCTTCGCGGCCAACGCCCTGCGCTGGGCCGAGCAGATCCGCGGTGGGGGAGTGGTGCGGGAGCCGTACGGTCAGGCCGCGATGTCCCTCGTGCACGAGCGGGACATCGCCGCGGTCGCGGTGCGGGCACTGACCCAGGACCGGCATGCCGGCTCCGTGTACGAGCTGACCGGGCCGCACTCCCTGACCCAGGCCGAGCAGGTACGCGTCATCGGCGAGGTGATCGGCCACCCCGTGCGCTGGGAGGAGACCTCGCCGGAGGACGCGCGGCGGCAGATGCTGGCCCGCGGCTGGCCGGCGGCGGCCGTGGACGGCATCCTGCGCGCCCAGGCCGAGATGACGCTCGGCCCGGCGCCGGTCACCGCCACTGTGGAGGAGGTGGCCGCGACCGCGGCGCGCACGTTCCGCTCGTGGGCGGCCGAGCACGCGCACGCCTTCGAGCCGCTCGTCCGTGACGAGTAGGAGCCGAACCGACGGCCGCCGGTGGAACAGGCCAACGGCCGCGGCGCCTTGACCGGCCTGATAGGGCTTCCCCGTAAAGCCCGTTTCGGAGACGGGCTACTGAACAAACTGGCTCAAGTGGGTCATTTATCCCCAAAGCGGTGGACACTGGCGGTTGGGGAAACTACCTTCCTCGCTCGAGGACATTTCTTCGCTATAGCCCCAAATGTCCCAGCATCATCAGGAGGGGGGACTGCATGGAGATCACGATTGCCGAGATAGAGGCAGTGGAGCTCACGTGCGGTAACAGCAACAGCTGATACTCATCGCGGGATTGGTGGCCACCCGGGTCGCCGATCCCGCGCCTTTTTCTGACGTGGAGCGGATAATTGTCGCGCGTTCTGGTCAACCCGGCGTTTCCCCTGTTCATTGAGGACCGTCGCGAACTAGTCCGGCTGGGCGACCTGCCGGGCACCGGAAAGGTGCTCAAGTCCGCCTCTCCGGCCCTACGCGAGCTGGTACGGCGGTGCGCCTCCACCGCCCTGCCCCGCGAGGAACTGGTCAGCCTCACGGCGGGGATCGGCGGCGTCACGGCGGCCGAGGTGGACCAGGCCATCACCGCTCTGCTCGCGGCCCGGATCCTGGTCGAGGAGCAGGACGTCGAGCTGCTGACGCGCCACGTTCCCACGTCGCGGCAGGCCCTGTTCTTCTCCATGTTCCAGCCCGCGTCACGGGCCGCCGAGATGGCCGGGGACCTCGCCGGGCGTACGGTGGCCGTCCTCGGCGTCGGCGGGATCGGCGGCTTCGTCGCCCTGCAACTGGCGACCGCCGGGGTGGGGCGGCTACGGCTCGTCGACCAGGACGACGTCGACGAGTCCAACCTCCACCGCCAATACCTCTATTCGGCGGAGGACGTCGGGAGCCCGAAGGTGTACACGGCCGCCCGCAGGCTCGCCGAGCACAGCCCGGAGGTCAAGGTGGAGACACACCACCGCACGCTGACCGGCGCCGGGGACGTCGCGGACCTGGTCGCGGACGCGGACCTGGTCATCGCCACGGCCGACAGCCCGCAGCCGCAGATCCGCCAATGGATGAACGCCGGCTGCGTGGCCGCCGGGGTGCCGCTCCTGCCGGGCGGGTTCAGCCAGCACCTGGGCATCGCGGGACCGCTGGTCGTGCCGGGGAGCTCGGCCTGCCTGGCCTGCCTGGAGGAGGAGCTGCGGGTCCGCAACGATGGGTGGGAGCTGCCCGCCATACTGAACCAGGGGCGGAGCATTCCGGCGTTCGGCCCGCTCTGCGCCATCGTGGCCGGGTTCGTCGCCGCCGAGGCGGTCCGCTATCTCACCGGCGTGGTCCCGCCGGCCCTGGTCGGCCGGGTGGTCCACTTCGACCTCCTGACGATGGCGACGACGGAGCAGCCCATCACCCGGCTCGACACCTGCCAGGTCTGCGGGGATCCCGCCTGACGGGCGAGGCCGGGATCCTACGGGGCGGGCGAGGTTGCGTTCGGCGGGGATCTTCGGGGCGGGCGAGGTTGCGAAACGTCCTGTATCGGCCACGTGACGTGGCGGCGCGCGCTTGAGAGGCTTCCCCCATGCGCGTGATCCCGACCATCGACGACATGGCCGCGTTACTGCGGGAGCTGTGCGACCGGTTCCCCGCGACCTGCCGCAGACGCCTCGTTGGCGCCTCCCGGCGGGGCGAGCCGCTGGAACTGGTCTCGATCGGGGACGGGTCCCAGAACGCCCTGGTGTTCGGCGGCCCCCACGCCAACGAGCCCGCCGGCTTCCTGACCGTGCTCCGCCTGGCCTCTGTGCTGTGCGAGAACGCGGCGGAGCGGAGCGGGTTCACCTGGCACTTCATCGCGTGCGTGGATCCCGACGGCGCCCGGCTGAACGAGGGCTGGTACGCGGGCCCGTACACGATCAGCCACTACCACCGCCACTTCTACCGGCCGTCCATGAGCGACCAGCCCGAATGGACCTTTCCCATCCATGCCGGGCGCAAGCAGTTCGACCGGCCGCTGCCGGAGACCCTGGCGTTGATGCGGGTCATCGACGAGCTGCGGCCCGTGTTCATGCTGTCGCTGCACAACGCCGACTTCGGCGGCGCGTACTTCCAGATCACCCGCGACGTGCCCGGTCTGGCCGCCGAGCTGGCCTCGATCGCCGCGAGCCAGGGCGTCCCGCTGGACCTGGGGCCCATCGACACCGTCGGCTACCAGGTCGCGGGTCCCGGCGTCACGCTGCTGCCGCCGGCCGAGCACATCGACTTCGTGGAGACGGGCGGCGACGCGCGCGCGCCTCGTACGTACGGGGCGTCGAGCTGGCACTACGCCGACCGCTACGGCACGTTCACGCTGATCGCCGAGGTGCCCCTGTGGACCACTCCGGGGTGCGACGACCCCTCGGACGCCGGGCTCTCCTTCGGCCACCTGGTCAAGGCGGCCGCGGTACGGCTGCGCGAGGAGATCGAGCCGCTGGCCCGCGCGCGTATGGACGTCCGGCCGCGGTGCGTCGCGCACACCCCGTTCCACGCGGCGGTGGACGACACGCTCGCCGTCTGCGACCTGCTGGTCTCCTCGCTCGAAGGCGCGGTGGACCGGGAGGACGCCGCCAGGACCGTCACGCGGGCCGAGGCGAGCGGCATGCACGACACGGTGCGCCGCCTGCCGCTACGGGCCTGCGCCATGTTCCTGCGGCTGCTGGCGGCCGAGGCGGCGGCGGGCAACCGCCCGGCCGACCTGACGGCCGTCCGGGCCGCGCTGGAGGAGCGCATGGGGCGCCTCTGCGCGGAGGCCGAGGGCCAGCTGGTCCAGCTCGCCGACCCGCTCGACCGGATCGTCACCATCCAGACGGAGGCCGCCCTGGCCGCCGCCCGCCGCCTGCGCTGAGCTTCATACGGGCAGCCGCCAGTTCGCCGTCCACAGGCGGGAGCCGGTGCGGCGGTCGAGGCGGCGCAGGAACGACAGGACGCCGGACGCACCCGTCGCCCAGGTGTAGCCGGGCTTGTCGAGGTCGTTGCCGGTGAAGACCGGTGCCGAGAGCTCGCCGCCGGCGCGCATCAGCATCAGCTCGACGATCTCTTCGGCGCCGCGCCAGTAGGAGTCGTCGCCGGTGGCCATCGCCAGGTCGATCAGCGCCTCGCCGATGCCAGCCAGGCCGCAGCACTGGGACACGACCCATGCCTGCGGCGCGATGGCCAGGCTCGCGCGGGCGCCCCGCTCCGCCAGGTCGAGGTAGCGGTCCTCGCCGTACGTGGTGGCCGCGTGCGCCAGCGGGCCGAGGATGCCGGAGACGCCCTGGCACCAGGACGCGCCCATGGCCTTGGCGTCCGGCCCGGTGAGCTCGCCGAGCATGGCCTCGGTGGCGGTGGCCAGCGACTCGAAGCGTTCCCTGGCCGCCTGTCCGGCGTCGTGGTCGCCGGTGGCCTCGTGGTAGGAGAGCAGGAACTCCGCGCAGCCGGCGGCGCCGTGGGCGAAGGCCATCTCCACGTTGACGCCCGAACCCGCCTGGGCCGGTGCCACCGCGTCCTTGGAGTCCGTCACCTCGCCGGAGACGAGCAGCCTGGCGCACTCGGCGGCCACTTCCAGGTGGCGCGGATCCTGTTCCAGCGCGGCCAGCGAGAGGTGCCCCGCGCCGATGCCGGCGACGCCGTGCGCCTGGTCCGCGCGTTGCTCGCCCTCCAGAACGATCGGGCCGGGGTCCGGCAGTTCGGGGACGGCGGTCAGTCGCGCGGCGGCCAGGAACAGCGCCGTTCCCGTGCGGCCGAAGTACAGCGCCGGGGGAAGCTTGGTCGGCGGCATGACGCGCGCCGTCCAGCGGGCCAGGTCGGCGGCGACGGTCTTGGCCTCGGGGTGGTGCAGCAGCTCCATGCCGACCCCGGCCGACCCGCCGTAGACGTTCGTCACCGGCGGGCTCGACGTCCGGGCGTCGGCCGGGCCGTCCATCAGGCCCTCCGCGAACCGTACGCACACGCGGGTGGTGTGATCCAGGACCTGCGACAGCAGCGCACCGCTGAACCGCACCCCGTCAGACCGCGACACCGTACGACCCGCCCGCCCTGCCTCGGCGTCGGCGCTCACACCGGCCCTCACGTCAGCCCTCATGTCGGCCGCGGCCGCCACCCGCTCCTCGGCGTCGAGGCTGAACAGGCGCGGCAGCAGCCCGACGACGCCCGTCGTGACGCCGGGGAACATCCGCGCCAGGCACATCAGCGTCCGTTCGACGTTCCTGGCCGGGTCGGGGTCGATCATGATGGGGTTCATCCCGGTCGCCGAGAAGAACAGCGTCGCCCCGAGCGAGAAGTAGTCGTCGGCGGGCTCGGAGGGGCGGTCCGCCTGCTGGCCGGGCACGCTGTAGCCACGGCTCCATCCGGGCAGTTGCAGCCCCTCGTACCTGCTGTTGCCGAAGTCGATCAGCGTGCAGCGGCCGTCCTCGCCGAGCACCACGTTCTTGGGGGAGAAGTCCCTGACGACGACGCCGCGCGCGTGCACGGCGTCCAGCACCTCCAGCAGCCGCCCCGCCAGCGCGGTGAGGTCCCGGTCGCCGCCGTTCTCGGTGAAGCGGCCCCGCTCGCCG
Organism: Nonomuraea sp. NPDC050022; assembly: GCF_044460705.1. NCBI lineage: Bacteria > Bacillati > Actinomycetota > Actinomycetes > Streptosporangiales > Streptosporangiaceae > Nonomuraea > Nonomuraea sp. NPDC050022. The sequence continues at coordinate 575,325 of NZ_JBITKE010000009.1, forward strand.
ACGAACCGGTTGAGGTCCAGACTGCCGGCGTCGGTCATGACAAGGAACTCGTCCTCGCCGTGCCGGAAGTGGTCGATCGGCGTGGGGATGCCCGCGACGCCGTCCAGGGCCTTGAGGATGCGAAGGTCGTTGCGCAGGTACATGCGCAGGTCCCAGCCCTCGGCGTTCTCGCCCACGTAGGCGCGGGCCTCCTTGACCACGACCGGCCGGCCGTCGGCGTCCTCGGCCCGGTAGACGTTGCCGCGCGGGCCGCGCGCGACACCGGATGTGATGCGGTACCGGTTGCCGATGAGCCTGGCGGGCGCCTCTGCGGCGTCCAACCCGATCGCCCGAGGCGCGTCGGGGACGCCGTCCTGCGGGCGGAACGGGTCGGTCGCCCACGGCGGGCAGGAGAACTCGGGTCCCGCCGCGCCCGGCAGGTGCTCGCCGTCGGGGCTGACGATGATCAGCTCGAAGTCGCCGTTCTCGTCCACGCGGTACTGGGGGGCGAAGGGGGCGTACCGGTAATAGACCGGCGCGTCGCGGCGCACCTGGCGATCGCTGACGATGCGCGGCGCGGCCAGCCCCGCCAGCGCCTCGGCCAGTCGGTGACCGAGGGGGACGACCTCTTCGGGCCGCGGGTAGACGGTGATGGCCTTGCCGACCGCGCCAGGGTCGAGGTCTCCGGAGTTGAGCTCCGCGAGCTTCTCGGGCGAGCAGGCGACCTTGAAGTCGCAGGACACGTCGGCCAGGACGGGCAGGACCCGGTCGAGCGTGTCGCCCAGGGTGCCGGGACGGGCGGAGACGTGCAGCTTCCAGCCCTGGTTGGGGGTGGTGGCACGCGGGTCGTGGACGCTGACCCAGGTGTCGCCCTCATAGATTTCCCTAGTGTTCGACTCGGCAAAATGGGTAAGGGAAACAATCACATTTACCGTCAACGAGAAAACCCTTCTGCACCGACCGGCCGGATGCCCGAAGAAAGGCCACCGGAAGTGCACCGATGGCCTTTCCACAGCGGTACGGCGCAAGGAGCGCGCCGCCGCGGAACGCCGTACGCGTTACCGCCCGATTACACGATCGAAGGGCAGCAGGGGAACGTCGAGCAAACGGTACGCTTGCAGGTGTTCACGCAGGCCTGAGGGCCATGGAGCAGCGCGGTGAGCTCGCCTTCGAAGTCGACGGCGAGGTCCTCGTACTCCAGAACGCCCGCGTCGCGGGGCTCCAGTGTAAGAACGGACATGAGGGCTCCTTCCTTGGCCACCGGTAGGCGGCCGATGTGGGGCTTGAGCCTCGGGACGGCGCTGGATAAGTGCCGTTACCCGTGCCTTGACCGCGATGGGAATCGCCTGTCGCGGCCAAACGGACGCATTATGTTCACAACTCATCAAATATGTCCAGGCGTCACGGAACAGGATTCCTTGCCCCAGCAGTGCGGAGGCGGAATCGTTTACAACAGGGCTTTACGGCGACACAACGGTCACTTAGATTGGCTGGGTGATCCCCTGGCTTCCCGCATGAAAGCGTTCTGGAAGAAGCGTCCCCCGGACGTCGCGGCGGACAGGTCGGGGCTGGCGCTCGCCTACTGGGAGAGCCATGGCGACGAACTCCTGACGGCGAGCATGGCGAAGATCGCGCGTCGCCTGCCATACCTGGTGATGTCCGCGCTGCGCATGGCATGGGAGGCGCACCGCCGCGACACGATCATCGCGCTGGCCGGGAACCTGGCGGCCGGCATCTTCACCGTCTACGGCCTGGTCGCGACGTCCGACGTGCTCGCCTCGCTGTTCGCCGGCGGGCCCACGCCCGAGCGCGTCCGGGCGGCGCTGCCCTCGCTGGCGCTGGTCGCGGCCGCCGCCGCGCTGCGCGGGGCGCTGCTGACCGCCGCCACCTGGGCCCAGGCGCGGCTCAAGGTAGAGGTCGAACGGCTGGCCGAGACGCGGCTCTTCGAGCTGACCACCCAGGTGGAGCTGACCGCGTTCGACGACGACGAGTTCCACAACGCGATGCGCAGAGCCCGCGACAGCGGCGTGCCCGATGCCGCGGGCGTGGTCGAGGCGACGATCGCCGTGATCGGCGGCGCCGTCGGCGTGCTGGCCTCGGCCGTGGCGCTCGGCCTCATGCACCCGCTCCTGACGCCGCTGCTGCTGGTCACGGTCGTACCCGCGGGCTGGGCCGCGGTGCGGGCGGCGCGCCTGCAGTACCAGGGGTACTACCGGCTGTCGGCCGCGCGGCGGCGCAAGTTCATGCTGTCGGACCTGATGGCCGAGCGGCTGCCCGCCGCCGAGGTGCGCGCGTTCGCGCTGCGCGACTTCCTGCTCGGCGAGTACGCGAACGTCGCCGACCTCGAACAGGACGTGCAGCTCGACGTCGCGCGCCGCCGTGCCGTCACCAAAGCCGCAGGCGACGTGCTGACCGGCGCCGCGACCGTCGCCGTCTACGCCGCGCTCGCCGGGCTGCTGGCCGTCGGCGTCATCCCGCTCTCGGTGGCGGGCGCGGCCGTGCTGGCCATCCGCGCCGGCCAGATGTCGCTCGCCGCGCTGGTGCAGATGATGAACCGGTTGTACGAGGCGGGCCTCTACTTCGGCGACTACCTGTCCTTCCGCGAGCTGGCCGCCTCACGCGTGCGACAGCCATCCGGTACGGCGGCGCCGGAACCGTCCGGGCGGCTGGCCGCCGACCAGGTGACCTTCAGCTACCCGGGGGCGAGCGGTCCCACGCTCAACGGGATCAGCGTCGAGGTGGGGTTCGGCGAGGTCATCGCGCTGGTCGGGGAGAACGGCTCCGGCAAGACCACGCTGGCCAAACTGCTGGCCGGACTGTACCGGCCGGACTCGGGGACGATCCGCTGGGACGGCGCCGACCTGGCCGACCTCGACACCCGCGGGCTCATCTCGGTGATCGCCCAGGACCACACCCGCTGGCCGCTGACCCTTCGCGAGAACATCCTCATGGGCCGCCCGCTGGACGAAGGCCGCTTGGCCGCCGCCGCGGCCGCCGCCGGGGCCGACGCAGTGGTGGCCGGACTGTCGCAGGGGTACGACTCGCTGCTCGACCAGCGCTTTCGAGGCGGCCACGACCTGTCGGGCGGGCAGTGGCAGCGGATCGCCGTGGCCCGCGGCTTCTACCGCGACGCCGCCCTGGTGATCTTCGACGAGCCCACCTCCGCGCTGGACGCCCGCGCCGAACACGCCCTGTTCGAGCGCATCCGCAAGTACGCCGACGGCCGCTCCATCGTCCTCATCACGCACCGGCTGGCCAGCGTCCGGTACGCCGACCGCATCTACGTTCTCGACCATGGGCGGGTGGCCCAGCAGGGCACGCATGCCGAGCTCATGGAGGAGGGCGGCCTCTACGCCGACATGTACACCCTGCAGGCCCAGGCCTACCGGGACGCGGCCACATGATCGTTCTGTCGTCGGCCTATACGGCGCTGATCGCGGTCCTGCTGTACGCGGCCGTGAGCAAGGCCCGTGACCTGGCAGGATTCGCCGCCGACATCGCGGGTTACCGGCTGATCCCGCGGCGGCTCACGGTCGTCGCCGCCGTCGCGGTGGTGATGGCGGAGCTGGCGGCGGCGGGGCTGCTCATCGCGCCACCCACCCGGCGCTGGGGCGCGCTGCTCGCGGCGGCGCTGTTCGCCGTCTTCCTCGCCGCGATGGCGTCCGTGCTGTGGCGCGGGCTGAGCGTCGGTTGCGGCTGCTTCGGCGACCACGGCCTCGTCGGCACCGCCACCATGACGCGTACCGGCCTGCTCGCGGTGCTGGCGGTCATGGCCGCCGTCGCGGGACCTTCCCCGTTCGCCCCCGTCCACCTGCTCGTGGGAGCGGCGTACCTCGTGCTGACCTTCGTACCGGCCCGGTTGATCGGAGCCGTGGAGCGCGGCCGCGTCGGCCCCCGCCCCGGCACCCACTGGGACGTGACCCCACCTGCGGTGGCCCTCGCCTCCGAAGGGCCCGGCGCCGCTGAAAGGCCCGGCACCTCTGAACGGCCCGGCGTCCTTTACGCGCTGATCGCGCCGACCTGCGGTCTCTGCGGCGCCATGCTGCCCGCCTTCGTCGCGGCGGAGCAGGTGGATGTCGTCCTGGTGAGCGCTGCGGAGGAGGGGCAGGTCCGCGACTACCTGGCGGCGCAGGGGGTCGGGTTACCGTTGGTCATCGATCCCGGGGTGTTCGACCGTCACGGCATCCCCTGGCCGCCGTACGCCGTACTGACCGACCGGCAGGGCGTCGTCCTGGCGGCGGGCGGCGCGGCCGAGCCCGCCGCTCTCGACGCCCTGTTGGCCCACGTCCCCTCGGCTCCTGGCCGAACCAGGACTTGAGTATGAGCCGCCGTGCGTGGTGAGGGGCGGAGGTGACCACCCGGCTGTCCCGCTACCACTGACAGCGGATACCTCCGCCCCTCCGGCCCCTGGGATTGAGGACCGGCCGCCGCGCCGGGCCAGGGTGGGGGACCAAGGACTGCCAAGCGCGACACCATAGACGCTAACCCGCCGCCGCCCAGCGGTCTGTGGACGATTACGCAGAACGGGCGCTCCGCGGCCTGTGGACGACTACGCAGAGCGGGCGGCCCAAGCGGCCAGCACCGCCGCCTCCTTCTCGGGCGCGATGCCGTGCAGCGCCTTGGCCCCGTACGACCGCTCCGCCTCGGGCACGTCACGCAGCCACGCCCACGTGTCCCGCACCGTCTCCGCCACCGGCCGTACGCGCAGCCCGGCCGCCTCGGCCTTGGCCGTGGGCACGCTCCAGAAGTTGGCGATCTCCTCCGACGGCGGCCCGCCCCACAACGGCAGCTCCACGAACGTCCCCACCCCCTGATCGACGAGGAACCGATCGTCCACCCAGACGAACTCCGCGTCCGACCTGGTCGCCTCCTTGCCCAGCTCCAGCCACTCGCCGTACGTGGTGTTGCCCGCGGGCCCGGTCACCGCGAACCGGTCGGCCGTACCGAGCTCCGCCTGGTCCAGGGTGAAGACGGCGATGTCCCGCGCGTCCACGAGCTGCATCGGCGTGCCCGGATCACCCGGCGCGAGCACCTGGCCGCCCTGGGAGATCCGGTTCAGCCACCATGGCAGCCTGCCGACGTTCTCGTACGGGCCGAGGATCAGGCCCGGCTGCACGATCAGCGCGTTGCCGTCGAACCCCTGCTCCACGGCCCGCTCGCAGCCGCCCTTCAGCACCCCGTAGTCACCGTCGTCAGGACCGGCGTCCGGCGCGCAGTCCCACACCCCCGAGCCCTCGGTGGCGGGCTTGCCGGGGAAGCCGTCGATGGCGGAGACCGAGGAGATGAACGCGTATGTCCCCACACGTCCCGACAGCGCCCGCGCCGACTCACCGACGACCCGCGGTACATAGCCGGACGTGTCGACCACGAAGTCCCACGCGTGCCCGTCGGCCAGTCGTTCGAGGTCCGCGGTCACCTCGCGGTCACCCCGGATGGCCTCCACACCCGGCAGATCCGCCCCGCTCTGCCCCCTGTTGAACGTCGTGACCTGATGCCCCCGCGCCAGCGCCTCCTCGACGATGGTTCGTCCCAGAAATCTCGTCCCGCCGATGACCAGTACTCTCATGCCGACATTCTTCGCGTACGACCAACAAACCGGTCATATCTTCACGGAGAGCGTAGACGAGAGGGGCGGCAGCATGTGCACCCTGGCGGAGCTGATGTCGAAGTACAGGCCCACCAGCTCTAGCTGCCCGGCCCGCACCTGCTCGTCGACCTTGCGGTAGGTCCGCAGGTTCTCCAGCTGCTGCTGCACGTTGACCTTGCACAGCCGGTCCAGCGCCCCGCCGTCGAGCGGTTCGTCGGCGGTCTCGATGAACGTGGCCAGGCTGTGGTAGCCGTGCCGCAGCCAGCGCCGCATCCCCGGCAGGCTACCCGCCTTCACCCCGCCGCTGAGCAGCCCGCACATCGCCCCGCAGCCTGAATGCCCGCAGACCGTGATCGTGTGCACGCCCAGGACCTGCGTCGCGTACTCGATGGCCGCCACCACCGAGTCGTCGTGCGGCTCGGCGCCCCTGCGCGGCACCAGGTTGCCGATGTTGCGCACGGTGAACAGGTCGCCGGGGCCGCTCGCGGTGATCAGGCTGGGGATGACCCGTGAGTCGGCGCAGGTGATGAACAGGTGCGTGGGCTGCTGCTTGCGGGCCAGCTCGGTGAAGATGGGCCGCACCAGCGGAGCCGTACGCCGGTGATACTCCCGCGCGCCCGCCGTCAGCTGGCACTCCACGCTGGCTGGACGGGGGTTGCCCGGAGCCGAGGCGCCGTGCCGGGCGGGGCGGTGGTGGCGTTGCGACCACGGCAGCCACCACCGCTCCGGCGTCCGCGGCGGCGTCTTGGTCCGGGACAGGCGGGTCCCGCTGGCCGCCATCGCGTACCACTCGTCGTGCAGCTCGTCGATGTCGACGCTGCCGCCCAGCCGCTCGTGGTTCAGCCGCCAGGAGTGGATCGCCTCGAAGGCGGCGTTGTCCATGAAGTCGATGTTCAGGTCGAGGTCCACGGCCGTGCCGGGCGGGATGGCGCGCAGCTCGTGGGTGAGCCTGGGCACGCCCAGGAAGGTGAGCGAGCCGGAGATCGTCGCGTGGACGCGCCCGTCCTGCTCCGGCCGCGTCTTGACGGTGACCCAGGTCAGCCGCCGCAGCGCGAGCAGCGCGGCCAGCGCGAGACCGGCCAGCACCCCCTCGGCCAGCCCGAGGACCAGCACGGCCCCCATCGTCACCAGGTAGACCGGCACCTCGCCGTGGCCGTGCACCTTCCTGACATGGCCCAGGTTGACCATCTGCACGCCGATGAAGACGAGCAGCGCCGCCAGCGCCTCCATCGGGATCAGCTTGATCGTCCAGCCGAACCCGAGGACGAACACCACCACCCACACCCCGTGCAGGACCGCCGAGAACCGGCTGCGCCCGCCCGCCTGCACGTTCGCGGTGCTGCGGACGATCACCCCCGCAACCGGCAGCCCGCCCAGCGCGCCCGAGACCATGTTGGCCACGCCCTGACCGCTCAGCTCCTGGTCGAGGTCGGTGCGGGGGCCGTCGTGCATGCCGTCGACCGCGACCGAGCAGAGCAGCGACTCGACCCCGGCCAGCAGCGCGACGAGCACCACAGCCGCCACGATCCGATGCCAGTCGCCGGACGGCAGCACGGGGAAGGCCCAGGAGGTGACGGCGTTGGACAGGTCGATGCGGGTGACGTCCCAGTCGAACGCCCACGCGGTCACGCCGGCCACCAGCAGCGCGGCCAGCGGCGCCGGCACGGCCTTGATCCGTTTGGGCAGGCGCGTCCACAACGCCAGCACGGCGATCGTGAGCAGGCCCACCGCCACCGTGTGGCCGTGCATATCGGCCAGCTGCGCGGGCAGCTCCACGATGTTGGCCAGGGCCGAGCGCTGCGGTCTGCCGCCGAGCACGACGTGCAGCTGGGAGAGCGCGATGACCACGCCGACGCCCGCGAGCATGCCGTGGATGACCGCCGGCGAGACCGCCAGCGCCGCCCTGGCCGCCCGGAAGACCCCGAGCACCAGCTGCACCGCCCCCGCGATCAGAGTGATCATGCAGGTGGCCCGCCAGCCGTACGTCTGCACGAGATCCGCGACGACCAGGGACAGGCCCGCCGCGGGCCCGCTCACCTGTACGGCGGAGCCGCCGAGCGCGCCCGCCACGATGCCGCCCACCATGGCGGCGATCAACCCGGCGGCCAGGGGGGCACCCGAGGCCATCGAGATGCCCAGCGAGAGGGGCACCGCGATGAGGAAGACCACGAGCGAGGCAGGTACGTCGTACCTGAGCGTGCTCAGCACGCGACTCAGAGTGCCGATCATACGTCGAACCCTATTGCCCCGCGTGCCGGGGGCTTAAGGGGTCATCGGCGGCTTTACAGATTAATGAGTGGCCGCCGTCACTCGTCCGCCGTCCGGCGGTCGGCGTGGGAGCCGCCGATCAGCGGTAGTAGTCGGGGAATTCCTGCTCGGGGGTGGAGCGACGGTGCCCGCCGCTGTTGCCCTGGGCGCCGCCGTTGCGGCCGCCCTGCCGGGCACCCGCCTCGGGCGTGCCGCCGTAGTTGGGCCAGGCGGCGTTGTTCGCCGGCGGCTCGCCCCAGCCCGCCGGCATCTGGCCGGGCGGAATGCTGGTGATGTCGCCGGTCTCGTACGCGAAGGTCTGCGCGATCTGGCCGGGCGGGAGGCTGGTGATGTCACCCGTCTCGTACGCGAAGTGCTGCGGCGCCGGCTGCATGGGCGGGGCCGAGAGCACGTCGTCGTAGGCCGAGACCGCCCGCGCGGGCGCCGTGGGGGTGCCGGTGGCGGGGGAGGGGCCGGTCAGCGGGTCGGAGTCGTCGGCCACGGCCCAACCTGCCCGTACCTCATATGAGGCCGGATAGGAGGAGCGGGGGGCGGCGGCGGGCTGCTGCGGCTCGAAGGCCGGCCAGGAGTCGCTCGACGGGGCGGCGGGAGCCGGGTCGTCGAGGATGTCGTGGTGCTGCAGCGCGGGCCACGAGCCCGACGCCGTCGGCACGATCGGCGGGTTGGTCCAGGTGGTTTCCAGCGGGTCGGTGTTGGCGCCGTAGACCGTGAACGGGACGCCGGCCTGCGCGCCGCCGATCGGGGAGACCGGCGCGGCGGGGGCCGGTGTGGCGGGGAACGAGCCGCTGCCGCCGACAGCGGGGAAGGACCCGCTGGTGGCCGGCGTGGCTGGGAACGAACCGCTGGTGGTGGCCGGGCTGTTCGTGCTCAGCGAGGTGCCGCTGCCGACCGCCGGGAAGGAACCGCTGCCCGCCCCGGGCTGGGGCGGCGTCACCTGCTGCGCGCCCACGCCGAGGATGCTCATCACGTCGGGCGGCGTCGGCGCGGAGAACGTCATCGTGCGCTGGTCGGCCAGCTCGGCGGCCGTCGGTGCCGGACGCTGCGCCGACTCCACGAGGTCTGCCAGACCGGACGAACCGGACGAGGCGGCCGCGGCGGCGGGCCGCTGGGAACGCGAACGCTGGGATCGCCCGGGAAGCGGCGCCTGGACGGTGGCCGCGTTGGGGTCGACGGCGGTGACGGGCTCGCGCTTGGCGGGCTCCCGCTTGCCGGACCGCTCCCGCTTGGTGGCGGGGCGCTGCTGCTCGCGCTGGGCGCTGGGCTGCTTCTCTCGCTCCCGCTCCCGCTCGGCGGCGGCTCGGGCGGAGGGGGTACGCGCGGCGGGCCTTTGGGCGGGCTTTTCCGCGGGCCGTTCGGAGGGGCGCTCTGAAGGACGCTCTGAAGGACGCTCGACGGGGCGGGAGGCGCCCTTGCGCGCCGCGACCGTGCCGCCGGCGCCGAAGCCGCCCTCTTCCGCGTCGCTGCGGATGTTGGCCCAGAACTCCTCGTCCTCGACGTCGGTGTGCGGGTTGCCCCACTCGTCCACACCGCGCTTGCCGCGCTGGCCGGTGCGTACCGGTTTGGCCTTGGCCTCGCCGATAGGACTGAAGTCAGGGCTGAAGTTGTTCATGCGCGGTTCGCTCTTGGAGAACTCATCCGTGGAACGCGTCTGAGTCCTCTCATCCTTCTCGGCCATCTGCTTCAGCCGCTCGGGAGGCAGAGAGCTCTCCCGACGGTTCATGGAACGCATGCCCAGTGCCACGACGACGAGCACGAGGAGCACGACAGCGACCAAGCTGACTACGACCGCGATCATTGCACCACCCTCAAAGCCATGGCCTCCCTGCGGCACCGGTGAGATCGCGCGGCCATCGACGCGACCTTCCCCCTTTGATCACCAGCACCTAGCGATTGGATCTGATTGTGTCGGACCACTATGAGCGTTGTCACACCCTACGTGAAGAATTGGTAACTATTACTACGTTTAGTGAGCGGTGTCTCACTGGATGTTCACCACCGTGAGCCGGCCGCGGGCAATGGTCTGGTCCGCGATCTTTCTCAAGACCTCGGAGAGGGGGGCGCCCTCCTGGACATCGACCTTGCCGTTCAGCGAGTAGACGCTGAAGCGGTAGCTGCCCTTCTCCACGCAGGGGGGCTGGTAGCCCGCCTTGCCGCTGGTCACCTTGGCCTGGCTCGCGCCTTCCGGCGGGCTCGCGGCGGCGTTCGGCCCCAGCTCGGTCGTCGTCGCGGGGATGTTGTAGAGCACCCACTGGACGGCGGATTCTGATGGTGAGAGAGAGTCGACCACGATCGCGATCGACTTGGCGTCGGACAGAGGCTCGCTGGACCAACGCAGAGGCGGACTGCCCTGAGCGCCCTTGCAGGAGTATTCGCGCGGCAGCGGTTCGCCCGCGCGCAACTCCGGGCTCGAGACGTTGATCTCGGCGATCTCCTTGGCCTGGGACCTTCCGATGAGGAAGTCGCAACCGGACGACGCGAGCACGACAGCCACCGCTGTCACAGAGACAGCGATGTGTCTCACGCGTCTTGCCGTGCTACACAGCCCCATGCCGCATGATGCTACGCGGCTATCCGCCGTGCGCCGACCGTTTCGCGAGGGTCGGTGGTCGGTAAAGGACCGTAAAGCGGGTGCAATGCGGGCAAGATAGGAGTGAACTTCGCCACATCCATGACCTTCGCCGCCCTCGGCCCGCAGGTGGCTCGGCAGGGCCGGGAATCGCGGGGATCGCCGGGGAACCGGGTCTCGGCCTGCTGGTTCTCCTCGCCGTGACGATGGCCACGCCCGACCGGCCGATCGAGCGGACGCTGGGGGACGGCCTGCCCGGCGGGTGCGGGGACGCGATGCGGGTCCAGTCCGCTTGCCAGGGCACAGCGCTCGCTAAAACCAGGTGCCCAGGTACGCGAACACGGACGGACACGGGCGGACGGTCACGGGGGCACGGGCGGACGGACGGACGGTCACGGACAGACGGTCACGGACCGGGCCGGGAACCGGTCTCACACGTGGCTGCGGAAGACCCTGATCGCCAGTGGCGCGAACACCACCACGAACCCCGCCGACCACAGCAGCGAGACCATCGTCGGCCAGGCGATCTCGCCGCCGATCAGCAGGCCGCGGATCGCGTCGGCCAGGTAGGTCACCGGGTTGACGTCGGACCAGGCCTTCAGCCAGCCGGGGAAGGTGTCGGCCGGCACCAGCGCACTGCTCGTGAACGTCAGCGGCATCATCGTCGAGAAGGAGATCATCTGCACCTTCTCCGGACTCGACGCCTTGAGCCCGATCAAGACCGACATCCACGACATCGCCAGCGCCACGACCACCAGCAGCGCCAGCGCCCCGAGCAGCCCCGCCACGCTGGTCGTCACCCGGAACCCGAGCACCATCCCGAACCCGACTAACAGCGCGAACGCCCACACCTGCTTGAACGTGTCGGCGATGATCCGGCCCGACAGGGGCGCGGTGCGCGCGATCGGCAGGCTGCGCAGCCGGTCGAACACGCCCTTGGTGATGTCGGTGTTGAGCCCGATCGCCGTGGACAGTGTGTAGAACAGGGCGTTCTGGACCAGCAGGCCCGGCAGGGCGAACTGCAGATAGTCGCCGGTCGAGCCGGAGATGGCACCGCCGAACACATAGGTGAACAGCAGCAGGAACATGATCGGCTGGATGCTGAGGTCGAGCAGCTCCCACGGGTTGTGCTTGATCTGCACCAGGCTCCGCCAGGCCAGCGTCATGGTCTGCCTGAGGGTGGCGCCGGGACCGACCCGGCCGGGCAGGGTCGTCGTGATGGCGGTCATCAGGACCTCCCGTGGATATTCCGGCGTTCGCGCCGGGGAGGAAGCGGGAGTGGGAAGGCCCTGGAGGGCTTGAGTGTGCCCTGAGGTTCACCGTTCATTGGTGGTCTCCTGCCTTGCGGTGTAGCTGTAGCCGTCGGCTCTTTGGGGCAGGCGGATGTGTTTGTGGTTGATGCCTTGGTGAGTGCCGGTCGCGGTGGTGATGTTGAAGGAGCCTGTGGTGCGGACGGCGACGCGTCCGGTGTGGACTCCGGTGTGCTTGCCTTTGGTGAGGGTGGCGCGGACGAGGTCGCCGGTGGCGAATCCGTGGACGTGCTTGATGCGGGGAAGTCGCAGGCGGGGGAACCCGTATCGGTCGGTGCGGGTTCGGCCGTAGGTGCCGCGGCCGGTGGCCCGGACCACCAGGACGCGGCCCGGCCACCCGGTCACCTGCGCGAGTTCGCCGACGTGCAGGGCGTCCAGGGTGTGGGACTTCGGCGCGTTCGTGCGGGAGCGGTTCCATTTGGTGCGCCCGCCCGATCCGGTGGCCACGGGCAGAGTGGTCGCGGTCAGTGCCCGCCACAGCGCCCAGCGGGTGGCGTTGACCGCTGCGGCGTCTCGGAGCGGGGCCTGGGCCTGCTTGAGGATGCGCGCCAGCAGCGCGGGGTTGCCTTGCAGGAACTGTTCGACGGGCGTGGTGTTCTTGGCCTGGTTGCACGGCCGGCACGCCAATGTCAGGTTGGAGATCCGGTCGGAGCCGCCGCGCGCTTTGGGGTGGATGTGCTCGACCTGCAACGGCGTCCCCGCCTTGCCGCAGTAGGCGCAGGTGCGGCCCCATTTTTCCAGCAGGTATTGGCGGGCCTCGTATCCGGCCAGTGTGCCCTGCTGGTATTCGATGCCTTCCAGGGGCTTACCCGCCGAGATGGCGTGGGTGTCGAAGGCGACGCGTTCGACGTGGATGGCGCGCACGGGTGCCCACCGGCCCAGCCGGGCCACCCACGACATGGTGGTGTCCAGGCGGTGCCGCAGGGACGGCGCGAGCCAGCCCTTGGGCCTGGTGCGGTTGAGGAATCGAGGCGCGCGGTAGCGCAGCTTGCGCGACCTTCTGCTGCGCCGGTAGTTGGAGCGGGCGGTGAGCTTGTCGCGGATCGCCGCGCCCCGA